>JAOARX010000003.1 GCA_025210345.1 Pelagimonas sp. | reverse complement strand
GGCGCGTCTGGCGACGAGTCGCTGATCGGCGGCTCGGGCAACGACACGATCACCGGCAACACCGGCGACGACACAATCGACGGCGGCACAGGAACAGACATCGCAATCTTCTCAGGGAACAGGAGCGACTACACCATCGCGGGTACTACAACTGGCCTCACCATCCAACTGACCTCTTCGCCTGCATCGGGCATCGACATCGTCTCGGATGTCGAGTTCCTGCAGTTCTCCGATGTGACGCTGGACGTGCGCGGTGGCATTGCCGGAAACGTCGTCTCCGGCACCAGCGCCAACGACACCTCCTTCGGCACAATTCTGGACGATACGCTGCAAGGCCAGGCAGGCGATGATGTGATCTCAGGCCTTGCGGGCAACGACTTCCTCGACGGGGGCAGCGGTCAGGACACGCTGGCCGCGGGTGAGGGCAACGACACGATGATGGGCGGAACAGAGGCGGATGTCTTCGTGATCTCGTCGGACGGGGACAGCGACCGGATCGAGGACTTCCAGGACGGGTTCGATCTCATCGACCTGCGTGACTTCCAACGGCCTGACGCGCTGGACGCGTTGGCAAATATCGCGCAGGTGGGGCTGAACGCGGTGCTGACCTTCGATGACGGCACGCAGGTCGTGATGGCGGGAACAACGGCCGGCGACATCACCGCGGCGGATGTGCTATTGTCAGCGAACCTGCCACCCGTGGCTGAGGATGACGCTCTGACGGTTTCGGCGGGCCAGAGTGTTCAGGGAAACCTCTACGACAATAACGGCTCAGGAGCGGATAGCGATCCCAACTCGGACACCTTGCTGATCACCGAGATCAATGGGATGGCCTATACGGTCGGCACGCCTCTGGCGCTGCCTTCAGGGGCTGTGATCACGATCGAGGCGGATGGCGACATCAGCTATGAGACCGGCGCAGTGTTCAATGGGCTCACAGAGGGCGCCACGACAGTCGATACCTTCACCTATACCATCGATGACCCGTCCGGCGCCTCCAGCACAGCGAGTGTTGACGTGACGGTACAGGGCACTGCCGAAGAGTTGTTGACCGGAACGCCACTGGCGGACCTACTTGTCGGCGATGGGCGCGACGGGTTCCTCTTTGGCTTTGCCGGGGAGGACACGTTGATCGGCAACGCGGGCGCGGACTTCCTTTTGGGCGGGGCGGATTCAGATACCGCGGACTACAGCGGTTCGTCTGCGGCGGTCTCGGTGAGCCTGGCCACGGGTGTGGGCCGCGAGGGTGACGCATATGGCGACCGTCTCTCAAGCATTGAAAACCTGATCGGCAGCACAGGAGACGACACGCTGCGGGGTTCAAGTGCGGCCAACGAGTTGCAGGGCGGCGGCGGTGCCGACCTCCTGCTCAGCGGGACCAGTGGCCCTGACACGTTGGTCGGCGGCTCTGGCGATGACGAGTACCGCGTCTATCATGCGGGCGCGACAGTAACCGAGCTTGCTGGCGAGGGGCAGGACGTGCTGCGCGCTTTCGTGACATCTACGCTCTCGGACCATGTCGAGACCATGCTGGGTGGCGGCGGGGGCGCAATTGACCTCACAGGGAACGGTCTGGCGAATGTCATCGACGGAACCGGCGACGACAATGTGCTCTTGGGCCTGGATGGAAATGACACGATCAGAGGGCTTGCTGGGAACGACACGATCTCTGGTGGCGATGGCACGGATATCGTTCTTGCGGGCAGCGGCTCTGATGTGGTTACGGGCGATGATGGCGACGACGATCTGAACGGTCAGGCCGGGTCGGACACGCTCTCAGGCGGGAACGGGTCGGACACGTTGACCGGCGGGGCCGATGCGGATGTCTTTGTGTTCGATGTGGCGCTTGGGTCAAACCGGGTTGCAGACTTCGAGGACAGCGCGGGCACCGAGGTGGTGTCGGACGGATTGGACTTGATCTCTGTGGAGGGCTGGGCGGCCTTCAACGGTGGAGTGGCGCTTGAGTTCGACGACCTGCTGTTCACGCAGAGCGGAGCGAACACGCGCATCCAGCTTGACCTTGATCGCAATGGCCGCGCGGATCGCTTCGATGTGGACGCCAATGGCAGCAACGACATCGTGCAGTTTTTTGTGATAGGCGCGTCAGTCAGCGACTTCCAAGAGGTGGACTTCTTCTTCTAGCGGCAAACGCCCTTTAAGGTCCGCATAGCGCGCCGTCGCCACCCAAAGGCGGTTGCGGCGCGCCATTATTAGGCCGCGCTTGAAGTGATCGAAAGCAAGCAGCCCGGTTGGAAGAACGCCAAGCAATCTCCTGGCGGCAGTAGAAAGTGCGCTTGTGTCCTTCACCGCCTGAGGGCCGCAATTCTAGCGCGTGGCGGACCATGGCGCGCACTGTGTCGCCCACGGGCTGGTGCGCCGGGTGGTCGAGGTGGAGATTTAGAGAAGACGGACTGCCACCCACCAGAATCGTAGAACAAACCATGATTTCTATTGCACGTATTTTACACGAGAATCACGTGCAGTTCCGCAAACGTTCCACCAATTCGCGCGAAAACGCCTTGTTTCCCTAGCTTTTGCGAAAGTGCAAAAATACCCTTGTATTATAGGCATGTGGCCCATATACGGGTCGACGGAGACGTGGCCGAGTGGTCGAAGGCGCTCCCCTGCTAAGGGAGTAGGCGGGAAACCGTCTCGAGGGTTCGAATCCCTTCGTCTCCGCCATCAACACAAATTACCCATATTTTTCAGAATGATACTGTGAAATAGGGTTTTTTGCAACTTGCTCTGCTACAATAGACTGCTACAGTTGATGCATGAATCCACGTGTATCTGTTCCCAAAATCTTTCTGCGAGGTAGCCGTTGGTACGTGCGTGTGCAGGTGCCAAAATCGATGCAAAAGAGGCTAAAGCGTAAGGAATATTGGGTTTCTTTGAATACTTCAGAAAAATCTGAAGCCCTTCAACGTGCCACGGCCAAGACCCAAGAGAAGAGACGTGAGATAAACGCAGTATACCGTCGCCTAGAGGAAATTCGTGAAACGATCACAGAGTTAACGGATGAGCAGATTACGGCGTTGATGCGTGAAGAGTATTCTCTCAACCGCATTGATCCCGATGCTTTGATCGTAGAACAACAGAGCAGTGGCTTAAGTTGGGACGACTTCGTGGATCAGATCGCGAGTCGCAACAAGGCGATTGTGGCCTCACTAAGGGCTGAGGGTTACGACAACCCTGCACTTCGTATTCGGGCGCATCGTCTGATGCAAGAAAATGGCGTTACCTGCCCTAGGTCATCTAGGGCTTACCAGCAGGTCTTAGAAATCTGTGGTCATGCGTTTGCAGAGGCAAAGCGGGCAGAGTTGGCACTGCTGGAAGGGTATCCAGTTCACGAAAATCCGAACCCCCAGATCATTAATCTGCAAACTGGCCGTCCTCATCCTATTGTAAGCCTTGGTGAACTTCTGGCTGCACCACCTGAACCAACTCCCAGCTTAACCACGCTGATGGAGAAGTTCCTGGCAAATCCTAACAAACATCGAACGAAGAAGACTAAGGACTCCATCACCCTGCCGCCTTCAATGCGGCGATCTGTGCGTCATGTGTTTGTGAATCTGTACTGATACGAGCGTAGCCAACCTTCATGTATTACCCTTCTCAAAACTCAACCTCATCATATCAGGATGGTGAAACGGTTTCGATAGGGGGTAATGAGAATGTCAGAGGCAGTGTTATATAGGCCAGGATTTCACGCAAACCTGGTGGTATCGAGAACCTCAGAACCGACCGTTTTTGGTAGGTTCAGACTAAGGCAGAATCTGCATAGTGATGCATACAGCTATCGCCGAACACCCAGAGCATTCAACATGATAGATAGTGACACATTCGCCAGTCCGACAGAAACCTTAGTCATGTCAACTGGGTTGACCTCCTTGACGACAACATTGGGAAGCGGGCATCTGAAATGCGGCATCTCAGTTGGCACCTCATCCATGAGGATAGTCGCTTTGACGACTTGACCTGGATTGATATGGGCCAGCCTGATCGCGCACTCATCGGCATCAGTTCTCTCGATCTCCCATAGGTCTTCGTAGCCTGGTTCGATGTCCTCGATTTGAACAGGTATGATGTAGGTGGCGTCCTTCGACGTTGCTATTGAGATTGGAGGATGCTCCAAAGCTACATTTCCTAAATTGAATATTTCAACGGTTAGCAGCATCGGTTCTGGAAGCTCTTCACCATCAAACTCAATTTTAAGCCCAGCGGTTTGAAGGGATGTTGTCATCAATGGGGTAGAGTCCATCCTGTATCCAAGCACACGTTTTTCAATTGATTTTCGCGTCAATGCAGCGGAAACAAACCAACTGACTACGCCTACAATGACAGTCGCTGCAATCGCAGCCACGGCGATCCAGTCAGATGTTGAAAATTCCATGGTACCTCCAAAATAATTTTGACTGCCACATAAAGGTAATATCGCAGGACCTCACTTGGTCCGTTACCCAGCATGTGATTGACTTCTTTGATCCACCTGAAGACTCCGAAATTATGCGGGCGTTCCAGCCTTGGATTGATGATCCGACGGGTACAAACATGCCGCTGGATCAAGTCTTCAATCTTCTTCACCTGGAATATGGTCGCGATGAGGTGAATGCTCTCGTAACAGAGCGCCTTCAGGCTTCGGCTGGAAGCGGTCAAGTCGGCCATCACCACAACTTGGTCAAACGTATCTCTACCAGCCCAAACGGCGTCCCACAGATCGTCACGACCAACTTTGACCTGTTGTTCGAACTGGATGATCATCTGCCCACGTTTGCACCACCAGCTTTTCCTGATCTTACATTTGGAAACTCGGTTGAGGGCATCACATACCTGCACGGACGACTTGTGAACCAAGGTGCGGATCAACACCCATATGTCCTTAGTAGTGCTGATTTTGGTCGTGCATACCTTTCAGAGGCGTGGGCAACAAATTTCATACGGAACTTATTGGAGCACTATACTGTTGTACTGGTGGGATATCAGGCTGAAGACCCCCCAATTAAGTATCTGCTGCAAGGGTTGAACCACGACGGGCAGTTTGACCGAACCCGAATATATGCTTTTGACAAGGGAACACCTGAGGATATCGAAGCTAAGTGGCGTGACCGTGGTGTTACTGCAATTGCTTATCCCGATCATCCAGACCTCTGGGAAACTATGGTGGCATGGGCAGATCGGGCTGATGATCCTAGAAATTGGCGTAAGTCAGTAATTGCTACGACAGAACATGATCCCAAATCACTGGCACCATACCCCATATAGCTGCCATTACTGCGGAACCAGTACCTTCAAGGATTGCAGCCATAGCCTTGGGAACGGGGGACATTGATTGTGTCTACCATTTCGCATTGATTGAACTGGTCGAAGTTCTCAAAGAGCAAGAACGCGAAACACTCGAACTGGTTGAGACCATGATTGAAGGTAAGCGGTTACGTGATATCTCAGACCTTCCACTTGATTTGGTCATATAACTTTGAACCTAGATAGATTTGCTAAACACCAATGCCCTCGGAAACATTTATAGAAGAACATCCTTTTGTAACTTGTGAAGTTACTGCAGCAGATAACCAATCTAAGTTTGTCGGTCGGTTAACTTACAAAGGTTATGAAAACGGCAGACTTTATGGTGCTACCCTGGATGCTGTGACTGATCAGTTTCGTGCCATTTGCGATCTCATTGATCAAGACGGGGCTATGCTGCGTCGAGGAACAATCATGCTAGGATACCACAATGGCATCCTGAAAGGTGATGTGCTGCTAACTGACGGAGAGATCGTTGGTTTTTGGGAGATGGAAGAAGATGACGATACCAGTCACTTCACACCCGAAGGCGAAACGTCTCCAACCCTTTGTGCGCCGTCGTCTTGGATGCTTCAGGATGTGATTGCAGATCACCTGAACCTGTACCGTGCAAGCTAAATGATGCACCTAATAATAGCTTGAGTAGCTTCTATTGTTCGGTAATAGTTTGCTACACAAGTTGCTACACATTGGGCATTTGGGAAATACTCTAACTAATTGAATTTAAACATAAAACACAAAATGCCCCTGACAAAAGGACGGACTTCGTCTCCGCCATAAAATGGCTAACCTGCTGATATAAAACGATACTGATTTTCGGGAAAGCCGAAATCCGTGCCCTGGTACAGTCAACTGGTACAGTGAGGGCAAGGATGGCTTTTACACCACGGCTGGTTATGCGCGGGCGGGTCTTCTATTTTCGTGCATCGGTTCCGCAGGATTTATGGGATGTGGTAGGCCGAAAAGAGGTTAAGATTTCCTTAAGGACTACTGAGCGATCATTGGCCCTGATGCGATGCCGCGCAATCAGCAATCATGTTGATCTCGTGGTGGCGGAGGCGCGGAGGATGGCTCAAGAGCAAGATGCAGTCGTAGATCAGGCGGTTCGTGACTATTTTCGCGAGGCGCTGGATTGGGGTCAGGAATTTGCCGACATCTTCGCGCCCGAAGCCGAGGTCGATGTTGAAAAGTGTATTGTCGAGATTGAAGCGCGGCTCGCCCTCCTTCGTCGCCGTCTTGCGGTCAGGGACTTTCCCAGCGGCATCCAGAGCGACGCAACCGCCCTCGTGGGGGCCATCCCCCCGGAAACCCTCACAAGCCGCTTTCAGGCGCTCCACCGTGCCCGGTCGGGCCTTCTGAGAGCGAAGATCGAGGCGGATCGTCTGCTGCGGGCCAAGCTGAACGGGGATTACTCACAAACCCACATTGCCGATGCACCCATTCTTGGGCTGCAACATCGAGAAAGACTTGGGAAGGGCAACGTTCCAATCAAGTTGCATCAGCAAAGGGCCTGTTGATACAGTCAAATCAACAACCCACAGCAAAGGTGGACGGCAGATAATGCGACATACACAGGTATGACGCCGACATAGCGCCTACGACGCTTGGGAACCCCAAGATCAGCTTACATCACATCCGACGACGCTGGCGCTGTGCGTCAATCATCTTCCGCCATGACAAGCATGGTCTCCCGAGAAGACCATTGACCCATCCCCGGAATGTGACCGAGACGTCCAAATCATGTCGCCCACCTGAGAAGGTTGGCGGCGTCTCCGGCGGCGATGCCGAAGAGGCTGCCCATAGCCAGGGCGTTGTCGAGGTCATAGGCACGGGCCGTGGCTGGGTGGAAAGTCACTGACACAGAAACCTGCTCTGCGTCGATCTTGGGAACACGTTGCGCCCAGCACTCTTTGGCGCAGGTGGCCTTGTAAGCCTTGCCTGCGGCAGCCTTGCCGCGGAAATCGCTGCGACCCGTTGGGGCTGGATTTGGCCGGCGGCCAGGGGCAAATCGCTTTGGTGCTGCAGCGCGCCTGACAAAAGCCGCAGGATACAAACGATTGGCAGACCAGGTACCACCAACCGCATTCCACTTTGGCCGCCCAATCGATACGGGCCGCCATCCCACATATGCACATGCGCAGGCCTTTGTTCTCAGACCGGGTGAACCCTACGCTGACGCCCTCTCTTGCACTGTCATGTTGGTGGGAGCAATACCGAGCCAAATCACAACGCGTGGTTTCTGCCGCGCGCATCACTGCAAAACGGGTCAAGGAATACGCACCTTGATCTTTTTTTCGGGCCAGCAGGCGTTCCAACAGGCGCACCAGCGGGAAATACCTCTTGGTGTGTCGGTTTTATGTGGGCGGGCTTCGGTTGCCTACATGGCCACACCATACGCGCTGTGGATGCTGGGGGAAAGGAGAAACCCATGTCCATGATCCGCACACGCTCGGGGGGCCGCGCCGCCCGCCGCGCCATCCGCACCGCCCCGAACCATGATATGTTGCCCGGCCTCAAAGGGGCCTTACCGCTGTGCGAAGTCATGAATGGCGCCCAGGTCGAACAGATCGACACTGCGTCGATGGAGATCCTGGAAAATGTCGGCGTGCAGTTTCGCGATCCGGTTGCCCTTGAGGATTGGCGACGCGTCGGGGCAAAGATAGACGGGGAAAAAGTGTTCCTTGACAGGGGTTTGGTGCGCGAACTGATCACAACAATCCCGTCGCAGTTCACCTATCATGCCCGCGATCCGCTCAAGAACGTGGCCCTGGGTGGACGGCACGCGGTGTTCGTGCCGATGACCGGCGCCCCGTATTTGCGCGATCTCGATGACGTGCGCCGCAATCCCACGCTTGCGGATCTGGCAGACTTTCACAAACTCAGCCACATGCTTCCGGCGCTGCATTCCAGCGCCCACCATATCGTCGAGCCCTATGATCACCCGATCAGTCAGCGACATCTGCGCATCACCTATTCGTCGATGAAGCATTCGGACAAAATGTTCATGGGCATGACCACATCTGCAAAGAACGCCGAAGACGTGATGGACATGTGCGCCATCTTGTTTGGCGATGAGTTCTTGGAAACTCATCCCGTCACCACGGGCAACTGCAACGGCAACAGCCCTCTGGTCTGGGACGAAACCATGCTGGGGGCCATGCGCGCCTTTTGCCGGCGCAACCAGCCGGTTTTGTGCTCGCCCTTCGTGCTGGGCGGGGCCAATACGCCCGCAAACGTTCCCGCGACCGTCGCCCAGTTGAACGCCGAAGCCCTGAGCGCCCTGGCCTATACGCAAGTGATCCGCAAGGGGGCGCCCGCGATCTATGGCCATTACCTGTCCACCGTCAGCATGAAGTCCGGCGCCCCGATGGCGGGCACGCCCGAAATCAGCCTGATGAACTTCATGATCGGCCAGATGGCGCGCTATTATGACGTTCCCTGGCGTACGTCTAACACGCTGGGCGGGGCCAAGACCTTTGATGCACAAGCGGGCTATGAGAGCGCGACAACACTGAGTGCCGTGGTCCACGCGGGCGCAAACTATATCTGGCATTCCGCAGGCTGGAACGAGGCCGGCATGCACTGTTCCATGGCGAAATTCGTGGTCGATGCCGAACAATGCGCCATGGCATACCGCATGGCCGAAGGCCCCAAATGGTCCGGTTTCGACGATGCCATCGCGGCGGTGTCTGATATCGGTCCGGGGGGGCATTTTCTGGGTCATCCACACACGCAAGAGAACTTTCAAAGCGCGTATTTCATGCCAGAGCTGTTCGACAACAATTCGATCGAACAGTGGACAGCCGAGGGGGAAAAGGAAATCACGCAGCGCGCGCTGGAATATGCCCGCAAGCTCTTGTCAGAATACCAAGAGCCCACACTCGATCCCGCAAAAGGCGAAGCGCTCATGGACTATATCGCCCGCCGCGAACGCGAGATCCCCGCAGCCAACGCCCTGAACACCGAGTTCTAGCGCCTGTCTGCCACGGGTCCCCTTTGATCGGGGGGCCGCGGCCCGAGACAGCGCCACCAGGCCATTCGATGGCAGTCACACAAAAGGCGAGGAACTTGCCCCGCCTTCCAACACCAACAGAAGTACCGCTTACTTATCCAGTTTGGACAGCTTATTTTGCAAATCGGCCAGTTGTTTCTTTATGGCATCAAGGTCTTCGGCCTCTTCTTCTGCGGGCTCTTGTTCCGAAGCGGGAGACGTCTGCATCGCCCCCCCCGTCATCGCCTTGAAAAACGCCTCTTGCTGCGCTTGCATTGCCTCGATTCCCTTGGCCATAGGGTTCATCGGCGTCATGTTCTCGACCCATTTGGATTGGCTGTCGCGGAACATCTCGAAACTGGCGGCCAGGAACTGCGGGACAGAGCTGGTGGCCTGCGTCGTGTAGGACCGCACCAGATCGGTCAACACGTTGATCGGCAATACACTTTCGCCTTTGGATTCATGCTCGGCCACGATCTGCAACAGGTACTGGCGCGTCAGGTCGTCACCCGATTTCAGATCAACGATCTGCACGTCACGACCCTTGCGGATGAACCCCGCGATATCCTCTAGCGTGACGTAATCCGATGTCTCGGTGTTATAAAGCCGACGGCTCGCGTAGCGCTTGATCAGCAATGGTTTTTCTGTGTTGGCCACAGGCTCCCCTCCTCAGGCGATGCAGCATTGCAGAAAAGCTTATGCGAGCGCAGCACAAAAGGAAACCCCGCTGTCGGCCCAGCCGGGTCCAACCGATCAAAACAGGCTCCCCTGTTCCGGCGGCTTGGGCTTTGATGCCTTGCGCGCGGGTTTGCCGTCCCCCAGCCGATAGATGCCATCCTGGAACTCGATCTCAAGCGCGCCAGCCTCTTCCGCCGCGGTCTTGGTGGTGATGACCTGTGTGTCATGGCGAACCACCGCATAGCCCCGCGCAAGCGTGTTCTTGTACCCCAGCGTCTCGCGCAGGCGGTCCAGGTTCTCCAGGCGCTTGGTCAAATCCGTCACACGGCTCGATTGCGCATCGTGCAGCCGCCGTGACAGGCCTTCAAGACGCTCGCGCCCATTGGCAATGTCGCGTTCGATCCCACGCGCGGACAGCCGTTCGACCCTTTGTTTCAAAGCCTCTTGGCGCATGGCCACGCCGCGCATCAGCGCCGGTTGCAAGCGTCCCCCACGGTCTGCCAGCCGCGCCTGTTCAGCGGAAATCATGCGCATCAGAATTCCTGGACGCAGCGTCCCGCTCGCCTCAGACAGGCGCACGGTTTGAACCGCCACAAGACGTCGCAGCCCATTTGGCAGACGCTCGGATGCCAGATCAAGCCGCTGGCGCGCGCCACTGACAAGGTCTTCGGGTTTCGGCAACGCGCGCCCAAGATCGCGCAGGCGTTGGCCACGCATGTCAACACGTTGCGTCAAAGCCCGCGTCATGCGCTGCCCAAAGTCCCCCACCAGCGCCATCAATTCCATCCGCACCGGAACCGCCAGTTCCGCTGCTGCGGTGGGTGTGGGGGCGCGTTTGTCAGAAACGAAATCAATCAAGGTCGTGTCGGTCTCGTGTCCTACGGCGGAAATCAGCGGGATGTCACTGGCCGCAGCGGCCCGCGCCACGATCTCTTCGTTAAAGCCCCAAAGATCCTCGACCGACCCACCGCCACGGGCGACAATCAGCAAATCCGGCCGTGGCAAGGCCCCGCCCGGGGTCAATCGATTGAACCCTTCGATCGCGCGCGCCACCTCTGGCGCACAGGCCGTGCCTTGCACCGCCACGGGCCAGATCAGCACCTTGCGTGGAAAACGGTCGCGCAAGCGATGCAGGATATCCCGGATCACCGCCCCCGAAGGCGAAGTCACAACCCCGATCACCTCGGGCAGATACGGCAGCGCCTGCTTGCGCGACGCCTCAAACAGCCCCTCCGCCTGAAGCATCGCCTTGCGCTTTTCCAGCATGGCCATCAGCGCCCCCGCCCCTGCGGGACGGATTTCTTCAATCACGATCTGGTATTTCGATTGCCCCGGAAACGTGGTCAGCTTGCCGGTGGCAATGACTTCCATCCCCTCTTCGGGCTGGGTTTGCTGACGCGCGGCGACCCCCTTCCACATCACCCCCGAGATCACCGCGCGATCATCCTTGAGATCCAGATAGATATGGCCGGACCTCGGGCGGCTCACCCGGCCGATTTCGCCACGGACTCGCACAAATGCAAACTCACCTTCAATCGTGCGCTTGACCGCGCCGGACAGTTCGGACACCGAAAACTCCGGTGTATTCCCCGCCTGCCCTTCTTCGATCAGATCCATGTGCCTACCTCGCCTGTTCGCGTCGATATTACCAAAACAGATCGGGAACAAAACCACCCTGCGCTTCATCTTTTCACAAATATCCCGGGGGGCGCGCCATTAGCGCGCGGGGGCAGCGCCCCCTCCCCCCTTTCCACGCGGGCCGCGCTCGCCTAAAAGCGCCTCAACATCTCAACGCATAGCGAGGCGCATCACATGAATATCCTCATCCTAGGAAGCGGCGGACGCGAACATGCCCTGGCTTGGGCGACGTTGCAAAACCCCAAATGTGACAAGCTGATCGTCGCGCCCGGCAATGCCGGCATCGCCAAGATTGCCGAATGCGCCAGCTTTGACATCAATGACGGTGGCGCCGTGTGCGAATTCGCCCATGAGAACGCCGTGGATCTGGTGATTGTCGGCCCAGAAGCCCCGCTTGCGGCGGGCGTGGCAGACCGCCTGCGCGAGGCAGGGTTTCTGGTCTTCGGCCCCTCGGCGGCGGCGGCGAAACTTGAGGCGTCGAAAAGCTTTACCAAGGAAATCTGCGACGCGGCACAGGCCCCCACGGCGGCCTATGGACATTTCACCGATGCGGACCAGGCCAAAGCCTATGCAACGGCCCAGGGGGCGCCGATTGTCGTCAAGGCCGATGGGCTGGCTGCGGGCAAGGGTGTGATCATCGCGCAGACCGTCGAAGAGGCCTGTGCCGCCATCGACGATATGTTCGGCGGCGCCTTTGGCGGTGCGGGCGCCGAGGTGGTGATCGAAGAGTTCATGACCGGTGAAGAGGCCTCGTTTTTCATCCTTGTTGACGGTGAAACCTGTCTCCCGATTGGCACGGCACAAGATCACAAGCGCGTGGGCGAAGGTGACACCGGGCTGAACACCGGTGGGATGGGCGCCTATTCCCCCGCGCCGGTTCTGACCGACGCGATTGCGCAAAAAGCCATGGAAGAGATCATTCGCCCGACGATGGCGGAAATGGCCAAGCGGGGCATGCCCTACCAGGGTGTGCTATATGCCGGTCTGATGATCGAAAATGGTCAACCCCGTCTGGTGGAATACAACGTACGGTTCGGCGATCCCGAGTGTCAGGTTCTGATGCTGCGGCTGGGCGCTCAGGCCTTTGATCTGATGCATGCCTGCGCCGAAGGGCGCCTGGACGAGGCGCAGGTCAATTGGGCAGATGACCATGCGATGACCGTGGTTCTGGCCGCAAAAGGATATCCGGGTAGCTATGAAAAAGGCACGGTGATCAAAGGGCTGGACAGTCTTCCCGAGGACAGCATGAACATGATGTTCCATGCGGGCACCGCGGAAAAAGACGGGGGCATCGTTGCCACCGGTGGCCGGGTTCTGAATGCAACCGCGCGGGGCGCAACACTGCAAGAGGCGCGCGCGCGCGCATATGCGTTGGTCGACGCGACGGATTGGCCGGATGGGTTTTGTCGTCGCGACATTGGCTGGCGCGCACTCTAAAGCGACATTGGCTGGCGCGCTCTAGCGCAAGATTGGCTGGCGCCTGGGGCGCCAGCGGGTTGGGGGCGCTGCCCCCCTTCTCTTTCAGAGAATTCCCCCCGGGATATTTGCGACCCAAAGAAACCCCTGTGTGGATCGAAATCAGATCTCAAATATCTGGTTTTCGGTGACGATCAGGTCCAGCGGTTGATCCGTGGGCTCAAGCGGCAGATCGGCCGCTTCCTGGGCACCAAAAGCAAATCCGATCGCGAGGGTCGGCCGCTTGGCGCGCAAGAGTTCAAGCGTCCGGTCATAGAACCCCCCGCCATAGCCCAGACGCCCGCCGTCTTTGCTGAATGCCACCAGGGGCACAATCAAAATCTCTGGCTCAAAGAGGTTAAGTGTCACGGGGATTTGCGCTCCGAACGGGCCATCGGTCATCTCACAGCCGGGCTGCCACTCGGCGAATTTCAGCGGCCTGCCCTGGGCTTCGATCACCGGCACGCTGACAGGGCCGTGGGCGGCGGCCTCGCACATGGCGGGAAGCGGATCGATTTCCGTCCGGATGGGCATATAGCCCGCGAGCGGCACACCACGATAGCCTGCCAGCACTTCGCTGAGCTTGCCCGAGCGACCACGCGGCGCGGTCTCATAGGCCTGTTTTCGGCGCGCAAACGCGGCCTTTCGGGCGGATTTCTTTTGATCTTCCAGTGACATGCTTTCTCCTGCTTATAGCAGCACGATAACCGCCAACCCGAGGAAGGCGAAAAACCCGACCACATCCGTGACCGTTGTCACAAATGCGCCAGAGGCCAGCGCCGGGTCGACCCCTGCCTTTTCCAATGCCACGGGAATCACGATCCCCGCGAGACCCGCCACGACCAGATTGATCACCATTGCGACGGCAATCACCCCGCCTAGCGCGGGTGAGCCAAACCAGATCACGCCGACAATTCCCATGATCACCGCAAAGGACACGCCATTGACCAATCCTACCATGATCTCGCGCCAGATGACCCGCCACAGGTTGGCCCCGGTGAGGTCTTTGGTTGCCAGCGCGCGCACGGCGACGGTCAGGGATTGGGTCCCGGCATTCCCCCCCATAGACGCGACAATCGGCATGAGCACCGCCAGAGCCACGATTTCCGATATGGCCACTTCGAACTGGGCGATGACAAGCGATGCCAGCACCGCCGTCACCAGATTGACGGCAAGCCAGGGAAAGCGGCGTTTCGTGGTGTCGATCACCCGGTCAGACAGACGGCTTTCGCCATCCACACCCGCGAGGCGCAGGATGTCTTCTTCGTTTTCCTCATCCAGCACCGCCATGGCGTCATCAATGGTGATCACACCGACCAGCCGTTCATTTTCGTCGACAACGGGCGCGGAAATCAGGTGGTACTGATTGAAGGCATAGGCGACGTCGCCTTCATCCTGAACCACTGGAATCGAGTGAAAGGTCTCTTCCACCAAAGAGGTCAGGGGTGTCTCGCGCCCTGACGACATGAGCTTGCCGAGGGTGATGTTCCCGACCGGGCGCAGCTTTGGATCAACCAGAACGACGTGATAGAATTGCTCGGGCAGGTGTTCGGAGGTTCGCAGGTAATCAATGGCTTGACCCACGTTCCAATGTTCGGGCGCCATGACGACCTCGCGCTGCATCAAACGCCCGGCTGAGAACTCTGGATAGGTCAGCGATTGTTCAACCGCCGCGCGGTCGCTGTCCTCTAGTGCGTCCAGAATGACCTCTTGCTGCGGCTCATCGAGGTCCTCGATCAGGTCAACCACATCATCCGAGTCCAGATCGCGCACCGCTTCGGCCAGAACCTGTGGGTTCAGCGCCGCGATCACGTCTTCGCGCAGCGCATCATCCAGTTCCGACAGGATGTCCCCATCGAATTCCTGCCCATACAAACGGATCAGGCGCATCCGGTCGTAGGCGTTCACCTGTTCCAGCAGGTCAGCGATATCCGCGGCATGCAGCGGTTCAATCAGCTCAAGCAGGCGTTCGCGGTCCTCGCGATCCACCGCATACAGGACCTGCGCCACATCTTTGCGATCCAGCACATAGCTGTCGTCACGGTCGGTCTCGGGCTTTGCTTTGCGCGCCATTTCCGCCATGAGGTTCACCCCTGTTTCTTTATGCCTGTGAACGACTTGTGACACGACAGGCGCCCCCGTGGCAACAGGCGGCGCAAGAGATCACGGGTTGGCGCGACGGGCTGCGCGGTTGGCTATGAACCCTGCTCCTAGTTCAAGCGTATATTGTTCAAGTTCCACCAAAACCAGATCCGCCACCTGCGGATCCCGGGTGTCGATGGCGTCGGTCAGGCGGGTGTGCAAACCCACGATATGTTCGCGCGAACGCGCACTAAAGGTGATCATGTTCATCAGCGGCTGCATCGCTTCGACGGCACCAGCAAGTTGATAAGACAAGATCGGGTTGCCTGCCGCGTCGACCAATGTGCGGTGCAAGGCCACATCCGACGCGCAAAAGGCCTCATCGCTGAGGCCGGTTTGGCTCTGACGATGGATCTCGGCCCGCATCGCGGCCAGATCATCCGGTGAACGGCGCGCGCAGGCCAGAGCGGTGCAGGATTTTTCCATGGCATAGCGCGCTTCGCAGGCCACATCAAAGCTGACCTCATTGATGGTCAGGAGCAGCGTTGAATTGGTTGCGTGGGTCGTCTGTGCCTCGGGGTAGGACAGGCGGCGTACAAAAGCCCCGCCAAAGGCCCCGCGTTCGGTCCGGATCAGGGATTGCGCCGCCAGACGCTTCAGCGCCTCGCGCACGGTGGGGCGCGAGACGTCAAAGGTGTCCGCCAGGTCCGATTCGGACGGAAGCCGGTCGTCCGCTGTCAGTTCTCCGCTCAGGATCGCATCCCGCAGCGCTTTGGCGATTTGCGCAGGAAGGTCAACCGATTGTTTCCGCGCGCTTTTATCGGGATTGTTGCTCGATCCGAGTTTTTTCATTTGTCTTACATTGAATTGTCAGGCAATTAATTGTCAGGCAATTGAATACCAAGACATCGGGTCAAAGGCAACCGTGGCGGGTCCGTCGCAGGCCCGGTGACAAGGCCCGGTGACACGGGTGGTGTGAGGAGCATCGCGACGAATTGCCAAAATCGCAAGTCAGATCAAGGAGGGGATCACCGGCATGCATCACCATTTCGACACCCTGGGGCGGGTTGAGGCCAACCATGTGGCGCTTTCCCCCGTTTCGTTTCTCAAACGGGCTGCCATCGTACATGCGGATGTGACCGCGGTTGTTCATGGCGATGTCCGACGCACCTGGGCGCAAACCCACGCGCGCGTGCGCCAGATTGCCGGTGGCCTTGTCGCGCGCGGTTTGGGGCTTGGGGATACGATCACCGTGATCGCGCCCAACTGTCCGGAACTGTTCGAAATGCACTTTGCGGTGCCCATGTGCGGCGCTGTTCTGTCGACGCTGAACACCCGGCTGGAACCGGCCACCATCGCCTATATCCTTGACCATTCAGACAGCCGACTTGTCATCGTCGCGCCCGAGATGGCAGGGCTGGTCCAAGAGGCGATCGCCCTGATGCAGACGCCCCCTGAAACACTTGAGATCGGCGGCGCCTTTGAAACCCTGTTGACCGCGCCGCCTTTTGATGGAGAGGGTCTGCCCGCAGATGAATGGCAAGCGATCGCGCTGAACTATACCTCGGGCACGTCCGGGCGGCCCAAGGGGGTGGTCTATCACCATCGCGGAGCCTATCTGATGGCCTTGGGAACGGTCGCCGCTTGGGCGGTGCCCGGCAAACCCGTCTACATGTCCGTTGTGCCCATGTTCCATTGCAACGGTTGGGGGCACCCCTGGATGATGGCCATCATGGGGGGAACGGTGGTTTTCCCCCTTTCCAACGCACCCGAAGACCTGTTCCACGCGATCCAGACCCATGGTGTGACCCATTTCGGTGCGGCCCCTGCCGTGCTGCAGATGCTGGCCGAAAGCAGCGCGGCCCCCAAAGCCCGCTTTGACCCTCCGCTTCAGGTTATGACTGCCGGGGCCCCACCGCCGCCCGCGATCCTTGAACGCATGGCCAAGCTTGGGGCCGAGGTGATGCATGTTTACGGCCTGACCGAAACCTTTGGCCATATCTCGCAATGTTTGCCCCAGGACCATTGGGAGCACCTTGACCCAGCAAGCCAGGCAGCCAACCGTTCCCGCCAGGGGGTTGCCCTGCCCATGGTCGAAGAGGTCGCGGTGATGGATCGCGACACCGGACGGCCCGTCCCCCCGGATGGGGAAACCCAGGGCGAAATCGCCATCCGCGCAAACACCGTGATGAAGGGCTATTACAAAGACCCAAAGGCCACGTCCGAGGCCATGACCGACGGCTATTTCTGGTCGGGTGACGGTGCGGTCGTCTATCCCGACGGCTATATGCAGATCCGCGACCGTCTTAAGGATGTGATCATCTCAGGGGGCGAAAATGTCTCGTCCGTCGAGGTCGAAGCCGTGCTCTATCGCCACCCCGATGTGCTGGCCGCTGCCGTGGTCGCCCGCCCGCACCCGAAATGGGGGGAGGTCCCCTGTGCCTTTGTCGAACTGCGAGACGGAGCAGCACCCGACGAACAGGGCATCATCGCCTTCTGCCGCGAACATCTTGCCGGGTTCAAAACCCCGAAGTCCGTCGTTTTTGCCGACCTGCCCAAGACAGCCACCGGCAAGATTCAAAAATTCGAACTGCGCAAACGCATCCAGGAGATGGAGTAACCCCATGGCATTGATTTCCCCTTCGCGCCGCCTGCGCCGCACCCCGTTTTCCGATGGGGTCGAGGCTGCGGGTGTCAAAGCCTATACCGTGTATAACCGCATGCTGTTGCCGACGGTGTTTCGCAGCGTTCAAGAGGATTATCACCACCTGAAAGAGGCGGTGCAGATCTGGGATGTTTCCTGTGAACGACAGGTTGAACTGCGCGGACCGGATGCCAGCCGCCTCATGCAGCTTTTGACCCCGCGTGACCTGCGGACGATGCTGCCCGGGCAATGCTATTACGTGCCGATTGTCGACGAAACCGGGGGCATGCTGAACGATCCGGTGGCGGTCAAACTGGCGGACGATCACTGGTGGATTTCGATCGCGGACAGCGATTTGTTGTTGTGGGTCAAGGGGATTGCCTATGGGTATCGGCTGGATGTTCTGGTGGATGAGCCCGATGTCTCACCTCTGGCGGTTCAGGGCCCCAAAGCCGACGAGCTGATGGCGCGCGTCTTTGGCGACACCGTACGGGATATCCGCTTTTTCCGTTTCAAACAGCTTAGCTTTCAGGGGCGCATGATGGTTGTTGCCCGCTCTGGCTATTCAAAGCAGGGGGGCTATGAGATCTACGTCGAAGGGTCCGATATCGGAATGGACCTTTGGAACGCCCTGATGGAAGCAGGACGCGACCTGGATGTGCACGCGGGCTGCCCGAACCTGATCGAACGGATCGAGGGGGGGTTGCTGTCCTATGGCAACGATATGGATGATGACAACACCCCGCATGAATGTGGCCTGGGCAAGTTTTGCAACACGCAAACCGCCATCGGCTGTATCGGACGGGACGCGCTGTTGCGTGTTGCCAAGGAAGGCCCGGTCAAGCAGATCCGCGCCATCGCGATCGAAGGTGATCCGCTCCCGTCATGTGACCGCCATTGGCCGCTGTTGGCCGGGGGCAAAGTCGTCGGGCGTGTGTCCTCTGCCGCATGGTCGCCCGACTTCGGCACAAATGTTGCCATCGGCATGGTGCGCATGACCCACTGGGACGCGGGAACCGAACTCACGGTTCAGACGCCCGCATCTCAGCTTTCTGCAATTGTTCAAGAAAACTTCTGGATCTAAGGAGATCGAAATGTTCAAAGCCCTGCTTGTCGAAAAGAACGACGACGGCAAGACATCCGCCAGCGTGCAAGAGATCAGCACCGATCAACTGCCCCAAGGCGATGTGACAGTGGCGGTCGAATACTCGACCGTGAACTACAAGGACGGTCTGTGCATCGGGCCCGGTGGTGGGCTTGTGCGCACTTATCCGCATGTGCCCGGCATTGATTTCGCCGGTACGGTCGAAGCCTCGGACGATGATCGCTATAAACCCGGTGACAAGGTTGTTCTGACTGGTTGGCGCGTGGGGGAGAACCGCTGGGGCGGCTACGCGGAAAAGGCGCGGGTCAAGGCCGACATGCTGGTTCCCCTGCCCGAGGGTCTGACCACCCGCCAGGCGATGGCGGTGGGGACTGCGGGATTTACCGCGATGCTCGCGGTGATGGCGCTTGAGGATCATGGGATCAAAGACGGGCCGGTTCTGGTCACCGGAGCGGCGGGCGGCGTTGGCTCGGTTGCGACTGCGATCCTGGCAAATCTTGGACATCAGGTCGCCGGTGTGACCGGTCGCCCCGAAACCGCCGACTATCTGACCGCCCTGGGGGCCACGCAAATCGTGGCCCGCGAAGAGATCAATGAAACCACCAAACGCCCGCTTGAAACCGAGACATGGGGCGGCTGCGTTGACGCCGTGGGCGGTGACATGCTGGCGCGCGTTTTGGGGCAGATGCAATATGGCGCTTCGGTGGCCGCTGTTGGTCTTGCGGGGGGCGCAAACCTGCCCGCCACCGTGGTGCCCTTTCTGTTGCGCGGTGTGAACCTCTTGGGGATCGACAGCGTGATGCAACCCTTTGACAACCGCCAGCGCGCCTGGGGCCGCATCGCCACGGATCTGCCCATGGACAAGCTCGAAAGCATGGTGGTGCCCGCCACCCTGTCGGACCTGCCCAAGCTGGGCGCAGATATCCTGAAAGGTCAGGTTCAGGGCCGCGTTGTCGTGGACGTCACGGCCTAGGATCGCAGCCTGAAACGACTGACGGGCGGTCCATTCGGGCCGCCCGTATTGCATGCACGATCCCGCGCTATTGTGATGAGCATCACCCAGGTCTGGCCGCGCAGACGCTAGGGGCTGGCCTGTTGGCCGATTTGGGCGCCCGCTGGAATAATCGACGGCGCCGCATTCAGCGTATCGCGCGCGAAGCCCGCGGCCGCCTTGTATTTCGTCATGAACTCAGACCGCTCTTGCGGCGTCACCACATCATCAATCTGATCGAACTCTCCCCCGCAGCGGTCATTCACCAAATTCAGCAATCCAAAGGGCCCAGCGCCCCGGTTGCGCAGGATCAGGTCAGAGACCGGCCCACAAAGCTGATCGTTATAGGCCTCAAGCGCCAGGGCGGTGACGCCATCGGACAGTATCTTGGCCCCCAGCGTGCGGGCGTCGATAATGGCCTGGCTGGCGCCGTTCGACCCGGTGGGGTACATGGCATGCGCCGCATCCCCCATAAGGGCCACTGGCCCGTCAATCCAATGGGGCACCGGATCGCGGTCAATCATGGGATTCTCATAGGCCGCATCCGCCCCACGGATCAACGCTGGCACATCCAGCCAATCATATGTCCAGCCCTCAAAGTGGTGGATAAAGTCCTCAATGGGCACTTGCCGGAACCAGCCTGTGCGCTCATGCACCGAGGGATCATCATAGGTCACCTCGGCGATCCAGTTGACCAAGGCAAGGCCCGTGTCCGGATCCGGGCGGGAAATCGGGTAGATCACCATGCGATGCCGGTGCGTCCCCAATCCGATAAATGACGCCCCCGTGCGCACCGGCTTGGTCCAGGAGGTCCCGCGCCACATGACGGCGCCGCCCCAATGGATTGGGGGTTGCGTCGGGTGCATCTGGGCACGAATGGCGGAATGGATCCCATCCGCGCCAATCAACACGCGCCCGGTTTCAAAGCTTTCGCCATCAACCGAGGTCAGTCGCAGCGTGACACGCCCGTCGGCTTCGATCTGATATCCGGCTGCACGCTGGCCAGTCCTGAGCGCATCAGCGCCCGCAAGTTGTACGAACCGGCGCGCCAGGGCCATGTGGAACGCGCCGCGATGGACCGCATATTGCGGCCAATGATACCCCGCATCCGTTCCGCGTGGCTCGGCATAGATTTCCTGCCCCTTTTGCCCCACCAAGGCCCATTCACGCGCGGGCGCGCCCAGTTGGTCCAAATCATCGGTTGTGAACCCAAGCTCCATCAATTCGCGCACGGCGTTGGGCTGAAGATTGATCCCCACACCCAGGGGTTTGAGCTCGGATACGGATTCAAACACCACACAGTCCACACCGATTTGATGCAGCGTCAATGCCAGTGACAAACCACCGATGCCTCCGCCAGCGATAAGGACACGATCATGCGACATGGCAAATCCCCCTTCGAGACATGGGCCAAACCAAGCAATTTTCGAAGTATAGCCTGAACCGGGACAGGCACACAGAAGCGCTATGTGTCAGGGCTGCATTTCTGCCGAAAGGTTCTTTTCTTCTTCGCGCAACACATCGACAAAATCGGCCTTTGGGATCGGCTTGTACAGATTGCGCCCCACGCTCAGGTTTCTGGCATTGGCGATCATGCTAGCGGCCAAGATCGGCGGAGTTTCCCCCCCGGTGATAAATCGAATGCGCAAAAAGCGATCAACGTCGATCAGCTTTTCGATCACTTCGATTCCATCCATTTCCGGCATGTTGATATCGATGATTGCAACCGCGGGCCCTTGTGCTTCAGAAACCTTCTGAAACAACTCACGGCCATTTCCGCACAACTCGACACTCCAGCCCTCTGATTTGGCAATAAATGCCAAAATTCCGGCGAAATCCAAGTTGTCATCCGCGATGTAGATTTGCTTTTCCGACATCCCAAGCCCATAGAAAACAGGTCTGTTCCGACCAGATTAGGCTTACGGGAAACAAGTTGCAAGCGCAGCTTGGGTACAAGTAAGCCGTGTGTTTAGATTGTCTTTTCATAAATCCAATACATGATGTCGGGCGTCATTCGACGGGATTTGGTAAACCATTCGCTCTGAATTCCCGGTTCTAATCCACCGCGGCCCTCCGCCGGGCAAGCAATACGGAATGCTCGGCGCAATCGGGATCTTGGGCCATGAAACCAACCATCTGCATTTCGTTCTCTTCCAATAGCGCCGCATATTCCGCTGGCGATAGGCTGGCGTGATAAACCACTGCGCTGCCGACCTGGCCCGTGACCTCACCCAGACTGTGCCCGACCGTTACCAAAAGGCTGCCCCCCGGTCGCAACGCCCGCGCCAGGCGCGGCAGACAAGCGCGCTGTTCGTCCGGCGTCAGATGGAAAAAGCTGTCCCAGGCGACAATACCGTCGTATTCCGCCCTCTGGTCCAGGTCGCGCATATCCCCCTGCCGCCAGTCCCCGTCAGGCCAGCGCGCACGTGCGATGTCCAGCATGGGCTGTGCAAAATCCATACCCGTCAGGGTAAACCCTTCTGCGATCAGCCACGCGGCAATAGGTTCACCAGCACCGCATCCCAGATCCAGAACGCGCCCGCCCGGGGTCAACCCATTGGTGAAGCGCGTCAACCAACGCGCTTCGAACAGCTTGCGACTGCGCGCGCGGTCAAAAGCCTGCGCCTGCTCTTCATAGATCTCGCGGGTCTGCGCCGCGAGATCCTTGGTTGTCGTGGTCATAATCTCTCCGCTCGGATGTGTCGGTCGGTGCATTACACGCTTTACGCTTTGTATTGTCCACGGATTTCAGTTCAGACGTTCGCCGGTGTCCGGGGCAAAATAGGACACCTTTCCCAGATCAAACGCGAGATCCAGCATCTCGCCGGGTTGCGCCCCGGTTTCCGCATGCAGCCGCGCCGTGACCTGTTTGCCCCCGAGGTTCGAAACCACATAGGTATCCGCGCCCGCGGGCTCGACCATATCCACCAGGCATTGCGCCTGTTGCACATCCTGCCCGGCGCGGAACCCCGCCTCGGCGATATCTTCTGGGCGCAAGCCAAGGATCACATCTTCTGGCAAGACCCCCGCATGTGTGTCGTTCAAAATGACCGGGGCCGCCCCGTCGCGTGTGATCTCGATCCTTGTGCCCGCCCCATCACGCCGCGCACGCGCCGGGATCAGGTTCATCGCCGGGCTTCCCATGAAATCCGCGACAAACAGATTGGCTGGGCGGTTATAGATTTCGGCCGGGGAACCGATCTGCTGCACCACTCCGCCCTTCATGACGACAATCTTGGTGGCCAGCGTCATTGCTTCGATCTGATCATGTGTCACATAGACCATGCTGGCCCCCAGGTTCTGGTGCAACCGCTTGATCTCCATACGCATTTCCACGCGCAACTTGGCGTCCAGATTGGACAGGGGTTCGTCGAACAAGAACAGCTTGGGATCACGCACCAGCGCACGCCCCATGGCGACCCGCTGGCGTTGGCCACCAGAGAGCTGCGCCGGGCGGCGCTTTAAAAGGGGCTCGATCTGCAATTGCCGTGCCACCTCTGTCAGTTTGGCCTCTTGGGTCGCGGCATCTACGCCACGCACCTTCATGCCAAAGGTGATGTTCTTGGCGACGGTCATGGTCGGATACAAAGCATAGCTTTGAAACACCATGGCGATGTCGCGATCTTTGGGGCTGACATGAGTCATATCCCGCCCGCCGATTTCAACCGTGCCGCCGCTGATCGGCTCAAGCCCGGCGATGCAGTTCAGCAGCGTTGACTTGCCACATCCCGACGGCCCCACCAGCACAAGGAAATCCCCCGGCTCGATCGCGACGTTGATATCCTTGAGGATCTCGGTCGCGCCATAGCTTTTGTATAGGTTCTGAATATTGAGGATCGGTTGCATAGCTTATCCTTTGACAGAGCCGGCGGTCAGACCGCGGATGAAGTATTTTCCCGCCACGACATAGACCAACAGCGTGGGCAGCGCGGCGATGATGGCGGCGGCCATATCGACGTTGTATTCTTTGACGCCCGTGGTCGAATTGACGATGTTGTTCAGGGCCACGGTGACCGGTTGGGTGCCTGCCTGGCTAAAGGACACGCCGAACAGGAAGTCGTTCCAGATCTGCGTGAATTGCCAGATGACCGTCACCACGATGATCGGCAGTGAAAGCGGCAGAAAGATCGACCAGAAGATGCGAAAGAACCCCGCCCCATCAACCTTGGCCGCCTTGACCAGCTCCTGCGGCACCGTCACGTAATAGTTTCGGAAAAACAACGTGGTAAAGCCGATGCCATAGATCACATGCACAAAGATCAGCCCCGGGATGCTTCCGGCCAGCCCCATCAGCCCCAGCATGCGCGCCATGGGCAGCAAAACCACTTGGAACGGGATAAAGCAGCCAAACAACATCAGCGAAAAGATCATATTGGCGCCTTTGAACTTCCATTGGGCGATCACATATCCGTTCACCGCCCCCAGCATGGTCGAAATCGCCACCGCCGGGATTGCCAGAACAACCGAATTCCAGAAATACGGCCGCAGCCCTTCGCATTGGATCCCGGTGCAAGCGCCTGACCACGCGGTTTTCCACGCCTCAAAGGTCACTTGGCGCGGAAAGTCCAACAGGCTTCCGGTGCGAATTTCTTCCAGGCTTTTCAAAGATGTGGTCAACATCACGAAAAGCGGCATCAGGTAGAACAGCGCGAATAGCCCCAAGAGCGTAAAGAGCAGGATCCGCAAAGCGAGACGGCCCCAGCCAGATCCGTGTGTGGCGTAAGTTGTGCTCAGATCAGTCATGCTTCACCCGCAATTCGGAATAGAGATAGGGAACCACGATGGCAAAGACGACGGCCATCATCACCATGGCCGAACTGGCCGCCTGACCAATGTCACCGCGCGAAAACGCCATGGCATACATGTAGGTTGCAGGCAGATCGGTGGCATAGCCGGGCCCGCCGCCCGTCAGCGCGATCACCAGGTCAAAGCTTTTGATCGCCAGATGCGCCAGCACGATGAAGGCCGACAGGAATATGGGGGCCATTGAGGGAATGATAATCGCACTATAGATGCGCCATCCCGGAATCCCATCCACCTGCGCGGCCTTGATGATCTCGCTGTCTACACTGCGCAACCCCGCCAGGAACAACGCCATGACAAAACCGGACGCCTGCCAGACCCCGGCAATCACCACCGCGTAGATCGCCTTGTCCGGGTTCACCACCCAATCGAATGAAAAGCTTTCGAACCCCCAGTTGTGCATCATGGCCTCGATCCCCAGACCGGGGTTCATGATCCATTTCCACGCGGTCCCGGTGACGATCATCGACAGCGCCATCGGGTACAGGTAGATCGTGCGCAACACGCCTTCGGACCGGATTTTCTGGTCCAGCATGATCGCCAGCAGCAGCCCCAGAACCATGGCGATCACGATGAACAAGACGCCAAACACGAACAGGTTCGACATGGCGGTGTCCCACCTGGGTGAGGCAAACAGCCGTTCGTATTGGATCAGCCCCTTGATTTCATATTTCGGCAACAGCTTGGATCGTGTCAGCGACACCCAGGCCGTCCAGACGATAAAGCCATAGACAAACACGAGGATCGCCACAAAGGACGGCGCCAGCACGATTTTGGGAAGATGACGTTCCAGCCATTCGGTCATTGTTCCGCCCCCGGATATAGGTCGGCCCACCCCCATGCGGCGGCGGGCCCAGTTCATGGGTTACAGCGAGTTCGCGACCGCATCGGCCAGCATCTTGACCGCATCGGCAGAGGACATGTCCGAATTGAAATGCGCCGTAACGACATCGGTGATCGCGCCTGCCTGCGCACCGCGCAGCGCCATGCCATGCGCATAGCTGGGCAACAGCGAGCCACCGTTCGAACTGTCGGTCATATCCTTGGCCGAAGTGTGGGCGCAGCTGTCGAACTCATCAAGGGCAACGTCAACCCGCGCCGGGATCGACCCCTTGTTGAGGTTGAACACCTTTTGGAAGTTCTGTCCGACGATCAGCTTGGCCAGCAGGTCCTGCCCGGCTTTCTTGTCATCGCCCGACACGTCGAACATCGCAAAGCTATCAACGTTATAGAGAAAGCCTTCGCCCGGTGTGGAGACGCACAAAAAGTCCTGCCCGGGCACTTTTCCGGCGGCAAGGAATTCGCCCTTGGCCCAGTCGCCCATGATCTGGAACGCGGCTTCGCCGTTCATGACCATCGCGGTGGCCAGGTTCCAGTCGCGGCCGGAAAAGTTGTCGTCGACATAGCCGCGCATCTTGCGCATCTGGTCAAACACCGCGACCATCTTGTCCGATTTCAGCGTGTCCATGTCCAGTTCGACAAAGGCCTTGCGAAAATCCTCGGCCCCCAGCAGGCCCAGCGCGACCGCTTCGAATACGGTGGCATCTTGCCAGGCCTGTCCGCCATGGGCCAGCGGCGTGATCCCTGCGGCGGCCAGTTTCTCGGCGGCGGCGTTGAACTCATCCCAGGTGGTGGGCATTTCAATGCCATTGGCCTTGAGCACGTCAGCATTGCCCCAGATCCAGTCAATGCGGTGCACGTTCACCGGCGCCGCGCACCAGCTGCCTTCGCATTTCATGTGCCCGGCAATGGCATCGGGCAGCACTTTGTCCCAACCATTGGCCTCGGCGACGCTGGAAATATCTGCCAGCACGCCCTCTTCGTACCATTCCTGAATGGCCGGTCCTTTCAGTTGAACCGCGGTCGGCGCATTGCCCGACAAGACGCGCGCGCGCAATGCGGTCATGGCCGCATCGCCGCCACCGCCCGCAACGGGCATATCAGTCCACGCGCCGCCGTTATCGGCAAATTCCTGTTGCAGCACGGCCACCGATTTGGCTTCTCCACCGGATGTCCACCAATGCAGCACCTCGGCCTCGGGGCCGGCGCTGGCCGACATGCCATAACTCAGAGCAACGGCCGATACGGCCGCCAAAGCAGTCAATTTCATGATCTTTCCTCCCATTGAGGCCGCTTGATCTTCGGCCTTGACGCAAACCCTGCCAAAAGCCGCCGCATCCTTGCAATCACCTTGAACGTTGTTTTCCCCCTTGCTCCTCAGATTTCCGTGTCCGCCGTTACATGTTGTTACGCTCGGCTTGATTTTGTTGCATGCTGTTACAAACAATCGCCCAACGTTGGGCAGATCAAGGGAGGAGAGATGCCGATTCCGCGGCTATTGGTGGTGGATGATGACGTGCAGATGCGCGAGATGATGACCCGTTTTCTGCAGCAAAACGGCTTTATCGCCCTGCCCTGTCACAGCGAAACCGAGATCCGCGCCGCGCTGGAGAGCGGTCGGATCGACCTGATATTGCTGGATGTGATGCTGGGTGACGAAAACGGGATCGAGATCTGCGCGCGCCTGCGCGATGGACAGGATGTCCCCATCATTCTGGTTTCGGCGCTGTCGGCCGACACCCAGCGCATGGCCGGCTATGAGGTCGGCGCCGATGACTATATCGCCAAACCCTTCAACCCGGACCTGCTGTTGGCGCGGGTGCGCGCCGTGCTGCACCGCGCGCGGCGCAGTGCTTCGCTTGTCTATCGGCGGCGGCTGTCCGTGTTTCACTTTGCAGGTTGGCGTTTTGACGCCAAGCGAAACGAAGTTCTGTCCCCCGATGCGGTGCAGGTCACGCTGTCCCAGCGGGAAACAGCCCTGCTAAAAGTGTTCCTGGCCAATCCGCATATCCCCCTGACCCGTGACGAGATCGCCTCGGCGCTGGACGTGACCAAGGAAGGCGCACACCCCGATGCCTCCGGGCGTGGGATCGACATGCTGGTTGGGCGCTTGCGTGGCAAAATCGAACCCAACCCCAAAACGCCACGTATTCTGCGCACGGAACGGGGGGTCGGATATGTTTTTGCCACAGACGTCAGGTCAGAGGATGTCTGATCCCCTGCCAGCGCCCAACCGATGCGTGTCATGAAACTTGGCCTACGCCTGCATACCTTGGGGTTGATCGTCATGGGGCTGGCGTTTGCCCTGGGTGTCGGGGCCACCGCGCTTTGGATGCAGTCCGTACACCAATGGCGCGATTTTCAGGCCCAAGCGTTTATGACCGGGGTTGCCCTGGATGGCACTCTGCGGCGGGGGGCCCCGGTCCCAATCGGCATAACCCTGACCGCGCTTCCCGGCACAGAGGCCGACAAGATCACAAGCACAGAGATCCTGCGCCTGCCGGATTTGCCCAAACCCGCCTTTGTCACCACGATGACATTGCACGAGCCGGGCCAGTCCCCGTTGGGTGAGGTCGCGCTGTCGCTGGTGATCGTCTCGGGCAAACTGCGGTATTCCATTGGTGACATCACCTCGGAAGAGGGCCAGAGCGCGGCGCAGAAACTGGGGGCGGTCACGCGGTTGTTGGCCACCTACTGCAGCGAACCGGTGGTGTTTGCGCAGGCTGCGGGACGGCCGTGGATGCGCATTGACGGGGCTGCGCGCTGGGGCTGTTCCGCGGCGCCACCGGACCATCGCCTGCTGGCGGTCTTGCTGAGCGTGGGCGCGTTGATGGTGCTCGCGGCCCTGATGGCCGAAAGCCTTGGGCATTTCGACCGCTTTGCCCATGCCCTGCGCGATCGCACGCGGCTTGGGGGGCCGGAAAGCTATCCGACCGAGGGGCCGCATGATCTGCGAGAAATTGTCAGCGCGGTCAACAGCCACCTGAAAGACGAACGCGCACGACTGCACAAACGCGCTGTGGTTCTGTCCGGGGTCAGCCACGATCTGGGCACCCCCGCCACGCGGCTGCGGCTGCGTACAGCCCTGATCCCCGACCCGGACCTGCGTGGCCAATTTCAGGCGGATATCGACAGCATGACCGGCATGATCGAAAGTGTTCTGACATACACCCGCGCCGAAATGAACACCGAAGCGCCGCGCAAGCTGGCCCTGATGCCGTTCGTGCAGGCGATCGTCGATGACTATCACGATCTGGGGCGCCCGGTAGAATTCCAGCCCCCCGATCCGGACACGATCAAGGGTGGGGTTTCCGTGTTCTCGGGGCACCCCGGCCATGGTGCTTTGCCGCAAGAGCCGCGGATCCTCGTCATCGCGCGTCCCATTGCCTTGCAGCGTGCGCTATCGAACCTGATCGACAATGCGCTGAAATACGGGCGGCGCGCGCATGTGGGCATCGAGGCAAACGCCAGCCACGTGGTGATCACCGTTGAGGACGAAGGATCTGACATGTCGGTCGCAGACATCGAAAAGGTCTTTGCCCCGTTCAAACGCGGCGACAACACCGGGGCGATCAGCGGGTTCGGTCTTGGGCTGACCATTGTTGCAACGGTGGCCGAACAGCACGGGGGACAATTGCGGTTTGAGCAAAACGGACGCGGGCTTCGGGCCTGCCTTGAGATCTGCCGCAACTGATCGTGCCCGGGACAAGGCTTGCACATCCGCTGCAGTCTGGGCACTGTGCCCTGCGCACACGGCCCGGACAGGATAAGCAGGAGCACCACATGACACAGATTTCAGTCTCTTGCAGTTCTGCCATCGACCTGCACCTTGGCCAAACGCTGGTGTTCAACGCCAATCCATTTGACGCGGGCCCGGATGCTGTCACCCATGAATACCATGGCGCAATCGCGGTTCAGGCGGGGCGCATCCACGCGGTGGGCACGGCCGATGACCTGCGCCTGCGCTATCCCGAGGCACAGATCCACGATCACGGTCCGGGGCTGTTGGTTCCCGGTTTTGTCGACGCGCACGCGCATTATCCGCAAACGGGCATTATCGCCAGCTGGGGCAAGCGGCTGATTGACTGGCTGAACACCTATACCTTTCCCGAAGAGACCCGCTTTGCCGATCTCACCTATGCACGACAGATTGCCGGACAATATCTGGATCTGTTGCTGGACCACGGAACCACCACGGTTTGCAGTTTTTGCACCATTCACCCCGCGTCAGTCGATGCCCTGTTCGAGGCGGCACAAGAGCGCAACATGCGGATCTTTGCCGGCAAAACCTGTATGGACCGCAACGCGCCGGACGGGCTGCGCGACAGCGCGCAAAGCGCGTATGATGACAGCCAACGCCTGTTGGACCGTTGGCATGGCACCGCGCGGGGCAGCTATGTCATCACGCCACGTTTCTCTCCGACGTCGACACCTGAGCAGCTAAGCGCTCTTGGCGCGCTTTGGGCCGCGCATCCCGAATGTCTGATGCAAACCCATCTGAGCGAGCAAACCGATGAAATCGCTTGGGTGAAATCCCTGTTCCCGCAAGCCCGTGACTATCTGGATACCTACGAAGCCCATGGGCTTCTTGGGGAAAACGGCCTGTATGGCCATGCGATCCATCTGGAAAATCGCGAAAAAGACCGGCTGCAAGAGTTGGGTGCAGCCCTGGTCCACTGCCCCACGTCCAACACCTTCATCGGATCGGGCCTGTTTGACATGGAGGGGCTGACGCGGTCGGGCCTCCGCGTTGGGCTAGCCACGGACACCGGCGGTGGGTCATCCTTTTCCATGCTGCGCGCGATGGCCGCGGCCTATGAAATCGGGCAGCTGCGGGGGCGCCCGCTGCACCCCTCCGAGTTGCTTTGGCTGGCGACGCAGGGGTCGGCGCGGGCGCTCAGGGCTGATGACCAGGTCGGCAATCTCGCCCCGGGACTGGAGGCGGATTTTCAGCTGTTGGATCTTGGCGCGACGCCCGCCATCGCCCAGCGCAGCGCGCGCGCGGGCGACATCTGGGAAGCCCTGTTCCCGACCATCATGATGGGGGATGATCGCTGCGTGAAACAGACCTGGGTCGCGGGACAGCCCATGCTATAGGGGATGCGGGGGGGTCTGCCCTACCCTGCCCTAACCCTGCGCCAGACGCTGGGCCAGATGGGTCTGGCGTGCGATCAGCGCTTGCATATCCACGGTCGCGATCTGAAAGTCGCGCACGATCTGCCGCCCCTCGACCAACACGTGCCGCGCCTTTTGTGGGCCGACCAGCACCAAGGCGGCGGGATCCCAGCTCCCGGCGCTTTCGATGCCTGACACGTCCCACACCGCCAGATCCGCCCGTTTGCCAACCGCAATCTGCCCGCAATCGTGCCGCCCGAGGACCTCGGCGCCACCGCGGGTGGCGATGCGCAGGGCCTCGCGGGGGCTCATTGCATCCGCACCGCGCGACACGCGTTGCAGCAGCATGGTTTGCCGCGCCTCCGCCATCAGGTTGCCGACATCGTTGCTGGCCGAGCCATCAACCCCCAGCCCCACTTTCACACCTGCATCTCGCATCTCGCGCACAGGGGCGATGCCAGATCCAAGACGGCAGTTCGAACAGGGGCAGTGCGCCACCCCCGTCCCAGTTTTGGCGAACAGGTCGATCTCTTGCCCGTCCAGCTTGACGCAATGCGCGTGCCAGACGTCATCCCCCGTCCAGCCCAGCTCTTCGGCATATTGCCCCGGGCGACAGCCAAACTGGGCCTCGCTATAGGCAATGTCTTCGTCGTTCTCGGCCAGATGTGTGTGCAACATGACGCCCTTGTCGCGCGCCAACAGCGCCGCATCGCGCATCAGGTTACGGCTGACGGAAAAGGGGGAACAGGGGGCAACGCCAACGCGCACCATCGCCCCCTCAGACGGATCATGGAACCCGTCGATGACGCGAATGCAATCCTCGAGAATATCGCTTTCGCGTTCGACCAGATCATCCGGGGGCACCCCCCCCGCGCTTTCGCCGATGCTCATGGCGCCGCGCGTGGGGTGAAAGCGCAGACCCAGCTCGCTGGCGGCATGAATGGTGTCTTCCAACCGTGCGCCGTTGGGATAGAGATACAGATGATCCGAACTGAGCGTACAGCCAGACAGGGCCAGCTCGGCCAAGCCAACCTGCGCGGAAACAAACATTTCCTCGGGGCCGAACCGCGACCAGATCGGATACAACGTCTTGAGCCAGCCAAACAAAAGCGCATCCTGCCCCCCCGGCACCGCGCGCGTCAGCGTCTGGTACAGGTGATGATGCGTGTTCACGAGGCCGGGTGTCACAACGCAGTGGGCCGCATCCAGGATCTCGCCCTGGGTGGTCAGATCCCGGCCCATTGCGGCGATGACACCATCCTTCAGGTGAATATCCACCCCTGCCAATTCACGTGCGCTGTCGTCCATGGTCAGCACGGTTTTGGCGTTTTTGATCAAAATCTCTGTCATTTGGTTCCCCTGCCCTTTTCGGTGAGAACCAGGATCCGCACGCCAGAAAAGGGAAGGACGCGCCCGGATCCCAAGGGGCAAATTCAAGCGTTCAACAGCTCCATCGCAGCTGCGTGAAGTTTGGCGTTTGCCGCAGCCAGCGCCCGCCCACCATTGTGAACCGGACCGCCCTGCCAGTCGGTGACAATGCCACCTGCCGCTTCGATCACCGCGATCGGGGCCTGGATGTCATATGAGTTCAGGCCCGCTTCGATCACCAGGTCAATCTGTCCCGCCGCCAACAGCGCATAGGCATAGCAATCCATGCCATATCGCGTCAGGCGCGCCTGTGCGGCCACACATTCAAACGCGCTGCGTTCCGCTGGGGTTCCAACTTCTGGGAAGGTGGTGAACAAGATGGCCTGATCAAGCTCTTCGGTCGCGCGCGTTTGCAAGGCACCGGAGCCGTGCGGCCCAACCCACTGGGCCTGTCCAAGCCCGCCAATGAAACGTTCTTGCGTATAGGGCTGATCAATGACGCCCAGGATTGGTCCATCGGCGTCCGATACGGCAATCAGCGTGCCCCATGTCGGTGTTCCCGACATGAACCCCCGCGTGCCATCAATCGGATCCAACACCCAGGTCAGCCCGCTCGTTCCTGCGGTGCTGCCATATTCTTCGCCCAATATCGCGTCATACGGCCGGCGTTCTGCCAGCACATCCCGCATAGCCCGCTCCGCAGCTTTGTCTGCCTCGGTCACCGGGTCGAATCCCTGGTCCAGCTTGTTTTCTACAGCCAGCCCCGTGTTGCGGAAATAGGGCAGGATTGTCTGTCCTGCTGCATCCGCCATGTGAAGCGCGGTCGCAATCAGATCTTGCGCGCCATCACTGTTTATCTCTGCCATACCGTCCCCCGAATTTCTTCAAAGGAGGTAACGCAGCTTTGCCTGCGGCTCAAGCGACGTCAGACAGAACCCGCGCAAGTTCGAACAAGCGCCGACGCTGGTTTTCCGGAATCGCATAGTACGAACGAACCAGATCAAGCGCCTCTTTGTCGGCCAGAATGTCGGCCGGGACGGAATCGGATGCGGCTTCGGGGGCCTCGGTGCCCTCGGCTTCGATCCCTTCAAAGAAGAAGCTGACCGGAACTTCCAGTGCGTCAGCGATATCCCAAAGGCGAGAGGCACTGACGCGGTTTGCGCCGGTTTCATATTTCTGAATTTGTTGGAACTTGATGCCAACGCGTTCAGCAAGTTGCTGCTGCGTCATTCCGACCAGCCAACGACGGTGGCGGATACGCTTACCAACATGTACATCAACGGGATGCGCCATCTGTGTTTTCCTGTTTTATGGGCCACTCTCGACCGCAAGCGCCTGCGCCAGCATCCAGAGCGTGTCATGGGCAAGTGTGCTACATCAAAAACGGTCAAAAAATCAACCCACACGACTATTTTAACATGGTTAATCGCGTCACAATTCAACACAAAGTTGAAATTTGGCGGTGATTGCTGACAAATCGGAAATTGACGTAACGGCAGCCAAGCAAACTGAAACAGGTTAACCTAAGCCGAAACGAAGGAAACTAAGGGATACGCCATGCGCGCCTTTCAACTGACATCACACGATTCTCAGCCAAGCCTAACGGACTTGGACATCCCAACCCCAGCCGCAGGTGAGCTCCGCCTCAGGATCGCGGCATGCGGGTTGAACTTTGCCGATCTCTTGATGTGCAAGGGCACGTATCAGGACACGCCCGCCCTGCCATTTGTTCTGGGGATGGAGGTCTCGGGGATGGTTGATGCCGTGGGGCCTGATGTTTCGGGATTTGCGCCGGGGGATCGCGTGGCAGTGTTTGGTGGCCAGGGTGGTCTGGCGGAATATGGGTGTTTCCCAGCGGAACGGGCGGTGAAACTGCCGGATACAATGGGCTGGGTGGATGCCGCGGCTTTGCAAATCGCCTATGGCACCAGCCATCTGGCGCTTGATCATCGTGCACGCATGCAACCCGGTGAAACCCTATTGGTTTTGGGGGCCGCCGGGGGGGTCGGTTTGACCGCGGTTGAGATCGGCAAACTCATGGGCGCCCGCGTGGTGGCCTGCGCCCGGGGGGCAGATAAGCTGCAAGCCGCCAAGGCCGCCGGGGCTGATCACCTGATTGATGCCAAAACGCAGGACATTCGCGAAGAAATGAAGGCCCTTGGTGGGGCTGATGTGGTCTATGATCCGGTTGGGGGGGATCAGTTCAGCGCCGCGTTCCGCGCCTGCCGCCCCGAAGCGCGCATCCTGACCATCGGGTTTGCCAGCGGCGACGTCCCTGAGATCAAAGCCAACCATGTGATGGTCAAGAACATCTCGATCCTTGGCCTCTACTGGGGCGGCTATCTGACCTTCCGCCCGGATGTATTGACCCGGTCCCTGTCTGACCTGATGGCATGGCATGCCGAGGGCAAGATCACCCCGCATGTCAGCCAGATCTTTCCGCTGGAACAGGCTCAGGACGGGCTTGAGCTGCTGCGCGCACGCAAATCCACCGGCAAGGTTGTGATCCAGATCCAGGACATCTGAGCCCGGCGGTGCCCCCCTGCTCTTGCGTGATGCGCAGATTGCCCACATCATCGGGGTCTGCGCACCACACCAGCAAAGGGGCCAGATGTGTCCAAACCCGATCCCGCGCGCCCCGCGCCGCTCACCCGTGATGAAATCGCTCAGGCGCTGGAGGCTTTGCCGGAATGGCACTTGTCCGACGGGGGCACAGCCCTGACGCGTGTCCTGACGTTCAAAGGGTTTGCCAAGGCCACCTATGCCGCCAACCTTGCGATCTGGTTGGCGGATCAATCCGGTCATCATCCCGATATCCGTCTGGGTTGGGGCTATTGTCACGTCAGTTTCACGACCCATGACATTGACGGCCTCAGCGCCCTGGACGTGGACTGTGCCAAACGGTTTGACGCCCTACTGGTCGGATAATATTTTAAAATCAATTACATACACCTTCTCCGCCGAAACGCCCGGCGGGGCAAAGCGATCAGGAACAGGGGGCATTCAAACCAAAAACGCGCGCCTGAGGGAACCAGGGCGCGCGTTCGTGGAGGAGAAACCCAAAGCCCGCTGTTGGGGGCAGCGGCCTTACTCGTACATATTTGTTATGCCGGGATCATCATCCCTTCTTCGCGCGCCAGATCACGCATACGCTTTTGCAGCTTTTCAAATGCGCGGACTTCGATCTGGCGAATGCGTTCGCGGCTGACATCATAGACCGCAGACAGGTCTTCCAGGGTCACGGGCTGGTCCGACAAGCGGCGCTGGGTCAGAATATCCTTTTCGCGATCGTTGAGCACATCCATCGCCTGCACCAACAGTGCGCGACGTGTTTCAAGCTCATCACGGGCTTCGTAATCGCCCGCCTGGTCAGCGCTTTCGTCTTCCAGCCAATCCTGCCACTGCATCGTGCCTTCGCCCTCAGAGCCGACCGTGGCGTTCAGAGAGGCGTCCCCCCCCGACATGCGCCGGTTCATTGAGATCACTTCGGTCTCGCTCACCCCCAGATCGTGGGCAATCTTTTCGACGTGCTCGGGACGCAGATCCCCTTCTTCCAGCGCGCCGATCCGGTTCTTGGCTTTGCGCAGGTTAAAGAACAGCTTCTTTTGCGCACTGGTCGTGCCAATTTTCACCAGTGACCAGGACCGCAGGATGTATTCCTGGATGCTCGCACGGATCCACCACATGGCATAGGTTGCCAGGCGGAACCCTTTTTCCGGGTCAAAGCGCTTGACCGCCTGCATCAGGCCAACATTGGCCTCGGAAATCACCTCGGCCTGCGGCAAGCCATATCCGCGATAGCCCATGGCGATTTTGGCCGCCAGGCGCAGATGCGATGTCACCATCTTATGGGCGGCGGCGCTGTCTTCGTTTTCGACCCAGCGTTTGGCCAGCATGTATTCTTCTTCGGGTTCAAGCAGGGGAAACTTCCGAATCTCCTGCAAATAGCGGTTCAACCCCGCCTCCGGTGACGGTGCTGGAAGATTTGAATAACTACTCACGTCCCTGTTTCCTCTCTACATCGGAGCGATGTTTCTTGGATGTTACATCAATTAACATACCATATGGGTAGACCATGTTAGCGTTACAACCCCTTTGGCCCAAAAAGGTTGATATGCAGTTAAGCGATCTTGCCAAGGGGTAAAGATATGTGACAGCCCTCTCACGGCTTCGTGCACTTTGTGTCCAATTCGACGTGACGTTGTACTTGGCCGCACGGTGGCCCAAAGACACTCTTGTGAAAACGTCCTCGGGAATGCGCCATGCTGAAACACGCCACCAACTTAGAAGACCTTTTGTCGTTTGATGAAATGACATCAATGTCCGGCCTGGATTTTATGACCGGAACCCTAGAAGGCCGCCTGCCCTCGCCCCCCATTGGCAAAGTGATGAACTATCACCTGGATGCGGTCGAAAAGGGCATGGTGCGCTTTCGCGGCACACCTGAGTTTGAACACTGCAACCCCTTGGGCACGGTACATGGCGGCTGGTACGGAACGCTTCTGGACAGTTGCATGGCCTGCGCCGTGATGACCGCCGTGCCAAAAGGAAGCTTCTACACAACCCTAGAATACAAGATCAATATCGTCCGCTCGATCCCCTTGGGTACCGAGATTGTCGCCGAAGCAACGCTTCAGCATTCCGGGCGTTCAACCGGGGTTGCGGTGGGTGAATTGCGCGATGCGGAAACCGGTCGGCTTTATGCGACCGGATCAACCACCTGCATTATCATGGGGAAACCCGGCTAACCCCGCAACCTGTCGATCAGGGTCGCCATATCATCCGGAAGCGGCGCTTCAAACAGGTAGTCCTTGCCGTTCACAGGATGGCGAAACCCAAGCTCCGCGGCGTGCAGCGCCTGACGGTTAAACTGTTGCAAAGCGTCAAGCCCCGCGGGGGAAAGTGCCTTTGAAGGCACTTTGCGGCGTCCCCCATAGACCGGGTCGCCGATCAAAGCATGCCCGGCATGCGCCATATGCACGCGAATTTGATGGGTGCGTCCGGTCTCAAGACGGCATTCGACAAGGCTTGCACATTCGGGCGCCCCGAAACGCTCCTGCACCCGCGCGTGGGTGATCGCGTGCCGCCCCTGCCCTTCAAAATACACCGCCTGTTTTTGACGGTCAGTTTTGTGCCGTGCCAGCCCCGAGGTGATCGTCACCTCGCCATGCTGCCCCTTAGAGACCCCTTTGGTCCCCATCAAGCGGGGATTCGCCAGGTCCGGCACGCCATAGACGACGGCCAGATAGGCCCGGCGCGCACTGTGTTTTTCAAACTGCTTGGCCAGCCCATGGTGCGCCTTGTCCGATTTCGCCACGACCAAAAGACCAGAGGTGTCCTTGTCGATCCGGTGCACGATGCCCGGGCGCTTTTCACCACCGATCCCGGACAAATCTCCGCCGAAATGGTGCAACAAAGCGTTGACCAATGTTCCATCCGGTGAGCCCGGCGCCGGATGCACCACCATGCCCGCCGGTTTGTTGATCACGATCAGTTCTGCATCTTCGAACACGATCTCCAGCGGAATGTCCTGGGGCAGCACATCATAGTCCTGCGCCTGAGGCACCGCGATATCGATCTCATCGCCTTCCGCGACCTTGAGCTTGGGATTGGTCAGGGCGACCCCGGCCCGCGTCACCGCGCCCGCTTCGATCAGTCTGGACAACCGGGTGCGCGACAGGGCCGCCTCCTCTGGCACATCCCGCGCAAGCGCTTTATCAAGACGAGGCGGCGGATCTGCCGCGATAGTGACCCGAAGGATGCTCATGTCATCTCCTGAACCCGAAGAAACCCTGCCCGAGCCCCCGCAACTGCGCTTTTTGCGCATATTGGTGACCGTGCTGACGGCGGTGATGATCGCCGGGATCATCATGATCCTCGGGCTGATCTGGCACCGCTATAGCAACGCCCGTGCGCCCTTGCCAGAGGTGATTGACCTTCCCAGCGGAGCAACCGCCACAGCCTATACCCAAGGCAGCGATTGGTATGCGGTCGTGACCGACGGGGACCGGATCCTGATTTTCGACCGCGCTACGGGCCGGCTGCGCCAGGAAATCCAGATCACTCCGGCGCAGTAGGAGATAAGGTTTTTTCTGAAAAACCTTGCCAGCGTTTTCCCCTAGCCCGCGCGCGCGGCCTCGCGGATGTCCGTCAGGCTGCGATCAACGGTCAGCGCTTCGGGGTCTATCTTGAGATGCAAGATCGCGGGCTGACCCGAAGCCCGAGCACGCTCAAAAGCAGGCGCGAACTCTTCTGTCTTTTCAACGGTTTCCCCGTGCCCCCCAAAGGCACGCGCATAGGCGGCAAAATCGGGGTTGGTTAGCTCGGTTCCCACAACGCGCCCGGGGTATTCGCGTTCCTGATGCATGCGGATCGTGCCATACATTCCATTGTCCACCACGATCACAAGGATCGGCAGGCCATATTGCACCGCTGTCGCGAACTCTTGCCCATGCATCATGAAACAACCGTCGCCCGCGAAACAGACAACGGACCGATCCGGAAATTCGCGTGCCGCCGACACTGCAGCGGGGACACCGTAACCCATGCTGCCCGAGGTGGGTGCAAGCTGTGTCCCGAATTGCGTAAATCGATAGAACCGATGGACCCAGGTCGCATAGTTGCCTGCCCCATTGCAAATGATCGCGCTGTCCGGCAACGCTTCGTTCACATGCCGCAGCACCGCACCCATATCCAGCGCCCCAATAGCGCGGGTGGGATAGGTTCGGCGAGCTTCAAAGCCCGCGCGCAATTGCGCGATCAGCGCGCTGCGATCCGGCCCATCAACCGCGTTTTGCACACTGCCCCGCAGGAATTCGGGCGGGGCGACGTTGATCCCCAACTCTGGCGCATAGACGCGCCCCAGTTCGTCGATGCCGGGATGCACATGGAACAGGCGCTGCTGCGGCATCGGGATCTGCATCACCTCGTACCCCTGGCTGGGCATCTCGGAAAACCGCCCCCCCAGCATCACGATACAATCTGCGGTCTTGGCATATGAGGCCAGGGACAGGTCCGCCCCGACCCCCAGATCACCGACAAAATTTGGATGATCCGACGGAAATAGCGCCTGGCGCCGAAAGGACACGGCAACGGGCAGGTTCATCTTTTCAGACCAGGCGATCAGATCCAGGCGCGCCTGTTCGCTCCAGCGCGATCCTCCGGCGATCACAAGCGGGCGTTTGGCCTGCGAGAGCGCATCATGGACCGCGCGCATGTCCTCATCGCTGGGAACGGGCCGCGCAATCTGTGCCCGGCGGGCATCCGGGGTCTCGGCCATCTCGGTCAGCATATCCTCGGGCAAGCCAATCACGACAGGGCCGGGACGGCCGCTCATGGCCACGTGAAAGGCGCGCGAAACCACTTCGGGAAGGCGGGCGGGATCGTCGATTTCAACCGCCCATTTCGCCCAAGGCGAAAACGCTGCGGCATAGTCCACCTCCTGAAAGGCCTCACGTCCTTTCATCCAGCGTGCCACCTGCCCCACGAACAAAATCATCGGGGTCGAATCCTGCTTGGCGATGTGGACCCCCGCGCTGGCATTGGTGGCGCCGGGTCCCCGGGTGACAAAGCAGACGCCGGGCCGCCCCGTCAGCTTACCCTGCGCCTCGGCCATCATGGCAGCACCACCTTCTTGTCGGCAGATGGTGACATCAATCCCGCTTTCATAAAGCGCATCCAGAACAGCAAGATAGCTTTCACCCGGCACGCAGGACACCTTGTCCACGCTCTGAAGTTTCAGCTGGTCTACCAGAATTTGCCCACCTGTACGCTGCATACTGTGCCTCCCCTTTGGTGGGCAAAGCTTTGCGCGGCAGGCGCGGCATGTTCAAGAGGCATCATCGCCAAGTTGGGAGCACCGGCACAAAGCCCGTTCAAAATCCACGTCACCCCTGCCAAAACCGCCCCCAGATCTGCTGTGAAGACCGGGGTCCAGTTCGCGGAGGATGTTACCCTAGTCTTGATCGCGCGCAGTGAGCTGCCGGTGGACTTCTCGGCGCACCAGTTTGCGCACATTGCGCGTGATCCGCTCACCCAGTGCGCCGTGCAGTTCTTCTTTGACCAGCCGCGCAACAAGATCGCGAAGCATGGTTTCATCAAACGTCACCGCGTCTTCGGTTGCATCGACCTGATGGTCGTCTTCCCCTCGGGAAACGGGTGTTTCGACGGGTTCAACCTGAGCCTCTGCGCCCATCTCCATTTCAGGAGACGTCTCTTCCTCGTGTGCGGGTGCGGGGGCGGCGGGCGTAAACTCAACGGCACTTGCCGACCGATGAAAGACCGCGGCATCGCTTTCCGGTGTTTCATCGGTATCAAGACCTGCATTTTGGTCTGTGGCTGTGGGCTCTAGCGTTTGATCGGCATCCTGGGACTGTGGTGCTTCGGCCATGCGAGAAATCAAATTCTCCAGTTCCGAAATCTTTTGCGCCAAAGACTGATCAATCTCGGGTTTCGGAGCCGTCTCAACGTCAGCTTCGCCGTCTTGCAGAGCCTCTGAATGTGCAACCTCGGCTTCGCCCAGAACAAGCAGCTCCGGCGTCGCACTGTCCAGCGCGCTCGAATGGGAACGGTCCTCAGGTTCCCGCGACGGGCCATCGTCGGTGTCCATTTCTGGATCAAGCGACCGGGCAAGTTCCTGTTCCACAAGCTTGGATAGCATATCGATCTCGTGGTCCTGGATCTTGGTATTTTCAGAGGCCTCGCCGTCAAGATCGTCGTAGACGATGGAATCGAATTCGACCGGATCAATCGGCTGAGCCCCCGCGTCCGGCGCCGGGTCAGCCAGCGTCTGTGTCTCTTTCGGTGCGTCTTCTGATGCGTCGATATTCAGATCATCATGATTGTCTGCCTCGACCCGCAATGCGGGGGTCAACACGAACCGATCGGCCCGGGGACGGGCCGTCTGGCGGGGTTCGCGCCGGGAATCATCTGACACCAATCTACGGATGGATGACAGAACATCTTCGATTTCTACATTCGTTACTGGATCAGACATGCTCTTTTCACTCTCGCCTCGGGAAAGAGCTTAACCCCTGATCCAGATTCGAACAACAGATCGCAAAAATTAACGGTTTCTGTTACTTCTTGCCCAAGGCACGTAGGACGCGATCAAGATCTTTGCCCTGTTTGCTGACAGCCGCCGGGGCCGTTTTGACCAGGTTGTAGTATTCGCTTGGGTCAAAATGGGGCACATTGAGATGAAGATTTTCCGCGGTCAGCTGACCGATCGACGCCAAGACGCGGTACGCCGCCAGGGTCTCATCCACCTGCGCTGAAATCAGGCTGGCGCGGGCGTCCAACAGCTCTTGTTCGGCATCCAGAACATCCAGAGTCGTGCGCGCACCCAGCTTGGCTTCTTCGCGCACACCGCGAAAGGCAACAGTGGCGGCGCGGACCTGGCTCTCAAATGCGGCTCGGCTGGCGCGGGCGACTTCAAGGCTGACGTAAGCGTTGCCGACCCCCTCGCGCAGCGTGTGACGCAGGACATGAAGCTCGGCCCGTGCGCTGTCACGCTGAGCTTGCGCCTTGCGGATCGCGGATGCCAAAGCACCGCCGCTATAGATCGGACCGCCGGCGTTCAACTCGACTGTCCCAGCGCGACTGAACGAACGATTGTTAAAATTCTCAGTCGCGCCATAGGTCGAACGCAAGGAAACCGAGGGTTTGGTGGCCCCTCTTGCGATTTCGACCGCCAGTTCGGCAGCCGCGACAGAGTGCTGGACACGTAGCATATCGGGATGGGTGCGCACAGACGTCGCCTTGGCCTGTTTGACAGAGTTTGGGAGCCGCGGAAGGCTCCTCGGGGTGGTCAGTTTGCCGGGGCGGTGACCAACGAACCGGGCATAGGCTTCCTGGGCACTGACAAGCGCACCCTGCGCACCCGCCAACTGTGATCTGGCGGCAGACAAACGGGCCTCAGCCAGGGCGACATCCGTGCGGGTGATTTCACCAACCTCAAAGCGGTCCTTTGCGGCTCTGACTTCCTGTCGGATGACGCGCACATTGTTCTGTCTCAGTGCAACAGTTTCCAGCGCGCGCCGCACCTCCATGAAGGCGCTAACCGCACTCAGCAGAACCTGCTGTTCAATTGAAACAAGCCCGGCACGCGTGGCAAGAACCGCTTCCTTTGCGCTTTGAACGGCAAGGGCATTGCGTCCCCCGGCATAGACAACCCATTCAGCGGTTAGACCCAGCGTAACAGTGTCTGAGGCGTTGCCGACAGACAGGGATTTGTTGGCGCCGGAACTGCCAAAAGAGCGCCGGATATTGCCAGACCAGCGCAGCACCGGACGCAGGGCAGCCATGGCGCCCGCGACGTCTTCGTCCGCTGCGCGCAGGGTCGCACGGTTCTGATCAATCAAACCGCTGTGATTGTAGGCCGCCGTCAATGCATCAGCCAAGCTTTCTGCGGCGGCCTGTGCGGCCAAGAACGCAGAACTTAGCGCGATGACACTTGCGGTTGCCGCAACCTTTATACGTCCTGCCAACATGTTCACGTTCCCACCTCGATATCCCCAATGATCCGCGTTCTACAGAGCGAATTCTGTTATCTTTTCAAAACCGTCCAGCAATGGCGCGGTGCCGTTGAAGACAGCGCGCCATGTAATTTTTCCGTCCAATTTATGGCCGATCTTTGCAGTTCCAAGGGCGTCTTCCAAGAAAATCGCCGCGATGCGACCACCCTCTTTAAGCTGTTGCAAAAGTGCCTCGGGCACCTGCTCGATCGCACCTTGCAAAATGATGGCATCATAGGGGCCATGCGCAGCTGCCCCTTGGGCGAGTCTCCCCTGATGGGAAACCACATTGTCCGCATGTTGCTCGGACAGGAGGCTGACCGCTTCGGTCGAAAGGGTTTCGTCCGCCTCGACTGAGACCACGGCCTCAGCGATTCGGGCGATCACCGCAGAAGAATACCCAAGCCCGGCCCCCACATCGAGAACCAGATCCTGATTTGTCAGGTTCAGGGCTTCGAGCAATTTCGCAAAAATGCGGGGGTCCAACATGTGTCGCCCCGCGCCGATTTCGACGTGCTCGCCAATGTAGGCAGCCTCGATTTTATCTTTTGGAACAAAGCATTCGCGCGGAATCGACAGCATTGCGTCGATGATCGGAAACTCGGTAACATCAGAGGGGCGCACCTGAGTGTCGACCATAATGCGCCGGCGGTTTTGGAAGTCAGTCATGACCTAAACTCTTTCGTTCAGATATGTTGCATCGGTTGTGCCACAATCCGCTCGTCGCGGCAATGACCCAGCAGAAGGTTCTGGGAAAGTGTGACACTTGTAGTCGTGACCGGTTTTTTGCAGCAACTGGCGCTAATATTGAGTTGACGGCGTGCATCCATATTGGGCCATCAGCATTGGCCATGCGTTCGATGGTATCGGTGAACAGGTCGGCACCGTTCAGGATATCGGTGCCTGCCGCAAAGAACAGGAAGATCAGCTGCGCCATGAAAGAGTTCATGTCACAGCTACGCTTTCCCAGTCGAGGTTATCGACCCTGAGCGTGGTATAGAACTTATTCAGACGCAAGGCGGCCCGAACATCAAACTCGGCAGTACCGGCAGATGCAGGCGCACTTTTGTCTTTACACACCGAATCCTGAAGCAGCCCCCACGATAAAGTGAAGCCCCACAAGGGCTACGGAACGGAGAGAAATCAATACGAGAATGTTCAGAGCAATGTTAGGAGAATGCACTTGCGCGCCTCCAGCAATGCGGATAAACCCCACGCACACCACCGGAAAAAGGCGAGTTGGCGGAGTGGTGACGCAGCGGATTGCAAATCCGTGTACACCGGTTCGATTCCGGTACTCGCCTCCATTTAAAATCAAGCACTTAGCGGAAATTTTGCAAAGGGCGCGTTTCGCGTCTAAGCAAATGTCTAAACATTCTGTTTTTGTTCCGTTCTTTTTTCGCTGCAAATTTGGGGCGCTGGATCACGGCTTTTTGCGCAGGTTTTGGGCTTCGATTGCACGTACACGCTGTCGGATTTGTTGCGTGTAGTGCGCCACCATCTTTGGGCTTTGGCCTGTCACGGCGGCCACCAATTCATCATTGCAGCCTGCTTCGACCAGTTCACAGGCGGCATTGTAGCGCCAGCTGTGAATGTCGAAGTCTAGCGCCTTGATGTCTTTCCATCCGCACCCTTGTGTTCGTTCAGGAACTGGATTTCGCTTTCACCGGTGTCACGGTTGCTGGTCACCTTCAGATTGCTGGTTTCATAGACCTGAAATTGGCGCGACATCTGCAGCAGTTGGGTCAGCTGGCCATACCGGCCTTCGATTTGCTGTGCCGTCTGAATGAGGCGGTTTTCCCAATTCTGGTTCTTATCGCTTTCCTTCGCGGCCAAAATGGCGGCTGTCGGGTCCATGATGTCTTTGGCATTTGCCTCGATGAACTCGCCAAGGTCATCCTTTTCCATCGGATTGCCTGAAATACCGGTCCATGCCTTCCACTCTTCGGACAGCCGATCTACGCATTTTGTATGGCGGGCTTCGCACTATGGAAAGGAACTATCTCAAGGCAGTGACAGGAACAAATCGATTGCATACCACAACGCGACGGTAGCCTGTGACAAACATTTAGATGATCCCTATCGCTTTGAGATTAACTTTGTTGGGTATGGCACCGAAGATGGCGGGGATGTAATAACCAATGATGGTGAATACTTGGGCATATGGAAACTGGATGCAGAGGATCACCCTTCCTTCATACCAGATGGCTCAGATGAACCGCTGTTTCACGAGATTTACTTGGGGCTTCTCGTAAAGAGAGTAGCTGCATGGCATTCAAAACATGGCAAATAGAAAACCTGCATCCATAATGTCAGGCACAGTGAAATCCACTAGCGGATAAGCCCGTCTTCTTTCAACCGCTCCAATGCTGCGGTTACGGCAGGCTCTGGGAAACTTGCGCGTTTGTGGTCGTTCCATGCCTCCAGCGCACGTGACATCTCAGGCTGCGTGGTAATACCTTCGGCGACCGACAGGAAGTGAACGCTGGCAAGCAGTTCCATGCCATAGGGGCTTTCGTAACCCTCTACCAGCAACGACAGCTTCTCAATAACCGCAGACACGTCTGCCCTACTCTCACCCAAAAACTCATCAGCAGCAGCGTAAGTGCCAGCCGTCACCACAACCTGACGATCTTCGCTAGTGTAACCGCTAATGTAGTTCTTCGCTTCCATCACCTTGAAAGCGCCGTGCAACGTCTCAGAGTAAGGTCCGTACTGTTGCTTCGCAAACTTCAGGCCAAAATCCACTCCCAAAACCTGCAAGAAATATGTGATTTTCTGCGCAGTGAGGCGTGTCAGATGACCACCGAAGAACTTCTCCAACTCCGCGAACGCAACCATCATTGATGCACGACCAGCCGTCAGATCACTTGGGACCTGAGACTGCTCTGTCTGTTCGGATTGTTCCGCCGCAGGCGCGAATATGACGAAGTGAACATCAGGAAGCTCAGCCAGAGCCGCCTCAATCAACGGCCTGACCTCGGCCCAATCAAGACCGCCGTTACCGCACCCCAACGGAGGCAGCGCCACCGACCTTATGCCCAGTTCGCGGACCTGTTTTACAAAGTCAACCAAACCGTCCCGCACGTATTCGATCTTCGAACGTGAACGCCAGTGCTGCTTAGTCGGGAAGTTGATAAGGTATCTGTGTTTGCCGCCATCAAGAAAATCATTGTTGTCGAAGACAAACATCTGCCCAGTCGATAGCTGCTTATCATCGCAAAGGCGTTTGTAAGCTTTGAAGTTGTCAGGCCAGCGACGCTTGAACTCCAATGCCACGCCTTTACCCATAACACCAACACAGTTCACGGTGTTCACAATAGCCTCAGTCGGCTCGTTGAACATATCTCCGTTTTTGTATTCTATGGTCATGATTAGAAATAACACCCAGGCTTAACGTACACAGGTAAGTGCAGGCCCGACGCATTAACCCAAGCCTGCACGTCATCCAAGTGCGTATTGTTCTTCAGCACGATGCACGAAACTTCGTTCATCTGCAAATAGTCCTTCACCATGAACTCGGCCATACGCTTCTTACTACGCATACGGTAACGATCTGGTTCATCTCGATCAAAGCTGTACCTGCACACACCGCCGTACCCAATTTCTTCGATACGCCCCATCTTCGGCGTCTCATCAAACAACGTCCAATCAACATGGCTCTGCATCTCTGACATATCGTTGTTGTATGTGGCAGGGACACCAGAGTTGCAGGCGATATTGGTAAACCAAAACTCTCTGCCTGATACGGACAGCGTAGCGGGTTGAACTACGAGGTACGCAACATCATTCATGGATGCCATGCCGAGACACGCACCATCAGGAGCCTTCAGCGGTACATTTCCCTTGTGAATCGTGAACGCCATGCTGGTGCTTGGTGAAAAATAGAAAGGAACGAAATCATTAACATTTGAACCACTGGGCGTCGTGAAGTCGCGAGTTCCCCGACGCGCAACAATCTCATCATAAGAAATGCGATAACCAGCCTGAAGATGAGGGCTATTCTTCGCAAACAAAGATCCCGAACTCAGGTAAGTCTGCAAATTCCTGTAGTGTGTCATACGGAACAGAAAACGGGATGGCGGCAAGTGTTTCGTCCAATTAAAACGGGGAATATTGATCATTCGAATATCACGACCCTAGCTGCGTTTCCAGCGGCATAGCAATAGCTTAAAGCCTAGAAGGATACCCTGATGTCAGCCATTTCAATGACGAGAACCGAGCTTCATCGACTGGTTTGGTTGAAGCCCTTAAACAAGCTATCCGATGAGCTTGGGGTCGCAGGTGCAAAACTTGGCAAGATATGCGACGAACACGGCATACCCCGCCCTCCACACGGGCATTGGACCCTGCTGGAAATGGGGCGAGAGGTCACAATCACGCCGCTACCCACTCCAGAAAAAGGGCAGCTAGAGAATTTCGAAATCCCTAAAGTACGACCAAAGTCGAAACCAAAGGTCTTAAAACCTCAGCGGCCAAAGGACGAGCCTTCAGCCCCTCTTGAAACGACTGATCAGCTTGATGACCTCAAGAATCTTCACCCTGCTGTCAAAGCATGGGTACGACAACATCGTGACGAACAGGCCAAACGCAAACAACAAAAGCGCAGTCGTCGCCACAGTGATTTCTGGAGCTTTCGCGACGATCCACTGCCCAATTTGACCGAGCGCGATCAATACAGGTTCCGTGCAACCAGCACGATTTTCAATGCACTAGCAAAGGAAGGCATCACAGTCACGGAGGCCAAGATCATCGGTAACTTCAAACTGAAGATCGGACAACATGCTGTGGATTGCACCATCAAGGAAAAAATGCGTCAGGGTTTGCCTGCCTCATGGCGACGGGCGTGGATATCATCAAACCCCGCCCCAGTGGGCAGCACAAACGCCTCCTGCTGCATCAGCGCATCGACCAGTTCGGGGGCGTTGGGATGTTCAGCTTCGTACCGTGCGCGATGATCCTTCCATACGTCGCTGACGTATTTCAGAAACAGCATGGTCAGGACGTAATCCTTGTAGATCGATGGATCGACCACACCTCGGAAGGTGTCACAAGCACCCCAGGCGGCTTTGTTAATCTCGGATTGGGTAATAGGTGTCATTTAATCTGCTCGGTCTTTCTGTAATTCTTGTTCAATCAGGACGGTGAATTCGTCCGCTTTGAAAGGATATGTGGGATCTTTTTCCAATCTGGCCTGTTGAGCGCGGATGGCGCTGAGCACAGCGGATCGGGTTGCATCGGGGCTTGGGCGCTCGGACATCTTCGACGCTATGCCCTCTATGCAGGTCTTCCAGCATGGGTTCCAACGTGGTCAGATTGAACCGTCCAGGACGGTCCTTGCTGACACCGAAATTCCGACCGGACACTTTTCCGCCAAAGGCTGTCCGCTAGAGATACAGGAAGCGGGCCGCACGCTCGAGGTCGGTCAGGGTGTTGGGATCCGTATCCACCAGCCGGTTAAATTCGGCGCGCGTCGTCAATTGGAACCGAAGCACTTCGAGAAACTGCGGGTAATGCCGCTGCAGGATCCGAAACAGATTGCTCACATCGCGCCCGTAATCATTGATCACCTCTGCCCTGGGGCGCATTTTGCGGCGTAAGAAGATCCCCCCCATGCCCACGAATGGTTCGCAGTAGGTCTTGTGTGGCACTCGGTCGATCACCGCCGTCAGGCGCTTTGCCAGATTGCGTTTGCCACCCAGCCATGGGGCAACCGGCAAAACAGGGGCAACAGGTGTCAGATTGTCTCTTTCCATCATCGTCATTTTCGTGTCTCAAGGTGCTGCCCTGATC
>JAOARX010000002.1 GCA_025210345.1 Pelagimonas sp. | reverse complement strand
TTGAAGCTGAGCGAATAGAGGTGCTGTTTGCAGCGCGTGGCGCGGCTGATCGCATAGCTTTCCTGCAAGGCCTCGCGCAGATCTGTCGAGGCAAAGCCGCGCAAATCATGCACGTCAACGCGCTCATTTTCCTGCTTGAGCAAATGGGCGGCCAGCTCATAGGCCCCGCCGCGCTGATTGCCGACAAGGATCATTGCGCCTTCAGCCCCAGCGCCCGGATCAGATCCCGCCGCATGGCCGACACATCATCGCAGGCTTGCTCTAACCGATCCCGCAGGGCAGGCCCAACCGGCATCTCACCAGCCTCTGACGCGGCACAAATCGCCTCCAGATCCAGCGCCAGATGGCTCTGCGCCAAAGCCCGAAGCAACCGCGACAAGGCCACCTGATCGGCAATCGAATAACCCCGCTTACGCTTTTTGGAAAACACCCGCTCGCGCACCACCGCACTGAGCGACGCACCACCTGCCTCCGCCTCCAACTGCGCCTTCTCCGCAGCACTCACCCGAATGGTCAGCGACGCCGCTTTTTGCCCACAGGATTTTGTCGGTTTGCTCCTATCGCGAAACGCATCCCCCAACCCCAGAGATCCCGCCGCTTTCAACCCGCCGCTCATGGATCAAGCTCCAGATCAGGCAAATCAAGCACCTTGAGCTGGTCTTCCCAATCCTCCAATATCTCAAAAAGCGTGTTCGAGGTTTCTCCCTCGAGGCGCACCATTTACTTGAAGCTGGTTAGGAAATTTCCCACAGTTTGTGGCCTTGGCGACGCCTTCTTTCTGTAAGAAATTGCCTCGCGCAGCGTATTGATAGCAAGCCATATCCGTACAAATCCCGTACAGCCCACACTCCCCCCACGCCCGCCCCATAACAGCGCGAACGCGACTCGAGTGCTCACCGAATGCTGATGCGATCGTGATTGGCGATGCGGCGGGTTGTAGACGACTATGATGCTGTCTGACGCGCGTCGCTTCTCAGCCGTAACCCCTGCAATATGTGGTTTGCTGTTGGGTGGTCGATAGCTTTGGCGTCTGCGGATGAATCGGGTAAGCGAGAGGTCCTTCCATGGCATCGGTACTGAATTTGCGGTCCCACATCTTTGTTGTTGTGTCGCTGGTGGTGCTTACCACGCATTGGCCCGGTGCTCTGCGCGCCCAAGACACCGTGGAGCTGCCGGATCACGTGGTTGGCCAATTCGGCGCTGCACCGTCAGTTCCAGACGGCCCGATTTCCGAGGCTTTGCAGGCCGCCATGCAAGTGGCCTTTGTCGACAGCGTGGCGCAATCGACCTGGGGAATGGATCAATCCATCGCTCTGGCGGAAATTGCACGATCAGGGGATCCTCGGATTGTCTGGATCATAAGCGATTTGATGCGTTTCGCTGCGGGGCTGCAGTTGACTGCAGAGCTCCACGATGCGGCTTCGAAACTGCTGGGAAAAGAGTTGTCAGACCAGAACCACTGGGGGCAAGTCACCGACCATCTCATCGCCTGGGACATCCCAGCGCCCCCGGACTATTTGCGCATGAAACGCACAATCTTCACCGGGTTTGTGCCCGGTTGGGAGAAGATCTTTGTCGAAGGCGACATTGACTGGCGGCATGTGTCTTGGGGCGGCGTGCTTATCGACGACCGCGCATTTGATACGACGGACGAGCCATGCAATTGCATCCCCGCAGCGGACAATCCACAGGTGATCCCTGCCGATGAAGCCTCATGGCTGAAAGACGATGATGTGGTGTTCGGCATCGCAGTGAACGGCGCCTACCGGGCCTATCCGCGACGCATCATGGAAGTGCGCGAAATGGTCAACGATACCCTGGGCGGGCGCAATCTGGCGATTCCGTACTGTACTTTGTGCGGTGCTGCGCAGGCCTATTTCACCGATGAGCTGCCAGAGGGAACAGAGCGGCCAATCCTGCGCACCTCTGGTCTTTTGAGCCGGTCAAATAAAGTGATGTACGACATCAGGACATTCTCGGTGTTTGACACGTTTCTTGGCAAGGCGCTGACCGGACCTCTTGCAGAGAAAAAGCTGCAACTGGAGCAGGCCACAGTCATCACCTCTGATTGGGGGGCGTGGAAGGCAGCACATCCTGAGACGACAGTGCTTGTCGAAGCTTTGGCGCTTGGCCGCGATTTCGATTTTCGCAATGGCCGCGATGCCAATGGCCCCATATTTCCGGTCGGGGATGTTGATCCCCGTTTGCCGGTGCATGAGGACATCATCGGCGTTGTCACGGCGTCCGGCAAACCTGTGGCGTTTCAGCGAAGCAAGGCTTTTGTGGCGTTGAAGGCAGGCAAGGAGATCGCCTTTGAAAACATCCGTCTCAAGCTTGATGCTGGTGGAATAAAGGCCGTTGATGCAGATGGCACCGATCTTGGCAGCCATCAGGCGTTCTGGTTTGCCTGGTCACAGTTTCATCCACAAACCGCATTATGGCCCTGAGCCGCGGTCGCAATCTGGATCTGAGAGGTAGTGCAACCACGGGTCAGCGGGTGCGCATTCATAAACCTAGACGATATCATAGCTTGCCACTGAAAAGACCACATCCTGAAAGTCGTTGTCCCCTCCGATCAGGTCTTCAAAGCCGATGGTGATTGACTGCCCCCCGGGGTTGACCCCCGAAAGCGTGTGTGAGGCGCCGTCTGAATTCAGGCTGGCACTGAAGGAATGGAACACCTCCAGACCGACATCGACGCCGTTGACATTCAACCGCGTGTCCGTGCCGCTGGCGGTTGTCGCCGCCGCGCCATTGGGACCGTCGGTAAAGACAAAGGTGTCCGCTTCGCTCCATGTGGCCGCTGCGCCTGCCCCATCCTGCACTATGAAGAACCCAAGCGTGTTGCCGCTCTCGACGCCGGTGATCTCGAAGCTGCCTCCAGCGCCGGTTTTGACATTGCTCGCCAGAATTCGCACATCAACGATGCGGCCCGCGGCGTCGATCTCGTAGACGCCCAGCGCGTTATCCATTGCAGCGCCCATCTTTGCGGCCTCAAGCGTCACACGGTAGCCGGTTGAGCCATCGCCGGTCAGGAAAGCCTGATTGTTGATGCCGTTGATCTGGCTTGCGTTAACCTGAACACCCTCAAAGAGGCCGGGCAGGAAGGTCTCATAGGTGATGCGCGTGCTGCCCCCCGTCGTTACAGCCATAAAATCCCCACCAGAAAAGTCACCCTCAAGCGTAAAACGCCCATCCTCAATCCCGTCACCGTTGCTATCGATGATCAGGATTGCAGAGCCCCTTTGAACCTGAATATTGCTGCGCGGAACCGCTTGATTATTGAAGATCAGCGTGTCTTCGGTTGAGAAATCGGTGATCCGATCCCCAAAAAAGTCACCGATGTTGCCGCTAAGCGTGTCTTCCCCAGCGCCAAGCGTGAAGGTTTCGATGCCCGGACCGGGGGAGAACCTGTTGTTCCCACCATCCCCACTGGTTTGGGTGGCCGGGGGCGCAGGTGGGGCGGGGCTGACTTCTGCCAGATCGTTCACCAAGATCGTGAACGGCTTGTCAAAGCTAAGCCCGCCCCCATCCGTGACGCGCAGGGTGATGGCATGGCTGGGGGCCTGTTCGAAATCAAGCGCGCCCTGAACGATCAACCGACCGTCATCTAACGCAAAAATCCCGCCCGCATCGTTCAGCAACTGGTAGCTATGGGTGTCACCCATGTTAGGATCTGTCACACTGAAGGTTCCGATCACCGTACCTTTGACAGAGTTCTCATCGACGACGGTCCGATCCAGTTGGATATCGGTCGGTGCCTGGTTCGCTGCTGGAATTTCCGGTTTGCGGGTCAGCAGGCGGTCCGGGGTCAGGTCGACCATCAGGGATTTGGTAAAGATGCGCTTGCCACTGGGCAGTCGGATCTCGGCGAAGCCAAGAAAATCCTCAACGATGACCATCTGATCGAAGGCCACGCCTTCAACAAACAGGAAATCCTTTGACCCGTCGAAATCGGTGAAATCATTGCCGCCGTTTGCGGCCAGAACAAAGGTGTTTGACCCCGCCCCGCCGGTCACAGTGTCAAAGCCACTCCCGGCGTCGAGCGTATCATTCCCGGCATCGCCGTTCAGAATGTCATCGCCTGCGCCACCGATGATGAAATCGTCGTCATCACCCCCGCTCAGCACATCGTCTATCGGTGCATTTGGATCGGCGCTATTCCCCGCCGCGACAATTGTGTCATTGCCTTTTCCACCCTGAACAGTATCGCGCCCATCCCCCGTGACAGCGTAATCGTTCCCATCCCCGAGATCCGCTGTATCATTGCCGGCGCCGAGATCGACCTGATCGTCATCATCGCCCGCCGCGACATCATCATCACCGCCCCCGGTGTTGATCACGTCAGAACCATCGTCTCCTCGCAGGGTGTCATTGCCACCGAAACTGGTCAGCGTGTCATCCCCACCGCGCCCCTCAAGCCGGGAGGAGACAGCCTGCGATGTGACATTGTCGTGGCCAGCATCAGAGCCAATCAACGCCTCCAGCCCCGATGCAAGCCCCGTTACACCGCTCTCGAATGTGACAGCCCCATCGGCAAGATCGACCTGAAGCCCAAAGCGCGAGGCTGAGAAGTCTGCCGTGTCGAACCCTGCGCCGCCGATGACTTTGTCCAGATGGGTCAGCGCCAGAAACTGGTCATTGCCCCCGCCGCCGTTCAGCAGGTTCGGCGCGTCAGATCCCCGGATCGTGTCATTGCCCCCTCCGGTCGAGACATTCTCGAAACCTGAAAGCTTGCCGGGGGTGCCCAGATCCTGATCCCCGGCGTTAGAGAGGTCAATATTCAGGTTCCCGCGCGTGGTCGCACCATCATAAAGATAGGTGTCATTCCCCGCACCGCCATCGGCCGTCACGGCTTTGGCGATCACATCGTCGCCACCCAGGCCCCGGGCATTGCCGGTTGTCACCAGAACGTCATTGCCCGTTTGCCGTCCAATGACGTTTTCAAATCCTCCGATTGTGATGCCACTGGTGCCAAAGGTCAGCATCTGGGTCGCTGTCGTCAGGTCCACGAACAGGGGCGCGGTTCCGCTGGCGTCGGTCAGATCCAGAAGGTCATTGTTGCCTGCGCCGCCATG
>JAOARX010000039.1 GCA_025210345.1 Pelagimonas sp. | reverse complement strand
CGGTCTGGCCGCTGCGTCGATCTTCCCGGCTCTGATGATGGGCATCTTTACCAAGGTGAACAACAAAGGCGCCGTGGCCGGTATGCTGGCAGGTCTGATCGTGACCCTGATCTACATCTTCCTGCACAAGGGCTGGTTCTTCATCCCGGGCACCAACAGCTTCTCCGACGCTGACCCGCTGCTGGGCACAATCAAGTCGACCTCGTTCGGTGCGATTGGCGCGATGATCAACTTTGCCGTGGCCTTCATGGTGTCGAAATCGTCGGATCCGATCCCGACCGAGATCGAAGAGCTGGTCGAAAGCGTCCGCATCCCGCGTGGTGCCGGTGCCGCGGTCGACGGTCACTAAGATCGCTTAACGCACAACACAATGGGGGCGGGGCCAATTGGTCCCGCCCTTTTTGTTGCCCATCCCCTTTGGTCCTCAGATCTGATGGGCACCGCGATTGGCGAAGGTGAGATGCAAACCCTCCAAGGTTTCCCCCAAGAAAACGCGGTGCTTGCCCCCGTTGACATTGGGTCCGGGCATCGAAATAAGAGGCCCGCTTCCATGACGAGGTGCGGTTCTCCAAGCCCCCCCCTGCCCAACAAGGTTTTGCCAGCGCTTGAAAAATCGGGCCCAAAAAACCGGGACCCGTTGTCCCAGTCTGGCCGCAGACCCTTGCACAAATGACAGAACAGACTATCCCTTGGACGACATTTTTATCCAGAGGTTTCCAATGCCTGTCGCGCCTGATGCTCTTGCACGGTTCCTGTCTTCTGTTCATCCCTATGATGCGCTTTCAAGCGATGTTCTGGAGGCGCTGCTTCCCAAATTCGACACCCGAAAGATCGCCGCCGGGGCCTCGGTCTATCAGCTGGGGGAAACCCTTGAGGGCCTGTATCTGATCCACGAGGGTCACGTTGAGGTGCTGGACAACAATGACGTTCCGGTGTCGCATCTTGGGCCGCGCAATTCCTTTGGCGAACGCGGGTTGATGCGCGATGGTGTGGCTGTGACCTCGGCCAAAGCGGTCGAGGACACCGTGCTCTTGGTGCTGCCGGCGGTCGATTTCGAAAAACTGTTGGCCGAACAGGAACCGGCGCGAAAATTCTTTGACCGCTCGCGCAGCGGTAAGCCGCAAAAGGCGGATCTGGCCACCACCCGGGTCGAGACCCTGATGGCCAATGCCCCCCTCACCTGCCCGCCCAACACGCCGGTTCAGGATGCGGCCCAGATCATGCACGCGCGGCATATTTCATCGGTCTGCATCACCGAGGGGAAACAGCTTTTGGGCATCGCGACGGTCCGGGATATCTCGGGCAAGGTGGTGGGGGGCGGCCTGCCCTATGACACGCCGATCTCTCAGATCATGACGCCCGATCCCCTGACCCTGTCGCCGTCTGACATTGGCTCTGACGTGCTGCACATGATGATGGAGCGCCGCTTTGGCCACGTCCCCGTGACCGAGGGCGGCAAGCTGGTCGGGATTGTCACACAGACAGATCTGACACGTTTCCAAGCGGTTAGCAGCGCCGAACTGGTCTCTGAGATCGCCCATGCGGACACCGCCCAACAGATGGCCGAGGTCACCGCCCGCATTCCCCAATTGCTGGTGCAACTGGTGGCAGGCGGCAATCGACACGAGGTGGTCACACGCTTGATCACCGATATCGCGGACACCACGACACGCCGGCTTTTGGCGCTGGCCGAAGACAAATTCGGCCCACCGCCCGTGCCCTATCTGTGGCTGGCCTGCGGCAGCCAGGGCCGACAGGAACAGACCGGCGTCAGCGATCAGGACAATTGCATCATCATTGACGATGCCGTCACCGAGGATCAGATGGCCTATTACGCGGATCTGGCGAATTTCGTCTGTGACGGGCTGGATGTGGCGGGATATTTCTATTGCCCCGGCGATATGATGGCGACCAATCCACGCTGGTGCCAGCCCGCCCGCGTCTGGCGCGAATATTTCCGCAAGTGGATCAGCAAACCCGATGGCGAAGCACAAATGCTGGCCAGTGTCATGTTCGACCTGCGCCCCATCGGCGGCACACCATCGCTGTTCGAGGACCTGCAAGAAGAGACCCTTGGCATGGCGGCCAAGAACTCGATCTTCGTGGCGCATATGGTGTCGAACTCGCTCAAGCACCAGCCGCCCCTGGGCCTGCTGCGGGGTTTTGCAACGATCCGCTCGGGTGAACACAAGAACGAACTGGATCTGAAACACAACGGCGTGGTGCCGGTGGTTGATCTGGGGCGGGTCTATGCGCTGCAAGGCCAGTTGACCGAGGTCAACACCCGCGCGCGTCTTGAGGCCGGGATCACCGCCGGGGTGCTTAGCCAGTCGGGGGGGCAGGATCTGTTGGACGCCTATGATCTGATCGCCGAGGCCCGTCTGGAACGCCAGGCCAAACAGATCAAAGAGGGGGGCAAGCCGAACAACTATCTGGCCCCCGCCGATTTGTCCGACTTTGAGCGAAGTCATTTGCGCGACGCCTTTGTCGTGGTCAAGTCCCTGCAATCCGCAGTGGGCAATGGGAAAGGAATGCTGGGGTAATCCCGGCTTTGGGGCGCGCCGGTGCGCGCGCCCAGGGAGGAGAGGACATGTTCCTTGAACTGATCGCCGTCTTTGTTGCCGGTTTTGCCGGTGCGGGCGGGATGATGCTTTTGGCCAAGCTGGCCCGCGGGCGTTTGCCCAAATGGATGATCCCCGTCGGGGCCGGGGCCGCGATGCTGGCCGCCGCGATTTCGAATGAATACAGCTGGTATGGCCGCAACGCCGCCGCCCTGCCCCAGGGCATGGTCGTTGCGCATACGGTTGAAACCCAAGCCTATTGGCGCCCCTGGACCTTGCTGTTTCCCTTCACCGAGCGCTTTGCCGCCGTGGACATCGCCAATCTGCAAACCAACACCCAAGACGCCAATCTACACCTTGCCAACGTCTATCTGTACAGCCGCTGGAAACCCGTCAACGCGGTTCAGTTCATGATCGATTGCGCCAACGGCAAGATGGCCGATCCGGCGCTCGGGGATGGCTCGCCGCCGGTTTGGCGTGACACGGGCCATGACGACCCTCTCGTATCCACCGTTTGCAAGGAGACCTGATCCATGTTCACCCAGCTCAGCCTGCGCCTTCGCATCTTCCTGTTCTTTTGTCTGATCGCCCTTGGTGGGACCGTGATCGTATTGGGCGCGCTTTATGCGGGCCACGGGCGCGCCTTGTCGACGGATCTGACCAACGGATTTGTTTTTGCGGCGATCGTGTCGGTGCTGGGGATCGTGGCTTTGTCCGCTGGGGTTTGGCTTTTGTTTGACGAAAACGTCGCCAAGCCAATCGAAAAGCTGTCGTCTGATATGCGCGCGCGGGCGCATGCCGGCGTCACGGGTGAGGTGGACACCGGCGCCGCCAGATACCTTGGCGATCTGGCCCCCGCTGCCAGCGCCGTGACCTCGGCCCTGACGGAAACAAACCAATCCACCATTGATCTGGTCGCAACCGAAACCCAGCGCCTGGCCGCTGAAAAGGACCGCCTGACCGCCCTTCTGACCGAGATCCCCGTGGCGATGATCCTTGTGAATGCCGACGACCAGATCGTGCTGTATGATGGGCAAGCGGCCGAGGTTCTGTCGCAACAGGGCGTGCCGCGCCTGAACGCAAGCCTGAGCGACTATTTCTATGAAAACGCCCTGTCCTCGGCGCGTCAGACCCTGGCAAAAACCGGCAAGGACGTGGCCTTTGAAGCCATGGGCGCAGACGGGCAGCAAAGCTATGACATGCGGATGAAACCCATGGATGGCGGCGGGTATATGCTTGTGGTTGACGATTCACACGCCGAGATTTCCCCGGATGCGTCTCGCCCCCTGACGTATGATTTCGACCTGCTCGACCAGCAAGCCCCGGCCTCGTTCGAAGACACCCCCATCCGTGCCCTGACCTATGCGGTGTTTGATACTGAGACCACCGGCCTTTTGCCCCACAAAGACGAGATTGTCCAAATCGGCGCCGTGCGCGTGGTCAATTGCAAGATCGTCGAAGGCGAGATGATCGACGACCTCGTCGACCCCGGCATCCCGATCCCCCCTGCCTCGACCAAGGTGCACAAGGTCTCTGATGCCATGGTTGTAGGCAAACCCGGGATTGACGTGGCGGGACGCCATTTTCACAACTTTGCCAAGGGCTCGGTCATCGTGGCCCATAACGCCCCCTTCGACATGGCCTTTCTGCATCGCCACAAGGGCAAGATGGGCGTCGAATGGGATCATCCGATCCTCGATACGGTGCTTTTGTCCGCGGTGCTTTTCGGGGCGTCGCAAACCCATACGCTGGATGCCCTTTGCGACCGTCTGGGTGTCACCATCCCGGCCGCACTGCGCCACACCGCGCTGGGGGATGCTTTTGCCACCGCCGAAGTTCTGGTGAAAATGCTGCCCATGTGCGAAGCGCGGGGCCTTTACACCTTTGGCGACATCCTGACGGAAACGCGTCGTCACGGTCGCCTGCTCGAAGACCTGAATTAGCTTTCTCGCTCAGTTTTCTCTCGGTGGATCCTGAGGCCCAGACACCTCTCCCCCCTCGCGCTAAATCCGGCACGACACCCCTCCCCACGCACCAGATTACCGGGTGCGCAGCACACAATGAGATCAAACCCCAAGTCTGCCCCCAACGCAAAAGGCCGGACGCACACAGCATCCGGCCCTCTCATCTCTTCAATCCCGATATTTACCGCTGCGGCAAACGCACCGCCGCGTCAACGCGGATCACCTCTCCGTTCAGATAGGGGTTGGCGATGATCTGCGTCGCAAGCAACGCATATTCCGCCGGATCGCCCAAACGATGCGGGAAAGGAATATTCGCGACGATCCCGGCGGTGGTCTCTTCGGGCAGGCCTTCCATCATCGGCGTGTTGAACAGCCCCGGCGCAATGGCCATGACGCGCACACCCTGTTTCGCCATTTCGCGCGCGGCCGGCAGCGACATCGAGGCAATCGCCCCCTTCGAGGCAGCATAGGCTGTCTGCCCCATCTGCCCATCCTGGAACGCGATGGAGGCCGTATTGATCACCACGCCGCGTTCACCGGTCTCAAGCGCATCCTGCTCCATCATGTTTCGCGCCGCATGCGACATGACGTAATATGATCCAAACAGGTTCACACGCAGCACTTTTTCAAACAGATCGGTCGACAGCTTGCCCTCGCGGCCAACGATGCGCGACGCATAGCCCAGACCCGCGCAGTTGATCGCCACGCGAATGCCCCCCAGCTCGGATTTGATCTGTTCAACCGCCGCCGCGACCGAGGATTCATCGCTCACATCGGTCTTGATCGCCAGCCCGCCAACCTCTTTGGCCACTCCCGCCGCACGGTCCGCGTCAAAATCCAGGATCGCCACCTTAGCGCCATCTGCCGCCAGTTTGCGTACCGTCGCCGCACCCAGACCGCTTGCCCCGCCGGTGACCAAGGCTACCTTGCCCGAAATCTCCATGTTCTTCTCCTCCAGCCTGCCCAAGTATTGAATGGGCGTTCAATTCCTCTCTCCTGTCTAATGCCTCTTAGATCAGGAACAAGGTGATTGCCGGAAAAAACAGCAAAATTCCCACACGCAGCAGGTCTGACGCCACATAGTACAGCACCGCGCCATAGGTCTGTGTCATGGGCGTTTCAGGGTCCATCGCATTGATCACAAACAGATTCATCCCAACAGGGGGCGTGATCAAACCGACCTCGACCACGATCAGAACCAAAATGCCAAACCAAATTGCCACATGTTCCGCTGACATGCCAAAATCCAGCACAGAGACCACGGGGAAGAAAATCGGCACCGTCAATAGGATCATCGACAGGCTGTCCATAAAGCACCCCAGAACCAGGTAGATCAGCAAGATCACCACCAAGACCGCAATCGGCGCCAGACCAAGACCCAAAACCCAATCCGACAGCGCCTGCGGCACACGGGTCCGGGCCAGGAACAGATTGTAAAACCCGGCGCCAAACACGATGAAGAAAATCATCGCCGAGGACCGCGCGGTATCGGTAAAGCTTTGTCCCAGGGTCATCCAGCTGAGCCCCCCGCGCCACCACGCAATCAGGCCCGTCCCCATGGCCCCCACGGCCGCGCCTTCGGTCGGGGTGAAAATCCCGCCATAAATCCCGCCCACCACCGCGAGAAAGACCAACAACACCGGCCAGACCTTGGCCAGAAGATGAAACCTTTCACGCATCGGCACCGCGGGCCGCACACCCGCCGCATCCGGGTTGCGCCGCACATAGACCGAAATCGCCAGCATATATCCCAGCGCAGCCAAAAGCCCCGGCACAAAGGCCGCGAGAAACAGTTTGGCGATGTTCTGCTCCGTCAGGATCGCATAGATCACCAACACTAGGGACGGCGGGATCAAGATGCCCAGCGTCCCGCCCGCCGCCAGCGTTGCCGTGGAAAACCCTCCGTGATAGCCATACCGCTTAAGTTCAGGCAGGGCCGCACGCCCCATGGTTGCGGCGGTGGCCAACGAACTTCCGCAGATGGCTCCGAACCCGGCGCAGGCGCCGATCGCCGCCATAGCGACCCCGCCCCGGCGATGGCCCAGAAACCCTTCGGCCGCTTTGAACAGCGCCTGGCTCATACCGCCAAGCGTTGCGAAATAGCCCATGAGCAAGAACATCGGCACAATCGACAGCGAATAGTTGGAGAAGGTCGCATAGGCAAAATCCTTGAGCTGCGCCATCGGCAACCGCGTGTTGCCCATGATCAGGCTAAAGCCCACGAACCCCGTGACCGCCATGGCCAAACCAATGGGAACACGCAGGAATATCAACCCCAGCAACGCCGGAAAGGAATAGAACCCGATTTCGAGATTGCTCATGTGTGTATGTCCCTAACGGGTAGGATCGGGCGCCCCATGATGGCCTCGACCACACGCCAAAAGGCAAGGTAAATCGCAACCGCAGCGGATAGAACCGCTCCGCACAGCGACACCGCATAGGCCCACCAGATTGGCATTTGCAAAAGCTGCGTGGTCTGGCCGGAACGGATCTTGCGCTCCATGCCCAGATCCAGTTGCATCGCCACCAGAACCAAAGCCACCGCAAAAAGAACGGCAATCGCGGCCTCAAGCCCCCGTCGCATCGCGCCCGGCAGGCGCGCGGCCAGAACATCGACCGATGCATGACCCGCTGTCACCTGACACCATGGCAGAAAGGCAAAGATGCAAAAAGCCATGCCCGCCTCGACCAACTCAAAATCGCCGCGAATGGCGCTTATGCCCGTATCAATAACCCATTGCGAAAGCGCCGTGAGGACCTGCGCATCCAGCGCCGCATGGGCCAGATCATTGATCGTGCGACCCATGATGGACAGGCAGACCATCGTGATCAGCCCAGCCAGAACCACGCCCCCCAGCAAAGCCATCGCACGCGACACCCAAAGCACAAACTGATGCAGGCGCTCTGTCAGCACAGACATATTCCCCTGTCCCCCGTCTTGGTTGCCCTGTCGTCCTTGCCCCGTCTTCATGTCTTTGGCTGTGGTGACCGAGAATGGGCGGCAAGGGGCGCATCTGAGGTTCCTTTACCCGGATCACAGCGCAGGGTCCACCAGTGCGCCCGAAACAGGGTTGAAACAACCACCTGTCAGAGGATCCGGGGGATCAGGCCCCGGTCTCCTTGCACCACCAGTTCAGGTTTTCATTAAATATCTATGCCTTATGATATATCAAGCGGCATGAGGCTTTGACAGAGGGCTTCAGACAGCCCGCGGAAGTCATTGATTTTTTTCCGTGACCTGCGACGCATGGCTTGGAAATAGAACCGTTCTTCCCGACGATAGGATTTTACAAATCGCGATTTATGCCCCTGCTTTCTGGCCAGAGCACCCCGAACGAAAGACCGCTGAACAGGACATCCACCACGCGCGCGCCGCCCGACTGGTCCAGTAGCATACCAACATCACCCGCTTGGATTCGATCCGCTGCAGGTGACGTTCAAGATCTTCGCGGCGGACATAATCATCCGTAACCTGGTCGACACGCGCATTCAGATCCTTGCTGGCGGCTTCAACACGATCATGCAGATCCTTGCTGGAAGCCGAGATTTTCCCGGTCAGGTTTCGAAAGGCCCAATCAGCATCGACAGCAACGTGGTGCCGACACCGATGGTCATTCCAATGATCCAGCGCTCGCCTTCATCCATCAACTCCGCCCCTTTCCTTCGAACGGGCGCGCCAGAAAGAACGCAGCAATCACCGTAATGACGATCCAGTTGATGAACTCTCCCGGGTTCAGGGTAACGCCCCAGCCAAGGATCGTGTCCCACAAAATCAGCTTCCAGACATAGACAACCACTGGAAACACGATAGCTGGGCGGATCCAGGCCGTCATCCAACGCCCCTGCTCTGCGATCAGAACAGATTGACGGGCACGCAATTCGACGATCCGCTCTTGGACCTCGATCTTCGCCTGCTCCGTACCGGCACGGAGCTCTTGCGCCCGCGCCTCACGGATCTCACGCCCGATCGCGGCGAGACCACCGCCGGTAAGCCACCCCAATAGACGCCCCAGCATCACGCGGCCCCGCGCAAAGCGCGCCGTGCGCGGCTCATCCCGTACCAAGCCAGCGAAGCTAGACCGATCAGCGCACCCGCGACCAACGCCACCACTGCGGGGTCGGTGACATGTGACGCAAGATCGGCGGGCAGCCACCCCCCGGCCACCAGGCGGCCCGCGATCATATACAGCGCGATCCGGACGAAGACGACCACGGTCCCGACGGAACCGGCCTCATAGGTCAGCATCAGATCCGCCTCGAAATCCGTAAACGTCTTGAAGGATTTGGCGGCTTCGGCCCCGTTCAATTCACTGATCCGCCACCAGCCTTCGCCATAGGATGCCACAGGCGCGTTATCCTCCAGGGCCATCAGGCGGTCTCCCTGCACGAAGTTGATGCCCGCGAATACCCCTGAGCGCGAGACAACCCAAAAATCACCAGCCCGTGATTGCGAGGGAAAGGCTCCCTGCAGCGGAGACCACGCCCCCTGATTGGTGAAGGTCCAGCGCGGATAAGACACCCAACTTTCATCCTCAAGATCTGCCCCTGAGAAATCCGCCGTCGCAATCAGGAAATCACCAGCCTTGAAGGTTTTGCCACCCAAGACCGCACCGCTGAGAAAAATCACCATATTGCCGGATTTAATCCCCTCCGGGAGCGGATCCACCGCAGCATCCCACATCCGGATTGCAGCCCCCAAAGCCGCCGACAACCCCGATACCACGTCATCAATCGCAATATCCAAAGCCATCCGGGTGATTTCATCGCCCTGTTCGTATTGATCGACGAATTTCCAAAGACGTTCAAATGTTCCGTCGCTGTGCATTGGCATAGGGCTGACCTCAGGTTTTGACCTGTTATCGCAGGGGAAAGAGGTGTCGTGCGGCGAATGTGATGTGGTGGGGGAGGATAGCGAAGGCTGATCGCCGAAAGCCTGAACATCACCGGTGCGGACGCAGTTGCCGTTTGCGCACTGGCCTGAGCGCGATCGTTATTGTATACGGTTAAAACGCCAAAAAAGTCGATGATGATGAAAGTCATGAAAAAATTTAAACCTATAGCGCTTTACTGCTGTTCTTTAAGGGCACCGAGCAATTTGACCACTTAGGTTAAAAATGAGAATGACAAACGGATTGAATGAACTATAGTGGGGCATGAAGATTTTCAATAGTGCAGACAGTATCTATGGCTACAAGTGGATTTTCTAGATTATTATTTGCAATCGCGATATTTCTTTCTCTATGCGATTCTGCGAACGCAACCTCGAAGCGCCTCAGTCAGGAGACGATTGAGCAAGCAATAATGTCACCCACCACAAATTTTTATTACCAACTTCCTGATTCCGAATGTGATATCGACCTAGGAATAAAACGATGCATCGGAGTTTACATCCCTGAAATTAGGTCATACTTCCCAAAGCAGATTGATCCCAATTCAGAATTGCAAATATCATTTACCCTTCAAGAGATCAGGGTCTGGGCTTCTGAATCGGGACAGTTCATCATTTTGACCATGGAAACAAGAGGACCTCTTGATTTCGTCGTGACTGATCAGGCCGAGATGCACAGGCGCTATTTTGAGCGTGTATTGCCAAGTGATCAACTAGACCAACTAGCATCCGCAAATTGGCCCAGTAAAGATTTCTTTGCCAATGTTGACTTAAAAACCAACATATTATCCCCCCTAGTGTTGGACCACCTCTCGAAAATCACAGGGGCCGACTTCCGCATCACGCGCGGCCACGGCAGTATGATGGTATTCGGATATCCAAAGCAGCACGAAAAATTAACCCCCAGTGAAAGTTTACTTTTGGAGGAAAAGGTATAACCATATCCCAATATTCGATTGAAGTTGTATCGACTAAACAACCACTCAATAATGGCCATGCTGGCATTCATGTAGTCGATGAAAACGACAGAGTTATCGCCAGTATTCACGGTGGGCCTGCAAAAGGTATCGGCAGCTTTGAACGTGGTTTTTACAATGCTGCATCTAACGATAAAGTGCCGCTCGTTGTCAACATGGGCGGAGGAAATTTTTCATTGGGTGATCAAGGGGCAGGCAAGCTGGAGCATCGCAAAACGTTAGTTTCAGGGCTTACGCGAGAGGAAGCAATCCAACTCCTTGATGATGGAGGACGCGCAGCAAACACTCGGTTTGGCGACAACACGGCTTATCAAGCCGCATATTCCCCACTTGATCTACCTCTATATGAGAGAATTTCAGGGGCTGTCGTCGCGGATAATCGACACGCCTTATATCAAAACTCGAACTCTGTTGCTTATGTGGCGGCGCGCGAGATTGAGTTTTATGCCAAGCATGTATATAAAACTGGAACTGTTACCCCAGTAGATTGGGAAAATTGGCCTGACGCGCTGCCGGGGTATCTTGGTGGCTGGTATGGTGAGTTGCAACAAGTTGATGGCGCGGCCTCAAAAAAACTAAATGCTTCCTTGCCGACACCTACGTCCGCATGTGGCCGCTTGACCCATCGATCAAACCACGCAAGGACGGCAGCTATGACGAGGAACTTGTTCTCTCAAAAGTCTGGGAAAAGCCCATCAGTGACGTCTGTGTTGGCGATCTGGTTATATCGTATGACAAACAGGGACGGTTACAACCTGGCCCGGTCGTGCGCACCATGACCAACACGGTCTCCCATATTTTAGATTTCTGGGGAACGGGTGTGACGCCCGGTCATGCCTGTTATTGTGCCGATGGTCCTTTTGAGGGGGATCACGCGCCGCTCATGGATATCCTGCGCATGGATACGGCGATGAAACGCAGCGACGGCACGATGTTCCGCGCCGCGACCAACTGCGAAGTTGGCTCGATGGGTGACATGATGATCCACGCGGCTGCGACAATGCAAAAGCCCGATGGGTCTTGGACCGAGCCCAAACCCGGCAAGGTGCGCTTTGGTACGCGGATTATCCTGCCGGATGGGAGCGACACCTCCTTTATGGAAATGGCCGCGCGTGAGGGTTGGAAGGTCACGGATGAGGGCTACATGGTGGGGCAGATGAAAGGCGAAGATGGCACGGTCGCAGAGCGCGTGTTCCACTTCCCCTATACCCACGGTGAAGACTTGCCGCGCCCTGAGGATTATATCCTGAAGCGATCCGCCGTCACGCTGGAAGATATCTATGCCGCCGGTGAATGGGAGCAGATCGGAACGCGGATGCCTGCGCCAGAGGGTATGGTCGGATTGAACACCCATCATACAAGCCCCCTTTTGCGCCCCTCAAAGCCAAACCCAAATATCCCACCGGCCTTTGCCAATCGTCCAGATGCGCCGCAAATCCGCGCCCGGAAAAAAGTGGCCACCTAGCGAAAATCGCAGCAATTTGTTTGAACGATCTATTTTGAGGTTTTCCGAGTATGTCCATTCCCGTGGTCGACACGGCCCCCATTTCAACGCCTGCAAAGCTCAGATTTGGCTTGCTTGAGGATCTGTCTGCCATAGACGATATCCTTGCGCTGGCAGAGAAAACCCATGCGGAAAGCAGGTTTTCGTATATAGAGTTTGCGCCATATAAGGTGCGTGCCCTTGCTGAACGGGCCATTCAGGATCAAAAACGTCATGCCGTGATGATGGCCTGGCTAGGGGATAAACCGGTCGGGATCGCTTATTGCTCTATCGGTGAATATCACCTCGGTGTGGGCACCCTGCTGACCACCATTCACAATATCAACGTGCTCAAAGATGTCCGTCACAGCTTACGCGGCGGTCGTGTGGCACTTGGACTATTTCGGGGCATTGAGACCTGGTCGCAGGCCCGTTCAAGCAAAGAAATTCTGTTTCATGTGACGTCAGACGTGGATCTGGCGCGCACACATAAATTTATTAAACGGATTGGATACCGTTTTATCGGAGGAAGTTATGCAAAAAGCCTCTCTTGAAAATAGCGCACAATTCATCGGCGCACCGGTTTTGTTTGTGAAGCCAGCGCCGGAGCAGAAAGCCGATGCTCGCACATTAAACGACATGCATGACCTTGACATGCGATCCATTGAATTCGGACGAGATTTCTCGGATGAGTTTTCCGTTCATGTTCCGGAACTCAACCCTCTGGATGGCGATTCAGCCCAAGGCTGGAAAACATATAACTTTGAGGTCGCCGATCACCACACTTATATCGCGGATGATCTAAGGGTTCACAACACATCGACCACCTATACGCTTGGCGATGACGGAACCATCGAAACGATTACGGGGCCAAGTGGCGAAAACATTGCGGTTCAAGGCAGTTGGACACCAAGCCAAGCTTATCACTATGGCACTGTCGTAAATGTCGATAATGGTGATGGAACGACAACTCCGACACTCACATCCGGCAATTTTTTCGAAAGCCTGTCTGTGTTCGCGCGCAACTTTGCAGATTTAATTGGCTTGGATGGTCGGTTTGGCCTCCAGGGTACATTTGCTGGTCAGGGGCGAACCGCTTTCCTGCGCCGACCCCATGCCGCTCTTTAGAAGCGCTTGTACCATATCAAGTTGGGCGCGAGACCCGCGCTCGGGTAGAATTCTCGCTTCACCGCGCCGAAACACGCTAGCAGGGTTCGAGAAAACAGGAGACTTGTTTTCGAACATGGGGAGCGGCTGAGCGCCACCTCCTCCCATCAATCCCGATTTTGTCATTAGTGAACCCTCGCAGCTTTGTCCGAATGGCCGGCCACCTTGCCGACAGCCGCCTCCAATTCCGAAATGCGCAGCAACGCGCCCTGCAGCGCGGCCGTGAGGACGCCGAGGTAATCAACAGCGTCGATTTTGTCGGGGGCGCCAAGGCCTGTCATGCGCTGGAAGTCTTCCGCCATCGGCCCGATGTGCGTCGTGCCGTGATCGCCAACCGGCGCGTGTTCGGGCTTGTAGAGCCATGTATAGACGGGGATGTTTTCGATGACTTTCACCGCGCCAACCGTCGGCGCCAGACGCAGCCAAGGCGTTACATGAGGCGGTGTTGCCGGGGTGGGGATTCGGGGTCACCAATGTGGATTGCGATATGGGTGTTGCTGCTTTTGTGTCCCGTCCAAACAATCACGATGATGGGTTTGAGGCGTCCAATCCATG
>JAOARX010000038.1 GCA_025210345.1 Pelagimonas sp. | reverse complement strand
GGTCAAGCTGATGCAGGCCGACCAATGGGACAAGGGCCTGCTCGAAGAACTCAGCCAAACCATGGTCGACGCAAGCATCTGCGGCCTGGGACAAGCCGCTCCAAACCCGATCAGATTGGTCATCAAACACTTCGCGGAGGAGATTTCATGATCTGGCTGAGTGCCGTCAGCGCCTTGGCCTATGGCTTGATGCTGGTCGAGGCGCAGCCAAGCTTGCACAGGTCGATTGTCAAAACGCTTCCCGTGGGGCTTTTGTCCCTGGCTGCGCTATGGGCCGGAGCTTGGGGCGTCGCCTTGGCTTTGGCGCTTTGCGCGGCGGGGGACTGGTTTCTAAGCTTCGACGGAGAGCCCGCGTTTCTCGCAGGGTTGATCGCCTTTGCGCTTGGACATGTAGGGTTCATCGTCGTCAAGCTGCCCTTGTGGCAGGACATCCCGTGGGGCGCGATTGCTGCGCTTGGCGCTGTGGCGATTTCGACGCGATTCTGGTTGCTGCCTTATACCGGGAAACTCAAACTGCCGGTCGCGGTTTATGTCGTGTTGATTTCAGGGATGGGCGTGATGGCCTGGGCGCAAGAGGATTGGTTGATCCGCCTCGGGGCCACCAGCTTTGTCCTGTCAGACTGCCTCTTGGCACTGGGTTTGTTTAGGTCGGCACCACATACGTCACGTCCGCTTTGGGTGTTTTACTGGCTCGGACAGGCTGGGCTGTTCCTTGGTCTGCTTTCCCACTAAATTATCGCTTTTGTGCAGTTATGATGCGATTTTTCGGGTGATTTTCCGCCTATATGGTCGCATATGATCTACTAATAGTTCTTGTAAACGGCGCAAATGCAGCCTGAGCGCTTCAATTTTCGGCACAGCGCCCAAGCCGCATCGCGCGAATTTCGCCCAATGCGCGCCATGTAATATCCGCCCTTCGGGCTTGAGCGGCTTTTCTGCCAGATCATGTCAGGAGTTTCCCCGCCAATCGGCTTGCGGCAGCTTCGGGTGCGGGATTTGAACATGGCGCGGGCTTTGGATTTGGTGGTGCCAAACGCCAATTGCACCCCCCATTTTTTACGCGCGGGCCCCTCTTTGATCTGAGGATATCGGCTAAGCTTGCGCTTGCGGGCAAGCTCATGACAGGCTTGGGCAAAGGGTTTGTCTTTTTGTAGCCGAAAGTCGTGTTTACGCGGGGCGGCGTCGCGCCAGGTTTCAGCGGGTAGACCGGTTATGATCTTGACGTAATCGATGGTTTCCTTGGCCAACCCTCCGGTCTTGGCGACCAATCCGTCTGCGCGCCGCTCACCGCCGTTATAGGCGACGGCAGCCAGCCCATGATTGCCATAGCGGCGGCTTAGTTCACCAAGATATTCAGCGGAATACTCCATGGCTTCCGCGGGGTTATAGGGATCCCTTAACCCCCTGAGCCGGGCGGTCGAAGGGATGAACTGCGCGATACCCTGCGCGTTGGCGTGGCTCAGCGCATTTGGATCAAACCGGCTTTCCTGCCACAGCAGACGGGCAAAAAAGCCCGGGTCCAACCCGTGGTCCTTGGAAAAGGCTTCGATCGCCTGACAGGTGTCATATACGAAATGCGCAGGACGAATACACTGCTTTTGCCCAAAGGCCCCGGCCGAGCACATGGTGCCGGCTTCGGCCTGTAGGAGACTGGGAACACACAGTAAAACAGCGGCGATACGATAAGAAAACATGAGAATTCCGATGTGTCACAAGGTCTGCCCCGGAAGGTGGGGCTTTTCATAAGCAATCAGGCATATTAGGTGAAGATTACACGAAACACGGGCGTCCCACATGTCTCTTTTTGGCAAATTGAAAAATCGATTGTTCAAGTCCTCTTCCAAGCTGGACGAGGGGTTGGATGCCATCGTTCACGATGGCGGGGAAGAGGTCGCCGCAGAGGGGGCGATTGACCCCGTACCCGCCGCGCAGACCGAGGCCACGCCCGTATCCAAGCCCGGAATTCTGGGGCGCATGCTGGGGCGCAGTGATGGCTCTGCGATGCGGCGTGAGCTTAACGATGATATGCTTGAACAGCTGGAAGAGCTGTTGATTGCATCGGATATGGGGGTTGATACGGCGCTGCGTGTTACCGCGAATATCGCGCAGGGACGGATGGGCAAAAAGATCTCGGTCGCGGAAATCAAACTCCTGTTGGCCCAGGAAATCGCCCGCATCATGGAGCCCGTCGCCAAACCGCTGCCGCTGTATCCGAAAACGCCGCAAGTGGTGTTGGTGGTGGGCGTGAATGGCGCAGGGAAAACTACGACTATTGGCAAGCTGGCCAGTCAATTCCGGGCCGCGGGGAAATCCGTGGTGATCGCCGCAGGGGACACGTTTCGGGCCGCGGCCGTGGAGCAGTTGCAGGTATGGGGCACGCGCGCCGGGGTGCCGGTTTTGACCGCGCCCGAGGGATCTGACCCGGCCAGCCTTGCCTTTGACGCGATGACGCAGGCGCAAAACGATGGGGCGGATCTGCTGATGATCGACACGGCCGGTCGTTTGCAGAACCGTCAAGATCTGATGGAAGAACTGGCCAAGATCGTGCGTGTGATCCGCAAGAAAGACCCCGAGGCGCCGCATAACACTTTGTTGGTTCTTGACGCGACCACGGGGCAAAACGCGGTCAATCAAACCGAAACCTTCCAAAAGCTCGCGGATGTGTCGGGGCTTGTCATGACCAAGCTGGACGGCACCGCCAAAGGGGGGGTGCTGGTCTCGCTCGCGGATAAGTTTGGATTGCCCATTCACGCCATTGGTGTGGGGGAACAGATCGAAGATCTGGCCCCCTTTGACCCCGAAGACTTTGCCGCTGCCCTTATGGGCCTATCAGACACATAAGCAGGTTCAGGACTTAAGGTATGACTTCAAAAACGCCTCCGAAGGGCTTGAAAACAATCCTGGAATTTGGTCCGGTACTTGGATTTTTTGCGGCCTATCTATTGCTGAAAGACCGTATATTCACCATTGGCGGCACCGAGTACGCGGGCTTTATCGTTGTGACGGCAGGGTTCATTCCTGTCTTCTTGCTTGCGACAGGTGTGTTGTGGAAAGTCACCGGGCGGTTAAGCCCGATGCAGATTGTGACAGCGGTTCTGATCGTGGTCTTTGGTGGCCTCAGTGTCTGGCTGAACGATGAGCGGTTCTTCAAAATGAAGCCAACGCTGATCTACAGCCTGTTTGGTCTGGCTTTGGCGATCGGATTGATGCGTGGCGAAAGCTGGCTTGAGAAGGTTATGGAAGGTCTCATGCCGCTTGAACACGAAGGTTGGTTGATCCTGACACGACGCGTAATGTGGATGTTCTTTGGTCTCGCATTGGCCAACGAAGTGGTCTGGCGCCTGATGGAAACCGAAACCTGGGTCTACTTTAAGACTTTCGGTCTTCCTGTTGTGATTATGGCGTTTTTCATGACTCAAGCCAGATTGATCGAACGCTATACCATCCCCGAAGACAAGGCCTGACGAAGGGGTCAGGCGCGTCGCTCGATCTTGGTGCTAAGGTGGATCAGGCTCTCTGAGCTGCGCACACCACGGGCCTCTCCGATCTGATCCAGAACTTGGTCCAGGCGTTCCGTGCTTTGGGCGCTGAGCGTCACCAAAAGGTCGAACCGCCCAGATGTGGTGTGTACGCTTTCCACCTCATCCAGGGTTTTGAGGCGGCTCAACACGGCGGGTGCCGCGCGGGGTTCCACACTGATCAGCGCGGTTGCCTGCAGGGGGGGACGCAGCGCTGCGCCCCGACGCACGGTGAACCCGGCGATCACCCCCTGTTCCATCAAACGATCGATCCGCGTCTGAACCGTCGTACGGGCGATCCCGATCTTGCGGGCCAGATCGCTGATGGGAATGCGCGCATTTTCTGAGAGCGCGGCCAAGAGTTTCGTGTCTATTTCGTCCATTTGTGCAGTATGTTCGTCATATTGATCGTCATGCGATTTATTTTGTCAGGTCTGACGAGTGAATTCCACCGTCTTGTTGCGCACAATTGCATAGTACAGCGCGCGAAGAGGTTATCATGACAAGCCAGTCCATATTCCCGGAAAGCCCCGAGCAGTGGTTGACCCACGAAACCCCGGACGACCCGGTTTACTTCTTTTATCCGGATCGGTTGGCAGCGACGGCGGCGCGGTTTCAGGCGGGGTTTCCGGGGTTGGTGACCTATGCGGTCAAAGCGAATCCCGAAACCGAAGTGATGGAGGTTTTGGTCGCATCTGGATTGACGGCGTTTGATGTCGCATCTGTGCAAGAAATGCGCGCAGCCAGGTGGGTTTCTCCTAAATCGAAGTTGAACTATCACAACCCCGTGCGATCTGTTAGCGAAATTGAGGCGGCACACGCCTTTGGAATTGCGTCATGGTCGATTGATCGGCCCAGCGAATTGGAGAAGATCGGTGATGTCTCAGGGCAGGAAATATCGGTCCGCTTAAAGTTGCCTGTCTCTGGTGGGATTTACGACTTTGGCGAAAAATTCGGTGCGCCTCCGGGCCTCGTGTCTCATCTTCTCAAAGAGGTGGTGGCGCGCGGCGGTACGCCGTCGATTACGTTTCATCCCGGAACCCAGTGCCATGATCCCGATGCCTGGGCACGCTATATCGCCGCGGCGGCCAAGGCCGCGAAAGGGGCTGGCGTGCGGCTTGGCCGATTGAACGTTGGCGGTGGCTTTCCTGCCCAACGCGGCGCGCATCCCGTTCAGCTAGAAGTCATTTTCGACACGATTGCAAAGGCCGTCAAAGACAGTTTCGGGGTCGATGCACCGGATCTTGTCTGTGAACCGGGCCGCGCGATGGTGGCGGATGCCTATGATCTGCTGGTTCGGATCAAGGCCCTTTCGGACGGTCAAATCTATCTCAACGATGGCATCTATGGGGGGCTGGCTGAGTGGCGTGATATAGCGGCCAGTGACCGGATAACGCTTTTGACGCCGCAGGGCACACGCCGTACAGGGCCGACCGCGTCGTATCGTGTTTTTGGCCCCACCTGTGACAGCATTGATCAGTTGAACGAACCGCTTGAGCTTCCTGCAACCCTGTCCGAAGGGGACTATCTATTGATCGAGGGGTGCGGCGCCTATTCCCACGCGCTCAAGACAGGGTTCAACGGATATGGCCCCACGCGGGTGATCACGATGCGCCCCCGATCCATGGGGCCGACCCGGGTGGATGATCGCGCGCCATGAAAATACCGTGAATTCGGCAGGAAATCAGGCAAGTTTTGAGGTTTCTTATGAAAATGGGCCTATCTTGGTACTAGGCCGTTCAAACCGGACCTCAAGGCATAGATGGTTCTGATTCCGTCAGACCGACTGTGCCGCGCCTTTGAAAGCAGGAGACATGACAGCTACGCGATTGGGATATGTACTCTGGAACTGGCTTCAGCGCGGAAAGACACGCGCGGACCATTCGCATTACGCGCGCCGCCGTGGGCCTGTCACCCATGTGATTATCCTTGACGGAACCATGTCGACCTTGGAACCGGGGCGCGAAACCAATGCGGGGCTAACCTATCGCCTGCTTCAAGAAGTTGAAGGCGTTTCGCTGTTTTACGAAGCTGGGGCGCAATGGACCGATTGGCGGAAAACCCCGGATGTCATCACGGGGCGGGGGATCAATCGCAAAATCAAGCGCGCGTATGGCTATCTCGCATCCCGGTATCGCGAGGGGGATCGGATATACCTATTGGGGTATTCGCGCGGCGCCTACGCCGTGCGCTCCTTGGCTGGGGTGATTGACCGGGTGGGCTTGCTCAGGGCGCGTCACGCGACCGAGCGGAACATCCAACAGATCTATCGGCTCTACCAATATTCTCCCAACAGTGTGTCGGCTCACCGGTTTGCTGAAAAATACTGCCATCCGACCCCAAAAATTGAGGCGGTCGGCGTTTGGGACACGGTCAAAGCCTTGGGGTTGCGGTTGCCGTTGCTGTGGCGCCTGTCGGAAAATGAGCATGACTTTCACAACCATGAGCTGGGCGCGTCGGTGCGGCATGGGTTTCACGCTTTGGCGCATGACGAAACCCGTCAGGCCTTTGCGCCGGTTCTGTGGTCAACTCCCAGCGACGGAAGCGATCGGGTTCAACAGGTCTGGTTTCGAGGCACGCACGCAGACATCGGAGGACAATTGGCGGGGGATCTTGCCTGCCGCCCGCTGTCCAATATTCCGCTGGTCTGGATGCTGGAAAAGCTGGAAGAAACCGGGCTGCCCCTCCCGAAGGGGTGGCAATCGCGGTTTCCGCAGGATGTCTCGGCTCCCTGGTTGGGCCTGTGGAAAGGGTTGGGCAAGTTCTTTTTGTTCAGAAAATCCCGCCAAATCTGCACCACCCCCACCGAAGAACGGCACCCGACGTTGCTCCAATTTCAAAGCAACCCGCCTTTGCCCTGCATGGCCCAGCGGGTCGCGGGCGAATAATTGCCGATCCAGCATCACGCGTTGGCAACGGCTCTTTAAACTTTTGGAACCTATCCTATCTTCAAATGAGACCGCAGGGCCGGAACCTCTGCGTAACTTTAGTCCCTCGTTCCGAACTGCGCCCGGTTCTCCGGGCGCTTTTCTTTTGAGATCACACCGCTATGGTCACCGCATGACCTATTCAGATGCCGAGCTAAAAACCGTTCTGAACCGCACCAAGGTGATTGCCGTGGTGGGTGTTTCCGCCAATTCTGTGCGCCCAAGCTATTATGTCGCCCGCTATCTCAAGCTCAAAGGATACAGGGTGATCCCCGTCAATCCGGGTCTTGCCGGGCAGGTGTTGTTCGGGGAAACCGTCCGCGGCTCGATTTCGGATTGTCCGCCTGAGACGGATATGGTCGATCTTTTCCGCCGCTCTGAACATGTGCCCCCGCTGGTGGAAGACGCGCTCACGCATCTCCCCAACCTGCAAACCATCTGGATGCAGATTGGTGTCGAACACCCTGAGGCAGCCAAAGTTGCACAGGCCAAGGGGGTTACCGTGATTCAGAATCGCTGCCCAAAGATCGAATATCAACGCCTGTTCGGAGAACTGCGCATGGGGGGCTTTAACACCGGGGTGATTTCATCCAGGCTCTGACGGTTTCTTTGGGTTCAAAATATCCCGGGGATGAATGGGGGCCGTAGGCCCACAGAAGGGGCTGGCCCCTCAAACGATTTTCGAAAATCGTTGCCGCCCCTCAACCGCGCGATGCCTTTTCCGCCAGGCCCGATTGCCCTTGTCGCTGTGCCAGGACCGCCATGACATCGGCCACGGCCACGTCGCGCGCTTTCAACATGACCAGCAGGTGGAACAGCACGTCCGCCGCCTCGGAGGCCAGCTTTTGGCGATCGTCTTTCACCGCTTCGATCACCGCTTCGATTGCCTCTTCCCCAAATTTTTCGGCGCATTTTTCCGGACCCTTGGTCAAGAGTTTCGCGGTCCAGCTCTCGTCGGGCGAAGCTTTGGCACGCTGCGCCACGATGGTTTCAAGCTCTTCCAGTGTCATGGTTTATCCTTACAATCGGCTGTCCTGCGTCAGCATCTTATCCAATAGCGTCCAAAGCTGCGGTTCCACCGGGCTTCCCAGAACCTGCAAGCGGTTCAGCGGCGTAAACACCGGGCGGGCCTGGGTCATTTCCTCTTCGGACCAATCCAAAAGCACCGGTCCCTCTTTGTCGATCCCCACACGCAAGCCCCAGCGCTCATCCGGGCCTGCCGTGTCGGACCAGTCACCAATGTAGAGCCGTACCAGGGGCAGGTGACCAGGCCGGTCATGGGTGACTCCGACCGTGTACCATCCCGCAGACAATTCCCCCACCTCGAAATAGCCCGTGACCACGGTGGTCGGTGCGTCACAGCAGTTGCACGCGGTGTATTCGATCTCGCCTTCGCGTATGGTTACATCGCTGCCATCGCTGAACATGTCGCCCCTTTCGGACCCTCTCAGAGGCGGACGGGAATGCCTGCCGCCGCCATGTGTTCCTTTGCCTCGCGCACCGTATATTCACCAAAGTGAAAGATCGACGCGGCCAGAACAGCGCTGGCATGACCCTCTTTCACCCCGTCGACGAGATGGTCGAGGGTCCCCACACCACCCGAAGCGATCACAGGGATATGCACACTATCTGCAATGGCGCGGGTTAGGGGCAGGTTAAAACCTGCTTTCGTCCCATCGCGGTCCATCGAGGTCAGCAGGATTTCACCGGCGCCTTTTGCCTCGATCATCTTGGCAAATTCCACGGCGTCGATGCCCGTGGGTTTGCGACCGCCATGGGTAAAGATTTCCCAGCGGCCCGGTTCAACGGTTTTGGCGTCGATGGCGCAGACGATGCACTGGCTGCCAAATTGATCCGCCGCTTCGGCTACGACATCCGGGTTTGCCACCGCCGCAGAGTTGAACGAAACCTTGTCCGCCCCGGCCAACAAAAGCGCCCTGACGTCCTGCACAGTCCGCACACCGCCGCCCACTGTCAGCGGGATAAAGCACTGTTCCGCAGTGCGCGTCACAACGTCGAACATAGTGCCGCGATTCTCATGGGTGGCGTGAATGTCGAGAAAACAAATTTCGTCCGCGCCTGCCGCATCATAGGCGCGCGCCGATTCAACCGGGTCGCCCGCGTCGCGCAGCCCGACAAAATTCACGCCTTTCACCACGCGCCCATCGGCCACGTCGAGGCAGGGAATGATCCGTGTTTTCAGCATGTCAGGCCCTCAATCCGCTTTGATCCCGTCTTTAAGGGGCAGGGCGCCTTAGTGCAACAGCGCGGCGGCGTCATGGCGGCGCAGGCTGGGGCGCACAAGCGGGCCATAGCGCTCGGGGAACGCACGCAGATCCGGAAACAGCGCGAACAGCTCTTCGCGCGCCCGCGGGTCGATTTCGCCCTTGCCAATCTGCCCGGCGTGCAGGCTTTCAGAGGGGGCGCCATTGGCATAGATCACCTGGTGCTGATCAAACAACAGGTGGATATATGTCACCTCAGACACGTCAGGGCAGGCCAAGACAGACTGTCCGTTGATCAACCCTTTTGCAGGGGCGAGGATCTCGGTTTCACCGGTCAAAAGCTGGGCCTTCCAACCGGTGACCAGCATCCGATGCTGAGGGGACACCTGCATGTCAGCCGCAGGCAGGCCAGGTCCAAACGCATCCTTTCGGATCAAGACCGGAGCCAGTTCCGGGGCGTCGCGCAGGCGTGCCCTTTCCAGATGTGTTTGCGAAATCCAGCGCACCGGTTGAAATCCGTCGTCGCGGGTCAGCACCAGATCGCCGGACCGGATCAGCGCAACATCCACTTGCCCCCTCAGCGTGGTGATCAGCGTCCCGGGGGTGAAACACATGATCAGCCCGCGCTCAAAGGTGACAAACCCCACGCTTTCGGTGACATGATTGGTTTCCCCGTCCCCGGATTCCTCATCGAAATAGGCGCCTGTGGTGCTGCCACTTGCGGTGTTCGCCAGCTGTACATTGCCCGGGTCGGGGCCGTTGATCGTCTGGGTTTCCGCCAACGTGATGCCATCGGAAAACGTGTGGCCCAAGCCAAAGGTCTGGTTTGACGTGGTCAGGTTGCCATAGCTCTGCGCCGTGCCCGAGGTGCCGTCTCCCCCCGCGCTGATCGCGATATAACCGACCGTTTCACCTGCGTTGCCAGAGGTGTTCAGCTCGGCTTCTTGCAGGCGCAGGTCAAACCCGCTGGCGGTGATATTGTTGGGGTCGCTGTCGGCCACGTGAATATCGTTGTCGCTCATCCGGCTGGTCAGAACGACCGGTGGCGCACCAAAGCCCCCGTTCAGCGTGACAGGGGTATAGCTGCCGGTGACAGCGGTGGCGGTTCCGGCCTCTACCGTGCGCCCATCCGGCAGGGTGTGAACCCCCGGCTCGACGGCAATCCAGTTGATGGTTTCCGTTGCGGGGTGGGGGCCGTCTTCGTCCTCCCATTCGTCAAGACGAAAGGTAAAGCCCGTGGCATCGACCGAGGTGATGGTGAATGAGTATTCATTGCCGCCCGAGTTCGTGCCCGTCAGCATGATGACCGCATTGTCCAGCGGTTGGGTAAAGTCCACGCGGACTTCTTCTCCGTCACCAAACCCGCCGCGGGTCAGCGAACCGACTTCTCCGAATGCCATGTGTTGCTCGTTTGCCTGCTCGGGCTGATGCCCGTTTTGATTTGACTACAATATGAGACAATTCAGGCAAAATTAGGGCAACAATCTATGCGAAACCCGCCGATTGTTTCCCCTTGATTGTTTCCCGGTGAGGAGCAGCTCACGACACCCTGTTCCACAGTGGATGGAGCGGGGAAAGGCGCGGTCCAAATCACATTTGACCGCGCTTAGATCGGTTAGGCTTTCAGCGTGGTCAAAGCCTGTTTCAGGTCCAAAGCGCCATCATACAAAGCGCGGCCTGAAATCGCCCCATTCAACGGAGCGCCACAGTCGCGTAGCGCGATCAGATCGTTCAATGAGGACACCCCACCAGAGGCGATCACCGGAATGGTAACGGCATTCGCCATCGCGGCGGTATAGTCGACATTCGGCCCCTGCATTGCCCCATCCCGGTTGATGTCGGTATAGATGATGGCCGCGACCCCGTCGTCTTCAAAGGATTTTGCCAGATCAACCGCATCCACGTCGGTCACTTCGGCCCAGCCCTTGGTGGCGACCTTGCCATCTTTGGCATCGATGCCTACAGCCACCTGACCGGGGAAGGCCTTGGCCGCTTCGCGCACCAGCGCGGGCTTTTCGACCGCTACGGTGCCCAAGATAACCCGTGCCAACCCCTTGGACAGCCACATTTCGATGGTGGCCATGTCGCGAATACCGCCGCCCAGTTGCGCCGGGGTCTTGGTCTGGCTCAGGATGGCCTCGACCGCGGCCGCGTTGACCGGTTCGCCAGCAAAAGCTCCGTTCAGATCCACAAGGTGAAGCCATTCGCACCCTGCCGCAACAAAGTCCAATGCCTGCGCGGCGGGCTCATCGTTAAAGACCGTTGCCTTGTCCATGTCGCCACGCAACAGGCGCACGGCTTTGCCATCTTTCAAGTCAATCGCGGGGTAAAGGATCATGTCAGCGCTCCAAAGTGACCTGTCTTGCGCATATGCGAGCGGGCAGGGGGATGCAAGAGACCCTAGGTAATGCTTGATCGCCTGCGCGAACCTGCGCCAAGATGAAGCAGATAAAAGGGAGGGACTACCATGAAAAAACGCGTGCTACTGGCGCTTGCACTGATATTTGGAACAGGCCTGGGCGCGGGGATGGCCGCGGCCGAACCCATTGTCGGCACCTGGAAAACACAGCCCGATGACGGGTCGTATGCCCATGTAAAGATCGCCCCCTGTGGCAGCGCGTTTTGCGGTGTGATCAGCAAGACCTTCAACGACAGCGGCGAATACAATTCGCCCAACAAGGGCAAAAAACTGGTGCGGGACATGAAAGCCAAAGGCGGCGGCGCCTATGAAGGCAAGGTCTGGCGCCCCTCAAACGGCAAGATTTACCTTGGCAAGGCGCAGATCTCGGGCAGCAAAATGCAGCTCAAGGGCTGCGTGGCCGGAGGGCTTTTGTGTTCCAAGCAGACCTGGACCAAAATCAACTGACCCTGACGCCCATGTCTGGGATGCCCATATCAAAGCCCCGGCGAGACCGGGGCTTTTGTTTTGATCAGGGCGCCCAGGTCAGGAAGTTCCCGATCATCTGCAACCCCACGTCGGCGCTTTTTTCCGGGTGGAATTGCAGGCCCAGGTAGGTGTCATGGCCGACGATGGCCGTGACATCCCCTGCATAATCAACATGGGCGATGCGGTGGGCCGGTGTGCTGACTTCCATCTGGTAGGAATGCACAAAATAGACATGTGCACCACTGTCGATGACGTTTAGAACCGGATGCGGGCGATCGACAATCAAGTCGTTCCAACCCATGTGAGGGACCTTAAGGCTTGGGTCCGCGGGGGTGATCTTGCGCACCTCGCCATCGACCCAACCCAGTCCATCGGTGGTTTCATATTCGTGGCCGCGCTGTGCCATCAATTGCATCCCGACGCAGATTCCAAGGAATGGGCGCGCCTTGACCGTCACGGCTTCGACCATCGCGTCGAAACATCCCGAACTGGTCAATGCTGCGGCGCAGGCCGGAAAAGCCCCATCTCCCGGAAGCACGAGACGATCTGCCGCCGCGACGACTTCGGGCTTGTCCGTGACAACCACTTCACCTGCACCGGTCTCTTGCGCCATTTTCTGAAACGCCTTTTCGGCGGAATGCAGATTGCCGCTTTCATAGTCGATGATTGCTGTCAGCATGGGCTGTTTCACCTTTTCTCAAATATCCCTGGGGAGGCGCGCATCGCGCGCCGGGGGCAGAGCCCCAAAGAGTTTTCGGAAAACTCTTTCTTCCCCTTAAAGCGCCCCTTTGGTGGACGGGATGGCATCTGCCTTGCGGGGGTCCAATTCCACCGCCTCGCGCAGGGCGCGGGCCACCGCCTTAAAGGCCGCCTCGACGATGTGATGGCTGTTAAACCCGTGGATCTTGTCCACATGCAACGTGATGCCGCCGTGTGTGCTGAGCGCCTGGAAAAACTCGCGCACCAATTCGGTGTCAAAACTGCCGATTTTCTGAGTTGGGATGTCAAGGTTCCAAACCAGGAACGGGCGCGCAGACAGATCCAGCGCAGCGCGGACCTGGGCATCATCCATGGCCAGATGGAACGTGCCATAGCGGCGAATGCCACGTTTGTTGCCAAGGGCTTGGGTCAATGCCTGCCCCAGCGCGATGCCCACATCTTCGACGGTGTGGTGGTCGTCAATGTGCAGATCCCCCTTGGCCCGCACGGACATGTCGATCAAGGCGTGGCGGGACAGCTGATCCAGCATATGATCAAAAAAGCCCACCCCCGTCTGATTGTCATATGCGCCGGTACCATCGAGATTGATTTCGACGTAAATGTCCGTCTCAGCGGTTTTGCGGGTGACGTTGGCTTGACGCATGGGGCTCTCCTTGCTCAGTTGCGGCCTTATAGGCTCTGCTCTCATGCGCACGCAACAAGGATCGGTTCCACATGCTCATTCGCTCTGCCACCCGTGCCGATTATGCCCGTTTGGGTCAGGTGATGTTCGATGCCATCCGCGGCGGAGAAAGCCCCTATTCAACCGCGCAGCGGAGGGCGTGGATTTCCCAGGTGCCGTTCGGGCAGGCCTGGAATGCGCGGCTTGCACGTCAGCACGTCTTTGTCGCAGAAGTGGATGGAGCCGTCGTCGGGTTCATGTCTGCCCAGCGCAATGAAATCGATTTGGCCTTTGTCCTGCCAGCCGCACGTGGGCGCGGGGGGTTCAGGAGCTTGTATGAACGATTAGAGGCAACGCTGATAGCTGAGGGGTGGGGCGCAGTCACGGCATATGCCAGTCTGATGGCGCAACCGGCTTTCTCTTCTGTTGGGTTTTATGTGGTTCACCACGAGGATGTGGTGCGCAATGATCAGGTCCTGAACCGCGCCTTGATGAAAAAGTCTCTCAAGCAAGCCGCAAACTGACCGTCATCAAGGCAAGGTGATCCAATGCAAGACGGTCCGGACCAAGAGGCAGTTTTTTCGTATTTTGTAAGTGATTGCTGATCTATGAAAATGGAGCGGGCGAGGCGATTCGAACGCCCGACCCTAACCTTGGCAAGGTTATGCTCTACCCCTGAGCTACGCCCGCAAACCATTTTTCAATTGCCTTACTGGGTGTGTAAGGCTTCCGATTGGAGCGGGCGAGGCGATTCGAACGCCCGACCCTAACCTTGGCAAGGTTATGCTCTACCCCTGAGCTACGCCCGCTTCCTTGTCGGTGAGCGGGGATTTACCGCCGGTAGCGAGAGGGCGCAAGAGGAAAATTCAAGAAAATCGTGCTTTCTGTGAAAAAGGCGCAAAGGGCCCACTGCTGAACGCGGTGAGGCCAGGGTTAACCAGCTTCGCGGAACTCTTGCGGGGGATCAGCCTGAAAGGCATCAGATGGTTCACCCATATCGACAGGTGGTTCGCCCAAGTCAAATTGCGAGATCAACGCCGACATTTCTTCTGCATGTCGTGTAAGATCATGTGCCACGGAAGAGGCGTGGTGCGCCATGTTGGCATTTTGTTGTGTGACCTGATCAAGTTGTGAAATGCCCGAGCTGACCTCCCGCATACCAGAGCTTTGCTGGTTAGCCCCGCCGGAAATCTCGGAAATATGCTGGGAAACGCTGGAGATGCGTGATGCGATCTCCTTTAGGGCCTCACCGGTTTGGTTAACTAGGGAAACGCCCTTTTCGATCTGTTCAGAGCTTTCGTTGATCCGCTTGCGGATTTCCGAAGCCGCTTCTGCAGAGTGTTGCGCCAGATTGCGCACTTCGCTGGCGACCACCGCAAACCCTTTGCCGGTTTCGCCGGCCCGCGCGGCCTCGACACCGGCGTTGAGCGCTAGGATGTTGGTTTGGAACGCGATGTCGTCAATTGCCGTAATGATCTGCACAATGTCCGAAGAGGAGGTCTTGATTTCATCCATTGCGCTGATGGCGTTCATCACCAGTTCACGGTTGTCATCCGCGAACTGCTTTGTTTCGTCCCCCAGTGTTGCTGCCTCGCTGACATTGGATGCGGTTGTTGCGGCTGAACTGGATATTTCCTCAATCGACGCAGCGGATTGTTCCAATGTTGCCGACTGACTGGTTGTGCGATCAGAAAGATCGATCGTTGCCTGATGAATGTCTTTAGCACCGTTTGCGACCTGCGTCGCGGTCGTTGATGCGTGGGTTATGACCTCATGCAACCGTTGGATGGCGCTGTTGAAGTCGCTGCGGAGCTGTTCATACTTGTCTGGGAAAGCTTGCGAAATGCGCGATGTCAGATCACCGGCCGCCAGACCCGACAGGCCTGTACTAAGCCGATTGACCACGTCGTTCTGGTTCTTGGCCTCTTTGGCGGCCTTTTCACGCTCTTGCTGCTGCACGGTGGCCAGCGAAGACCTGAACACATCCAGCGCACGGGCCATTTCACCAATCTCATCGCGGCGGTCCATGCCTTTGATATCAATGTTGTTGTCCCCCGCCGCAAGCAAACCCATGGCAGCATTGATGTCGTTGACGCCTCGGGCAATCCGATTGCCGATGATCAAGGCGACAAAGCCACCGATCACGGCCGCAATGAGTGTCGCAACAATGACGGCTGTACGTGTGAACTCCGACGTTGCTTCGTTTCTGGCTACTCGGATTTGCATAAGGTCGCGTTCTATGTCCGAGAATTCGGCCAGGATGGCGCGGAACTGATCAAAATAGACCTTCCCCTCACCTTTGCCGATGAAATCAGCGACGTCATCCATTGTGGCGGCTGTGCCGATGTCGCGACGCAGAAAGATAAGGGGGTCAACCACGCCGTTCAGCCAGGTGCTGATCGTGTTATCGATCCGTTCAAGGCGCGCCACCTGATCCGGATTGTCCGCGACAGTTGATTTCAGATCGGTCAAGATTGCGGAAAACGCGGTGCGGCCATCTTCGAAGGGCGCAAGAAACCCCTCAGCCCCAGACAATAGAAAACCCCGCATCCCGGTTTCCATATTGATAGCCGATTCAAGTAGATTTTGTGCCTTTGAGATCACGATATAGGTGTGTTCGACAGGGTCGATTCCGTTGATGAATTTCAGATCGCTCGAGAACTCGCTTTGAGATTCGATCTGCCGCTGTTGTAATATCTCTCTTTCAATATCAATAAATTGATCTATTTCAGCGCGGAAGGAATCAAAAAAGGTTTTTCCGCGTTCCTTGCGGATTTCATAGGCCATGTCGTTCATCGACGCAGCGTCACCAATATCCTTGCGAAGGGCAATCATGGGTTGGGCAATCTGGGTTTGCCAGTCCCGCAAAACCTGTTCGGCCTGAGAAAGACGCTCGACCTGAGAGGGAGTGTCACTGACCGTATTGCGAAGGTTTTCGAGCGCTGTGAACACCGCTTGGCTGCCGGATTCATAGGGTTCCAAAAACTGGTCTTTTCCAGCCAGCAGGAACCCGCGCAGACCCGTTTCCATATTCACCGCAGAGCTCACGACGGCGTCCGCGCTGCTCAGGACACTATGGGTGTGTCCCACCCAATGGGTGCTTTCGGACATGCGGTTCAGGTTCACCACGGTCAACGCCCCGGCGCAGAGCGTCAAGAACACGGGCACTGCCGCGATGGCAAGTGCTTTGGCCCGGGTCGAGGTGCCGAGGTTTAACCGTTTTCCCACAAGCATGGCCATACGCTGTGCCCTTCACAATGAATCATCTGACTGTGAAGGATGTCCTACACCGGCAAGGGTTAAGGGGCCGTGCAAGGGCGGAAATGTAAATCAAGAATTGAATATAAACCGCAGGTCACCACGCCCGAAGATGAAAGGGCGTGGTGTTGTACTCAGGGGTGCGGGGCTAGCCCAGTTCGACCAGCAGGTCCTTGGCGTCAATCTGTCCGCCTGCTTGGACATGAACCGCCTGCACCACGGCGTCGCGTTCGGCATGGATGCCGGTTTCCATCTTCATCGCTTCGATGGTCAAGAGTAGATCCCCTTCGTGCACTTGCTGGCCCGGCTGCACCGCTACAGTCGCCACGACCCCAGGCATCGGAGCACCGATATGGTTCGCATTGCCTGATTCGGCCTTGGGGCGCGCCGTGCTTGCGGCTGCAGCCTTGCGGTTGGGGACGCGAATGGTGCGGGGCTGGCCGTTGAGTTCAAAGAACACCTTGGCTTCGCCACTTTCGTCTGTTTCACCAATGGCTTGCAGGCGAATTTCCAGCGTCTTTCCCGGGTCGATTTCGGCGGTGATTTCTTCGCCGGGTTTCATCCCGTAAAAGAAGGTCCGCGTCGGCAGGGTGCGCACGGGACCATAGGTACGGTGGCGGCCCATGTAATCCATGAAGACCTTGGGATACATCAGGTAGCCCGCCAGATCCTCATTGTCGACTGCCTTGCCCTCAAGCTCGGACGAGACACTGATACGGGTCTCTTCGATGTCGCAGGGGGCGGCATGCAGGCCAGGACGCTCGGTAAAGGCGGTCTCATCCTTAAGGATTTTCTTCTGGATCTTCTTCGGCCAGCCACCGGGGGGCTGCCCAAGGTTGCCCTTCATCATGTCGATGACCGAATCCGGGAAGGCGACATCCGTCTTGGGGTTCTCGACCTCTGAGCGGGTCAGGTTCTGGCTGACCATCATCAATGCCATGTCCCCGACCACCTTTGACGATGGGGTCACCTTAACAATGTCACCAAACATCTGGTTCACATCCGCATAGGTCTGGGCCACTTCGTGCCAACGCTCTTCGAGCCCAAGGCTGCGCGCCTGGGCCTTGAGGTTGGTGAACTGACCCCCTGGCATTTCGTGCAGATAGACCTCAGAAGCGGGCGCCTGAAGCGAGCTTTCAAAGGCCGCGTATTGACCGCGCACGGTTTCCCAATAGTTTGAAATCTCGCGGATCTTCGCGATGTCCAGCCCGGTGTCGCGATCCGTGTGGCGCAGGGCTTCGACGATCGATCCCAGGGTCGGCTGCGAGGTGTTTCCTGAAAAACTGTCCATCGCGGCGTCCACCGCGTCCACACCCGCGCGGGTGGCCTCCATGATGGTGGCAATCGACGCCCCAGAAGTGTCATGGGTGTGGAAATGGATCGGCAGGCCGACCTCTTCTTTCAGGGCCTTGACCAGCGGGCCGGCGGCAGAGGCCTTGAGCAGACCCGCCATATCCTTGAGACCCAGAACATGGGCGCCCGCCGCCTTCAGTTCCTGCCCCATGGCGACATAATACTTCAGGTCATATTTGGCGCGATCCGGGTCAAGAATGTCGCCGGTATAGCAGATCGTGCCTTCGAGAACGCGACCGGTGTCCAGCACCGCATCCATGGCCACGCGCATGTTTTCCACCCAGTTCAGGCTGTCGAAGACGCGAAAGACATCCACGCCGGTTTCAGCGGCCTGCTTGACAAAGAACTGCACCACATTGTCGGGGTAGTTGGTATAGCCCACACCATTTGCGCCCCGCAAAAGCATCTGGGTCATCACATTGGGCATGGCCGCGCGCAGGTCGCGCAGACGCTGCCACGGGCATTCCTGCAAAAAGCGATACGCCACGTCAAAGGTCGCGCCGCCCCAGCATTCCATGCTGAAAAGCTGTGGCATATTATGGGCATAGGCCGGGGCGGCCTGGATCATGTCGATCGAGCGCATGCGCGTCGCCAAGAGCGACTGATGCCCGTCACGCATGGTGGTGTCGGTGATCAAAAGCTGCTTTTGCGCCAGCATCCAATCGGCCACGGCCTGCGGGCCCTCGGCGTCCAAAAGGGTCTTGGTGCCTGCGGAGGGTTCTTCGCCACGCGGGAAATCCGGCACGCGGGCGGGCTTGAGGTCTTCGGCGGGTGTGGCGCGGCCTTCGACTTCGGGGTGGCCGTTCACGGTGATATCCGCGATATAGGTCAGCACCTTGGTGCCCCGGTCACGACGTTTCCTGAACTGGAACAGCTCGGGCGTTTCGTCGATGAACTTGGTCGTGTACTGGTTGGTCAGAAAGGTCGGGTGTTTGAGCAGGTTTTCGACAAAGGCGATGTTTGTCGACACGCCCCGCACGCGGAATTCGCGCAGTGCCCGGTCCATCCGCGCAATGGCCTTTTCCGGGGTCTGCGCCCAGGCTGTGACCTTGGTCAGCAGGCTGTCATAGTAGCGTGTGATCACCCCACCCGCATAGGCGGTGCCCCCGTCCAGACGAATGCCCATGCCGGTGGCCGAGCGATAGGCGGTGATGCGGCCGTAATCGGGAATAAAGTTGTTTTGCGGATCTTCGGTGGTCACGCGGGTTTGCAGGGCATGTCCGTTCAGGCGGATGTCATACTGGCTGGCGCGCCCGGTGGCCTCGGCCAGCGATTTGCCCTCGCTGATCATGATCTGAGCCTGCACGATGTCGATGCCGGTGACTTCTTCGGTCACGGTGTGCTCGACCTGCACGCGCGGGTTCACCTCGATAAAGTAGAACTTGCCGCTGTCCATATCCATCAGGAATTCGACGGTGCCCGCGCATTGATAGTTCACATGCGCGCAGATCTTGCGACCCAACTCGCACAGCTCTTCGCGCTGGGCTTCGGAAAGATAGGGGGCGGGGGCGCGCTCGACCACTTTCTGATTGCGCCGCTGGACCGAGCAATCGCGTTCATAGAGGTGATAGATCTTGCCGTGTTGGTCGCCCAGGATCTGGACTTCGACGTGGCGCGCGCGGGTGATCATCTTTTCCAGATAGCCCTCGCCGTTGCCAAAGGCGGCTTCGGCCTCTCGGCGGCCTTCCAGAACCTTTTCCTTTAGCTCATCGGGCCCAAGGATCGGACGCATGCCGCGTCCACCGCCGCCCCAGGATGCCTTGAGCATCAGGGGATAGCCGATTTCGTCGGCCTCTTTGGCAATCGCGTCGAAATCGTCCCCCAGCACCTCGGTCGCGGGGATCACGGGCACGTCAGCAGCGATGGCCACCTTGCGGGCGCTGGCCTTGTCGCCAAGGGCGCGCATGGTCTCGGCCTTGGGGCCGATAAAGGTGATGCCATTGGCGGCGCAGGCGTCAACAAAATCGGGGTTCTCCGAGAGCAATCCATAGCCGGGGTGGATCGCGTCCGCTCCGCTTTCCTTGGCCACCCGAATGATTTCATCAATCGACAGATAGGCCGCGACGGGGCCCATGCCCTCGCCGATCCGATAGGCTTCGTCAGCCTTGAAGCGGTGCAAGCCCAGCTTGTCCTCTTCGGCAAAAACGGCAACGGTTTTCTTGCCCATCTCATTGGCTGCGCGCATGACGCGGATGGCGATTTCGCCTCGGTTTGCGATGAGGATTTTCTGGAACTCGGCCATGACTTGGGTCCTTTCCTGTGTGAAAATCTCCGGGGATCAGAAGATTTGCGCGGATTTAAGGACCGGGGCCGCCTACTTAGCAAGGGTGGTTTGCAAAATACGCAACGATTTGCAAAAAATTTGCAAAATCGGCCTACGGATTAGCACCGATTGCGTCGCTAACATGGACCCAAGCGTCGCGAAGATCGCGGGGATGTGCGGCCCCCAATTGCCCAAGATTCGCGATCAGGTCGCGTTTGAGTATTTCGGCCAGATGGTCCGGCCCCGAATCACCCATCGCCGCAAGCGCGTAATGCCACGCGCGTCCCAGCATGACAAAGTCGGCCCCCAGCGCGAACGCACGGATCATATCCAGCCCGCTGGCGATGCCGCTGTCGAAAAGGATCGGCAGTGTGGTCGCCCTGCGTATATCGGGCAGGACCTGCGCCGCTCCGGGTGCCCCCGCGAACTGCCGTCCGCCGTGATTTGACACCCAGATGGCATCGACTCCCTCGGCCTCAAGCTGCGCGGCATCCTTTGCGCGCATCACACCTTTGACGATGAACGGTCCGGTCCAGTTTTCCCTGAGCCAGCGCAGATAGTCCCAATCGGGCGCGGCCCGGAGCAGATACCCGATATGCTTGGTGGGATCGCGGCTCTCAGCTGTATCTGCATATTTGGTAAGCGTCGCGAGCTGTGGCATCCCCGCCAAGGCCCGCCGGATCGACCAAGTGGGACGTGCGGCGCATTGTGCGATAATCCGGGTCGTCATGCGCGGTGGCTGCGTCAGCCCGCTTTGCACCTGTCGTTCGCGGCGCGATGCGACCGGCAGGTCGACGGTGACCACCAGTGTGTGAAACCCAGCCCCTTTTGCCCGGGCCAGCAGATCGGCGCGGATTTCGGGATCCTTCGCGGGATACAGCTGAAACCATCCGGTTCCCTGCGCTGCGGGTCCGACCTCTTCGGGGGGCATGCTGGCCACCGTGGACAGGCAATAGGGCAGGCCCAGCCGCTTTGCTTCACGGGCAAGGGTGAGCTCGGCACCGGGATGGATCAGTCCCGACATGCCGACCGGCGCGATGCCAAAAGGTAGGTTAAAATCCTGTCCAAGAAAGGGGGTCCGCAGGTCTGCCGCCACCTCTCCGTGCAGGATCGAGGGCAAGAACCCCACCGCATCCAGCTCGGATCGGTTGCGCGCCACCGTACTTTCATCCCCGGTGCCACTGGCCAGGAATTCCCAGACGAAATGGGGCAGGCGGCGTTTGGCGCGCCGGGCCAGATCGTTGATGCTCATATATGTTACATGTGGGTCCATCACGGGATTAGGGCGGGAATTCATGGGCTTGTCCAGATCTATGGTGATTTGTCGAAAATCCATCGCAAATCTTCAGAGCTTTTTAAGGCTCCCTTTCTAACGATGTAAGAAATGACCTGAAAAGGAGAATTTCGATGCAGGCTTTGATTCTGGATTGCTCGCCGCGCCGGCTTGAGCTGGGGCAGATCGCCTTTATCGAGGCGGGAATCACCGTAACCGGAAGCGGCAGCCTTGCCGTGGCCGAGACCTGTCTCAAACTGGGGGCGGTGGATGTGCTGGTGATTGATCGCCGCAGCGCGGGCACCCGCTTTGCCGAGATTGTGCGCCTTGCGGAACTGCGCAATCCGGCCCTGATCACCATCACCCTGACCCCAGAGGTCGAGGGGGATACAGATCGCCTGATCAGCGCCTTCCCATCGGTCCATGCCGTGCTGGGGGCCGAGGTCGCGCCGCAGGTTGCCGTGCGCATGGCGCTGGCGTCGATGGGGGGGCAAGTCAGCTGTGCCGCGATCCCGCAACGGCGCGCGCAACCGGCGTCCGCCACCGAGCCGTCCCCCGAAACAACCATGGCCCCGGCGGCCACCCAAGCCCCGGTTCACGAACCCGCCCCCCAACCCACGGCAGAGGCCGAGCCCACCGCCATGGACCTGGCGCGCGAGATCGCGGGCGAGTTGGAACAGCGTGGCACGGAACAGCCGATCCCCACGGAGGAACCCGAAGGTGTGTTCTTTTCCTCGCGCCGAACCGAACCTTTCGCAGCTTAATCGCATTGGCAGCTGGAACAGAGCGCGAACAAGACCTTTCCCTTGGACGCATGAGCCGCTATCTTGCGGCGCATGAGCAGTTTTGACGAATTCGACGCCTTCGAAGGCGCTTCTCTGGGGGCGCGGGCCATGTCCGCGCGGCCCACGCCCTATCTTGATGATCTGAACCCGGCGCAGCGCGAAGCGGTTGAAAAACTGGACGGGTCTGTTCTCATGCTGGCGGGGGCCGGGACTGGCAAGACCAAGGCATTGACCGCGCGCATGGTGCATTTGATGCATACGGGCCGCGCGCGCCCCAATGAGATCCTCTCCGTCACCTTCACCAACAAAGCCGCACGCGAGATGAAGACCCGCATGGGGCGGATGATGGGGCAAGCGGTCGAAGGCATGCCGTGGCTGGGTACGTTTCATTCGATCTGCGTGAAACTCCTGCGCCGTCACGCCGAACTGATTTCTTTGCCCGATGGCGAGACCGCCTCTATCAAGCGGAGTTCGTCTGAAAATGGTGTACTGGATGCGTTTGAGACAGGCCCAGTTCCGAACCCTCACCTTGATAAAGCAATCGAAACGCATCGGCCCAAAGGTCTGCATCTGAAATCCAATTTCACGATTCTTGACACCGACGACCAGCTGCGCCTGCTCAAGCAGTTGATCAAGGCCGAGGGGATCGACGACAAGCGTTGGCCCGCGCGGATGCTGGCCAACATCATCGACGGTTGGAAAAACCGTGCGTTGACGCCGGACACGGTCCCCAGTGCGGATGCCAATGCCTATAACGGACGCGGTGTCGGGCTCTATGCGCAATACCAGCGCCGCCTGCTTGAGCTTAACGCGGTGGATTTTGGTGATCTGCTGCTGCACATGGTCACGATTTTCCAAACCCATCCGGACATTCTGGGCCAATACCAGCGCTGGTTCCGTTACATCCTTGTGGACGAATACCAAGATACCAACGTCGCCCAATACCTTTGGCTGCGGCTCTTGGCGCAGGGGCACAAGAACATCTGTTGCGTGGGGGATGATGATCAGTCGATCTATGGCTGGCGCGGTGCCGAAGTGGGCAACATCTTGCGGTTTGAAAAGGATTTTCCCGGTGCGCATGTGGTGCGGCTGGAACAGAACTACCGGTCGACCCCGCATATCCTTGGGGCGGCTTCGGGGGTGATCCGGGGCAACGCCAACCGTCTTGGGAAAGAGCTGTGGACCGCCGCGCAAGAGGGCGAAAAGGTGCGGCTGATCGGCCATTGGGACGGTGAGGAAGAAGCCCGCTGGATCGGTGATGAGATCGAGGCCATGCAGCAAGGCAGCCGGGGGATGGCCCCACAGGATCTTGATAAAATAGCGATTCTCGTCCGTGCCTCGCATCAGATGCGCGCGTTTGAGGATCGCTTTTTGACCATCGGTCTGCCTTACCGCGTCATTGGTGGCCCGCGGTTCTATGAGCGCATGGAAATCCGCGATGCCATGGCCTATTTCCGTCTTGTCACCTCGCCCAGCGACGATCTGGCCTTTGAGCGTATCGTCAACACGCCCAAGCGCGGGCTGGGCGACAAGGCGCAGCAGACCATCCAGCGGTTTGCGCGCGACAATGCTGTGTCTTTGCTCGATGGCGCGGCCCTCGCGGTTGAACAGGGCGCGATCAAGGGTAAGGGCGGCAAGGCGTTGGGGGAATTTACTGGGCAACTCCGTCTATGGGGGGACCTCTCCCAGAACGTTGGAAATCAGTCTGTGATTGATCGGTATGTTGGTGATATCTTTGAACTAGAGACCCAAGTTTCGGAAGAGCTTTGCAAATTACCCGAGCTTCAAGCCGCATATGAGCTGCTGGAAGTAGAGTATCGTGGCATCTCGATTTCGTCACTGGACTTTAAGCATCCCCTTCTAGTCGCTATGCGAGCGGTTGATGAATGCGAACTCCGTGTAGAACAAATGAGGTCTCAAATCGGCGTCTTTCAGGGATATATTCGTGTCTTGAACGGTGATCATGTTTTCTTTGCCGAAATGATCCTGGACGAATCCGGCTACACCGAGATGTGGCAAAACGACAAAACCCCCGAGGCGCCGGGGCGGCTTGAGAACCTCAAGGAACTGGTCAAGGCGCTGGAAAGCTTTGAGAACCTTCAGGGGTTTCTGGAACACGTCAGCCTGGTGATGGAGAATGACAGCGATCAGGGCGGGGCCAAGGTCTCGATCATGACGCTGCACGCGGCCAAGGGGCTTGAGTTCCCCGTGGTGTTCTTGCCGGGGTGGGAAGACGGGCTGTTCCCATCGCAGCGCAGCATGGATGAAAGCGGGGTCAAGGGGCTCGAGGAAGAGCGCCGACTGGCCTATGTGGGCATCACCCGCGCCGAAGAGGTTTGCACGATTTCCTTCGCCAGCAACCGCCGGGTGTTTGGCCAATGGCAAAGCCAGCTGCATTCGAGATTCATCGACGAATTGCCCGAAGAGCACGTTGAAATCGTCGGATCGAACAGCGTGCAGGGCAAGGGGTATGGCGGGGCGCACGCCAGCGTGCGCTCAAACGTCGAGGACCGCGCCGTGCAGGCGGATGTCTATAATTCGCCCGGTTGGAAGCGCCTGCAGGAACGCAGTGCAAATCCATCCGTCAGCCAACCGAGCAAGCGCAAATCCGGCGGCACCATCGACATGCAGGCCGTTGCCTCATACATGATCGGCGAACGCGTGTTTCATCAAAAATTCGGCTACGGCGCGGTGGTTGCGGTTGATGGGGACAAGGTCGAGGTGGCGTTTGAAAAGGCAGGCACGAAAAAGGTTGTGTCCGGCTTTTTGAACAGGCCTGATGATGTGCCGTTTTAAGGTGCGTGGTTGACCCAAGCCGAGACGCCGCCGACCGGCTGCCCTGACGCCCCCCGCGCGCAGACCGACAAAGCCCTGCGCGGCGCGTTAGAGCACCGGAAGCGGCGCGTCGGCTTTGGGTTGGTCCATGACGATTTGACTATGGACCCGTTCAACGATCGGGTGCGCCAAAATAACGTCGTGAATCAAGGTGTTCAGCGCCCGCAGATCCGGACAGTAGACCCGAAGCAGGTAATCGGCTTCTCCGGTCATGATCCAGGCCGAGGTGATTTCCGGGCGGGTCGACAGCAGCGTTGCAAAGCTGCGCACCTCCTCCGAGGCGTGACGCGTCAGCTGCACTTGAACAAAGGCCTGAACCGTCAGGCCGATCATCTCGGGATCAAGCCGGGCGCGATACCCCTGGATCAGACCTTGCTCTTCCAATCGTTGACGCCGCCGTGCCGCCTGGCTTGGGGACAGGTTCAACACATCCCCCAGCTCTTGCGCGGTGGCTTGGCCGTTGCGTTGCAGCGCGGTCAAAAGAGTGATGTCCGTCGGATCAAGCTTCATGCGCGAAATGTGAGGGATCTGCGGCTTGGATTCAAGACGCGCGCGCGAATTGGATCAGCCGCGCGGCATTTTCAGCGTCACGCTGCGGCCGCCTTTGGTGTATCGCAGGGCGCTTTCGTCAATCTTTTGCACCTTGCCACCGTCCAGACGATCGCCCGCACGGACCTTTTTGTATTTGCCATTGGGCAGCCGCACCAGCGCACGCCGGTTGCTGGGGGTGCCGTAGACGCCGATCAAGGCCACCTTTGACAGGTTGATGGCGTTTTTCACCGTGGCGTTGCGCGATACGGACGCGCCGACGGATCCGCTGGGCCTGACGGTACGCGGTGCAACTGCGGCGGCCGAGGCGGTGCGCACCGGTGCGGCTTCCTGCGCTTTCTCTGCGCGCCTGACGATGGCCGCCATATTGCGTGGCCGCGTGACCGGGGGCAGCGACTGGGCGACGGCGCGATCCGTGGCCGGGGCGTCCGGGCGCTCTTCAGCGGCGGTTTCCTGCGCGGTCTTGGGGCGCACGACAGGGCGCAGCCGGGCGAGTTCCTCAAGTGAGATCCCCCCAAGGCTCGCGCGTTCGCGTTGTTCGATCAGGTCCGTGGGGCGCGGTTCCGGGCGCAACAGAGCCAGGGGATTGATGTCGGTTTGCACGGGGGCATCGGGCTGGATCAATGCGGTCGGCTGCGCGTTGCGCAAGGGCGGGATCACAGGCGGGCGGCCCAAAAAGATACGAACCCCATCCGGGGTTACAGTGCCTTCCGGCGTCGCGCGTACAAGACCGCGCTGGTCAAAATCAAACCGCTGATCGGCAGAGGGTGGTAGGCCGGGATCCGGGATAGCGGGCTGCCGGGACTGGCCCGCCGGGCTGGGCAGGGCCACCGCGTCCAACTGCCGGACCCGAGGGTCAATGGAGGCGATGTAGGGATCGTCAATCTTTTCGGGCGTTGTCGCGTTGGGGGGCACCGGGGCGCGCTGCCAAATTCCCGTTGCGGCATAGGTTGCCGCGGCCTCTTCGGGGTCCAACTCACGGGGTTCAACGGGAACGGGCAGGGTGGCCGGGGTCGCAACAGGGGTGGTGGGGGCGGTGTCAAGCGCGGCAATTACGGTTTCTTCGCTCGCGGCTTCTGCTGGGTCTGCGGTCGCGGCAGGGGGCGTTTCGGTTTCGGACGGCGTGGTTTCAGGTTGCGCCGTTTCGGCCACTTCGGTCTTGCGCGAGAACAACGATGCCAGGCCTTCGTCCATAAAGGCCGTGGCCCATGCGGCCACCCCCACGAGGAACAGCAACAGCAGCGCCGTCAGCATCAGGCCTAGGAAGCGTGGCTTGCCGCCAACACGCTTTTGCGTTTTGCGCGCGCCGAAAACCGTGAGCTGATCCGCTTCGTCCAGTTTGGCGCGCTTGGCCTTTGGCGGTTTGGCGGGCTTTTCGGGCGTGGGGTTTGCAGGCAGAGCGGTCTGCGGTTTCGCTTCGCTGGGGGCGGTTTCCTTGGCCGTTTTGCGCAGCTGGGCCAGCCGTGCGAGCGCATTCAGCGGTTTGGAACCGGACCCCGTATCCAAAGAGGCCCCCGGTTTTGTGTCTGAAGGGGCCGCCGTGTCGGGGTTTGACACAACCGGGGCGTCCTTGGACACGGGGGCAACCGCATCCTTGATGGGGGCGGGGGCAGGTGCCTGGCTCTGCGACGCAGGATCGGCTGCGCCCGTGGGGGCGGTTTCAGCGGTGGGTTTCGCCGCGCGCTTTTTGGACACCAACCGCGAGGCTTTTCCCAAGGCCTGTGCGGCCCCTGCCAATGTCGCCCCGGCCAGCGCAGAGCCCAGCGAAGACCCAGCCGCAGGGGCTTGGGTCGCGGGTTCTGTTGCAGGGGGTGCTGTCGCGGTTTCCGCAGGCGACGATTTCGCATCCGGAGCCTTTGGTGTCGCAGGCGCGGCAGCCACGTCGGGGGCCTTGACGGGCTTTGCAGGCACATCGGGTTGCGAGACCGGAGCCACCTTGGGTGCAACCGGGGCCTTGATCGCGGCATCGGGAACAACGGGTGTGATCCGGGGCGCGCGTTTGGCCGTGCCACCTCCTGCACCCGACGGTGTGATCGCAAGGGGATCGGGGCGCGCTGTGGGTGTTTGCGGATCTGCCGCATCCCGCGACGGTGCGCGCAAGCGATTGGATGCAAATGTCGGCGCCTTTTCCACTGCCTCCGACGTATCTGTTGTGGTGTCTGATTTGGGGGCGGGTTTTGAAACCGGCGGGGGCGTTTTGCGTGGTCGCGGCCCCTTGTCATCCGATGAGGCCCCCGAAGGCACATCGTCAGCCAAGCCACCATCGCCAGGTTCGTCCGAGGCGGCCTGCACGGGCGCGGGCGTAGTCTTATCCGGGGTTTGTGAAGGTGCCGGATCCTCGGTTTTTTGGGGGGGCACAGTATCAGATGCTTTCGCAGCGTTGGCCCGGGCCTGGGCTTCGCGTGTGGCCCGGCGTTTCTCTTCGCGTCGGGCCATGCGGCGCTGGCGCGGGGTTAGCCCGTCCTCTTCCCCTTGTTCTGTATCGCTGATGGCTGGGGATTCTCCCAGGTCCAGTGCCAGCTGAGGCTGGTCTGGGGCGGGCGCCGGAGTGACCTCAACCCGAGGGTCCTGAACCGCATCGGATGCGCGTTCGGCATCCGACTGTATTGAGGCGCTGACCCCATGGGGGTTTGTTTCATGCTCGTCCAAAGCGTGCGGTTGATCGGCGCTCTTTTCAGGGACTTCCGTTGAAACCTGCGCCTGCTGGTAGTTGGCGGGCGGCGTGTCTGCTGTTGCCTCTTCGGGCGCAGGGGGTGCTGCGCTTTCAGCGGGGTCTTCATCCTGCTGAGAATCCTGTTGCGGCACAGATGCCTCTTGGTCGACCGCTGGCTGGGGCTCTGGTTCAGAGGGGGCTGAGGCTGTTGGCTTAGGGGCCGGATTTATCTCTGCGTCCGGCAATTCATCGTTGAAGATCGCGGCAAGACTGGTCTCGCCCTCGTGATGCGTCTCAAAAGTCTGCTTGTTCTGAGCGGAGGGGGCCGCGGGGGCTGGCTCGGGATCGGGCAACAGCGCCGCCACGGGTGTCAACGCGGCCTCATCGGCGGCAACGACTTTGATCACATTGGGCAAACGCCCCGTCGCACGTCGCCACCCCGACGCCTTGCCGAAATACACGCTGCCAGAAAATTCGGTCTCTGAATTGGCGGCAACGTGGCTTACGGGGGTAAACCCATGCGCCCGGGCAAACCCTTCGGCCTCACCAAGGGTGTCATTCGCCACCGCCGCAACCATCATCTGGCCATCCGAAACTGAGATATCAAAGCTCAGCTCATCGACCGCATAGGGGGTTGCCCCGTCCAGCGCGGCACGCGCCGCGACCTCGCGGGTGACCGAATCCCCACCGGGATCCGGCAGCGTCATATAGCGGATCTGTTCCCCCGGAATGATCAAGGCCACCTGCGCGCCCTTTGGATCCAGCGATTCCGCCTTGTCCCGTAGGGCGATGACCTCGGCCTCAAGATCAGAGCTGTCTAGCGGAACCTCTTGAATCCGGGCCCAATTCTGGCCCATGCGACGCAGAAGGGCGATCCCTTCGAAGGAGAGTGATAGCGCGAAATTCGGTGTCATGGGCTGCTCTTTACCAATCCCGCCTGCGCGGTGGGAGTCTTAATGCTCTGTTTGATAAGCTTATAGCAACTCTTTGCCGAAGAATGAAAGATCGCTTTGCACGCATAGGGGCGCGCGGTAACTCTCTTTCGTATGTTGTCTCAGTGCGTTTCCGCATGAGAATTTGCACACAGGAGTAGAAACATGCGTGTCTTGGCCCTCGTTTGCGCCCTTTTGATCGGGCACCCCGTTCTGGCCGGGGATCTGCGTCAGATCACCGTAACCGGCGAAGCCACGGTGCGCGCCGCGCCCGATATGGCGACACTTTCGGTCGGCGCGAATGAAACCCGGCCCACATCGGTTGAGGCGATGAATGCGGTGTCGGATGCGCTGAACCGCGTGATCGCACACCTTGAGGCCGCGGGCGTTGCCAAGCAGGATATGCAAACCTCTCGCCTCAATCTGCACCGCAAGACCCGCTGGGATCAGGGGCGCAATCGTGAGATTGTCGAGGGCTATCAGGCCAGCGATATGCTGACGGTGCAGGTGCGCGCGTTGGATCAACTCAGCACCATTTTGGCGGCGGTTCTGGATGATGGTGCCAATGCAATGCATGGGCTGAGCTTTGGCTTGCAAGATCCGGCGCCCTTGCGGGCCGAGGCGCGCCAAGGGGCGGTTGCCGATGCCATGGCCAAGGCCGCGCTTTATGCGCAGGCGGCCGATGTGCAGTTGGGCGCCGTGATGGAAATCCGTGAAGGCGGGGCGGCGGTCGCGCCACCTTTTGCTGCGGCGCCACGCATGGTGATGGCGGCCGAAGCCGCCCCGGTTCCCGTTGCCGAAGGCGAGGTCGAAGCCCGCGCGCAGATCATCATGGTCTTTGAAATCAAGTAACGCGTCGAAAGGGCAGAGGGCATGCGCGCCCTTTGCACGCCCTTGGTGCCGGAACATGAACTGGCCAAAGAAAAGGGCGGGGAAATCCCCGCCCGATTTTTGCGCTCCATTTGGAGTGCGCCGTTTGGATTACCCGTTGGCTTTGTTCAGCGCCTGATCCAGATCAGCGATCAGGTCCTCGGCGTTCTCGATCCCGATCGAGATCCGCACCACGTTCGGTGCTGCGCCTGCGGCGATCTGCTGGTCTTCCGACAACTGTCGGTGGGTGGTCGAGGCCGAGTGGATCACAAGGCTGCGGGTGTCCCCAAGGTTCGCCACATGGCTGAAAATCTCCAGCGAATCCACGAACTTGACGCATGCGTCATAGCCGCCCTTCAGCGCCACGGTGAACAACCCGCCTGCGCCTTTGGGGCAGACCGTTGCCACGCGACTGTTGTAAGGCGAGCTTTCCAGACCCGCGTAGGTCACGTAATCCACCGCATCATGCGTTTCCAACCACTTGGACACGGTCAGCGCGTTTTCAACATGACGCTCCATGCGCAAAGACAGGGTTTCGATCCCCATCAAGGTATAGTGCGCCGCCTGCGGGTTCATGGTCATGCCCAAGTCGCGCAGACCAATAGCGATCCCGTGGAAGGTGAAGGCCAGCGGTCCGAAGGTCTCGTGGAACTTGAGGCCGTGATAGGCGGGCTCGGGTGCGCTCAGGGACGGGAATTTATTGTTGGCGGACCAATCGAACTTGCCGCTGTCGACAACGCAGCCGCCGGTCACAGTGCCGTTGCCGGTCAGATACTTGGTTGTCGAATGCACAACCAATGTGGCCCCCAGAGAGATCGGGTTGCACAGGTAAGGCGTGGCCGAGGTGTTGTCGACGATCAGGGGAATGCCCGCCGCGTCAGAGATGCCCGCGATGGTCGGAATGTCGGTGACATAGCCCCCGGGGTTGGCGATGCTTTCGCAGAACACCGCGCGGGTGTCATCGTCGATCGCGGCTTTGACCGCCTCGACATCGTCGAAATCGACAAACTTTGCTTCCCAGCCAAAGCGTTTGATGGTCTGGCTGAACTGGGTGATCGTCCCGCCGTACAGTCGGGTCGAGGCCACGACATTCTTGCCGGGGCCCATCAGCGGGAACAGCGCCATGATCTGCGCCGCGTGCCCCGAGGAACAGCACACCGCGCCCGCACCGCCTTCGAGGGTCGCAATGCGTTCTTGCAGCACGGCCACGGTGGGGTTGGTCAGGCGCGAATAGATATAGCCGACTTCCTGAAGGTTGAACAAAGCAGCGGCATGTTCGGCGTCGCGGAACACATAAGCGGTGCTTTGATAAATCGGCGTCTGACGCGCGCCGGTTGCAGGATCGGGGCGTGCGCCCGCGTGAATTTGCAGCGTGTCAAAGCCCATCTGGGGTGCGTCGGTCATGGTGTCCTCCCATCTCGTGTTTTCCTATGGGTATGCGATTGTCCACGGATCGACAACGTCGCAATTGCGCAAAGAACATGGTTCCGGTTGGTGCAGGTGATGCGGGCGGATCTTCCGGAGAGGCGGGGTTTGGGGGAATGCGGTCTTTGCCGGTCACCCGAATTCAACCAAGAAAGGTGACGCAGTCCCAAAACAGCCGATTAGCGCATCCAGAATCCGTTTCGCTTGATCCGATTGCGGATGGCCTGCTCTTTGCGGGGCAGGTCGTCCTGATCGAACAGATCCCGCACCTTGTGACCGCGCCCTTGATAGATCATCCGCTTGAACGGATCGTATTTCTTGAGCAGTTTCTTGATCTTGTTCGGCGCAGTAACCCGTTCAAGCACCTCGACCACCTTGTTCGATTCCCGCGCATACAACAGCGGCAGCACCCGGTAATGACAGGTCGTGTCCCCGTCCAGATACCCCGCAGGCAGCGTGTCGCGCCCGCCGCCAAGACTGTGGATCACCAGGGGCAGGGCGACCTGATCCAACCAGGGATCAAGGCTTTGGCAGACCAGTTCCGGCGGGGCGTCATCCCGGATCGCCAGCGCATAGTCCAAGAACCGCGCCCCAAAGACATGCGGACAGGTTCCATAAAAGAACCCCGCGTTGAAATACAGGTACTTGCGCCAGTATTCGTCCGGCATGTCAGGATCCAGACTGCTTTCGAAATCAAGCCCGAATTTGTCGTAAAGCGACTTCCAGGTTTCGGTATAGCCGGGGCCATACAGCTCAAGCACGGGCCAGGTGTTTTCACGGCGCAGCGACGCGCTGGGCCGTTTGAAATCAAAGGGCACCTTGTCAAGCGCATCCAGGATCAGCGTGTCTGTGTCAAAGAAGACAAACGGCTTGCCCTTGGGCAGCGCCTTGAGGGCTTCGATCTTGTTGCCATAGGGGTAGGCGTGGCCAAAGTGCTTGCTTTCAAAAGAAATAATCTCTGCGCCCAGATCTTGCAGCGCATCGCGAAAATCCATCCCCTGCATGCGCGGATCATGCGGCCACAGCGGTCCCGCCTCGGGTTCGGCCACGAACAGTTTGAACCGATCGCTGGTTCCGCTTTGCGTCAGCGATGCAGCGAACAGCAGGGCTTCGTATTGCAAGCGACCAGCCTGGCCGATGATCACAATATTCACGGTTTTCGGAAGGCGGGGTTTGCGGGCCATCGCGATGCTCTTGTTGGTTTTGCCCGACTATAATCAGGATGTGGCTGACCCGAAAGGATTGATTTCGTTTTGGAAACACTCCGTTCAATCTTGGGGTCAGCCCGTCACAGCTGGCCGCGATTTGGCGCGATGTTCGTGGATTGGGAAAACACGGGCGATTGCCTGCGCCGTTTTGTTCATGGATGCTTGCGGCGCGGGCGCGGGCGCGCTAAAGCCATGCCTGATCCGAAATTCAAAGAGGCCGACCCATGTCGATCGATATCGAGACCGCCGCGCGCGTGGCGAAACTCGCCCGTATCAAGGTTGAAGAGGACCAGCTGCCCGAGCTGGCCCATGCGTTCAATGATATTCTGGGCTTTATCGAACAGCTCAACGAAGTGGACGTTGAAGGTGTCGACCCGATGGTCTCGGTCACACCCATGCGGTTGAAGCGCCGCGTGGACGGGGTGTCTGATGGCGATCAGCAAGACAAGGTTCTCAAGAATGCGCCCGATGCGCGCGAAGGCTTTTTTGCCGTGCCGAAGGTGGTTGAATAATGACTGAACTGTCCAAGATGAAAATCGCCGAGGCCCGCGATGCACTGCGCAAGGGCGATGTGACCTCGGTTGAACTGACCGAAGCCTGCCTGGCCCAGATCGAGGGCGCGGGTGCCTTGAACGCGTTTGTCCACAACACCCCGGACATCGCCCGCGAACAGGCCGCCGCCGCGGATGCGCGGATCCAGGCAGGGGATGCCCCAGATCTGTGTGGTATTCCTTTGGGGATCAAGGACTTGTTCTGCACCAAGGGCGTGCCAAGCCAGGCGGCTTCTAACATCCTGGAAGGGTTCAAGCCGGAATACGAATCCACCGTAACCACCAACCTGTTTGGCGACGGTGCGGTCATGCTGGGCAAGCTGAACATGGACGAATTCGCCATGGGATCGTCCAATGAAACCGCCTGCTATGGCAATGCGGTCAACCCTTGGCGCCGTGGCAATGACGACACGCAACTGACCCCGGGCGGCAGCTCGGGTGGCTCGGCGTCTGCGGTTGCGGCGGACCTGTGCCTGGGTGCGACTGGCACTGACACCGGCGGTTCGATCCGCCAGCCTGCGGCCTTTACCGGCATCACCGGCATCAAGCCAACCTATGGGCGCTGTTCGCGCTGGGGCATTGTTGCCTTTGCCTCTTCGCTGGATCAGGCTGGCCCGATGACCAAAGACGTGCGCGACGCGGCGATCATGCTGGAAAGCATGTGTGGTCACGACCCCAAGGACAGCACCAGCGCCGATCTGGCCGTGCCAAACTTTGAGGCCATGCTGACCGGCGACATCAAAGGCAAAACCATCGGTATTCCCAAGGAATATCTTATGGATGGCATGCCCGACGAGATCGAGGCACTTTGGGCCGAGGGGCGCAAGATGCTGACCGATGCGGGCGCTAAAATCGTTGATATCAGCCTGCCGCACACCAAATATGCGCTGCCGGCCTATTATGTGATTGCCCCGGCCGAGGCCTCTTCGAACCTCGCGCGCTATGACGGCGTGCGCTATGGGCACCGCGCGGATCTGGCGGCGGGCGATGGCATCACCGAGATGTATGAAAAGACCCGCGCCGAAGGGTTTGGCGAAGAAGTCAAGCGCCGCGTGATGGTGGGCACCTATGTGCTGTCGGCGGGGTATTACGACGCCTATTACAACCGGGCGCGCAAGGTGCGTAACCTGATCAAAAAGGACTTTGAAGACGTGTTCGCGCAGGGCGTCGACGCGATTTTGACCCCGGCGACCCCGTCGGCGGCCTTTGGTCTGGGCGAGATGAAAGACGCCGATCCGGTCAAAATGTATCTCAACGATGTCTTCACCGTCACCGTGAACCTTGCGGGGCTGCCGGGGATCGCCGTGCCGACGGGGCTGGACAAACAGGGCTTGCCGCTGGGCTTGCAACTGATTGGCCGCCCATGGGAAGAAGGCGATCTGCTGAATACCGCCTATGCGCTGGAACAGGCCGCCGGATTTGTAGCCAAACCCGGAAAATGGTGGTAAGCCGCTTCGAAAATCAGGCAAGGTTTTCGAAAATGCGATATATTCTGTGCGGCGTGGCCTTGGTGGCTTTGGCCTCTTGCGACCCGGCGGTGCCTGACAGCGCCGCGGGTGTGCCCGATGCGGGCCGGGGCGTGGGCTTTGGCAATTACGACCGCTATAAGGCCGCACGCGAAGCGGAGCTGAACGGCACCGTTCCCGCGGCGACGGCGGTACAAACCACGACCCTTGGCGATGCCGAGGGCGCGCAGGCTTCGGCGCAGAATTCGGGGGTGGCGCCGGTTGACGCCTCTCCCAACAATCCCGCACCACAGATGGTCCGCAATTCGGCGGGGATATCTTCTGAGAATGATTTCAACGCCGTATCCGCCGAGCGCGACATCGAAGCGGACGCCGCTTTGATCCAGCAAAACCGTGCGCAGTATACGGTGATCGAACCCACGGATCTGCCCAAACGATCGGGATCGAACCGTCCGAATATTGTTGAATACGCCCTGCGCACCACCAATCCGGTGGGGACCGCGCTGTACAAGCGGTCCCGGTTCAACGCCGAGAAGAAATTCGCCAAATCCTGTGCGGCCTTCTCTTCTGCGGATCAAGCTCAAGAGGAATTCCTGGCGCTGGGTGGCCCGCAAAAGGACCGCAAGGGCATGGACCCGGATGGGGATGGCTTTGCCTGTTCCTGGAACCCCGCGCCGTTCCGCCTGGTGCGTGGCGGCTAAGCCGCGGTGATGGCAGCGAAGGACGCGACCGGGGCCATCTGGCATCCCTCTGCGAATTTTGGGCCCCGGCGCGGGGTCCAACAACCGGACATGGTGATGTTGCACTATACCGCCATGTCCTGTGCGCGGGCCGCGCGCGACGTATTGTGCAACCCTGAAAACGAAGTCTCGGCCCACTATGTCCTGGCCGAAGACGGACGGCTTTGGCAGTTGGTGCGCGAGGCGGATCGCGCTTGGCATGCGGGACGGGGATCTTGGGGCGCGTGCACGGATGTGAATTCGCGTTCCATCGGGATTGAGATCGCCAACACCGGTTTCCACCCCTTTCCCGAGCCACAAATGGTTGTTTTGGAACGGTTGTTGTCGGGCATCATGGCCCGGTGGCGAATCCCGCCCGAACATGTCATTGGTCATTCCGACACGGCCTTGGGGCGTAAGATTGATCCCGGTCGGCGGTTCGACTGGCGCCGTTTGGCGCGACAGGGGTTGGCGATCTGGCCGCGGCTGGCGACGCCGGGTGATTTTTATGCGGATGCGCAAAGATTTGGCTACGATGCCGCCCCGGGCCAGGAAGAGGCGGTTTTAAACGCGTTCCGCATGCGGTTTCGACCATGGGCGGATGGGCCGTTGGATGAGACGGATAGCGCCCTGATGGCGGATCTGGCCAATCGTTGGTCCGTGTTAGATTCCGATCCGCAGGCCTCAACCATCGGAAATCATTCAAGCGTATAGGGCAGCACATCGCGTTGCATCGGCGTGATCGACAGGCGTTTTTCCAGAGGCGGGACAGACCGCTGATGGCAATTGATGCGCTCGCAGATCCGGCAGGAGATGCCGATCGGCGCAAATGAGGCCGCGCGGGTAAAATCCAGATCATCGGCATAGACCAGTGCTGCTGCATGCCGCACTTCGCAACCAAGCGCGATTGCATAGCGGCGCATGGGGGCCCCAAAATGCCCGCCGGTCTTCGAGACATCCCGCGCAAGGCTGATATAGCGCACGCCGTCCGGGGTTTCCGCCAGTTGGCGCAGGAACTGCCTTGGCGCTTCGAAAGCCTTGTGAACATTCCAAAGGGGGCAGGCGCCGCCAAACCGCGCGAATTGCAGTCGCGTGGCCGAATGGCGCTTGGTGATGGTGCCGGCCTGATCCACGCGAACAAAGAAAAACGGCACCCCCTTGGCGCCGGGGCGCTGCAGCGTGGACAGGCGATGGGCGACCTGCTCGATGGATGCGCCAAACTGGGTTGAAAGCAGTTCCAGGTCGTGTCGCGTTTCCTGTGCCGCTTCTAGAAAGCGCTTGTATGGCATGATCGCCGCCCCGGCAAAATAGTTCGCCAGCCCCATTTTCGCGATCGAGCGCGCTTCGTCAGATTGAAACCGCGCCAGATCCAAAGTTGCGTCAAGCAATTGATTTTGCTGAAGCAGGGCGATTTGGACCAGCAGTTGAAAGGTCTGGGTTTCGACAGGTACAAGCGACGAAATCACCAACTGGCTGCGCTCAGCATCATAGCTGCGCAGGGGCGCTTTGGCCGAAAAGCTGACCCGAATGCCGCTTTGCCCAAGGCGGGTCGCGAGAACAGCGCGCAGGTTTCCATCGGTCCCTAGTTTGGCGGCGAAATGCTCGGCGGCGCGGTCCACGGCGTCGATATAGTTGTCGCAATAATGGAAAAAGTCGCGCACCTCTTCCCAAGGGCTGGGCTGCAGTTGTGTGCCTTCGCGGCCTAGGGCTTCGTCCAGCGAAGCAAGCCGCTCGTGGGTTTGTCGGTAGGCGCGATGCAGCGCCAGAAAGGCCCGCGCAAGGGCTGGGGCGTTCGATGCGGTCAGGCGCAGATCGGCCAATTGTGGCGCACTTTCACCAAACACCGGATCAGCGAGGGCCTCGCGCATGTCGGACACAAGCCGTTCCGCATCTCCCTGGCCCAACTCGGTGACGTCAAAACCGAATTCCTGCGCCAGCGACAAGACAACCGTGGTTGAAACCGGTCGGTTGTTGTTTTCCATCTGGTTGAGGTAGGGCAGGGAAATGCCAAGCTTTGCCGCGAAATCCTTTTGCGTCAGCCCAAGTCGGGTGCGTATGTCACGAAGTTTTGCGCCTGCATAGAGTTTCTGCGTTGCCATGGTCTTTTCCTCCTGCGCCTTGGCGCAGGTCTTAACGTTCGTAATGCACACAGGTTTCCGTCCTCCCCTTTTCGGGGATCTTTGCAGATTTGCGCGCTCCCGCTGAAACTTTGCAACACAATCCGCTCAGGCGTCCAGACCGCTTAGGCGCTTTTGTCGGTGAATGACGTATAGAATGCACACAAGTGAGGCAATCGTAACGAAAAGCATAAGCCAAATCAGGGGTATGGCGCCGGTTTCCGGGGTAAGAAGGGTGCCTGCCAGCGCCGATAGGGCAGCGCCACCGCCCAGGTTGATCGCGCCCCCCAAACCCGAGGCCGAGCCCGCCAGATGGGGCCGCACCGAGAGCATCCCGGCGGTGGAATTCGGCAAGGTAAGCCCATTGCCAAGCCCCACGAAGCCCATCAGGAAAAAGAACGCCTGCGCCGATCCGTGTCCGCTCAGAAAGAGGGTCGCCATCAAAAGCAAGCCAGCCGCCGAAGCTAGGCATCCCAATAAAATCAACCGGTTGATGCCCACCCGACCCGCAAAGCGACCTGTCAGGTAGTTGCCGAAAAAGTACCCGGCAGCCGGGGCGCCAAAGTAGAACCCGGTTTGCGATGGCTCAAGCCCATAGATTTCATCCCCGACGTAGGCGCCCCCGCCCAAGTAGGAAAAGAACGCACCCGAGGCAAAGGCGCAGGCCAGCGCATAGCCCCAAAAGCGCGGTGAGGTCAGTAATTCGGGATAGTCGCGGATCTGGGCCATCAGGGGTTGCCCCTGCAGGCGCAGGGTTTCCTTGAAATCGACCTGGGTGACCAACAGCATCGCGGCGCCCAGCACGAACAGCAGCCAGAAATTGGCCTGCCAGCCATAATGTTCCCCCAGGACGCCGCCGATCAGCGGGCCGACCATGGGCACCAGCGACATGCCCATGGTGACATAGCCGATCATCGAGGCCGCTTCGCGTGTATCGTACAGGTCGCGAATGGCCGCACGGCTGAGTACAAGTGTCGTGGCAATGGCTGCCTGGATCATTCGAAAGGTCAAGAACACCCAGACATTGGTGGCCCAGATGCACCCCAGGGTGGCAATGCAAAACACCACCAACGATCCCAAGATCACCGGGCGGCGGCCCCAGGCATCGGACATGGGGCCGATGACCACCTGCAACAGGGCGTTTGCCCCAAGATACCCGGCAACGGCCAGTTGCATGACGCTATAAGAGGTCTCGAAATGCGCGGTCATCATGTTGAGGCTGGGGATAAACACGCTCATGGACAGGGCGGCAATGCCGGCCAGCAAGGTCAGGGTCACCACGTGTGGCGGGGTGGTCCGGTCTAGAAACCGGGCGTGTTCAGGGGTATGCATCTTGAATCGGTAATCCGGCTATGGATGAAAGTAAACTGGTCCGTTTGGTCAAAATTGGAAATGATTTGCCGATGGGTGGCATGGGCGTGAAATTTGCTGATTTGCGTTTTGCTATCCAGTGGTTTTGCGAAATTTGCAAATTTGCGAAGAAATGCTTGAGAGATGGTCCACGCGCTGTATGTTTCAGCAAAATGGAAAGGGGAGCCGCATGAAAGATATCCTCCAGGAATTGCACGATCGCCGCGAAAACGCCCGACTGGGGGGCGGACAGCGCCGCATTGACGCGCAGCACGCCAAGGGCAAGCTGACCGCGCGCGAGCGGATTGAACTGCTGTTGGACGAAGGAAGCTTTGAAGAGTACGACACCTTCAAGGCCCACCGCTGCACCGAGTTCGGCATGGAAGAAAACCGTCCCTACGGCGATGGTGTTGTCACCGGCTGGGGCACAATCAATGGGCGCATGGTCTATGTGTTCAGCCAGGATTTCACCGTTCTGGGCGGCTCGGTGTCCGAGACCCACGCGCAAAAGATCTGCAAGATCATGGATATGGCCGTGCAAAACGGCGCGCCTGTCATTGGTCTGAACGATTCGGGCGGTGCGCGTATTCAGGAAGGCGTGGATGCGCTTGCGGGTTACGCGGAGATCTTCCAGCGCAACATTATGGCTTCGGGCGTTGTGCCGCAGATTTCCGTTATCATGGGCCCCTGCGCCGGTGGCGCGGTGTATTCGCCCGCGATCACTGACTTTATCTTTATGGTCAAAGACAGCTCTTACATGTTCGTGACCGGCCCCGACGTTGTGAAAACCGTCACCAACGAGGTCGTCACCGCAGAAGAGCTGGGCGGGGCATCGACCCATACCAAGAAATCCTCGGTTGCGGATGGCGCGTTTGAAAACGACGTCGAAGCGCTGGCCGAAGTGCGCCGCCTGGTGGACTTTTTGCCGCTCAACAACCGCGACAAGGCGCCGGTGCGTCCCTTCTTTGATGATGTGGACCGCATCGAGGACAGTCTCGACACCCTGGTGCCCGAGAACCCGAACACGCCCTACGACATGAAAGAGCTGATTACCAAGCTGGCGGATGAGGGCGACTTCTATGAAATCCAAGAGGATTTCGCCAAGAACATGATCACCGGTTTCGTGCGTCTCGAAGGGCAGACCGTGGGTGTGGTGGCCAACCAGCCGATGGTTCTGGCGGGATGTCTGGATATCGACAGCTCGCGCAAGGCGGCGCGGTTCGTGCGCTTCTGCGATGCGTTCGAGATCCCGGTTCTCACCCTGGTTGACGTTCCGGGCTTTTTGCCGGGCACCTCGCAGGAATATGGCGGCGTCATCAAGCACGGCGCAAAACTGCTGTTCGCCTATGGCGAGGCAACAGTGCCCAAGGTCACCGTAATCACCCGCAAAGCCTATGGTGGCGCCTATGATGTTATGGCGTCCAAGCACCTGCGCGGCGATGTGAACTATGCCTGGCCGACGGCCGAGATCGCGGTGATGGGCGCGAAGGGTGCGGTTGAGATCATTCACCGGGCCGATCTGGGCGACGCGGATAAGATCGCGGCGCACACCAGCGAATATGAAGACCGTTTTGCCAACCCGTTTGTGGCGGCAGAGCGCGGCTTTATCGACGAGGTGATCCAGCCGAAATCGACCCGCAAGCGCGTGGCCCGGGCCTTTGCGATGCTTCGCAACAAGAAGCTCGAGAACCCGTGGAAAAAGCACGACAATATTCCGCTCTAAGGCAGAATTATTGACAGGATTGGGGCGCGGTCACGGGCCCCATCGAACCCGGGGGGAACAGGTGCGTCGCAACAGCTGGCATATCCATGAGGACGAGGCGTCTTATACGCTGGCGCGCCATTGGCCGCCACGTTTCGACGTGATGGCCACGGCGCGGTTTCCCACCATGCGCAAGGGGCGTTTGGCGCGCCAGATTCGCCAGGATCTGTGGCGCGCGCTAAAGGGGTTGCGTGGCTTCTCTCCTGTGGTACGGATTGTGTCCGATCACGAGGGTTTGACCGTAACCGCAGGGGGACGTGTTCAGGGGCATATCCCCGCCGAGGTTCCCTTGAAGATCGAGGCGCTCTTGGCCAGCCCCGCGCATCAGCGCCGCTGGCAGGCCTGGGCGCAGGAGCGCCGCCCATGAGCGCGCTGGCACACAGACCTTCGGGCGAGCCCAAGGTCCGCGCGATCCCGGCGGGAGGAACCTGGAAACGGGGTCGGGGTCGCGCACTTGCCCCCCTGTTCGCAGTGCTGTTGCCAGATATGGTGATGGCGGCGGAACTGCCGGTTCTGCCTTCGGGGCAACAGATTGCGCTGCATGACAAGATCATCGACACGGATGCCGGGGCGGACGCCATCCGCTTTCGCTTTGTCGCGCCCGAACTGGGACAGGACGGGCGCGGGTATCACGATATGGCGGAAGATTTTGGCGTTTTGTGCCAGGATTTCGCGCTGCCGGAGTTGACCCGGTCGGGTGAAAAAGCCGGGCAGATCCTGATTACACTGATGCGTGAGCCGGTCGAATTTGGCGTCATGACGCCGGACACACCGCAGTTTTTCGAACGTTTCAGCGTCAAAGACGGCCTCTGCATCTGGGAGGCTTTTTGATGAAAACACAATATCTTGCGGCGCGACTCTCATGTGGACAAGTTTCTGAGGCTTCTGCGTCACAACCCGAAACCTTGGGTCGGATTTCGTATCTTTTCCAAACAATCTCCGATAGTGTCGGCGGTGATTGCACCCAAGCAATCAATACCTCGAGGTCAGGGCCGGGCGGGCAGATGAAACCGTCTGGAACTGTGGACTGCTATAGGAGTAAGGAAAGATGTCAAAGAGCATCAAACTGCTTGCCATGTTCGCAATGGTTGCCGGTGTGGCAGCATGCGGCGGTGGCGCACAAGAAGAAGAATACGTTGTGGTCGATCCAGAGCCCATCAGCGTTGAACCGGTCTACACCGGCAAGTACAAATAAGTACAACTTGGGGCGGGCGTTTGCGCCCGTCCCGGTTTCGCCGGCCCCTGACCTACAGGAGGTGCTGGCATGTTGAAGCATCGCGGCTTCCCGGGGCGTATGCCCTCATCCGATTTCCAATTCACAATCCGTCGTGCCAATCCGCGTGGGGTGACCCCATTGAAGCGGCTTGAGCGCTACCGTGACCGCCGCCCGGCGGATCGCAAGGCTGACACCGCTTTTATGAAAGCGCTGTGGCAGCATTTCGGCGATCAACCGTTTGAGCGCGGCAACCTGGATGCTGGCCGGCTGAGCTGGCTGTTTGGGCGCGAAGTGCTGCCCTACGACGATCCCTTTGATCCCGAAGACTACGAAGCCGTGCTGGTGATCGACGAAACCGCCGCCCGCGCCGCTTTTCCCGAAGCTTTTGAAGAGGATGAGCCATGGGAATGAGCCCAGCCCTTCAAGTGAACACACCTCAGACACACGCGCCCATGCGGGGCCACTAAAGAAGAAAGGACAGTTATGTTCGATAAAATTCTGATTGCGAACCGGGGCGAGATCGCCTGTCGCGTCATCAAGACCGCCCGCAAGATGGGTATCAAGACCGTCGCGATTTACTCAGACGCGGACAAGCAGGCGTTGCATGTTCAGATGGCTGACGAAGCCATCCACATTGGCCCGCCCCCCGCGAACCAGTCGTATATCGTGATCGACAAGGTCATGGACGCCATCAAGCAATCCGGCGCACAGGCGGTGCATCCCGGGTATGGCTTCCTGTCGGAAAACGCGAAATTTGCCGAGGTCCTCGAGGCCGCCGGCGTCGCCTTTATTGGCCCCCCCAAAGGGGCGATTGAGGCCATGGGCGACAAGATCACCTCGAAGAAAATCGCGCAGGACGCGCAGGTTTCGACCGTTCCGGGCTATATGGGCCTGATCGAAGACGCGGACGAAGCCGTGAAAATCTCGAATGAGATCGGCTATCCGGTGATGATCAAGGCCTCTGCCGGTGGCGGCGGGAAAGGCATGCGCATCGCGTGGAATGACGAAGAGGCCCGCGAAGGCTTTCAGTCCTCCAAGAACGAAGCGGCCAACTCGTTTGGGGATGACCGGATCTTTATCGAAAAATTCGTGACCCAGCCGCGCCACATCGAAATTCAGGTTCTGTGCGACGCGCATGGCAATGGCATCTACCTGGCCGAGCGCGAATGCTCGATCCAGCGCCGCAACCAGAAAGTCGTCGAAGAAGCGCCGTCGCCCTTCCTGGACGAAGCCACCCGCAAAGCCATGGGCGAACAGTCGGTCGCGCTGGCCAAGGCCGTGGGCTATGCCTCGGCGGGCACCGTGGAATTCATCGTCGATGGTGACAAGAACTTCTACTTCCTGGAAATGAACACCCGCCTGCAGGTGGAACACCCCGTGACCGAATTGATCACCGGTGTTGACCTTGTGGAGCAGATGATCCGTGTCGCCAACGGCGAGCCGCTGAGCATCACGCAGGACGATGTAAAGATCAACGGCTGGGCGATTGAAAACCGTCTTTATGCGGAAGATCCCTATCGCAACTTCCTGCCCTCGATCGGTCGTCTGACCCGCTATCGTCCCCCGGCCGAAGGCGAACTGGGCGCGGGCATCGTGCGCAATGACACCGGCGTCTATGAGGGCGGTGAGATCTCGATGTATTATGACCCGATGATCGCCAAGCTGTGCACCTGGGCGCCGACCCGTGGCGAAGCCATCGAAACCATGCGCAACGCGCTGGACAGCTTTGAGGTCGAAGGCATTGGCCACAATCTGCCTTTCGTGGCGGCGGTGATGGATCACCAGATCTTTATCGACGGTGACATGACCACTGCATTCATCGAAGAACAGTATCCTGATGGTTTTGAGGGCGTGACCCTTGACGAGGCTGAACTCAAGCGCGTGGCGGCAGCCGCGGCAGCGATGAACCGCGTGGCAGAGATCCGTCGCACCCGTGTTTCGGGCCGTTTGGACAACCACGAACGCCGCGTCGGCACCGAATGGAACGTTGCTCTGCAAGGCGCATCGTTTGATGTCAGCATCGAAGCGGATCAGGCCGGATCGACCGTGAAATTCGCCGATGGTTCGGAACTGCGCGTCGAAGGGGATTGGACGCCAGGAGACAGCCTTGCCAGCATGAGTGTTGGCGGCGAAGGGCTGGTTCTCAAGGTCGACAAGATCACCCATGGCTTCCGCATTCGTTCGCGGGGGGCCGATCTCAAGGTGCATGTCCGCAGCCCGCGTCAGGCGGAACTTGCGGCCCTGATGCCCGAGAAACTGCCGCCGGACACGTCGAAAATGCTGCTCTGCCCGATGCCGGGTCTGATCGTCAAAGTCGATGTCGAAGTCGGTGACGAGGTTCAGGAAGGCCAGGCGCTGTGCACCGTCGAAGCCATGAAGATGGAGAACATCCTGCGCGCCGAGCGCAAGGGCAAGGTCTCGAAAATCAACGCGGCGGCGGGCGACAGTCTTGCGGTTGACGATGTGATCATGGAATTCGAATAAGATGTATCCGACCACCACATGCAGCGGATTGGATGGTGCAGGGGGGTCCCCTTTGCCATGCGGTACTGTGGTGGGTTTGACTGTGGCACGATCCGGTGGGGCAACCCGTCGGGCCGTGCAGATTGAAAGTAATTTCGCAACCAAGCCTAAAACTCTCTCCGATACTCTGCTGGAGGATTGTGGGGTTTACAGGGGTTGCGGTGATGTACGGCACTGGGTGCAAACGGGTGATCAGCGCTTTGATGGTTTGCCTGTCGCTGACGGCCTGCCAACAGCTGGACGAGGAAGAGGCGCTGCGCGCGCAGCTCAAGGAATGGCTGTTCCTGGCGCAGACCAAGCATTTCAACACCAAAACCACCTGTACGACGGCGGTGTTCGAACTGGCGTCGAACGCGATCCGGTCCTCGGGGCCGCGCGTCGTGACCGATCTGCGCGAAGCGGTGACCTATCTCAAAAAAGAACGCGCTGTCCTTTTCGACCTGCCAGGCATGACGCCCAGCGAAATTTCCGAGGGGGTTATGTCGCTCGATTTGCCCACAGGGCTGGGGTTGGTGTCGTCTGGGGTTGGGCCGTACCTCGATTGTCTCGAAGAGGGGCCGATCATGAACGGTTTCTACGCGGTGCTGACCTCGCCAGAGACCATCACGATCTACGACCCCGCGCAAAACGCGCTTTTGATGATCTATCCCCCCGAAAGCGTCGCGCTGTTCATGCGCGGCAACGTTTAGGACATCACTGGCGGAGTGCCTGCGCGCAAAATATGCGCAATTTGAATCATCCCGGCGAATTTAAGCCCCTGCTTACCATGATGGCCGCATCGTGGTTTGCGCAACCGGGGAACAGTGCCCCGCTGCGTCAAAAGGGGTGCCCAAGACCGATGGATGTCATTTTACATGTAGGGGCGCATCGCGCCGGTTCGACGAGTTTTCAAAACTATCTGCGGGCCAATCACGCCGCGTTTGAGCGTCTTCATCTGGCTTTTTGGGGACCGTGGCGTACCCGTCAGGGATTTCTGAACACGGTCGCGAACCGTCCCAAATCCCTGGCGGCCGGTGCCCGCGACATGGGGCGGGTCCAAATGAACGTGGCGGGCCTGGCCGAAAAGGGCTTTGGCACTTTGGTTGTCAGCGATGAAAACATGTTGGGCACCGTGCGGCGTTGCCAGCGTGAAATGGTTCTCTACCCTGAAGTTGGTGAACGCATGGCGCGTTTGCATACCGCCTTTCAGACCCCCAAGCGGATCGTATTGCAGATCCGCAGCCTTGATAGCTGGTGGGCCTCGGTGTTTGCCTTCCTCATTCCGCGCGGTGCCGATGTGCCGATGGCGGGAACCCTGCAGGCGGTGGTTGATTCACCGCGCAGTTGGCGGCATGTGATTGCGGATCTGGCCTGCGCCTGTCCCAACAGCGAAATCATGGTCACCCCGTTTGAAAGATTTGCCGATCGGCCTGACCATCTGCTGCACAAGATGACCGGCCTGGGGGATCTGCCCGCATTGCGGTCTAGCCAATATTGGTCGAACCGCAGCCCGGATTTGCCCGCGCTGCGACATGAATTGGAAGAGCGTGGCCAAAAAAGCACCTGCCTGCCTGACGGGGACGGGCGCTGGCAACCCTTTGACGACATTCAGATTTCGCATCTGCGTGAAACCTATGCCGACGATCTGCACTGGCTGCGTGCCGGGGCCGATGGGATGGCGCAATTGATCGAAGACCCAGGGACGAAAAGACCGGCGCAAGAGCTGGCAGCGGCCCTGTTTGAGAGAGGACACCACAATGACAGATCTGCCCGAAAACTGGCGGCAACTGGCCGAGAAAGAGCTGCGCGGCCGCGCGCTTGACGACCTGAAATGGAACACCCTCGAAGATATCGAGGTAAAGCCGCTCTATACGGCGGAGGACACTGCGGATCTGGGCCACATGGGCACGCTGCCTGGATTTGGTCCCTTTACCCGCGGCGTCAAGGCGACGATGTATGCCGGTCGTCCCTGGACGATCCGCCAATATGCGGGCTTTTCGACCGCCGAGGAATCCAACGCGTTTTATCGCAAGAACCTTGCTGCGGGTCAGCAGGGGGTTTCGGTGGCCTTCGATCTGGCGACACACCGCGGGTATGATTCTGATCACGAACGGGTGGTTGGCGATGTTGGCAAGGCCGGTGTGGCCATCGACAGTGTCGAAGACATGAAAATCCTGTTCGACGGCATTCCGCTGGACAAGGTTTCGGTCTCCATGACCATGAACGGCGCGGTGATCCCGATCCTCGCGAATTTTATCGTTGCGGGCGAAGAACAGGGCCATGACAAGGCGCTGCTTGCGGGCACCATTCAGAATGACATTCTGAAAGAGTTCATGGTGCGCAACACCTATATCTATCCGCCTGAGCCTTCGATGCGGATTATCTCGGATATTATCGAATTCACCTCGAACGAGATGCCGAAATTCAACTCGATCTCGATTTCCGGCTATCACATGCAGGAAGCGGGCGCGAACCTGGTGCAGGAACTTGCCTATACCCTGGCGGATGGGCGTGAATATGTGCGTGCGGCGATCAACGCGGGCATGGATGTCGACAAGTTCGCTGGCCGCCTGTCATTCTTCTTTGCTATTGGCATGAACTTTTTCATGGAAGCGGCCAAATTGCGCGCGGCGCGCACCCTGTGGCATCGCGTCATGACGGAATTTGGCGCCAAATCCGAGCGCTCCAAGATGCTGCGCACCCATTGCCAGACTTCGGGCGTGTCGCTGCAAGAGCAAGACCCCTATAACAACGTGATCCGCACCGCCTATGAGGCCATGTCGGCGGTTCTGGGGGGCACCCAGTCGCTGCACACCAACGCCCTGGACGAAGCCATCGCGCTGCCAACGGAATTCTCGGCCCGCATTGCGCGCAACACCCAGATCATCTTGCAGGAAGAAACCGGTGTGACCAATGTGGTCGATCCTCTGGCGGGGTCGTACTATGTCGAAAGCCTCACCGATGAGCTGATCAACAAAGCCTGGGCTCTGATGGAAGAGGTCGAGGACATGGGTGGTATGACCAAGGCGGTTGCCTCGGGCATGCCGAAACTGCGGATCGAGGAATCCGCCGCCAGGCGCCAGGCCATGATTGACCGCGGCGAAGAGGTGATCGTTGGTGTGAACAAATACCGTCTCACCGAAGAGGATCCGATCGATATTCTGGATGTGGACAACGTGGCCGTCCGCGAAGCACAGGTCGCGCGGCTGGAACAGATCCGCGCAACCCGCGACAACGACGCGTTCGAAAAGGCGATTGCCGAACTGGAACGTCGCGCCAACGAGGGTGGAAACCTGTTGGAGGCTGCCGTAGAAGCAGCCCGGGCGCGTGCCTCTGTGGGAGAGATCAGCATGGCGATGGAAAAGGTATTTGGCCGTCACCGGGCCGAGGTCAAAACCCTGGCTGGCGTTTATGGCGCCGCCTATGAAGGCGACGATGGGTTTGCCGCGATCCAGAAAGCGGTGGATGATTTCGCCGAAGATGAGGGCCGCCGCCCGCGTATGCTTGTGGTGAAAATGGGCCAGGACGGGCACGACCGCGGCGCCAAGGTGATTGCAACCGCCTTTGCGGATATCGGCTTTGACGTTGACGTGGGCCCGCTGTTCCAGACCCCCGCCGAGGCGGCGCAGGACGCCATCGACAACGATGTGCATGTGATCGGGATCAGCTCGCAGGCGGCCGGTCACAAGACCCTCGCCCCGCAGTTGATCGCACAGCTGAAAGAGCAAGGCGCCGGGGATATCATCGTCATCTGTGGGGGTGTGATCCCGCAGCAGGACTATGAATTCCTGCAAAATGCCGGTGTGAAGGCGATCTTTGGCCCGGGCACCAACATTCCCGAAGCGGCTCAGGACATTCTCAAACTGATCCGCGAAGCGCGCGCCTGATCTGCGCGATCTGTGAAAAATGCGAAACCCGTCTGGTCTTCAGGCGGGTTTTTCTGTTTTCTACACCAGCTTACCAAGGGGCTAGAAATGTTGGAACTCGATCATATTGCCGTGTTGGGGACGACGTTGCCTGATGCGGTGTCCCATGTGGAAAGCGTGCTGGCCTGTCCAATGGGGGGCGGGGGGTGTCACGCGCGATACGGCACACATAATCGGCTGATGGGGTTGAACGCTGGGCTCTACCTTGAGGCCATTGCCATTGACCCGGGCATGGCTACACCGGCGGATGCGCGCTGGTTCGGGTTGGACCAGTTTGCCGGGCCCCCGCGTTTGGACAAGTGGATTTGCCGGGTTCAAGATATCGACGCCGCGCTTGCAGCGCTGCCCATGGCGGGACGCAAAGTCGCGCTGGAACGGGACGGGTTGCGCTGGACCATGGCGGTTCCCGAAAATGGTCAATTGCCCTTTGACGGGCTGTTTCCCGCGCTTATTCAATGGCATAGCGATGTGCCGCCGGGCCAAAGCCTGCCGTCGGCAGGGCTTGATCTGGCGCAGTTAACCGTTCGCCTGCCAAAGGCGCAGGACTTGCAGACGCTCTTGGCCCCCCATTTGCAGGCCCCGCTGGTCCGGTTCGAAACCGGTGACGATCCCGCTTTGCTGGCCCAGCTGCGAGGCCCCGGCGGAGTGGTTTCCCTGACCTAGGGTGCGTGCCCGCCTGCCATCTTGTGCAATTGTTGCCGGTCTTGTTGCCAGTACTGATTTCACCACCTGACATTGTATGTGCAAAGATCTAAAGTGTTTTCATGTCAATCTGGACCCGCATCACCCAGGCGCTTCAGGCGCTTGCCAATGGCGAAGGCCTCACACAGGTCTTTGACAGCCTGCGCACCCCGCCCGAGCGCAAGGTCGGCTTTACCATTGCGGTGATCGCGCTGTCGGCCAAGATGGCCAAGGCGGACGGCCAGGTCACGCGCGATGAGGTCATGGCCTTTCGCGAGGTGTTTCATATCTCACCCGAAGATGAGGCGGGCGCCGCCAAAGTGTTCAACCTCGCGCGGCAGGACGTGGCCGGGTTTGAGGAATATGCGCTGCGGATCAAGCGCATGTTCAAAGAGGCCGATGGCACGCTGTGCGACCTGATGTACGGGCTGTTCCATATTGCGCTGGCGGATGGGGTTTACCATCCCGGGGAAGATGCGTTTTTGGCCCGCGTTGCCGAGATCTTCGAGATCGACGAAACACGGTTCATGGCCCTGCGCGCGCGGTTCGTTCCTGATGCGCGGCCCGATCCCTTTACCATCCTCGGGGTGACGCCGGACATGCCGCTTGAGGACATCCGCAAGCGCTATCGCCAATTGGTGCGCGACAATCACCCCGATGTGATGATCGCCCGCGGCGTCCCGGAAGAAGCCATTCGCCTGTCCGAAAATCGCATGCAGGACATCACCACCGCCTGGCGCGAAATTTCGGAGCGGGAGCACGCCTGATGCGGCTGGCCACCTACAATGTCGAATGGTTCGATGCGCTGTTCGACGACGATGGGCAGCTGTTCAACGATGGGGGCTGGTCTGCGCGACATGATGTGACGCGGCTGGCCCAGACCGAGGCACTGGGGACCGTGTTCCGGGCGTTGGACGCCGATGGGATCATGCTGATCGAAGCGCCGGACACCAGCCGAAAACGCAGCACGGCGCGCGCATTGACCAGTTTTGTTCAGGCGTTTGATCTGCGCACGCAAGAGGTGGTGACGGGGTTCACCAACAACACCCAGCAAGAGATCGCATTCCTGTATGATCCCACGGTGATGCGCGTCCGGCACGATCCGCAGGCCAGTGCAACGACACCCCGCTTTGATCACACCTTTCAGATTGATCTGGACGTGGATGCCGCGCGCGATGAGGTGGTGTTTTCCAAACCCCCGTTGGAGTTGCAGCTTGTGACCAGGGCGGGCGCGTTGCTGCGGCTGATCGGGGCACATCTGAAATCCAAGGCGCCGCATGGGGCGACCAACCGTGACGAAGTCATGCGGATTTCGATTGCCAATCGGCGCAAGCAGCTGGCCCAGGCGATTTGGCTGCGCCAGCGGGTTCAGTCCCATCTGGACGCGGGCGACGCGCTGATGCTGATGGGGGATCTGAACGATGGGCCCGGGCTGGACGAATTCGAACATCTGTTTGGGCGCAGCTCGGTCGAGATCTTGCTTGGTGAGGCGCCCGATGCGCTGTTTGACCCACATGCCGCCCGTGCGCTTAGGCATCCGCTTGCGGCGCAACCCAGCACGTCGCGCTTTTTTCTGGCCTCTGAGGGGCGGTATCTTCAGGCGCTTTTGGATTACATCATGGTATCACAAGACCTTCGGGACCTTGGGCCGCGCTGGCGGATATGGCACCCATTCGAGGACGCGATCTGTTGGCAAACACCCGACCTGCGCAAAGCTTTACTGACGGCCTCTGACCATTTCCCGGTAACGATTGATTTGGAGATCTAGGGTTCTTAGGTTGAGGTCATGAAACAGCTTCTTTCCACTGCGGTCCTTTTGATCGCTGTCGCCGCGTCCCCCGCCTGGGCGCAAGACGAAGACGCGCCAAGCCTGATGGAGCGCGGCGCGCGCCTGTTCCTGGAGGGGCTGATGCAAGAGATGGAGCCCGCGCTCGATGAGCTTGAGGGCATGGCGCAGGATCTGGAACCCATGTTGCGGCAGTTGTCCGGCGAGATGGGGCAGGGGTTTCGCGATCTTCTGAATAAGGTCGAAGATTGGTCAGCCTATCATCCGCCCGAAATTCTGCCCAATGGGGATATCATCTTGCGCAAACGCCTGCCCGAGGATGCCCCCGACACGGATTCAGACGCGGGCGGCGCGCAAAATGACATCGAGCTGTAAGTTCAGTCTCGGATGACCACATCGGCCGTTTCGGCCCCCAGCGCACCGGCAAGTGAGCGAAACCGCGATTCCGGCGCTTCGCCAAACAGAGCGGTGCTGTCTTCGGACAAATACAGCGTCAGCGCCTTGTCTTCGGGTGACCAACGCAGCGCCGTGGCCCCATCCCCTTTTTCCAGTGTCCACAGCATCGCGCCAAAGCGCAGGGCTTTGCCAAGGATCTCGGCCTCGCACTGATGATCTGCGGGGATCAGATCGTAGAGCGCGTCAAAGCGGGTGCCTTCGCGCTTGTTGCGATATCTATGCAGCAAGGCCATGCCCAAGAACACACGTTCCCCATGCTTTAACCCCCCCAGATTGGCACGGGTGGCATTGTCGAAGCACACCTCGGCACGATAGTCGGGATGGGCGCGCCAGCTGACGTCATGCAAAAGACAGGCGGCTTTGATCAGCCGCCTGCGGGCGGGCGAAGCGTCTGGGAACAGGGGCAAAACAAAGTCATACAGGATACGTCCGGTGCCGGGAACCCGCGCATCTTTGACCTCGGCATAGCGGCACGATTCGATCAGTGGATCGCGATCGCGCAGGATTTGCGGCATCTGTTCATACAACAGCCCCTCACGGATGCCATAGCTGGAAATGGCGATGTCCTTGGGGTTGAAGGTATCGATCAATTGCGCCAGCACCTCGGCCGCGTAGGGCACCAGCGCCATGCGGGTTGACGAAATCCCACAGGTCTTGCGCAAGTCGTCAAGATCTTCGGCGGCTTCGATAAAGGCGATCGTTTCGGCAACTGTGTCCGCATCCATGCGGTATTCATGCAGGACATGCAAAGGATAGCTGCGCCGTTCCATGTCGATCTTGGCAATCGCGCGCCACGACCCCCCCACAAGGAACAGCCGGTCGCGTTGCGTCCCCATGTGTTTGGCTAGAACCTTAAGCTCGTTGCGAATATAGGCTTCGCGCGCCGGGCGCCCGCCCTCAAGATCCTTGAATTTCTGCGGGCCCAGCTCTGAACTCATGCGGCGCCCGACCTCGCCGTCGTGGATTTCGGCCAGCTCCATCGAGGCACCGCCAATGTCGCAGACCAGCCCATAAGACGCGGGCCACCCCAGCAAGACCCCCTGCGCCGACAGCCGTGCCTCTTCATCGCCGTCGATCACCCAGACACGCAGGCCGGTTTCCTGTTCCAGCTGTTCGCGGAATTCCGGGCCATCTTCGGCGTCGCGCATTGCGGCGGTGGCGACAATCGACAGGTGCGGCAGCTCCATGTTCTGGGCCAGTTGCTGAAACCGTTTCATGGCGCGCATGGCGCGTTCGCGCCCTTCGGGGTTCAGGCGACCGGTTTCCGCAATGCCAGCCCCCAGCCCACACATGATCTTTTCGTTAAAGAAATAGGCCGGGCTGCGCGCCGCGCCGTCAAAGACCACCATGCGCACCGAGTTCGACCCGATATCAACAACACCAACGCGCGACAGGGCGCGAGAGTTGGGATCATCAAACAGCGGGTGGTCAAACGGATCCCAATGGCCGTGGGTGTCGGTGTCGTGCATACGCGCCCCCGCAAGTCTTCGTTCCAAACCATCGCCAAGCCAGCCGCCCGGGTCAAGTGCGATCCTGAGACAACATGAGACAAGCGGCTGAAACGTTTGGTTTTTATCGACATTTTTGTGAGGGCGTCAATCCCCGTGGGTCAGTTTGGGCACGTCCGACGCCCCGGCGGATCCGCGCCCGGACAGCGACGGGTTTTCCATAAAGAACCGGTGGCAGTTAAACGGTTTTTCACCCTCTTGCACGATGTGGCGATCAAAGCGACCATGGCCATCCATCACCCAGCTTTGCGCCGTATCGGCAAAGTTGGCGGCCATGATCTGGCTGACGATCTGGGCCTTGACCGTTTTGTTCTTGATCTCGACCCCGGTTTCAATCCGGCGGTTCAGGTTGCGCCCCATCCAATCCGCAGACGAGATGAACACGCGGGCTTTGGTGTGCGGCAGGCCATGGCCATTGCCAAAGCAGGCGATCCGGGAATGTTCCAAAAAGCGCCCCACGACCGATTTGACCCGGATATTATCGGAAAGGCCTTTGACCCCGGGCCGCAAGCCACAGATGCCACGAATGACGCAATCGACCTTTACCCCCGCCTGGCTGGCGCGGTACAGCGCATCAATCATCCCCGGTTCGATCAGCGAGTTCATCTTGATCCAGATCTGGGCCGGGCGCCCCGCCTGTGCGTGCGCAATTTCCGCATCGATCAGCTTGATCATGCCGGATTTCAGACTGTGGGGCGAGATCTGCAGGTTCTCCAGCGCTTCGGGTTTGGCATATCCCGACAAATAGTTGAACAGCTTGGCCGCATCCCGCCCGAGCGCATCATCACAGGTGAAGAATGACAAATCGGTATAGATCTTGGCGGTGATGGGGTGGTAATTTCCCGTGCCCCAATGGGTGTAGGTGACCAGTTTGCTCCCCTCGCGGCGCACCACCTGGGATATCTTGGCGTGGGTTTTCCAGTCCAGGAACCCGTAAACCACATGCGCCCCGGCGCGTTCCAGACGGCGCGATTGGCGAATATTTGCGGCCTCGTCAAAACGTGCTTTCAGCTCGACAAGGGCGGTGACGGATTTGCCATCTTCGGCCGCTTCGCACAGGGCGCTGACGATGGGCGATTTTTTCGAGGTCCGATACAGGGTCTGCTTGATCGCCACAACGTCGGGATCGCGCGCCGCCTGGTTGAGGAAACGCACCACCATGTCGAAGGTCTCATAGGGGTGGTGCAGCAGCATGTCCTTTTGTTTGATGGCTTCGAACATATCGCCATCATGGTCCTGCACGCGTTCGGGCACGCGCGGGGTAAAGCTGGGCCAAAGCAGATCCGCGCGTTCGTCAATCACCAGTTCCTTGGTGTCACCCACACCGATCATGCCGTCCAGTTCAACCACCTCGCTGGGGCTGACGTGCAATTCGCGTTCGACAATGGCGCGCAGCGCCTTGGGGGCGCCGGCGCTGACGGTCAGGCGCACAACCTGTCCCCGGCGGCGACGTTTGAGCGCCACTTCGAATTCGCGCACGAGGTCTTCGGCCTCTTCTTCGACTTCGAGATCGCTGTCACGCAGCACCCGAAACCCCAGATGATCCTTGCAGACATAGCCGGGAAACAGGCTGTCCACATGCAACAGCACCAGATCTTCGAGCAGGATAAAGCGGTGTTGGCCTTCCTTTGAGGGCAGCGTCATAAAGCGGTCGATTTGTGCAGGGATCGGCAGCAGGGCCTGAAGCCCCTGCTTGTCCCGGCTGCGTTCCAGTTGCAGCGCAAGGCAAAACCCCATGTTCGCAATGAACGGAAAGGGATGTGCCGGATCAATCGCCAGCGGTGAAAGCACCGGAAACACCTGATTCAGGAATGCCTCTGCGAGATAGGATTTATCCGCCGCGGTCAGCGCCTCGCGTCCGACGATGGAAATCCCCTCATCCTGCATCATGGCGGTCAGGACCCCCAGCATGCGCTGCTGTTCGGCCATAAGCCGCCGGGCGTCTTCGTCGATCAGCACCAGTTGTTCGGCAGGGGTCAGCCCGTCAGCGGCAGGGGTCATATTGCCCGCCTGTGCCAATTCGCGCAGGCCCGCCACGCGGACCGTATAGAATTCATCAAGGTTTGCCGCCGAAATCGACAGGAACCGCACCCGTTCCAGCAGGGGAACATTCGGGTTTTCGGCCTCTTCCAGCACGCGCCAGTTAAAGCCAAGCCAGCTGAGTTCGCGATTGAAGAACCGCTGTGGTCCCGTCAGATCCAGGTCGGGAAGGTCGATCGCGTCAGGGAGCGGGGATTTGAGAAAATCAGCTTGGGTCATGGGGCGCCTATATGCGTTTTGCCTGCAACGAAATTATGACAGGCACCCCCTATTTTCTGCCCTTTAGCGGGGTTGTTCAAGCGCTTCCAGCACCGCTGCGGCCAATGGTCGGCTGACACCCTTGGTGCGCCCCATCGCCGCCTCGTCCAGCGCGTCGACAATGTCCTGGGCGGCGCGATAGCTGCGGGGCATGTGGCGGGTCAGGTAGGGGATGACATCCGGGGCTGGCATGATCTGGCGATCGGCAAACAGCTTAAGCAGCAAAGCCGCAAGAAGATCGTCATCGGGCTCTGCCAGCGTCGCGGTTTGTGCCCCCATCATCCGGCTTTGAAGATCGGGCAGGGTCAGCCCCCACAGGTTCGGGGGGCGGGTGCCGGTCAGCAAAAGCGCATGCCCGTTGGCCAGCACCATGTTGTGCAGGTGAAACAGGATTTCTTCGGCCTGCGCGTTGCCCGCGATATCTTCGGCGTTTTCCACACAAAGGCTGCTTTGGGCCAGATCCGGCACGGTTTCAGGCGTGATGTCAGTGGCTTCAACGATACGCGCCCCTGACAGCGCCGCCCAGACATGCGCCAGATGGGTTTTGCCCGCACCGCTGGGCCCCGCCAGAACCATCTTGCGCGCGGGCCAGATCTGCCAGCTTTCAATTTGCGCCACGGCAAGGGCGTTCGCGGTGGTCACGTAAAAGTCTTCCCGCCCCAGCGCCGCACGTTTGGGCAAGGGCAGAGCAAGTTGTTTGGGTTGGGTCATTCCTGGTCGCGTCCGATGATGCCTTTGAACAGTCGGCTGCGGGTGTATTGATCGGCGCCAAAACGCACAATCACCCCGATGGCCGCGGCCAGGGGCACGGCAACCAGCATGCCGACGAACCCGAACAGCGATCCAAAGACAGACAGCGCCAAAAGCAGCCAGACAGGGTGCAGGCCCACCGATGATCCCACCAGTTTGGGTGTCAGAACATTGCCTTCTAGCAGTTGGCCAGATTGGAAAATCGCCCAGACAACGACAATCCTGATCCAGTCGGTCTTGTAGATGGTTTCACCCGCTTCGACCACTTCGATGCTGCCCCAGAACTGGAACAGCGCCAGCCCGATGGCCAGCACGCCGCCCACCAAGGCACCAACATAGGGAATAAAGGTCAGCATGCCGGCAATGGCGCCGACCACCAGACCAAAGCTAAGCCCCGCCGCCATCAGTGCCACCGCGTAATATGTGCCAAGGATCATGCAGACCGAGCCCATGCCGCGCACAAAGCCCGATAGCACCTGATCAACATCACTGGCGATTGCCCGAACGGTGTCCCGGTGGTCCATCGGCAGCAAGGTATCAATGCGCGCGATCATATTGTCCCAATCCAACAGCAGATAGACCGCCACCACCGGGGAAATCACAAAGAGCATGGCAATGTTCAACAGGGACCCCAGCGACGCCAGCAGCGTGCTGAACAGCTCACCTCCTTTTTCCTGAACGGTCGCACCCACGCTGTTCAACGCGTCATGCAACGGACTGTCGGGTTTGAGCAGGCTGGGGAAGCGATCAGAAATAAACGCGCGCAGATCGCGGATAAGCTCCGGCGCGGTTTCAACAAGTTGAAAGGCCTGTTGAATCAAGGTCGGCACCACGGCCAAGGCGACCACGATGAACAAAACCACCGCGAACACAGCGATGATGGTCGTGGCAACCGCGCGGGAAAAGCCCATGTCCTCAAGCCGATCCGCTACGGGATCAAGGAAATAGGCGATGGCGGCCCCCAGAACAAAGGGCGTCAGGACCGTGCCCAGATACCATAAGACAATGGCCACGACCGCGGTCGTGATCCCCCAGTATTTCATCTGCGTTTCAACGGGCAGGGGCATGGGCACTCCTTACATGTTTCCACTTACATCACCCGATGTCGCGTGGGTTTCAAGGGGAAGCAGTCGCCAACAGCTCAAGTAGGTACAGGCGCGCCTGTTGCCCGTTGTCTTGCGTGCTGATTGCAAGCTGTTCCAGTCCAAGATGTGCGGCATAGAACAGGTCGGCCGCCTCGGGCGTGTGAACCCCAAGTTGGGCGAGTTCCGCCCTGAGATAAGTGATCCGCTCCTGATCAATCCGGCGCACAGCGTCGGCGGCCTCTGTATCATAGCGCGCCCATTCGCGGATGGCGGGTTCGGCCTGGGGGCCACCAAATTCCTCAGGGGTCTGCGACGCGATTTCGATCAATGCCGTCAACCGCGCAAGTCCGGGGGCAAGCGGAGCAAGACCCGTGATAATCCCCGCCGTGGCCTGATCCGCCCAAAATTTGAGAAGCGCCGTTTTGTAGTCGGTTAATCCTTTGAAATGCCAGTAGAAAGACCCTTTGGTTGTCTTGAGATCCCGGGCGATGGCTTCGGCCCGCAGGGCGGCGTGCCCTCCTTTTGTCAAGGCGCGGAACCCGGCTTTGATCCAATCTTCCTGGGAGAGACGTGTTTTGCTCATATTAAAACCATACGCTGGCGTATTGACTGGGGCCAGCGCAAAATGCAAACCATACGCTACCGTATGGAGAATCGAAACATGTCAAAACCCTTCCTCTTTCTCGCGGTGCTTATGCTGGGCACAGCGGGCCTTCATTTTTTCATGGGCGGACCGCAATATCCGCGGGCCTTTTGGGATCAACTGTCCACACCGGATCTGCGCGTCATGTCCTGGGTGCTTTGGCATGCGATCACCGTGGTGTTGGTCGGGCTGGCGGGCATCTACCTGTGGCTGGCGCGCGGCCCCAATCGCACGCTTTTGGTGGTCAGTGCGCTGGTGCAACTGGGCTGGGCCGGGCTATTTCTGACCGGAGGCGTTTTGTGGATGGGAGAGCTGCTCACCCAACCGCAATGGGTGCTGTTCCTTGGCTTTCCCTTGCTTGCCCTGCTGGCCGAGCGCAGCCGCAGCGGCGCATAATTGGTCTGGACCCTTGTCAACCGGGGGCGCATGGCGCAAAACCCCTGTAACCAGTCAATTGCAAGGGTCCGATATGCGCCTTTCCCGCTACTTTCTCCCCGTTCTCAAGGAAACGCCCTCTGAGGCGCAGATTGTCAGCCACCGCTACATGTTGCGCGCGGGGATGATCAAACAACAGGCCGCCGGCATCTATTCCTGGCTGCCCATGGGGTTCAAGGTTCTGCGCAAGATCGAGGACATCATCCACGAAGAACAGGCCAAGGCCGGGCACATCGCGATGCAGATGCCGACGCTGCAAACCGCTGACCTGTGGCGTGAATCCGGCCGCTATGACGGCTATGGCGAAGAAATGCTGCGCATGCAGGACCGTCATGGCCGTGACATGCTGTTTTCGCCCACCGCCGAAGAGCTGTTTACCGATGTGTTCCGCAGCCATGTGTCGTCTTACAAGGACCTGCCGCTGACCCTGTATCAGATCCAGTGGAAGTTCCGCGACGAAATCCGCCCGCGCTTTGGCGTGATGCGCGGGCGCGAGTTCTACATGAAGGACGGGTATAACTTTGACCTCTCCAAAGAGGACGCGCTGCACGCCTATAACCGCCATCTGGTCAGCTATCTGCGCACCTATGAGCGCATGGGGCTTCAGGCGATTCCGATGCGTGCCGATTCTGGCCCGATTGGTGGGGATGATACGCATGAGTTCCTCGTGCTGGCCGAAACCGGTGAATCCGAGGTCTTTTATGACAGCGAAGTCACCGATCTGACCTTTGGCGATCGCGAGATTGATTTTGACAGCGTCGAACAGTGCCAGGCCGTTCTCGAAGAGTTCACCTCGCGCTATGCGCGCACCGATGAAACCCATGATGAAGCGCTGTTCAATCAGGTCCCACAAGAGCGCCGCCGCGTGGCGCGCGGGATCGAAGTGGGGCAGATTTTCTATTTCGGCACCAAGTATTCGGATGCGTTGGGCGCGACGGTTCAGGGCCCGGATGGCAAACCCACCCCGGTTCACATGGGGTCGCACGGGATCGGCGTGTCCCGGCTGTTGGGCGCGATCATCGAAGCGTCGCATGACGACAAGGGCATCATCTGGCCCGAGGGCGTGACCCCCTTCCACTGTGGCATCGTGAACCTCAAGCAGGGGGACGAAGCCGCCGACGAGGCCTGTAATGCGCTCTATGCATCGCTGAGCGCGCTGGGGCTTGAGCCGCTGTATGATGACCGCAACGAACGTGCGGGGGGCAAATTCGCCACCATGGACCTGATTGGTCTGCCCTGGCGGATCACCGTTGGTCCGCGCGGTCTGAAAAACGGCGTGGTCGAAGTCACCTGCCGCCGCACCGGTGAAAACACGGAAATGCCGCCGGAACAGGCCATCGCCAAGATCGCCGAGATCTATGGCAAGGTTGCGGGATAAGAAAAATTCCCTTCGCGAATGCACGTGCCCCGGCCTATCTTGGTCGGGGCATTTCTTTGGGTGGACAAGATGATCACACGCGCGTTGACCATGGCAGGGGCCGTGACCGGGGCTTTGGGGCTGTCGCAATTCCCTGAGTTTTCGCAGCAATATATGCAGCGATTGGGTGGTGCCGTGGATGAATTGTCGCGCCAGATCACCCGCTATGAAGCGGACGCGGCAGATGTGGATATGACGCTTGCCGCCTATCTTGACCAGCTTTCGCAAGAGGGCGCTTTGGCCAAAACCCAATCCGAAAACATGGCGTTTGACATCGCCCGGCATGCGCGCCTGTCTCAGGATCTGGCTGCGCTGGAAGGGGCGGGGCCGTTTATGCGGGCCAAATTGGCGAGCCACATGGGAGACCGGGACATCGCCAAACGCGCGTTTGAGGCCTACAAACCGGCTGTGCCTGCGACCTTCGAGGGGGCGATGTTCGCGGGCACCGGGTTCTTTGGGGTATGGGCGTTTCTTGCGGGGATCATCGCCTTTTTCCGTCGCCTGTGGCGTGGGCTGCGTGGCGCGGTCTTGCGCAAGGCCTAAGGGGCTGTCGGTCTGAAATCACGACAGCTTTCAGAAGATCAGACGACACCCGCCACGCATGCTCAGGCTGGACCTGTGCCCGGGCAAAGCCGGAAACCCAGGTGGGCTATGCAGTCAAAAGGCCCCGGCAGAGCGCTCTGCCGGGTGCCATTCATAGGGGATAAGGGCGTTAAGCGACGGCCTGAACTTCGGCCACGATCCCATCAACCACCTGTTCCAGCAAAGCGGGATCTTCGCATTCGGCCATGACCCGGATCAGCGGCTCGGTGCCGGATTTACGGATCAGCAGACGCCCTTTCCCGATCAGATCGGCCTCGGCCTGTGCGATGGCGGCCTTGACCCCCACCTGGTCCAGCGGCAGCGAATCCGTGGCAAAACGGACGTTCTTGAGCAACTGCGGCACGGGGTCGAACACCTGGGTCAATTCTGACGCCTTGCGTCCGGTGCGTACCATTTCCGCCAGGAACTGCATGCCCGCCATAAGCCCGTCACCGGTGGTCGCATAGTCGGTCATCACAATGTGGCCGGATTGCTCTCCGCCCAGGTTAAAGCCGTTTTTGCGCATTGTTTCAACGACATATCTGTCGCCGACCTTGGTGCGCTCAAGCCTGAGCCCCTTGCCGTCCAGGAACCGCTCAAGCCCCAGGTTCGACATCACCGTGGCCACCAAGGCGCCCCCCTTAAGCCGCCCGGTGTCGGCCCAGCTGGACGCCAAGAGGCCCATCAGCTGATCGCCATCCGCGACCTGACCTTTTTCATCGATCAGGATAATCCGATCCGCGTCCCCATCCAGACAAATGCCGACATCCGCGTTGTGGCGCAGCACGGCGTCCGCTGCTTTTTGCGGTTGGGTCGATCCACAATCCTTGTTGATGTTCAACCCGTTGGGCTCGGTGCCGATCGTCACGACATCCGCGCCCAACTCCCACAGGACCTCGGGTGCGGTGCGATAGGCGGCGCCGTTGGCGCAATCGATCACGACCTTGATTCCATCCAGCCTGAGCCCCTGGGGCAGGGTGGATTTGACCCGCTCTTGATAGCGAAAACGCCCGTCATCAATTCGTTTGGCCCGGCCGATGTTTTCGGGGTGCGCGGGCCGGACACCGGTTTCAACCAGCGTCTCGATTTCCGCCTCGACCGCATCCGACAGTTTGAAGCCATCGGGCCCGAAAAACTTGATGCCGTTGTCCTCCGCCGGGTTGTGGCTTGCGGAAATCATGATGCCAAGATCCGCACGCATCGAGGTGGTCAACAGTCCCACCGCCGGTGTGGGCACCGGGCCCAGCAACAAAACATTCATACCGGTCGACGTCAGGCCAGCGGTGAGCGCATTTTCGAACATATAGCCGGACAGGCGTGTGTCCTTGCCGATCACCACCCGGTGGACCCCCTGGTGCTCATTGCGAAAATGCCGCCCGACCGCAGCCCCCAGCATCAAGGTCATCTCGGCTGTCATGGGAAACTTATTCGCGGTGCCGCGAATGCCATCGGTTCCGAACATATTGCGGGTCATCAATGTTTTCCTTTTGAAATAGCTGTCCAAAGTGAAAGCGCTTGAATGGTTTCTGCGACGTCATGCACGCGGGTGATTTGCACCCCCTGCGCATAGGCCGCCAGCGCAACGGCAATCGATCCCTGCATGCGTTGGGCTGCGGTTTCCACCTTTGAGATGTCACCGATGAAACGCTTGCGTGATGCCCCCAATAAAACCGGGCATCCCAATCCATGAAACAGAGATAAACTGTTGAGCAGCAACAGGTTGTGATCCATTGTCTTGCCAAACCCAATCCCCGGGTCCACCAGGATATGATCGCGCGACATTCCGATGCTTTCCAACATGAGGATCTGGGCTTCGAGAAAATCGAAAACATCCAGCAACACATCGTCGTAATGCGGATTGATGTGCATGGTTTCGGGATCGCCCCGCGCGTGCATGACACAGACTGGCAGATCATTGTTGGCGGCAAAAGGGGCCAGCATCGGATCAAAGGTAAAACCAGAGACGTCGTTGATCAGGCTCGCACCCGCTTCGACCGCGGCCTCCGCAACCGAAGATTTGCGCGTGTCGATGGACAGAGGGATATTCATGTCGTGGCGGATCGCGCGAATGACCGGCTCGGTCCGCGCGATTTCCGCTTCGGCCGGGACGGTTTTCGCACCGGGCCGCGTGCTTTCGCCGCCGATGTCGATGAGGGACACGCCAGCTTGGATCATAGCGCGGGCGCAGGCCAGGGCGCGGGGGGCAGTGTTATGCGTGCCCCCATCCGAGAAACTGTCCGGCGTGACATTTAGGATACCCATGACATGGGGCTGGCTCATATCCAGTCCAAGAATATCCTTGCGCGGGGCCGTCAGCCGCGTCAGCCAGGGTTCGGGGATATCCTGTGCCGCGACACAAACCGGATCGGCGCCGCGGCGATGGCACATGGCGTGCGTAAACCAGACAGATGTCTGCGCGACGGAAAAAGCGCCGTCGGGTTTGGGCTGCGTGGTGCAGGTGAGGGGGCGATAGTAAGCGTCCATAGGCTCAGGTGAACGATCTGGGCGGGCTTGGCAAGATTCTCAGAACAACGGCTGCCCGATATCAACCTGACGTTGTGGAATTGAGCCGCTGTCCGGCAAATTCCCGCCGATTGTGCCGTCAATCATCAAAAACTCGCAGGCTTCCATCTCTTGTGCGAACCATGCGGACAAGGCCTGGGCGTTGCGCGGTTGGGTTTGCGGACCCTCGACCGCATCCAGTACGATCTTGGACGGCGCCCAGACACAGATCTGGCCGTTCTTCATGGCCCAATCCAGTTCAGTACGGGTGGCGACGACCTTGCAGCGCAGGTCGCGAGAGGCCAGAAACCAGCCGTTTTGTTCAATCGATAGCAGGTCAATCCGGCGCTGCGTCATCGTGTGCCCGGTCTGTGGACCCGCTTCATCGGGCAGGCCAACACACAAGATCACCGGGGCCTTTCGGGCGTCCATGGTGCTGATCCACTGGGTCAGGTCCGGGTGGGAAATGGCGTCGTTGGACAGGAACACCACGCGTGGGTGCGGACGCTCTTGTGCCAGCTCATCGGCCATTTCTTCGAGATGATCGGCCATATCACGGCGCGTGCGCACGATTTCGACACCAAGGGCGCCGGGGCCACGATCAAGCTTTTCGATTCTGACAAAGCTTCGAATGGCCTGGGGTTCCAGCAAGATCCGTTCGGCCACGCGCTCGGCCAGGGTTTCCAGCAGGTTCAGCCGCTCGGCCGACAGTTCATGGGCAATCGCTTCGGTGACACGGTCATAGGACAAAATCCGGTCGACATCGTCCTCGATCGGTCCGGTCAGCGGTTCCACTTCCACCACCACATTGAACTGAATGCGTTGCTTGGTGCCCCGTTCCGCTTGAAAGGCACCAATTTCGACCTCGACCACATGGTCGCGCAGAGAGATGCGATCCCTAGGGCGGTCATCGGCGGTGGCGATGGCGCGCTCGGACGGATGAGCAAAAGCTAGACGGATTTCGCTGGCCATAGTGAGGACCCCAAGATCAAATCAGCGGCGCGCGGGGGCGCCAGTGATCGGGTGGTAACGCAATGATGCTTCGTAAAGAAGCACAAATACGACCTATCCGCGGGCTTTCCACGTGTGTTTGTAAAAAATGTGCACGCCAATCCGCGCGGTTCGGCTGTATTTTCGCGACCAGGATGGGTTGACGGCCGTGGTGTGATAATGCGTCGCCCCCTTTGTCAGAACACGGGGGGCTTTGCCGTCCAGCACTGCTTTTGCGGCCTTGCCGACGCGCGACCAGGCAAGCGGTTCGTTGATGTGTTCCGGGCGTCCGTCACAGGTATAGGTGAACTGGCAGGCGTATTTGCGCCCGGTCCCCTGGTTGATCACACCGCAGACCGAATTGGGAAAGCGCCCGCTGTCGACGCGGTTCAAGATCACTTCTGCGACGGCAAACTGGCCTTTGACAGTTTCGCCACGCGCTTCGAAATACAGGGCCTCAGCCAGGCATTTCCAGTCTGCCCCACCGGATGCGGCGGGCTGGCGATCCAGCCAGTCGGTGGAATAGCTGATCTTAGACGATGATTTTGCGGCTTTGTTCGGCCCCTGCGCGCTGGCCAGGGTCAGCTTGGTCAGGCGGTCCACCGTGATCGCGGCAAGACCGCGCTTTTCAACCGTCATAAGCCGCGTCGCAGCCCCTGTGCCATCCGCGAAAACCGGTGCTGCTAGGGTCAGGGCGAGGGAGACAAGAAGAGATCTGATCATCGAGGACTCAAAGTTGTGGGAGGCCAAAAGGGGCAAAACCACCCAAGGCCAGATTGCGGAGCCTCTATAGAAATTGGTTCAATTGGTAAAGAGATAGGTAAGATCATCCGCGATTCCCGGCCCGCGCACAAAGAAATCTGTGGATAACTGTGGGGCGCCTGCAACGCCAAATGGCCGCTAGGCCGGTGGCGGCTGAACCGGCTGGGTGACGTTGCGAATGGCAAGATGTGCCGCCGCAAGCCGGGCGACCGGAACACGGAAGGGCGAGCAGCTCACATAGTCCATTCCGACCGCGCGACAAAAGGCGATGGATTCCGGGTTGCCCCCATGTTCGCCGCAGATAGACAGGGTAACCTGTTGATTTGTTGCGCGTCCTCGCTCGACGCCGGTGGCGACCAATTCGCCAACACCTTCGATGTCCAGCACGTGAAACGGGTCTTCGGCAAAGACACCCTGTTGCACGTAGTCTGACATGAACCGTCCCGCATCGTCGCGCGACAGGCCATAGGTCATCTGGGTCAGGTCGTTGGTCCCGAAGGACAGGAAATGGGCATGCGGGGCGATTTCGTCAGCGCGCAGGCAGGCGCGGGGGGTTTCGACCATGACCCCAAGCCGATAGGTGAAATCACGCCCCTGTTCGGTCCGCACCGCTGCGGCGACGGCCTCGATTCGGTTGCGGATCAGTTCGACTTCGCGGCGGGCCGACACCAGCGGCAACATGATTTCCGGCACGACGGGTTCTCCGTCGCGCGATGCGTCCAGGGTTGCCTCGAAAATTGCGCGCGCCTGCATGTCGTAGATTTCCGGAACGGTCACACCCAGACGCACCCCGCGCAGCCCAAGCATGGGGTTATATTCCTTTAGGCTCTCAACCCGGCGTGTCACATCGCTGACCGGCAGATCAAGCGCTTCGGCCAGATCGCGCAACCCGGTGCGCGTGGTGGGCAAGAACTCGTGCAAGGGCGGGTCAAACAACCGGATGCAGACCGGCAGCCCCTCCATGATGCGGAACAGCTCGGTAAAGTCGTCACGCTGCATCGGCAACAGCACCGCAAGGGCGGCCTGACGATCTTCGGCGGTGTTCGCAAAGATCATTTCGCGCATGGGCGTCAGGCGATCGGCCTCAAAGAACATGTGCTCGGTCCGGCAAAGCCCAATGCCATCGGCCATAAAGTTGCGTGCGGTGGCGGCGTCGGCGGGGGTGTCCGCATTGGCGCGGATCTTGATGTCACGCGCGTCGTCCGCCCAGCTCATCAGGGTTTGAAAGGCATCGTCCAAAGTGGCTTCGATGGTCTCGGGCGCCCCCATGAGCACTTCGCCGGTGGTGCCGTCGATGGTGATCACATCCCCCTCTTTGAGGGTGCGACGGTCTTCGGTGACGATCTGGCGGCGCTTGATGTTGAACTTCATCCGCGACGCGCCGACGACACAGGGCAAACCAAGGCCGCGTCCGATCACCGCCGCGTGGCTGGTCATCCCCCCGCGTTCCGTCAGCACGGCAACAGAGGCGTGCATGCCGCGAATATCCTCGGGAGAGGTTTCCCGGCGCACCAGGATACAACGTTCGTGACGCGCAAGGCTGGCCTGGGCTTCGGCGGCGGAAAAGACGATTTTGCCGGTGGCCGCGCCGGGCGAGGCGGCGATGCCAGACCCGATCACATCGCGTGTTGCCTCGGGGGCGATCTGCCGGTGCAGCAGCTCGGACACTTCGCGCGGTTCGATCCGCATGATCGCCTCTTGACGCGAGATAATTCCGTCTTCGGCCAGACGCACCGCGATCCGCACCGCCGCGCGGGACGAGCGCACCACGCGCACACCGTCAAGGATGCTGACCGCGCCGTTTTCAAGCGTGAATTCAACTTCCATCTCTTCGCGCAGCTTGTGACGCATCAATCGGGCGTGTTCGACCAGACGGGCAAACGCATCGGGCAGCTCTTCTTCCAGCGAAAGCCCGCGGGGATCCTTGGTCAGATAGAGGCTGGCCGATCCGGGGTTCAGGGCTTCGCGGCCCTGCGATTGCGACAGATAGCGCCCGGTGATCTGTTCCAACCCGGTGTCGGAATTCACCAGTTGCAACACACCTGATCCGCATTCGCCCGATCCGATCCCCAGCGCCATTTCCTGCACAACCAGCCCAAGCCCCGCATCCGCAGGCGCACCACGGGCTTGCCGCAGCAAACGGGCCGAAGTGCCTTCCCATGCGCGGGCCATCGAGCGCAGGACTTTGCTCAGTTGTTCGGCCGCATCCTGCGGGAAAGGCACTTCGGCCTCGTCCTCATAGGCGGCCAACGCGTCTTTCAGGCCGGCTTCGCCGTGATCTTCGATCTCGTCGAACAGATCCGGGTCCAGGCGTTCCACATGCACCGCGTAGGATTGGACAAACTTGAGATACAGCGTCGCGGCTTCGGTCCGGCCCAATGACTTGGACAGGTCTTCAAAGCGGGCATCATTCATGCCGATGTTCAAAATCGCACCGGGCCCGCCCCAGTCCGGGTCTTCGGATGATGGGCGCACACACAACAGCGCGCCATCGCGAAAACAGCCAATCATCGCCTGCATATCGGGCAGTTCATCGGCGGCGATGCCATGTACCGCGTCAAACGACAGGGCAACGGTGCGGGGCACGGGCAGATCAAGCCGCACCAACCGCTGCAAACACTTCGCCCGGCCCCCGTGGCTGGCGGGTGTCATGGGCGAGCTAGGCTCGATCAAAGTGACATGCGGGTTCTGCGGGTCTGGTTTCTGCACTGCGGCACCTGTGATGGGACCCGTGCAGCATAGCCGTGGATTGGGGTAACGCAAGCGGTGGAATGGCGCGTTGACCCCAAGGTCACGGGGGATGCGGCCCGGCGGTGTCGCCGGGCGCGGTGTTTGTGAGGGCGCTTAGCCTTCGACCTTGGTCAGATCGGCCACCTGCGAACAGGTTTTGCGGATCTGGCTGAGCAGGTTCAGACGATTACGACGCACGATCTGGTTGTCCGAATTCACCTGAACCGCTTCAAAGAAGGCATCAATCGGTGCGCGCAGGGCGGCCATGGTCTCCATCGCGGTGGTGTAGTCCTCGGCGGCCATGGCCGGGCCGATCTTGGCCTCGGCGGTCTCAAGCGCATCAAACAATGCTTGTTCTGAAGGGTCTTCGATGAACTTCGCATCCGCTCCGTAAGAGTATTCCACCCCATCCTTTTCCTCGGCCTGAGACAGGATGTTGTTGGCGCGCTTGAACCCCTGGACAAGGTTCTGACCGTCTTCGGTTTTCAGCACCGCCGACAGGGCGCGGGCGCGGGCCACCAAAAGGGCGATGTCGTCATTGCCCTCCATCGCGATACAGGCGTCGATCACGTCGTGGCGAATGCCCTCGTCTTTCAGGAAGACTTTGAGGCGGTCGTGGAAGAAGGAGAGGAGGCCGCGAACGATCTGGTATTCAACAATGTTTTCCTTGTCTTGTGCGGCATCTTGGATTGCTTGGAGTGCCGACATTATGGTCTCTTTACCGATCGCTTTATGCTCCATACGCCTTAGGTCGTTCAAGTCTACTCCCGTCGCTGCCGCGTATCTCTTTCGGAGATTTAGATCAGTTTCAGGGTTATTCCGTCGTATATTGGAAAAAGCGTCTTCGAGGCCAAACTGAGCAAAGATAATGAAGTTTTCGAGGTTTACTCGAATTTCGTTCTCCAACACCAAGCGGATCACCCCCAGGGCCGCGCGGCGCAGGGCGTAGGGGTCTTTTGATCCGGTGGGCTTTTCGTCAATCGCCCAGAACCCGGTCAGCGTGTCCAGCTTATCCGCCAGCGCAACGGCAACGGATACCGGCGCGGTGGGCACATCATCGGACGGGCCCAGCGGTGAATAATGTTCTTCACAGGCGTTGGCCACCTCAGCGGGCAGGCCCGCGGCCTCGGCATAGTAGCGGCCCATAAGCCCTTGAATTTCCGGGAATTCATAGACCATTTCCGACGACAGATCGGCCTTGGCCACGGTCGCGGCCAAACGCGCCAGATCGGCATCCGTGCCAACAGCGGGGGCCAGTTCACCGGCCAGCGCGGCGATGCGCGCGATGCGCTCGGACTGTGATCCCAATTCGCGGTGGAAGGTCACGTTGGACAGGCGGTTGGTCCAGCTTTCCAAGCCCTCGGACTTGGCCACGCGCAGATCGTTTTCCCAAAAGAACTTCGCATCCGCCAGACGGGCCGCCAGCACCTTTTGGTTGCCCGCCAGGATGGTCGCGCCATTGTCCGTGGTTTCCATGTTCGACACGGTGACGAATTTCTCGATCCGGTTGGTTGATGGGTTGCGCACGGAAAAGAACTTTTGGTGCTCTTTCATCGAGGTTTGAAGCACCTCGGGTGGCAGGCCAAGGAAATCATCGGCAATGTCGCCCATCAAGACGACAGGCCATTCCACAAGCCCCGCGACTTCGCGCAAAAGGCCTTTGTCCTCAACCACTTCCAGGCCCAGTGCAAAGGCGGTATTGGTGGCGTCGTTCCAGATCGCTTTGGCCCGTTCTTCCGGGGCAAGGATCACACGCGCCTGTTTCAGCTTGGTGGTGTAATCGTCGAAATCCGACACCTCGATGCTGCCCGATGACAAAAAGCGATGCCCCTTGGTCACATTGCCCGATGTGATCCCGTCAATGTCCAGCGGCACCACGGTATTGCCGGCCTCATCCGACAAGATGCAGATGATCGAATGCAGCGGACGCACCCAGCGCAGGCTGCCCGCGCCCCAGCGCATGGATTTGGGCCAGGGGAAATTGCGGATCGCCTTCTCCAACTGCTCGGCCACGATGTCCGCCGCCGGGCGACCGGGTTTGATGATCTTGGCGTAGTAAAAGGTGCCCTTTTTCTCTTCGCGCTCTTCCAGGTCCTCGCGTGCGACACCCGCACCGCGCAGGAACCCCTCAAGCGCCTTTTCCGGGGCGCCCACCTTGGGGCCGCGGCGCTCTTCGTTGATGGTGGGGCTCTCGCTCGTGAGGCCCTGTACCGTCAGGGTCAGGCGACGTGGCGTTGAAAAGGCAGCGGCGCCCGCATAGGTCAGGCCCGCCTCAACCATGCCATCCAGCATCAGCTTTTTCAGATCATCCGCTGCTTTGCCCTGCATGCGGGCGGGGATTTCTTCGGAAAACAGTTCGATCAAGAGATCAGGCATGGGTCAATTCCCTTCTCGTTCCGGGCAGTTTTCGCCCAGGGGCGTGCCATCATAGGCCTTATCGCCGCATTCGTTGATTTCGTGCCAGACATAGCCGCGCCCGTCATCGGTGATCGCGACCACACGGTCGATGCCATAGTAAAGGTTGTGCGCGCTGACAAAGACATGGGCCGTGCCCGCTTGGATCTGGGCGCCAATGGCCTTGCTGTCGAAACAGTCAAACCAGCGTGGGGCATTGCGCGGGGCGGGCGTCTGTTTGGTATAGGCTTCGTAGGTTTCGGTCAGCATCGGGATCGACATGGATGTCTTGAAACAGGCCCGATAGCGGATCGGGCTGCTTTCGGCGTCAATCGCCTGAAAATCCTCGTAAAGGATGCCCTCGGCCTTGCCTGATGCCATGACGATCAGCTTGACGTCGTCTGTACCGCTGGCCTTGACCTCTTCGTAAAAGTGATAGACCTGCATGTAATAGACAGCGGCGCCGAAAAGAAGACTGAACACAACAATGAACCCCGCAAGGATTTTCCCGGTCATGCGTTTTCCTGCTCTGGCGTGAACCCACCTGCTTCGGTCAGGACAAAAGCATCGGCGCATTGCTTGGCCAGCGCACGGACGCGCCCGATATAGGCCTGGCGTTCCGTGACCGAGATCACACCACGGGCATCGAGCAGGTTAAAAACATGGCTGGCCTTGATGCATTGGTCATAGGCCGGGTGCGCCATAATGATCCGGTTGCCGGTTTTCGGATCGATGTGGTCTTGCGCAAGAATATTTGCGCATTCTGCCTCGGCCTCTTCGAAATGGCTCAACAGGACTTCGGTGTTGGCCACGTCGAAATTCCAGCGGGAATATTCTTGCTCGGTCTGTTTGAACACATCGCCATATGCCAGCGGGCTGGGGGACTGCGGGTCGTTGAAAGGCATGTCCATCACGTGATCGACGCCCAGCACATACATGGCCAGACGTTCCAACCCATAGGTCAGTTCCCCGGACACCGGGTGGCAGTCATGGCCGCCTACCTGTTGGAAATAAGTGAATTGCGAGACCTCCATCCCGTCACACCACACCTCCCAGCCAAGACCCCAGGCGCCAAGGGTGGGGCTTTCCCAGTCATCTTCGACAAAGCGCACGTCATGCAGGCTCATGTCGATGCCAATGGCCTCAAGCGACCCCAGATATAGATCCTGAAGATCCGGCGGGCTGGGTTTGATCAGCACCTGGTACTGGTAATAATGCTGCAAGCGGTTGGGATTTTCCCCATAACGCCCATCGGTTGGCCGGCGCGAAGGTTGCACATAGGCCGCCGCCCAGGCCTTGGATCCCAGCGCGCGCAGCGTGGTCGCGGGGTGGAACGTGCCGGCGCCGACCTCCATGTCGTAGGGTTGCAAAATGGCGCATCCCTTGGTCGCCCAATAGGTTTGCAGGCGCAGGATGATCTCTTGGAAACTGCGCGGTTTGGGCAGCGCTTCGGACATGGTCGGGTTCCCCTTGGCTTACGTGCTGCCTGATTAGGGCGCGGGACCGTCAGGGTCAACGTCAAGTGGGGGAATTTGGACGTGCAACGCCCGGTACTTGTGATAAAGATTATCCGATAAGAAACGCGAAACCTACGCCTCGGGGGGATTTCGGGGCAAAGACAGGTAGCAGGTATGATCAAAAAAGCACTTCATTTGACCGCCGCCCTTTGTGTCACGGCGCATTACGCCTTCGCACAAGAGGCAAGCGATGTGGTCTATATTCAGGTCGAGGCCCGCACCAGCCTGACCGGCGCGGAACAAAGCGTGCGTGACTATGCCGGTGTTGCGCCCGATGTGAACGGGTTCTCGCTGGGCGGGGGCTGGTATGGTGTGGCGCTGGGGCCCTATTCACGCGAACAGGCCGCGCAGGTGCTGTCGGATCTGCGCGCCCGGGGCGTTATTCCGAGGGATTCCTATATCGAAGTGCCGCGCGCCTATGGCCGCCAATTCTGGCCGGTCGGGGCCGACGCGCAGCGGGCCGCTCAAGAGCAGGCCATTGCGCAGGCCGCACAGGCCGCGGCGGATGTGACCACGCCAACCGCCACCGCCGCGGATTCGACGGGTGCTGCGCCCGCTGTTTCGCCCGTGGCCCCGGCCACAGCTGACCTGGTGGCCACCGAGACTGCCGCGCAGGCTGGGGGTGCCCCGGCTCAGGCCGAGCCCGCTGTTGCACCCACACCCGAGCCAGCCCCCGTCGTTGAGCCCGTCGTCGTAACGGAACCCGAGCCAGAGCCAGACCCCGAAGAAACCCCGCGTGAAGCGCGTCGCTCGGAATCCAAGCTCACCCGTGATCAGCGCAAAGAGCTGCAAATCGCGCTGCAATGGGCCGGATATTACAAAGCCGCGATTGATGGCGCTTATGGGCCGGGCACCCGTCGCTCGATGTCGGCATGGCAAGAAGAGAACGGCCATGACGTGACCGGCGTTCTGACCACGCGCCAGCGTGCCCAGCTGATGGCGCAATACAATGCGGTGCTGGACGGGATGGACCTGGCCTTGCACACCGACACGGGCGCCGGGATCGAGATGCAGATCCCCTTTGGCGCTGTCACGTTTGACCGCTACGAGGCGCCCTTTGCCCTATATAAACCCACCGGTTTGGTGCCGGGCGCGCGGGTGCTTTTGGTGTCTCAGCCGGGGGATCGCAAAACGTTGAATGGTCTTTACGAGATCATGCAGACGCTTGAGATCGTGCCGCCGAACGGCACGCGCGAACGTGGCAAGAATGGCTTTACCCTGATCGGTGAAAACGATCAGATCGTCAGCCACACCGAGGTTGGCCTGCGCAACGGTGAACTCAAAGGCTTTACCCTGATCTGGCCCGCAGGCGACGAAGAGCGCCGCACGCGGGTTCTGGAGCACATGAAGAAAGACTATATCCGCACCGCAGGGGTGCTGGACCCCGCCACCATCACCGATGCGGGGCAGGGGGTTGATCTTGTGTCTGGTCTCAAGGTGCGCAAGCCCAAATCGAACGCCACCGGGTTCTTTGTGGAATCGCGGGGCACGGTTGTGACGGCGCTGGCCAATGTCGCCGCCTGTGAGCGCGTGACACTGAACGGTCTTTATGATGCGCGCGTGCTGGCCAGTGACGAACAACTGGGGCTTTCGGTGCTGGTGCCCAAGGATACCCTGGCCCCGCGCGCCGTGGCCGCGTTCCGGTCAGATACGCCACGTCTGCAATCGGAAGTCGCGGTTGCGGGCTATTCCTTTGGCGGTGTTCTCACCGCGCCGACACTGACCTTTGGCACGCTGCAGGACCTGCGCGGTTTGACCGGAGAAGAGCATCTGTCGCGCCTTGCGCTGGGCCCGCTTCCCGGGGATGTCGGTGGCCCGGTCTTTGATGCGGGGGGATCGGTTCTGGGCATGCTCTTGCCGCAAGAGGGCCCCGGCGGGCGGCAACTTCCGGATCAGGTCAGCTTTGCGGCCAAAGGGGAGATGATCCTTGATTTCCTGCGCAACAACGGCATTCAACCGGCGGCGCATAGCGGTGCAAGCGACATGGATCCCGAAGATCTGACGGCCGCTGCCGGAGATCTCACCGTGTTGGTGAGCTGCTGGTAAAGGATCGCAAGGGGTGGAAAGGGCTTTGTGAAAGCCCTTTTGAAAGCCCCGCACTGCGGGGCTTTTGCTTACCGAGAGCGGGCGAACAGCTGCCTGAGGGCGCCGTACTGGCTCAGCCCGACCCCCAAAAGGATCAGCGCAAGCGCAAGGATCAGGCTGATGCGAAACGGTTCGTTCAAAAACACGATGCCGAAGATCACCGACCAAGCGGGGACCTGGTAGTTCGTTAATGACATGAACACGGGACCGGCGCTGCGAATGAGCAAAACACGCAGCAGGTTTGCGCCTGCGGTGGGGATCAGCCCCAGAACGGCGACAATCACCAGGGTTTGACCGTCGGGCATCGGAGGAGGCCCTTCAACCGCCCAAGCCATGGGGATCACGACAAGCGCCCCAAACAACAAGGTGATGGCCGAAAGCCCCACCGGGTCGACCGGCGGCAGCCTGCGCATCATGACCGAACTGATCGCATAGCAGGCCGCAGCTCCGATGCAGGCCGCGCGCCCCAGAGATTCCAGCGGATCCCCCGAGGATTGCAGCGCTTGGTTGCCAAACAGCACGACCACTCCTGCAAATCCGATCATCAATCCCATGGCGCGGCGTGCGGTGATGCGTTCACCCGGGATGACGAAATGCGATAAAATCATCACTTGCAACGCGATGGTTGACATGGATACCCCGACAAATCCCGATGCAAGGAACTGCTGTCCCCAACTGATCAGCATGAAGGGCAGCGCCGACGACAGGACTCCGATCACCACCAGCGGGGCCCAACGTCGCTCATCCGACAAGAACAGCCTGCCCCCGAGCGCCCACCAAACCCCTCCGGTCAAGAGTGTGGCAAACCCGATGCGCCCGGACGCGAGCCAAAAGGGTGTGATCCCCTCAAGGGCCACGGCGATAAACATAAAGGTCGCGCCCCAGATGATGCCAAGGGCGCAGACCATCAGCCAGCTTTTGGCAGTGATGTCAGGTGTATCGGTCATGTCACAGGCGGATTGTGTCGGACGGGAAAATGCTGCCGTGACCATCTGTGACAATCCGGCGAATCGCAAGACGCGAAGTCATGGGGCGTCAATCAATGGTTGTGTCGGTCCGCGGCGGCTTTATCGTGTGGACGCGCGGCCCCCTCTTGGGGCAAGACTGCTATTTTTGATTTCAAGGTTCGCAATGCAAAAATTTCAATCTCTTATGAGATCCGCTCTTACAGCTGCGGCACTTGTCTGTGCCACGGTGTCCCCGCTATCCGCCCAATCGCTGACCGGGCCGCAGAAAAATGTCGTCAGATCCGCCAAGCTGTATCTGGATATGACCGGGTTTTCACGCGATGGGCTGATCCATCAGCTTTCGTCAGATTATGGCGATGGCTACGAGATGTCTGACGCAGTGATTGCCGTTGATAGCCTGTCGGTGGACTGGAATGCTCAGGCGGTGCGGTCCGCCAGGCAATATTTGGCGCTGATGGGGTTTTCCTGCAAAGGTCTGATCCATCAATTGTCGTCAGAGGCCGGCGACAAATACACGGTTGAACAGGCGAGGTTTGGCGCGCGGCAAGCGGGGGCCTGCTGACGCGGGGGCGAAACGAAAAAAGGCGACGAAAACCGCCGCCTTTTCCAAATCTGTCGCAAGGCTTAGTTGCGCTCTTTGTCGACCATCTTGCCCGCCGAGATCCAGGGCATCATGTCACGCAGCTTTTGGCCGGTGGCTTCGATCTGGTGCTCGTCGTTGTGGCGACGCGATGCTTTGATGGTCGGCTGACCAACCGCGTTCTCCAGCATAAAGTCGCGCACGAACTTGCCGTCCTGAATGTCCTTCAGAACCGCTTTCATGCGGGCTTTGGTTTCGTCGTACTGCAGGATGCGCGGGCCGGTGACATACTGGCCGTATTCCGCAGTGTTCGAGATCGAGTAATCCATGTTGGCGATGCCGCCTTCATAGATCAGGTCAACGATCAGCTTCACTTCGTGCAGGCATTCGAAATAAGCCATTTCCGGCGCATAACCGGCTTCGACCAGGGTTTCGAAACCGCAGCGGATCAGCTCAACCAGACCGCCGCACAGTACAGCCTGTTCACCGAACAGGTCGGTTTCGCATTCTTCGCGGAAGTTGGTTTCGATGATGCCCGAACGGCCGCCACCGATGGCCGAGCAATACGACAGCGCAATGTCCAGCGCCTTGCCGGATTCGTTGCGGTCAATCGCGACCAGGCAGGGCACGCCGCCGCCTTTGGTGTATTCGCCGCGTACGGTGTGGCCGGGGCCTTTGGGGGCCATCATGATGACGTCAACGCCTTCTTTGGGCTCAATCAGGCCAAAGTGCACGTTCAACCCGTGGGCAAAGGCAATGGCTGCGCCGGGCTTGATGTTGTCATGCACATATTTCTTGTAGGTCTCTGCCTGCAGTTCGTCGGGCATGGTGAACATGATGACGTCGCACCAGGCCGCCGCTTCGGCGATCCCCATGACGGTCAGGCCTTCGCCTTCGGCTTTCTTGGCCGAGGGGCTGCCTTCGCGCAGGGCGACAACAACGTTCTTCGCGCCGGAATCGCGCAGGTTCAGGGCGTGGGCGTGCCCCTGCGAGCCGTAACCAAGGATGGCAACTTTGGCTTCTTTGATCAGGTTCACATCGCAATCGCGATCATAGTAAACGCGCATGATATCTTCCTCTTGTCAGATTAGCGTTTCTGGATGGGGCGACCATAGCCCCCGTGACGCGATGGTGTTTGCGTTTTTGCGCTGGATTTGTCAAACAGTGGGGTAATCATTCTGATATGATATAAGATGCGGTGAAAACATGCTGGATGATACGGATCGGCGCATACTTAGACAGTTTCAGGCAGATCCCCAGGCCTCGACCGCTGTGCTGTCCCAACGTGCCGGGGTGACGCCGACGACTCTGTCACGGCGGTTGGACCGGTTGCGCGAAGACGGGGTGTTGAAAGGCGTGCGGGGGCAAATCCACTGGCCTGCGCTGGGCTATGCGGTCGAGGTGTCTTTGCGCGTGACATTGGATAAAACCGTGCCGCGCGCCTTTGATGAATTCATCGAAGCCGCGCGCGCGGTGCCCGAGGTGCTCGAAATCCAGACCTTTCTGGGGCAGGTTGATGTGCGCCTGTCCATCATCGCCAAGGACATGAAGCATTACCAACAGCTCTACCGGGACCGTATTCTGGGCTTTCCCCATATCACCGATATCGAGGCGCTGATGCATGTCGCCCGTCTGAAAGGAAGCGAGGCGCTGCCGCTATGATTGATCTGGATGAGATTGATCGGGCGCTGGTGCGTGCGCTGGCGGCCGATGCGCTGCAAAGTGCCGGGGCCTTGGGACGTGATCTTGGCCTGTCGCAGCCTGCGGCCTGGCGCCGGATCAAACGACTGCGCGAAGCAGGAGTGTTGCGCGGTGCCCGGGTCGAGGTGGATGCAGAGGCGCTGGGTTTTGGGGTGACCGTGTTCCTGGGGGTCAAGCTGGCCACCAAGGGGCGTGTGAGCCTGGAAGATTTCGAACGCGCGGTTTCGGCCATCCCCGAGGTGCAAACCATCGAACACGTTTTGGGGGTCTATGATTATCGCCTGCGTGTTGTGGCGCGCGATCTGTCCGATTTTGAACGGGTGTTGCGCAGACGGATCATGGCGCTGCCCGGGGTGGGCAACATCGACGCGAATGTTCTGTTAAGCGAAGAGCGCAGGCCGGGACCAATCTGAAAGCCCTATGTGGCACATTCCTTTTGGGAAATATATATTCCTTTAAAGAAAACGCTTGCTCAAATCCCGGCTTTGGCTAGGGATTGTGTAAGACTTAAGAGGAGGCCGCCATGGCATTGCTTGAAACTGTCGATCCCAATGGGCTCGAAGAATTTTCGGTGGTCTTCACCGACCGTTCGCTCAACCACATGTCCGCTGATTTCCAGCAGGTGATGCGCGACATCTCGGGCATGCTGAAAGAGGTCTACAACGCCTCTGGCGTGGCCCTGGTTCCCGGTGGGGGCACCTTTGGTATGGAGGCCGTGGCGCGCCAGTTCGGCAAGGGGGCCGATGTGCTTGTCGTCCGCAATGGGTGGTTTTCCTATCGCTGGAGCCAGATTTTCGAAGCGGGCGGCTTTGCCGGTCAGGCGACAGTGCTCAAAGCGCGCCGCGCGGGCAACGCGCCCGCCACCCCATTTGCGCCCGCACCGATCGAAGAGGTCGAATCCCAGATCGCCGCGCAAAAGCCCGACATCGTGTTCGCCCCGCATGTGGAGACTTCGGCGGGTGTGATCCTGCCGGATGACTATATCACCCGTATGGCCGCCGCAGCCCATGCGGTGGGCGCGCTGATGGTGCTGGACTGCATCGCATCCGGCTGTGTCTGGGTCGATATGCAGGCGACGGGCGTCGATGTGCTGATCTCGGCGCCGCAAAAGGGCTGGTCCTCGACACCCTGCGCGGGGCTGGTGATGTTGTCCGAGCGCGGTCTGGCGCGGCTTGAGGAAACCACCTCGGACAGTTTTGCCATTGATCTGAAAAAGTGGTTCCAGATCATGCAGGCCTATGAAAATGGCGGACATGCCTATCATGCGACCATGCCCACCGATGGCCTGAAAGCCTTTCGCGATACCATGGCCGAAACCAAGGACTATGGGTTCGAAAAGCTGCGCGACGCGCAATGGACGCTGGGCAACGGTGTGCGCAAGATGTTTGCCGACAAAGGCATCACATCGGTCGCGGTCGAGGGCTTTGGGGCGCCGGGTGTGGTCGTCAGCTATACGGACAATGCCGAAATCCAATCGGGGCGCGCCTTTGCGGCCAAGGGCATGCAGATCGCGGCGGGCGTTCCGCTGCAATGCGACGAACCTGAAGGGTTCAGCACCTTCCGCATCGGCCTGTTCGGGCTGGACAAATTGTACGATGTAGAGGCCACGTTGGCGCGCCTGGCCAAGGTTGCGGACGACGTTCTGTGACCTGAGCGGGATCTGATCACCGTTTGAGAACAAGAAAGGCGGGCCAGGAGGCCCGCCTTTTGATTGGTGGGTGCCCGTGCCTAGCTGCCGGCGCCCAGGCCCAGCTGCATCAGGGTCCGCCGAACCGGTGAAATCGCATACACCGCATCCAACCCTTTGGCACGCATGTCACGCAGGGGTTGGGCCGACATCATCGAGATCTTGTTCAGCGCGGCAATGCCCGCGACGCGCACACGAATGTCGGTCATGCGCGCGCGCGCATAGGCATCCAGCATTTTCGCATTCCCCAGTGCGTCGGGCCGCGCCACGGCCAGATCCAGCAGCGCGCGCATATCACGCAGGCTCATGTTCAGGCCCTGCGCTCCGATGGGGGGCACCACATGCGCGGCCTCGGCCACCAGCGCCAGACGCTGGCCGGTCAGCGCTTCGGCTTCTTGTGCAATGATGGGCCAGATCGTGCGCTGCGACGCCAGTTTGAGCGGGCCGAACAGGCTGCAAGAGCGTTCGGTCATCGCCGCCTCAAGATCCGCATCGCCCAGAGCAAACAGGCGGTCCGCCTTGGCGCTTTCCTCCATCCAGACCACCGCCGACGACGGCAGCCCGTTGTGATCGGGCAGGGGCACCAGCGTAAAGGGGCCACCGGTTCGGTGGATCTCGGTCGAGACATTGCCATGCGGGATGGGGTGCGAGACCGCAAAGGCCAGCGCCTTTTGACCAAACCGCGTGGTGCGCACATCAATCCCGGCGGCCTTGCGCATGGGCGATCCCCGGCCATCCGCCGCGATCACCAGTTTGCAGCGAACGCGGTCGCCGTTTGACAGGCCAACGCGGGCTTCGGCTTCACGGGTGAACAGGCTGGTGGTGGCGACGCCGGGCAGGAAGGTGAAATTGGCCATGCCCTCAAGGTGCGCGACGATTTCGCGTCGCAACAACCAGTTGGGCAGGTTCCAGCCAAAGGGTTTTTCGGAAATGTCAGAAGATTCGAATTCCTTCACGACGCGCGGTTCCGGCAGGGTGCCCCCGGCGTCGACGATCCGCATCACATCCAGGGGCATGGCATGTTCAGCCAGCCTGTCCCAAAGCCCGGCTTCGTCCAGAAGGATTTGGGAAGGCTGCAAAAACGCGGTGGTTCGCAGGTCTGATCCAGCCTCTTCCCGGCCCATGACCGGGGGGGTGGGATCGACGCATAAAACCTCGAACCCCTTGTCCGCAAAAGCGGCGGCTGCGGTCAAACCCGCGATGCCGCCACCTGAAATGACGATGTCTGCATTCATGGTCTTGCTCCTTGCCATGGTCATAGCCAGACGCGCAGGAAAAGACCATGCGGCTTACTTGCCGAACGTCAGGATAAGCAGGATCGCATAGATGACCGGCACCATGGCCAACGCAACCATGGCCAGCCCCGGCAGACCAAAGGCGATGGTCGCGGATGCCATGGTGGCAACGATCAGACCCGCGATCAAATAGGCAACGATCGTGCCTGTGAGCGGTGTTTTTTCAGTGGGGACATTGGCCTCGGCAACTGACATATTCAGAACTCCTGATTTGTTTCTGCGCTGCGGCATAGCGGATTCGGACAGCCAAATCACGCACAAAATGCGATGTGTCTGATATATCTTTGAATGCGGTCACTTTGGCCCAAGAGGATGGGCGATCGCGGCCCTAATAGAGCAATTTGTCCAGAAAGCCGCTCAGGTCAGAGGTGTGAAATTGCGCGTGTTCAGCCGGTTCCGGGTGGTCGGACACATGAACCGTTCGCAGCCCCATCTGATGTGGCACCGCAAGATTTCGCAGGTCATCCTCGAACATCGCGGCCTGTTCGGGGACAAGCCCGTCCTTTCCAAACACGGTTTCAAAGGCTGCGAGATCGGGTTTCGGGTGAAAATCCGCATCCTCAACCCCATAGATTTCGTCAAATGCGGCCTCTAGCCCACGCGCCCGAAGCACCTGGGCGGCATAGGGGGCGCTGCCATTGGTATACACGATCTTGCGCCCCGGCAGCGCCGAAATCAGATCCGCAAGACCGGGGTCTTTTTCCAGCGCATCAAAAGAGATGTCATGCACATCCCGCAGATACTCATCCGGGTCGATATCATGATTGCGCATCAACCCGGCAAGTGTTGTCCCGTGCTCGCGCCAGTAGGCATGGCGCAGGTGGTCGGCCTGATCCCGGCTGACGTTCAGCGCGGTCATCACGTAATGCGTCATCTTTGCTTCGATCTGATCAAACAGGCGCACCGACGGCGCATAAAGCGTATTGTCCAGGTCAAAGACCCAGTGGCGAATATGAGAAAAAGAGGTCTTGGGCATGGGCCTAGGCTTAGGGGGATTACACGGGCAAGGCAATTGACTTGGCAAAGCGGGGCGCTATCGTAGCGCAATTGAATGCAGGAGACCGAATGTGAGCCAGGCGCGCGCGAACCAGACAGATGCTTACAACCTGATCCTACAGGCGATCGACACGGGGGTGTATCGCCCGGGGGACCGTCTTGTGGAAAGTGAGCTGGCCGAAAGATTCGGCGTCTCGCGCACGCCAATTCGCGAGGCGCTGCAACGGCTTGAAACCCAATCTCTGCTGACGCGGGATGGGCGCTCGTTGATTGTCGCGTCCTTGGACCACAACCAGATGGCCGAGCTATATGCCGTGCGCGCCGAGCTGGAAGGGCTGGCCGCACGGCTTGCTGCGCGACACGCCACCGAAGAGGAAATTCAGGTTCTTGGCGAAATGGTGAGCGAAGATCGCGCGCTTTTGGATGATCCGTCGGCCCTGGCCCGCGCCAATCGGCGGTTCCACAAGCTGATTCATCTGGCGTCGCACAACCGGTTTCTGGTGCAGCAACTGGATCTGGTGCACCGGTCGATGGCCTTGATGGCCACCACATCTTTGGCCGCAGACGGGCGGGGGGAAATCGCCCTGGAGGAGCATAGCGCCATCGTCGACGCCATTGCCAACCGCGATGAGGATGCGGCCTATAAAGCGTTGAAAGAACACATTTCAGTGGCCTTCGTCACGCGGCTCAAGCTGGATTCCCTTGACGGGTGATCCCGCTAGTGTTTCTCGTCCAACTGCTGATCCGCATCGGGCGTGTCCGGTGCAGAATGGCCGTGCTCGGTTTTCTCCCAGTAAAAGGGTCGTGTCACGGTTTCCCAGAGCGCTTTGTAGATCGCCAGCGTGCCAAGCGGGAAATAGGCGAAAAGCGTTGGGACCCACACAAACAGATTGCTGTGCGGTGAGCGCGCGACAGCCGCGATCCCAACCAGGATGCTTGTGGCTTCGGCGCTCAGGAACAGCGCGGTCAATGCCACCGTGATCTCGCGGCTGAGATAGGGGTCCAAAGGGTGCGGCAGCCCGGCGACGATCAGCCAAAAAGACCAAAGCAGCGGAGCCAGCGTAAACTGCATGAGCGTGGTCAGAAACAACAGCTGCACCCCCAAAAACCGCTTTAACCCCACGTCCCGCAGCAACGCGACCGGACGGCGGGAATGCACCCACCACGTCAGGCCATAGCCCTTAAGCCACCGGGACCGCTGTTTGATCCAGGGCCAAAACCGGTTGTTTGCCTCTTCACGGGTCACAGAATTGAACAGCTCGGTGCGATATCCATGCCGCGCAAGTCGGATGCCAAGATCCGCGTCTTCGGTCACGTTATGGGCATCCCATCCGCGGACGTGTTCCAACGCCTCGCGCCGGAAAAAGACGGTTGTGCCCCCCAGCGGCACCGCAAAGCCCATGCGCGACAATCCCGGCAGCAGGATGCGGAACCAGCTGGCATATTCTATGGAAAAACAACGCGATAACCAGTTGGCGCGCGGGTTGTAGAAATCCAGGATCCCCTGGACACAGCCCACCTGGGCGGGGGCATGGCGAAAGTGATCCACCACCCGTTCGATCTGGTCCGGGGCGGGGGCGTCTTCGGCGTCATAAATCCCGATGATCTCACCGCGCGTAAAGCGAAACGCATAGTTCAGCGCCCGGGGTTTGGTGGTCAGTTCGCCGGGGGGCACCGTCACCGTGCGCATCCAGGGAGGAAGCTGTGTGGCGGACAGCATCTTGCGGGTTTCCCTGTCCTCGGCCTCGAGGATCAAAACAACATCCAGGCAGGCGCGCGGGTAGGTGAGGCGGGAAAGCCGCTCGATCAATTCAGATGCGATCTGGGCTTCGCGAAACAGCGGCACCAGCAAGGAAACACGCGGTAAACGATCCGGGAGGATGGGAACCGCCACGCGTTTGGGTTTGGTCGATGCAAAAAACGCCGCGACCTTGAGCGCCTGGGCCAGGACAAGCGAACCAACCGCCAGAACGAGACCCGTGGCAAAAACCGCAAGCGGGGCCACCACCAGCAAGCTGACGATGAGTGCCGCGAGGCTAAAGCCCATGGCCCGCGTCATCGGCGTGCTCTGGTTCAGGTCCCGACAGCTTTCGTGATCAGGCACCCAGTTTTCGGCCTCTTGCGCAAAACGCGTCGCGTGGCGCGTTGCAATTTCATCGTGAATATCGGCCTCAAGCGTCACGGCCATCATAACCCGCCCAAGATGCTCCGGGAGAAGCGCACGGATGGTGTCGAATTCTTCGGGACGTGCGGTTGCGATCACCAAGCTGTCACCAAGGCGCGCCCAGGGCAAAACACTGTGCGCCAAACACAGGTCCAGGGGCAATAATTGGCCAAGCTCGGGGTCTGGCGGCGTTGCATGGCGGCGAAGGGCCATGGCGCCATAGTGGCTGGCTTGGGCCGCCAGAACGTCTTCGGGCGAAGCAATGGCTTCTGCCTCGATGACACGTGCGGGCGGCTGCCCGGAGCGGCGCGATTTGGTCAAGGCCTCTAGCATGGCCGGAGGCGCAACCTGCCCACGGTCGAGCAAGACTTGTGAGACAGGTTTACCGCGTGCGGAACGTGCCTGTTCCAGCGTCACCCTGTTGGCAGGGAGAGTCGATTTTGTCATATCCTGTCCTGTACCCAAAGGATGGATTACTTAAGGATATGTATGATTTTACTTAATGAATGGTTAAACACCCCCGGCGTGTCGCGGGGGTGTTCAAGATTTCTCAATCTTTCCCTGAACAAAGAGAGGGTTTCGCGTTAAGCGGCGTCCATTGACTTGGCAAAACGTTCAAACAGGTAAAAGCTGTCTTGGGGCCCCGGGCTGGCCTCTGGGTGGTGCTGAACACTAAAGATCGGGCGGTCTGATACACGGATGCCGCAGTTTGACCCATCAAACAGCGAAACGTGGCTTTCTTCCACACCCTCGGGCAGGGTCTGCGCATCGACCGCAAAGCCATGGTTCATCGAGGTGATTTCAACCTTGCCGGTGTCATGTTCCTTGACCGGGTGGTTTGCCCCATGGTGGCCGTGGTTCATTTTGATGGTCTTGGCACCCAGCGCCAGCGCCAGCATCTGGTGGCCCAGGCAAATGCCAAAGATCGGCAGATCGGTTTTGTTCAGCAGGTCCTGGATCATCGGCACCGCGTACTCACCTGTGGCTGCCGGGTCTCCCGGACCGTTTGACAGAAAGACACCCTCGGGGTTGTGAGCCATGATTTCATCATATGTCGCACTTGCGGGCAGGACCGTCACGTCGCAACCCGCGCTGGCCAGGCAACGCAGGATGTTGCGCTTGGCACCGAAATCGATCGCGACAACCTTGTGGCGCGGCGCTTGCTGGCGCGGATAGCCATCGGGCCAGGCCCACCGCATTTCGTCCCAGGTATAGCTTTGCGCGCAGGTGACCTCCTTGGCCAGATCGAGCCCCTCAAGGCCGGCAAACCCCTTGGCTGCGGCGACCAGCGCTTCGACGTCGAAATTGCCCTCGGGGTCATGGGCCAACGCCACATGGGGCGCGCCCTGCTGGCGGATCGCCCGGGTCAGGCGGCGCGTATCAATGCCACCGATCGCAATGCGACCGCGCTTGGCCAACCAATCCGACAATTCGTCAACGGCGCGCCAGTTCGACGACTGGGTCGGCATCCATTTGACAACCATGCCTGCGGCGACGGGATCACCGGTTTCATCGTCTTCGGGATTGGTGCCGGTGTTGCCAATATGCGGAAAGGTAAAGGTTACGATCTGACCGGCATAAGACGGGTCGGTCATGATTTCCTGATAGCCGGTCATCGCGGTGTTAAAGCACAGCTCGGCCGTGGTTTGGCCCGTGGCTCCAAATCCAAATCCATAGAAAACGGTTCCGTCAGCAAGGGCGAGGCAGGCTGTTGGCTTGGTCTGGGCAGCAGACATGGGGCGACTCCGGGATGTGGGCAAATTGCGCGGAAAATAGGGTTTGACGCAGCAAGGGTCAAGGCCGAATTGAAAAGTAAAAGTGCATTAAAAACAATGGATTAGGGGCTGGCCTGTTCAGTGTTGCGCAGGAGCGTGGGATCGGATAGGGTCCGAGGCTGGATTATCCGATAAGGACGACAGCCCAATGGATTTGCGCAATCGCGTCACCGCCGCCGTCAAACAGGCGATGAAAAACAAGGAAAGCGCCCGGCTTTCGACTCTGCGTTTGATCAACGCCGCGATCAAGGATCGGGACATTGCGCTGCGCGCCGAACAGGGCGAAGAGGGGGCCGTGGCCGATGCGGAAATCCTTTCAATCCTTGGGAAAATGGTTAAGCAGCGCCGTGAAAGCGCCAAGACCTATGAAGAGGGTGGGCGTCTGGATCTGGCTGAACGTGAGATCGCCGAGATCGCCGTGATCGAAGAGTTCTTGCCCACGGCCCTGACCGAATCCGAAATCGCCCATGCGATCAAAGCCGCCGTCGAAGAGGTGGGCGCTGATTCCATCCGCGATATGGGGCGCGTGATGGGGGTGCTTAAGGGCAAATATACCGGTCAGATGGATTTTGGCGCGGCAGGGGCGCTGGTCAAGGCGCAGCTGTCGCAAACCGCCTAGAACACAGCGGTATGCGGGACCCTTTGGGCTGTGCAACGCGCCCTTTTTATTGGGTCACGCGCGCGGTTTGGGGAAATCCCGCGCGATGTCTGCAAGAGCGATCTGGTCCTCGATCTTGAAGCGCTGAACAAAGCGGGTCTTAAAGCTCACCCGTCCACGGCGCGCGCCAAAGTTCTCACCATGGTTCAGGACATACAACACGCTGGGCCGTTCAAACGGTGTGAGCCGCTGCCCCGCCAGTGACGCGAGATAGGGAAACATGCGGTGTTCATGTGCGGTCATCGCCTTTAGAAAAGCGGTGCTTTCAGGCACGTCGGGATCGTGGGCCAGAGCGGCACAGGATCCGCACAACTTCCAAAAAGGTTTGCGCAGCAACAGCTTGCGCGTGCGAGGACCGGCCAAGGCAATGTCGCCCGTGCTTTCATCCATCACCAGCCCGGTTTCCACCAAATAGCCGCCCGGTGCCTGGTGTCCAAGCATTTCGCGCACCACGCCCTGGCGCATCAGGTCATCGGCGTCAAAGCTCATGACATAGCCAGGGGGCAGATCCAGGGTGGTCAAATGATCATATAGGGTCGCCAGTTTGCGCCATTTGTCGTTGCCGCTGTCCCAGTCGGTAAAGGGCAGCCATGTGATGCGGGGGTCTTTGGGCAGCGGCGGTTCGTCCTGACAGCAGATGATCACCTGCCAGTGCGGATCATCTTGCTCAAGAAAACAGCGCAGCGTGTCCAGTAGCCGATCGGTGATCGTGGTCCAATCCCCGACCTGATCGGCGCCAACCAACGGGATCAGGAATGTGACCTGCTTGCGTGTAGCGGGGACCATTTCGGCGTGGATCTTGCGAAGCCGCAGGGCCGCCTTTTCGCTTTCAGCCAAGTCCAACCGATGCGCCAGCGTCGACAAACCCAGCCTGGAAAGGCTGTTGATCAAAAAGCGGCGCCATTTCGGCGTGGCGGGGGCTTGGGCCATGGTCTGTCCTCAAACGGGCCGGGCTTTGCGGTCAAGCTGCTCGGTCAACTCGGAAAAAAGGGTCTTGCGTTCCTCTTGGCTTAGAAACGCGCCAATCTCAACCTCTCGTCCTGCGCCGGTCAAGGTGACGTAGTGTGGCACGGGGCCGCCTTTTGGGTGGATTTGAACGCGGGTCCAGTAGGTGGCGCATTCCCAGCTCTGCTGGCTCCCGTCGGGGTTGGTTCTTTCGAGATGCGCTTGATCCGGGGTCAGTGTGAGAACCTCAAGGATTTGTCGATCGCGCCCATTGCGCCGCAGCGCATAGTACAATGCCCCCGTGGCCATCAGCATAAAGGGCAACAGCCCCCAGAACAGGCCGGTTCCCACGATCATGACAAAGGGGAGCGTCGCAAGGGCATAAAACCCGAGAATTACGCTCGCGAATCCTTTTGCGCTGAGGGCGTTGTGCGGCCAGAGGTGCAGATCAGTCTGGGTTGCTGATGTTTCAATCCAGCGGTGCGGCATCGGGGGGCTCGGGTCTTGGGGAAGAAAAAAAGGCCCCGCAGATGTGCGGGGCCTTTCGCTTTGGGTGGTCGGTGACCGGATTAGTGCGCGTGGCCCTTGTCCCAGTCTTCCTGCTTTGGCAGCTGCTCAAACGTGTGCTCGGGCGGCGGCGAGGGCAGGGTCCATTCCAGCGTATCCGCATATTCATTCCACGGGTTCGGGCGGGTTTCTTTCGCACCGGCGCGGACCGAGTAGATGATGATCCCGAAGAACAGCAGGAACGAAGCAAAGGACAGCAGCGCACCATAAGACGACATCTTGTTGAAATAGGCGAAGGCCTCAGGATAGTCGATATAGCGGCGCGGCATGCCCTGGTTGCCCAGGAAGTGCTGCGGGAAGAAGGTCAGGTTCACACCGATGAAGAACATCCAGAAGTGCAGCTTGCCCAGCATTTCCGGATACATGCGGCCGGTCATCTTGGGCAGGTAGAAGTAAACCCCCGCAAAGATGGTAAAGGCAGCCCCCATCGACATGGTGTAGTGGAAGTGCGCGACAACATAGTAGGTGTCGTGGAAAGCACGGTCCACACCAGCCTGCGACAGCACGATGCCGGTCACACCACCGATGGTGAACAGGATCAGGAAGCCCAGGGCAAACAGCATCGGGGTTTTGAACTCAATCGAGCCGCCCCACATGGTTGCGATCCAGCTAAAGATCTTAACCCCGGTGGGAACCGCGATGACCATGGTGGCCAGCATGAAGTAAGACTGCTGACGCAGGCTCATGCCGACGGTGTACATGTGGTGCGCCCAGACGACAAAGCCCAATGCGCCGATCGCGATGATCGCCCAGACCATCGGCAGGTAGCCAAAGACAGGCTTGCGCGCGAAGGTGGCGAACACGTGGCTGACCAGGCCAAAGCCGGGCAGGATCACGATGTACACTTCCGGGTGGCCAAAGAACCACAAGATGTGCTGGTACAGGATCGGGTCACCGCCACCTGACGGATCAAAGAAGGTGGTGCCAAAGTTGCGGTCCGTCAGCAGCATGGTGATGGCGCCCGCCAGAACCGGCAGCGACAGCAGGATCAGCCACGAGGTGACAAAGATCGACCATGAGAACAGCGGCACTTTGAACAGGGTCATGCCCGGCGCGCGCATGTTCAGGAAGGTGGTGATCATGTTGATCGCGCCCAGGATTGACGAGGCACCCGAAACGTGAACGGCAAAGATCGCCAGATCCATCGAGTAACCGCCTTCGTTGGTCGACAGCGGCGGGTAGAGAACCCAGCCCACACCCGAACCAAGCTGACCGTTACCGCCCGGCGAGAAGACCGAGCAAACCGCCAGCGTGGTACCGGCCACATACAGCCAGAACGACAGGTTGTTCATGCGCGGGAACGCCATGTCCGGCGCACCGATCTGCAGCGGCATGAAGTAGTTGCCGAACCCACCAAACAGGGCGGGAATCACCACAAAGAACATCATCAAGATGCCGTGGCCGGTGATCAGCACGTTCCAGAGGTGGCCATTCGGCGTACAGGTTTCTGTCCCCGCAGCGCTGAACAGGCGCGCACCCTCTGCGCACATGTATTGCACACCGGGATCCATCAGCTCGAGGCGCATGTAGACCGTGAACATGACCGATACCAGACCCACAAGGGCCGATACGATCAGGTACAAGATCCCGATATCTTTGTGGTTTGTCGACATGAACCAGCGGGTAAAGAACCCCCGGTTGTCTTCGTGTTCGTGGCCGTGAATGGCGGCGTCTGCCATATCTGCCTCCCTAAGTCCCTAAAGATAAGGCGCCCGAAGAATCCCAGACGGAATCCCTGCGCGCCTTCATATTCCAAGAATAGGTTTAGTTTGGGTATCTCTTATGAGCAATGGTCCCATTTGACACAGATCAAACATTTTTGTCGCACCCCGCTGCCCCCGCCGGCGGGCGCGTCGTGCGCAGGATGGTTGGGGCGATCTGAGAGCCGTGCCAAACGCCCCTCGGCCCCGGTCAGCGCAAAAGTCGCGCTCGCAACGTCGCAGGCAACTTGGGGGAGGCGAATGTCGTGCAAGGTCGGGTTGGCATCGTCACCCCTGGCACTGACGAGGAAATCCATGTCCCGCACGACCTGAGCCGCCTCGCATCGCGGAATATGACGCGACAACCGGTCAGGTTCTGATCGAATACATCTGGCTGAATGACAGCCCTGTGGCGTAGAAGCCAAGGGCCGATACGCCCTAACATACAAATTGGACCGATCACGATATCAAGAACATCTCTTTCTGAAAGGAAACGCCCTCGCAACCGTGGGTTCACACTCTTGGATGTCATGATGAGCCTAGCGGTCACCGCGCTTGTCATGGGGGTTTTGGCTCAGGGTCTCTCCACAAAGGCCAATAGCAGGCGAACGGTGGATGAGTTGCTTGCAAAGGATCTGGCTACGTCGATCCTGGAACTTAGCCTTCCGGAACAAAACCGCGTTTTACAGATGATTTCCGATGACAACACCGGTTGGGAAATCAGATTAGGTGTAAGCCAGCACGGTGGTTTCACGTGGTATTCAGCGACTGTATCAAAACAGGGGAAAGAAATCGCCACGCGTTATCGACCGATTGCCCTTTGGTCTCCGGCTGACCCCGCGGTTCCCGCTTATCAGCCTGGATCGCGGTTATGAAATCAGTCACCGGCCTGTGTATCGCCAAAGGTTGTGTCAAACTGCTGCATCAGCACCACGTCCAGATCCTGCATCGACACCGGAAGCCCCAGATCCACCAGCGAGGTCACGCCGTAATCGGTGATGCCACAGGGCACGATGCCGCCAAAATGCTCAAGATCCGGTTCGACGTTGATGGATATCCCGTGAAAACTGACCCAGCGGCGCAGGCGGATGCCGATGGCGGCGATCTTGTCTTCGGCCATGCCCCCGGTGGCCAGGCGCGGACGGTCCGGGCGTTCAATCCAGACACCCACGCGGCCGTCGCGGATATGTCCGGTCAGGTTGAACTCGGCCAGGGTGGCGATCACCCAGGCTTCAAGTTTTTGCACAAAGGCGCGCACGTCCTTGCCGCGCTTGTTCAGGTCGAGCATGGCATAAATCACCCGCTGGCCCGGCCCGTGATAGGTGTATTGCCCCCCGCGTTTCGACGGGTAGACCGGAAAGCGATCCGGATCGCGCAGGTCTGTGATCTGCGCGCTGGTGCCGGCGGTATACAGCGGGGGGTGTTCCAGCAGCCAGATGCACTCTTTGGCCTCGCCCCGGGCGATGGCCTCGGCGCGGGCTTCCATGAACTCAAGCGCCTCTTGATAGTCGGTCAGCCCGTCGGTGATCTTCCATTCGACCATCTGTCTCTCCGCGTTACTTGGGCAACAGGCCCGCGTCTTTGATCTTGGGCAGGTTTGCCCGGCTCACGGGAATCTCAGCCCCGGTGGTCAGTGTCAAGATGGCGCGGTCTTTCTCGCGTCGGGCCTGTGCGACCTGATCCAGCGCCACCCAATGCGAGCGATGCACCTGAGCGCCGCGAACCCCGCCAGTTTCGCGCATGGCATCCGACAGGCGCAGCAAGACCATTTCGGACCCTTTCGTTGTCTGGACCCAGACATAGTGGTCTTCGACCGACAGCGCGACCAGGGGGCCGCGCAATTCCAGCGGCAGGCGTTCAAGGATCGGGGGCAGGGGGGGCGTGGGACCAGGGGCCATGGCCGCACCTTTGACGGTGTCAGGGCGCGCGGTTTCGGAATAGATCAGCACGGCGGTGACGATCCAGGCGATCGCAATGGTGGTGCCGGCAAGACTGGCCACAGCGGCTCGGCCCGGGGTCAGGCCAAACACCAGATAATTCACGCTCATCACCACCAGTGTGATCAAGCCACCGGTGATCGGTGCCATGATGCTGGTACGCAGAAGAAAATGCAGGGCCTGTGTGCGCAGGGACAAGACATGCCCGACCAGGCTCCCAATGCCATAGCCCGCGCCCGTCAGGAAAATCCAATAGGCCAGCCGCGGAAAAAGCCCAAGATGATCGCTTGTGTCGAAGGGCCCCATTACGCCAAGCACCGCGCCCGCGCCCAATAGCGCGGCCAGCGTCAGAGGCTGGGTCATTTGCATCCGCCATTCACGAAGCGCGAGCTGCGATGGAGTGTCATTCACGAAGCGATCCCCCGTCTTTGCGTATGTGGCATGGCATGGCGCGGGGGGCTTGTCTAGCTGGGGCAAAGATTGAAACGCCAGCCCCACATGAGCACGACATGACCTTGATTCCTTTCCTAGAGACCCCTGTTCACATCCAGCTGCACGCCGTCAGCGCGTTTGTCGCCATCGTCGCCGGACCTGTGGCGCTTTATGGACAAAGAGGGCGCACCCATAAGATCACGGGGTATCTGTGGGTGGCGTCCATGGTGCTTGTGGCGCTGTCGTCCTTTTGGATCACGGGGTTCGGGGTGGTCGGCCCTTTCAGCCCGCTTCACCTTTTGTCTTTGCTGGTCCTGGTGTCCCTGTATCAATCCATAGCCCATGCGCGTGCCGGGTGGATCGCGCTGCATCAGCGCCTCATGAAAAACCTGTATTGGACCGGTGTTGTGGTGGCGGGGCTGTTTAATTTTCTGCCAGGGCGCATGGTGAACCGGATGGTTTTTGCACAGATGCCGGATATGGGTTTTGTGGTGATTGGTATGGGTGGCGCGGCCTTGGTGATCTACCTGCTCAAACCCTATGTCGCCCCGGTTCAACCTGCGAAATAGAGAGCGTTCAAAAGCAAGCAGCAGAAGTTTTCGCAATCTGCGCGTTTTTCCTCTTCACATCCCGCGCGCGCTTCGGTAGAGACCGCTCTACCAAGCCAAGATGTGCGGTCGTGGCGGAATTGGTAGACGCGCAGCGTTGAGGTCGCTGTGGGGTAACACCCGTGGAGGTTCGAGTCCTCTCGACCGCACCATTTTCTTATAAAAATCAATGCCTTATGGTTTTTTGTGGTCCACTTCGTGGGCCATTTTCGTGTTTATACCCTAGAGTTCCATCCCGGATTTAACAGCGGATGGACCAGCGCTGCGGATGTGACCATCCTGTCCCTAGATTTTGGCGTGCGGTGTTTGTGTGGTAAAATAATACCGATAAAGCTCTAATATTTTGTGAGGTAAAAATGCACACACTCCGCCGCGCGGACATCGCGTGCGTCTGTAATGTGTCAGTATGTTCGGTCGCCCGCTGGATCGACAGCGCGGACACCGTCAGACGGTCCACTCCGAACAAGTTTAGCCATTACTTGTACTCGCTGGAGGGAGTAGTGAAGGGGCTGCGCAGGAACCGAAAGCGCGGCCTGAGCGCCTATGAGGCGCGTGCTCTCGCACAGATCGACAAAGAGCGCCGCACCAGTGAGGACGCTGTTTTGTTCGCTGGTGACGGCCCGCGTGAGCGGGCGCTGGGCCTTGCCGCAGTTCTGACCGATGTTGAGCGTGAACGGCTCAAGCTGGCGCAGTCCCAATTTACTGGAGCGCTGGTCGCCCATTTGCTCGACCGTGCCATTTTCGAGCACATTGATCATCTTCGCGACGTACTGGTCCTCTCGCCTGACGTTCTTTTCTTCGTCCTGACCGGCGACGCTGGCGGCATTGATTGGCAGAATTTTTCACCAGCGTTTGCGGTGGTGAACGTAACCACGGACGTACAATATCATAAGGAGGCAGCATAAATGGCTGGCGTGGGTGCAATACCGCTGGGGACGGACCTCGCCCGAGGCGTGCCCGGCGATTACGACGGCAGCACGCCGTTGCCGTCCGACGTTCACGAAAAGTTCGCGTCGCTGATCGCGTCGGGGGCGAAGGTCGCACGGGCGCTGGTTCAGGCCCACCCAAAGGGCGAAGACCTCGCCCGACCCGAACAAAGTGGCCATTCGCTGGCGGTAAAAGAGCACATTAAACGTCGTGTGCGCTTTCTCCGTGAAGAGAAGGCCCGCATTTTCGCCTCCGAAGAAGGTATTTTCGAGGGCTTCGTAGACGCATCTGAACGGACCATGGGCGCGACCGAGATGGTAGATGTAAAGGTCAGCACAACATGGCTCTTTACAGGCAACCGCACAGTGCTTTCGCAGGAACTCGCGGAGCGCGTGCTTCTGATCGTACTCGACCCACAGATGGAGAACCCCGGTGATCGCACCAACTTCAAGTATGACCTTAACCAACATGTGGCGAACAATGTAGGGACCTACCTTCACAGCTTTTTGACGCTCGTGCAAAACTGGATCGCGAAGGGCTGTCCTGAATGGAAAGGATCGGCGCTCGGTGGATTTGAGAGGCATTGCGCAATAGTCGGTGGCATCCTTGAGGCGGCAGGAATTCACGGGTTTTTGGAAAATCGGAGTGCGCTTCGCAACACGGTAAATCACACTTCGCCAGAGGATGAAATGATGGACGCACTTATTGAGCGCCATCTCGGCACTCCAGCAGGAAAAGATGGCACGGTGTTCCGCATCTGGGGCGCTGACGCGCCGCCCAAGCACATCGGAACAGGTACGGATAGGCAGGAGCATCCTATTGCGAAACATCGCGTTCTCTCCATCCGTGCGGCATTGGAAGAAGAGTCCATTCCTCTGCATGGCTGTGGTTATGCACAGCTCGAAGATGGTGGCGTAATATATCCTGACAGGGCCAAGTCTCCCCTGCGGCAGCATATCAGCTCAATGGCAGGGACAGTGCGCGAATGGGGAGCTGACCGAGAAGAAGCAAAAGCTCGACAGGGCCGCTATGTTCTAGAGAAAGTGCATACGGACAGGCACAGCGACCTTTACAAGCTCAAAAAGCTTGATTTGATTTGACGATATCGGGGCGCGTTAGCGCCCCGTTTCATTGAGCTTGGAGCCGGGTAGATTTGTGGTGGGCCGTGGTAGACAAAGCCCTACTGGCTAATCTCGGTGAAGCAAGACGGGGGCGGGCGCTAATCGCTGTCTCCCTACCACAGTCTACCACAAGCCTACCATTGCCCCCAAGCCCATATAAATAAGGGCAAGTATGCGACTGTAGAGAGGTTTGTGGTAGGATGTAGGGCTTCAGAAAAGAATCTATATAGGAACATTATTTTGAATAAATGGAGCTATTCGGGGGTCATTTCCGCACCGCAGTCCGCCAATTCTCGTCAGAATAATAAAAAATATTTTCTCTAGGGGTGGAGCAACCTAAAGCCTACCACAACCACACGGGACATGCCGGTGGCAGGCATATCTGGCATCCCCCAGCGAAATCACGCGCTTCATTCCAATTCGGCCCGCCATCCCGCCCAGTGCGCAGATCTTTATCCGGTTCTTAGTGGGATATCAGAAACAACAACCTTTTCTGCCGCTTTCTCCACCCCGAGGTCAGCGAGCACACCCGCGAATGCCTGATGGCTCACATACGGAAATTCGGTGGGGCCAACTATGACCCGGTCTAAGAGCGAGGGTATAGCGGCGCCATGCAGGCCATTCTCTGGCTCATCAGCTAGTCTTAGCTTGTAGATTTTTTGTGGCACGCCCCCCAGCACCACGATTTCTTCTGTCATCCCCGGACTGTTTTGTTCGTTTGGGCGATAATACAAACGCCACTCCTTTTCTTCTGCGAAGCCGGGGTGCTTGGTTGCAATCGCGAACCTGAAAAGCATGCTGTGAATGTAAGCCACAAGCGTGTCCTGTCCCAACTCTCGCAAATAAGTCAGGTTGAGCAGAATGGCATTTGTGATCTCTGATAAGTATTCGGATAAGCCTTGTTCGGACAAATAAAGGACTGGGACCGAGAAAACACCAAGTTTATCGGTGCTTGCCGCCATTGGAGTGTTGTTGATGACCAAAGCGGTGTCTCCGTACGCTCTCCACATCGAAAGCCTGCCTTGATTGTCTTCCTCTGGATTGTGAGCAGACACGCATGCGATGTATGTCTCTGTTTCCCAGTCGCGCTCCCAGTCAGCCAGAAGTTCTTGGGCTTTCGCAATTGTACCCGAAAAGATATCTTCGACTGCGGTCCTGAATCTCTTCCCCTCTGAACCCGAGAACACTGCTCCGATCAAATCAAGACCATAGGAAATCTCTGAATAGTCATTCATGACCTTTGAGTTCCTAAACCAAAGCTCTTGGTTGCGAAGAACCTTCATCGCCGTTTCTGCGGAGGTATAGTAGACGAACCTCTTTTTCTCGTCCTCTACAGCCAAGATCTCTTCAATGATTCCCGGCTGAAAAATCTGATAATATCTTATCGCTGCTTCATCCAATTCCATCACGAACTCTCGTCAATCACATCACGTTTTGAAGGTGGATTTCCGTAGAACAGGTGGGGAATTTTTTTACAAGACCGCTGTGCGATGCCAATTGTATCCGAACGAAATTTCCGTGTCGGAGAGTGACAGGCGTGTCGATAGGATGACTCAGAAAGATACCTTTGGCCGCTGATACTGAAGCAGATGACGCACCTTAGAAAGTACCATGAGTTCACCACATGCGGTGGGTAGTAGTTCAGCGATCCCGACCCCATTTTGCAAAGGGACGACACAAAATCGGGATTCTTCTCCAGCAGCCCCGACTATTCAGACAACGGTCGCTCGACCGTTTTGCGCGGTATAGCGCCCCTTGACGCGAACAATTCACAAAGAAATGAAACTCCTTAATTTGATCAAATCACTGACCAAAGTTTGCGTCAACGCCACAGCACCGAGTCCTGCCGCTGTTTCTGTCCTGCATTGACGCTCCGCCCCGCTGTTTTGACGTCTGATCATTTTCAAACATCGCCGTTTGCCACTGACGCGGCGGATAGGGCACACATCGCCCGCCTTCCTGTCTCGACGTTCCGCCAATTTTTGTGGGGCGCGTGTGACACGTGACCATCGGCCTGCACCTGCATCACCGCCCATCTTGTGCTCACTCCGTCACCGTAGCCTGCCATCAAGTCGCGTCGCGCCGATCATCGACCTACAGTCTAGCTACGACCGCGCGTCAGCGCGTTGACCCCACGCGACCACGCCCCACAGGTGTCCGTTTTGAGTATACTCACATCGTTCAGTCGAAAGCGCCCTCAATGTGTCAGATTAGACTATCGAATCGACCTATCTTACAGTACGGTAATTTCAGACACCCTAATCTTACACTGGAGGTGAATATGGGCGAGATTATCGGTTACGGACGAGTATCGACGAGCGGACAGAGCCTCACCATTCAAGAGAACGCACTGACCCACGCCGGATGCACGAAATTGTTCTTGGAAAAGAAGAGTGGCACCAAGCGCGACGGTCGGGCAGAGCTGGCACGAATGCTTGAGTATGTACGCGAAGGCGACACAATCGTTTGCACGCGCCTTGACCGTCTAGCCCGCTCGACGCGCGACCTTCTAAATGTTTCGGCGCAACTAAAAGAAAAGGGCGTTGATCTGCGCATCATAGAACAGCAGGTCGACACCAGCACCCCTGCGGGCGAACTGTTTTTCACGATCCTTTCTGCGATAGGCCAATTTGAGACGCAAATCAGAGCAGAGCGCCAACGAGAAGGCATTGACGCCGCGCTTGCCAAGGGCGCAGACAGCCCCTTCAAAGGGAGACCGCCGTCGATCAAAGTTGAGGACGTGCGAAAGGCCGTGGACGAAATCGGCAGCAAAGCAGGCGCAGCGAAAGCTCTGGGTATTAGCAGAGATAGCGTGTACCGGCTCCTAAAGCAAGGTTGAGGCGCGTCAGCGCCCACGCCGCCCATTAGCTGTGGCGTGCGCAAACGCGTCTGTATGCCTCCCCCTCACGGGCAACACGCCTGTGTGGCGCTCACATTCGCTCCAGTGAGACCTCGCCACCAGTCGCCCCAAAATCTTTTTCTGGGGTCCCATAGGGGGGTATGACCCTACCCAAACCAGGCCGCCCAGATACTACGAGCGCCTGTGTTTTTACTTTTTATATAAGTAAGATAACCCCCTTTCCCAAATCGGGAAGGGCGGTCAAAAATTTTCGGATGAAATCCGAAATGTACAATGTACGAATCATTTTTCGTCCCACCCTTTCTCTCAACTCTGGATTGCTTCGCGATAGATCTAGCCCCATAAGATTACAGTGAATTGGAGAGCGAGAATTTGAAAACGATAGGATTGATTGGCCCAGAGAGACTACAAAATATCCCCGAGAAGCACTGGGCAAAGCATGAGTTTTGCTTTCATTTGCACGATCTCATGGCGGGGTTGCTTGTCCAAATGGAAATTCAAAAGGCAGGGCATATTCGATTTGAGATAGAATCCGAAGAAGATCGCCGCCTGTTGGCAAGCGGCATTCATATCCTTGAGTTTCTGGAAAAGTCAGGACGGGGAGACCTCGAAAGGCGAGCAGCAATAAATCACGTTTGCAATGCTCTCTTTTCCGACATGCTTCACTTCATATATGAAGCACTTCGGGCATTGGAAAAACGAAAATTCACCGTCGCCTTCTCGCTCCTTCGTAAGCCCCTGAAAGAAGGCATGTTGATCGTCGCGCAGATGTGCGCGGACGAAGTAGCATTCTTCGACAAAATGAAGTCTGACGCAAAAAACCTGCTCAATCGAAGAGACTTGGATGAAGCGGGGATTAAAGCCCTACTCGCAGCAGCGATGAAAGCGAGCCGGGGTTGCAGCTTCACCAATCCCGACGCAGTTTATGATGCAGTTTTCAATTTTCAAAACGAGCTAGGTTTCGCAAGCCTTTTCGACAAGGCGACGCATCTAGTGACGGAGTTTCGAAGAAACCAGACCGAAGACTACAATCTGAATTTCATCTTCAAAAACCCGATGGATGACGACATCTATGCTGGTGGGACATATGCACAGATCGCCATGCTCATTCTCTTTCTCCATATCATGCAGATCGAACTGTATGGGCGAATGAGAGAACCCAGCAAGAAATACCAGAACTGGATGCTTTTCACGTCTCTTGGAGCATACGAAGCACTCTTTACAAAGGGCCGCTCTCGGATGACGGATCTTGTGAATTCGACCTTTGCCGAATTCATGCAATGCCCGGTATGTGAATCTCAGCTGCGGATCAAGAAAGTAGATGCACCACGTCTATTCATCGGAGAAACCCTAGATTGCAGACAATGCTTAACAAATCAACATTTTCCGTTTGGATGGCTACTCTCCAAAGTCGACTTGGACCTCTTCGAAGACTAATCCAGAACTAGCTGCTTTCGGAAAATCGTCCAAACTTTGTTAAATCGCGAAACTGGGCTTCCAGCCGTTAATGCTTCACGCAGAACCCGCTGGCATTGCCCCCTCTGCTAACGACCCTCTGAAAGGGGCTGACAGCTCTCTGGCCCTCAGCGCTCCTCGCGGCGTTCATCTATTAAATCCAGTTTGCTGCCTCGCGACCATTTCGTGGCTTCCGCCTCCGACATAGGCTTCCTGATCGTTCCCATCTTCATTTCGAGCGTATCTGCAAAATCCTCTTCGGATATTCCTGTGACAAAGTTGGACCACGCTTCCATGATAGGCCTTCGTTGTTCAAGTCTGTCCTCGCGCTGATAGGCCGCGACGGTTTTCTGTCTCTTTTCATGCTGCAAGCAGACTTCGGCTAGGTAGTCGTCGACGCCCTCGGATACACACCACTCTCGGAAGGTCGAGCGCCAGCCGTGAGCCGTCGTTGGCCAATCGTGGTCCTTGAACCATTTGTTGAATGCGTTCTCTGAAATCAGGCCCTTTTTGTAAGCTTGAGGTGAAGGGAATACATACCCATCGCCTTTGCCGCCGACGCGTGACAGAACCTCCTTTGCTTGCGGGCTTAATGGCACCCGGAAAGGTGCCCCAGTTTTCATTCGTCCGTCGGGAATATGCCAAACGTCACCGTCGATTTCGTCCCATGTCATGCGAGTGACATTTTGCACACGGACTGCAGTTAGCATGTAGAAGCGGAGCGCAAGCTGGACCCGTGTGCTGCCAACGGCCAAATACGCGCTGGGCGTTTGCTTCCAGTGCAATGCGCGGTGGTGCGTTACTTTATGCGCGACTTCGCCAAGGTTCTCTGCAACTCGGTTGGTGAGGGTCACGTCGATGCGAGTGTCACGTCCGCCTGACCATCGAATGATCTGACCTAGGCGCGTCAGCGCCTTCACAGCGGTGGGGTGCTTGTCGTTCCAAATAGGGCGCAAGGCGTCGGAGATGTTGTCAACTGTCAGATCAAAGATCGGCAGTTCACCAAGCGTAGGGAAAACGTGCGTTTCTAGCGGAGACATCCAGCGCCCAGCCTCGCCTTTGCGTTTCAGTTTCTGTTTGGTTTGCAGATAGTTTTCTGCGACCGCCTTTAGGGGAGCACCACGCCGCCTTTGCATTTCCCATTGGTCTTTGGGATGAATGCCTTGCTTGACTAAGGTTTCAGCCTCTCTGTGGCGCTCACGCGCCGCAGCAAGCGAGACGGCAGGGTATGGCCCAAGCCCGACTTTCTTCCGCTGTTTTCTTAGTTGATAACGATAGACCCAGCTTTTTGAGCCGCCGTCGACCTTCAAGAAAAGACCCGCGCCGTCCTGCCTATCCTTCGAAGCTGTTCGGCATTCAGCGTCTGTCAGCTTATGTCTGGCCATGTCTGGATCCCTGCAAATCCCGTGGTCCACTTCGGGGGCCACTTTTTCTTCGATACCCAGAGAATCTGATTCTGGCAATGTGATTAAGTTGTTGTTTTTGCTTTATTTGACATTTGTGTTTTAGCCCTGTAAGGGGTGCGGTGTGGTGCGTCTCGACCGCACCATTCACTACTGAAATCATTGTGAAAATTCCTGATTGGATTGAGTGGCCCGCCATCTAGCCCGCCAGCCGTTCAACGAAATTTTCTACGTCGGAGCGACGCCAAACGGTTTTCCCATCCCACTTGATCGGCTGTACGAAGTTGCCAGCGCGCACCCGATTCCAAATCGTGTTTGGATGACAGCTCATTGCATTGGCGCAGTCCTGAACATTCCAAAGCAACTTTTCCGACAGGGGTGTTTTGTTCCGGTTCACGTCTGTTCCTCCGCAATAAGAGCCTCGATAATGGCGATCAGCCATGCGCGGGCGGGGCATGGATTGGACGCCTCAAACCCATCATCGTGATTGTTTGGACGGGACACAAAAGCAGCAACACCCATATCGCAATCCACATTGGTG
>JAOARX010000037.1 GCA_025210345.1 Pelagimonas sp. | reverse complement strand
TGATTGAGTTTTTTAAGAAGCTGGAAAAGTCGAAGTGGTTGCCATGGGTCGGCACTGCACCATTCATTCTCATTCCTATCGCAGTCATGTTTGGCGGTGAGGTGTCCCGAGGGGCTGGCATACTCGCATTCTTTGCCAGCATGTGGGTGGGAATCGCCCTAGGCGGTAAGTTCGCTCACTTCGTTGCCACTCACCTCCTCAAAACCTCCGAGGACATAGGCAAACGAATAACGGCAGGCGGTTGTGCCTTCGGTTTCCTGTTCCTCCCTGTGCTCGTAGGTTCGCTCACAAATTCCAATCTAGGAACCAGCATCGAAATGCACTCGCTCGGCGCTCACTTTCTATGGGCTTGTGTTGGGGCTGGAATCTTCTTCTGTGTCAGCCCATCTGCCGATGAAAAATAATGGCGGCTTGCGCCGCCGTTGGGGGCTGTCTGCCCCCAAATGGTCTCTCCCTAAGTAGAGGTGAGCATAGTTGGGGGATGTTTCGGCCTAGCCAATGATCGAACCTGAACCTCGGAAAGCGCCTTTCTGACGCCCTCACAATCTGCGCCACGCCGCACTCCAATCAGATCTATAACACGCACCACAGGCGTTCCCAAGGGTTGTGTGGCGGCTCCAAAGAAATCAAGATTTGGGCCGAAGACCTGCTCCAAAAAGATCAACACCACATCTGTCTGCACATTGGCTTCTGGTGTGGTAAAGAACTCATTGGCCGAGGACGCGTGTGCTGTTCCAAGAACAGCGTAGGCCGCGATCAGGATGGCCTGAATAAATATCATGATCAGACCAGCAACAACTGCGCCAAAAATAGCGATCTGATCCACAGAACGCCATGACCACGTGATGCGGTTGGCGGCGATGGCCAGAATCTGGCGCACACCAAACTGACCGATATTGGAGGGGTTGAGTACCGGATGCCCCTGCGGGATCAACCGAGCGGAGTTGAGAACAAGAGAAATGAGATAAGCAAAATGACCAAAGTGAAAACCTAAGCCACGAATACGTGGCAGGATATCTGGCCGGGTTGCGTAGCGCCAATGGGCGAGCCTTTCCCATTGCGTGGCTTTGTCTGCTGTGACGATTGCGGCACGCCGTTGACCGCCTGCTGGTCCACCAGCAAATCAGGTAAGAAACATCCGTATTACCTCTGCCACGCCAAAGGCTGTCCAAGCTACCGTAAGTCGATCCGCCGCGATGTGCTGGAAGGGGAGTTTGCGACTTTGATGCAGGGTCTTGCGCCCTCTGAGGGCATCTTTGCCTATGCCAAGCGCATGTTTAAAGACGCATGGTCTCAGCGCTCCGTGCAGGCAGAAGCGAATAAGCGTGTCTTGCGCAAAGAGCGTGATCAACTCACCAAGCAAATTGAGGGCCTGATGGACCGCATTGTTGAAGCGGACAGTCCAACAATCATCACAGCCTATGAGAAGCGTATTGAAAAGATGGAGCGCACAAAGTTGATTTTAGACGAAAAACTGGAAAAACAGCCCGTGAAGGCGAACACCTTTGAACAATTGTTCGAACACGCCATGGAATTCCTCTCAAACCCTTGGAATCTCTGGGAGAGTGAAAATCTGCTAGGGCGTAAGAAAGTGCTTAGATTGGCGTTCGCTGATCGGATTTCATACTCACGCGAAAACGGGCTTCGTACACCCAAAACCACCTTGCCATTCAAGGTGTTAGCGGGATTTTCCAGCCAAAAATGTGAAATGGCGGAGGCTCAGGGATTCGAACCCTGGGAGGCTTTCACCTCGTCGGTTTTCAAGACCGGTGCATTCGACCACTCTGCCAAACCTCCGCGTTCGAACAGCTTTAACGCCAAGGTTTTGATTCTGAAAGACACCTTCGGAGGAAATTTGCGCAGTCTTTGATTGCAGGCTTTCAATAATGGCCTGAAAAGGTTAGATTGCATTCAAATGGGTCAAAAGAACCCTATTCGAGGCAGTTTAACAGACAGGCCGGCAGATCATCACATGCCCGGCGGTCGGACAAGAGCGCGTTTTGCGCGCCAGGGGCATGAGGCACAACAATGAGCGGTTCGTTTTCGCCATTCCACAGTAATTTTGTACGGTTTGCCGCCTTGGGCGCGGGTCTTTTGACCCTGTCTGCCTGCGCAGAAGGGCAGATGCCGACATTCCTGCAACCGCAATCTTCGAACGGTGACGTCGTTTCGCGGGCGAGCACCGCAAATAGCACCACAAGCGAACGCGACGTCGAAGCCCCGGATATTTTTCACACCACCGAAGCCGGGCTTTGGGATGGTCGCCCCTCGTTGGGCGGGGTCTGGGTTGCGCATCCTGATGTTGCCGCGCCCGAGCGGGTGATTGTCCGCAACCAGTCAAACGGCAAATTCGTGATCGGGGCTTTGTTCCGCAAGGAACGCGACACGCCTGGGCCCCGTCTGCAGGTGTCTTCGGATGCGGCGGCGGCGCTGGGCTTGCTGGCCGGATCGCCCACCAATCTTGATGTGGTGGCCCTGCGGCGCGAACAGGTCGTGATTGACGATCCTGCGCCCCAACCGACCGAAGACCCCGCGATTGCAGCGGCCGATGACATAAGTGCTGAACCGCTGGAACCGGCGGCGCAAAGCGACATCCAAACCGCATCTCTTGCCCCTGCCCCCCAGGCAGCGCCCGCGCCAAGGCCCACGCCCAAACCCGCCGCGGCCAACAGCGGCTCCCCGTTGAAAAAGCCATATATCCAGATCGGAATCTTCAGCGTTCACCAGAATGCCAAGAACACGGCAACCGCAATGCGCCAACAGGGCATGGTTCCGACCATCAAGGAGCACAAGATGAAGGGCAAAACCTTTTATCGTGTCGTTGTTGGTCCCGCCCAAAGCAAGGCCGAGATTTCGGAACTCAAATCCAAGATCAAGGCCCAAGGTTTTGGGGATGCCTACGCGGTCGGAAACTAATACCTGATCAGGGACCGGCCCCCTCTGTTTAAAATGCTCCACATGAAAGCTGCGCAAAGGCATGGCTCTGATCTTCGCGCGTGGGGCAGATAACCCATTGAGGGTGCGCATCCATTCAGGCTCTTCCGATCCCACCCAGCAACGTATCGTTCCCGGATTTCAAAACCTGTCCCCGATGAGAGAAACGCCGCCGGAGTTCCAATCCGCGCCGCCCCTACCGCGCACCAGATCATTGCCCGCCCCGCGAGAATGATGTCGTTTTGATCGGTGCCGATCACATCATCGGCATCTGGGGGCTCCTCGATGTAGGGCCTCAGCTCGGCATGATGCGGGGCCACTGAGGCGTCGAACGAACACCCCAGTGGCGTCGTCGCCCCCCCCCCTCTTCAACGGGAAATATGAGCAGGATCAGCCCACCCATCGCAATAAATATGGCCAAACCCATGGCTACCTACGCAGATCTGTCGTTTTTCCGCACAGCTGGCCGCGTTCGGCTACTGACGGACCAAGGCTCGGGGATCTGCAATATCGCCCCTGAAACCGGCGGCCAAGTCGATGGGCGCGCGCACTGTCGGCCGGCAGCCAAGCGTCCATGTCTTTTGCGACGGTTAACCTTGGTGGCTTTTGTGTGGCGGGGATCCGCCTCTTGCAGGCAAGCCCTTGCTGTTTTGCCATCGCACGAGCGTTTGCGCAGTGACACCACAGGTGCGATGGGCGATAACAAGACGAGTCACGAGCAAGAACAACAGGAGCACCGTCCCAATGACCGCCCTGCCCCGCCGCCTTATGGCAAGTGCCTGCGCCCTGGCGCTGATGGCCACTCAGGCCTTGGCCTTTGAAACCCGTGCCCGCGCGGCCTTTGTTTTGGACCAGACAACGGGCACTGTGTTGATGGCCAAACGCGCGGACGAGGCCCTGCCCCCCGCATCCATGTCCAAGCTCATGACCCTGTATATCGCGTTCGAAGCCATCCGCGAGGGGCGTTTGCGCCTGAACGAAGAGCTGCGCGTTTCGCAACACGCCATGGATTACGGCGGCTCAACGCTGTTTTTGCGCGCTGGCGAACGGGTCAAGGTCGAAGACCTGTTGCGTGGCATCATCGTACTGTCCGGCAACGACGCCTGCGCCGTGATCGCCGAGGCCCTGTCCCCCGACGGCAGCGAACGGGGGTTCGCGCGCCTGATGACACAGCGCGCCCAGCAGCTTGGCATGACCAGCTCGCAGTTTGCGAATTCCAACGGCTGGCCAGCGGCGGGACATGAAATGTCCATGCGGGATCTGGCGCTATTGGCGACGCGCCTGATCGAGGACTACCCGGAATACTATCCGATGTTTTCGCAATCCGAATTTCTGTTCGACGAAAAAGAAAGCCAGAACCGCTTTAACCGCAACCCGCTTCTTGGGCTTGGCATTGGTGCCGACGGGTTGAAAACCGGCCATACACAAGAGGCCGGTTATGGGCTGGTGGGTTCGGCCAAACAGGGTGAGCGCCGTGTGATTTTCGCCATCACCGGGCTGGACAGCGCCAAGGCCCGCGCCGAAGAATCCGAAGCCATCGTCAACTGGTCCTTTCGCCAGTTCGCGGAAAAAACCGTGATCAAAAAGGACACCGAGGTGGCCCAGGCAGAGGTCTGGATGGGTGCCAAGGACAGCGTCACGCTGGTTCCCGGCGCAGATGTGTCGATGCTTGTCCCGACACGCGGCGCAAGCAAACTGGGGGCCGAGGTGGTCTATACCGGCCCCGTGGAAGCGCCGATTGCCGCCGGGCAGCAACTGGGCGAATTGATCCTGACCCCCGATGGCTTGCCGGAAAAGCGTATTCCGTTGCTTGCGCGCGAAGATGTGGCCGCAGGGGGCTTTGTTGACCGGGTCATGACCGCATCCAAGGTTCTGATTGACCGTATGCAGGACACAAACGAGTGACCAGACAACGCGACACGGGCGGCATGTTCATCAGCTTTGAGGGCATCGACGGATCCGGCAAATCCACGCAGGCCCGTCTTTTGGCCGACCGCCTGACCGCCGCGGGCCACGACGTGATCTTGACCCGCGAACCCGGGGGTTCACCCGGGGCCGAGGAAATTCGCGCTCTGGTGTTGCAAGGTGAGCCGGACAGGTGGTCTGCCCAGACGGAACTTTTGCTCTTTACCGCCGCGCGCCGCGACCACCTGGAACGCACGATCCGCCCGGCCTTGGCGGCCGGGAAAGTGGTGATCTGTGATCGCTTTGCAGATAGTTCCCGGATGTATCAGGGCCTGCGCGGGGGCATGCGCCGCGAAGTCGACGCTTTGCACAGCCTGATGATCGGGATCGAACCTGACCTGACCGTCTTGGTGGATATGGCTCCGGCGGATGGGCTGGCCCGCGCCAAATCGCGCGCCACCGTCGAAGAACGTTTTGAGGATTTTGGCATCGCGCTGCAAGAGGAGATGCGGGCGGGCTTTCTGGATCTGGCGCGTGAATTTCCCGACCGGATTTGCACCATTGATGGCGCGCGCGGCATCCAGGCCGTGTCAGATGATGTTTATGAAACCGTCGCGGCCCGCCTATGAGCGACCTGAGCGATCTGCCCGAGCCCGATGCGACCCCGGGGGCCCCGCACCCGCGCCACACGCCTGCGCTGTTTGGACAAGCACATGCCCAAGACGATTTTCTGACCGCTTTCAACACCGGGCGGCTGCATCACGGCTGGCTGATCACCGGCCCACGTGGTGTGGGCAAGGCCACCTTGGCCTGGCGATTGGCGCGCTTTTTGCTGGCCACGCCATTGGACGGCGACGATGGGCTGTTTGGCGCGCCCCCGCCACCACAAACCCTGGACATCAGCCAAGACCACCCGGTCTCAGGCCGCATGCGCGCCCTGTCCGAGCCCGGATTGTTCCTGTTGCGTCGCGGTCCGACCGACAAGGGCGACAGGCTGGCCGCTGAGATTCGCGTGGACGAAGTGCGCAAACTCAAGAATTTCTTTTCCCTGTCCGCAGCGGATGGTGGGCGGCGCGTGGTGATCGTCGACTGTGCAGATGAGCTGAACATCCCTGCCGCCAACGCCATTCTGAAGCTGCTGGAAGAGCCCCCCGCAAACACCACGCTTCTATTGGTCAGCCACCAACCCGCGCGCCTGTTGCCCACCATTCGCTCGCGGTGTCGCGAATTGCGCTGTGCTCCGCTGGGTCCAACGGATATGGCACAGGCGCTGGAGCAGGCCGAAGTCGAGGTCACACCAGAGCAAACAGAACCACTGACCGCATTGGCGACGGGATCGGTGGGCGGGGCCATCCGTTTGCTCTCACTCGACGGCATTGCGCTGTATCAGGATATCCTGGCGCTCTTGGCATCCTTGCCCGCTTTGGACAGGCCCAGGCTGCTGGCTTTGGCGGAAAGCTGCGCGGGTAAGGGAAAAGAGGACCGGCTTTCTTTGACACTGAGCCTTACGGATCAGGCGGTTGCGCGGCTTGCGCGCACCGGGGCCACGGGCCAACCGCCTACCCACCTCGTCACCGCACAAGAGGCCCAAATCCTGCAAAAGCTGGCCCCGGACGCCCATCACGCCCGCCGTTGGGCAAAGGCCGCGCAGGAAGCCGGGGATCGCGCACGGCACGCGCGGGCGGTCAATGTGGATCCGGTGTCCTTGGTGACGGATCTGTTTTTACAACTGGCCAAAGCGGCCTGACCCGGGACCTGCGCAGGGGGCTCTGCCCCGGCCTGCGGCCTCCCCGGGATATTTTCCAAGAGATGAAACGCTGGTGTGTTTCACCTTTTCCCCAATATCCCCGCCGGAGGCATCCAACGCGAACAAGCCGCGCTGGGGGGGGCGTGAAACAGCGTCAGACAACCCCACCCGAGATCAGCCGATCCGCCAGTTGGGCATAGGCCTGCGCCATGGGGCTGTCCCCGGTTGCGATAGGGGTTCCCCCGTCCCCACCAAGGCGCGTATCAAGGTCAATGGGCAGCTGCGCCAAAAGTGGAACGCCCAGCGCACGCGCCTCTTGTGCGACACCACCGTTCCCAAAGATATGACTGTCCTTGCCGCAATGTGGGCATGTGAACACGGCCATGTTCTCGATCAGGCCCAACACCGGCGTTTCGAGCGTCGCAAAGGCATCAAGTGCCTTGCGCGCATCCAAGAGCGCAACATCCTGCGGGGTTGAGACCACGATTGCCCCGGCCACGTCGGATTTCTGGCACAGCGACATCTGCACATCCCCGGTTCCGGGGGGCAGATCCACAATCAACACATCCTGTTCCCCCCAATTCACCTGCATCATCATCTGTTGCAGCGCCCCCATCAGCATGGGGCCACGCCAGATCACCGCCTTGTCTTCGGCCAACATCGAGCCAATGGACATCACCGTGACTCCATGCGCCTTGAGCGGTTCAATTGTCTGGCCATCCGGGCTGGCGGGTTTTGCTGTCAGGCCGAACATGCGCGGCTGTGACGGGCCGTGAATGTCCGCATCCAAAAGTCCCACGCGTTTGCCCGCACGCGCAAGGGCAACCGCCAGGTTAGAAGACACCGTGGATTTCCCCACGCCACCTTTGCCAGATCCAATGGCCAGAACTGTTTTTACACCGGAGGGTTTCATCACCCCCTCTTGCGCCTTGGGATGCCCGCCGAGTTTGAGCTGCGGCACTTTGGGTTGCTGGTGCGCGGTCAGCACGGCGCTGGCACCGTTTATACCGGAAACGCGGCTGACTGTTTCTTCTGCGACGCGGCGCAGGGGCTCCATCAACCGAGCGACTTCGGCATTGGGCGCTTCGATGACAAAGCGCGCGAATCCCTTTTCGACCGAAAGCGCTCGAATCATATCTCTTGAAATCAGGTTTCCACCATCTGGCAGTTCAAGCCCCTCAAGCGCGTGCTTGACCAGCTTCGTTACGTCATTCATGGGCTTCCCCCCTTGTGTGCCCCTTTAAGTGGCATTTTGAACTGTTAGCGGCAACCTTTTGCCGAAAAACTGCGCACACTTTGACCACAACTACCCAGAAACGCTGATTTTTCTCATGCATTTTCTGCATGGCAGCATTGCGGCTACAGGTATTGTGCAAGCGCAGCATTTCCCCCATCTTAATCCCAGACAAGATGAACAACGCCAATGAGGCAGCTTACGATGGCATTTGCAACCGAGATAACGACAGCTCAGAACTCAGGCTTTGCCGCGCGTCTGAACGCGATGGTCGCCTCGGTTCGTAGCGCAATGGCGCGCCGCAAGCTGTATCGCAGGACGTTGGGCGAGCTGGGTGCGCTAAGCAATCGCGAACTGGCTGACCTTGGTCTTGCCCGCGGCGAAATTCGCCGGATCGCATATCAGGCCGCATACGAGGCCTAAGGAATTTCGGACCGGGGCTCTCCTCCTCCCTGCCTTGGTTCGGCAACGGTGACATCCTCTCTCCTCCTCCCTGAGGGTGTCGCCGCTAAATACGGGTCAGAATGACCCAGAGATGCAAGGCCCCTCTCCTCCTCCCTGGGGTCTTCATCAAAAGCGACGGTGCCTCTCCTCCTCCCTGGCATCGTCGCAAGGTTTCCGGGGCGCGCGCCCCACTAGAATGTAAGGTCCCTCTCCTCCTCCCTGGGGCCTTCATGCGAAGCGGTGGTGCCTCTCCTCCTCCCTGGCATCACCGCACGAATTCCGGGGTTCGATACCCCAACTGAGATGCAAGGTCCTTCTCCTCCCTTTCGGACCTTCATAACTGGCGGTAGCACCTCTCCTCCTCCCTGGTGGTGCCGCAGCGCGGGCCTCTCTCCTTCTCCCTGAGGTCCGACAAAAGAAGAACCGCGATGCACCTCCTTGCGTCGCGGTTTTTTCTTGTCCAACGCCGCCTGAAACCTTCCCCTTACAGCGGCCTTTCGTTACACACCGGCAAAGCTGAAAAGAGGATCACCAAGATGGCTCTGGAAAAGACATTCAACGCCCAAGAGGCGGAACCGCGTATCACGGCCAAATGGCTTGAGACCAAGGCCTTTGCCGCAGGCGCAAACAAATCCCGCGATGAGACCTTTACCATCATGATCCCGCCGCCCAACGTCACGGGCGCGCTGCATGTGGGACATGCGTTCAACAACACGCTTCAGGATATTCTGGTACGCTGGCACCGGATGCGCGGGTTCGACACGCTGTGGCAGCCGGGGCAGGACCACGCGGGCATCGCCACGCAGATGCAAGTGGAAAAGATGCTGGCCAACACCGGCCAGCCCAGCCGCGCGGAACTGGGGCGCGAAGCCTTTCTGGACAAAGTCTGGGAATGGAAGGGCGAATACGGCTCTACCATCATCAACCAGCTGCAACGCCTTGGGTCGTCTTGCGATTGGGATCGCAACGCCTTTACCATGGCCGGGGCCGACCGTGACCCGCGCACCGGCCACGAAAACAGCGCCAATTTCCACGACGCGGTGATCAAGGTCTTTGTGGACATGTACAACAAGGGCCTGATCTATCGCGGCAAGCGTCTGGTCAACTGGGACCCGCATTTCGAAACCGCGATTTCCGATCTTGAGGTCGAGAACATCGAAACCCCCGGCCATATGTGGCACTTCAAATACCCGCTGGCCGGTGGCGAGACCTATACCTATATCGAAAAAGACGAAGACGGGACTGTCACGCTAGAGGAAGAGCGTGATTATATCTCGATCGCCACCACCCGCCCCGAAACCATGTTGGGTGACGGCGCGGTTGCGGTGCATCCATCGGATGAACGTTATGCGCCGATTGTCGGCAAGCTGTGTGAGATCCCGGTTGGCCCGAAAGAGCACCGCCGCCTGATCCCGATCATCACCGATGAATACCCGGACAAGGACTTTGGCTCGGGCGCGGTGAAAATTACCGGGGCGCATGACTTTAACGACTATCAGGTCGCCAAGCGCGGCGGCATCCCGATGTATAGCCTGATGGACACCAAAGGTGCGATGCGCGCCGATGGTCGCCCCTATGCGCAAGAGGCCGCAGACGCCCAGAAAATCGCCAATGGTGAGATGGAGTTCACCGAGAATATGATCGCGGCGATGAACCTTGTTCCCGATGACTATCGCGGGCTGGATCGGTTTGAGGCACGCAAAAAGGTGATCGCTGACATCAACGCCGAGGGCCTCGCCGTGATGCATGAGGTCACGCGCGAAGAAAAAGACGAAGACGGCAATAAGGTCAGCGTGACCGAAACCGTGCCTTACGTCGAAAACAAGCCGATCATGCAGCCGTTTGGCGACCGCTCAAAGGTGGTCATCGAACCAGCGCTGACCGATCAGTGGTTTGTCGACGCCGAGAAAATCGCAGGCCCGGCGCTGGACGCCGTGCGCGGTGGCGACGTCAAGATCATGCCTGAGTCTGGCGAAAAGACCTTTTATCATTGGCTGGACAACATCGAACCCTGGTGCATCTCGCGCCAGCTGTGGTGGGGCCATCAGGTGCCGGTTTGGTATATCCCCGGTGAGGACGACTGGTACGCGATCTGTGCCGCGACCGAAGCAGAGGCCATCCAGGCCGCCAAACTGCGTTCCGCGGAAGGCACCGAATTCCGTATTGTTGCCGACGCTCAGGAAGCTGCCGAAGTCCTTGCAGCCAACCTCAAGCTGATGGACACGCAAGACGAAGGCACCATCCGCTCCTTCGAAGGTCCGATGCAACTGCCGATGTTCCGCGACCCCGACGTCCTCGACACATGGTTCTCCTCCGGCCTCTGGCCCTTTGGCACGCTGGGCTGGCCGCAGGACACTGATGAGTTGGCGAAATACTATCCCGGCGACGTGCTGATCACCGGCGCGGACATCCTGTTCTTCTGGGTGGCGCGCATGATGATGATGTCTCAGGCAGTGAACGAAAAGAACCCATTCCACACGGTCTATCTGCACGGCCTCGTCCGTGACGAGAAGGGCAAGAAAATGTCCAAGACCACGGGCAATGTGATCGACCCGCTGGAAATCATTGACGAATATGGCGCCGATGCGCTGCGCTTTACCAACACCGCCATGGCCTCGCTGGGTGGTGTGTTGAAAATGTCCAAAGACCGCATCGCGGGCTATCGCAACTTTGGCACCAAGCTGTGGAACGCCTGCCGCTTTGCCGAGATGAACAATGCGGTCGGCCTGAACGCCGGTCAGCCCGCCCCCAAGGCGACGCTGAACAAATGGATCATGGGTGAAACCGCCAAGGCGCGCGAAGCCGTCGACGCGGCCCTGTCCGAGTACCGTTTCAACGACGCCGCCCTCACGCTTTATGCCTTCACATGGGGCAAGGTCTGCGACTGGTACGTGGAATTCGCCAAGCCGCTGTTCAACTCTGAGGACGAGGCCGTCGCACAAGAAACCCGCGAAACCATGTCGTGGGTGATTGACCAATGCCTGATCCTGCTGCACCCCATCATGCCCTTCATCACAGAAGAGCTGTGGGGCGAGCTGGGCGAGCGTCAAAAGATGCTGGTTCACGGCGATTGGCCCACCTACACCGCTGCCGATCTGTTGGACCCGCAGGCCGAAGCCGAAATGTCCTGGGTCATCGCCACCATCGAGGGCGTGCGCTCGGCCCGCGCGCAGATGCGCGTGCCCGCCGGGCTTTATGTGCCGATGCTGGTGACGGAATTTGGCGACATGGAACAGGCCGCATGGGCGCGCAATGAAACCCTGATCAAACGCCTTGCGCGGATTGAGGGCCTTGAGCAGGTCAGCGATTTCCCCAAGGGCTGCATCACCATCCCCGTGGGTGGCGCGACATTCGGCCTGCCTCTGGCGGACATCATCGACGTGGCCGAGGAAAAAGCCCGCCTGGAAAAGGTGCTTGGCAAGCTGGCCAAAGAACTGGGTGGTCTGCGTGGACGTCTGAACAACCCCAAATTCATCGCCTCTGCCCCCACAGAGGTGGTTGAAGAAGCCCAGGCCAATCTCGCGGCCCGCGAAGCGGACGATGCGAAACTCAAAGAGGCCCTCGCCCGTCTGGCCGAAATCGGCTGACACAAACAGCTTAGACAAACGCAAAAGCCCGGCGGCACACCCACCGCCGGGCTTTTCTTTATCTCTTCATCTCTTTGCAAATATCCCGGGGAGCGCGAGGGGCTGGCCCCTCGCCCCGCTAAGGGTCAGGGCCCGTTCATCCTGCACACCCGAAGGGCTCCGATTTCGCAGGATTTATGGGTCCTGACCTCAGATCAATCCCGGCACCATCCGAATGACGGTCGGGCCATCCGCCCGAAACGCCGCCAACAACGCGCTTTGCAATTCTTCCAACGATCCCGGTTGCACGGCCCCGGCGCCATAGGCTTTTGCCAGGGCCAGAAAATCCGGGTTGCGCGCGACCACCGCGTTCGGGGCAATCTGGCTTTCGACCATGGCATCCTTGATCTCGGCCAGTTCCCCATTGTCCCAAATCAAGATCGGCATAGGCAAGCCCAGCTCGACCGCGGCACCCAGTTCAGGCAGGGTATATTGCAGCCCATAATCCCCAGCGATCACAACCGTTGGCAACCCCGGACGGGCCGCGGCGCCCCCAATCCCCGCAGGCAAAGCATAGCCCAGCGTGCCAAATCCCGTTGGGTGATGCCAATGGCCCGCGCGCGGCATATCCCAGACCTCTTTCGCGGCATAGGCAAATTGGGTCATATCCGAATAGATCATCGCATCTTCGGGCATGACGGCCCGCAGCGCCTCTGCCACTTCGACAATCCCGGGGCGTTCAGCGATGACCTCTGTGCGCCAGAGCGCCCGCTTTTGATCAACAAAAGCCGCGTCCCAACATGCGGCGCGATCCTCGGTCCGCGCCGGGATGGAAACGGCCATGGCCTGCAACAAAGCGGGCGCATCCCCCAGGATCCGCAGATCATCCGGGTCTCCCTGCGCCAAAATCTCAGGGTCCAGATCGACACGGATCATGCGGCCCAGGTAGCCCAATTCATCGCGCCAAAGGTCCACTTCGGCCAGTTCAGAACCCAGGACAACCACCAGATCAGCCTGGTTCAAGACAGGGATGCTGTCGCCCCGCGCAAGGTAGGACCCAAAGAACAAAGGCGTCTTTGGCGGAACAATGCCGCGTCCGGCATAGGTCACAAAGCTGGCAGCCCCGGTCATGCGCAGAACCTCTGTCGCCGCCACACCTGCCCCGACCGCGCCACCCCCAAAGATGAACAGGGGCTTATCTGCCGCCAAAACCGCATCGACCACCTGCCGCACCTGCGCCTCAGAGGCCTGTGGGCGCGGCAGTTGCGCCGCCGGTTCCGGCGCGGCCATCGCTGGTGCGCCCAGCGCTTTGATGGGCATATGCATGGCTTTGGGGCGCGGTCTCTTGCTTGAGAATTCGGCAAGCGCACGATCCAACAGCTGATACACCGCCCCCGGTTCCGAGACCTCTTCGGACCAGTCACAGACCGTTCGCCCCGCGCCCGCCTGATCGCGCATCTGATGCAGCTGGCCCCGGCGGGCGCTTGTTTCATCCAGACAGGACGCCAGCGCCAGAACCGGCACGCTGTCGCTATAGGCCTGCCCCAGCGCTGTGGTCGCGTTCAAAAAGCCCGGACCGGTGATCAGATAGCACACTCCGGGTTTGCCCGTTGCGCGCGCATACCCATCCGCCATAAAGGCCGCGCCCTGTTCGTGGCGCGCCAGGACATGGGTGATCCCCGCCTCTTCGATGCCGCGATACATCTCGACGTTGTGCACGCCGGGAATGCCAAAAATCACATCGACACCACGTGCTTTCAGCGCATGGCTGACCTGCGCTCCCATTGGTTTTTGCATTCAAGCCCTCCAGAACCGGATCGTAAACAGCGCATAGACCGCCAACAACTCTAACCGCCCTGCCAGCATCGCAAAGGACAGGACCCACTTTGCCGTGTCGTTCAACCCGGCAAAATTGCCCGAGGGTCCGATTTCATCCCCCAAGCCGGGTCCGATATTGGCAATCGCGGTCGCCGCGCCGGAGAGTGAGGTGATGAAATCCAAACCTGTCAGGCTGAGGATCACCGCCAGAACCCCCATGGACACGACAAAGAAAACAAAGAAGGAAATCACCGAGCTCATGACTTCGTCGCTGACGGGGCGGCCTTCGTAGCGTGGATAAAACACACCATTGGGTGAGCGGATGCGGCGCAATTGGGTGCGGATCGAACTGAACAGCAACTGATAGCGAAAGATCTTGATCGAACAGGCCGTTGAGCCCGCGCAGCCGCCGATCAGACCAACAAAGAAGAACAAGATGACGGCAAAGCCCCCCCATTGCCCATAATCCTGACTGGCGTAACCTGTTCCGGTCAAGATCGACACCACGTTGAACATGACCTTGCGGAATGCGGGTTCACCGCTGCCCCCCTGAAGGGTCATCCGCCAAAATGTCATGCCCAAAACCAGAACAAGGGCCGTGATCAGGAACACCCGGATCTGACTGTCCGCCAACAGCGGGCGCATATCACGCGTGGTGCTCATCTGGACAAAGCGCACAAAGGGCAGTGCCGCCAACAACATGAAAACCACCGCGACATATTCAGCCTGTGCGCCAAACGCCCCAAAGGATGAATCGTAATTGGCAAATCCGCCGGTCGCCACGGTGGTCATGGCATGCACCGTGGCATCAAAGGCATTCATCCCCGTCAGCATATAGGCCCCCGCACAGGCCAGCGTGAGAGAGACATAGATCGTGGAAATCGAGCTGGAGATCTGCGTGGCGCGTGGCAGGATTTTCCCCATGGTATCAAACCCTTCACTGCGGAAGATCTGCATACCACCCACCCGCAATTCGGGCAAAAAGACCATGGCCATCACAATGATGCCGATGCCGCCGAACCATTGCAACAACCCACGCCACAGCAACAGGCCCTTGGGCATTTCGTCCAGACCCGACAACACCGTCGAACCGGTGGTGGTCAAACCTGACATGGCTTCGAAAAACGCGTCGGTATAGCTGCTGTCGGTGGCCCCCAGGACAAAGGGAAGCGCCCCAAAGATGGGCAGCGCAAACCACACACCCGTGGTCAACAAAAAGGTCTGTTGAATGGACAGACCTTCGCGCACGGCATTGGCGCAGGACAGGGCCATCAACCCGCCGACCAACATGGTGATCAAGGCGCTTTCCAGGAACACGGGCCACTGGCCCCGCCCTTCGGCAAGGTCCACCAAAAGCGGCAACAGCATCGAAGCCCCGAGACAGGCTAGAAGCAAACCGATCACATAGGCGACTGGGCGAATATCAAACATGCCCGCAGCCTTGGTGAGAGCGGCCCAGAGTGTCAAGCGGTTGTGATGCGCCCCATGCGCTTCAGACCCGATTACCCCCTGTGTTCCCCCGTGCGCTCCCCTGTGTACTCACCCGTGGAAATCATACAAGGATGTCGGAAAACACATGCGGAAGAATGTCTTCGCGCCGTAAACCGGTATAAGACAACTGCTCTTCGCTGAGCGCCTCAAGCATAATGATCTCTTTGAGCCGCGCGCGCCGCATCCCGTAGGGATTGAACCCCAGCCCCTTTTCCAGAAAGAACTGGTCGATGCGCGCCTTCAAGGGCAATGTTGCCCCCGCATTTCCGCCCGCATTTCCGAAGGCAATTTGAACGTTATGTCTTGGCATTTCGGAAACCTCATGTGTCTGGGTTTCCTCCCCTGCGTACAGACTGCCATGAAAATTCTGATCAAGAGATGAACGCACCGTTCCGAAAAGGTTAAATTCTCGAAACGATGTCTAAAAGTGGCGCGATTTCCTGATCTGCCTAGTTTCGCGGCACTTTATCCATGATGGATCAGCGTCGAGAACAGGTTGGGGTCCATATTGGGCTGCGCAAAGGTCGGGCCCTCGGTCAGGACAGAAACCGCATCATGGCTGTGCAGGCTTTCTTGATGGCTCGCAAGCACGCGGAAATCTCCGATGCGCGGATCAGCCAACAGCCCTTGCGCAAAGAGGCGCACCGCATCTTCGACAAAGATCGGATTGGCGGCGTTAAGTTCGGCAAAGGCCTGTTCGTCCTCGCGTTTGACCATAACCTGCGTTTCGGTCGGCACAGCCGCGCGGCAGGTTTCGATCAGATCTTCGAACCACAGGCAATCGCCGGACAGAACCTGCACCGAAATCCGTGCCACTGACCGTTGGGAATGCGGCGTCGCCAACTGCCCACGCTCCGAACGCGCATGCTCGGACAGTTCCAGCGAACAGGGGCAGGTCGACGAATAGACATAGTCAAGATGCAGCAGTTTTTGGCGCAGCCCGTCGCGCTCAACCATCTCAAGTGCGATGTCGTAATACTGATAGCCCGTCAGGCCAGAGCGCAGGCTGTTGACACGCAGTGGATAGGAAAGGCGCATCGAAATACGGGCATCCAAACTGTCCAGATCCGCCTTATAGCCATCAAGAACCGCGTCGATCACCTCAAAACTAAAGGTTTTTTCGGAATACTCGTAGAAGGACCGCATGATGCGGCTCATGTTGATGCCCTTCTTGTCCGCCTCAAGGCTGACCGTACCCGTGACCGAGGTTTCAAGCACAAGATCAGCCCCATCGCGGCTGTGAAAGCGAACGGGCAGGCGAAAATTGGAAATCCCCACATGCTGAATCGCGCGGTTTTCACCGCGGATCAAAGACGAGGGCCCGTTTTGCAGATCCGGCATCGACGCCTTGTAGGCATCCGACACTGTAAAACCTTCGGGATAGTCGCGCCGAAACTCGGGATAGGCGTTGCCCAGCGGCATATTCAGGGCCTGACCGGTCGAATCCGCCCAGCGCCGCAAAAGCGCCAATGCCGCTTCGGCCTCTTCGCGGGTGGGATCTTCGGTTCCAGACTGGTTCAAATGCATATTCATGGGGACCTCCCGTCGCCCGTCGTCCACCACCTTATATAAGGCGGTCGCAGACGTTTTTCCATTCACGTAGCTCAATACGCGGAAAACGACGTTCTGGATGACACGGCACGGAAAAACCCGTGCCGGGCCACTCAGGCTCAGACCTGTTCCAATGCCGCGAGAATATCCGCCACCACGTCGGCGGTTTCCTCGATGCCCACAGAAAAGCGGATCAACCCATCGCCAATCCCCAACTCGGATCGCTGTTCCGGTGTCAGGCGTTGGTGCGTGGTCGTCGCCGGATGGGTTGCAATGGATTTGGTGTCACCCAAGTTATTGGAAATAATCGCGATTTCCAGGGCATTCAGGAAGCGAAACGCGGCGTCTTTGCCGCCTTTGATCTCGAATGAGATCATGGTCCCACCGGTGCCGATCTGACGCTGCGCCAGGTCATACTGAGGATGAGAGCCGGCCCCAGGATAGATCACGCGTTCCAGTTTTTCGTGCCCTTCAAGCGCCTCGTAAAGCGCCATTGCCGTGGCCGTCTGGGCGCGCACCCGCAGGGCGATGGTCTCAAGCCCCTTCAGCTGCACCCAGGCATTAAACGGACTCATCGAGCCACCGGTGTGTTTCATATAGGGTTCGACCACGCCGCGAATGTGGTCACGCGTTCCAAGAATCACCCCACCCAGACAGCGCCCCTGCCCGTCCACATGTTTGGTGGTAGAATAGACCACCACGTCAGCCCCCTGCGCGATGGCCTTGGAGTAGACAGGCGTCGAAAAGACATTGTCGATGATGACCTTGGCCCCCACCTTATGCGCGATGCGGGCGACGGCTTCGATATCCACTAGCTCCAGTGTCGGGTTTGACATGCTTTCAAAGAACACCGCCTTGGTGTCGGGGCGCACCGCCGCGTCCCATTGCGCCAGATCCGCACCGTCGACAAATGTGACCTCGACACCAAAGCGGGTCAGGATCTCTTCGGTGATATACAGGCAGGACCCAAACAGGGCGCGCGCCGATACGATGTGGTCCCCGGCTTTCAGCATCGACATCAACGCGCCGTTCACCGCCGCCATGCCTGACGCACAGGCAAACCCGTCTTCGGCCCCTTCCAACAACGCCATACGTTCTTCGAACATGGCCACCGTCGGGTTGCCATACCGGGCATAGATATATTCATCGTCACCGGTTTTGAGAAAGCGTTGTTCCGCGGCTTCGGCCGTTTCATAGACAAAGCCCTGCGTCAGAAAGATCGCTTCGCTGACTTCGTTCCATTGGCTGCGCTTGGTGCCACCATGTACAAGATTGGTTTGTTTCGTGCGGTCCGACATATCTGCCTCCTGAACCAAAAAGCCCCGATCGCGGCCAAGCGAAAGGGGGCTTTCGACTGACCTCTTTAGCGGCATATTTTTAGGACGGTGCATCGTGCACCCCTGGTGGCCCGCAATCCGGTAACAAATCGCCACGGGGCTGCAATAGAGGTCTTAATGAAACATTGCAAGCGCGTTACGCAACTGTAAGCGGCGTTTCACGAATCCATCGCAGGCTTGGCCTAGGGGTTTTTTCAGGATCTCGCGGAACACTGCCATGCCAATGCTCAGGATCACTGCCAATCAAGACGTGCCGGTTCTGCACGGGTCCAGCGCGGCGCTGATGCCCGTTGTCCGTCATGCCCTGGCGATCGATCCGGGCCCGGTGACAATCATGATCCACGGGTTCAAGTACCAGCCGGGCGGCGATCAGAACTGTCCCCATCACACGATTTTTTCACCCCGGCCCAACCATGATCGTCCACGCGTCGTCAGTTGGCCCCGGCATCTTGGGCTGCGCGGACAAGAGGGCGAAGGGCTGGGCATTTCATTTGGTTGGGGGGCGCGTGGGTCGATCTGGCGGGCCTATGACGCCGCACGCGAGGCCGGTGAGGTCCTAGGGCGGCTTCTGGATCAAATTCATCGCATCGCACCTGAGCGCCCCATCCATTTGATTGGCCACTCTTTGGGCGCGCGGGTTGCCCTGCACGCGATCAAATCCGCCTCTGCACGGACCGTGCGCAGCGCCATCTTGCTGGTTGGCGCCGAATTCAGCACCACGGCGCATCGCTGCCTCAGGGGGTCGGGAACGCAGGTGTTGAATGTGACCAGCCGCGAAAACGACCTGTTTGATTTCATGATGGAGACGCTGATCCTTGCCCCCAAACGCGGCGACCGGATGCTGGGACACGGCGTGCTGGATTTGCCGAATGTGGCGACGCTGCAATTGGATGACGCTCGGACTTTGAAGCGGCTTCGCGACATGGGCTTTCCCATTGCCGCCCCCGAACGGCGGATATGCCATTGGTCCCCCTATCTGCGTCCGGGAGTATTCCCGCTCTACCGGGCGTTTCACCGAGGCGACCTGCCGATCGGCAGGCTGCGGGCGATCCTGCCAAGCCGTTGCGAGCCCAGGTGGTCCCGCCTGTGGCCCACGCGCGGCTTTTCTGGGCAGTTTGCGATAGACTAGGGGCTTGAACGCGGCAATGCTTGGCAATTCACGCATCGTTTTCCTATATTGATTATACCAAGTCAAAGACGATGGCCGCGGTTCCACCTGACGGCCCCCTGCCAAGGCACACCATATGCAATCCTTCCTGTTTGAGGCCTCTATTTTTCTGCTGGCCACGGTGATCGCCGTCCCCATCGCGGCGCGGCTGGGGTTGGGATCCGTGCTTGGATACCTTTGTGCGGGTTTTGCGATTGGTCCCTTGTTGGGATTGGTCAGCAACACCGAAGATCTGCAGCACTTCGCAGAGTTTGGCGTGGTCATGATGCTGTTCCTGATCGGGCTGGAATTGGAACCCCACGCCTTGTGGGACATGCGACATCGGCTGTTGGGGTTGGGGGGATTGCAGATCGCGCTGACGACCGTGGCGATCACCTTGGGGGGGCTCATGCTGGGTCTCGCGGTGCAGACCGCAATTGCCGTGGGGCTGATCCTCGCGCTGTCATCCACCGCGATTGTCTTGCAAACCCTGTCTGAGAAGCGGCTGATGCAAACCAGCGGCGGGCGATCCATTTTTTCCGTTCTGCTGACACAGGATATTGCGGTCATTCCGATGCTGGTCTTGCTGCCGCTGTTGGCGATGAGCGGCGCACATGGGCACACGGATGCGCATGACAGCCACGCTGCCATCACGCTTGTCGATACATTGCCTGCCTGGGGCGTGGCGCTTGTCACCATGGGGTTCATCGCCGCGATTATCATCGGCGGCGTCTATGGCGCGCGTCCATTGTTTCGCTATATCCACGCCGCCCATCTGCCTGAAATGTTTACCGCCGTGGCGCTGTTGATCGTTGTGGGCATCGGGTTCTTGATGAACCTGGTCGGGCTGTCGCCGGCGCTGGGTACCTTTCTGGCGGGGGTTGTTCTGGCCAACTCTGAGTTCCGGCATGAATTGGAATCCGACATTGCACCCTTCAAAGGCCTGCTGCTGGGGCTGTTCTTTATCACGGTTGGCGCGGGCATTGACCTTGAGCGCCTGTTGCAGGCCCCGTTGACCATTTTTGGACTGACGCTGGCCGTCATCTTTGTCAAAGCGCTGGTGCTGCTGGGGCTTGGGTTGGTGTTTGGTCTGCGCCGTCGCGGTCTGATATTGTTCACGCTGGGGCTCGCCCAGGCGGGAGAATTTGGCTTTGTGCTGGTCTCCATTGGCGCACAACAAAGCGTTCTTGCCCCCGCCCTCGCGAGCCAACTCTTGCTGGTCATCGCGCTGTCGATGCTGATCACCCCGCTGCTGTTCCTGATCTATGAACGCCTTGCCAAGTCTCTTAGCGAAAGTGACACCGCCCTTGAACCTGATGTGATCGACAGTTCAGGCCCGGTGATCATCGCCGGGATCGGGCGGTTCGGACAGATCGTCAACCGTCTGGTGCGCTCAACCGGGATCAAGACGGTGGTTTTGGACCACGATATGAAAACGATCCAGATGATGCGTCAATTCGGATTCAAGGGCTTTTTCGGCGATCCAACGCGACCCGAGCTGTTGCACGCTGCCGGGATCGAAAGCGCCGGGGTGCTGGTGGCGGCGCTCGATGATCCTAAGGCCACGACCAAACTGGTTGCCTATGCGCGCCGAATCCGCCCGGACCTGCATATCATTGCACGCGCCCGCGACCGCACGCATGTGTTCCGACTGTATCAGGCCGGGGCCAATGACATCGTGCGGGAAATGTTTGACAGCTCTCTGCGCGCGGGGCGCTATGTGCTTGAAAATACGGGCATGTCCGAATTCGAAGCCGCGGCCGCCGAACAGGCGTTTTTCCAGCACGACCGCCTGACCGTTCGCGAATTGGCCAAGGTCTGGGATCCGGCGATTCCCGCGCTTGAAAACCCGGCTTATGTTGCCCGGGCGCAAGAGCTTGAAAAAGAACTGGAAGACGTTTTGTTCGACGCGATGGGACAACAGGCCAAGACCGACGGGCCCGCGTAGAAAACCGCGCCCATATGTGGATGGGCGCGGTCTTGATGTCAGTCAGGTTGATAAAATCCGTTAGGCGGCGCGCAGGCTCAGCACATCGTCAACCTGCTTGGCGGCGGCGGCATCGTCACCGGTCACGGCGGCCACTTCACGGGTCAGGCGCTCAAGCGCGGCTTCGTACAGCTGGCGCTCGGAATAAGACTGTTCGCGTTGGTCATCGGCGCGGTGCAAATCGCGGACCACCTCGGCAATGGCGATCAGATCACCCGAGTTGATCTTTTGTTCATATTCCTGCGCACGGCGCGACCACATAGCCCGTTTCACCTTGGCCTTGCCCTTGAGCGTTTTCATCGCCGCATCCACCACATCGGGTGAGCTGAGCGAGCGCATGCCAACCTCGGTCGCCTTGTGGGTCGGAACGCGCAGCGTCATCTTGTCCTTTTCAAACGAGATCACGAACAACTCAAGATTGATACCAGCGATTTCCTGCTCTTCGATATTGACGATCTGGCCAACACCATGGGCCGGATACACAACGTAATCATCGGGGCGAAAGTCAGGTTTGTTCGCTTTGGTCATAGAGCATCTTCCTCGCAACTGTGCCTGTGCAGACGACAAAAAAGACGAACGGGCGTCCTATTTGGCCTCCCGGTCATCTTGATCTGATATGTCAGGGATACCCCTGCTGGCCCCAAAGGGCCGTCCACGCATGCACCATCAATATTTGAGCCACATGTATAACATAAAACTGTTGCACTTCATAGCGCCGCAGAAAATGCTATTCTTCGTTATTTTACATGCAGTTCGAAAGAAATCCTGGCGCCGCAGATACTGCGACGCCGAATCAATCAGGCCAAACCGCCCCGGATAAGATCAATCGCCTTCGCCGGGGGCTTCTGAAAAGTACTTGGTGACCTTATCCGTTTCCCCGTCACGCTCTTCGTACCCTGGAAGCGGATCTTTCTTGGTGATGATCACCGGCCATTTTTCCGAATACTTGCGGTTGAACTCAACCCATTTTTCCATGTCCGGCTCGGTATCCGGGCGGATCGCATCCGCCGGGCATTCCGGTTCGCACACGCCGCAGTCGATGCACTCATCCGGGTGGATGACCAGCATATTCTCACCCTCATAGAAACAGTCCACGGGGCAAACTTCGACACAATCGGTGTATTTGCAGGCAATGCAGTTGTCGATGACGACATATGTCATTTTCGTATCGTCCGTATATCTAGGCGCGTTTGGGGTTAGCTAGTGCAGGTTTTGGAATCATTCAAGCGTTCCGGCCCGCGACTTTTCGTATACCCGCCTGTCCTTTTTGGACGGTCGCCCTTTTCCATCGAACTTAGGAGACTGCGGCTGCGTTTCTCGTGGCTCAGGCGGAACAAGATCCTCATACAGCCCCTGTGCCTCGGAAGCGGGTCCTCTTCTGTCCCCCAGCGCCACAATTTTGATGACACGCACATCACGTGCCTGGGGGAAGGTCAGCACATCGCCGGGGCTGACCATATAGGCCGGTTTGGCCACGGGCGTACCGTTTACACGGCAATGCCCGCCCGAGACCTGTTTGGCCGACAGGCTGCGCGTTTTGAAGAAACGCGCATGCCAAAGCCATTTGTCGATGCGGAGTTTATCCGCCACCGGCGTTAGCCCTTATCCTTGAGCCCCATGAGGGCCGCCGCAAAGGGGTTGTCCGGATCGATCTGCTTTTCCTTCTTGGGCGGACGCGCCTGGAAGGTCTTGGCCCCCCGGTCGCCTTTGGGGCCACCTTTGCCTTTGCCCTTGCCCGGCCCTTTGCCCTGCCCCTTGCCGCGCGGACGATCGCCACCGCGGTTGTCGCGGTTGCCCTGCCCTTCACGGCGGGGTTTGCCACCGCCCCGACGCTGCTGGTTGCCGCGATTGCCGCCCCAGGTGAAGGTAAAGTAGACCTCCATTTCGGGGCCCGTCGCTTCGGCAGCGGCCTCGACTTCGGCCGCTTCGACAGCCGGGGTTTCAGGCGCCTGAGTGTCAGGGGCCTGAATGTCGGCGTCAGGGGTTTCGGCAGCGGGGGATTCGGCGGCAGCCGTTGCATCCTCTGCGCGGGCTTCGGCCTCGGCCTCAGGGGCCGGGGTGTCCGCAGCTTGGGTTGCTGGGGTCTCTGCCGCGCCCGCCGGGGCTGGCTTGACCTTTTCGCGTTCCCCTTGCTCGGCCTTATAGCCCAGGCCCTGCATCAGATCTGCGAATTGCTCAAGCGTCATGCCGGTGATCGACAGCATATCGGCCTTGGCTTCGAACCCGCCACGGCTGTCTTCCGAACGGATCATATCCGCCAGACGTTCCAGCATATCGATCCGAATCGCGCGGGCGCCTGCCTTGCGATAGCCGGACAGCATGTAGTGCTGTGCCGGCACCTCTTCGAGGTTGGGCACGGTCACCAGACCCGGAGGCGGCGCTTCGGGGAATTCCTGCAGATCGTTCGACAGGCTCCACAGCACCAGACGCAGACGCGTGGGCGCGGGCTTTAGCAGCAGCGGCATAAAGATGGTGTACTGCCCAAAGCGAATGCCATGTTTGCGCAGCGCGCCACGCGTGTCCTGATCCAGCGCTTTGACCTCATCCGCCACCTCAGAGCGCGGAATGATACCCATGGCTTCGACCATGCGGAACGCAAATCCGCGCGCCAGACCGTCCAGCTCTTCGTCGCTCTGCATCTTTTGCAGCGGCTCGAACAGCGCCGCGATCTTGCGGTCGATAAAATGCTGCAAGCGGCGTTCGACCTTGGCGGCCACATCTGCGCCCGCTTCGTCATCGACAAAGGCAACAACGCGTGGCTTGAGCGGATCATCCCCCTTGGCCAGTTTCCCAACCGCCTGGTCGCCCCACATCAGACCACCTTGTTCGGTGAAATCGATTTCAGTATCCGGCGCGTTATAGAACCGGTCTGCGCGCAGATGGAATTGTGGTGCCAGTGCTTGCAGCGATGCCTGCCGCAATGTCTTGGCTTCCTGTCCGGTCGCGTCTTTATCCTGACGGAACCGGAACCCTTCAAGCCGCCCGACGAATTGTCCTTCGACGGTGACTTCCCCTTGATCGTTTACTTCGGCCAAAAGGGCCTCCTTCTGCTTCAACCGGCGCAACAATACAGATGTCCGCCGGTCAACAAATCTTTGAGTCAGCCGCTGGTGTAGCGCATCTGACAGGCTGTCTTCTACTGCACGAGTTGCCTCACGCCAATGTGTTTCATCCTTTACCCAACCTTTTCGCTGCGCGACATATGTCCACGTGCGAATATAGGCGAGACGTTTGGAAAGTGTGTCTATGTCGCCATCCGTGCGGTCGATGCGCTTGACCTGCCGGGCCATGAAATCATCGGGAATCGCCCCACGTTCATGCAGATGGTTGAATATCGTCTCCAAGAGCCCCGCATGTTCCGACGGTGAAATCCCCCGAAAGTCGGGGACACGACACACATCCCACAACAAGCGGACCGACCGGCCATCGCTGGCGCGGGCACGCACGACCGCATCGGACGACAAAAGGCGCAGCGCGCGCAGATCATCGGCCTCACGCGCTTTGATCAGGGTCTCATCGTCGGGCACCTGATCAAGACTGCGCTCCAGCGCATCAATCGAGCCGAACTGCAATTTTGCGTTACGCCAGTTCAACTTACGAAGCGGAGTGAATGTATGACGTGAAATCGCCTCGACCCAGTCCTCAGGGATCGGTGCGGCCTCACCGGTGACCCCATAGGTTCCGTCTTTCATGCCGCGACCGGCGCGTCCGGCGATCTGGGCCAGCTCATTTGGCTGAAGCGGGCGCATGCGTCGGCCGTCAAATTTGGTCAGGCTCGAAAACGCGACGTGATCCACATCCAGATTTAGCCCCATCCCGATGGCATCTGTCGCCACGAGATAATCCACATCGCCGTTTTGATACAATTCGACCTGGGCGTTGCGCGTTCTGGGGCTAAGCGCCCCCATGACCACCGCCGCACCGCCCTTTTGCCGCTTGAGCAATTCGGCAATCGCATATACATTGTCAACCGAAAATCCGACGATCGCAGATCTTTGGGGCAGTCTACTTATCTTTTTGGAACCAGAATAGGCCAATTGGCTCATGCGTTCGCGGCGGATGAATTCGACCCCGGCAACCAGTTTCTGGATCGGGCCGCGCATGGTATCCGATCCCAGGAACAGCGTTTCCTGCGTGCCGCGCATCCGCAACAGGCGGTCGGTAAACACATGGCCGCGCTCGGGGTCGGCACACAGCTGGATTTCGTCGATGGCGACAAAATCGGCCCCCATCCCTTCGGGCATGGCTTCGACCGTGCAGACCCAATATTGCGCCCGTGGCGGCAGAATGCGCTCTTCTCCCGTGACCAGCGCCACCACCGACGGGCCGCGCGCTGCGACGATGCGGTCATAAACCTCGCGCGCAAGCAGGCGCAAAGGCAGGCCGATGATGCCACTGCGCCGGGCCAGCATCCGTTCGATGGCGTAATGGGTCTTGCCCGTGTTGGTCGGGCCAAGAACGGCCGCGATCCGTGCGGTGTGCGACATGAGCCGGGCCTCTCCTTGTGAGACTGGATCAGAGCGCCTGGCCCTGAACCTCGGGTTTTAGCCGCTCAAGCGCCTCGGTCACATCCGAGTCGAAGGGCCGTGCCTCAAGTACCTGTTCATAGGCCTTATAGGCAAGAGCAGGGTTGCCCAGCTGTTCATGCAACGCCCCCACGCCCCGCAACGCCGCAAAATGGTCAGGGTTCAGACGCAGCACCTGTTCAAGCGCCAGCGCGGCCGGGCCCAGCCGCTCTTGTTTGAAATAGGTCAGGGCCAAGCCGTGCCACCCCTCGGCGAAATCCGGCGCATGATCTGTCAAAGCCTGGAAATGTTCGGCCGCTTCGCGCTGCCGCCCCGCCGCCAAGGCATCATGCCCACGCTGATACAGCAAATCCATCGCCGGTGAACCAGATTTTGACCAATGCGTCATAAGCTGATTCTCTAATCGCTGCGCCGCTTCCGCGCTTTCGGCCAGGCGTAGCTTTTGCAACAGATCCTCAGATTGCCCATCGGCGGCAACCAATCGGGGTAAGGAAAACATTACTACGGCAACAAATGCCGCAACGGTAGATCTTGAATGCATGTCAACACCGCTCACTTCGTGTCATGAGTGTAACCCCAGCTTGGTCCAAGACCAACGCACGTTTTTGTAAGAAACAACCTAAGGAACTGTCATGAGCGACGTAGTCACAGCAGCCGTCGAGGCCCTCGGCGCAAAACTCGGTGGCGAGGGCTTTGATGCCACCGCGAAATTCGAAATCTCGGGCGAAGGCGCCCTGATCATCGACGCCGATGGCGTGCGCGCTGGTGACGATGACGCGGACGTCACCCTGACGGCTGATCAAGAGACCTTTCAGGCCATTCTCGATGGTGAGCTGAACGCAACAGCGGCCTTCATGTCGGGCAAACTGGCGGTTGATGGCGATATGGGCGCGGCCATGCGTCTGGCATCGGTTCTGGCCTGATGCCGCTGAGCCCTGCGCCGTTTTACGGCGATCTCGCTGAAGGACCGGATGGAGCCGCCGCATGGTGGGTTACGACCTCGGATGGGCTGCGCGTGCGCGTGGGGCATTTCCCCGCTGCACAACCGGCGCAGGGCACGGTGCTATTGTTCCCCGGTCGCACCGAATACGTTGAAAAATATGGCCGCACGGCCCAGGCATTTGCGCAACGCGGCTTTCACACCGTCGCCATTGACTGGCGCGGCCAGGGATTGGCCGATCGTTTGCTTGATGACCCGCGCACCGGGCATGTGCATGTGTTCGACGACTATCAGCTTGATCTGGCCGCCGTCATGGCTGCGGTCCATGAGCTGGACCTGCCCCGCCCTTTCCACCTGCTGGGGCATTCCATGGGGGGCTGCATTGGCCTGCGCGCCCTGTTCGAAGGGATCGATGTGGCCTCGGCCGTGTTCACCGGTCCGATGTGGGGCATCCGCTTGTCACCTTTTGTCCGTCCTGCGGCTTGGGCGCTGAGCGGCATGTCGAAAACCGCAGGGTTCAGCCACCTTCTGGCCCCGGGCACCAATCCCGACAGTTATCTTCTAGTCGCCCCGTTCGAAGACAACCTGCTGACCACCGACCGCGACACCTGGGACTATATGTTGCGTCAAATGCAAGGGGCCCCTGATTTACAACTGGGCGGACCGTCGTTGCGCTGGTTGAACGAAGCCCTCAGCGAAACCTATGAGCTATCGCGCAAACCTTCTCCGGATATTCCCTGCCTTTGCCTGCTGGGCACCAATGAGCGGATTGTCGACACATCACGCATTCACGACCGCATGGGCCGCTGGCCCAAAGGGGCCTTGCAGATGATTCAATCCGGCGAACACGAAGTCCTGATGGAAGGGGCGGAAACACAGGCGCGGATCATCACTCAGATCACGGATTTCTTCACCCAGAACACGCCGCATTCCCACACGGAACCAACCGGCTAGGGCAGAGAAAATCACACAAATCTTCTGTCATGCCTTGAACCTCCCCCGGATCAAAGCTTAGCTCACTACCACCATGACACAGGAGATTTCACAGGTGATGACCCTTGCCCCCCGCCCCGTTTTTGACGCCAATGCCAGCGCCGGTGGCGCCGATGGGTTGGGGCGTTTGCCGGAATGGGATCTGACCGATCTGTACGAAAGCACCGACGCGCCCGAACTTAAGCGCGATCTGGACTGGCTGGAAACCGCCTGCAAAAGCTTTGCCGAAGATTACCAAGGCAAGCTGGACACGCTGGACGCCGCTGACCTGCTGACCTGTGTCCAGCGCAACGAAAAAATCGAATCCATCGCCGGGCGCATCATGTCCTATGCGGGGCTGCGCTATTACCAGCTGACCACCGATGCCGAGCGCGCGAAATTCATGTCGGATTGCCAGGAGGCGATCACCAATTTCTCGACCCCTTTGGTGTTCTTCACGCTGGAACTCAACCGGCTGGAAGACGACCATCTGGATGGGCTGTTGGGCCAAAACGCCGATCTGGCGCGGTACAAGCCCGTTTTTGATCGCATCCGCGCGATGAAACCCTATCAGCTGTCCGATGAGATGGAGAAATTCCTGCACGATCTTGGGGTCGTCGGCGACGCGTGGGAACGGCTTTTTGACGAAACCATCGCCGGGCTGACCTTTGACATCGCGGGTGAGACCCTCAATATCGAGGCCACGCTGAACTTTCTGACCGATCAGGATCGTGAGAAACGCGAAACCGCCGCGCGCGAACTGGCCCGGGTTTTTGCCGACAACATCAAAACCTTTGCCCGGGTTCACAACACCCAGGCCAAAGAAAAAGAGATCATGGATCGCTGGCGCGGCATGCCCACGCCGCAGACCGGGCGCCATCTGTCCAACCATGTGGAACCCGAGGTGGTCGAAGCCCTGCGCAACGCCGTGGTCAAGGCCTATCCGCGTCTGTCGCATCGCTATTACGACCTCAAACGCAAGTGGCTTGGCCTGGATCGCATGCAGGTCTGGGATCGCAACGCGCCCCTGCCGATGGAACAGGACCGCACAGTGACCTGGAATGAGGCCCGCCAGACCGTGATGGACGCCTACACCGCCTTTGACCCGCGCATGGGCGATCTGGCCGAGCCCTTCTTTACCAAGGGTTGGATTGATGCCGAGGTCAAACCGGGCAAGGCCCCCGGCGCCTTTGCCCATCCCACCGTCACCGATGTGCACCCCTATGTGATGCTCAACTATCTGGGCAAGCCGCGTGATGTGATGACCCTTGCGCATGAACTGGGCCACGGCGTGCATCAGGTTCTGGCCGCCGGTCAGGGCGAGATGCTGTCATCCACCCCCCTGACCCTGGCCGAAACCGCCTCGGTCTTTGGGGAGATGCTGACCTTCCAGAAAATGCTGGACGGTGCGAAAACCGACGCCGAGCGCAAAGTCCTGCTGGCGGGCAAGGTTGAGGATATGATCAACACGGTCGTCCGCCAGATCGCGTTTTATGATTTCGAATGCAAACTGCATGACGCGCGCCGCGGCGGGGAACTGACCCCCGATGACATCAACGCGCTGTGGATGTCGGTGCAGGCGGAATCTCTGGGCGAAGCCTTTGATTTCATGGAGGGTTACGAAACCTTCTGGGCCTATATTCCGCATTTCGTGCACTCGCCCTTTTATGTCTATGCCTATGCCTTTGGCGACGGGTTGGTGAACGCGCTTTACGCCGCCTATCAAGAACAGCCCGAGGGCTTTCAGGACAAGTATTTCGACATGCTCAAAGCGGGCGGATCCAAGCACCACAAAGAGCTGCTGGCCCCCTTCGGCCTGGACGCCACCGACCCGACATTCTGGGACAAGGGCCTGTCGATGATCGAAGGCTTTATTGATCAGCTGGAGGCGATGGAAGCGTGATATCGCTTTGCCCCCTGCATCGGGCACAGGCACATCTGGTCGCAGAGATTTCTTTGCGGCCGGACCAGCTCAGGTTTGCGGGCACCGTTCAGGAAGCGCTGGACGAACCCGCAGAGCGGTTCGATCTTCACATGATCGTATACCGGCAGAAACCTGTGGGCCTCTTCAAAATCGATCGCCAGTACCCCCTGGACTATCCGTTTTCGACCAAGGGCGATCTGGGATTGCGCGCGGTGATTCTTGACCATCGGGTGCAGGGCAAAGGCATCGGCAAAGCGGCGATGGGCGAATTATCGGCCTATCTGCCCGAACACTATCCCGATGCGAACACCCTGTGGCTGACCGTCAATCAGGTCAATCCGGTTGCGATTGCAACCTATCTGGCGGCTGGGTTCATCGACACCGGAGCCATCTGGCCGCATGGGTCGGCGGGGCCGCAACATATCATGCGCCTTGCCTTGCGCTGATCACTTCAACTGACTGTCCTTTGATCCGCGCCGGTTGATCCCGCCGCGGGCCTTGAACGCGCTGTCGCGTTCTTCCTGACAGTCCAGACAAAGTTTGACGCCGGGGCGCGCCAATCTGCGGGCTTTGGGGATTTCCTCTTCGCATTCGGCGCAGAGTTTCAGGCTTTCGCCAACGTGTTCGCGCCGCTGGGACCGCATGCGCGCCAGTTCGTCATTGATCGAGGCCTCGATCTGTTCGTTCACCGCGCCGTCCTGCGCCCAGCCACCAGCCATGCAATCCTCCTGCAACCGGGAAATAGATTTCCATGAAAAAACCGGCCAGGCAAGCCTGACCGGTTTCCAATGAGATTGGTGAAATCTTAGGCACGCAGCATGCCGTAGATTTCATCCTTGAGCGCACCGCGCTGTTTGCGCAGCTGCTCTTCTGCCAGCTGTTCCATCGGCTCAACGTTGGTTTCCGCGCGGTGGATCTGGCGATTCACTTCGTGATACTCATCCGCCAGCTTGGCAAAATGCGCATCCGAGGTTTTCAGCGAGTGCATTTTCTCAGCGAATTCCGGGAATTCCTCGGCCAGTTCATGGGGCGTATGGGACATAACTTCGTCTCCTTTTGTCTTGTTCGCAGACAGTTTGCCGCCTGGGGCGCGGGCCCTCTTTGACCCTGATCAACTGATGTGAAGATGCCGGAAAAAAGTTCCATTTTCCGCGCAGGTGATGCCCGGTTCAATCTGCCGCCCTGCGCCAGCCCGCCTGTTTCGCCTGACGCTCTGAACAAAACCAGCGTTCCCCGCGGCGCGTGGACACCCGGGTTCTTTCATACATAGCCTGCCCCGGCACATGATAGATCCGCGCGCCCGTATGGGACAGATTTCCCTTTATCGCACATCCCTTTGCCTCTGCCTGACGCAGCATTCCGTTTTCGCGGCGGGCCTTGCGATAGGCCTGGGGTGATTGCACGCCGGTTGCATGCAGCCCGGCCTTGCGCCTTGCGGCGGCCCGTTGCGCGGGCAGATAGGCGGTCGAGTATTCCTGATATGCAAAGGCCAGGCCAGATGCGACCAGTTCAGCACCAAGATCCTGACCGTCGACAAAACATCGTCCAACGGTGCGTCCATAGCGATCAACCGCCAGCGCTTCGCAGCGGGCAAATCGGCCTTCGTATCGTGCGGAGACTTCGGCACTGGCCCAGGCGCCGCACCCCCAGATCGGACCATCGGGGGCGCCACAGTGCTGCTGGACTTCGGGGGCATCGATCCCGAACAGGCGGATGCGCGCACGGCCAATTTGCATGGTGTCGCCGTCGATCACCTGCAACGGACCCGACAGCTCGGGCGCGGCCAGCGCTGGCGTGGCGATGCACAAGGTAATGAGGGCGGCGGCAAATCTTAACATGACCTTAAGATGACCGCCGCCGCCCGGATTTTCAATTCAAAGCGCGCAAGATGATTAACGCTGAGACCCCTGCCAATTCGGGTGAATCCAGGGCTCGTCATTAACCGGAGCAAGAGATTTTCCGAGAACATGATCGGAGATCTTTTCACCCACCATGATCGAGGGGGCGTTCAGATTGCCATTCGTGATCTGAGGAAAGATCGAACTGTCCGCCACCCGCAACCCATCGACGCCAATCACACGGCCCTGCGGATCGACCACCGACATCGGATCATCTGCCGCGCCCATGCGGCAGGTGCCACAGGGGTGATAGGCGCTTTCGGCGTGCTCTCGAATAAAGTCATCCAGATCCGCATCGCTTTGCGCCGCGTCACCGGGCTGAATCTCATGGCCGCGATAGGGGGCAAAGGCCTCTTGGCCGAAAATCTCGCGGGTCAGGCGAATACAGGTTCTGAAGTCTTCCCAATCCGCGTCATGCGACATGTAGTTGAAAAAGATGCGTGGATCGTCGTTGGGATCGCTGGATTTAAGCGTGACTTCCCCGCGCGAGGGCGAGCGCATAGGGCCGACATGGGCCTGAAAACCATGCCCCTCTGCGGCGACTTGCCCGTCATAGCGCACGGCAATCGGCAAAAAGTGATATTGAATATCGGGATATTCGACCCCGGCCTTGGACCGGATAAACCCACAGCTCTCGAATTGGTTCGTCGCCCCCGGCCCCTGCCGCCCGAACAGCCAACGCGCGCCCACATAGGCTTTGCCCAGCAGGTTCCAGTATTTCGCCAGCGTCACCGGTTGCGTGGCGGCCTGTTGGATATACAGCTCCAGGTGGTCCTGCAGGTTCTGGCCCACGCCGGGGCGATCGGCGATGACCTCGATCCCATGCTCGGCCAGATGCGCCGCCGGGCCGATGCCCGACAACATCAACAGCTTGGGCGAATTGAGCGAGCTTGCCGCAAGGATCACTTCGGCATTGGCGCTCAGGGTTTCGATCTTGCCGTTGCGTTCGATCTCGACACCCACCGCGCGGCCATCCTTGATCACGATCTTGCGGGCCAGCGCACGCACCAGCTGAGCCCCCAGTTTCTGCGCGGGCCGCAAATAGGCCTTGGCCGCCGACCAGCGGCTGCCTTGCCAGACGGTCATGTCAAAGGGGCCGACCCCCTCTTGCTGGTGGCCGTTATAGTCGTCGGTCACCGGATAGCCCGCCTGTTCACCCGCCTTGACCCAGGCCTGCACAAGGGGATTGTCCCGCTTGCCGCGGGTCACATGCAGCGGACCACCCTGCCCGCGCCACGCGGGATCGCCCCCGTGACCGCCATCGTGCCAGTCCTCAAGCCGTTTGTAGTAGGGCAGCACATCCGCATAGGCCCAGCCATCGGCCCCCATGTCACGCCAGGTATCAAAATCGCGCGCGTGACCGCGCACGTAGATCATGCCGTTGATCGAACTGGACCCGCCGATCACCTTGCCACGCGGGCAGGCCAGACGGCGCCCCCCCAGATGCGGCTCGGGCTCGGTCTGATACCCCCAGTCATAGCGTTTCATATTCATGGGATAGCTCAGCGCGCCGGGCATATTGATGAACGGCCCCCAGTCACTGCCCCCATGTTCGATCACGATCACTGATTTTTCGGCTTCGGCCAGACGGTAGGCCATGGCACAGCCGCCCGAACCAGCCCCGATGACGATATAGTCCGCTTGCATAACAGTCGTCCCCAGTTAAATGGCGCAAAGCTGCGCCATGCCCGCGGGATGCCTCCGGCGGGGATATTTGAAAAAGGTGAAGCCCGGGGTTTCCCTCAGGCTGGGAGAGCGCCCTTAAAAGGGCGACTCGACATCGCCCATGCGCACGTAGACGCTTTTGAGCTGTGAAAAGTGGTTGATGGCCGCCTTGGAGTTTTCCCGACCCACGCCCGATTGTTTTGATCCGCCAAAGGGCAGTTCAACCGGCGCGTCGTTGTAGGAGTTGATAAAGCAGCTGCCGGCCTCCATCTGGCTGATCACACGGTGGCCGCGCGTCAGATCAGCGGTGAACACCCCCGCAGAAAGGCCGAATTCCGTGGCATTGCCGCGTGCGATCGCCTCTTCTTCGGTGTCGAAATCGAGAACCGCCATCACCGGGCCAAAGATTTCCTCGCGCGCAATCGACATGCCATCGGTCACATCGGCAAAGACGGTGGGCTGGATGTAAAAGCCATCCCCATCCATCAATTGCCCCCCCGTGACCAGGCGTGCGCCCTCGGCTTTGCCCTTTTCGATGTAGGACATGACGATGTCGCGCTGCGCTTGGCTGACCATCGGGCCAAAGTTCGTGGCTTCGTCCAGCGGATCGCCGATAATAGCGGTTTGCAGGCGTTCGCTCAGACGTTTGAGGAAAGCCTCTTTGATGCCCTTTTGCACGAACACGCGCGTGCCGTTGGAGCACACCTGACCCGTGGAATAAAAATTGGCAAGGATCGCCCCGCCCACAGCGTTTTCCAGATCCGCATCATCAAAGATGATCAGTGGCGATTTGCCACCCAGTTCCATCGTGACATGCTTCATGTCGGCGGCGGCGGCGGCATAGACCTTTTTGCCGGTGGGCACAGAGCCCGTCAGCGCCACCTTGTCGACGCGCGGATCCGTCACCAGCGACGCGCCAACCGCGCCCATGCCCTGGATCACGTTGTAAAGACCCGCCGGTGCGCCCGCCTCATGCAGGATTTCGGCCACTTTCAACGCACAAAGCGGCGTGGTTTCAGAGGGTTTGAACACCATGGCATTGCCACAAGCCAGCGCAGGCGCCCCTTTCCAGCAGGCGATCTGGGTCGGATAGTTCCACGCCCCGATCCCCACGCAGACTCCCAGGGGTTCGCGCACGGTATACCCCCAATCGCCGCCCGGAAGCTGAACGTGTTCACCGGTCAGACTTCCGGCAAGCCCGCCGAAATACTCAAGCGCATCCGCGCCCGACGTGGCGTCGACATAGAGCGTCTCGGAAAACGGTTTCCCGGTGTCATAGGTTTCCAGCACCGAAAGATCGTGGTTACGTTCGCGGATAATGTCGGCGGCCCGGCGCAACACGCGCCCCCGCTCTGTTCCCGACAGTCTGGCCCATTCCTTTTGCGCGCGCTTGGCCGAAGCCAGCGCTGCGTCAACCACGGCGGGCGTGGCCGCGTGCACCTTGGCGATCACCTCGCCGGTGGCGGGATAGATCACCTCGATCAGATCACCTGCCGTGTCTTCCAAATACTGGCCATCCACAAAGTGGCTGGCAGTGGGTTGCGTATCATACGCCATTGATAGGTCTCCGTTCATGGCGGGGGAGGAAGCCGCCTGTTGTTACTCTCCGCGCGGGAAGCGTTGGTTGTCTTCCAGCACGTTCAAATCCATGTGGTTGCGCATGTAGCGTTCGGACGCTTGTTGCAAAGGCTGATAATCCCACGGGTAATACCCGCCCTGCCGCAGCGCCTCGTAGACAACCAGGCGCCGGGCCTGTGATTGCCGCACCTCTGCGTCAAAGCGTTCAAGATCCCAACGGGCCTCGGATTTGGCGCGCAGGCTTTGCAGGGTCCCGGCGTGGGCCGGATCATCAGCAAGGTTGGTCAACTCATGCGGATCTTCGTCCAGATCAAACAGCTGATCAGGGTCAAGACCACAGCGATTGTATTTCCATTTGCCATAGCGCAGCGACACCAACGGCGCATAGGAGCCCTCGGCCGCATATTCCATGGCCACCGGGCTGCTGCGCTCTGCGCCATTCATCACAGGAACAAGGCTTTCCCCCTGCACCCAGGGTGTGACTTCGCCCATATCGACCCCGGCCAGATCACATAGGGTCGGGCACAGGTCGATGGTGCTGACCGGATCGGTTTTCAAAGCCCCCTCGCCGCCCGGCAGCGCGATCATCAGCGGCACCCGGGACGAGCCTTCGAAAAAGGACATCTTGTACCAAAGCCCGCGTTCGCCAAGCATATCCCCGTGGTCGCTGACAAAAACAACGATGGCCTCTTGCAGGGTGTCTTGCAGCACCTGCATAAGCTCGCCGATTTTATCGTCGAGATACGAGATATTGGCGAAATACGCGCGGCGCGCGCGGCGGATGTGTTCCGGTGTCACATCGAACGAGCGCCAGTCGTTGGCGTCGAAAATGCGCTGCGAATGGGGATCGTGGTCGTGGTAGCCCATCGCAGCCACCTCGGGCTCAAGGTGGGCGCAATCTTCGTAGAGATCCCAGTATTTCTTGCGCGCAACATAGGGGTCGTGCGGGTGGGTAAAGCTGACCGTCAGGCACCAGGGGCGTTCATCTTGCCCCCGCGCCAGATCGTACAGCTTCATCTTGGCGAAATGCGCGACTTCGTCGTCATATTCCATTTGGTTCGAGATTTCGGCCACACCCGCTCCGGTCACGCTGCCCATGTTGTGATACCACCAGTCGATCCGTTCACCCGGCTTGCGATAATCCGGGGTCCAGCCGAAATCAGCGGGGTAAATGTCGGTGGTCAGACGGTGTTCGAAGCCGTGCATCTGGTCGGGGCCGACAAAATGCATCTTGCCCGACAGGCAGGTGTAATAGCCCGCGCGGCGCAGATGGTGTGCATAGGTCGGAATGTCGGACGAGAATTCCGCCGCATTGTCATAGACTTGCGTGCGGCTGGGCAAGAGCCCCGACATGAACGACGCCCGCCCAGGCGCACAAAGCGGGCTGGCGGTATAGCTGTTGGCAAATCGGGTGGAGCGCGTGGCCAGGGCCTTTAGGTTAGGCGTATGAAGCCAATCCGCAGGGCCGTCCGGGAACAGCGTGCCGTTCAGCTGGTCGACCATAACAATCAGGATATTTGGTGAAACTTGTGACATTTACCCCTTCCTCAAAAGCGCGTGTGCGGTGTTGATCACGCAATCGGCAGCGCCGGAAATGCCATTCCCGCTTAGCGCGGCCCGCAGGAACACCCCGTCGATCAACGCCGCCAATGTATCCGCAATATCAACAGGATCGTCTGTTCGACCGCGCAAGGCATGCACAAGATTTGAACGCAGGCGGTGTTGGTAGACGGTCAAAAGACGCATGGCCTCGGGATCGCGTTGGGCCAGAACGTAGAAATTCAGCCACGCGGAAATGGTGTGAGATTGAAAACAGCTTTCGGCAAAGTTTGCCTTGATGATCGCCTCAAGCCGACGATCCGCAGGAGAATTCGCAAGCGCGCAGCGCACCTCAAGCGAGTATTCTGTCAGGATATGGCGCATGGCCGCGAGAAAGATCTGCGACTTTCCACCAAAATAATGATGCGCCAACGCGCTGGACATCCCCGCCCGCTTGGCGATCTGTCCCACGGTGACATCAAGTGAGCCCGCATCTCCGATCGCTTCGACCGTGGCGGTAACAAGAGCGGCGCGGCGCAAAGGTTCTTGTCCAATCTTAGGCATGCACCAGCAGTGCCTTTGATTGATTGGTCAGTCAATAAAAATCTCTACCGACCCCTTTGGTAGATCATTTCATCTGTTGCGCTGGCTGGATGCCATCGCGGGCCTGGGGGACACCACATATGCGCAGCGTGTTCAGGCCAAGATCGCGCAAAGGCGCGCGTGGGGTTACAGGTCAAGCGTACCCAAAACCGTGTTTTGCGGCAAACGGGCCACTTCGACACCCTCTTCGGTGCGACGCAAATTATAGCCGTAACCACGCATCCGGAAACGCCATTCCGCCTCGGAAAGCACCTTGCCGCGCTCTGCAAGCAGGAAGCTTTCAACTTCTGTCATATCTTCTGTCAACTTATTCTCCGCAAACATTGTGTGAACTCCTTTCAGCCTAGCGGTCGATAAGTTGCAGACTGTTTAAGGAACGGGGCGGAATCGTGTCGATGATTAGGATTTTTCAAGAATGAGAGACAATTTGCGGAAATCTACGATTTCGTTTCCATCGCCGCAGGGGTCACAGCCTTCTTTAGAATGGCCTCTCGCCAGGTGATGTACACCACCGAAGACAAGATCACGCCGCCACCAATTATCACCCAGATATCAACGGCTTCGTCGAAAACAAAATAGCCCAGGGACACCGACCAGATGAGGGTCAGAAAGGTCACCGGCTGGGTGACTGTCATGGGGGCACTGGCAAATGCGAGGGTCATGGCATAATGCCCGCCGGTCGCAAGGCAGGCGATGAGAAACAACACCAGAACTTCGGATCCCGTGGGCCAGACCCATACGGGAATCGCCAAGGGCGCCAGCCCGACCGCAACCGTGACCGACATCAGGGCCACCACCAGGGACGGGCCGATTTCGTCCACCAACACCTTTGCCAGCAGATAGGACACACCGAAACACAAGGCGGTCAGCAGCATCGCGAAATGTCCGACGTCCAACTCCCGAAAGCCCGGTCGCAGGATGATCATCGCCCCGGCAAGGGCCGCTCCGATCGCCAAAAGGCGGCGCAGCGCCAGGCGTTCCCCCAAGAACAGCACAGCCAAAAGCGTCACGTAAACCGGGTTGAGATAGTTCATCGCCGTGACCTCGGCCAAGGGGATACGCGTCATGGCAAAAAACCACAGGGCGACAGCCCCCGTATGCGCCACGGCGCGCAAGCTGACCAAACGAATCTGCCGCCCACTCAATCGCAAGCTGATCAGCTGTCGCCACATGGGCAGCAGGAACACCAAACCCAAAAGATAGCGGATAAACGCCTGCTCAACCGCAGGGATACGCGGCCCCAGCGCCTTAACCAGTCCGGTCATTACCACAAAGCACAGCCCCGTCACCACCATCCATGCCATACCCTTAAGGGGATTTCCTGCCTCTTTCCTCATCCGGCCAAACTGCGGGCAAACGGCGCATGGTGCAAGCCATGAAACCACGCGGAACGGAGCGTCACCCCAACAACAGCTTGATCGCGATGGCAAGCATGGTCAGGCCGATCACAAGGTCCAGAATACGCCAGGCCCCGGGCTTGGCAAAAATCGGCGCCAGCAACCGGGCCCCAAATCCAAGACTGAAAAAGAAGACAAAGCTGGCGGTCATGGCCCCAAGGGCAAACCCCAACTTGTTTTCGTACTGCGCAGAGACCGCCCCCAACAACACGACCGTATCCAGATACACATGCGGGTTCAGCCACGTCAGCGCCAGGCAGGTCAGCACCGCCGCGCGCAGGCTGCCGGCCTCTTGTCCGGCTTCCAGATGCGCCCCCCCTTTCCACGCCGCCAAAAGCGTGCGCAGCCCATACCAGACCAGGAACCCCGCCCCGAACACCCGCATGGCCCATTCCAATCCCGGCACCGCTTTGGCCAGCGCACCAAACCCCGCAACCCCCGCCGCGATAAGCACCGCGTCACTGACGGCGCAGACCAGAACCACCGCCAGCACATGCGCCCGGCGCAGCCCCTGGCGCAAAACAAACGCGTTTTGTGCCCCAATCGCCAGAATCAAACTGATCCCAAGCGCAAAACCTGCCAGTTGAGCCTGCATTTTGGTCCTCCATACCTGCTTGGCCTTGACTAAGCGGTGGCTGCAGTGAGATCAAATTAAACATCATTCACCAAATTAAGTGATGCTAATGCGGTTTGACCCCAATCACCTTTCGGCCCTAATGGCCATTTTGCGGCGTGGCGCGTTCGACGCCGCGGCGGCGGAACTCAATGTCACGCCCTCGGCGATCTCTCAGCGGATCAAGGCACTGGAAGAGCGCGTGGGCGCGGCCCTGATCGACCGGGGGCCTCCCTGTGTGGCCACACCCATTGGGGCGCGCATCGCCAAACATGCCCAGGATCTGGAACTGCTGGAAAACCAACTGAGCCAGGAACTCGACCTTGACCAGCCCGCCAGGTCCCACGCGCGTATTGCGGTCAACGCCGACAGTCTCGCAACATGGTTCGTGCCCGCGATGGCAAAGGTCGATGGTCTCTTTTTTGATCTTGTGGTGGATGATCAGGACCATTCCGCAGATTGGCTGCGCCGGGGTGAGGTGGCCGCCGCCGTGACCTCAACCGCCACGCTTCCGGGCTGTGATGCGATTGCCCTGGGGTCTTTACGCTATCTTGCCACCGCCAGCCCCGCCTTTATGCGGCGGTGGATGCCGGACGGGCCAACGCAGGAGACCCTGACACAGGCCCCCTGCCTGACCTTCAATCAAAAGGACCAGTTGCAACGTATCTGGATGGAACGCGAGTTTGGCCAACGCCTCATGCCGCCCGGCCATATCCTGCCGTCAACACAGGCCTTTATTGATGCCGCCATGGCGGGATTGGGCTGGGGCATGAACCCGGCGGCCCTGATCGGGCGGCGGATCAAACGTGAAAAGCTGGTCTGCCTGAAACCCGACGCCCCGTTGGATGTCCCGCTGTACTGGCAGGTCAGCCGGGTTCTGGCCGGCGCACTTGCCCCGCTGACCCAAGCGGTAAAATCAACCGCCCAAGAGCACCTGATCGCGCCCAACCCATAAAAATACCCCGGCACACGGGCCGGGGCATTCGCGTCTTTTGGGTTTATCGCGGCTCAGAGCTGGGCCATGACCTCATCCGACGCCTCGAAATTCGCGGTGACGCGCTGAACATCGTCGTCTTCTTCCAAGGCGTCGATCAGCTTCATCAGGGATTGCATGCCATCCAGATCAAGATCCGTCGTGGTCTGCGGTTTCCAGATCAGCTTGGCCGTCTCAGATTCCCCCAAGGCCGCCTCAAGCGCGTTTGAGACCTCGTGCAGATCGGTGTCGGCGCAATAGATGACATGGCCCTCTTCCGAGCTTTCCACATCTTCTGCACCGGCTTCGATCGCCGCCTCCATCACGCTGTCATTGTCGCCAGCTCCGACAGGGTAAATGATCTCGCCCACGCGATCGAACATAAAGCCAACCGACCCGGTTTCCCCCAACGAGCCACCGTTTTTGGTAAAGGTCGACCGCACGGTCGACGCGGTGCGGTTGCGGTTGTCGGTCAGGGTTTCGACAATCACGGCAATGCCGCCGGGCCCATAGCCCTCATAGCGGATTTCTTCATAATCATCGCCTTCACCGGCAACGGATTTCTTGATCGCGCGCTCAATGTTGTCCTTGGGCATGGACTGTGATTTCGCTTCCTTCACCGCCAGGCGCAGGCGCGGGTTCTTTTCCGGATCAGGATCGCCCATCTTTGCGGCGATGGTGATTTCCTTCGACAGTTTCGAGAAAAGCTTGGCGCGCAGTTTGTCCTGACGGCCTTTGCGGTGCTGAATATTTGCCCATTTGGAATGGCCTGCCATAGGTCTTTCCCTTCGTCTTGCAATTCGGTTTGCGCCTGCATAGCCCATGCAGGGCAGGCTTGCCAAGCGCTTCGCCCCCGAAACCGCCGAAACCCGGCACCGCGACAGGCCGCCCCCTTTTCATACCGCCCCCCTTGGGCTAGCTGACACAACATGAGCCGATTTCTGCTGTTACAACTGCGCCCCGAAACCGACGCTTCGGATGATGAGTATCACGCCTTTCTGGACAAGGGCGGGCTGTCTGATGCCCATGTGCACCGGATCCGTCTGGATTGCCAAGACCTGCCCGACGGGCTTTCCGCCCAGGATTACGCAGGCGTCATCGTAGGCGGCGGTCCGGGGTGCGTGTCTGACCCGACCGAGACCAAAGACCCCATCGAGGCCCGGATCGAAGCCGCCTGCCTCTCGCTCATGCCAGAGATCACCCAACACGACATCCCCTTCATGGGCTGCTGTTACGGCATCGGCATCCTCGCCCACCACCTAGGGGCCGAGGTGTCGAAAAAACAGTTCGGCGAAGCGGTCGGGCCCTCAACCTGTGTCAAAACCCCGGCGGGCCAGAAGGATCCCATTCTCGCCCAACTGCCGCATCGCTTTGATGCATTTGTTGGCCACAAGGAAGCAGTACAGCACCTGCCGCATGACACGGCCCACCTGCTTGAATCCGGCCCCTGCCCGTTCCAGATGATCCGCCACGGGGACAACGTCTACGCCACCCAATTCCACCCCGAAGCCGACGCCGCAGGATTCGAAAACCGGATTCGCATCTATAAAAACAAAGGGTACTTCCCCCCGGAGACCGCCCAGGACCTGATCGACATGTGCCATGCATCAGATGTGACCCACCCCGAAAAGCTGCTCGCGGCCTTTGTGGACCGCTACGCCTAGGGGGTCCCCCCAATCATTGGCGATGCTCAGCGGTGAAAATGCCAGACATCCGGGGCTTGGGTTTCACCGGAAAGCCAATTCTCTTTGCAAAAGCCGCGCCTGAGGCCCCCTATCCCCTGGGGCACGTCGGATTCGCGGAATGTCATCCAGGCCCGGTTGTGTCCCCAATTTCGATGGGGTCATGCCAGATCTCAGGCAAAATCTGGCGAACAAAACCATACATATCAACGTATCCCATCCCGGGCCTTTTCATCTCTTCCAAAATATCCCGGGGATGAATGAGGCCGTCGGGCCTCAGAAGGGGCTGGCCCCTTCAAAGGTTTTTTCGAAAAACCTTTCCAGCGCCTGTCCTATACGGATCACCCGGCTCACACCCCGTCAGTTACAACGGCCAAAAGACCGGGATCAGCAAAGCGGAAATGACGCCGATACTCAGGTTCAGCGGCAGGCCAACCTTTAGGAAATCCGAAAACTTATAGCCCCCCGGACCGTAAACCAGTGTGTTGGTCTGATATCCGATGGGCGTGGCAAAGCTGCATGACGCGGCGACCATGACCGCCACCACCAAGGCCCGTGGATCAACGCCGATGGCCTGCGCCAAGCCCACAGCGATGGGCGTCACCACAACCGCCACCGCATTGTTCGACACGCTTTCGGTCAGCACGCTGGTGAGCAAGAACACCGACCAGATCAACAATGGCCCCGGCAGATGTTGCATATAGGGCGCGACCGCTTCGACCAGCATCTGCACCGCGCCCGAGCTTTGCAGCGCCGCCCCGATGGCCAGCATCGCGAAAATCAGCGCCAGCAAACGCCCCTCGACGAAGGAAAACGCTTCCTCTGCGTCAATGCACCGTGTGAGCAAAATCACCGCCACCGCAATCACCGTCAGCGACAAGATCGGCGCAACCCCCAAGGCGGATAAGACAACGATCCCCGCCAACGCCGCCAAGGCAACAGGCGCATGCGCCCGGCGAAAGGCCCGCACCGAGGGTTGCGACACATCCACAAGGTTCATTTCATCCGCAAGCCTTTGAATATCCTCTGGGTTTCCCTCCAACAGCAAGGTATCGCCAACCCGCACCACCAGCTGATCCAACTGCTGTCCGATGTTCTGGTTTCGACGATGCACCGCAAGCGTGTACACCCCGAACCGCCGCCGCAACCGCAGCGAGCCCAGCGTCCGCCCGATCATCTTGCATCCGGGTGAAATCAAGACCTCGACGGTCGAGGTCTCTTTTGCAGAGACCTGATCCACACGCTTGAGCGACTTGTTGCGCTGCAAACTCAGTAATTCGGTCATCTTGGTGCGCAACACCACGCGGTCCCCCACCTCCAGCGCCACACCCTGCAGATTGCGCCGCAGCGATTCATCACCCCGGATCACGTCGATCAGCCGCACACCTTCGCGCTTGAACAGCTGAACCCCCAGAACCTCGCGGCCGATCAGGTTGCTGTCGGGGGGAATGACCGCTTCCGTAAAAAACTTCATCTTGGATCTGTCCGACGACAGCATCCCGGCCATGGACGCGCGCTCGGGCAACAGTTTGCGCCCGATGAAATAGAGATAGACCATGCCCCAAGCGATCAGGATCAGGGCCAGCGGCGTGACCTCGAAAATCGTAAAGGGCGCCAGCCCCTGCGCCCTTGCGACACCATCCACCAACAGGTTGGTCGAGGTCCCGATCAAGGTCATCGTTCCCCCAAGGATCGCCGCATAGCTAAGCGGGATCAAAAGCTTAGAGGGGGACACCCCAAGAACCTTGGCGATCTGCACAAAGACCGGCAGCATCACAACCACAACCGGTGTGTTGTTCATAAAGGCCGAAGCCACGATCACCACCGCAAGGATCGCTGCCATCGCCGATTTCGGCCGCTTGGCCACTTGGTCCTGTGCGAACTTGGTAAAGGCATCCAGAGCCCCCGTGCGCACCAGCCCCCCCATAACCACGAACATGGCCGCAATCGTCCAGGGGGCCGGGTTGGACAGGACCGAAAGGGCGCTCTCATAGGGGAGAACCCCTGTGATCAACAACACGGCCACGCCACCGATCGCGGTCACTTCGGTCGGATAGATCTCACGCACGAACAGCGCGAACATCACCAGAACCACCGCCAAGGCGACAAAGGGCTGCGCCGATTGGCTTATTTCGATCCAGTGCATGCGGCCGCCTTACATGGTTGCTATCTTTTGTATCCTGCCGCCCCGGCAGGTAGGACACAAGAGTAGAGATTTCAGGAAAACCGTTTGAAAAGGGCTGTTTGCGCTGTCAGAGGCCCGCTTGCAACAGGCGCCCCCCCTGGCGCACCATCTTGATTTCCTTGGCCTTGCCGGTGGCGTCATCTGTTTCGACCAGAACACCGGACAGCGTCGCTTCGCCCGTGGCCGGGGTAAAGCGACCCTTGACCATGCCTGTCACAAAGCGGCGCATGGGCTCGGCTTTTTCCATCCCGATGACCGAGTTGTAATCGCCACACATGCCTGCGTCTGACAGATAGGCCGTGCCCCCCGGCAGGATCTGCGCATCCCCGGTCGGAATATGCGTGTGCGTGCCCACCACAAGGCTGGCACGACCATCACAGAAATGGCCCATGCCCATCTTTTCCGATGTCGCCTCGCAATGCATATCAACAATGATCGCCTGCGCCTGCCCGCCCAAGGGATGCCGCCGCAGGACCTCGTCCATGGCGGAAAAGGGGTCATCATAGGCGCGTTTCATAAAGACCTGCCCCAGCACCTGCGCCACCAGCACCTTGCGCCCGCGCCGGTCCTCGAACATGGCCACACCGCGCCCCGGCGCCTGTTTGGCAAAGTTGATCGGGCGCAGAATGCGTTTGTCGGTTTCGATAAAATTCAGCATGTCCTTTTGGTCAAAGGCATGATCGCCCAGCGTGACCACATCGGCGCCGGCGTCGAACAGGATTTTGGCATGGTCCCCCGAAAGCCCCATGCCGTTGGATGCGTTTTCACCGTTCACCACGACAAAGTCCAACCGCCACTCTTCGCGCAGCTTGGGAAGGCGTTCCGTGATGGCCGCGCGTCCGGCGCGGCCCATGACATCACCAAGGAATAAAAGTCTCATGCGCGTTGATTAGTGGGCTGCGGCCCGAAAGCAAAGAGCGAATCGCATCGCGAAATGTCACGCCGTGTTGACCAGCCGCATGCCGATGCGCCGGATGACCTTGGGGCAATTCCGCGCGATTGCTGAGAACCGCAGGGCGCGACCCTCAAGGGCTGCACGCCAACGCTTCTTGAAGGCGGTCTTGCGAATAGGGTCCAAGTTCCCGCGCGCTGAGCGCATCATCCTCAAATCGCACCGCCATGACGCGGCGCCAATCCCCACGGGCAAGGATCATCTCGGGTGCTTCGCCGCAATTGCGCAGACCGCCAATGATATAATCCCATCCGATCCGGTGATTGCTCAGGCCTTCAAGCGCGGCAACCTGGCTCAGCTTTGCCCCGTCGAAACGCCAGACCCGCAGGATCTTGGCCAGATGCGGACGATCAACATAGGCCAGTTCGACATGCCCATCCCCATCGAGATCGGCAACCGCCGCCGGTGCAAGCCAGCGATAGCGCTGACCAATATACGGGGTCGCGGTCACCAGGCCACAACCGTCGAATATGGCCAGCCGCGCGCCCAGATCCTTGTGGCTGACAACGGCAACCACCTCACGGGCCTGCCCATCCCCATCGACATCAACAATGCGCGGCGCGAGGTCTTCGAACACCTGATCATCAGGCAAGGTGATGTCGATCTTGTTAGAGGTCCCATAGGTCAGCGTCAGCCGCCCATATTCGATCTCGTCCCCCAGAACACCATGGGGATAACGCGCTGTCGGGTGCTCATAGGTGGCGCGCACCAGCGGCTCTCCCTGCCAGTCCGCCGCATCGCAGCGCCCCTCCAAAGATTGCCCCGCGGCAGCCCCCGCCCACAACACACTCAACGTCAGCACCGCGCCGCGCATGGCACGGTGCAGTCGGACAAACGAAAGACGCGGCGCACTGTTCATCAGATTTGTTTTTCCGGCAGTTTGACCACCAGCCCATCCAACGCATCCGTCACCTTGATCTGACAGGTCAAACGCGAGGTTTCCGGGTTGGGCTCAAAGGCGAAATCCAGCATATCTTCTTCCATGTCATCCTTGGCCGGGATCTTTTCCACCCAGGCCGGATCAACATAGACATGGCACGTAGAGCATGCGCAGGCCCCACCGCAGTCAGCTTCGATACCGGGCACGCCATTGTCGCGCGCCGCCTCCATAACGGTCAGGCCACTTGCGACCTCAACCACATGTTCCGTTCCATTGTGCTCGACAAAGGTAATCTTCGCCATGTTTCACCCCTTCAGTGACAAGTCCCCCATACCTAGTCGGCAGATCCTTGCGCCGCCACCCTCTTTGCGTCCAATTTGTCCCATGAGCGGCAAAAGGTGCCATTTCCATTGGATCTTGATGCCGCACGCTGGCGCATCAAGCGCTTCCCCCTTCTGCCGAAAATGATTAACATAGGTGAAACAAGGCACGGTAAGAGGCCCGAGCAGATGATCCGACCCCTCGTCCCGCTGATTGCGCTGGCGCTGATTTCCGGGTGCAACACCCCGGGAACCTCAGCCGCTTCCCAACGCCCCGATCCTGCGGCCCCCGTCCAATCCGCGGACGGACGCTGCTGGGCCTCGGTCGTGACGCCCGCTGTCTACGAACATGTGATGGGCGAAATCCAGGTGGTCCAGGCCGAGATCGCCCCGGACGGCACCGTGATCCGCCCGCCGATCTATCGCAAGGGCCCGGTGCCCCGGATCGTGCGACCGCGTGGTGAAATCAAGTTCGAAGCCCCCTGCCCCGATCAGATGACACCTGAATTCATCTCATCCGTACAACGCGCCCTGGCCGCGCGCGGCTATTTCTCGGGTGAAATAAATGGGCGCATCAGCCCCGCGACCACCGCGGCGGTGCGCAAGTATCAGACCGAACGCGGGTTGGCATCGGGACAGCTTTCTCTGGAAAGCGCGCGTTCGCTTGGTTTGATCGCCGTGGATCGCGCCTCGCTCTAGCAGCTGTATTTTCCAACTCTTCAAAACAAAAAGAGCCCCTTGCAGGGCTCTTTTCGATTTTCTCACCTGATCAGGCAAGCCGCGCTATTCGTCGGCAAGCCCCAGCGCGACGAAACGGGGGTCTCCTCCGCGGCGAACCAGCAGCAGCAGCGATTTGCGCCCCTCGTCACGGGCTTCGTCGACGCGGGCTTCGAGATCCTCGACCGTCTTGATCGGGCTTTGACCTGCTTCGGTGATCACATCCCCGGGACGCAGCCCTTTTTCATGCGCTTCAGAGGTTTCATCTACAGCCACAACCGCAAGACCCTCCGTGCCCTCGGCCATGCCCAGCTCTTCGCGCAGCGCATCGTCAAGCGGTTTCAAGGTCAGCCCCAGCGCATCCATTTTGGACGGTGCGACCGGCTGTTCGGCTTCGGCCGTCGGGGTGGCCGCGCCTTCGGCTTCTTCGCGGCGACCAAGTTTCACCTTCAGGGTCTGGCTTTCACCGCCGCGATTGACGACAACGCGCACCGTTTTGCCAACAGGGGTGTTTGCCACGATGCGCACCAATTGCCGGGTGTCATCAACCTGCGTGCCGTCAAACGACAAAATCACGTCGCCCGCTTCGATCCCCGCCTCTTTGGACGGGCCTTCGGGCACATCAGACACCAGCGCGCCACGCGCTTCGTTCATCCCGAGCGCCTCGGCCAGCTCATCGGTCACATCCTGGATGCGCACACCCAGCCAGCCACGGCGGGTTTCGCCAAATTCGCGCAGCTGATCGACCACTTTGGTCACCACGTTGGAGGCCATCGAAAAGCCGATGCCAATCGAGCCGCCATTGGGGGACAAGATCGCGGTGTTCACGCCGATCACCTCGCCATCCATATTGAACAGCGGGCCGCCAGAGTTCCCTCGGTTGATCGCCGCGTCGGTCTGGATGTAGTCGTCATAGGTGCCGCTGAGCGCGCGGTTGCGGGCGGAAATGATCCCGGCCGAGACCGAAAACCCCTGACCAAGCGGGTTGCCCATGGCCATGACCCAATCGCCAACGCGGCCCGTATCACTGTCACCAAAGCTGACGAATTTCAGCGGTTCATCGCTTTCGACCTTGAGAACGGCAATATCCGTATTGGGGTCACGCCCCACCAGTTCCGCAGGCAGTTCGAACCCCTCAAAGAATTCGATCATGATCTCATCCGCGCCCTCGATGACGTGGTTGTTGGTCACGATGAACCCATCCTCAGAAATCACGAAGCCAGACCCAAGCGCCGAGCTGCGGCGCGGGGTGTCGCCATTGCCGCCACGATCCTGGAATTCGCGAAAGAAATCTTCGAAAGGCGATCCTTCGGGGACAATCCCCTGTGGGCCGGTCCGCCCCGCCACAACCGTTTGCGTGGTGATGTTCACAACCGCGGGGCTGATTTGTTCGGCCAGATCGGCAAAGCTTTCCGGTGCGCCGCGAGATTGGGCCATAAGGGCCTGTGACAAGATCAGAACCATCGACAGCGACGCCAACCAAAAGGCCCGCAGCGGGGTCGATCTGTCCTGTGTCAGAGCGAGGGATTGATGTTTCAAAGGGATCTCCTTGTCTCCGCCACCCGCTTCCCGTGTGTTTGCGCGGGTCTGCTCATTTTCTACCAGTGTGACAAATGTAGGTGCGATCGCGCAACACTAAAGGTATGAAATTCCTGCCTCACGGGGGTGTGATGCCCTGTCAGATCGCCAGCATCCACGCCTGCGGCGGGCAGGAAAGAATTTTAGAAAATTCTTTGGGGCGCTGCCCCCTTCTTCTGCGAAGAATTCCCCCGGGATATTTGGCACCCAAAGAAACACATGTGCCGCCATGCAAATGGGTCAGTGCAACAGCCAAAGGAGGGCCACACCGGTTGCAACACATCCGATGCCGACCATGCGCCGGCTGTCGATTGGCGTATCGCGCAACGCCTCGAGCAGGCGTTCGACAAGCGAAGGGGCCAGCGCATAGACCAGCCCCTCGAATACGAGGACCAAGGCGATCCCCGTCAATATATCTGTGCCCGTCACCTTACTGACCGGGTGTCTCGGACCCGAAATAGTCAAAGAACTGGCTGTCCGGGGTCATGACCATGGTGGAATTTGATCCTTTGAGCGAGGTCTCATAGGCCTGAAGCGAGCGGTAGAAGGCAAAGAATTCAGGATCGGCGCCATAGGCTTCGGCGAAGATCTTGTTGCGTTCCGCATCCGCACCACCGCGCAGTTGGTTGGCCTCTTTGCCCGCCTCAGACGTGGTTTCCACCACCTGACGATCCGCATCGGCGCGCACACGCTGGGCGGCTTCGTTACCACGGGCGATTTCATCCGCCGCTTCACGCTGACGTTCCGCGCGCATCTGCGCAAAGGTTTCGTCAAGGTTCTGCTTGGGCAGGTTGGTGGTTTTCAGACGCACGTCGACCACGTCCAGACCCAGCGATTTCGCTTCGGCCTTGGCCTGTTCCCGGATGCGCAGCATCAGCGCGGCGCGATCTTCCGACAGGATACGATCGGATGTCACCTGATCCGACCCCAGAACCTCGCGGATCTGGGCGTTGAGAATGCCGGACAGGCGGCTTTCGGCGGTGCGCTGACCACCCACGCCTACCGCTTGACGGAACCGGGTCACGTCTTCGATGCGGTAGCGGGTAAAGGCGTCAACCACCAGACGACGGTCATCAGATGGCGTGACCTCGATGGTCGCCGTGTCCAAAGACAGGATACGGTCGTCATAGCGCACGACCTCTTGGATGAAGGGGATCTTGAAGGCAAGCCCCGGTTCTTCCTTGACATCCTTGATCTGACCGAATTGCAGCACAAGCGCCTTTTGTCGCTCGTCGACCACAAAGATCGAGGACAGCACAAGCACCAGCGCAATGACGACGACGGGAATGATATAAGTCGATTTTTTCATGATCAGTTCCCCCGGCGGTTCAGTTCATTCAAAGGCAGATACGGCACAACGCCGCCCTCACCCGAGATCGAGGGATCAAGGATCATTTTATCCACATCCCCCAGCACCTTTTCCATGGTCTCAAGATAGAGACGGCGGCGGGTCACGTCTGGTGCTTTGGAGTATTCCTCCTGCACGGCGCTAAAGCGCGCGGCCTCACCCAAGGCTTCGTTCACAACGCGGGCGCTGTAGCCCTTGGCTTCTTCGATGGTTTGCGCGGCCTGACCGCGGGCCTCGGCGATCACCCTGTTGGCATAGGCATCGGCTTCGCGTTCCAGACGCACGCGCGCCTGTTCGGCGGCCTGCACCTCACGGAAGGCGTCAATCACCTCGGCGGGCGGGTCGGCCTGGTCAAGGTTGACGCGGACGACGTTGATGCCGCTTTCGTATTCGTCCAGCACGGCCTGGATACGGTCCTTGGCCGACACGGCGATCGCGCCCCGTTCGGTGTTCAGGATCGGTGCCAGACGGCTGGCGGCGATGATTTCGCGCATGACCGATTCCGATACCGCCTGAACGGTTTCCTGCGGCTCGGCGATGTTGAACAACAGTTTCGACGGGTCGTTGATGTTCCAGACCACCTGGAATTCGATGTCGACGATATTAGCATCGGTGGTCAGCATCAGCCCATCGGTGCCCGTGGTCTGAAAGTTGCGCGATGACGACAAGCTGCCACCCGTTTGCACGGTGCGGCGACCGTCACCAATGGTTTCGGTCCGTTCCGAGGTCACATTGACCACCTCATAGGTGACCAGCGGCCAGGGGGCAAAGTTCAGACCGGGATTGCCCGTGCCGCGATATTTGCCAAGAAGCAACTCAACCGATTGTTCTTCGGGTTTGACCGTATAGGCGCTGCTAAAGGCCCAAAGCCCCACCAGCACCAAAGCGCCCAGCGCAATCGTGCCCTTGGTCAGGCCCGGCCCGCCAGAGCCGCCGCCGGAACGACGGGACCCGCCGTTGTCGCCGCCGCGTCCGCCCATGAGCACGCGAAGCTGCTCTTGGCCCTTTTTCATCAATTCGTCGATCTCGGGGATCTGGTTGTTGTCGTCTGGCTTGCGCCCGCCGCCCCCTTGGGGGCCACGTCCATTGCCGCCGCCATTCTGGCCTCCGCCGCTGCCCCAGGGGCCGCCACTGTTTCCTGCCATGAAGTTGTCCTTCCTTGGTCTATTCCGTCCCGCGCTTTAGCTACACCTGAGCCTTAGCGCGAAAAATTCAAGTCTCGCGGATCGGGCTACGCAGGGTCACAAGCTCTTCAGCCATGACCGGGTGCACCGCGACCGTGCGGTCGAAATCTTCTTTGGTTGCGCCCATCTTGACGGCGATGCCCGCCAATTGGATCATTTCACCCGCGCCGGGCGCGACGATATGACAGCCCAAAACCTTGCGGGTGGCCTTGCTGACGATCAGTTTCATCAGCACGCGATCCGATTTGCCGGCAAAGCTGGACTGCATGGGTTTGAACGAGGTCGCGTAGACTTCGATGGGCTCCTGTGCGGCGGCGTCCTCTTCGGACAGGCCGACAGTGCCCATCTCGGGCTGGGTGAAAATCGCGCTGGCGATGAGATCGTGATCCACCGGCGTGGGCTTGCCGCGAAAGACCGTGTCGACAAAGGCCATGCCTTCGCGGATCGCGACCGGGGTCAGGTTCACGCGATCTGTCACGTCCCCCACCGCATAGATCGAAGGCACGGAGGTCTGGGAATAGTCATCCACCAGCACCTCGCCCTTGCGGCCCAGTTTCACCCCCACCTCTTCGAGACCCATGTCATCGGTGTTGGGGGCGCGGCCCGTGGCATACATGACCTGTTCGAACACCTGTTCCGACCCGTTGGTCGCGGTGACCTTGATGCCGCCCTCGACCTTTTCCATGCGTTCGACATTGGTGCCAAGATGCAGGTCAACCCCGCGCTGCATCATCTCTTCGGCCACCAGCCCGCGCGCTTCGTCATCAAAGCCGCGCAGGATCTGTGCACCGCGATAGAATTGGGTGGTTTTCACCCCCAAGCCATTCATAACGCCTGCAAATTCCGAAGCGATATAGCCACCGCCGACGATCAGGATGCTTTTGGGCAGCTGCGGCAGGTGGAAAATTTCGTTCGAGGTGATCGCATGTTCGATCCCCGGCACATCGGGCACCGAAACCCGGCCCCCCATGGCCAGCAGGATATGCTTGGCGGTCTTGCGTTCCCCGGTCGACAGCTCAACCGTGTGGGCATCGACCAGCCTGGCGCGCGCATCAAAGGTTTCCACCCCCGAGCCCGCCAGCAGCTTGCGGTAAATCCCTTCAAGGCGGTCCAGTTCAGCGGCCAGTTTGCCGTGAAAATCATCCCAGTTGAACCCGCCCAGCGAGATGTCCCAACCATAGGCGCGGCCCTCTTCGACCATGCCGGGATAGCCCGAGGCAAAGACCATCAGCTTTTTGGGCACACAGCCGCGGATCACACAGGTGCCGCCATAGCGGTCTTCCTCGGCCAAAGCGACCTTGGCGCCGGTCTCTCCTGCGGCCACCCGCGCGGCCCGCACCCCGCCTGATCCGCCGCCAATCACAAAGAGATCATAGTCAAAGTTGCTCATACGCTGTCCCTATTCATCTTGCACAAGAGATATTTCACAGGCGAGATAGGAATGCCAGAGGGCGAAGTCATCCCGTTGTCCCGCACGAAAACGTTAGATTGGTTACAAAAGGGTAAATTGGCTCAGCTCAAGCCACGGCGTTCGGGCTGGGCGGTCCGATCCGCCTGGGCATCAGGGGCAAAGTAAAGCACGACGCTCATACAAACCTCTGCCGCCTCAGCATCAATTTTTGCGGATTTCCTCACAAAACCACCCCGTTCAAAACGAACATCACACTCAGATATCCTTGAACAAGTTCACGTCTTCGACAAACTCGATCCGATCTGACGACACCGTGCCCGCGTTGATGTCGCGCAGTTCAACCCGCCCGTCACCAAAGCCGATCACCACCTTGTCGCAGATATCGATGAACAGCCCGTTTTCCACCACGCCGGGGATCTGGTTTAGCACCATGGCCAGTTGCCGCGCGTGGCCGATCCGCCCAAGGTGCAGGTCGAGGATATAGTTCCCCTCATCGGTGACAAACGGGCGGTCCGTGTTCATGCGCAAACTGGCCTGACGCCCCATCACATCCATGGAAATCAGCGTTTCTTCGACTAGGGCCTGCGTAGTTTGCCAGCCGAACGGCAGGATTTCCAGCGGCAGGGGAAAGGCGCCCAGATGTTCGACCTCTTTGGCGGCATCGGCGATCACCACCATCTGGTCACTGGCGGTGGCAACGATCTTTTCCTGAAGATGCGCGCCGCCGCCGCCCTTGATCAGATTGAGATCGCTGTCGAATTCATCCGCCCCGTCAATGGTCAGATCCAGCCAGCGCGCCTCATCCAGCGACACCACCTCAATCCCTACGTCCCGCGCCAGGGCCGCCGTGCGCGCCGAGGTCGGAACGCCGCGAAACCGCAGCCCGTCCTCGCGGACCCGTTCACCCAGACAGCGCACCAGCCAGGCGGCGGTTGACCCGGTCCCAAGCCCGACGCGCATCCCGCTTTCGACGAACTCGGCCGCCCGCTTGGCCGCGACGAACTTTGCCTTGTCGATGGGAGAAAGCTCCATGGTCATGCCTCGATCTGTTGCATCGGTTGCTCAGGTATATACCGCCCGCCCCACCACAAGGCGAGGGGCAAATCCCCACAAACCCTCGCAATTCAATAGGTCTGCACCCATCCTGCCCAAACCGCCAACCAAACCAGCAGCCCCCCCAAAGCGCCGCCAATCAGATAGGGCAACACCTGCCGCCAGATGGGCGGGCGCGGCCCCTGTGCGCCATAGGCCTGCGCCGTAATGCGGCGCAACAGGGCCGGTTCAGGCGCGACTTCGGGGGCAATTTCAGTCAGCGTGGCAAGATATTCGGACCAGGCAACCACATCTTGTTCCAGCGATGTGTCATGGGCCAAACGCGCCTCGAACTCCGCCTTTTGCGGTCCGGTCAAAAGGCCCAGAACATATTCCGCACTTTGCGACAATTCGGTCTCTGCCAGTGCCGAGGACCCAGAATGTTCCCCCCGGTGCCCGCGCCGTCCGATCGTGTCATTCATCGGTCAACTCCGCGCGAAGCCCCGCCAGGGCCCGTTGCATCCAGGGGCGTGCGTGCTTGGGCTCGACAATTCCGGCACGGGCAAGATCAAGATAGCTCCAGCCCTGTAGATAGCTCAGTTGGATGGCTTCGGCCTGATCTTCGGGCAGCCGACCAAGGGCATCCCGCAAAGCCGCCCCCAACTTGGTTCCGGTTTCGGGGGGATGACCGGGCTTGGCGATCGCCGGGCCAATCACCCCATCCGCAAGCCCCATTCCCTCTTGCCCGGTGGCCACGCTGATCCGCAGCACCCGCACAGAGGCTTCGCGGGTCAGGCCAATCAACCACGCCATGGGGGTCAGCCCGTGTGGCCGCGGCGCACCCGCGCGGTTCCAGACGTCGACATAGACCCTTTGCAGCACCTCTTCAGCTGCGGCCTGATCGCGCAAAATAAAGACGGCAATTCCCAACAGGCGGGGCGCGGTCAGATCATAAAGCCGCTCAAAGCTGCGCCGATCCCCCCTGGCCACGCCGGAAACGAGGCTTTCGATTTCAAACTGCTGCGCCATTGTCGCCTTTGGCCTCGCTTCCCCTTGCCCCTTGCTGCAAATTGATGCACGAACAACCGCAACACATTAGGTCTCGGGCAAGAGGACACGACCACCATGGCTGACGGCATGAACGATATCAACGCGAAACCGACCGAAGAAATCTCGGTGCGCGATGTATTTGGGATTGAAAGCGATATGGTTGTGCACGGCTTTGCCGAACGCACCGACCGCGTGCCTGAGATCGCCCCAACCTACAAGTTCGACCCGGACACGACGCTGGCGATTCTGGCGGGGTTCCGCAACAACCGCCGCGTGATGATTCAGGGCTATCACGGCACGGGTAAGTCCACGCACATCGAACAGGTGGCCGCGCGCCTGAACTGGCCTGCAGTTCGTGTCAATCTGGACTCACACATCAGCCGGATCGACCTGATCGGCAAAGACGCGATCAAGCTGAAAGACGGCAAGCAGATCACCGAATTCCAAGAGGGCATCCTGCCCTGGGCGCTGCGTAACCCGGTTGCGATCGTGTTTGACGAATATGACGCGGGCCGCGCCGACGTGATGTTCGTGATCCAGCGCGTTCTGGAACATGACGGCAAGCTGACCTTGATGGATCAGAACCAGGTTCTGTCGCCCAACCCCTACTTCCGCCTGTTCGCCACCGCGAACACCGTGGGCCTGGGCGACACCACCGGCCTGTATCACGGCACGCAGCAGATCAACCAGGCCCAGATGGACCGCTGGTCACTGGTCGCGACGCTGAACTATCTGTCCATCGACGCCGAGACCCAGATCGTTCTGTCCAAAGCGCCGCATTACAACAATGAAAAAGGCCGCCAGACCATCAAGCAGATGGTCACCGTCGCCGATTTCACCCGCAAAGCGTTCATGCAGGGCGAACTGTCGACCGTCATGTCGCCGCGCACCGTGATCAACTGGGCTCAGAATGCTGAGATCTTCCGCAATGTGGGCTATGCCTTCCGCCTGTCGTTCCTGAACAAATGTGACGAATTGGAACGCCAGACCGTCGCCGAGTTCTATCAGCGCTGCTTTGACGAAGAACTGCCCGAAAGCGCAGCAAGCGTGAGCTTGGGGTGAGATATGCAAACTAGTCGCCTGATCATTACTTTTGCATGCATTGTGATTGGTCAGCACTCACTTGCAGATGAATATCATACGCTTACTCCCCTAGATGAGATCGAACGCACATCTGTTCATTTGAGCTACTTCGATGTTCGGTGCTGGACCTTGTACCAGGCCATATTGGATCCACCCGGCGCACCAGTTCTGTTGACAGAAGACGAGCGGAACCAACTAGAAGACATGGGAGAGAAACATAAAGAAAAAGTTCGTTTTGCTTTCTCCTTGCTGACTCCAAACAACCGATATCCAGACAGAGTGGAGAAGCTAACCAAACGCATGGAAGAAGCATACCGATACGCTCTTCAGACAAACTATGTCCGCGCTGGGAACCCCATTCCTTCAGGCGACCTAGTGGATCGTGATATGGCTTATTGTAAATCAAACCTTTAAGGTTGCGAATGACCAAACCCAACGACAACCCAGCCGATCCCTTTAAGAAAGCCCTGGCCGAGGCGACCAAAGCCATGGCCGATGACTTTGATCTTTCGGTCAGCTATTCGGTCGATCCGGCGGGTGTATCGGGCGACAATATGCGCCTGCCGCAGGTCAGCCGCCGCATGACCCGCGAAGAGGTGTTGCTGGCCCGGGGCACCGCCGACGCGCTGGCTCTGCACCGCCGCTATCACGACAACGCCACCCACGCGAAATACGCCCCCCCCGGCGATATGGCGCGTGAGCTGTACGAAGCCATGGAAACCGCCCGCTGCGAGGCCATGGGCGCGCGTGACATGCCCGGCACCGCCGGCAATATCGACGCCAAGATCGGTTATGAAGCCAGCCGTCAGGGCTTTGCCTCGATCACCCAGGCCTCCGAGGCCCCCCTGCCCGTCGCAGCGGGCTATCTGATCCGCCATCTGGCCACCGGCCGTGACCTGCCCGAAGGGGCAGACAATGTCATGGAACTTTGGCGCGGCTTTATGGAGCAAAAGGCGTCAGACACGCTGGAAAACCTTGACGATGTGCTGGCGGATCAATCCGCCTTTGCCAAACTGGCCCGTCAGGTGATCACCGACCTGGGCTATGGCGACCAATTGGGCGAAGACCCGGATGGCGAAGACGAAGAGGCCGAAGACGACGGCCAGGAAGACGGCGAACAGGACGAAGAACAGCCCGATTCCTCGGGCAATGAGGATGATGGCGAAGAGGCCGAGGCCGACCCCGAGCAAACTCAGGAACAGACCCAGGATCCGACACAGGCGCAGGTCTCGCTGGATGACCTGGCGGATCAGGAGCAGGGCGACGAAACCGAAATGCCCGACGGCGAGGCCCCGCTTGAGCCCCCGGCCCCTCAGCCGATCTCAGAGGCCGACCCGGACTATGCGGTCTATATTCAGGATTTCGACGAAGAGGTCCTGGCCGAGGAATTGGCCGAACCCCAGGAACTCGAACGCCTGCGCGCCTATCTGGACCAACAGCTTGAGCCGCTCAAAGGCGCGGTGTCCCGGCTGGCGAACAAGCTGCAGCGCCGCCTGCAGGCCCAGCAAAACCGCTCATGGGAATTTGACCGCGAAGAGGGCATCCTTGACGCAGGTCGCCTGGCGCGCGTGGTGGCCAACCCCACCACCCCCCTGTCGTTCAAGGTGGAAAAAGACACCGAATTCCGCGACACGGTGGTGACGCTTTTGCTGGACAACTCCGGCTCCATGCGCGGCCGCCCGATTTCCATTGCCGCGATCTGCGCCGATGTTCTGGCGCGCACGCTGGAACGCTGCAACGTCAAGGTCGAGATCCTCGGCTTTACCACCAAACTCTGGAAAGGCGGCAATTCGCGCGAGACATGGCTGAACGCCGGGCGCGAACAGCAACCCGGCCGCCTCAATGACCTGCGCCACATCATCTACAAGGGCGCCGACGCCCCCTGGCGCCGCACGCGCGACAATCTTGGCCTGATGATGAAAGAGGGGCTGCTCAAGGAAAACATCGACGGCGAGGCACTGGAATGGGCCCACCGCCGCATGGTTGCACGCCCCGAGGCCCGCAAAATCCTGATGGTCATCTCGGATGGCGCGCCGGTGGACGATTCCACCTTGTCGGTCAACCCGGCCAACTATCTGGAAAAACACCTGCGCGACGTGATCGCCATGGTCGAAAAACGCAAACAGGTCGAGCTTCTGGCCATCGGTATCGGCCATGACGTCACCCGCTACTACGACCGCGCCGTGACCATCACCGATGTCGATCAACTGGCTGGCGCTATGACCGAACAGCTGGCGGCCCTGTTCGACAGCGACCCGCGCGCCCGCGCCCGTGTCATGGGCATCAAACGCGCGTCTTGACCAAAACAGGGCGCCCGACCGATCCCGATCACCGCGCCCCTGTTTCACCTTTTCACAAATATCCCGGGGGAGTCGTCGCCCGCGACGACGGGGGCAGCGCCCCCTCCTCGGCGAAGGACGATCACACCTGTTCGACGGCCACGCCATCCTGAACCGCGAACGCCAGATAGCCCTTGATCTGGGCCACCGCCTCGATCGGGTTTTCATAGCTCCAGACCGCGTTCTCATAGGTCTTGGACTTGGACATAATCGAAAAATACGACGCATCGCCTTTGTGCGGGCAATGCGTACTGTGATCGGTCCGATCAAAAAAGGCCATGCCCAGATCTTCACGCGGGAAATAGATCACCGGGGACAAATCCCCTTCCACCAGTTCCAGCGCATTTTGGGATTCACCCAAGACGGCGCCACCCGCACGCAAAACCCAAGTGCCCCCCGCAGGTGTAATGGTGATATGTCTGGTCATGGTGATCTCTCCTCGTCTTCATCTTGCCCGTGAACCACGTCGCTGTAACAGTTACGTGTCAAAGCGGCGCGCAAGCCAGTTCTAACCACTTGCCTGCGTCACTGTCGACCAAGGGGGCAAGTTTTTTCAAAACGCCCGCATGATAGCCATTGAGCCAATCACGCTCCGCCACGCTCAGCATCTCCGCGATTACAAGGCGCCGGTCAATCGGAACCCAGGTCAGGGTCTCGAAACTCAGCATGTCCTCAACGCTCTGTCCCGGCAGCACCGGTGCGGCTTCAACGGCGATCAGGTTTTCAATGCGGATGCCAAACGCCCCTTCTTTGTAGAACCCCGGCTCATTCGACACGATCATCCCGGGTTCCAGGGGCACCGTTCCCGTGCGCGCGATCCGCTGGGGGCCTTCGTGCACCGACAGATAGGCGCCAACCCCATGCCCCGTGCCGTGGCCATAATCCATCCCCGCGGACCAAAGCGCCGCTCGGGCAAAGGGATCCAGATCGCGCCCGGCCAGCCCCTTGGGAAAGCGGATCATCGACAGGGCGATCATCCCCTTCAACACCAGCGTAAAGGCGCGCTTTTCCTCGGCGCCCACCGCGCCTATGGCAATGGTGCGGGTCACATCGGTGGTACCATCCTGATATTGCCCGCCCGAATCCACCAAGAGCAACTGACCAGCCTCGACCCGGCGGTTGGTGGATTCCGTCACCCGATAGTGCACAATCGCCCCATTGGGGCCCGCGCCGGAAATGGTTTCAAAGGAAATGTCGCGCAACAGGTTGGTCGCGCGGCGCATCTCTTCGAGGTGTTTGACAACCTCGATTTCCGTCAGGCTGCCCGGGGGCTGCGCATCCAACCAGGCCAGAAACCGCACCATCGCCGCACCATCGCGCAGATGCGCCGCGCGCGCGCCATCCAGCTCGGCCGTGTTCTTGATCGCCTTGGGCAACAGGCAGGGATCTGCCGCCTCGACCACATCCACCGCGATGGCCTCAAACAAGGCCACCGGGCAGGTTTCCGGGTCAATCTGAACCGAGCCCGTCAACGCCGCGACATCCTCAACCAGCCGATCAGGCGGCACGCATGTGACGCGCGGTCCCAGATGCGCGCCCAGACGATCCAGTTTCTCTTGCACCATATACAGCGAAACCCGCCCCTCTTTGTGCAAGATCGCAAAGCCATGGGGCACGGGGTTGCGGGCGATATCCGTGCCCCGGATATTCAACAGCCAGGCAATGGAATCCGGCAAGGTCACAAGCGCGGCATCTGCCGCCAGCGCCTTTGACAGCCGGGTGATCTTGTCGTCATGCGCTTCGCCGGCCAGATCAGGGGGATGGGCTATCACCTTGCCCATGGGGGGGGCGGGTTGGTCGGACCAGATCACATCGACCAGATTGGCGCAGGGGGCCAAGGTCGCGCTGGCCAGATCCTGATCCAACCGGCGTTTTTGCGCCACGCTCAGCAGCCAGGGGTCAAACCCGATGCGGCCCGAAACCCCCGCGTCGTTGATCCAATCCGCCAAAGACACCTCGGGCCAGTTCACCGGGGTATAGCAGTTGGCCACCTGTGCTTTGACCTGCACCCGGTAGCGGCTGTCCACAAAGACCCCGGCCTGGGCCTGCAAGACAACGCACCACCCCGCCGAACCGGTAAAGCCCGTCAGCCAGGCAAGGCGTTCATCGTGGGGGGCAACATATTCGCCTTGGTGCGCATCAGAGCGTGGGACCAAAAACCCAGCCAAATCATGGGCATGCAGCTGAGTACGCAGCTGTTCAAGACGTGCGGGACCATGTTCCGGTGTCGCTGTTTCAGTAAAAGTTTGGAACATGTCCGGGCCCTTTTCGCATGGATCAACAACAGCAGCGCGGGGCGCGCGCGCGCCGTGTGCTCTGCGCGATATTTGCAGACAGACACAGGGTGGAAAAGCCCCCGAGGGGTGTTTTTCACCATCCGCAGTCGGGGCGCCTGTTATTCTTGGGGAACAAGTTTGCCGGGGTTCATCAACCCCTTGGGATCAAGGGCTTTTTTGATATCCCCCATGATATCCCAACCGGCGCCGTGTTCCGCAGCCATAAATCCCAGCTTGCCCATGCCGACCCCATGCTCACCGGTACAGGTGCCCCCAAGCCGCAAAGCGCGGTGGGCCATAAGATCCGACAGGCGCTTGGCCTCTTCCATCTCGGCGGGCTGATCAGGATCCACGAGAAGAATCGTGTGGAAATTGCCATCCCCCACATGTCCCAGAATTGGCCCCGTGATCGACGACGCGGCGATGTCATATTGGGTTTCCTCAACCGCCTGAGCCAAGCGTGAGATCGGAACGCAAATGTCGGTCACGATTGCGCGCGCACCCGGCCGCGACGCCAGGATCGCGTAATACCCGTTGTGGCGCATGGCCCAAAGGGCGCGGCGTTCTTCTTCTTTCGCGGACCAGCGGAAGGGCGATCCGCCATGATCCGCGACGATTTCCGCAAAGCGTTCCGCATCTTGTGCGACGCTTTCTGGGGATCCGTTGAACTCGACCAACAAATGGGGCGCCTGCGCCATCTCCAGCCCCGAATACTCGGTGAACGCGCGGGCGGTGTCAGCACAGGTGAATTCGATCCGCCCCATGGGAATGCCCATCTGGATGGTCTCCATCACCGTGTTCACCGCGTCGCTCATGCGGTCAAAGGAACAAATTCCCGCGCTGGTCGCCTCGGGGATTCCCTGAAGTTTCAATGTCAGCTCTGTCACCAGACCAAGCGTGCCCTCAGAGCCCACAAACAGCGATGTCAGATCATAGCCGGCCGCGGATTTGCGCGCCCGCGATCCGGTGTGGATCAGGCGGCCATCGGCCAGGACCGCCTTAAGCCCCAGAACATTTTCGCGCATGGTCCCATGGCGGACCGTCGTTGTGCCAGACGCCCGGGTCATGGCCATGCCCCCCAGCGAGGCATTGGCGCCCGGATCAATCGGAAAGAACAGGCCCGTGGCGCGCAGCTCTTCGTTCAGGGCCTCACGGGTGACGCCGGGCTGCACCGTCACATCCATATCCGCCGCACGGATCTCAAGGATGCGATTCATTTTACTGAAATCAACCACAACCCCACCGTGCACTGCAAGACCATGCCCCTCAAGCGATGTCCCGGCGCCCCAGCCCACCATCGGCGTTTCATGTTTGGCGCAAATTTCAGCGATCTGCTGCACTTCGGCACTGGACACCGGATATGCGACCGCATCGGGCAACACCATTGGAAAATGCGACTCGGACTTACCGTGCAGCGCACGTTCCGACTTGGAACAGGTCAACCGTTCCCCTAGGACTTGTTGCAACGCTGCGAGCGCCTGATCTGTCGCCATGCTGTGTTCTCCGTTAACATATCATTCATCCTAGCGTTGCATGGAAAGAGGGAAAACCCATTGGGTAGGAGAGGTCTGTGATCAGTCTGGTTCGCAAACAGATACAAAGCGCAGTTGCGTCCTTTGGCGAAGGATGGGATCTGGTCCGGCACAAGGGGCCCGGGCAGGTGCAATTCTGGTTCATTGCCCTGGGTCTTGGAATTGTCTCGGGTCTGGGGGCCATCGGATTTCGCGCCGCGATCGAGGCCTTGCAGGCCTTTTTGTATCGCACGGATCAGATCAACCTCTTGCACTCTCATGCCGAGCATCTGCCCTGGGTCTGGGTGCTGCTGATTCCCGTGATGGGGGGAATCGCGGTCGGGATCATTTTGCATCATGCCACTCCGGACGGGCGGGTGCGTTCAGTCGCGGATGTGATCGAAGGCGCGGCGCTGAACGACGGGCGGGTGGAACGGCGTGCCGGAATTGCATCGGTTCTGTGCAGTTGGATCACCTTGTCGTCGGGCGGATCGACCGGGCGCGAGGGGCCCGTCGTGCATATGGCGGCGCTGGCGTCGACCTGGGTGGCCAACACATTGCGTGTGGACGGGATCACGGGACGCGATCTTTTGGGCTGTGCGGTTGCGGCGGCCGTTTCCGCAAGTTTCAACGCCCCCATTGCCGGGGCGCTCTTTGCATTGGAAGTCATTCTGCGCCACTTTGCGCTGCACGCCTTTGCCCCCATCGTCGTCGCAAGCGCAGCGGGCACAGTGATCAACCGGCTGGTCTACGGCGATGTCACCGAATTTGTCCTGCCGGGCACCACCACGGTTGAGTTTTACCTGGAATTGCCTGCCTTCTTCCTGCTGGGCCTGGTCAGCGGGGCGGTCGCCATCGTCATGATGCGCTCGGTCTTTTTTGCCGATGATCTGGAAACCGCGCTGCAAAGTCGCCTGAACCTGCCACATTGGCTGCGCCCGGCGGTGGCGGGGCTGTTGCTGGGATGTCTGGCCATCCAGTTTCCGCATATCATCGGGGTGGGCTATGAAACCACGTCACTGGCGCTGACCGGCAACCTTTTGTTGCACGAAGCCTTTGTCTTTGCCGTGTTCAAAGTGATCGCGCTTGCCATCACCATGGGGGGGCGCATGGGGGGCGGCATTTTTTCCCCGTCGCTTATGGTGGGGGCGTTGACGGGGCTGACCTTTGGCCATATCGCCACTGGCCTGTTCCCGGAAATGTCCAGCGCCTTTACGCTCTATGCGCTGGCGGGCATGGGGGCGGTCGCGGCAGCGGTTTTGGGCGCGCCTATATCAACCACGTTGATCGTGTTCGAATTGACCGGGGACTGGCAAACCGGGCTGGCGGTGATGGTCTCGATCTCGATGTCCACGGCTCTGGCCAGCCGGGTGGTGGATCGCTCGTTCTTCCTGACCCAGTTGGAACGCCGCAACGTGCATCTGGCGGATGGGCCGCAGGCCTATCTCTTGGCCATGTTCCGTGTCCAGGGCGTGATGCGCGGCCCCAATGACGACGGCGCCGCCGATCAGCAAACCTGCCTTGAGATGATCGAACAGGGGCTGTACCTGCAATCTCAGGCCACGTTGGAAACCGCCCTGCCCATGTTCGAAAAATCCGGCGTTGCCTTTTTGCCGATTGTCCGGCTGGAGGGCCCCGAACAAACACCGGTGCTGCAAGGCGCGCTGTTCCACCTTGATGCTTTGAAAGCCTATAACCAAGCCCTGGCCGCGACCGCCGAAGAGGAACACAGCTAGCGGTCCCGCCCCTGGGCGCCAATCTGATCCGTTTCGTTGGGACCACACCGCCCCACGTAAAAACCCGAAGGGGTTGGGGGCGTGGGGATCAGCCCAGCAACGCCCGCGCCGCCGCGCGGGCCTCGGGGGTGATGGTGTCCCCGGCCAACATCCGGGCGACTTCGACCTCGCGTTCATCGGCGCTTAGGGGGACAACTTCGGACAGGGTCATGCCCTCTTGGACACGTTTCGCCACGCGCCAGTGATGCGCCCCGAGCGCCGCAACCTGCGGCGAATGGGTGACGACAAGCACCTGCCCCCCCTCGGCCAATGCCTTAAGACGCCGCCCGACCGCATCTGCCGTGCTCCCACCGACGCCACGGTCGATTTCGTCGAAAATCATGGTCAGCCCGCCGTCGCGCTCTTGCGACAGGCACACTTTGAGCGCCAGAAGAAAGCGGCTCAGCTCACCGCCCGATGCGATTTTGTTCAGCGGACCCGAGGGCGCGCCGGGGTTGGTGGCCACCGCGAATTGCACCGCATCGCGCCCATCCGGGCCTTCGGGCGCCTCGCCCAATTCCGTGACAAACACCGCGCGTTCCATTTTCAGCGGTGCCAATTCCCCGGCAACCGCTGCATCCAGTCGCGCCGCCGCATCCGTTCGCGCCTGTGTCAGAGCCGCAGCCGCCGCATCATAGCCCGCTTCAGCCTGTTTCACCGCCGCCTCAAGATCGGCAATCCGCGCGTCGCCGGCATCCAACGCCTCAAGCCGCGCGGTCAGTTTCTCTGCCAAGGCCGCCAGATCATCGGGCAACACCTGATGCTTGCGCGCAAGACCACGAATGGCGAACAGGCGTTCTTCGGCCTCTTCAAGCTCGGCCGGGTTAAAGGCCAGTTGCTCCAGGCAATCCGCCACGCCCTGCGCGGCTTCGTCCAGTTCGGCCATGGCGCGGGTCAGGGATTCAAGCGGCGCATCCAACTGGCCTTCGGCCTTGCCAGCCACCCCTTCCAGCCAGCGCATGGCAGATGACATCGCACCTTCGGCCCCTTCGTATCCCAAGGCCGCGGAGGCCTGAGAAATGTCATCGCGGATCTTTTCCGCCGATTGCATCATCCGGCGGCGCGTATCCAGCTGGCTTTCTTCACCCGCCTGGGGTGACAGTTTGACCAGCTCATCCACCGCGTGCCGCAGGAAATCCTCTTCCGCGCGCACAGCATCCAGCGCCTCTTGCGCTTCGGACAGGGCTTTGCGCGCCGCCGATTGGTCAGACCAAGCCGCGCGCACGCGGGCCCGCGCACTGTCGAGCCGACCATAAACATCCAAAATCGCCCGGTGCCCTTTGGGGTTCAACAGGCCGCGATCATCGTGTTGGCCGTGCAATTCGATCAGGGTCTCGCTGAGACGCCGAAGCACTTCTCCGGACACGCGGCGGTCATTCGCCCAGCCGGTCTTACGGCCATCCACGGTGTTGATGCGGCGCAAGATCAGTTCATCCCCGCCCGGCAGCCCGAGGTCTTCCAACACCGCATGGGCCGCATGGTCGGGTGACAGATCAAACACCGCTGTGACTTCGCCCTGTTTGGCCCCAGCGCGGACCAACTCGGCCCGGCCGCGCCAGCCCAGCACAAACCCAAGGCTGTCCAGCAAAATGGATTTCCCCGCGCCGGTTTCGCCGGTCAACACGTTCAGACCCGGCTGGAATCCAAGATCCAACCGGTCAATGATCAGCATATCCCTGATTTCAAGCGCGCGCAGCATGGGGTATGGACCGAACCGATAAGGCACAGGGCCTTACAGCCACTCGCCTTTCACCATCTGACGGTACACCGCACCCAGCCAGGTGTTCTTGAACACCTTTGGTTCAAGCCCCTGCCCGGTCAGCAAGTCATAGCTGTCTTCATACCAATCCGTAGATTGGAAGTTATAACCCAAAATCGCGCCTGCGGTCTGCGCCTCTTCGGTCAGGCCCAGCGAAAGATAGGCCTCGATGAGACGATGCAGCGCCTCGGCGGTGTGGGTTGTGGTCTGGAAATCCTCGACCACAACGCGGAATCGGTTGATGGCCGCGCCGAAATGATCCCGCTTAAGATAATAGCGGCCGATCTCCATCTCTTTGCCCGCAAGGTGATCAAAGGCCAGATCGAATTTCAGTTCGGCCGAGCGCGCATATTCGGAATCAGGATAGTTCTCGATCACCACACGCAGCGCCTGCAATGCCTGAAAGGTCAGGCCCTGATCCCGCCCCACCAGTTCGATCTGGTCGTAATAGGAGAGTGCCAACAGATACTGGGCATAGGCCGCATCATCATCAGCGGGGTAGAAATCAATGAATCGCTGGGCCGCACCGCGCGATTCCTCATAGGCCTTGTCCTTGTGAAACGCATAGGCCTGCATGATCAGCGCGCGTTTTGCCCAATCGGAATAAGGATACAGGCGCTCGACCTCGGAAAAGTAGAACGCGGCATCATCGGGATCGTTCTTCGATAGCTCGTATTCGCCGCGTTCAAAGATCTGTTCGGCGGTGAAGGCTTCCATGGGTTGACCACCCGGCCCACGATCCCTGGGTCCGTTTTCGCTGCACCCAGCCAGAGCCAGCGCCCCAACGGTTGCCCCGATCAGCACAATACGCGATCTGCCCCCAGCCATGCCCATGTCCTCACTTGCTTCCCACCAGCGTCACCAGTCAGACGCTGCCATTGCATCGGGTCTAGCACATTAAATCGCGGTGCAAAATGTCTGAAAATCGTTTTCTGCGCGCAGATTTGCCGATGCGGACCCATAAAAGAACAACGGGCCACCCAAGGGGCAGCCCAATGTGTCAACACGGTGTGCATTCACGGGATTTTGACCCAATCTGGGTCAGGCAACGGCAGGAATTTCCTCGGCGTTGACACCGGCGCCCGGCAGACGCGCCGCCATAGGTGCGTCGCATGTGACGATCCGGAAAGCATCGATATTGGCGAAAACTTCGCGCAGCAGGGCGTTGGTCATGGCATGACCCGCCTTGTACCCCTGATAATGTCCCAAGATCGGCGCACCAGCCAAGGCGAGATCGCCCAGGGCATCCAGCATTTTGTGGCGCACGGCCTCGTCCGCGTGACGCAGGCCACCCGGGCTGAGAACCCGATCGCCATCCACGACAACCGCGTTTTCATAAGTGCCCCCCAGCGCCTTTCCCGCCGCGCGCATCGCATCGACATCAGCGGCGCGGCAGAACGTCCGGCTGTTGCACAGCTCACGCACAAAGGTGCCATTGGCCAAGTTTAGACGTTTTTTCTGTGCGCCGATGGCGGCATCCGCGAAATCAATCTCGAAATCCATGGTCAGGCCCGAGGCCCCGCGCGGATCATTCGGGCTCAGACGCGCCCAGCCATGGGCGGTACGGGTTTCAATAGGTGTCAGGATCTCAATCGCGCGCACCGGCTGCGCCAGGCGACGCACGCCGCGCGCAAGGATGCCACGCACAAACGGCGCACTCGACCCATCCAAGATGGGGGCCTCGGGGCCATCGATCTCAATCAGAGCGTTGTGGATGCCACAGCCCGCAAGCGCCGCCATCACGTGCTCGACGGTGGACACCGATACGCCAACCTGATTCACAATCAAAGTACACAGCGGCGATGTTTCAACAGCATCCCAAAGCGCGGGGATCATGGTGTCGCCCAGCAACACATCCGTCCGTTTAAACCAGATGCCGTGGTCTGCGCCGGCAGGCCGGATCGTAAGCCGCGCGGGCGCACCGGAATGCAGGCCGACACCTTCAAAGGTGATCGCTGAACGAATGGTTGTTTGCACGTTGTATCCCACTATTACCGTCCGTCCCCCACGAACGCGGCTTTGGTGTCAGTGTGATAGATGAGAGAGGCAGCAGGGCTCAAATCAAAGATTGTAACTATGTGAAACATGGGCAAAGGCGCATAGGCAAAACCCTGCCAACCTGTGGATAAAAAATTTTAAGGCATTGAAATGAAATAACTTATACAGGACCCACGCGCCTTTTTTGGTCTTTGCAAAGGCGAAAACTTTCATAAATATTCGATCACTATTCGCTTCGTTTTACACATTTGTAACGAAAACGCCCCCGCAAAGCGGAGGCGTTCAAAGGGAATCGCAGGAAGCGGTTCTCGGTATCTTGGGTCAGTTCGCCTGACGGCGCAGGAAGGCGGGGATTTCGATCCGCTCGTCTTCGGCGTGCACTTCGGGCTCTTCGACCGCCATGGGGCGCTGCGACTGAAGCGGCGGCTGACGACGCGACGGGGCCTGGGCCGCGTCATGGCCACTGCTTTGCCCTGTCATCCGGCCAATCAGCGAGTTCACGCTAAAGCGCGGCTTTTCAGGCTCGGGCGCCGGGGGCGGAGCGGCCTGTGCAGATGCAGCCGCGGGCGCATCATCACGCGAACGGGCCGCAGCCGCCTTGAGACGCGCCAGCGTATCGGGGCTGGGCGTGCCCGGGGCTGCCGGACGCGGCGCTACGAAGTCCTGCGGATCCGCTTCGATCGAGTCAGGCTGCGGTTGGAATTCCGACACGGCAGGGCGATAGGCCGGGGGTGGCAGATCATCTTGAACCTGCGCGGTCGCCTGCGGCATCTCTTCGAACAGCGGCCGCTGCTGGGCCTGAACCGGTGCAGGTTGCGGCGCCGGAGCCTGCTGGAACAGCGAGGGCTCTTCGTCTTCGTACTGAGCTGCCGGGGCTTGCTCCGCCATGGGCTGCGGGGCGGGCTGGATCTCTTGCACCGGTGCGGCCTGCTGAACCGGCGCGGGGGCCGGAGTAGGAGCCGGAGTAGCAACCGGGGTCACCGTCACCTGGGGCTGCCGGAGCGGCTCGGACAGGGAACGGCGCGGCATGGGCGTGTCTGCAACGCCCTCAATGGCGTCGATCCCGGTGGCGACAACCGAAACGCGCATCGCGCCTTCAAGCGTGTCATCCATGGTGCTGCCCACGATGATATTCGCGTTGGCATCCACCTCTTCGCGGATACGGTTCGCGGCTTCGTCCAGTTCGAACAGGGTCAGGTCGCTGCCGCCGGTGATGTTGATCAACACCCCGCGTGCGCCTTTCAGGCTGATTTCGTCCAACAGCGGGTTGGCGATGGCCTTTTCCGCCGCCTGGATCGCGCGGTCTTCGCCGGTTGCTTCGCCGGTGCCCATCATCGCCTTGCCCATCTCATCCATCACGGCGCGGACGTCCGCAAAGTCGAGGTTGATCAGGCCGGGGCGCACCATCAGATCGGTTACGCCTTTGACGCCTTGGTACAGCACGTCATCCGCCATCGAGAAGGCTTCGGTAAAGGTGGTCTTTTCGGTGGCCAGACGGAACAGGTTCTGGTTGGGAATGATGATCAGTGTGTCGACCACTTTTTGCAGCTGCTCAACGCCTTCCTCGGCCTGGCGCATGCGCTTGGCGCCTTCGAACTGGAAGGGTTTGGTCACGACGCCAACGGTCAGAACGCCCAGTTCACGCGCCGCCTGCGCGATGATCGGAGCCGCCCCGGTGCCCGTGCCGCCGCCCATGCCAGCGGTGATAAAGCACATATGCGCGCCCGCCAGATGATCAACGATCTGTTCAATGCTTTCTTCGGCGGCAGCGGCACCCACGGTCGCGCGGGCCCCTGCCCCCAGACCTTCGGTGACTTTGACACCCAGCTGAACCCTTGACTGGCTGCGGCTTTGCTGCAGTGCCTGCGCATCGGTGTTGGCCACAACGAAATCAACGCCATCAAGCGCCTTTTCGATCATGTTATTGACAGCGTTCCCACCAGCGCCGCCAACGCCGAATACTGTGATACGTGGCTTCAGGTCTTCCTGACCCGGCATCGAAAGGTTCAAAGTCATTTATCTGTCCGCCTGTGTTTTTTTGGCCGTTTGGCTGGCCTATCACCGTCTTGTTTTCGCCAACTCTACCCGGTGACAGCGGACTCGTCACGCGAAAATCCGTTAATTTCCACCAAATATGGCAAAAATTTGCCCGCCTAACGCGGGATATCGACGAAGTGGACAGATTTTGCGGCCCAGCGACCGCACAACACAACACACGAACAGGCCCGCGCGGGATTTGCACGGGAAAGCCGGTCACACCGACGTGAGTGGATTGGAAAGCCTGCTCGCCTCCATCCGTTTTGATCAGCACCTATTTTCTGGCGCTTTAACAGTTTGATAATGAACCAGACCGCCCCTGTCACGCCCAAATCGCGGGATCGCACAAAAAAGGCCCGCACAAACACGCGCGCCTTTGGGTTTGCGGGTGGCTCGCCTAGACGAACACGAGGTCGCTGTACTCCATGCCGACGACAAAAATGCTGTCCCCGGTGGAAAAACGGACCTCGACCCCGTCATGGCTCTGGCCATTCGGGGCCATAAGCCCTGCCCCCTCGATATAGCCGCTGGGGGTAAAACCGATTTCAAGGTCAATCGCATCCAGCCCGGCGTCATAGCCAAAGATCAGGTCATTCCCATCGCCCCGGTTGAACACGAACCAGTCTTCGTCCCCATCTCCGGCCGATGTATCGCCGCCATAAAGGATATCGTTGCCAGCGCCACCATCCAGGATGTCAGCCCCATACCCCCCAAACAAGAGATCCTCTTCGGGGGCTCCGTAGATCTTGTCTTCGCCATAGATCTGATCGTCGCCCGTGCCCCCCCACAGCGTGTCGTTCCCTTCGCCGCCGTAGATCTCGTCGTTGCCTGCGTCTCCGTGCACCCGGTCACCACCGCGCCCGCCCCACAGTTCATCCCCATCGGCCCCGCCATACAGCGTGTCGTTTCCGATCCCGCCATCAATGAAATCGCGGCCCGCGCCACCCATCAGACTGTCATCAGAGCTGAGGAACAGGGACCACGGATTGTAATCCGAACTGTCGCCAATGATCCAATCATCGCCGCTGCCCCCCTGGACCGTATCGGCGCCCGCCCCGGCATAAATAAAATCGTCCCCAAAGCCGCCAAAAAGACGATCATCGCCCTCACCGCCATCCAGCGTGTCATGGCCCTGTCCGCCGTTCAACGTGTCGTCGCCGTCGCGCCCAACGATGCGATCATCGCCGTTTCCGCCGTGAAAATACTCATCAAGCCCGGTTCCGCCCCAAACGTCATCCCCCGGCGTGCCATTCACAAGCGGGCCGGTTCCAAAACCCGGCGGCAGGCTAAGGGACGGGGCGACAAATCCAACGGGTGAAAAATGATAGGTGAGTGACATCACGGATCTCCAAAATCAAAACAAGAATACGGGCAAAGCGCCCAAATGAATGGAGAGAGGATATCAACTTATAGGTGCGCGCGCATGTCAGGGAATCCTGACCATGGATCAGGTCAAGTGCCTTATCACAAAGCCCCCGCGCAAAGCGTACAGCCAAAACCTACAACGCAAACAGCCACATGCGCCGCGCACATATGGCCTTGCTCATGGCCTGCCGTCAGGTCGGACTTCGGTCCAGAATCACCAGTTTTCGCGGAACCACTGCACAGCGCGCTTGAAGCTGCGCGAGGGATATTTTTCAACCGGAAGTTCAAAATCCCACCATTCGTCCTGTGGCTTGGCCGCAAACAGACATAGTCCAACGGCCCCGGCAAAGCCCGGCCCCGTGGCCGCCTGCGGCAGACCATGCACGCGCATCGGACGGCCCAAGCGCACCTGCTGACCCAAAATCTTGGTCGCAAGCCCATCAAGACCCGGGATTTGGCTGGCCGCGCCGGTCAGCACGATCTGCTGGCTGGGCAGGTGCTCAAAGCCCGCGGCATCCAGACAACCGCGCGCCTCTTCCAGGATTTCCTCGACACGGGGGCGCATGATCCCGATCAGTTCCGCCCGGCTGACCTTGCGGCGATCATGTTCCCAATCGCCGGTTTCGCCATCGGTTTCGATCATCTCGCGGTCATCCATGCCGGTGGCGACAACCCCGCCATAAAAGGTCTTGATCCGTTCGGCGGTGGCGGTTGGCACCTGAAGCCCCATCGAAATATCGCTTGTGACGTGATCGCCGCCCATGCGCACACTATCAGCGTAGATCATGTGCTTTTTCATGAAAATCGAGACCCCCGTGGCCCCGCCCCCCATGTCGATACAGGCCGCGCCCATTTCCTGTTCGTCTTCGACCAGCGCCGATATTCCCGACACATAGGCGCTGCTGGCCACACCCGCCAATTCCAGGTCACAGCGTTTGACACAATGGGCCAGGTTCTGGATCGACTGCGCATCAACCGTCAGCATATGCATGTCGCAAAACAGCTCGTTGCCGATCTGACCACGCGGATCAATCAGGCCCGAGCGGTGATCCAGCGCAAAGTTCACCGGCTGCGCATGCAGCACTTCGCGGCCGTGGCCAAAATCCGGCACGTCACAGGCGCTGAGCACGCGGGCGACATCCTGTTCGTCCACGGTCACGCCCTGTACATCGACCTGCCCCGCCAGCCCATAGCTGCGCGGACCGGCACCGGAAAAAGCCGCGATCACGTGATCGACGCGAATGCCCGCCATCTTTTGCGCCGCCTGCACCGCGGTGCGAATGGCGCGTTCTGTTTCGTTCATGGCGTGGATTTCACCAAACCGCACCCCACGTGAGCGCGTCGTCGCCGCCCCGATGACCCGGAACCCGCTTTGCCCGGCCAACGGCCCCATGCCATCGTCCGCGGCGCTGTCCGACCCATCAAACCGCAAGACCAGACAGGCGATCTTGGAACTGCCGATATCAAGAATTGCCACAACGCCGCGCTGCATGGCCGCCTTGCGCATCGCACGCATCGCCCGTTGAGATTCGTAGAGCTCGATCATTGGCCTGGTACTCCACCTGCTTCGATTGCCTTGATGCGCCACATTTCCTGTGTGGCCTGCTCGGTCATGCGTACTGTTGGCCGATGCGGCAATCTGAGATCGACAGTCAGAAGATCGCGCGACAGCATGTCGACCGCCTGATCCATCGCAATGGTGCGCTCAAACGCGCGCACCGCTCCTGTTTCGGGCAGCATGATCCGTTGATCGCGGTCCAAGACCACGTCCCAACGGCGCTCGCCCATCCGTTCAAACCCCCGCAAACGCGACCTGAGCGGTCCCGCCACCTCGAACAATGCCAGCGCTTCGCCCACCACGGCTTCTGCGCCTTCACCTGCAATCACCGGCAACTCCACATGTTGGGCGCGGGCGGCCACCGGGCCAACCATCGCGCCAGACTTATCCAAAACCACAAGCCCCTGCGCCCCGCGCCACAAAAGGGCCGGGACACGTTCGGTCACATCAATCTGCAAGACGCCCTTGACGATCCGCAGTTCGGCGGTTTCGACCGCGTCGATCGCGATGACCTGCTCTTGCATGTCCTCCAGCGGCAGATCGAGCGAGCTGATCGGAAAATCAATCGGCAAGACCTGCCGGATTGTGGCGTCCACTGTCGGGTTGGCCCCGTCAATCGCCATCACCTTGACCTGAAATTCGGGACGGCTGGCCACCGCGTCGCGCAGATCTGCCACCACGGCCCCCACCGTTTCGCGATTATCCGGGTTCGCCAGCCAGAGCGCACCGATCCCGGCAACCACAACCACCGGCAAAGCCCGCAAGGCAAAGCGAAACAACGGCGTCAGCATCAGCCGTTCCATCCGGTATTTTGCCCGGCTTGCCCGGGGATCCAGCCGCGCCATCTGTGGCTCGGGCTGGGCTGCTTGCGGCTGCGCGCCACCATGCGCCGTGTGATAGTGATAGCTCACCTGTTGCACGAGGCGTCCTCCACCATCCAGGCGCAGATCTGGCCAAAGCTCATATCCATCAGCGCCGCCTGTTCCGGTGTCAGCGATGTGGGGGTCATTCCCGGCTGGGTGTTGGTTTCCAACAGAACCAACCCGGCAAGGCCCTTGCTGTCGTCCCAGCGAAAATCCGTGCGGCTCACGCCCTTGCAGCCCAGCGCGTCATGCGCGCGCAACGCATAGTCCATGCAGGCCTGGGTGATCTCTTTGGGCAGGTCAGCCGGGCAGACATGGCGAGATCCGCCGGCCTTGTACTTGGCGTCATAGTCATACCAGCCGTCGGTCAGGATTTCGGTCACACCTGCGGCGCGATCCCCGACAACCGTCGTGGTCAGTTCGCGCCCGGGCACGAAGGCTTCGACCATTACGGTCTGGGGCATCTGGTCATCCAGCGCGGGCGGGCCATTGGCCGCGTCATGCACCAGATACACGCCCACGGACGAGCCTTCGTTATAGGGTTTGACCACATAGGGAGGGGGCATGGCATGCGCGGCCATAACATCGGTCTTGTCGCAAAGCTTGCTGTCCGCCACGGGCAATCCCGCGCGGCGATACGCCTCTTTTGAGCGCTCTTTATCCATCGCCAAAGCAGAGGCCAAAACACCCGAATGCGTATAGGGGATCCGCAGCCATTCCAGCAGCCCCTGCACACAGCCATCTTCGCCCCAACGCCCATGCAGGGCGTTGAACACCACATCTGGCGCCGCCTCTTTCAGCCGCTCTGCCAGATCTTCACCGGCATCAATGGGTGTGACTTCGTATCCTTCTGCCCGTAGAGCAGCAGCACATTCACGGCCTGAAACCAAAGACACCTCGCGCTCAGCCGAGGGTCCGCCCATGAGTACCACCACCTTTGGGAGTGCCCTGCTCGACATCCCTGAAACCGCCTTTTTCTGCCTCGGGGACGTTGCCCCTGTGAATGATGGGGTTAACCCCCGTTATATCGGGCCTTTGGCCCCGTTATTATTGCGCGTCAGCCCTTCCCGAAATCGGGAATATCACCATAAGCCTCAGCCACATCCGCAGATCAACATCCGAAACGATGCCGCCCACGTAGAGTTTTTCAAGAGCGCCTGTAATTGCCCTATTGCGATGCGATGTCCGGCCGACACAGGGTTTTCCCTGCTTTTTCTTAACGTTGCTCGGCGTGAACCCACGCCTGCCCGTCTCTTATTCGCCGGGTTCACCGACCCGCATGATTTCCCACTGTAACTCTATTGAGCTGTTTTGGAAAACCTTTTTTCGCACTTCTTCCCCCAACGCCTCAAGATCCGCCGCCGTGGCCTCGCCGGTATTGACCAAAAAGTTGGAATGTTTGGGGCTCATCTGTGCGCCACCTATGGTTGCGCCGCGCATGCCCGCGTCGTCGATCACCTTCCAGGCTTTCAGATCATGCGTGTCATCTGATTTGCCGGTACTGGAAAACCCGGCCGGGTTGCGAAAGGTGCTGCCAGCGGTGCGGTCCTTGGTGGGTTGGGTTTCGTCACGTTTCTTCAACTGTGCCTCCATCCGCGCCGCCAGTGCTTGGGGATCGCCCAAAGCGCCCTCAAACACCACCTGGGTGATCACCCAATCCTCGGGCAGATCGGTCTGGCGGTACTCAAACCTGAGCTGATCGGCGCTTAGCGTCACAACTTCGCCCGTGCGCGTGACGGCCGTGGCCTCGATGAAATGATCGGCAACATAGGAGCCATAGCAGCCTGCATTCATCCGCAGCGCCCCGCCGATGCTGCCGGGAATGGTGCGCAGAAAGGTCAGGTCCACGCCGGCCTCTGCGGCCTTTTTCGCCACATGGGCATCCAGCGCAGCCGCGCCCGCGATGACGCGATTGCCCTCAATGCGGATGTCGTTAAAGCCGCGCCCGAGGCGAATGACCAAAGCCCGGATCCCCCCGTCGCGCACAATCAGATTGCTGCCCACACCCATCGGGAACACCGCAATAGATGTGTCCAAAGCCGCCAGAAACGCCGCGAGATCGTCAAGATCGGCGGGCTGATACAACCAATCCGCGGGTCCGCCCACGCGCAGCCAGGTCAAGGAGTTCAACGGACGATCTTGGGTCAAACGACCCCGGGTTTCGGGTAGCTGTGTCATATCCCCGTGCTAGAAGGCCGCGACTGAAAGGGCAAGGGGGAAGCCCGGATCAATTGGGTCATATCTGCCCCTGTGCGTAGGGGGGCGCGCACCGCCCCTATACCCGGGGGACGCCACCGGCCGCCGCCGCTCATCCCTGTGAGACAATCGGGCAAAACCATGCCGCCATCGCACGCCCGAGGTCGGGTTTCATGCGGAAAACCTGCCTTAATTCAAAGCGACCTGCCCGCGCGCGATTCCGAATTTCCGAGAAATCACCGCAATTCCCCCACAAATATTCCCTGCATTTTAGGCAAAGTGACCCTTGTGACGTAACTAGGAGCGGATCATGCCAACGATGACCACAGGACTGGGCGGACCCGCAGGGTACGGGGAAAACACGTTTAGCAGTGTTTTCTTCAGCGGAAGCCTGCCGCGCACCGGCAATCTGGACGATGGATCGCTTTATATCGATGTCACTTCGGTCTTTGGACCGGCGGGGATCGACTTTTTCGGCACGTCTTATACCGGCCTCTATCTGAACACCAATGGGCTGATCACCTTTGGATCGCCCAACACGGCCTATACCCCCTCAGGCATCGCGGGCCTAAGCCAACCCGCCATCGCCCCGCTTTGGACAGACTATGACCTGCGCAAAGGCGGTGAAATCTATTGGGACGAAGACCCGGTCGCGGGCACGTTTACCATCACCTGGCTGGATGCCGCCCCCTATTCCACCGCGAATGCATCGGGGACCAATTCGTTTCAGGTCGTCCTGACCGCGCGCACCAACCCCGATGGGACACCCAACGGCGGGTTCATCATGGATGTGATCTATGAGGACATCCAGTTTGCCAACGGCTACACGGGCAATGCAACGCTTGGCGTCACCAACGGCAGTGGCACCGTGATCGAGCCCGCCGCCTCAGGCAATGGGGCTGCGGTGCTGGACATTGAAAACAACGATGTCAACGACCACGGCGACGGCATTTTGCACATTGGGTTTTCGGATGGGGGCACGCCCACCTGTTTCCTTCCCGGCACGCTGATCGAAACCCCGCGCGGACCCGTGGCGATCGAGCGCCTGCAGGCCGGGGATCTGGTTCAAACCCATGACAACGGTTGGCAGCCTGTTTTGTGGATCAGCGCGACCACACATATCGGCGGACGCCACACCCATGTGCGCTTTCGCAAAGGGGTCCTGGGAACCAGCCGTGACCTGTTGGTGTCCCCCGCGCACCGGATGCTGCTGACGGGCCACCTGCCCGAGATGCTTTGCGGCAGCGCCGAAATTCTGGCCCCCGCGCGGCAGCTTGTGAACGGAACGGACGTTTTGCTGGAACGCTCGGACGCCCCGGTCACCTATTATCACCTTATGCTGGCCAGACACGATATGGTGCTGGCCAATGACAGCTGGAGCGAAAGCTATTTCCCCGGGGAACAGGCGCTTGGCGCGCTCAGCCTGCGCTCTCGCGCGGCCCTGTCGCGCAGCCTGTCCAAAAGTGCCCTGCGCAAGATGCAAAACGACGGGCTGTGCCGACTTCAGGCAAAGGGGTACGAAGCCCGGCTGCTGTCGCGTCAGATCGCTGATCTGGCGCCGCGCAGCACGCCCGATGTGCCCGCGCTACGAGCCATCGCTTAGGCTCGGGGCGACTTGTCTGACGCGGCCCCAAACCGGGCGCGCACCCGCCGCCATGCATAGATCGCGGGCCAGCGAAACACGCTGAGCGCCGCAGCCAGAACCAACAGCCCCAACCACGGCCCGTTTTCCCAAAACACCCAGATCATCAAAGGCGTGCCCAGGCTCATCAGAACATAGGCACGGCTCCAGTGGTTGTCTTTCGACGGGAAAGACCCGGCCAGATTGGCCAGCAACAGCCACGCACAGGCCAGCATCATGGAAATGGTCATGGGCGCTCCTCTCGGCAATCGCCCTTTGGTCTATAGGAACGAGACCAACAGGGCAATCGCTGCCAGCGCGGGGCTTGTCCCGCCCAGTCCAAACAGCATGCGATTGGCCATGACGATCTGCGCAAGAACCCCGTTCAGCGCTGCAAATACGGCAATGAGCGACAAGAACCCAGCCCGCCCATGCGCGACGACCAGACCAGCGCCAGAGGCTGTTCAGACCCCGCCAGATCAACAATTGTCCCCCCGCATCGCGGCCCTGGTCAATATGCGTTCCAGGTCCCGCACCTCTTCGGCCATGTTTGCGATTTCCTCGAAACCGATAAACGCAAAGAACGCCATCACTGCCCCTGCACCGATGCCTGTCCAGGGGACCTGCGCGGGCAGGACGGCGACGGGATCTGCCCTGGTCCAGCCCAGACCACCACTGCCAATCCCGCCAGTTCAATCGCCTTGAACAAAGCCGCCAGTCCCAGACTTTCGAAAACCCCGACCACCGTGACAACCGTCAAAACCGCGCCCAGAACATAGCAATCCCCTCCCACCAATGACCTGCATCAAAAACGATCCGCCCTCAGCCAACTTGCCCCAACGAAAACGGGGCACCTGTAAAACAAGCACCCCGTTTCTTTGGGTCAAAAATATCCCGGGGGGAACCCGAAGGGAGGGGGGCAGCGCCCCCTTTGCGGTCTTGGCCTAGGTCAGGCGCGCCGGCAGGGCATTGGCCCAGGCCGAGATCGTCCCCGCCCCAAGGCACACCACCATATCCCCGGGCTGCGCCTGTTCTCGCACAAGACGTTCCAGATCGTCCTCGTTTTGCAATGCACGTGCGTGGCGATGGCCGTGGCGGACAAGCCCGGCCACCAGATCATCGCGCCCCGCCCCTTCAATGGGCTGCTCACCTGCGGCAAACACCTCGGCGATGGCGACCACATCCGCTTCGTTAAAACAGGTGCAGAACTCTTCGAAATGGTGATGCAACCGCGAATAGCGGTGGGGCTGATGGACCGCGATCACGCGCCCCTCAGAGGCCTGCCGCGCCGCCTTGAGCACGGCGGCGATTTCAACCGGGTGGTGGCCGTAATCGTCGATGATGGTCACGCCGTTCACCTCACCTACCTTGGTAAAGCGCCGGTTGACGCCTCCGAAATTGGCCAGCGCGTCACGGATCTCTTCGCCGGTCATGCCCAGATGGCGCGCGACGGCCACGGCAGACAGGGCATTCGACACGTTGTGGTCACCCGGCATGGGCAAGGTGCAGCCCTCGACCACCTGACCTTCGACCTGGAATTCGATGTCGAAATGCGCGACGCCCGCCTTGTAGTGCAGGTTGATCGCCCGCACGTCTGCCTGCGCGTTAAAGCCATAGGTCACAACGCGGCGATCGGTCACTTTGCCCACCAGGGCCTGCACTTCGGGGTGATCGGTGCAGCAAACCGCCAATCCGTAGAACGGGATGTTGGACACGAAATCATAAAAGCCCTTGCGCAGGTTCTCGATCGTGCCCCAATGCTCCATGTGCTCGGGGTCGATGTTGGTGACGATGGCAATGGTCGCGGGCAGACGGTTGAACGTGCCGTCGCTTTCATCCGCTTCGACCACCATCCATTCCCCCTCGCCCATCCGGGCGTTTGAGCCATACGCATGGATGATCCCGCCATTCACAACGGTCGGATCGAAATTGCCCGCATCCAACAGGGTCGCCACCATGGTGGTGGTGGTGGTTTTGCCATGCGTCCCCGCCACGGCAATGTTGGATTTCAGGCGCATCAGCTCGGCCAGCATTTCGGCGCGGCGCACGACCGGAAGCCCCCGACGGCGCGCTTCGTCCAACTCGGGGTTGCCGGGTTTGATCGCGGATGAGATCACGACCACTTCGGCCGCTTCCAGGTTGTCGGATTTCTGTCCGTAAAAGATATGCGCGCCCAGTTCGGTCAGGCGCTGGGTGATCTTGGTTTCCTTCAGATCCGACCCCTGCACCACATAGCCATGGTTCAAAAGCACCTCGGCGATGCCCGACATGCCAATGCCGCCGATGCCAACAAAATGGATCGGGCCCACATCACCCGGCAGTTTGGTTGCTCCGTTCATCGCGACACCCCGTTTGGTTTCCAGATCTCTCATGCTTTGCCTGCCAATTCCTCGACCAAGGCGGCCAGCTCAGCGGCGGCCTCGGGTTTGCTCACACTCAGGGCGGCGTTCGACATCTGGATCGCACCCTGTTCATTTTCCAAGATCGCCATGATCGCGGCCTGCATGCTTTCGACGGTCATCTGGCTTTCCGGCATGCGGATCGCCGCGCCCGCGTCGACCAGACCCTGCGCATTCGCCATCTGGTGATCCCCCGTGGCAAAGGGATACGGCACCAGAATGCTGGGGCGCCCAATGACCGAAATATCCGCCACGCTCGACGCGCCCGCCCGCGAAATCACCAACTGGCATTCGCTCATGCGGTTGGGAATATCGCTGAAAAAGGCTTGCACATCGGCGTTCACACCGTGTTCGGCATAGTAGGTCGCCACGCGTTCGCCGTCTTCGTCTCGGGCCTGGTGGCTGACACGCAGGTTTTGCACCATGCCCAGAGGCAGGCCTGCGATCGCAGGTGGCACGACGTCCGAAAGCGCCCGTGCCCCCTGGGAGCCGCCAATCACCAGGATCGACATCGGGTAGGGTCCGGGCGCGATATAGCCAGCCCCCGCACGCTCGGCCACCGCGCTGCGCACCGGGTTGCCAACATGCACCCCCTCGACGCCTTCGGGCAGGTCGGTTGGCCAGGTTCCACAGGCCATCACGTTCACACGTTTGGCAAAGACCTTGTTCACCTTGCCCAGCACGCCGTTTTGTTCGTGGATCAAACGTGGTTTACCCAGCGCGACCGCGGCCCCCAGCGCCGGGATGGACGGATAGCCGCCAAAGCCCACGACCACGTCGGGTTTGTCACGCAACATGCGCCAGGCCATGGAGAGAACGCCCCCCATAACGCTGAACGGCACCATCGCCTTGGCCAAGATCCCGCCGCGGGCGAAAGTCGCGCTTGAAACCTGTTCGATTTCAACACCTTCAGGGAAAGCCCCGACATAGCGTGCGCCGCGTGCATCCGTGGATAGCTTGACCCGCCAGCCACGCGCCAACATGGTTTCCGCCAAGGCCTGAGCCGGAAACATATGCCCGCCTGTGCCTCCGGCTGCCATCACCAACAGGGGTGCTCGCTGTGCCATGTTGAACTCCTTTACGCCAATGCGCGCTCAATATCCCAAGCTCTGCCCCGCGTCTAGCAGCGGAAATCCTTGTGCATCCCCTGTCCGGGGCCACGACATCCGCACCAAGCGCCGTGCAATCCGCTTTGCACGCCACAGCAAGCGGCGCGGAAAGTCTAATTGTTTCAAGAGCGTAAAGCGCCCACTACGCCAAACAAGCGGATTTGGGTCCGCCAAGCCGCCCCCGTACCGCGTCGGCCCCTATGGGGCGGCTATGGGATTACCGTCCGCGAGCGCGCAAGATCTCGCCGACTTCGCCCTGTGTGCGTGACCGGGTAAAGGCCAACAGCATCCCAACCGCCAATCCCCCGGCAATCAAGGAAGATCCCCCGTAGCTGACAAATGGCAGCGTCATGCCCTTTGCAGGCAGCAGCCGCACGGCAACACCCATGTTGATCATCGCCTGCACGCCGAACATCGCCGCCAGACCCGTGCCCGCAAGACGAATAAACGGATCGCGCTCCCGCATCAGACGGATAAAACTGCGCACCACCACGATGCAATACAGCGCAATGATCGCCAGAACCATGATCAGGCCGTATTCCTCGGCCGCGACGGCAATGATGAAATCCGTATGCGCATCCGGCAGGCTCCACTTCACCTGCCCTTCGCCCACGCCAACCCCAAAGAAACCGCCTTCGCGAATGGCATTCGTCGCATAGCCCAACTGGGTGGTGGGGTCCACATCCGCCGCAAGAAAGCCGTCAATCCGCCGGGCAAAGTGTTCGGACGCGTTATAGGCAAACATGCCCCCCAGAACGACCAGCCCCGCCAGACCCAAAAGCAACATCATCGGCGCGCCGCCCACAAACCACATGACACCCCAGCCAAACAGCACAAGGCTGGCTTGGCCAAAGTCGGGCTGCATCGCCAGCATCAGCACAATCGTGACCATCAGCACAAAACTATAGAGCCGCCCCGGAGGCCCCCCAAGTTCCATCGCCGACGCCATCAACCACGCGCTGGCAATCACGAACATGGGTTTCAGAAACTCTGACGGTTGCAACGAAGCAAAGCCAAGACTGTACCAGCGCACCGCGCCCTTGCCAAAATCCGTGCCAAACACCGGCAACAACCCAAGCGCAAGAAAGGCCAGCAAGAATCCCAGCACCGCCAGCCGTCGCACCATCTGCGGGCCCAGCATCGAGACAAACAGCATGACCGCCATCGCCATGCCCCCAAACAGCATCTGCCGCTGGACATAGTGGAAATTCGCCAACCCATTGCGTTCCGCCAGGGGCACCGAGGCCGCCAGCCCCAGCAAAATGCCCATGCCAAACAACAGCAAGATGCAAGACAAGGACCACTTGTCGACGGTCCGCCACCATTTGGGCAAAACCGGTTCGCTGTCGCGCACGGGGACCGTGCCGAATACCATTTCTGTCATGAGAGCACCGCTCAAACTGCCTCGGATAGTGCCCGGTTTTCCGGGTCTGCGAACAGTGTAGCGGAAAAATTTCCCATTCGCCAGAATTATAAGGTGAACGGCGTCTTAACGCCGGGAGGCCACACGCGCGGTGTTGTTTCTCTTTGTGTCCTGCCCCGCTTTGCGTCACAAGGCGGCCCATGACACGCTTTGTGACCACGCACACCCTGATCCTTGGCGCGGGCGCCGCTGGCATGATGGCCGCCGCCCATGCCGGGCCGGACACCATTGTCGTGGACCACGCGAAAAAGCCCGGTGAAAAGATCCGCATTTCCGGTGGGGGACGGTGTAACTTCACCAATATGCACATCGGGCCCGAATGCTATCTGGGCGGCAATCCGCATTTCCACAAATCCGCGCTCAAACGCTATACCCAGTGGGATTTCATCGAATTGGTGGATCGCCATGGCATCGCCTGGCATGAGAAAACGCTGGGCCAGCTGTTTTGCGACGACAAGGCGACACAGATCGTCGATATGCTTGTGCATGAGTTGAAACAAGCGGATGCCGAGCTTTGGCTTGAAACCGAGGTGGGTCAGGTCACCCAGACCGACACGGGCTTTGCCACCCAGCTGACCCGCAAAGGTCAGGCGATCACCGTTCGGTCCCGGAACCTGGTGCTTGCCACCGGCAGCAAATCAATCCCCAAGATGGGCGCAACCGGTCTTGCCTTTGATATTGCAAAACAATTCGGCCTGTCCGTGACAGATCTGCGCCCCGCCCTTGTGCCGTTCACCTTTGACAAGGGGCGGTTTGCGCCGCTGTCCGGCCTTGCTCTGCCCACCCGCGCCACTGCCGGGGACACCACCTTTGAAGAGGCAACCCTCTTCACCCACCGCGGCCTGTCCGGCCCGGCGATCTTGCAAATCTCAAGCTACTGGCGCGAGGGGCAGGACATCGCGCTGGACTTGCTGCACGGGCAGGACTTCATCACGGCGCTGAAGACCCTGCGACGAACTGAGGGCAAAAAGGCCCTGACCACGGTTCTGTCGCGCTTTCTGCCCCCCAAACTGGTTGATCATCTGGCACAGGGGGCTGAAATTCCGGGCCTGGATTTGACAGGCAAGGCCGGGGATCTGTCGGATGCGCGGATATCTGCGCTGCATGACGCGCTGTCGAACTGGCGGCTGAAACCCACCGGAACCGAAGGCTATCGCACCGCCGAGGTCACGCTGGGTGGCATTGACACTGGCGGTCTGGATTCCAAAACCATGATGTCCAAATCCGTGCCCGGCCTCTATGTCATTGGCGAAGCAGCCGATGTCACGGGCTGGCTGGGCGGGTTTAACTTTCAATGGGCGTGGTCATCGGGTTGGGCTGCCGGACAGCACATCGCCCGAGGTTAACCCCGCAGCCCCTCCAGAACGCAGCGGGTGAAATCGTCGCCCCGCAGTTCGAAATTGTCGTATTGGTCAAAGCTCGCCGCTGCCGGGGCCAGCAACACCACGTCCCCCGGCTGCGCATCGACCATCGCACGGGTGACCGCGCGCGCCATCGTCGTGCAGATCTCGGCATCGATCCCCGGCAGGCCCAAGGCAAACCCCTCGGCCTCGCGCCCGATGACATAGGCTTTGGTCACATTTTCCAGCCCCGGCGCAAGGGCCTCAAGTCCGCCTTCCTTCATCAAACCACCGCAAACCCAACGGATGTTCTTGAATGCCATCAGCGCCTTAAGCGCCGCATCGACATTGGTCGCCTTGGAATCATTGATAAAGCGCACGCCGCCCGCCTCGGCGATCTGCTGCGAGCGATGCGGAAGACCGGCAAAGGACCGAAGCCCCTCTTCGATGTGTCGCGGCGCAAGACCGATGGAGCGGCAGGCCGCATAGGCCGCGCAGGCGTTCTGGTGGTTGTGCGCGCCGGGCAGACCAGCGATGTCGCGCAGATCAATATTGGCCACCTGTCGACCCTTGCGCCATTCCGCCAAAAAGCCCTTTTTGGCAAAGACATGCCACCCCGGCCCCGACAGCTTGCCCGCGACAGACACGCGAATGACCCGGTCATCCGCCGCCCCATGGGTCAGTTGATTGGCCAGAAACTGACCTTCGATTTCATCCACGCCCACCACCGCACGGTTTGGGCCACCCTCGGCAAACAGCCGGCGTTTCGCGGCGTAATAGCCCCCATGCCCGGCGTGGCGGTCCAGATGGTCCGGTGAAAGATTGGTGAACACAGCCACATCCGGGGTCAGGCTGCGGGCCAGTTCGGTCTGATAGCTGGACAGTTCCAGCACCACGACCGAGCCGTCTTCGAGCGGATCAATATCCAGAACTCCGCGCCCGATATTGCCCGCCAGCTGGCTGGGGCGCCCCGCGTATTCAAGGATATGATGGATCAGGGCCGAGGTGGTGGATTTGCCGTTTGACCCAGTCACGGCAATCACCTTGGGCACGCGGTCAAACATCTCCCAGCCTTCGCCAAGGCTTTGGAAAAACAGGCCGATATCATTGTCCACCGGCACCCCGGCTTGCAGCGCCGCGCGGATCACGCGGTTGGGTTCGGGATAGAGATGCGGGATCCCCGGCGAGGTGATCAGACAGGCCAGATCTGCCATATGGCGGCAGGGGTCCACGGTTTCAAACCCTTCGGCCTGGGCCCGTTCGCGCGCAGCCGGGGTGTCATCCCAGGCCAGAACCCGCGCCCCCCCTTCGCGCAGCGCCCGCGCCGCGGACAGGCCCGAGCGCCCAAGCCCCAAAACAGCGACCGTCGCGCCCGAATACCCGCGAACAGGGATCATGCCGGAACCTCGTGAAAATTGGTGATATAGTAGGCGTCGCTATAGTGCAGCGCCAGTGAGACATGGCAGCTTTGCGTCAGATGCGCTTTTACACCCGCCTCGATATCCGCCATCAGGGCCTGCGAAAAAGCCGCGTCCCGATGCGGTTTGGTCAACAGGTTCAGCGTCACCAGAAGATGCGTGTGATGATAGTCAGAGGCCGCATAACCACGCCCCTTGCAGGCCCCTGCCCCGCTGTCATGGCGGGCGATGATCGCCTCGATGTCGCGCAGAACCACCGGCACATCCAGCGCCAGATCCGCGGAATACTTCAGCTCAGCATGGGGCATGCGGCCCTCCCAGTTTAACGCACCTTCAGCGTCGCAAGACCGATCATGGCGAGGATCACGGCAATAATCCAAAAGCGGATGACAATCTGCGGCTCGGCCCAGCCCTTTTTCTCATAGTGATGATGGATCGGCGCCATCAGGAACACCCGTTTGCCGGTGCGTTTAAAGTACAGCACCTGAATGATCACGCTGAGCGCTTCGGCAACGAAAAGACCACCAACGATGCCCAGAACAAGTTCGTGCTTGGTAGCGACCGCAATCGCACCCAGCGCCCCGCCAAGCGCCAAAGACCCGGTATCGCCCATGAACACCGCCGCGGGCGGCGCGTTGTACCACAAGAACCCAAGGCCCCCCCCCGCCACGCCAGCGGCAAAGATCAGCAGCTCGCCGGTGCCCGGCACGTAATGCACATCCAGGTATTCGGTAAAGTCGACGCGCCCCACCGCATAGGCAATCACCCCAAGCGTCCCGGTCGCGATCATCACGGGCATGATCGCCAGCCCATCCAGCCCGTCGGTCAGGTTCACGGCATTGGCCGCCCCCACGATGACGAACATGGCGAAGGGGATGAAAAACAGGCCCAGGTTGATCAGCGTATCCTTGAAGATCGGCAGCGCCAGCTGATAGCTCAGATCCGCCGGGTGATAGGCCGCCGCCCAATAGCTTGCGATGCCAGCAATCAAAAAACCCAGCAAAAGCCGCACCTTACCGGAAACACCGGCGGTGTTTTGCTTGGACACTTTGGCATAGTCATCCGCAAAACCGATCAGCGCATAGGCAATGGTGACAAACAGAACCATCCAGACAAATGGATTGTCCATGCGCGCCCACAACAGGGTCGAGGTCACAAGCGCACCGATGATCAACAGCCCCCCCATGGTCGGGGTGCCTGCCTTGACGAAATGCCCTTCGGGTCCGTCATCACGGATCGGTTGCCCTTTGCCCTGCTTGCGGCGCAACACATTGATCAGCGGTTTGCCAAAGATAAAGCCAAAGATCAGCGCGGTCAAAAAGGCCCCACCCGCGCGAAAGGTGATATAGCGGAAGAGGTTAAAGAAATCGCCCCCGTCACTGAGTTCGGTCAGCCAGTACAGCATTCTCTCATTCCTCTTACGCGTCGGTCACAGTCGTATCGGCGGGGACTTGACGCATTTTGCGGATCGCGTCAACCACACGGGCCAACCCCATGGACAAGGATCCCTTGACCAGAACCACATCCCCGGCGTCCAATTCGTGCGTCACCCGCTCTGCCATCTCCGGGCTTGTCTCGGTCCAGCGGCCCCGCTTGGGTTCGGGCAGCGCCTCCCACAGCTCTTTCATCAGGGGGCCGATGCAGTGAATCACGTCGATGTCGCGGACAAAGGGCAACGCGGCCAGCGCCGCATGGCGGGCCTTCTCGGTCTCGCCCAGTTCTTTCATATCCCCCAGATAGGCAATGCGGCGCCCCTTGGACAGGCGCCCCACATCGTCCCTGGGCTGCGCGGCGGCCAGCACCTCTAGCGCGGCGGTCATCGACGCGGGGTTGGCGTTATAGGCATCGTCGATCAGCTCAAGCCCAATGCGGCTGTCGGCGGGATCAAGATGGATGACCTCGCGCGCGCCGCGCCCTGCGCCCGGCGACCATTGCCCCAGGGCCGTGACCCCCAAGGCCCGGTCCAGATCCAAGGCGCTGACAACAGCCAGAACCGCCATGCCGTTTACGGCGAAATGCCGCCCGGGCACGGGGATCTTGTATAACAGGTCCTGCCCCTCCGCGCGCCCTTTGGCGATGGTGCAGGCATCCATCACCTGAACCTCATAGGCCTGATGGTCATTTCTGGCCTGCTCACCAAAGGCGATGACGCGTGATGCGCGGGTTTCGGCCGCGGCCCTCAGGATTGGGCTGACCTCAAGATCGCCATTGTAGATGGCGGTTCCCTGCGGTTCCAACCCCTCATAGATCGCTGCTTTTTCCTTTGCGATCAATTCGATGCTTTCAAAGGCGGCCAAATGCGCCGGCGCCACGATGGTCACCATGGCCACATGCGGGCGCGCCATTTTGGTCAGCGGGGCGATTTCACCGGGGTGGTTCATGCCGATCTCGATCACCGCGAAATCCACGTCCCGTGGCATGCGCGCCAGCGTCAAAGGCACGCCCCAGTGGTTGTTATAGCTTTTTTCAGCCGCATGCACCGCACCCTGCGCCCCCAGCACCGTGCGCAGCATTTCCTTGGTCGAGGTCTTGCCCACCGATCCGGTGACGGCCACGACTTTGGCCCTGGTGCGCGCGCGCGCCGCCTTGCCCAGATCCTCAAGGCCCGTCAGCACGTCATCCACCAACAACAAGGGCGCGTCTTGGGGGACACCCTCGGGGATGCGCGACACCAGCGCCGCGCCCGCGCCCTTTTCCAGCGCCTGCGCGACAAAGTCGTGCCCGTCGCGCGCGGCCTTGAGCGCCACGAACAGATCACCCGGCTCAAGCGTGCGGGTGTCAATCGACACACCGTTCACCGCAAACGGAGCCAGCGCCCTGCCCCCGGTTGCCGCCACCGCCTCTTGTGATGTCCAAAGCATGGTCAAAGCCCCTTCCCGTCCAAAGCGGCCACAGCAATGCTGGCCTGTTCCACGTCATCAAAAGGATAGACCGTGTCGCCCACGGTCTGCCCGGTTTCATGCCCCTTGCCGCAAATCAACAGCGCATCCCCGGGGCCAAGCGTGTCCACCCCGCGCAAGATGGCTTCGGCCCGGTCGCCCACCTCAAGCGCATCGGGCGCCCCCTGCATCACATCGGCGCGAATAAGGGCCGGGTCTTCGCTGCGCGGATTGTCGTCGGTGACGATCACCGCATCGGCATGTTCTGTCGCGGCCGCGCCCATCAGCGGGCGCTTGGTGCGGTCCCGGTCGCCCCCCGCCCCAACGATGGCCACCAAGCGGCCCATCACATGTGGTCGCAACGCCTGAATGGCGGTGGAGACCGCATCGGGCGTGTGGGCGTAATCCACGTAGACCGCCGCGCCATTGTCGCGCGTCGCCGCCAGCTCCATCCGCCCGCGCACCGTCCCCAGGCGGGGCAGCGCGTCCATCACCTCACCGGGGGTCGCGCCACAGGCAATCACCAGCCCGGCAGCCAACAACACGTTTTCCCCCTGGAACCCGCCAATCAGGGGCAGGTGCTTTTGCCAGGTCACCCCCTGATAGCTGATCCGAAGCTCTTGCCCATCCGCTGCAAAGCGCTGCGCCGCCAGACACAGATCGGCCCCCTTGCGCCCGACGGTGATGATCTGCTGCCCCCGTGACTGCGCGATCTCGACCACATCCGCGCCACGCGGATCGTCGATATTGATCACCGCCGTGCCTTCGTCCGGCAGCACGCGATCAAACAGACCGGCCTTGGCGGCAAAATAGGCCTCAAAGGTTTGGTGATAGTCCAGGTGATCCTGCGTAAAGTTGGTAAAGCCCGCCGCCCGAAGCGTCACCCCATCCAGCCGCCTTTGGTCAAGCCCGTGGCTTGAGGCCTCCATCGAGGCATGGGTGATCCCCTGTGCCGCGGCCTCGGACAACAATCGATGCAGGGTGATGGGCTCGGGTGTGGTGTGACTGCACGGTGCGGTCCAATCGCCCTCAACCCCGGTGGTGCCCAGATTGACCGAGGGCAGGTCCAGCGCCTGCCAGATCTGCCGCACAAAGGTGGACACGCTGGTTTTGCCGTTGGTGCCGGTCACGGCCACCATCTGCGCGGGCTGCGCCCCAAACCACAAGGCCGATGAATAGGCCAGCGCCTGACGCGGGTCTTCGGTGACAATCACCGCCGGCGAAAACCTGGAAATCTGCTCTGAGGCGATCTGAGCGCCCTCGGCGTCGGTCAAAATCGCCACCGCCCCCTGGCGCAGGGCGAATTCGATGAACTCGGCGCCGTGTACCCGTGCGCCGGGCAGTGCGGCGAACAAGAAGCCGTCGCGCACGTCGCGGCTGTCGACGGCCAGGCCCGTGATCTGAACCTGCGGCCCGCTTTGCGCGGTCAATCCCAACTCGGAAAGAGACTTTGGTGCCACCATGGGACCCCCTGCTGAATGCCTGCGGTGCCCTCATACTGTTGGGACACCGCGTATATCAACACGTAACCCGACACGCGCGCCAGAATACGCCCATGGACCCGCCTGTCCCGATCGCAATCAGTTCGAGGCCTGATAGATCCGTTCGGGGCTGGTCACGCGTCCAACGGTATAATCCGGGCGCACCCCCAACAGCGGCGCGACACGGCCGATCATCTCGGCAGCGACCGGAACCGCGGTCCACCCCGCCGTGCGGCGTGGCTTGTCACCCGAGGTTTCCACTGGTTCGTCCAGTGTCACAACCAACACGTATTTGGGGTCATGCGCTGGAAAGAGAGTCGCAAAGGTGGTGATCACCTTATCTTCATAGTAACCGCCGCCGTTTTCCTTGGGTTTGTCAGCGGTGCCGGTTTTGCCACCCACATGATAGCCCGGCACGTCGCCCATCGACGCTGTGCCCTCTGTCACCACTTTGCGCAGCATCTTTTGCGCCGTGCGCGCGACCTCTTCGCTCATGACCCGGCGGCCTTGCGGCGCGTGATCCCGCTTGAGCAACGTGGGCGCAATGGCCACACCCCCGTTGGCAATCGCCGCATAGCCCGCCGCCAGATGCACCGGCGCGGTGGAAATGCCGTGGCCATAGGAAATCGTCACCGAAGACAGATCCCCCCAGCGCGGGGGCAACAGCGGCTTGCCGCCACGGGCCTCGACGATCTCAAGCGGGGGGGCCTCAAAAAAGCCCAGGGATTTCAGGAATTCCTGCTGGCGCGTGGCCCCGATGGACAGCGCCAGTTTCCCGGTCCCCCGGTTCGAGCTTTTGACAATGATCTCTTCGACCGTGGCCTCGCCATAGTTCTTGTTGTTGAATTCACCGATCTTACTGCCACCCACTTTGAACGGCGGGTTGGTATCAATCACCGTTTGCGCGTTCACAAGCCCCAGATCAATGGCCTGCGCGGCGGTAAAGATCTTGAAGGCTGAACCCAGCTCATAGACGCCTTGCACGGCACGGTTAAATAGCGGGCTGTCCGCCGCATGCCCCTGTGAGGGCGGCGCGGGGCGGTCATTGGGGTCAAAATCCGGCAAGGACACAAGCGACAGAATTTCCCCCGTGCGGGCGTCCATCAAGACGCTGGCGGCCCCTTTTGCGTTCAAAAGCTTCATGCCCGTCGCCAGCACCTCTTCCGAGGCCGCCTGCACCGACAGATCAATCGAAAGCTGCAGCGGCACCCCTTCGCGGGCGGGATCACGCAGCTCTGAATCATAGAATTTTTCGATGCCGGCAGTGCCCACCACTTCGGCGGAATGCACACCTTCGGCCCCAAATCGCGCACCACCCAGAATATGGGCCGCAATGGCCCCATTGGGGTAGAGCCGCATTTCACGCGGACCGAACAGCAATCCCGGCTCACCAATATCGTGAACGGCCTGCATCTGCTCGGGTGATATTTTCTTTTTTACCCACAGGAACTTGCGCTTGGGATCTGCAAAGCGCTTGGCCAGCTTTTCGGCGTCCATATCCGGAAAGATCTGCACCAGCTCGCGGGCGGCGCGCTCGGGCTCAATCATCTGCTGCGGGTGGGCATAGAGACTGTGGGTCGACATGTTTGTGGCCATGACCCGCCCCTGGCGATCGGTGATATTGGCCCGGCTGGCGATGATCGAGGCCCCGGTCGACGCCGCGCGGGGCTCTTGCGGTTCAGAGGCGGACAAGGCGCCCATACGGGCGCCGATCACCGCGAAGGCCCCAAAGAACATCACCGCCAGAACCAGCAAACGCCCCTCGGCGCGCAGCCGCGACTGATCGCGCATCTGCTCATGCCGCTGGCGGCGGTTCTCGCGTTCAATCACATCGGGATTTTCGCCGTTTTCGCGGGCTTCAAGGATCCGGGCAAGTGGGCGCAGCGGGGTCCGGGTCATTCGCTAACTCCCGCTTCGGTTGTTCCAACACTGATCACGGCCACCGGCTTTGAGATTTCAAGATCCTGAAGCAGCAACGGATAGGCCACCTGGTCCACGCGGCCAAATTGTTCGGGCCGCAGGGGCAACAGGCCCAACCGCTCAAAGTTTAGTTCTGCCAGATCCCGCAACCGGTCAGGACGGTTTAGATAAGCCCATTCCGCCTGCAAAATCGCCAGGCGTTCACGGCTGTTGCCAATGTCGCGGCGCAGATCATCAACCCGATCCAGTTCGGCCTGCGTTTCATAGTTTTCATGATAGGCCCAATAGCCGGATCCGATCACGCTCAGGGTTGCCAGAATGAAAAGAAAACTGCGCATGTCAGCTCCTGTTTTCGATCATGGGCATCGACAAATCGCTCGCTTCGATGTCGCGCGCGGGGGCCGTGGTGCGCCGCCCGACCCGCAATTTGGCCGAGCGCGCCCGCGGATTGCGCGCCAACTCTTTGGCATCCGGTCCAATCGCCTTGCGTGTCAGGACCTGAAACGGCGCATCCGTTTCAACCGGTGCCTCAGAGGCATAGCGATTGACGCGGGTTTTCTTGTCGCCATGGGCCTGGAAAAAGCGTTTGACCATGCGGTCTTCGATGGAATGGAAGGTCACGACCACCAGCAACCCGCCGGGTTTCAACGCCCGCTCAGCGGCCATCAAGCCCCGCCACAGCGCGCCATATTCATCGTTCACCGCAATGCGCAACCCTTGAAAGCTGCGGGTCGCGGGATGCGCCTGACCGGGTTTGGAACGCGGCAGGCAGCTTTCGATCACCTCGACCAATTGCAGAGTCGTTTCAAAGGGTTGTCCCTTGCGGACTTCGACGATCTTGCGGGCGATCCGCCTGGACTGACGCTCTTCGCCGTAGTTGTACAGAATGTCGGCGATCTCGGTTTCGGAGTAGGTGTTGACGATGTCCGCCGCCGAGGGGCCGTCTTGCGACATGCGCATGTCCAATGGCCCATCACGCATAAAGGAAAATCCGCGGTCCGCCTGATCCAGCTGCATCGACGACACGCCCAGATCCAACACGACCCCATCAAGGTCACTAGCGAATTGGTCCATATCCTGAAAGTTGGCTTCGACCAAGGTCACACGACCCGCGTAATCGCCCACCCAATCCAGCGCCATATCGTGGGCCAGCGGATCCTGATCAACGCAAACCAGATGCGTGGCCCCGGCCTCCAGGAACGCACGGCTATAGCCGCCTGCCCCCATGGTGCCATCCAACCACGTGCCCTGCACCTCACCCACCTGGCGCAAAATTGCGCCCAACAAAACCGGAATATGGGGCGCGCTGTCAGGCCCGGCACTCATCAGATGTCCTCATCTTCGGCTTCGTCCAGCAACTCAAGCGGATCAAAGCCATCGTCCATATCGTCCAGATATTCTTCGGTCGCGGCGATCTCGGCCTCATAGGTTTCAGGCGCCCAGATTTGAAAGGTGTCAACGTTGGAGGCAAACTGCGCCTCTTTGACGATGCCGATCTTTTCACGCAGCTTGGCGGGCAGAACGATGCGCCCGGTCTCATCCACGCTGGTCGTCACCGACTGGGTCGAGAACAGACGCTCTAGCAGGCGGCGCTTTTGGCTACCCCGCTTCATGCGGCTGATGCGGTCTTCGACCTTTTCCATCTCGTCGATGGTATAGCACTCAAGAAATTCGCGGCGGTGATCGCCGTAAACGATGACGAAATTGGGGTTCAGACCATCGGTCCAGTCAGGATCACCGGCTTCGAGAACACGGCGAAAAGAGGCTGGGATAGAGACCCGCCCCTTTGTGTCGACCTTGTGCCGACTTTCGCCTCTGAACCTCAGCCTCCGGCTCACTGCCCTGGCCCCTCTGTTCGCCCCCGTGAAATGAAAAGGGGCGGGTCGATCTGCTGCCACTGATCAACCCGCCGCCTGTCCCGCTGTGCGGGTGTCTCCGACTGCGCGCGCCACCTGGGGGGATGTCTGCTCGCCCGCGCGCCGGATCCTCTTGTTCACGATGAGCGCGGCGCCTGTATGAAACCTGCTCTATTATTTTTATGAGTTCGTTTTCGGGGTCTTGCTGCCCCTAACCGCTTAACTCATCGTGTGAACTATGGATGCCATGGGAATTGATGGGACGCAACAGTTTTTTGTGGGAATTTTGGGGTGAGCGTACATGAAGAACCTCTCGCAAGCGCAGAATATTAAGGGAATTTTTACCCATTCGCCGAAAATCCAGCAGAAACTAAAATCTCAAACACAAGATATAGCGCCCACCCTTACACTGAATTTTTTCCCACATTTTCCCAGATTTTCCGGTTGAAGCAGGTTGCTCAGCGCAGGCGCCCATCATTTCCCACCGGATCTAGCAGCTCTCGGCAAGCGAATCATCCAAAATTCGCACCGTCAACATGCCAGCCTGCGCCAAACCGTCAATTTGATGACCCACCTCCCACCCCCAAGGGCAAAAAGCGGGTTACGTCCCATACATTCCCATATTCAACGCAACAGTCGCGTGACGTGACTTATTGCAGTGAATTACACGACTTTTGTAGCGTGACGCGACTTATTGCAGTGAATTACACAACTTATTACAGCAAAGAGATTTTGCCCCGCAGCGGTCTGACGCGCGACCTTCAGGCCTGAGTGTTTAAAACGCCATCGGGGCGCGGGTCTTTAAATGGGTCTTGAAGGCCCTTCGCATACATCAAGTTCTTGTCTATGATGTCGCGGCCCGCCGCGAAGAGATTTTGGGATCGGATGGAACGGAGCGGCCCGAACTACGACCATCAGGTCTGAGTCTTTAGAACGACCTCGGGGCGCGGGTCATTTAATGCCCCAATCGCTCCAATCGAACACTGAAGAGCCGTGCAGATTTCAGAAGCACCTCTAGGGCTGATCTCAAAGCAGGCTAGCTTGCGCACTCTGCTTCAGTTGGACCAGACCATTAATCAGCCATGTTTCCTGCCAGCGTGAGTGTGTTCCCATAGCGAAGTAGAGACCCCGCTCAGGAAGGACATCGCCAAATTGCGTTTTCATGTGCTGTAGAGCACCGACCTCACCATACTCTCGGCGCCACTTAAAGAAGGTGGCTTCGGTCTCCCAATCTTGGCAGGTTCCCAATCGAAGCCCGTCATCTGTCCGATAGCGATACTTAAAGCTAAACGGGCAAGCCCTCTGTGGAATCGCGGGGCGAGGGATAAACATGTCGCCCTGTTCGTGGAATAAATCGATTTTTGCCTGCTCTTCAGCGAGCGCCTCTGCGCTCTTCTTCTCAATCTTGAAATCAAGAATTTCAGGCTTCAGAAGTGCTAAACTTCGCCCACCTTCAAACTGTTTATTCAAACTCGTTACAATAAGCTGGTCAAGGAACCTCGCCTTCTCACCAGCCTTCATCCGTCCAACGATTTCCAAGCTTTGGCTGTCGACATGCCTGCTTTCTCGGCGCGCATCCTCAGACGGACGCCTCCAGCGAAATTTAACTCGATCCCATCGTTTGAACTTTTTGCCTTCATCTAAGACCCGGAATGAAACGGGGTACATGCGAAGCCAGTTGCCATAAAGATCGACACCCGCGCAACAAACGGTTTCCCCATGCTTTGTCCCGATGACTGGAGTAGCCTTAATCAAAATGATCGCTTCAGTTTCTCCAGATTTATCCGACGAGTTCTCCTGCAATTCCTTGCCGCACTCCAATATGCCTGACTTTGACGCCAGTCCGTTCAATCAATTCGTTTGCCACCATGCTTCGATGACATTCTTTGTGACTGCGTTCAAAACATAGCAGACACGCGCCACCATTTAGAACAATCGGCGTGACGCTATCAAGCGCCAACTGTGCATCTTCGGTGTCTAAATGTTCACTAAATATCTTGCGGAATGTTGCATAATCACCGGCTCTGGCTGCATCTCGTCCTGGTTTCGGGTCACCCAGTTTTTTGAAATGCTCATATCTAATGCCTGCGTCCGACAAGGCTTCACGCAAAGCATTCTTTGAAAAGCCTTTCTTTCTCGATAGCGGCAACTCTCGCACGTCGACTAAGCACTGAACACCCGCTGCACGGAGCGTTGCAACGAAGTCGCTAATTGTCGAGCCTTCGTAACCAATGGTCATTAACTCGGCACCGTTCCCATGATCTTGACTATCGAACATTACTCACGCCTCTCAGAAATTTACGCCCCCGATAAACACTAAAGGTACATTTGAAAAGTTAACTAAAGCACTGTTTAGGCGCACCAGCAAATTTCTTTCGCACTGGTGCATTAAATCTTCCCTCGCAAACCTCAGCCATCCAGCGCCCCCATCACATAAGCCTCCTTACGCAGCCACGCCTCAACCAAGGGGATCGCGCGGGCCAGGTCGGGTTCGCCGGTTTTGAACAACAGGGGCGTGTCCGGGCCGCGATCTTCTTCCCACAAAAGCCACTCTGCCTCGTCCCAGCTTTGGCGCAAATCGACTTTGCCGCTGGCAAGCCGTGCCTGATACCAAGCGGGCTCCATGCCCCGCATCCCGACCCAATGCACCGAACCATAGGTCGCCAGGATCTCATCCATGTCGGCGTAACCGTCGCGACACACAAAAGAGCCAAACTGCCCGCCGATCCGCACCGCGATATAAAAGGTAAGCGCCAGCATCAGCGCCAGCGGCACTGCAATCAATCGTTCCTGCGAGAGCGCATCGCGCCACATGGCGGCCAAAAACTTCCTGTCACAGCGCGCGCGGTCCCAGCGGTCCCCGCCGACCGCATAGCCAAAATCATGGTGCCGCCAGCTCGCATCGGCAAAGAACCAGGACATCTGAGATGTGATGAACCGGCGCGCCCGATCCGGCAGCCAATACGGCCCCAGCCCATTGCCAAAATGCGCCTGTTGCGCCGGGATCAGATCGGTGAACTTAGGAGGCCGCATTTTACTTTTCCTCATTGTCGCGTTCTGCTTCGAAACTGGTGGTCAGAGTCCCGTTCAAAGTGTGCGTGACCGAGTTGATCAGCCATTCGCCGCAAAGCTCGGGCTGGATGCCCTGCATATTGACCTTGGCCTCGGCCATCAGCTCCCCCCAAAATCCACCAAGATTGACGGTGATCGTGCCGCTGGTGCGGTTGCCGCGCTCAAGGGCGGATCGGGCGGCGCGGCGGGCCTCGGGGGCGGATCCGAACCGGTGGCGCAGATGCAGTTCGGGCGCGCCCTGCCCCGCACGCACCTTGTGGGTCACGCCTGCGGCGCGCTCGCCCCACTCAGCCACAACGACACCGGCCCGGCCGCGCGATGTGACCCGGAACGAAGCGCTTTTCATCTGAGTGCGGTGCACCGTGAACACCGGCAGGTCCGATCCATCCGCCGCCTTGCCTTCGCCGCGTTTGACCACGACCAAATGCCCGCTGGCGGGTTTGGCGACGGCGTCCAAATCGCGCGCCAGGCGGGTCAGAAAGTGCAGATCGCTTTCGGCGTTCTGGGCCAGATAGGGATAGAGATGCTGCGCGAGGCTGGCGCTCACACGTGGGGTCAGCCCATGTTCGCCCGCGATCTGAGCGACCATCGCCCCCAGCGTTTGCCCCGACCAGGCCCGCGTCTTGCGCGCCCGGATGCCGCCCAGCATATCCGCCGCCTTGGCGCTGATCGTGAGCGTATCAACCCCGATCTCGCCGCTGATCTCATCGACCACATATCGCCCCATCGAGACCAGCGCATCGCCCAACCCCAAAGCCAGATCCAGCTTGGCGCCGGTCTGGGGCAGCGCCAGAGCCGTGTCGCGATTGTCCAGCTCGATCTCGGCCGTGTCGGATTTCTGGCCCGCTTCGTCCTTGACGGTCATGCGGATCAGCCGGTCCTGGAACCGGCCTGTTACGTCCTGACCATCGGCAAATATCTGGAAGGCAAGGTGCATGATTACCCCCACAGCCTGATCGGAGTTCTGACCGAATCGGGCAAAACATCCGGCAAGATGATCACAATCCCTTAGGGCAAAACCGACCAAGCGCCGCCAGGCCGGGGTTCGCTTCATAGACCGCCACGGTCCTATCCTCGCGTCCGTAATGCACCTTGCAGATCTCATCGATCATGTCCCCCTCAAGGGTGCGGTAGGTCGCCATCAAAACACCCCCCCGACAAACGAAGACAAGCCGCCCGCATCCGGGCCATAGCTTTCCAGCTTCATGGAAAAGTCGATCTGGCGCGGGGCCCCATCCGCCATGAACAGCGTCCGGGTCTCTTGCACCTCGGTGATCACCCAGCGGTTCCAAACCCAACCCATGCCGTCGACCATCATCATCGGCTGCCCCCGCCCCGCCTGCCCGCGCATCAAATCGACCTGCCTTAAACCACCTTTAAAGTGGGGATAAATCATCCCGCTCAAAGTCACGGTTTGAACCCCCGGGGGCGCGCGGCCCAGCCGGTCCACCTTGTTTCAACGATAAGACGCCTGAATGCACCCGCCGCAGTGTCGTTCATCTGCACCGCGATGCGCGGCGGTTTGCAATTTGACCTTGGGCAGTTTGCCTTCGGTCGCGCGACCCGCATAGCTCACCCCGTTCACGACATGCCCGACCCGTTCGCGCTCTTGCGCGGTGACCAAACTGCTTGCATGCTGACCCAGCACGCGATTATCCAATGTCGCACCACCGGATCGCGGTGTTTGCAAGGAATTCAAAGCCGCATAGGCCGCGTTGCGTGCCTTGGATCGCGAAACGCTTACGTGAAAGGTGCCCGTCCTCATGACCCCCGAATTTATGCTGATTACATTCATCCTGTTTCTTGCGGGGGCCATCGCCGTACCAATTGCGTCTCGCTTGGGGCTTGGATCGGTTCTTGGGTATCTGATTGCAGGCATTGCGATTAGCCCAATCTTGTCGCTTGCGGGTGCGGACGTGATCGCCATGCAGCATTTCGCAGAATTTGGCGTGGTCATGATGCTGTTCCTGATCGGCCTGGAAATGAACCCGCGCGAATTATGGGAGATGCGCCACCGCATCTTTGTGCTTGGCGGATTGCAGATCGGGCTGACCACCATCGCAGCCATGGGTGTCGCGATGGTCCTGGGACAGCCCTGGTCAGTTGCCTTGGCGATTGGCCTTGTGCTGGCGCTTTCTTCCACGGCGATTGTGAACCAGACGCTCAAGGAAAAAGGGCTTTCAAAGTCGGATGGGGGGCGTGCCAGCTTTGCTGTGCTTTTGGCGCAGGACATTGCGGTCATCCCCATGCTGGCGCTGGTGCCGCTTTTAGCCTTGCCCGAGCTGACCCAAGCGCTGTCGCATGGCGATGGTCACACCGACCACCATGACACCGGAGGCCTGAACCTGTCGCTGGTGGATGGGCTGAGCGGTTGGCAAACGACTTTGGTGACCCTGTTGGCCGTCGGCGGGGTGATTGCGCTTGGCCGATATGTGGTCAGCCCCTTGTTCCGCTTTGTGTCGCGGGCCCGTTTGCGAGAGCTGTTCGTGAGCACGGCCTTGATGCTTGTGCTTGGCATTGCGCTGTTGATGACCCTGGTGGGCCTGTCCCCTGCGCTTGGGACATTCCTGGCGGGTGTGGTGCTGGCCAGCAGCGAATACCGTCATGAATTGGAAAGCGACATTGACCCATTCAGGGGGCTGTTTCTGGGCGTGTTCTTTATAACGGTCGGGGCTGGCATCAACTTTGGCCTGCTGGCCAGCAGTCTTGGTCTGGTGCTTGGGCTGACAGTCGGGTTGATCGCCCTGAAAGCCGCGATCCTGTTGGGGCTTGCGCGGATTTTCAAGCTGGACGGGGCTGACAAATGGCTCTTTGGTCTGGGGCTGGCCCAGGCCGGGGAATTTGGGTTTGTTCTTTTGTCGTTCACCGTGGCCAACGCGGTTATTCCGGCGGCGGTGTCTGACATATTGCTGTTGGTTGTGGCCTTGTCGATGCTGCTGACGCCTGCGCTCTTCATTGTTTATGATCGCCTCATCGCACCCCGTTTTGCGCAGGGCCAAACGCAAGATGCCGATGAAATCGAAAACCAGTCAAAGATTATCATTGCCGGTCATGGCCGTGTCGGCGGCATCATAAGCCGTGCGCTGACTGCCGCCGGATATAGCGCAACCGTCGTGGACTATAGCAGCGAACAGTTGGAATTCATCAGACGCTTTGGTCTGAAGGCCTATTTCGGAGATGCCACGCGCCCTGATCTCTTGGCCGCTGCGGGCCTGTCTGATGCGAAAGTCATCGTCGTTGCAATTGATGGCAAGGAGGCAATCACCGATATGGTGCGCTATATTTGCAAGCACCACCCGAACGTCCATGTCGTTGCCCGCGCCTATGATCGGAACCATGTGTATGATCTTTGGTCGGTTGGCTGTCGCGACATCATTCGCGAAACCTATGACAGTTCCGTGCGCATGGCGCGATCGACGTTCGAGGCCCTCGGGTTTGATCGGGCTCAGGCAAGCAACATGATGCAGGCCTTTGACACCAAAGACCGTGAAATCATGCTAGAGATGGCCAAACAGCATGATTTCAACACGCCGATGGCCGAAAACGAAGCCGCAATGGCCAAGTTTACCGAGATGCGCGACATCTGGGAGGAAGAACTCAACGCACAGGTGCGGGCCGCAGCGGGGCATTCCAAGCCTGACTAGCTCAGAGCCCATACATTTATGCGCAGCGGTGGGCAGCAAGGTTCAGATACCGGGCGAGGAACAGTCTGAACCTTAGTTGTTTTTCCCAACACCCTGCCCAATGTACTGCGCGGCGGCGGTTCAGGTCGGCCCGCCGGTCTCGCAACAGCCCTGCGCGACCTTGACCCCGCTCGCCCCATCCCGCACAACCGCACCAAAGGAGATGACATGACCAACGCCCTGATCACCGACAGCCACTGCCATCTCGATTTCCCGGATTTCGACGAAACGCGCCCGCAGGTCATTCAAAACGCCCTGGACGCCGGGGTGCACCGGATGGTTACAATCTGCACCCGTTTGAAAAACGAACCGCAGGTCCGCGTCATCGCCGAGGCTCATGACCCCGTGTTCTACGCCGCAGGCACCCACCCCATGAGCGCCGCAGAGGAGCCCCTGGCCACCGTGGATCAGCTGGTCGCCCTGTCGCAGCATCCGAAATTCGTGGGCATCGGGGAAACCGGTCTGGATTACCACTACACCGCCGACAGCAAAGACATCCAAAAGCAATCGCTTAAGATCCACATCGAAGCCGCCCAGACCACGGGCCTGCCTTTGATCATCCACGCGCGCGACGCGGATGACGATATGGCCCGCATCCTCACCGATATGCATCGGGCACAGCCCTTTTCCTGCGTAATGCATTGCTTCAGCTCATCGCCCGAACTGGGCCGCGCGGCTCTGGATCTGGGGTTTTACCTGTCCATGTCCGGCATCGCCGCCTTTCCCAAATCCAAGGATCTGCGCGCGATCTTTGCCGATGCGCCGCTGGATCGCATTCTGGTGGAAACCGACAGCCCCTATCTTGCACCACCGCCTTATCGCGGCAAACGCAATGAACCCGCCTATGTCGCCCATACCGCCAAAGTGGGGGCCGAGGTCTTTGGTGTCAGCTATGAAGAGTTTGCGCAGGCGACCGAAGCCAACTTTGACAGGCTGTTCCCCAAGGCCAACCTGAAACAGGCCGCCGCGTGATGGACGAGCTGCGCTTTACCATATTGGGATGTGGATCATCTGGCGGGGTGCCCCGGATTGGCAACAAATGGGGCGATTGCGATCCAAGCAATCCCCGAAACCGCCGCCGTCGCTGCTCATTGCTGGTTGAACGGATCAGCGCGGCGGGCACCACCCGTGTGCTGATCGACACCACGCCGGATATGCATGCGCAGCTGCTGGACACCGGGATTGATCGGCTTGATGCGGTGGCATGGACCCATTCCCATGCGGATCACGTGCATGGGCTTGATGACCTGCGCCAAATCGTGTTCAACACGCGTGAACGGCTGAATGTCTGGGCCGATGGCCATACGCAAAACGACCTGCTGTCGCGCTTTGGCTATGCCTTTGTGCAGCCCGCGGGCTCGCCCTATCCTCCGATTTTGAACCTGCACACCATTGATGGCCCCTTCTGCATTTCCGGGGCGGGTGGGGACATTACGCTCACGCCGTTCGAAGTCAATCACGGCGCGATCGACGCGCTGGGGTTCCGGATCAACGGGCTGGCCTATCTGCCTGATGTGGCCAAGATGAACGATGCGGCATGGGCACAGTTGCAAGATCTCGATGTCTTTATCGTCGACGCGCTGCGTCGCACGCCGCACCCGACGCATGCGCATCTGGATCTTGCGCTGGAATGGATCGCAAAGGCCAAGCCCAAACGCGCCGTGCTCACCAATATGCACATTGACCTGGACTATGCCACGGTTGACGCCGAAACCCCCGACCACGTCACCCCGGCCCATGATGGTCTGGTGATCACCCTGCCTGCCTAGGCTTCACCGCTTTTCCGAATACCCCGCCAGAGGCCCTGCCCTCGCAATCCCAAAGGCCAAAGATGCAAGCGCTTCTCGACGTCATCCTTCCGGTCTTTTTGGTCATTGGCGCGGGCTATGGGGCGTCCTGGCGCGGCTGGCTGACACAAGACGCCATTGATGGGATCATGGCCTTTGCCAGCAATATCGCCATCCCGGCGCTTTTGTTCAAAGCCATCTCGTCACTGGAACTGGGGGGCGCGTTTGACCCCTGGATCCTGATCAGCTTTTACGCGGGCTCGCTCACCTGTTTCTTTATCGGCCTCTTTGCCGCGCGCCACCTGTTTCATCGCCCCTGGGAAGACAGCGTCGCCATCGGTTTTTGCTGTCTGTTCGCCAATTCGGTGATGCTGGGCCTTGCCGTGACCGAGCGTGCCTTTGGCACCGGCGCGGCGCTGGAAGCCAACTATATGATCGTCGCGCTGCATTCGCCCTTTTGCTATGGCATCGGTATCACGGCGATGGAGATCGCCCGCGCGCGCGGCACCCCGGCCCGCGCCCTGCCCGGCAAAGTCCTGCGCGCCATGTTCCGCAACGCGCTGGTGATTGGCATCACGCTGGGGGTGCTGGCCAATCTTGCGAATCTATCGCTGCCCACGCCGGCCAATACGGCCCTGAACATGATCGTCACCGCCGCTTTGCCCGCCGCGCTGTTCGGCACCGGGGGCGTGCTGTACCGCTATCGCCCGGACGGAGACCTGCGGGTGATTGCCATGATCTGCACCTGCGCGCTGATCATCCATCCCAGCATTGCCTGGACCATCGGCAGCCTGACCGGCATTTCCACCAATGCGTTCCGGTCGGTCGTTCTGACCGCATCGATGGCACCGGGCATCAACACCTATATCTTTGCCAATATGTATGGGGTCGCACGCCGCGTCGCGGCCTCAAGCGTGTTGATCGCCACCTCGCTTTCGGTTGTCAGCGTCTGGTTCTGGCTGTCTGTTTTGCCCTAGGCCCTGTCGTTCTTCTGCCCAAACATCCCCAAGTTTTATTGGCCTGCGAGGGGACAGCGCGCGCCGCCGGGGGGGGGGGGGGGGGCGGGGGGGGGGGCGGGGGGGGGGGGGGGGGGGGGGGCGGGGGGGGGGGGGGG
>JAOARX010000036.1 GCA_025210345.1 Pelagimonas sp. | reverse complement strand
GAGCGGCATCTGGCCGCCTTCGTAGCCATTGATGGCCACACCCGAACGCGATTTCTGACCTTTGATACCACGGCCACCCATTTTACCTTTGCCCGAACCGGGGCCACGGCCAATGCGTTTCTTACGCTGGGTTGCGCCTTCGTTGTCGCGCAGTTCATGAAGTTTCATGTCGCTTCTCCTTGCCGGAACTGACCCACGAAGCGTAAGGGGTCAAACACGGCTTTTCTTGATTATGTGAATCGGCCTCAATGAGGCACCGGGCGCATATAGCCCGTCGCTTGGCACAAATCAACCGTCAGGTTGAAGGTCACAAACTGGTTTATAACACCAACAAAACCCGCGAACGCGCGCGGGCTTTTGAAGGCGTGCTTTGGGATCAGTTCCGGGGCTTGTTTCCCTCGCGAAGGTACTCGGTCCAACAGGGGACCGGATCCTTGCACATTTTTTCTTTGGCAGACTGCAGAACTGCCGCAAAAGGCGCAACAAAAGCGCGAAAGGTTTTCGACACGATGGTCATGAGTTCATCCCTCTGGGCCTTGCGGCAATCTTAAACTTTTTGACTTAGATGTTTTGGGCTTCGCGGCGTGCGATGGCTTTGATGTCACCCCGTGCGATACCAAGATCATCGAGCTGCGCATCATCAAGAACAGACAGGGCGCGAAGCGTTTTGGTATAGGCTTGGTGACGGGCAAAGATGTGCTGAATATCGCGAACCGCATGTGCGATCGACGACGCGAAATCAAGTTCCAGAGCGGTGCGGGCGTTGCTGTGTGCCATTGCAATGATCCTTAAGAAGAAGGGGCGTGTTCCCCGAAGCTGCGTTCAATTCCTCACCCGATTGCCCGTATACTGTGCACTTTGCGAACCCACCAATGCTGCTTTTTGCACCCCGCCATGCAATTTCTGCATTGCAGCATTCATCGGAAATTCATCTTTTCATGCCCAAACGCAAAAACGCCGCCCCGGATAGGAGCGGCGTTCTCAATCTGTATGGAGGAAAAAGAATTACTCTTTTTCTTCGATGATCTGAACCAGATGCGGGATCTTGTTGACCATGCCACGAACCGAAGGGGTATCTTCCAGTTCACGGGTTTTGTTCATCTTGTTCAGGCCCAGGCCGATCAGCGTCTGACGCTGTTTGGCGGGGCGACGAATCGGCGAACCGATCTGCTTTACAACAATCGTCTTGGCCATGGTTTATGCCTCCTCGGTTGCAGGCGCATCGTCGCGCTTGGGCAGGATGTCAGCAACTTTCTTGCCACGACGCTGAGCCACCTGACGGGGGCTTTGCTGGTTTTGCAGGCCGTCCAGAGTTGCGTGGATCATCGCGTAGGGGTTCTGCGAACCGGTCGACTTGGCGACAACGTCCTGAACACCCAGCATCTCGAACACGGCACGCATCGGACCACCGGCAATGATACCAGTACCGGTCGGCGCGGTGCGCATGATCACCTTGCCTGCGCCGTGATGACCTTTGACGTCATGGTGCAGGGTGCGGCCTTCTTTCAGCGGCACGCGGATCATGTTGCGCTTGGCCTGTTCGGTTGCCTTGCGGATCGCCTCGGGCACCTCTTTGGCTTTACCTTTGCCAAAGCCTACGCGGCCTTTTTGGTCGCCAACAACAACCAGAGCTGCAAAGCCAAAGCGCTTACCACCTTTAACGGTTTTCGAAACGCGGTTGATCGCAACCAAGCGATCTGCAAATTCCGGTGCCTCGTCGCGATCGCGACCCTTGCCCCGGCGGTTTTCACGTTCTGCCATGAACGTATCCTTTCCGTTTGGCACCCATCGGTGCCTTTGACCAATCCAAGTGAGGGGCGCTCCCCCTCCCGGATCATCGAGACCCGTATGGGTCTTCTCTAATGTGCAAGGCGGGGAAGCCCCCGCCCTACTGTTCATAGGCTGCGCGGGTCGCCCCGCTCGCAGCTTAGACTTTCAACCCGCCTTCACGCGCAGCTTCGGCCAGAGCCTTGACTTTGCCGTGGAACAGGAAGCCACCACGGTCGAAGTAGGCTTCGGTCACGCCAGCCGCTTTCGCGCGCTCTGCGATTGCTGTGCCCACTTTCGCGGCTGCTTCGACGTTGTTCTTGCCAACAACACCCAGCGCCGGCTCGAGCGACGAAGCCGCAGCAAGTGTCTTGCCCTGCACGTCGTCGATAAGCTGAACCGAGATGTTCTTGTTGGAACGGTGTACCGACAGGCGAAGCTTGCCGACATTGACCTTGCGGAGTTTGTTCCGAACGCGCAGGCGGCGTTTCTGAAACAGTACACGTTTGCTGTTTGCCATATCCTTGCGTCCTTACTTCTTCTTGCCTTCCTTTTGGAAGATGTATTCGCCCTTGTAGCGGATACCCTTCCCTTTGTACGGCTCGGGGCGGCGCCATTCACGAATGTTTGCCGCAACCTGACCCACTTGCTGAAGATCGTGACCTTCGATCACGATTTCCGTCTGCTTGGGGCAGGTGATGGTGATGCCGTCCGGGATCTCGAAATCAACGTCATGCGACAGGCCCAGGTTCAGTTTCAGGACTTTGCCCTGCAGCTGAGCACGGTAACCAACACCGACGATTTCCAGTTCCTTTTTGAAGGGCGCCTGAACACCGCTGACCAGGTTCGCGATCATGGTGCGGGACATGCCCCACTGCTGACGCGCGCGCTTGGATTTACCGCGGGGATCGACCTTCACAACGTTGTCTTCCACAGAGATGGTCACATCATCGGTGGCGGTAAAGCTCTGGGTGCCTTTCGGACCCTTCACCTCGATGGTCTGACCGGAAACGGCCGCAGACACGCCCGAGGGAAGCTCAACCGGCTTTTTGCCAATACGAGACATTGCAATCCCTCCTTAGAAGACGGTGCAAAGCACTTCGCCGCCAACATTCTGGCTGCGCGCGCTTGCATCGGTCATGACGCCTTTCGACGTGGAGACAATCGACACACCCAGACCCTGACGGACCTGCGGGATGTCATTGACGCCCATGTAAACGCGACGACCGGGTTTCGAAACCCGCTTGAGTTCGCGAATGACAGGGGTGCCTTCGTAGTATTTCAGGCTGATTTCGAGGGTCGGGTGACCCGCTGCGTCAGTACCTGCTTCGTAGCCGCGGATGTAGCCTTCGTCAGCCAAAACATCCAGAACCCAGCCGCGCAACTTGGATGCGGGGGTCGACACGGTCGACTTGCCACGCATTTGCGAGTTGCGGATACGGGTGAGCATATCGCCGATAGGATCGTTCATTCTATACCCTCCCTTACCAGCTGGATTTCACAACGCCCGGAAGCTTACCGTTCGAGCCAAGCTCGCGCAGGGCGATACGGCTGATTTTAAGCTTACGGTAGTATGCATGCGGACGGCCGGTCAGTTGGCAACGGTTGTGCAAACGGGTCGGCGACGAGTTGCGCGGCAGTTTGGCCAGCTTCAGGCGCGCTTTGAAACGCTCTTCCATCGGCTTGCTTTCGTCTGCAGCGATTTCTTTCAGTTCGGCACGCTTGGCGGCGTATTTTTCCACCAGGCGCTGGCGCTTTACTTCGCGCGCGATCATGGATTTCTTAGCCATGTTCTCAGTCCCCTTAAGCGTTGAAGGGCATGTTGAAATGCTTCAACAGCGCCTTGGCTTGGGCATCAGCACTATGATCGCCATAGTCCTGTGCGTTGGTGGTCACGATGATGTCCATACCCCAGACTTCGTCGACTTTGTCGAAATCGATTTCAGGGAATACGATGTGTTCCTTGAGACCCATGGCAAAGTTGCCACGACCGTCAAACGACGGCTTGATACCACGGAAGTCGCGGATACGCGGCATCGCAATGGTGATCAGGCGGTCCAGGAATTCATACATGCGCACGTCACGCAGGGTGACTTTGGCACCGATGATCATGCCTTCCCGAAGACGGAACGGCGCGTGCGAGTGCTTGGCCTTGGTGCCAACAGCCTGCTGACCAGCGATCTTTGTCAGATCTTCGATGGCAGACTTGGCTTTTTTCGAATCGCGAACAGCTTCTGCGCCGCAACCGATGTTCAGAACGATTTTATCCAGACGCGGGATCTGCATGTCGTTCTTATAGCCGAACTCTTCTTTCATCGCAGCGCGGATGGTTTCCGCGTACTGCGCCTTAAGACGCGGGGTGTAGTTTGCAGTATCCAGCATTAGATCGCATCCCCTGTTGTCTTGGCAAAACGCACTTTCTTGCCGTCTTCCATGCGGAAGCCAACGCGCGATGCTTTGCCGTTTGCGTCAACGATGGCCAGGTTCGACAGCTCAATCGGCAGCGCCTTGGGGGTACGGCCACCCTGCGAAGTCTGCGACTGGCGAACGTGGCGGATGGCGATGTTGATGCCGTCCACGATGGCCTTGCCCGATTTGGGGTCGACCGAGGTGATCTCACCGGTCTTGCCCTTGTCCTTACCGGCAAGAACGATGACCTTGTCACCTTTTTTCAACTTAGCAGCCATCTTACAGCACCTCCGGTGCAAGCGAGACGATCTTCATCATGCCTTTTGCACGCAGCTCACGCACAACCGGCCCGAAGATACGGGTGCCGACCGGCTCATTCGAGTTGTTCAGAATGACGGCGGCGTTGCGGTCGAAGCGGATGGATGTGCCATCTTCACGACGAACTTCTTTGGCGGTGCGTACGACGACGGCCTTGCGGACGTCACCCTTTTTAACGCGACCACGCGGAATGGCCTCTTTCACCGATACGACGATGATATCGCCGACCGATGCATAGCGGCGGTGCGAACCGCCCAAGACCTTGATGCACTGAACTTTCCGGGCTCCGGAGTTGTCAGCAACATCCAGATTGGTCTGCATCTGGATCATATGGTTTCTCCCGACCTTTGGGGTATTTAGCCCCCAGGGTTTCGATCATTGCTGATCGTTCGGGCCTGACTAATCGAATTAGTCGGCCAGAACTTCCCAGCGTTTCGTTTTCGACTTGGGTGCGCATTCGATGATGCGAACCATATCGCCGACAGCGAACTTTTCCGCCTCGTCATGAGCGCGGTATTTCTTCGACTTCTTGATGGTCTTCTGAAGCACGGGGTGCTTGAAGCGGCGCTCGACACGAACGGTGACGGTCTGAGCGTTTGCAGTCGAAGTGACGGTGCCTTGCAGGATACGCTTGGGCATATTGGATTACTCCCCTTGCGCCGCTGCAGCGGCTTTTTGGTTCAAGACGGTGTTGACGCGTGCAACGTCACGCTTCACCTGACGCATGCGCGCGGTGTTTTCCAGCTGGCCGGTGGCCGCCTGAAAGCGGAGGTTGAATGCTTCTTTCTTCAGCTGAACAAGCTCGTCACGGAGCTGGTCCGGCGTCTTCTCCATCAGTTCCTTGGCGTTCATAATCGCCCTTTCTTTTCAAACACTCACCAGAAGGCCCCAGACGGTTGTTCCGGGTCACCTTTGCCCTGGTGAAAATGGGATTTACGGCACAGACCGACTCAGTCGGACTCCACCGGATGGGGCCTGTTACAGGGAATGCGGGAAACGGGCAAGGGAAACCTTGGGCAAAGGCCGAATTCCTTGCTGTGTGAGACACGACCTGATCAATATCTCAATCGATTGATTGGTTAATTGTATTCGGCAAACGCCCTTCACAGCAATCCGGGTATAACTCGATATAGGATGGAAGCCCGCCGGTCCAAAACAAACCATGCTGCTCAAACTGGCCCAGCTGATATAGGACTTCGGTCAAGACCGGATAGCGACTGTGCCAAGGCACCCATAAGGAGGCAAGCATAAACATCAACATCCATGCGCGGGCGCGCACCTGTTTGATCGCCCGCCAGAAGAAATACGCAGGCGGCGCGTAAAGCGCTGCGAAGCTTGCCAAGACCAGAACATCTCCGATCCAGTCGTTGCCCATCTGATCCCGATAGCGGGCAAGACCCACGTGAAACAGGCCAGCCAACGACAGGTGATAACACAAAAAACTTAGCAACAATGCGGTGCAAAGCAATTGCAGTTCACGTCGAGAGAGGGTCAGCACCACTTGGTTCATGATTTGTACTTATTGCGGGTGATTTAACAAATCCCGAACGTTACCCAAAGATCCGCGCCTGAAACCAAAAGAGCGCGGGATAGGCGCACAGCCAGATCCAGAAAAATCGGTTCAGACCAAAGAAAAACGCATTGGACAAGTGAAAACACGCGGCAACAAACAACAGCGCCGCCAGGGCCAGCGGATGCACCAGCGTAAAGGGCAAAAGCACCTCAAACCCCATCACCCCCCACGACGCCAGCCAGAGCTTGCGCGGATGATCCGCCCAGCCCCGAAGACGTTCAGACACGGGATAGGCGGAAAAGCGAAACACATCGCGCAGCGCCTGCCCGGATCGCCATTCAGGGTTCACGATCTTGATATAGCCAGACACGAAATAGGACAGCAGCAGTTGGATCGCGAGATAAGAGATCGCCATCTCCTGCCAAAACGCATTGGGCGCGGCGTAATAGGCAGACAGGCAGGCAAGGATCAGAAATGTCATCTTGTCCGATCCACCATTATAGGGCCCGTCAAAGCGGTGCAGCTGGATCAGGGCCACGCCCATCAGCGCCCAGATGACATAGCCGCTGTGCCAGCCCAGAACCAGCAATAGGCACAAACCCAGCCGGGGCAGAAACAGCCAGCGGTCGCGCGGTTCGGTCAGGTGCTCAAGGCTTTGTTGCAACATGGCAAGGCCAAGCATCAGCTCGGTCACGCGGATGATCGGGTCCAGCATCATCTGCGCAGCTCCGCCAGGGACACCGGATCGCTTTCATATTCAACAAAGGATACGATCTGCCCCTCATGCGGCTGAAGAAACACCAATCGGAACTGAAGATCGCCGTCGTTCTCAGGAATGGCCTCTGCGATCATGCGGTTCAGTTCATGCTGCGCATGTTGCCGTCCATCTTCGGCCAGCCGCTCGGACAGGCTTACCATATAGAGTTGCGCATTTCGATGCGGGTTCCACAGCATCCGGCGCAACATACGCCCCAGCCCCACACGGTCAGGCAGGGGATGGCTTTCGCGCCAGACGCCTTCACCCGACCCATTGATCACGCGATACTCAACCCGTGGCGACGCCGCGACCGTTTGGAAAAAGCGCCACGACGGAATCAAAGCGGGCAAAATGAGAGATATGGTTTTGGTTAGCACAGGTTAGATCAGCACAGGCGTGGTTGATTGGGTATCCGTGCGTGAGCTTAGGTGCATTTGTCTTAAAATTGCGTTCTCAGCGCTGCTGCGGCAGCACCTGTTGCAAGCGCGAGCGCCAATCAATCGGAGCCTGACAGGATTTCATAATCGCCTGTGACCCAAAATAGAGATGCAAGATCAAATCAGCGCTTTCACGCGCCCCCGCGCTGCCGACCTGTGGATGGAATCGCTCAACAACCCCCTGAAAGGCCTGACGCAGTCGATCGGCCATCGCATTAGAACGCGCTGCGACGTCGGGGTTGGTCGGCGCTAGTTCAACCATCGCATTGCAGATAAAGCACCCACGTTGAGGGTCATCAGGCGGGGCAAACATAATCATGAGACAATCTACTGCGCTCGGTCCGGCACACGCCCCTAACGCGGCCACCCCTTTGGAGACCACCTGCTGATCATATCGTTCCAACGCCAACAGATAGGCGCGCTCTTTGTCTTGAAACGCTTTGTAAAAGCTGCCGCGCGTCAACCCCATTGCTGTTAGAAGGTCGGGCAAATTGGTGCCTGTGAAACCTTTCTTCCAAAAGATTTCCATCGCGCCTTGGGTCGCGATCTCGGGGTCAAATTCTCTGGGTCGTGCCATGGGGGCAATGTGCCATGACACGCGCGGTAACGAAAGGGGCACGGTCGTTCACGCTTAGTTGTATTGTACCAATTGGTACCTAATTGTATTTCTCAAATCGTCAAGACAGACAGCACCCCGCTTAGACAGATTGGATAGACCATGAACGTAACCAAATCCCTGATTTCCGGCATCGCGCTTTCCGTAGCTTTGGCCACCTCGACCCTTGCCGCTGGCGTGGATGTCAACGCATCAAACACCGGCCTCGCCATGCAGGGCTATGACCCGGTTGCCTATTTCACCCTTGGCGAAGCCACCGAGGGAAACTGGACCATCACATCGGTCCACAATGGCGCGACCTATCGCTTTGCCAATGAAGAGCACAAAGCCGCTTTTGAATCTGATCCAGAGGCGTTCTTGCCGCAATACGGTGGGTTCTGCGCGTTCGGCGCGGCCATGGGCTTTAAGTTCGACGGCGACCCGACCCTGTGGAAAATCGTCGATAATGAGCTATTCCTGAACATCTCAAAAGACGTGCAAGAGCGCTGGGAAGGCGACATCCCGGGCTATATCGAAAAAGCGGACGACAACTGGGAAACCATCGAAGACGTCGCGCCCGAAGATCTTCAATCGTAAGGCAATCCCCTTCCAGGGATGGGCTCTGCCTGCCCATCAAGAGGTGTAACCCGGCCTCTTGCCCCCCTCACCAACCCGTTGGTGAGGGGATTTTCTTTCGGGATTAATCCCACTTATAGTTAAAGCTTACACTGACCCGTTCTTCTTCGTCCGCCATGTTCAGCCCGACCTCGTGGCGCAGCCAGCTTTCCCAAAGCAGCACATCCCCCACCTTGGGCTTGGCATAGAAGAATGTTTTGAGATCTTCGCGCACGTCCTTTTTGCGCGGCGGAGCCGCCATCATCATCGCCAGCCGGGGATCTTCGAGCTTCAGCGCAGCCGCCCCTTCGGGCATCGCCACATAGGTTGTGCCGGAAATCACCGAATGCGGGTGGATGTGGCTGGAATGCGTGCCGCCGGGGGGCAGGATGTTGATCCAAAGATCTTCCAACACGATTTCCTTGTCGCCAAGGTCGAAATCGAGCTGCTCAACAAAGGCGGCAACATGCTGATCCAAGGCGTCTTTGAGTTCCTGAAAAATCGGAAAGCGCCAATTCAGATCGGTCAGCGAGGCGTAGGAAGTATAACCGGGATAGCCGTTTTCTTCGCACCAGTCCTGGCCCGCTTCATCATCTTCGGCAATAGAATAGCAAGAGGCCTCAAGTTCATCCTGATCAATCTCAGGCTTAAACTCGGACAGGGAAGCGCGATACAGGCGGGTCGCGAAGAGCGATTTGATCTCAGACATGCGGACCTTTTGAACAGGACGTTAGGGAAGATGTGATGCTACTGTAGGCACCAAGAGATGTGACTGACCTGTATCAAGAGGCCTGGAAAAATGAAACGTTTGATGTTGTTGGTATCGCATGGTGTCATGCTGGCGCTGGGGTTTGCCCTGGGCGTGTATTTTCTACCGATCCTCACCGCCCCCAAAGGGCCAGAGCGCGCGGTGCTTGAAAGCGCAGCGCAGGATGCGGTCTATGCGGCCGAGTTCACCCGCGATCTGAAGGGAAGCGATTTCCTGCATTGGGGCGAGGGTAAAATCACCCTAAACACCACACAGATCGTGCATATGGGGAAATTGGCGCCGGGGCCCGACTATAAACTGTACCTCGCCCCCAGTTTCGTCGAGGATGAAGCAGGCTTTGAAGCCATCAAGGCGCAATCGAAGCAGGTCGGGGATGTGAAAACATTCGACGGGGTGATCCTGTAGGTTCCACCTGAGATCGACATCAACGCCTTCTCCACGGTTGTCATTTGGTGCGAAGCCTTTGGCGAATTCATCACGGCCGCCCAGTACCGCTAGGCCGCGCATTTTGGGATAGCGCCCGGATGTGGTAAGCTGGGGCATGTCCCGGCCCCTAACCTTTGCGGTTTGCGCGCTGATTGCAGTGCCCCAAACCCTGCCCGCCCAAAGCGCGCCTGAAACCTGTTTCTGCATCAATCGCGGACAGGAAAAAGTGCCGCTGGGTGGGGTGCGCTGCCTGCGGGTTGGGGATAATCATTTCCTGGCCCAGTGCCAGATGTCCCTGAACCTGCTGACATGGCGCAAGCTGCAAGAGGGCTGCCCAAGTTCCCGGCTGACGCCTGTCACCACCCCAGCGAAATCCACCCCTCAGGCATAGATCACACCCGAGGGGCTGAAAAATAGCGCGGCGGCAAGATCATCTTCGGGCAGGAACGCCCGCAGAAGCGAATCGCCCGGAAACGCGGGGCGCGTCGTGGGATCATCCGCGATTTCCAGCACCGCCCCGTTGCTAAGGGTCAACTTCATACCATGCTTGCGCAGGGATGCGGTTTCAATCTGCGCCCCCACAAGGCGCTTGGTGAACTGTCTGTCATCCCCATCGACAATCCATGTTTCGACGCTGCTGTCATGGGCTTCCACCATACGACCGTCCAGCGACACCCATGACCCCGCACCAAAGATCGGCACGATCAACCATTGGTTTTCCAACTGAAGACCCAGAAATCCATATCCCCCCATGCCATAACTGCCCAATTGCACCGAGACCTCGGCAATCAGACGCCCGATCAGCGCTTCTGGCGTCACAGGTACGGGATCAAGCGGGACAAGCGCATAATCGCCCATCAGATCGTCCCCATCCAACGGCGTGCCCAGATCTTCGATCTCATAGGGGCCGCGGATGATGGGGGACTGAGCCGGCATTTGGCTGATAAAGTCGCGCATTTCGCCTTGCACCAACTTTTTGGCCAAGGGGTTCCCACGGTCTGCGGCTGATTTCACCGTGGTCACGATGTACGCTTTGACCTTGTTCAGCATGGATGCCCCCGTTGATTGAATTTTCTCCGAACAATACCCTCAAAGTTCTCTTGCGCCACAGAAAAGAGGGCTGCCCCGACGAAAGGCAAAAAGAAACGGCCCCCGCACATGGCAGAGGCCGTTCCAATTGGTCACCCAAAACGGTCTGGTCAGACTTACCAGTCTTCGCGAACCACAACACGGGTTTTGATCGGCAGTTTCATCGCGGCCAGACGCAGGGCTTCACGTGCGACATCTTCGGCGACGCCGTCGATTTCGAACATGATGCGACCGGGCTTGACCTTGCAGGTCCAGCGATCCACGGAACCCTTACCTTTACCCATACGAACTTCGATGGGCTTGGCGGTCACGGGGGTGTCCGGGAAAATGCGGATCCAAACACGACCCTGACGCTTCATGTGACGCGTCATGGCACGACGTGCAGCTTCGATCTGGCGTGCGGTGACACGCTCGGGCTCAAGAGCCTTCAGACCGTAGGTGCCGAAGTTCAGGTCGGAACCACCTTTTGCGAGGCCTTTGATCCGGCCCTTCTGCATCTTGCGGAATTTTGTACGCTTAGGCTGAAGCATTGCTTAGGTCCTCCTTAGCGACGACGGTCGCCGCCAGCACCACGAGGTGCGGGGCCGTCTTGGATTTCCTGCGACTTGCGATCACGCGCTTGCGGGTCATGTTCCATGATCTCACCTTTGAAGATCCAGGTCTTGATCCCGATGATGCCGTAAGGCGTGGTTGCCTCGACATGTGCGTAATCGATGTCAGCACGCAGGGTGTGAAGGGGCACGCGGCCTTCGCGGTACCATTCGGTACGGGCGATTTCAGCACCACCCAGACGACCCGCGACGTTCACCCGGATACCCAGGGCGCCCATGCGCATGGCGTTCTGTACGGCACGCTTCATCGCGCGACGGAAGGAAACACGGCGTTCCAGCTGCTGTGCGATGCTTTCGCCAACCAGTTGCGCGTCCAGCTCGGGCTTGCGCACTTCAACAATGTTGAGGTGCAGCTCGCTGTCGGTCATCGAAGCAAGCTTTTTGCGCAGAACTTCAATGTCTGCACCTTTCTTGCCGATGATGACACCGGGACGGGCGGTGTGGATGGTGACGCGGCACTTGCGGTGCGGACGCTCGATGATGACACGTGCGACGCCGGCCTGCTTGCACTCTTCGTGGATGAAATCACGAATGCGCAGATCTTCCAGCAGAAGATCGCCATAGTCCTTGGTGTCAGCGTACCAGCGGCTGTCCCAGGTGCGGTTCACCTGCAGACGCATACCGATCGGGTTTGTTTTATTACCCATTAGGCTTGCTCCTCAACCTGACGCACCTTGATGGTGAGTTGCGAGAACGGCTTGTTGATGGGACCAAAGCGACCACGGGCACGGGGACGGCCACGCTTCATCACCAGGTTTTTGCCAACATAGGCTTCGGCGACGATCAGTTCATCGACGTCGAGACCGTGGTTGTTCTCTGCGTTTGCGATAGCGGACTGCAGGCACTTTT
>JAOARX010000035.1 GCA_025210345.1 Pelagimonas sp. | reverse complement strand
TGGCCTTTGGTGCGCTGCGAGCTGTGCTTACGACGGCGCTTGACGAAGTTGATGACCTTGTCACCTTTGATCTGGTCGATGACTTCGGCCTGAACCGCAGCACCCGCAACCAGCGGAGCACCAACGGTGGTGCTGTCGCCGCCAACCATCAAAATCTCGTTGAACTGGACGGTTTCACCCGCATCTGCAGCCAGCTTTTCCACGCGGAGCACATCGCCCGCCTGAACTTTGTATTGCTTGCCGCCAGTTTTCATAACCGCGAACATACGCGTTATCCTTTAGCTTCCGCGTTCTTTGGCCCCCGGCCTGTGCCCTTTTTGGGCCTGCGCCGTGCGGGTTGCCCCACACCCCGCACCGGGTGTTTGATGCCTCGAACTGCGCGTTCCGTTGGGAACGATCATTTCAACAAAACAAAAACCGGGGCCGCAAAGCCCCGTCTTTCGTAGGCGCGTTTATGCACTGTGCAGCGCGCATGTCAAGCCTTGGTTTGTCCTCTGCCCCCGCTGGTCTGGGATCAGGACCCTAAAGATCCTGGCTTTTCATTTGCTGGCCTGTCGCCAAGCCCAAAGCATAAGAGATTTCATTATACATCTGGTTGAAGGCGGCAAACAGCGCCGTGTTCAAAATCTGACCGGTCGGAGTTTCCGACATATCGACATATTGTTTCAGCTCATCGTCGCTGAGCGGTTCATAGGCCAGCAGAAGATAACCATATAACCACGCGCGGCTGTCCATGCGGGTCTCTTCTTCTTGGGACCAGACGTCGCGCAGAATATCCGCTTCGCTCATCTCAAGCCCGCCGCCATCCACCATGCCCCGGTAAAACTGGAACGACGCATTCAGCGCCCCCGAGACATTGGCCTCAAGCATATCGTTGGCCTCGATGAACCGGGTGATCAGCTGCATGCGGGGGTCGTCCCCTGCGCCCAGGTCTTCGAACCGTTTGCGCGCCAGATCTTCGACCTGCGGATCAATCATCGCCTCCCGGGCGTCCAGCTCAAGCGCCACGATTTTCCGACCCAGGTCAGAATGGAAAAAGGCCAGCAACGCGGACAGATCCGTCTGGCCAAAGGATTGGGTGAACGCCGGGTACACCACCTGCGCCATGCGATCCGTGTCATAGATCTGTCCGATCTGCGCATCCCAAAGCGCGTTGCGACCCGACGCAAACAGGTCAGCCCCCAGTTCCTGACCATAGGCCAGCCCCTCGACGCGCATGATCACCAGCAGGCGCTCCAGCTCAAGCGCCTCGATCAGGGCGGATTGCTGTTCAGAGATCTCGACCGCCTGGGGGTCGGGTGTCGCGCCCTGCTCTGACGCCAGCGCCGTTGATACCCACATCACACTGGCCATCACACTGGCAAGCAAACAGATCCATCGGCGCATCACAAAATCCTCTCCACCGGGCAAGAGCGGCCCCGGCAATGCCTAGTAAGACTTTGATCACATCTTGCGGACGGTCCCAACAGGAAACTGCGCGCAAAGTGAATTCCAAGAAAACATCGCGAACTGCCGTTTTTCTGTCATTTTCCTGTTGCACCCACCTGCCCCAAGGTCTAAACGCCCCCTCACCAAGACCCCCGCGGAGAGGTGCCGGAGTGGTCGAACGGGGCGGTCTCGAAAACCGTTGTCCCTTCACGGGGACCCAGGGTTCGAATCCCTGTCTCTCCGCCATTTTTCTTTTATTTACAGACGCTTGTAAGCTTTAATAACAAATTCGTAACACAAGAGGGCATCAGCATGACGTGGGAAAAAGGAACCCAAACATTCGAATGCGAGGGGTGCAGTACGGTGTGGCGCGCTGAGTACATCAATCTGCCAGTGCGCGAAAAAGGCCGATTTGAGTGCAAAGACTGCGGTACCTTGGTCATTCGCTGGAACGGCGGAGTTGACTATTCCAACTTCCAGCGGGTCGATACTAACGAAGCCTGAGGCGCTGAGAGGCCCGTACAGGGCCGTTGTGGGGTCTGGATGGGCAAGGATGGCCCGGCGATGCGAGAAGGCCCTCTGACGGGGCGCGCTGCGCCGCGTGTGTACACTGGGGGCTTCGCCCGTCCCTGCAAGGCGGCTTCGCCGTGGGATACTTGGTGTGGCGAAGCCATTGGCATTCCCGGTACCGCTGGTTTGCTTCGCGGACGGCGCGCAGCGCCGGGACGCGAATGATCTTCCTCTATCTATGCGGAACCTATCTTGCTCAGGTAATAGATAGAGGAAGATTATATAAAACATACTCAGGAAGTAGGTTCCGCACAGACACTCCAATGGTGCCAAATCCGGTCAGGGTAGCGCCCACCCTGGAATTGCTGGTGATCAATGAACAACTCTACCGCCACTGGCCAGTAAGCCCGCAGGAAAGAAATCAGCGGTCGCTGGTAGACCCGCAGCGAAAGTTTGTGTTCCCTCCCCCGGTAGCGCCGGGCAGTCGTCAACGTGTGATCGGAAAGTGCCTCCGGGTGAAATGGATCATCATCAGCGGCACGCAACGCAAGCGCGGTTTCAATTTCCAGCTTGGCGTGATCCATGAAATCAGGCCAACAGCGCAGCGCGTGTTTGAAAATCGCCATCTCATACCCATCCGGGAAGTCGCTGGCCAAACCGCAGAGCATACCGAATTCCTCGCGGCTATGCCGGGCAGCCCGGATATGAGCGGCACGAATGCTATTCATCGCCCCACCCACAAAGCCGCATGGCTTTTTCCAAAGGAACACCCGCCTTCACAAGGGTGCCCACAGACCGGGCGCGGCCCGCTGTGTCGCTGGCCATCCGAGGGTGACGGCTGCGCGGCGACGGTCATGCGAGTCCAGAAGCGGCACGTCGAGGCTTCCGAGATCCAGCGCCGCCGGGTGCCGTGACCGGCATTTGCCGGGTCAGCAGTTCGAGCGTTGTCATAGTCGTTTCCTTGAAGGTCAGATTGAACGCGGTCGCGGTCTGCGGCGATTTCCGAGTCCAGTTCGTCAATAGAATAGCCAAGGCTTGCCACCGCCGGGCGGCGCGACATGAAACCGGCGCCCATGTGTTTCAACATCGCTTCTGCATCCTTGAGGGGATCCACTCAGGGCTGTGCCTGGGGAAACTATTCGACGGCGAACAGATCCTCGTTCAACGCCACGTCGATTCCACCGGACAGAACAGCATTGGTCATAAGGCGCCGCCAAACGGGATTGAGCAGTTGCGGAACCAGCGTGTGAAACTGGTAGGCTTCGATCTTCTGCCGGAAGCTGACCAGTGCCGCGCGAAGGTTGGAATAGTTCGCTTACGGCAGATCGCCCGTCAGCAGGTGTTCCGGCACGTCCAGACCCGCCGCGATAATGCGGGTCATGTGGCTGAGGAATTCCGCGACTTGCTGCGTCTGTTGCGGTGCCGTCGTGTTCACCTTCCAGCCGCCTGGGATTTTGAACATCGCGCCGGGTTCGAGGCTCTGCCCTGCGGGAAAAGGATCGTCCGTGCCATCATTCATCGCGTTTTCATTGGTAAGAATAACCGACAGCAGCGCCGCAACCTTGGCGTTCATTTGGAGTGCATCCTCAAGCCCGTCAAGTTCCGACAGCCGCAACAGTACGTTCGCCAATGCTGACACACCGCGCACTGCCCCCGGCACGGTCGGACGATAGACATGCAACACGTCTTCCGCAGGAATGCGGACGGGCTGTGCGTAAGATCGCCCTGTTTAATGGGTTCTTGGCGAAATATATCCTTTTGCACCAGGCACGATGCTGAAAATGTGCGCCTGAAAAAGATCAATCCCGACATCGTGTCGTTTTCAGATAAGCCCCCATCCGCTGGCTAAAGGACGATTGGGTATGTCAGCGGTACAACCCCATATCATCCGCATCCTCGTGGTGATCGGAGCAAGACGCGGACGCGCGGCACGGGGCCGTCCGGCCTTGGTTTGACGTGCGTCCTGCGCGCGCTCTCTTGCTTGCAAACCATACCACAGGATCTGACTATGACCCAATCTTCCACCCGCCGCTCCGGCGGCCGTTCTGCTCGTGTCCGCGCGCGCGCCTCGGCGCTTGAGTCCAACGAACGCCCCATTTTCCCTGGGATGACCGGTGGCACCTACAAACCCCTCAGCGATCACGACGTGGCGCAAATCAATGCTGCGGCTCTCAAGGCGCTGGATGAGATCGGGCTGGCAGATGCCCCCCCCAGCGGGATCGAGATCCTGACGCAGGCCGGCGCGCGCCTGGGCGATGATGGCCGCCTGCGCTTTTCCCCCGCGTTGGTCGAAGACATGCTGGCCAAGGCCAATCGCAACGTCACCCTGCCCGGCCGCGACCCAAGCCACGATCTGGACCTAAGCGGCCAGCGCGTGCATTACGGAACCGCGGGCGCTGCGGTGCATATGGTGGACGTCGACGGCAAGACCTATCGCGACAGCACGCTGCAAGATTTGTACGATGCCGCCCGCATCACAGATCAGCTTGAGAATATTCACTTTTTGCAACGCCCAATGGTGGCGCGCGACATCACCGACAACCTCGAAATGGATCTGAACACGATCTATGCCAGCTGTTCGGGCACAACAAAACACATCGGCACCTCGTTCTCAGACCCGGCGCATGTCCTGCCGGGGCTCGACCTTCTGCACATGATCGCCGGAGGCGAAGAGGCCTGGCGCGCACGTCCGTTTGTCAGCAATTCCAACTGCTTTGTGGTCCCACCGATGAAATTCGCCACCGAGAGTTGCGAAGCGATGGAGCTGTGTATCAAGGGCGGCATGCCGGTGCTATTGCTGAGTGCAGGCATGTCAGGGGCCACAGCGCCGGCCACCATCGCCGGCGCCATTGTCCAGTCGGTGGCCGAATGTCTTGCGGGCGTGGTCTATGTCAACGCTCTGGCCCCGGGACACCCGGCGATCTTTGGAACCTGGCCCTTTGGTCTAGATCTGCGCACCGGGGCGATGACGGTTGGATCCGGGGAACAGGCGCTGCTGACGGCGGGCTGCGCGCAAATGCACAACTATTATGGTCTCCCCGGCGGGGCGGCGGCGGGGGCCTCGGATTCCAAACTGCCCGACATGCAGGCCGGCTGGGAGCAAATGTGCTCAAACGTCATGGCCGGTCTTTCCGGGTTGAACATGGTCTATGAGGCCGCGGGCATGCATGCTTCGCTTTTGGGCTTCTGCCATGAATCCCTGATCCTTGGCGATGATCTGATCGGTCAGGCGCAGCGCTGTGTCCGCGGGATCGAAGTCAATGACGAAACTCTTGCACTGGGTCAGATGGTCGAAGTCTGCCTTGGCGGCGAGGGGCATTATCTGGGCACAGAACGCACCCTGTCGCATATGCAAAAAGACCACGTTTACCCCACCCTCGGAGACCGCACTTCGCCCAAGGAATGGGATGAAAAGGACAAACCCGAATTGGTGCCAAACGCGATCCGGCGCAAAGAGCAGATCCTGGCAGAGCCGTCCAAAGCACGGCTGGATCCCGAACGGGATCAGGCCATTCGCGCGCGCTTTAACATCCATCTCCCCCGCGACTAAGCCACGCGCGCGCTCACCGGCGCGCGCGTGCCAGCCACATCCCATGCGTACGACCTAGGCGCGGGATGTGGCGTTGACCTTCGCCCATGACATCAGCCACCACATGAAACCCACCCCTGGTTTCCCTCATGGCGCGCCAAGTCAATACTGGCCTATGTGATATCGCGGATCAGGGCGTCGCGGGTTTTGCGCGATTTGGGCATGTTCAACAGCCAGTCCCCTTCGGCCTGACGGTACCCCAGCGGCAAAAGCAACACCGACCGCAGCCCCAGTTCACCCAATCCCAGGATCTCATCCACCTGTTGGGGATCGAACCCTTCCATCGGGGTGCAATCCACCTCAAGCTCCGCCGCCGCCAGCATGGCAAACCCAAGCGCGATATAGGCCTGACGCGCCGCGTGTTCGAAATTCTCTTTCGGGTCGCGCGGCAGATAGGTGGCTTTGAGATTGTCGTAATAGGCGCGCAGGGTCGGAAGATCACCGCGCTCGGCCACCAGCTGATCGACAACCGCGTCAATGCGCGCTTCGGTATAGGTGTCCCAGGCCGCAAAAACCAACAGATGTGATCCCTCGGTGATCTGAGACTGGTCCCAGGCCACGGGCTGGATCTGCGCACGCAGGTCTTCATTCGTCACCACCAGAACTTCGAACGGCTGTGTCCCGCTTGAGGTCGGGGCCAGGCGGATGGCCTCAAGGATCTGCTCAACCTTATCTTGTTCAACCGCCTTGGTAGGATCCATTTTCTTGGTGGCATAGCGCCATGTCATGAGATCATTCAGAGTCTTTGTCATCAGGCGGGTCCTTGTCTCTTTCACAGGGTATCTATCACTGGTCTCATGTCGCAACCGGTCCCCATTCAGGCCCGATCCAGGTATTGCGACATCGGGAACGACAGGTCACATATGGTGCGTGGGCGGAAGGTTCAAACCCTTAGACGCAAGAAAGAGATCTGGATGCAATACCTCATATTGGCGATCGCCATTGTCTGCGAGACCATCGGCACCGCCGCGCTTCAGGCAAGCGTGCAATTTACCAAGCCCCTCCCCTCGATCCTTGTGGTCGTGGCTTATGCGGCGGCGTTCTACTTTCTGGCGATTGTGCTGAAAACCATGCCAGTGGGAATCGCCTATGCGATCTGGTCGGGGCTGGGCATTGTTCTGATCACACTGATCGGGCTGGTGGTGTTCGGACAGACACTGGATCTGGCCGCCGTGATCGGCCTGGGGCTGATCATTGCCGGGGTGATCGTGATTCAGGTGTTTTCCACAACGGTATCACATTAGGCTCTGGCCACCTGTTTTGGCCTTTCTTGCGATGTTCTGAGACACAAGACCCGCGACCGGGGCTTTTTTATCGCGAATTTCTGCGCGCGGGCCGCTTAGGCCCTAGCCAAAAGGCGTTTGGCCGGTTAGGTCGGCGCCAACTTCCTTGAACAGGACTATTATTATGGATCTTCGCAATATCGCGATCATTGCGCACGTCGACCACGGCAAAACGACACTGGTCGATGAGCTGCTAAAGCAATCGGGTGCCTTCCGCGCCAACCAAGCCGTGGCCGAACGCGCCATGGACAGCAACGATCTTGAGCGCGAGCGCGGGATCACCATCATGGCCAAGGCCACCAGCGTCGAGTGGAAAGGCACGCGGATCAACATCGTTGACACCCCCGGTCACGCGGACTTTGGTGCCGAGGTCGAACGCATCTTGTCGATGGTTGACGGTGTTGTGCTGTTGGTGGACGCCGCCGAAGGGCCGATGCCGCAGACCAAATTCGTCACCTCCAAGGCGCTGGCCATGGGGCTGCGCCCGATCGTGGTGCTCAATAAGGTCGACAAACCCGACGCCGAACCCGATCGCGCGCTGGACGAGGTGTTTGACCTGTTTTCGAACCTGGATGCTGACGAAGACCAGCTGGACTTTCCGCATCTTTATGCCTCGGGCCGTTCGGGCTGGTGCGATGCCGAGCTGGATGGCGACCGCGCCAATCTGGACGCGCTGTTCAACCTGATCGTCAACCACGTCCCTGCCCCCAAGCAGCTGGCCCATCAGGACGATGATTTCCGCATGCTGGCGATCACGCTGGGCTCGGACCCGTTTGTGGGCCGCCTGCTGACGGGCCGGATTGAATCGGGCCGCGTCAAGGTGGGCCAGACCGTGCAGTCCATTTCGCGCATCGGTCAGAAAATCGAACAGTTCCGCGTGACCAAGATCCAGGCCTTCCGTGGTTTGCAGATGCAAGACATCGAAGAGGCCCACGCAGGTGACATCGTCTCATTGGCGGGCATGACCAAAACCACCGTGGCGGACACCATGTGCGCCCTGGCCGTCGAAGAGCCGCTCGAAGCGCAGCCCATCGACCCGCCCACCATCACTGTGACCTTTGGCATCAACGACAGCCCGCTGGCTGGCCGTGACGGCAAAAAGGTGCAATCGCGCGTCATCCGTGACCGTCTGCACAAAGAGGCCGAAACCAACGTCGCAATCCGCATCAAGGACACCCCCGGTGGCGAGGCGTTCGAAGTCTCGGGCCGTGGTGAATTGCAGATGGGCGTGTTGATCGAAAACATGCGCCGCGAGGGCTTTGAGCTGTCGATTTCGCGGCCGCAGGTCATCATGAAAGAAGAGAACGGCGTGATGATGGAGCCGGTCGAAGAGGCCACCATCGACGTCGATGATGATTACTCGGGCGCGGTGATCGAAAAACTGACCGGCGCGCGCAAGGGTGAGCTGGTTGAAATGCGTCCGGCAGGCGCGGGCAAGACCCGGATCATCGCCCATGTGCCATCGCGCGGGCTGATCGGCTATCACGGCGAATTCCTGACCGACACGCGCGGCACCGGCGTGCTGAACCGCGTGTTCCACGGCTGGACCGAGCACAAAGGCGCCATCCCCGGCCGCCGTGCGGGTGTTCTGATCTCGATGGAAAACGGCGAGGCCGTGGCCTATGCGCTGTGGAACCTCGAAGATCGCGGCAAGATGATGATTGGCGCGCAGGCCCCGGTCTATCAGGGCATGATCATCGGCGAGCATTCGCGCGACAACGATCTTGAGGTGAACCCGCTGAAGGGCAAGAAACTGACCAACGTGCGGGCCTCGGGCTCGGACGAAGCGGTGCGCCTGACCACGCCGATGACCCTGTCGCTGGAAGAGGCGATTGCCTATATCAACGACGACGAGCTGGTCGAAGTGACCCCCAACGCCGTACGCCTGCGCAAACGCTATCTCGACCCGCACGAACGCAAACGGATGTCGAAACAGAATTGATTGAGAAAGCCCCCCGGATTTTCGGGGGGCTTTTTTCTTTTGTATTATTCCGGCTCCGGGCCTTTAAATAAGCGATCCGTGAGTGTCGGCTTTGAGCCCCTTCGACGGATGCGGCGCTCCGCCCCAATGTCTGTTCCTCAGCGTGTTGCAGAAAATGTGACAATAGCGACTGTTTTACGGGATCGGCCAATCTTGCGTTTCGGTTTCATTCTTGAAGTTGATCAGGCCGGATCGGTGTTTGGAAGATCACTGATTTTTTCAGCGGCTTTGTTTGCCGCTGACACTGCTGCACCTAAAAGCTTGAGCTCTGAGGCGATGAAAACTTCCTCTTCGTAAGCCGCTTTGAGTGTATTTTCCTGCCTCTCAGCGAACAGGAAGAGCAATCCAAGCTCAATCCGGTACAAAAACAAAGCCACCTCCTTGTTGAGAGTGGGTACTATGGCAGCGCCGACGAGGTCTCCTTTGGTGTCCGTGTGCATGCTTTTCAGATAATCTGGAACAGCGGCGTGCGCGAGTTCGGAGAGGCCGCCGTAGTGTTGGCGAATATCTTTCGGCAGGCTGCTTACCTTTGGGGTTGAACGAGGATTCCGCTTGTCGATCCAAACTTCATCGATTGCGCCTAGGATTTCCATCTGTTGGCGTACCAGAGTAGCGGCTTGGCCGTAGAGCCCTTCGGATATTGCTGCTTCGCAAGGATCGATACCCTGTAGGAATAGAGCTGATAGCTGAGCTGTCTGCTCGACCTTCGATCTGATAGATTCATCTAGATCGGCAGACCATTTCTTACCGCTAAAGCGCTCTAGGCAGGATGTAATCCCGCTCAGCACAAACTCATGTGCGAGAAGAAAATCCCTTGCTTCTTGTTTAAACGCTTCCCGAACCGCTACTCGGTGTCGATGTTGCATAGCAAGAAAGTCAACCGCCGGAGAATACTTCATGTCTCTCGTATCTTTGGTCATGGCTTAGCCTTTCCGAAGTCGACGCCGTGACGCTGGCTAGATCTTCGCTGCTGCGGCCAACCGGCGCACTGAAATCGTGTAGTCGGCAGAAACAAAATCTACCTTTTTCGCCTGTGTGCTTTCCTGAATGCGGCCATTGGCGCGGTCGCAGTGAAAGTTGACTTTGTCCGCTCACACGACTTTTAGAGCCAAAGACGATTAACGTAAATCGTTCGGATGACGTGAAACAACAACTCACCCCAAAGAGCGATCTTTAAGCAGGTGTTTGCGTTTTATCGGAATTGCACGAAGGGGCTTTTCCAGTGGCAATCAGGTTAAGGCTACAATCACGATTTAGCGAAATGCGGTCACGTAAAAGTCTGATATTCATTTACTTTCTAGAAAACCCACATCCTGGCGACAGGCCCCCTCTCACACTCAAATATGCTGCCCGCCGTTGATCTCGATCTCGGTGCCGTTCACATAGCTGGCTTGATCGGAACACAGGAAATAGACCACATCCGCCACCTCTGAGGTTTGGCCGATACGCCGCATGGGAACCTTTTCGATGATCTTATCGGTGCCGGGCGACAGAATGGATGTTTCAATCTCACCCGGTGCGATGGCATTCACACGCACCCCTTGTGGGCCAAAATCATGGGCCATTTCTCGGGTCAAAGCCGCCAGCGCCGCCTTGGAGGTCGCATAGGCCGCCCCGGCAAAGGGGTGCACCCGCGATCCGGCGATTGAGGTCACATTGACCACCGCGCCCTGTGCCGCGACCAGCTCTTCGCGCAGACCGCGTGCCAGAACGATGGGGGCAAAGAAATTGACGTGAAACACCTTACCCCAATCCATCAGGTCGGTGTCGATGGAATTCAGGCGGGCGCCGTTTGGCCCCTTGGGGGAAATGCCCGCATTGTTGACCAGCGCATCCAGCCGCCCGTCCAGACGGTCGCGGATAATCTCGACGGCGTTGATCGTGTCGGCGGGATCAGACAGGTCCAGTTGGATATGGTCGTCTTCACCACCGGGCCAGGGACAGCTTTCGTGGAACGGTTGACGCGAACAGGTCAGAACCCGCCAGCCCTCATCTGAGAAGCGCCGTGCGGTGGCATGGCCAATGCCGCGACTGGCCCCTGTGAGCAAAAGAACTTTGGTCATGCCGGCCCCTGATTGCATCCGTTCGAGACGCACCATAGGCCCAGCCGAAGATCATGCAAGGCGAATGGGGCGTGCCGGACACCCCGTACCGGCCAAACGCCTTTAGTCTTTGCAGACCACCTCTTTCATCACCACATGCGCGGGTTTGATCAGGGTCTTATCTTCGCGGTAGACAGCGGGGTATTCCACCAGACGGATGTCTTCGCCGCGCTTGATATACTTGCGTTCGGCCTTTTTGATCAGGACCTTCTTGACCGAATATTGCGCGCCAACCTTGACCTCTTTGTAGCAGGCGATCAGGCGAGGCTGGCCGCTGTCAGCGGCGTCGGCGGCGGCATGGCTGCCCAAAAGGGCAAGGATCAGGGCGGAAATCAGGTTTTTCATCATTGGCTCCGTTGACTGCTCGGACAGCGCGAAGGTGCCGGAGAAATCGGGCGAAATGATGAATTAACCATGATCGCAATGCGGCCAGCGATCAGGCATGAAAAAGGGCGCGGGGTGGCAGTCCCCGCGCCCTGATGTGCTCATGAGGAAAAATTACTTCGTCACGCAAGCGGCTTTTTTGGCCACGTAGTAGCCTTTCGAAACCATGGTTTTCTTTTCTTTGTAAACCGGCGGATACCAGACTTTGATCATCTGACCATTGCGGTGCTCCCACTCAGAGTGGCCAGCCATCACCAGTTCTTTGGTGTACTTATACTTCGGACCAACCCAGACTTTGTCGTAGCAGGCGACAACCTGGCTTTCCCAGGCGGATGCGGGTGCGGCCAGAGCGGTGGTGGCGAGAATTGCGCCAGCGAGCAGTTTCTTCATGATTTTTTCTCCCAAGAAAAATTTCGGTGAGAGAAGTGTAGCCAATCAAATTGATTTGGCGCGACAGGAATTCCGGACTTGTCCGGGCAAAATTAACCAAGATTCAAGAAAACCCTTGAAAATCAATGCAGTTCCCTGTCGCAGCGTCACCTTTTTGCAAAAACGCCGCATCTGCCCACATTCCAATTCAATTTCCCAAACGGAAACAAAGGTTTCAGGTCATTGAACCGTTCTATCTCAGGAAACAGTTCCTCCACTTTGACACGAATCACCTAAGGTCAGAAAGACCGCAAAACGGGACTGGCAGCGGCTCGCGCGTCGGGCCTGAAACCCGGCACGTTTTTGCCCATTCTTGGATCGGTCCATGTTGACATGGCCTGACTATTTGAAACCCAAAGAAAAATCCGCAGGTCCCCCCGCAGATTTCCGCGCATCCCTATCGGACCGGGATCCGATGCAAGGGTCACTCAGATGTTTCAACCACCAAAAGCTCACGTTCGGAGGCGTCACGCGCATGGCCAAGCGCCTCTTGATAGGCGTCCGAATGATAGCATTCGACCGCCTGCTCGACCGTGTCGAACCTGGCCACAACATTGCGCGGGCGCTCTTTGCCTTCCAACTGAACATAGCGCCCACCGCGCGCGATAAAGCTGCCCCCATGGGCGGCAATGGCGGGGCCGGCCAGCTTGGCATATTTGCCGTAAGCGTCGTCATCGGTCACGGTAACATGCGCGATCCAGAGTGCAGGCATTTTGGGTCCTCCAAAGAAAAAGGTCTTTTCGCCACTCTACCCAGAACGACGAAAAGACCAATGGTAAAATTGACCAGATGGTCAACCGGCAATCACAGCCTCGGCGGCTTGGATGGCGGCATCGGCATTGGCAGCATCTTTGCCCCCACCCTGCGCCATATCCGGACGGCCACCACCGCCCTTGCCACCCAGTTCAACCACGGCTGCTTTGACCAGATCAACGGCGGACAGCCTGTCTTTCAGATCATCGGTCACACCGGCGGCCACCGCCGCCTTGCCCCCGGCATCCGCGATCAACAACACAGCCCCCGAGCCAATCCGCGATTTATGTTCGTCAATCAGCGGCGGAAGGTCTTTTCCGGTCACGCCCGACAGGACCTGCGCCACGAATTGCACCCCATTCACGTCGCGCGCAGCGCCCGCGTCGCCCTGCCCCGCACCCCCGGCCATGGCCAGTTCGCGACGCAGATTGGCCACTTCGTTTTCAAGCTTCTTGCGCTCATCCATCAGCGATTTCACCCGGGCGGGCACGTCCGCGGCCTGCACCCGCAGCTCGCCCGCCAGCATTGTCATGCGCTTGTCCTGATCCGACAGATATTCCAGCGCGGCCTGACCGGTCAGCGCTTCGATCCGGCGCACCCCCGCAGACGACGCGCTATCCCCCAGCGAAACAAACAGACCAATGTCGCCGGTCTGGCGCACATGGGTGCCGCCACACAGTTCAAGCGAATAGGTCTGGCCGTCGGTGCCTTTGCCCGATCCGGCCTGAACCCCCATCGAGACCACGCGAACCTCGTCCCCGTATTTTTCTCCAAACAGCGCCTGGGCGCCAATTTCGCGGGCGTCATCCGGGGTCATGATCCGGGTGCTGACGGGCGCGTTCTGGCGGATATAGGCGTTGACCTCTTGTTCGACGGTTTTCAGCTCATCTGCGCTCAGCGCCTTGTTGTGGCTAAAGTCAAACCGCAGGCGGTCGGGCGCGTTCAACGATCCGCGCTGCGCCACGTGGTCCCCCAGCGCATGGCGCAGGGCTTCGTGCAACAGGTGCGTGGCCGAGTGGTTCGAGCGGATGTTCCCGCGGCGGGCGTGATTGACCTCAAGCTCAACCGGATCGCCCGTAACGATGGTGCCCTGTTCCATCTCGACCTTATGGGCAAAGATCTTGCCATCGGCGAATTTCTTGGTGTCCGTGACTTTGGCCACCTCTTCGCGGTTCTCCAAACGACGGATCACGCCGGTGTCCCCCACCTGACCACCGGATTCCGCGTAAAAGGGCGTCTGGTTGGTGACAATCCAGCCCTCAACACCCGGGGCCAATGCATCCACCATGGCCCCATCGACGATAAGAGCGTTGACCTGCCCCTCGGCCTTCTCAGAGTCGTAGCCCAGGAAATCGGTCGCCTCACCCGCGTCCAGGACATCGAACCAGACCGCGTTATCCGCAGCGTCACCCGATCCGGACCAGGCCGCGCGCGCCTTGGCTTTTTGTTCTTCCATGGCGCTGTCAAAGCCGTCGGTGTCCACTTCGCGGCCTTTTTCACGCAGCGCATCCTGCGTTAGATCAAGCGGGAACCCATAGGTGTCATACAGTTTGAACGCCGCCTGCCCTGACAAAGGCGCGCCCTCATCCAGATCGGCCACCTCATCATCCAACAGTTTCAACCCGCGATCGAGGGTCTTCTTGAAACGGGTTTCTTCCAGCAGCAGCGATTCTTCGATCAAAGCCTGCGCCTGCCCAAGTTCGGGATAGGCCGCGCCCATCTGCTGCACCAGCGTCGGCACCAGCGCGTGCATGACCGGATCCTGGGCCCCCAGCAAATGCGCATGACGCATGGCCCGGCGCATGATGCGACGCAGAACATAGCCGCGCCCGTCATTCGACGGCATCACCCCATCCGCAATCAGGAAAGAGGTCGACCGCAGGTGATCGGCGATCACGCGGTGATGCACGTTCTTGTCGCCATAGGGATCAACGTTGGTGGCATGGGCGCTGGCTTCGATCAGCGCTTTGAACAGATCGGTGTCATAGTTGTCATGGCTGCCCTGCAACAGCGCGCCGATCCGTTCCAGCCCCATGCCGGTGTCGATGGACTGCATGTCCAGATCCACCATCGAGCCATCTTCGAACTGCTCGTTTTGCATGAAAACGACATTCCAGATTTCAATGAAACGGTCGCCGTCTTCCTCAGGCGATCCCGGAGGGCCGCCCCAGATGTGATCGCCATGGTCATAGAAAATCTCGGTGCACGGACCACAGGGCCCGGTCGGCCCCATCTGCCAAAAGTTGTCAGAGGTCGCGATGCGGATGATCCGATCCTCAGGCACGCCGACCTTTTTCCAGATCTCAAAGGCCTCGTCATCGGTGTGATACACCGTGGTGTAAAGCTTATCCTTGGGAATTTCGAATTCCTTGGTGATCAGCTCCCAGGCAAATGGGATCGCCTCGTGTTTGAAATAGTCGCCAAAGGAAAAGTTCCCCAGCATTTCAAAAAACGTGTGGTGGCGCGCGGTATAGCCCACATTGTCCAGATCGTTGTGCTTGCCGCCCGCGCGCACACATTTCTGCGCGGTGGTGGCCCGCACATAATCGCGCTTGTCAACGCCGGTGAAACAGTTCTTGAACTGCACCATGCCCGAATTCACGAACATCAAGGTCGGGTCATTGCGCGGCACAAGGGGGCTGGATTGCACGATCTCGTGCCCCTGCTTGCCAAAATAGTTCAAAAAGGTGGAACGGATGTCGTTCAGACTTGCCATGGTATCGGGGCCTCATCGGGGGCAGAGAATTTCAAGCAGATGTACCGCCCCGCGCGCCCGCTGTCCATAAGGCGCAGCGCCGCTGTTTCAATGACCGGTTTGGGCTTCATCTCTTTGAAAATATCCAAAGGCCGCGCTCACCCTTCGCGCAGGTCTTTCTCATAGAAATGTTCGGCATAGGGGTTGTCGTTATAGCGCGCAATCTCGCGCCAGCCGCTGCGCTCATACAACCTGCGCGCGGCGGTCAGCTTGCCGTTGGTGTCCAACTGCAAACGCGTCATCCCCAAGGCGCGCGCATGGGTTTCGATCTCGGCCATCAACCGTTTTGACAGCGACAGCCCCCGTGCGGCGGGCGAGACCCAAAGACGTTTGACCTCACCCAAGGCGTCCCGCTGATCTTTCAGCGCACAACACCCGATCGGCAACCCATCTGACAGTGCCAAAAGAAACACACCGCGCGGTGGGCGCATGGCATCCCCTTCGGGGTCCCCGCCCAGAACCGGGTCAAAACGGGTGCCGAAGATGTCGGAAATCTCGTCATAATACGCCTGACAGCAGGCCTGAATGCGCTGATCGTCGGGGTCTGCGACCTGTATCCGGATCTGATCTTGCCCCAGAACCGTCGCCACCAGATCCATCGCCTGCAACAGTTGCTCCGTGTTCCCATAGCGCTCTAACGCCCCTTCGGCGGCGCGGTTGGACAGGGCTTCGTATTTCTCGAATTCGATTCGCCCCAGCTCCGTCAACACGGCCACGCGTTTGCGCGCGTCTTTGTCCCCGGGTCGGGTTTCAATCAGCCCCTCTTGCTCCAACCCGCGCAGCAGGCGGCTCATCAGGCCGGAATCAAGCTGAAGATATTGGCGCAACGCGCCCACATCCCCGATCCCATGGCCAATCGCGTTCAAAACACGCGCAGACCCAAGCGGCCGACCAAGACCCAGGAACGACGTATCAAGCGCCCCGGTAAACGTGGTCACGGCGCGGCTCAGGCGGCGAAAGCGAGAGATTTGGTCAAGCGTCATATTGTCTGACTTAGGTCAGATAGATTGTCGACACAAGAAAAAAGGCGCCCCGGGGGGCGCCCGTTGTTTTTCAAGGCTCACTCGTCATCGACGAGATCGGGGTCATCCTTGGCCATGTCGAAATCAAGCCCATGCGCCGCGCGGATCTTATCCTCGATCTCAAGCGACATCCGGCTGTTTTCGCGCAGGAAATTCTTGGCGTTCTCGCGCCCCTGCCCGATCCGTTCGTCACCATAGCTGAACCACGACCCGGATTTATCCACGACGCCCGCCTTGACGCCAAGGTCCAACAACTCGCCCATCTTCGAGATGCCTTCGCCATACATGATGTCGAATTCCACCTGTTTGAACGGCGGGGCCACCTTGTTTTTGACAACCTTCACGCGGGTGGCGTTACCAACCACTTCGTCCCGGTCCTTGATCGCGCCAATGCGGCGGATGTCCAGCCGCACCGAGCTGTAAAACTTGAGCGCATTGCCCCCGGTCGTGGTCTCGGGCGAGCCGAACATTACACCAATTTTCATGCGGATCTGGTTGATGAAGATCACCATACAGTTCGACCGCGAGATCGACCCGGTCAGCTTGCGCATCGCCTGGCTCATCAGGCGGGCCTGCACACCCACATTGCTGTCGCCCATATCCCCTTCGAGTTCCGATTTCGGCGTCAACGCCGCAACCGAGTCGACAACGACCATGTTCACCGCGCCCGAACGCACCAGCGTATCGGTGATTTCCAGCGCCTGTTCACCGGTGTCGGGCTGTGAAATCAGCAGCTCATCCAGATCGACCCCCAGCTTTTTGGCATATTGCGGGTCAAGGGCGTGTTCCGCATCGACAAAGGCACAGACCCCGCCGCGCTTTTGCTGTTCCGCGACGCAATGCAGGGTCAGCGTGGTCTTCCCCGAGCTTTCCGGCCCGTAGATTTCCACGATCCGCCCCATGGGCAGACCCCCAATCCCCAGCGCGATATCCAGCCCCAAAGACCCGGTCGAGCTGGCCTCGACATCCATCTTGGCGCCGTCATTAAGTTTCATGATCGACCCTTTGCCGAACTGACGTTCGATCTGGGCCAGGGCGCTGTCGAGCGCCTTTTGCTTGTCCGCGTTGCGCTTGTTGTCCATCGAAAGAAGATCTGCCGTTGCCATTAACTTTTGTCCTTATTCCACAAGCCGCAAAGCGGGGCAATCAAAGGGTTTTGTTCACCACTCGTTCTCATTAACCCTTATGAGAACTTAACGAGAACATTTCAAGGTAATTCTTTTCATTTTCATTAACCCACAGCAGGGTTAAAAGAGGGTAAAGGCGTCTGGTCTAACAGCAAGGGATTGCAAATGCTGGTATTTTGGAAAGAACGGCTGGTTGTGCTGGCGGTGCCCAAGACCGGAACATCGGCCTATGAAGAGGCGTTGGGCCCCTCGGCCTCCATGGTCGTCTCGAATCCCCCCGAGCTGAAACACGCGCCGGTCTATCGCTATAACCGCTTTTTCCGGCCCATGTTCGAAAAGGTGGGCGGCGAGGATATGGAACTGCTTGCCGTCATCCGCGAACCCATCAGCTGGCTTGGGTCCTGGTACCGCTATCGTCAGCGGCCTTTTCTGGATGGGCGCCCGACCTCGACCAAGGGGATCCGGTTTGACGATTTCTGTCAGGCCTATGCAAAGGGCGATCGCCCCGCCTTTGCCAATGTGGGCAGCCAGGCAAAATTCATAGAACCGCGCCCCAATGGTGTCTCGGTCAGCCATCTGTTCAAATATGAAAACCAATCTGCCCTGATCGGCTTTCTCGAAGAGCGGCTGGGGCGCCCGATTGACCTGCCGCGCAGCAACATTTCCCCGAAACGCGATCTTGAGTTGTCGCCCGAAACAGAGGCCAAGCTGCGCCGCAAATGCGCTGCGGATTTCGAAGTTTGGGAAAGGGCGCAATAGCGGCGCCCCCGCCCCTAACCCAGTTGCCGATGTACGGTTTCAGTCAGTTCCGACAATGAGAAGGGTTTGGGCAGGAAGACCGAATTGGGGATCTCTTCACTGCCTTCGCCAAACACATCCTCTGCATAGCCCGAGACAAAAACCACGCGGGTATCGGGCCGGTTTTCACGCGCCTTGCGCACCCAGCTGGGCCCATCCATCCCCGGCATCACCACATCGGTGACAAAAATATCCACATGCAGGTTGGTATCTTCGAGCTTGTCCAGCGCATCTTCGGCTGTTTCGGCCTCGATCACCGTATAGCCCCTGAGCCGCAGGGCGCGCGCCGCAAAGGCGCGGACCGGAGCCTCGTCTTCGACCAAAAGCACCACGCCCGATCCCTTTTCCGGCAGTTTGTTTTGCTCATCCACCTCTTGCGTGGCGGGTGCTTTTTCCAGGGTTTCGTGGCTTGGGAACAACAGCGTAAAGCAGGTACCCTGCCCCACGATACTGTCGACAAAGATATATCCGCCGGTCTGTTTGACGATTCCATAGACCGTCGAGAGCCCCAGTCCCGTGCCCTCACCGGTGCGCTTGGTGGTAAAGAACGGCTCAAAGACCTTTTGCAGCTTGTCCTTGGGAATGCCGATACCCTCATCGGTGATCCGGACGGACACATAGGTGCCCGGCGCCACGATCGCGCGATCCCGGTGCAGCGCCTCGCGCAGGATCCGGCGTTCGGTTTCGATCACGATTTCCCCGCCATCGGGCATCGCATCGCGCGCGTTGACCACGAGATTCATCATAACCTGTTCCAACTGGCGGCGATCCCCGCGCACGGCGGGCAGAACCGGGTCGTGGTTCAGGGTCAAACGCACCTTTTCCCCCACCAGACGATTGAGCAGATGCGCCAGATCCGACAGCGTGTCACGCAGATCCAGAACCTCGGGCTGCAGCGTTTGCTTGCGTGAAAAGGCCAACAGCTGCCCCACCAGTGCCGCGGCGCGATTGGCGTTCTGGTTGATCTGGACAAGGTCGCTATAGTCCGGATCCCCCTGGTCGTGGCGCAGCAAAAGCAGATCGCAATGGCCGGAAATCGCGGTCAGCAGGTTGTTGAAATCATGCGCGACACCGCCCGCAAGCTGGCCAATGGCCTGCATCTTTTGGCTTTGGACAAATTGCGCTTCAAGCGTTTTGAGCTCGGTCGCATCATTGAGAACCGCGACAAGAATGGTTTCGCCATTCTCGACCACCCGGTTCAACGTCACCTGAACAAAGACCTCTCGGTCCTCACGGGTCAGGCGCAGAAATTCGGATTTGTGCAGGTCACGCCCTTCGGCCGCTTCTTGCAACCAATCCTTGATCGACCGTCCAAGCCCTTCCATGTGCTCTGCCAGATTGCCCGGCGGGCGCTCTGCCAAATCCAACAGCGCCGCCGCCTCTTTGTTGACCTGCAAGATCGCCCCGTGGGGGGAAACCCGCAAAAGCGGAACCGGCAGGCGATCGAACCCGGCGGTTTCCGGCGGGCGGTCATCTACGGCGGGCAGCGGTGCAAGCACCAGTTCCCGACGGCCGCCACCAATATCCGAGGCCTGAACCAGAACACGGGTGTTCCCCTCTCCGTGCAGGTGATGCACCCCGCCAGGGCGCAGCGGCAGATCCGACAGGACATCCTCAAGCGCCTTGGGGCGTTGACCGATCAGCTCACGCGCGGCGGCATTCATGAACAAGATCGCATTGTTGCGCCCAAGCGCCAAAATCGGCGTGGTGGCGCGCTGCGCCGCTTGTTGTTGCGATTGATCGGGTTGCAGCCGCCACAGCACATAGCCATGCCGCATAAAGGTGGCGCTGACCCGAAACCCCTCAGAGTGGCTGGTGATGTCCTCAACCGCACTGCCACTATCGCGCGCGCGGTTGAGCAGACGGAACACCACCCCTTCGGACGAAGCGAAAGCGTCGCTTAGAAGTTCCGGCAATGTCTGTCCCGCATGCGGGTGAAATCTTGTTTGGGCAGAGGTGTTGCTGTGCACCACAAGATTGTCGGCATCGGTCAGCAGGCAATAGGCCTGATCCCCCTCGATAAGCTCAATCAGCATGGCACGAAATCGTGTGCGCCGCAGACGGGTGATCATGGTAAAGCCCAAGACCCCGATCCCGGCAAGAAAAAAGCCAACCGCAGCCGCCAGAGCCGCCGTCAACACCAAGGGGTCCGGTGAAAGGCTCGCGCCCACAAGACAAAGCCCCCCAAGACCAACCATGGACCAGATGCTGATCAGCTCGGGCAGCGATTTGCGCCCCTCGATCTGGAGTGTATTCGCCGACAAGCTGACCCCCGGCTTTGATTCTATGTGCTCATGCATGTCTCTAGAGATAGGAGCACGACGATTAACGAGACGTTAACTCATCTTGCAAAAATTGCAACCGATAGTTGTGTTGCGAGAATTCTTCCCGCTGTCGGTCTACAATCCAGGGCAAAAGCCCCCGTGGGCCCGCAGCAAAGTGTCAGCCCCGCTCCCAGAGCGCGACATAAAACCCGTCACCGCCATCCGCGGGCAGGAATTGCCGCTGCGCTAGGAAACGCCAGGCAGGGTAAGCCTGTGAAAAAGCCTGCGCCTGCGCGCTGTTTTCCTGTTCAAACACCGAACAGGTCGCATAGGCCAACGTCCCCCCCGGGGCCACCAGATCACTTGCTTGCCGCAGGATCTTGGCTTGCAGCGTGATCAGATCCTCAAAACCCGTTTCGGTCAGGCGCCATTTGCCTTCGGGCGCACGGCGCCATGATCCACTGCCCGAACAGGGCACATCACATAAAACCAGATCAAACTTCCCCTTGGGGTGTTTGACAATCTCGACCCGCGCGCCGGCGCGCTTGGCCCGCGCGGGCAGGTCTTTCATGCGATCCGCATTGGCGTCATGGGCCAAATATGAGGCGTCAGGGATACGCCCGGCCATGGCAAGGGTTTTGCCCCCGCCCCCGGCACAATAGTCCAGCACCCGCATACCCGGTGTCAGGGGCAGCGCATCCACCACCGCCTGACTGGCAGCGTCTTGCAGTTCGACCAAACCGGTTTTGAACGCCGCGCTGTGGGCGATCTTTCGCGTACCCTCGACCACCTCAAGCGCGCTTGGCGACAGCTCATGTGCGCGGGACTCGATGCCTTCGGCCATCAGCGTCTGGATCGCCGCCTCGCGGGTGGATTTGATCAGGTTGACCCGCAAGAACACCGGCGCACGCCTGCGAAGCGCTTGCGCCGTGGGGGCCGCGGCCTCTGCCAGGCTGGCGGTCAGCTTGTCCGCCAGCCAATCCGGCATATCAAACCCTTCACCATCCCTCAGAGCGCGGCCAGCAGACTGTTCCTGGGGTGTCAGGGGCTGGGGGGAATGGCCCTGCCCCGTGAACAGCGTGGCCGGATCGACATCCGCATCGCGCAAAAGCCCGATCAGACGCGCGCGCCCGGTTTCGCCGCCGCCCAAAATCGCCGTGCTGTTCCACTTGCGCAATACGTCAAACACGTGATCACGCACCGCTGCCCGATCCTTGGCGCCCGCGAACCGGGATGCCCGCGCCCAATTGGTCAGAACCTTTTCCGCAGGTTGCCCCGCGCGGATGCGGTCGACGATCTCAATGGCGGCTTGGATGCGGGCGGCTGGGGTCATGGGGGCTCCGGGCAGTCCTGAGGGACGGGCATGGAAAAAGGCCCCCGCCAGCGGCAGGGGCCGTATTCGGGTGCTTAGCCGATGCGATAGTTCGGCGCTTCGCGGGTGATCTGCACATCGTGGACATGGCTTTCCTTAAGCCCTGCCCCGGTGATCTTTACGAAATTGCAATTGCTGCGCATCTCATCGACGGTCGCGCAGCCGGTATAGCCCATGGCCGCACGCAGACCGCCCACCAACTGGTGGACAACGGTCCCGGCGGGCCCTTTATACGGCACCTGCCCTTCGATGCCTTCGGGCACCAGCTTGTCGCTGGCGGCATCTTTTTGGAAATAGCGATCAGCCGAGCCGCGCGCCATTGCGCCCAGGCTGCCCATGCCGCGATAGGCTTTGAACGAGCGGCCCTGGTACAAGATCACCTCGCCCGGGCTTTCATCGGTGCCGGCAATCATGCTGCCCACCATGGCACAGGATGCACCCGCGGCAATGGCCTTGGCAAAGTCGCCCGAGAACTTAATGCCACCATCGGCAATCACCGGGACATCCCCGGCGGCGGCGGCGCAGTCCATGATGGCGGTCAGTTGTGGCACACCGACCCCGGCGACCATGCGCGTGGTACAGATCGAACCCGGCCCGATGCCGACCTTGATCCCATCCGCGCCCGCATCAATCAGCGCCCGCGTCGCGGCGCCGGTGGCCACATTGCCCGCGATGACCTGGACGTCACTGTTATAGGCTTTGACGCGTTTGACCGCTTCGATCACACCCGCCGAATGGCCGTGCGCGGTGTCGACCACAACGATATCCACGCCCGCGTCGATCAACGCCTGCGAGCGCTCAAAACCGCTGTCACCAACAGAGCTGGCCGCCGCCACGCGCAGCCGCCCCAGCTCATCCTTGCAGGCGGTGGGGTTCAGCACGGCGGTTTCCGTGTCTTTCAGGGTCAAAAGCCCGGTCAGCTTGCCGCTGGCGTCGGTCACCAGAAGTTTTTCAATGCGGCGGGCTTTCATCAGGCTGATGGCTTCGTCGCGGTCGGCGGGCTCTTGCAGGATGGCAAGGTTGTTCACCGTCATCATCGCGTGCACGGGGGTGTCATCGTGTTCCGCAAAGCGCATGTCACGGTTGGTGACAATTCCCAACACCCGGTGATTTTCGTCAACAACCGGAAACCCCGTGAAACGATAGCGTTCGGTCAGGGCCTTGGCATCCGCCAGCGTCTGATCGGCGCGCAGGGTCACGGGATTGTAGACAATCCCGGATTCAAAGCGCTTGACCCGGCGCACTTCGCGCGCCTGTTCTTCGGCGGTCAGGTTCTTGTGGATCACCCCGATGCCACCAGCCTGCGCCATGGTGATCGCCATCCGGCTTTCGGTGACCGTGTCCATCGCACTGGACAACAGCGGGATGTTCAGATCAATGCCACGCGTCACGCGGGTGCGGGTATCAGCGGTGTTCGGCAGCACGTCGGACGCGGCTGGAACAAGCAAAACATCATCGAAGGTCAGGGCCTCGCGAATCTCCATGGGGGGGCACTCCTTGGGGGGTTCGGTTGGCGCTTCGCTATGTCATGGAACGGGCAAAGAGAAAAGGGATTTTGTGCAAATTGCTCCCCTTCGCACCGCACATCGGACAACATTCACCTCATTTTTGAGACCAAGGGGTTCATTTTTGCATCTCGCCGCCTGTGGAAAACTTATCTAAAGTGATGATTACACTCTTTTATTCGCAATGGCACGATATGACACGATATACCGAGATCACCGCGACGAGGTTCAGCAGCGTCGAGGTGCCCCAAGATACGACCGATCCGGTTGCGCTGTTGTTACGGGCAGCCAAAGATGCGGAGAACGCCGCCTATTCCCTGGCCGGACGCACCGAGGCCGCCTCGGTCGCGGCCTTGATCTTGTTGTCCAGCCAGTTGGAAACGCAGGCCCTGCGCATTAAAAAGACACTCGCACCTGCCGAGGATGCAAATGCAACACCAACACATGCTGAGCAGACGCACACACTTGCGGATGCGGTCGATAGACAATAGGTAACTCCACCATACCCTTTTGGGGAATATCGCTATTCGAATAGCAGGCCGCATATTCCTATGGGTGAATTGCGAACTCAATTCGTCCGCAAAGGTTGATCTATCGCTCAGCTTACGCCAAAAAGCGCGTAAATGGCGGCCATCCCAACGGCGCTGCCCAAACTCGTTGAGCTGGCATGTCCTCTTCGTCCAATCCTGATGCGCGTCACGCGACCAATGATGTGTTCGCGGCAAACCTGAAACTCTTGTGCGCTCTGCGCCCGTCGATTGCCCAGGTCGGGCGTGATCTGGATATCAGCAAGGTCCAGATGGCGCGGTTCCTGAACGGAACCTCCTTTCCCAAGCCTGTGGTGCTGAAACGCATTTGCGACTATTTTCATGTCGATGCGCGCATCCTTTTGGATCCCATCCCACCAGAAGACCTGGATTTCATCGCAACCTTGCAAAAATCAAGCGGCCCGCTGGCCAGCATCTTGCGCACACGCAGAGATCCCTGGACCGAAGCGGCCCTGTCTTTCGCCACCGAAAACCGCCACGATGTCGACACCACGGATATGATCCAGGATGGGTTATATGTGATCTGGCGTCAGTCCTATGCCCGCCCCGGCGCCTATTGCGCGATCCCTGTCAGCTTCAAAACCCTTGGAAAACTGCGCATCTATCGCGGTTATGACGCGCGCGAACTGTATCGCAACACCCCCGCCTTCCATCAGCCCCACCGGCGCGAATTTCGCGGCTTTGTCTTTGGTGGCGCCTTTGGTCTGGCGGCGCTCAGCTTTGGGTCGATGGAAAGCTCATTTGTGAATGTTGCCTTTTTCGACAAGCCCGCCATGCTCAAACAAAGCGCTGTCTCTGGCTTTATCGTCGCGCAATCGCTTGAGAGGCAGGGGTTTCGGCGTCACAGCAACCTGGTGCTGGATCCCGTTGGCCCCGAGTTCGCCGATTTGCTTAGACTGGCACGGGCCCCGACCTATTACGATCTGAACGATCTGCCCGAATACGTGCGTTATCACGTGGAACACAAATAGCGGCAAGGTAAGCACTTTTCTTCGGCAAAGACGCGCTTTACCGTTTTGTCATGGGACTATGGTTCAAGCACCCGCAATAACGGAGAGACATCATGACTGCCCCATTGACCGGCTATACTGTTTTGGATCTGACCCATGTTTTAGCGGGTCCGTTTTGCACCATGACCCTGTCCGACCTGGGCGCCACGGTCATCAAGGTCGAACCCCCCGAAACCGGCGATGACACCCGCGCCTTTCCACCTTTCAAAGACGGTAAATCCGCGTATTTCGCCACCATCAACCACGGCAAGAAATCCATCCGCCTCAATCTCAAGGAGGATGAGGACCGCGCGGTGTTCGAGCGCCTTCTGGCCAAGGCGGATGTGCTGGTCGAAAACTATCGCCCCGGTGTGATGGAGCGGCTGGGCTATGGTTGGGAAACGCTGCATGCCCAGTATCCCCGTCTGGTGTACGGGGCGGTGTCCGGCTTTGGCCATACCGGACCGGACAGCAAGCGCCCCGCCTATGACATGGTGGTGCAGGCGCGCGGCGGCGTGATGTCGATCACCGGTGAAAAAGATCGCGAACCCGTGCGTGTCGGCGCGTCGATCGGGGATATTATTTCCGGGATGTTTCTGGCGCAGGGGATTTTGACCGCGCTTTTGGACCGGGAGAAAACCGGCCTGGGGCGCAAGGTCGACGTGGCCATGCTGGACAGTATTCTGGCGGTGCTGGAACATGCTGTGGCCCTGACCACCGTCAACGGCGAAGCCCCCGGCCCGACCGGTGCGCGCCATCCCTCGATCACGCCGTTTGAGACCTTTCACGCCTCTGACGGGCTGTTCGTCATCGCTGCCGGCAATGACAAACTGTTCGAAAAGCTGTGCATGACACTGCAATTGCCTCTGGCGCAGGATCCGCGCTTTGCCACCAATCCGGCGCGCTGCGAAAATGCCCGTCTTCTGAAACGCCTGATCGAAGCCGTGACCCTTGGGGACACGCGCAGCCATTGGATTTCCAAACTGACCGCGGCGGGCATTCCGACCGGACCGATCCAGACGGTTGACCAGGTGCTCAAAGACCCTCAGATCCTGGCACGCAACATGGTGGTGGATGTGTTGGATAAGACCGGGCGGCAAGCCTATAAGGCGGCGGGCAACCCGATCAAGATGTCCGACGCCCCCGATCCGACCACCCGCGAACCCGCCCCCGACCTGGACGGCAACCGTGGTGAGATCCTGCGCTGGCTAGACGAGGCATGACACTGCGTCCGGCCCGCCCCGAGGATGCGAGCGCGCTGGCTGCGCTTTCCATCGAGGTCTGGGTTGGTACCTATTTGCGCCAAGGCGTTTCCGGCTTTTTCGCGGATTACGCCATGGCGACCTATTCACCCGGCGCCTATCGCCAGATCCTGGCCACGCCTCACGAACACCTATGGGTTTCCCAGAATCGCGTGGGCATCGACGGGTTTATGCGGCTGTGCGAAAACAGCCCCTGCCCCGTTGCGGCGGGGGACGATCTTGAACTTGCCACGCTCTACGTTCAGCCCCGCCATCAGGGGCGCAAACTGGGGCATGCGCTGCTGAACAAAGCCTCGGAAATCGCCCGCCAATTGGGACACGATCACCTGTGGCTGACCACAAACTCCGAGAACACCCCGGCGATCGGATTTTACACCGCGCAGGGGGCGGAGATCATCGGGCAAACCGATTTCGTGATCGACGATCAGCGCTATCCCAATACGGTCTTTCGCGTTTCGACATAGGGTCCTACCCCTAGGGCCTGCCCTAAACATGCCGCCTTCATACAGGTTTTGGTCGCGCAACTGCTTTTCCTTTCTGATCAGCGGGCTATGCTGGCCCCGAGGCCGTCCGCGCGCCCGGCCCCTTAGGGGGCCTATGCCCGGACCCGCTGAGGCGAGACATAGGAAGACCGACATGACCCAAGACCCGCTGGTGATCTTTACCCCTTCTGGCAAACGCGGCCGCTTTCCGGTGGGGACGCCGGTTCTGACGGCAGCGCGGCAATTGGGAGTTGATCTGGATTCGGTTTGCGGCGGGCGCGGGATCTGTTCGAAATGCCAGATCACCCCATCGTTTGGCGATTTCCCCAAACATGGCGTCACCGTTTCCGACGGGGCCTTATCCGACTGGAACAAGGTCGAGCAACGCTATGACGACAAGCGCGGCCTGAAAGAAGGGCGCCGTCTGGGGTGTCAGGCCACCGTCCAAAGCGATGTTGTAATCGACGTCCCACCGGAAAGCCAGGTCCACAAACAGGTGGTGCGCAAGGCCGCTTCGGCGCGGGTGATCGAAATGGATCCGGCCACGCGCCTTTATTATGTCGAGGTGGCCGAGCCCGACATGCATGTGCCCTCCGGTGATCTGGAGCGGCTGCAAAACGCGCTGAAAGACCAATGGGAACTGGATGGCATCTCCCTGCCCCAGGCGCTGCTTCCCCGGTTGCAGACCACGCTGCGCAAGGGGGACTGGAAGATCACCGTCGCGCTGCACACCTCGCATCTGACCGGTGCGCATCAGATTATCGACATGTGGCCGGGTCTGACCGAAGACCGGATCTATGGACTGGCGATCGACCTGGGATCAACCACCATCGCGGCGCATCTGTGTGACCTGCGCAATGGTCAGGTCAAAGCCAGCTCGGGGGTGATGAACCCGCAGATCCGTTTTGGCGAAGACCTGATGAGCCGGGTGTCCTATGCGATGATGAACCCCGGTGGGGATCAGGAAATGACCAACGCCGTGCGCAATGCGATCAACGGGCTGACGGAATCCATCGCCACCGAGGCGGGCATTCGCCCCTTTCAGATCCTTGAGACCGTTTTTGTCTGCAATCCGGTGATGCACCATCTTTTGTTGGGAATTGACCCGGTGGAACTGGGACAGGCGCCCTTTGCGCTGGCCACCTCGGAATCCATGTCAATCGCCGCGCGCGATCTGGACCTGACGGTGATGAATGAAAACGCGCAGGTCTATGTCTTGCCCTGCATCGCCGGGCATGTGGGGGCGGATGCCGCCGCCGTGGCCCTGTCGGAAGAGCCGGACAAAAGCGATGATCTCGCCTTGATCGTCGACGTGGGCACCAATGCCGAGATCCTGCTGGGGGACACTCAGGGTGTCCTGGCCTGTTCCTCTCCCACTGGTCCGGCCTTTGAAGGGGCTCAGATCAGATCGGGCCAGCGCGCCGCACCGGGCGCCATCGAAGCCATCCGCATTGACCCGGCAACAAAAGAACCGCGTTTCAAGGTCATTGGCTGCGAAAAATGGTCAGATGAGGACGGGTTTTGGGACGAAACCGCACAGACCGGGATCACGGGGATTTGCGGGTCTGGCATCATCGAAGCCGTCGCCGAGATGCGGATCGCGGGCCTGTTGGACCCTTCGGGCCTGATCGGCAGCGCCGAACAAACCGGCACGCCGCGCTGTGAAAGCGAAGGGCGCACCAATGTCTATGTGATCCACGATGCCAGCGCCGAAGATGGCCCGCGCATCACCGTATCCCAAGGTGACATCCGCGCAATCCAGCTGGCCAAATCCGCGCTTTATGCCGGCGCCCGGCTGTTGATGGATGTGCGTGGGGTCGACAAGGTCGACCGCGTGGTTCTGGCCGGGGCCTTTGGCGCGCATATTTCACCGCTGCACGCCATGGTGCTGGGCATGATCCCCGACGTGCCCCAGGACAAGGTGCAATCCGCCGGCAATGCCGCGGGCACGGGCGCGCGCATCGCGCTTTGCAATCAAGCCGCACGCAGGCGCATCGAGACGCTCGTGCGTGAAATCACCAAGGTCGAAACCGCGATCGAACCCAAGTTCCAAGAGCATTTCGTGGCCGCCAATGCCATTCCCCACGCCACGGATCCCTTCCCGGAACTGGCGGGCGAAGTCACGCTGCCGGATGTGAGCTTTAACACCGCCGGAGGCGACGAAGGTCGCGGAGGCCGCCGCAGACGCCGCCGGGGTTAACCGGGTTAACGGACCAAAGACACTGGGCAGGACACGCGGGGTGTCCTGCCCTTTCATCCGTTGAAACAGCCACCAAAGACCGCCCCACCAGAGAGCGGGCTTCTAAAACACCCTTTGTTTCTTGCGGGACAGAAAGAACCCATGCCCGCTTTTGTTGCGGCAGGTCAGCCCGGTGCGCTCTGACTGACAGGTGATATCGCCAAACTGACTGGTTTCACCATAGGGCGCGATATTGGTGTATCCCACGGTTTTCGGGTGTCCCGGCCAGGTGTTGCAGCTCAGACTGGCCGGTCCGCGCGCGTCCAGATTGAAATCATGTCCCCAGACCCCAGAACACGACCCCGGGCGCGGCGCGGCCAACGCACCGCTGCGATTGACAATAACACATGAAATGCCGCCCCCCCCGGTGATATGCCCATTGCAATAGATATTCCCTGACGGGGTCTGAAAGCCAAAACCATCTGCCCCCGCGGTGGTGGCCAGACATATCATCACGGCACCCAGTATTAATTTCAGCATCATCAAATCCATATATCACATGGGCTCAGGACAACATGCCGGGCGATCCCTGGTCAAGTGTCACCACCTGCGAAAACACCCCGCATCCCCCCTTGCACCCGTTCAACACCCAGAGTAGAACCCCCTCAGCGGCGGGTATGGTGAAAAGGTATCACGGCAGCTTCCCAAGCTTTAGTTACGGGTTCGATTCCCGTTACCCGCTCCAATTCCAGAAATTTCAGCCAATGATGTCAACGGGCGCCCTTATTTTTATGGGTTTTGTGTAACAAAGTGTATGTCACCCTCTGCAAATGCAGCCCTGGTGGGACAATATGTCAGAAACAGTTAGCATCACGAAACGCGCAAACCTGTGGCCGTTTGTCATACAGGTGCGCAGCTTGATTTGCGCAACAAAGTCCCCTCAGCAAACGCCATCAATCCACCCGCAACGCCTCCTTTAGGGCTGTATACGTGCCGCCAACCAATAGTGACGGGAACGTTTCTCCAATATTACAAACCCCAAACCTCAAGTGCCTCAGTGAACGAAGTAGATAAGTAATACTGTACCGTTGACCATTCTCCCGAAAGCTTCACGCTCCTGAGAATCAAGAAAACCACAGGTCCATCTTCTGGAGAGAATGCGAGAAACTCCGATGTGAAATTCTCGGAGTGCCTTGTGACCTCAAGTGAAGCACACTCCTTAAATCTAGTTTTAAAAGTTTGTGTCAGCCTCTCAAGAATCTCGTTGGTCGTTTCCAAGCCAGCGTTTGTAGGTCCAATCGTATCAAAAAAACTCGCAAAATCAGCGTTGTAGAAATGTGATACCGCCTCGTGGGATTCCGGACGATCCATCTCCGAGGGGCAGTTTTCGGCAAAAAGTCTTTCGGGCACTGCGGCAAGTGTCATGGCCAAAATAAACAGCGAAATTTTGCAACTTCTCAAGTTCTTCTCCTATGGTGATTGCCTGCACTGCCTTGCGGATGCCCCCATCAGGCGCTCCGGCGCGTTTGTCGGGGCGACGCGATGGTCGCGCACACAAGGAGGACGGGCAGTATGGTCCAGAAAACACAAAAGCCCAAGACGGTATGGCTCAAAACACTTTTCGAAGTGCTTCTGGCTTTGGCTTTTGCCATGGGCGCTTTTATCGCAGGAAGTCAGCCTATGTTCCTGCTGGGTGTCATGCTTGCCTTTGTCATAGTTCCGGCGCGCGGGGTCCGGCTTTGGCTGCAATCCTACGCACAAACGGACAAGGGCACGGATGGTTCGAAGGACTGAGCCGCCCCATGCCAAGCCACGCGATTGGGACAGTTTGGTTGGGACCAATGGCTCAGTTCCCATTTGTCCAAAAGAGAGCAAGACCCGCGGGCTGCCTAGAGGATCTGACACTTTGAACATCGCGTTTCATCCGCGTTTCAGCGCTGGGATTTCAGATCATCGGTCTTGCGCGCAGTGACAGCGGTTTGAGGGGGCCATGCGTTTGGGCCCGCGCCGCCGGTTCGCCTGACGCCAGCGCAACGGTCTAAACGGGACATGCGCGTGTGGCGCGTGGCCTCAGCCCACCTCGGCCTTTTCCGCCAGTTCCAGCCATTCCTCTTCAGCCCGGGCCATGGCCTCTTGCCGTTCGACCAGCGCGTCGGTGGCTTTTTGGAATTTGAGCGGCTCTTTGGAGAACAGATCGGGGTCTGCCATGAACTCTTCGAGTTTCGCGATCTCGGCGGTCAGGCGGTCGATCACGGCGGGCAGCTCTTCCAGCCGGTGCTTTTCCGTATAGCTCAGGCCGTTTTGCGTGGGCTTGGGGGTGGCTTCGACTTTCTCTTTCTTGACCTTGGATTTCGCGGCTGGGGCGTTTTGTGCAGAAACCTCCCCTTTTTGTGCCTGATAATCCGACCAGCCCCCGGCATAGACCGTCGCCCGGCCCTGCCCCTCCATCGCGATGGTGGTCGTGGCCACACGGTCCAGAAAATCGCGGTCGTGGCTGATCAGCATGACGGTGCCGTCATAGCCATCCAAAAGCTCTTGCAACAGATCAAGCGTCTCGACGTCGAGATCATTGGTGGGTTCATCCAACACCAACAGATTGGATTCCCGCGCCATGATCTTGGCCAAAAGCAGCCGCGCCTTTTCCCCGCCTGAAAGCGAGCGCACGGGCGCGCGGGCCTGACGTTCGTCGAACAGAAATTCCTTGAGATACCCGACCACATGTTTGGGATTGCCCCGGACCATGACCTGATCGGCCTTGCCCGAGACGCCGATTTCCTTGTCGCCCGCAAGGCTGTCCCAAAGCGAAACATCCGGGTCCAGTTGTGCGCGGCTTTGATCAAAGACCGCCGGGATCAAGTTGGTGCCCAGTTTGACTGTGCCCTCGTCGGAGCTGATTTCGCCTGACAGGATCTTGATCAGTGTGGTTTTGCCCACGCCGTTCGGCCCGACAAAGGCCACGCGATCCCCGCGCTGAACCGTCAGATCCAGAGTGTTGACGATGCGCTTGTCACCAAAGGCGTGGGTCACCCCTTTGGCCTCGATCACTTTTTTCCCTGACTTGGGGCCGCTGGCCAATTCCATCGCGGCGGAGCCCTGGCGCTTGATCTGGGCCGCGCGATCCTTTTTCATATCCTGAAGCGCGCGCAAACGACCCTGGTTGCGTTTGCGCCGCGCCGAGATGCCTTCGACCGCCCAACGCGCTTCCGCCTTGATCTTGCGATCAAGCTTGTGACGCTGCATGTCCTCGTCTTCCCAGGTCTTGTCGCGCCAGGCCTCGAAAGCCTTGAACCCCTGTTCCTGACGCCGCACCTGCCCCCGGTCGATCCAAAGGGTCGCGCGGGTCAAGGCATTCAGAAACGCCCGGTCGTGGCTGATCAGGACAAAGGCCTTGCGGGTGTTTTTCAACTCATCCTCAAGCCAGGCGATGGCCTCGATATCAAGATGGTTGGTGGGCTCATCCAGCAACATCAATTCGGGCTCTTCGGCCATAAGCTTGGCCAGGGCGGCGCGGCGACGTTCCCCACCCGAGGCGGTCGCAACAGGGCGGCCCGGATCAAACTTCAGCCCCTCAGAGGCGCGTTCCACCCGGTACATTTCGCTGGGCTCCAGGTTCGAAGCGGCGAATTCCCCAAGCGTTTCAAAGCCAGACAAATCCGGGTCTTGCTCCATATAGCCCACCGATGTGCCGGTGGGTACAGTGATGGTGCCATGATCGGATTCGACCAATCCCCCCATCACCTTCATAAGGGTGGATTTCCCCGACCCGTTGCGCCCGACCAGAGCGACACGGTCCCCCTGGTGGACGGTCAAGGACAGATCATGAAACACGGGATCGCCGCCAAATGTCAGCGATATATCGGTGAGCTGGAGTAAGGGTGCAGGAGCCATGCGCTTGGGCTAGGGCTTTGGCACGCCAAGGTCAAGCAGCCGAGCGCGGCAGGCGGTAAAAGATCCTTGCAAGGATCTTGGCAATTTCCTTTTCAAGGAAATTCTGCGCTCAGCCAGCGACCGCGCGCAACAGGCGTTTCCTTGCTGGCGGGATGCGGGCGATTTCGACGCCAGTGAACACATGCAGCGTGTTCATCTGCGAATCGACAACCGCATGGTCGCTGACCCACCCCCCCATCATCAGGTAGGTCCGCAGCAAGGGCGGCATGCGCGTCATCGCCTTGCGCACGTCCGGTTTCCCCCGCAACCGTTTTGCAAACCGAAACACATCAGGTGCCTTGACCCGTGGCAGCCAGCGTTTCGGCGCGAGATGGCGTTCATGCAGCATGGCAAAAGCGTCATGATACTCGGCAGTATCCGTGCCGACAAACGACGCACAGCCAAACAACAGCTCAACCCCCTGCTCATCCACATAAGAGGTCATCGCCCCCCAGGCGACGCGCAGGATATCCGGGTCCGAATACGCCGGATGCATGCAAAACCGCCCCAGCTCAAGCATTTTGCCTTCAAAGGCTTCGAGCCCGCGCAACTCATAATACTGGGAAGAATAGCTTTGCCCGATTTCGCTTCCGTGCGAGAGCGGCAGAAACCGAAAGCAACATGCCAACGCCCCCGTGCGACGGTCTTCGATCAGCACATGATCACACAGGGCGTCGTATGGATCCCGGTCCGATCCGCCCATGCCAAAGGCCAAGCCCCGCAACACCTGCGCGGCCTCAAGATCTGCCGCGCCTTGCGCCATGCGCACGACATATCTGCCTTTGGTCAGGTTCATCATCTCTTGCACTCCCGAAGGGGGGCCTGAAAGGGGCGCCCGGAAAAGACGCCTGCCACAGAGATATGACAGCGGGGTGACTGTTTCATCCCCGCCGCGTCCTTAGTTCCCCAGGATCTGCGAGGCGTTCAACCCACCCAGGTTGCCGAACAGTTTGCGGATAAAACCGATATTGCTGTCGACCGATTTCGTCACGCGACGATTGAGCGGGACAACTTTGCCGTCCTCAAGCCCGTAGCTGGTGATATTCTCGACGATCCCACCTTCGGAGAAGGTGATCGCGACGATCTGACGGTCGACCACCTTGGGTTTTTGCCAGCCAAAATGCCGGACGTCGGATTTGATGTAGTAAAAACCGCTCTCATTCAGAACGCCGGATGCGTTGGGCACCCCGACCAGTTCCTCGACCGAGGCCCGCGTATCAACCCCCGGCACGATCTGCTGCAGATCCTCTTCCGGCGGCATATACCCATGCGAGCGGTACTGCGCCGTGCAGGCCCCCATGCTCAGCACCAAAGCCCCCGCAAACACGAGTTTCATCATTCCACCGATACGTGCCTTGACACCGGCCATTGGCAGCCCCCCTTGATCTTGACCCCGTTGGGCCCTTATCTCCGGCTTACATAAGGATGACCCAGCCTTCAAGCGCAGGAATACCAGCACCATGGCCATTGCCCCCTCTTCCCCCCATGTTTTGCGCGTTTCTTCGCTGAAAGCATCGCGTGATCACGAATTTCTGATCGAACCTGACGCAAAGGCGCGCAAGGCGCTGGCGCAAGAGATCTCTTTGGAGGCCCTGCGCAAGCTGCGGTTCGAGGGGCGCGTGGTTCCCTATGGCAAGCGCGGCTGGAGCATTCTTGCACGACTGGGCGCCACGGTGGTTCAGCCCTGCGTGGTGACGCTTGAACCTGTGACGACCCGGATCGACACGGATGTGACCCGCCACCTGCTGCCCGAATCCCTGCTGGATCAATTCGAAGAGGGCTCAGAGACCGAATTGACCGAGGACGAAAACAAAGACGTTCTTGAGGATGAGATCGACCTGCCCGCCATGATGGCCGAGGCGCTGGTTCTTGCCCTGCCCACTTATCCGCGCAAAGAGGACGCCGCGCTGGATCAGACCAGTTTCGCAGGTCAGGGAATCGCGCCTCTCAAGGATGAGGATCTCAAACCCTTTGCCGGGCTGGCCGCCTTGCGGGACAAAATGCAGGGGAATGACGGCGAGGACTGAGTTTTTTTCTTGCCAAATCGCGCGTTCTGCGTATTTTCGCGCCTTCATGACAAGAATGATGCTTGTGCCGCACGGGACTTGGTCTTATGGAGGCGCGAGATAAACGGAATTTCGGCACACCTATAGGGTCTGCCCCAGACAGAGGTTGAGACATGGCAGTCCAACAGAACAAAGTTTCCAAATCGCGTCGCAACAACCGTCGCGCACACGATGCACTGGTTGCTGCAAACCCGAACGAGTGCCCCAACTGCGGTGAACTGAAGCGCCCGCATCACGTGTGCCCCTCATGCGGTCACTACGCAGATCGCGAAGTTGTCGCCATGGCGGATGACATCGATCTGGACGAAGACGCGGCATAAGACCATTACCTGACCGGGCTGCATGACCTCCTTGAAGGATCATAACTCTGCGGGCTCGGATCGGGTCGTGATTTCTGTCGACGCCATGGGCGGAGACCGGGGACCGGCGGCTGTTGTCGCCGGTATTTCCCGTTCTGCCAAGCTGAACCCAGAGCTGGATTTTATCCTGCACGGTCCAGAGGACGACCTGTCCAAGCTGGTCGCCAAACGCCGTATCCTGGACGGGCGGTGCACCATCAAACATGCGACCGATGTGGTCACCATGGAAGACAAGCCCAGTCAGGTGATGCGCCATGGCAAAGCCACGTCAATGTGGTCGACCCTGGAATCGGTGCGCAATGGCGAAGCCACGGTCGCGGTTTCCTGCGGCAACACTGGCGCGCTGATGGCACTGTCGATGATCCGCCTGCGCAAACTGCCCGGTGTCAATCGCCCTGCAATCGCAATCCTTTGGCCTTCGCGCAATCCGCAGGGGTTCAACGTGATGCTGGACGTGGGCGCGGATATCAAGGCGGATGCCAAGGATCTGTTGCAATATGCCCTAATGGGAACGTCTTACGCGCGCAACGGGCTTGAGCTAAAACGCCCCCGTGTGGGTCTGTTGAACGTCGGCACCGAAGAGCACAAGGGCCGCGCTGAACTCAAAGACGCGCATGACCTGATCGCGGCAAACGAATCCAAAGGCCAATACGAATTCGTGGGCTTTGTTGAAGGCGGCGACATTCCGGGGGATCGCTGTGATGTGATTGTCACCGACGGTTTCACCGGCAACGTTGCCCTGAAGACCGGCGAAGGCACCGCGTCGCTGATCGGTGATTTTCTGCGGCAGGCCTTTGCCTATTCTCCCCTGTCCCGCATTGCGTCAGTGCTGGCCTATACATCAATGCAGCGCCTGAAAAAACGCATTGATCCGCGCCGTGTTAACGGTGGGGTGTTCCTGGGCCTGAACGGGACCGTGGTGAAATCCCATGGATCGGCGGACGCGATGGGGGTGTCTTCGGCGGTTAAACTGGCGTTCGAACTGGCACGGTCAGGTTTTGGTGACCGGCTTGCGGCACGGGTTGCCTCTACGGCAGAAGTTGATCAAAATGCCTTAGGGCAGAAGGATCTGAATACAAAATGAGCATTCGTGCAACCGTCGTAGGCGTTGGGCATTATCTCCCTGAACGAATCGTTGAGAACGCAGAGTTCGCAGAAACTCTGGACACCTCGGATGAGTGGATCAGATCGCGCTCGGGGATCGAGCGGCGTCACTTTGCCGCTGAGGGGGAAACCACGTCAGATCTGGCGCATCACGCGGCGCAGGCGGCGCTGAAGGACGCGGGTCTTGAAGCGAATGATATCGACGCCATCGTTCTTGCCACATCAACCGCGGATCTGACCTTTCCGTCGGCTGCGACGATGGTGCAGGCAAAGCTGGGCATGACCCGCGGGTTTGCCTTTGATGTTCAGGCGGTCTGTGCAGGCTTTATCTTTGCCCTCTCCAATGCCGATGCGCTGATCCTGTCAGGCCAGGCGAAACGCGTTCTGGTCATCGGCGCCGAGACGTTTTCGCGGATCATGGATTGGCAAGATCGCGGCACCTGCGTTTTGTTCGGTGATGGCGCCGGGGCGCTGGTGCTTGAGGCCCAGGAGGGCAGCGGAACAAACGCGGATCGCGGCATTCTTGCGACGGATCTGAATTCCGACGGGCGGCACAAGGACATTCTATACGTCGATGGCGGCGTTTCGACCCACAGCACCGGTCACCTGCGCATGCAGGGCAAAGAAGTCTTCCGCCACGCCGTCGAGAAACTGGCCAAAACCGCCCACACCGCGATGGATAAAATCGGCCTGACCTCGGACCAGGTGGACTGGATTGTGCCGCATCAGGCCAATATCCGCATCATCGCCGGCACGGCGAAGAAGATGGGGCTGCCGATGGACAACGTGGTGGTCACGGTTCAGGATCACGGCAACACCTCGGCCGCATCGATTCCCCTTGCCCTGTCCGTGGGCAAGCAGCGCGGTCAAATCAAACCGGGCGATGTGATCGTTTCCGAGGCCATTGGCGGTGGTCTGGCATGGGGTGCCGTGGTTTTGCGGTGGTAATCCCCGGGTAATCGCCCAAATATTCCCACCTTTGGCAGTTTAACTTTGGTTTAATCGCCCCCGTGCGAAACTTAACCCCCTTGGACAAGTCATTGAAGTTGACTTGTGTTTTCGCTCCCGCTTAACTTGGGGCACACATCGGGAGGGAATGATTATGGGCGAAAAAACCCTGACGCGCATGGACTTGAGCGAATCCGTATTTCGGGAAGTCGGTCTGTCGCGCAACGAAAGCGCCGAATTGGTCGAAACCGTGCTCCAGCGCATCTCGGATGCCCTGGTCGAAGGGGAACAGGTCAAGATCTCGTCCTTTGGGACCTTCTCGGTGCGTGAGAAAGCCGCCCGTGTCGGGCGCAACCCGAAGACCGGCGAAGAGGTTCCCATTCAGCCCCGCCGCGTTCTGACCTTCCGGCCTTCGCATCTGATGAAAGATCGCGTTGCCGCTGGAAACAAGGGCTGAACCAAGAGCTAAACAAACCCCTGACGGATCTACATGCCCAAATCACCTGACGCGTTTCGCACCATCTCCGAGGTCGCAGATTGGCTTGACACACCCGCACATGTGCTGCGGTTCTGGGAAAGCAAATTTACCCAAGTCAAACCGGTCAAACGCGCTGGGGGGCGGCGATACTATCGCCCTGCGGATATGGATTTGCTTGGGGGAATCAAACACTTGTTGCACGATGATGGCATGACCATCAAAGGGGTGCAAAAGGTGCTGCGCGAGAAGGGCGTCAAACATGTGGCCGGTTTGACCGAGCACAGCGCCCTGACCGAAGAGACGCACTCTGGGGCCGAGCATGCCATCATTCAAGACGCGCCCTTTGCCGAAATTCACGAGGATGGGGCGCAAACGGATGTGAACAGCGAATCCGTGATCGCCTTTCCCGATCCGCCCTCTGACCCGGCGCAAGCGCCTGTGGCAGAAGACGCGATTGATGAACATAAGGCTTCCCCCCCCGTACAACCCGGCCCCGTGCAACGCGAACCGTTGATCCGAGATTTGTTCGACACCATCGGTTCGCAGACCGAAGACGATTCCGTGATCGAAGCCGTGGCCGAACCACAACCAGATCCGGTTGGCGCCGCCGAATCCCCCGAAGAGCCGACCGAACCCGCGCCACAGGACGCGCACGAAGGGCAGAGCGACAGTGCAGAGGTGGACGCGCCCGAACAGGATTCTGGGACTGCGGCCGAATTGACCACCGAGACGGCCCCGGAACCCCCTGAAGAGACAGATGTTTCAGTCGTCTCTACCGCTGCGGACACACCGGTGCAAAGCGATGAAACCCCAACGGCTTGCGCGCTGATCTCATGGCCGGAACGGGGACCGCTACCCCAGATCGCGCAGGTCAAATCCATCGCGCCGTCCCATCAACAAGAGGTTGCCGACCTGCTTGAACGTCTGCGCGCGCATATCGATGCGCTCTCGGCCTGAGGAAAATTAATTTTTCCTGTTTTCCGGCAATTATGGGCTTGCCCCTGCCGGTAAAAACATTATGACACGTCGACAGAAGTCGGGCTATGGCGCAGCCTGGTAGCGCGTCCGTCTGGGGGACGGAAGGTCGCAGGTTCGAGTCCTGCTAGCCCGACCATAAATCGCTCTACCAGCATTCGTATTGCAACAGCAGCGCTATACGTGGGCAGATTTTTCCTGAAAACCCAGCACGCATCGCAATTTAGACCATGGGTACCGTTGCCTTTGCGGCGTTTCGCCCATTTCCGTTCCTGCGCGAAACAATCAAAGTTTATCGTTTCCATTTCGGCGGCAGACAATCGTTGACCTGACCGCAAGCGACCTGCATTTCTTAACCTAGGTTTTAGAAACGGACGACGTTTACCCGCTTAACCAGTACCACCGTTCTTTTGCGACAAGGGATTTAGGGCGTATGCCGACACACAGTTCTCAATATTTGTTTGGTAACTCATTGGTGAACTATGCCGAGGGCGGCAGCTTTACCAACCTGCCCGTCTGGATGAACGCCTTTGCCGAGGCGTCCGGAAACAGCTATGCCGCATCCGGTGAATACGGGTTCCTGCGCCAGTTCGCTGATCGCGACGCCCCTGCCGATCAATGGGGATTCCGGGGGGTTGATCCGGCTTGGAATAGCGGGAACAGCGCCTTTGGTGGCGCGCAGATCGACACAATTCTGGTCGCACCGGGAAACTTTATCCAGGACCAAGCCGCCAACGCGAATTATTTCGGCGACATCCGCTCGCCGATTGATGCCTCATTGGATCTGCTCGATGAGCTGGTGTTGGCGCAGCCCGATGCGCAGGTCCTGATTTACGAGGGCTGGGCTGACATGGGGCCGTTCACGGATACGATGCCCCCCTCTGACAGCGCCCTTGCGGCCTATCACGCACATAATATGGGCGGCTATCACGATTGGTATGTCGATTATGTCGATCAGCTGAACCAGGCGGATCCGGACGCGCAGGTCGCGCTTGTCCCCGTGGCGTCAACCCTGTCGGAAATCCTGACAACCGTATTGGCCGATCTGCCCGCCGAGGCCCTGTATATTGACAGCGCGCCGCATGGTACCGAGACCCTGTATTTCTTGGCGTCGATGGTCACCTATACCGCCAGCTATGGCGAACTGCCCACCCTGCCGGACACTCTGCCGGCCTCTGTCGATGGCCGTGTTCTGGCGCGGTTTGATGCCATCAACGAGGTCGTCGAAGACCGGATGGAGGACGCGGGATTTCTGGGTGCCGCCCCAGCCCAACCAGATCCCGAACCAGAGCATGAGCCAACCCCAGAGCCCACTCCCGAACCAGAACCGGAACCCGCTCCAACACCAGATCCGGCCCCCGCGCCTGAACCTCAGCCCGAACCTGATCCCGCACCCGAGCCAGCACCTTCGGTTGCTCCGAAGGTCACGATTTCTGGCGGCACGGGCGGGGGTGTGACCATCACCGGCGGCGTTGGTATCACCACACCAGACCCCGCGCTAAGCCCAAATCCTGCGCCTGAACCACAGCCGGAGCCGGCCCCTGAACCTGAACCGGAACCCGCCCCCGAGCCACAGCCCGAACCCGTTCAACAGCCCGACCCGGAACCGGCGCCACAACCGGCCCCCGAGCCCGCACCGCAGCCGATCAATGATGGCTTTCAAGCGCGGTATTTTGAACTGACCCCCGGCGTCCAAAGCCTTGGGGATGTGGATTTCTCATCAGAGGCGGATGCCTCGGAACAAGTGTCTGACATCGACATGGTCGCAAACAAGGGTGCGCTTTGGGATGGGGGATCGCAGGACTTTGTGGCGGCGGAATACACCAAAACCCTGAGCGTCTCAGAGACCACAACCTATCATTTCACCATGATGGCTGATGATGAGGCTGATATCTTTGTAAACGGCGAATTGGTGCTGACCACCGTGGGCGCACCATTTGAAGCGTTGCAAGATGCCTGGATCGACCTTGAGCCCGGTGAGCACCAGGTTCAGATCCATTACTTGGAACTCAGTGGCGACGCGACGCTGGACGTGGGCATCGAAGCGGTCCCCGCCGACACTGAGAACCCCTTTGAGGCGCTGTTTACCCAAGATATTCAGGATCTTCCGGACACAAAACCGCAGGATGGAGATGCGGAAGTCGAGGATGGCTTCTTGATGTAACCCGACCTTTCGGTCATTTTGCCTCCCATCGTTTTCCCCGTGTTCGAGGCCCGCGTGCCTGCGACCGGCAATAGGAGGTCGCCATGACCGGAGTTCTGGCCAGCCAGCAAATCGAAACGCTGATCCGTTCGGGCGCGCTTGGGGCGGATGTGCCGTTTGTCGAGGGACAGGTGCAACCCGCTAGCCTTGATCTGCGCCTGGGCACCGTGGCCTATCGTGTGCGGGCCTCTTTCCTTGCGGGGGCTGGCAATTCGGTTGCGGCCCGGCTTGAAGAATTTGAAATGCACCGGATTGATCTGGCCCAGGGAGCGGTGTTGGAAAAGGGCTGTGTCTATGTCGTGCCCTTGATGGAACGGCTTGACCTGCCCCGGCAGATCCAGGCGATCGCCAATGCCAAAAGCTCGACCGGGCGGCTGGATCTGTTGACCCGTGTGATCACCGATGAAGGCGAAGAGTTTGACCGCGTGTCGCCGGGCTACGCGGGGCCGCTTTATGCCGAAATCTGCCCGCGCTCCTTTTCGGTTCTGGTGCGGCCGGGGATGCGCCTGAACCAAATTCGCTTTCGCGATGGGCAGGCGGTTCTCAGCGATGCCGAGCTAAGCGAATTGCACGCAAGCGAAACCCTTGTGGCCGGCGGCCCCGCAGTGATTGACGAGGGGCTGGGCTTTTCCGTGGATCTTCAGCCCGGCAAAAACGGTCTGGTGGGCTATCGGGCCAAGCCGCACACGGGTGTGATTGATCTGGACCAGATCGACACCTATGACCCGGCGGATTTCTGGGACCCGCTCTATAGTGACAAGCAACAGCTGATCCTGGATCCGGGGGCGTTCTATATTCTGGTCAGCCGCGAAGCGGTGCATATCCCCCCATCCTATGCCGCTGAAATGGCACCGTTTCTGGCGATGGTTGGTGAATTTCGGGTGCATTACGCGGGCTTCTTTGATCCCGGCTTTGGCCATGCGGCAGCGGGTGGAAGCGGGGCGCGCGGGGTTTTGGAGGTGCGCTGTCACGAAGCGCCCTTTGTGCTGGAACACGGGCAGATTGTCGGGCGTTTGGTCTATGAACGCATGTCGGAAATGCCCGAACAGCTGTACGGCGCGGGCATCGCGTCGAACTATCAAGGTCAGGGGCTGAAACTATCAAAGCACTTCAAAAGCCCGGCCTGAGCCTCAACCGCAGCCTGAGAACCTTGTTTCAAGGGCCTGACATGAGTTGGCCCCGGGGTCTGACCGCTGTCAGGCCATTGGCGGCTGTTTGGGGTGGCGCGGTTGGTTGGTTTTCTTGGAAAACTGCTTCATGGCGCCATTGATGCCACCGCTGATCAGTTTGCGCATCACGATGCGCACGACCATATTCACGACCTGATTCATATTCATAGCAACCTCATAGCATGATGTTGGGATGTTATTGGCCCCCCCTTTCAGACCTATATAACACAAAGTTTCTGGCAAATTTAGGGCCAGTCGCCACCTTGTCAGATATCTTCGAACAGCTCGGTCTGATCGTCATCGTCCCCTTGTTCCGCGTCGTCGCGCGCACGATCGGGGGCAAGGCGGTTGTCCAGAAGGCCCGCGGCCCGTAGATCCGCCAGCCCCGGCAGGTCACGCGCGGATTCAAGACCAAAGTGATCCAGAAACCCCTGCGTCACCACAAAAGTCACCGGGCGGCCCGGGGTCATGCGACGGCGGCCAAAGCGGATCCATTCCATTTCCAACAGCTGATCCACCGTCCCGCGACTGACCGAGACCCCCCGGATCTCTTCGATTTCGGCGCGGGTCACCGGCTGGTGATAGGCGATGATGGCAAGGGTTTCGATCGCCGCGCGCGACAGTTTCCGGTGTTCAACCGTTTCGCGCTGCATCAAAAAGCCCAGGTCCGCAGCGGTGCGCATGGCCCAGGCATCACCGATGCGGGTCAGATGCACCCCGCGCCCGTCATAGCGTTTTTGCAGATGCGCCAGCGCCTGTTTTGCGTCGCACCCATGCGGCATGCGCCCTTGCAACTCTTTGATGGTGATCGGTTCCGCCGTGGCAAAGAGAATGGCCTCGACCATGCGCTCTTGTTCGCCCATGGGCGGCGCGTCGAACAGGCTTTCTTCTTTTTGGATGTCGTCACTCATCACGGCTCTCCTTGCGGCGCAGCTCAATCGGGGCAAAAGTTGCACTTTGACGGATCTCGGCCTTGCCCTCTTTGACCAGTTCCAGCGACGCCGCAAAGGTGGCCGCCGTGGCAGAGCGCCATTTGACCGGATCCTCGTCCCAGCCATCGGGCAGATAGCTTTGAATATCGGTCCAGGACCCCACGAAACCGATCATACCGCGCAGACGGTCCAGCGCCTGCTCCATGGTGAACACCTTGTCGCGGTCCATGACAAAGGGGCGAAAGTCATCCTTGGTGCGGATGCGCGAATAGGCCTTCATCAGGTCCACCAACCCGGCGGTATAGCGCACCCGGCGCACCCGTTCGACGTTTTCAGACTGTCCCCGGGCAAAGAAATCACGGCCCAGTTGATCCCGCGCCATCAGTTTCGCGGCGGCGTCGCGCATGGCCTGAAGCCGCTCCAGCTGAAACGCCAGATGCGCGGCCAGTTCTTCGCCAGAAGGGCCCTGTTCCGCCGGGTCCGGGGGCAGCAACAAGCGCGATTTCAAAAACGCCAGCCAGGCCGCCATCACCAGGTAATCCGCCGCAAGTTCAATCCGCAGCTCTTTGGCCTTTTCGACAAACTCCAGATATTGCCGCGCCAGGTGCAAGATGGATATCTTGCGCAAATCCACCTTTTGCGTGCGCGCCATGTTCAGCAACAGATCCAGCGGCCCCTCATACCCTTCGACATCCACCACGAGGGCCTCAGCCTCAAGCCGGTCAGGCACGGACAACGCCAGCGCGTCTTGGGAGGGATCGAGATCAGTCATCAGACAGGTCAGGCGGTTTGGGACACAAGCCCCTGAAATTCGTCTTCAAGCGCGTCGATGTCAAGCGTGGGCGCGGGTTTGCGAAGATTGAGCGCACGTTGGGCGCGGATCTGCCCGCGCTCGGACAGGGTGCCTGCGGCCTCCACCACCGGGCGCATCTCGTTCATGTCACCGTTGCAATGCAAGATCACATCACAGCCCGCAGAAATCGCCGCGCGTGCGCGCGCATGAAAGCTGCCGCCAAGCGCCTTCATCGAGAGATCATCGGTCATCAAGAGCCCGTCAAACCCGATCTGGCTGCGGATCAGGTCAATGATCACGGGCGATATGGTCGCGGGGCGATCGTCGATGGCTTGGAAAACAAGGTGGCCGGTCATGCCCAGCGGTTGATCCGCAAGCGCGGCAAAGGCGGCGAAATCCACAGTGTCCAGGATATCGCGCGGGGCGCTGACATGCGGCAGTTCGTGATGGCTGTCCAAGGTGCCAAGCCCATGGCCGGGCATGTGTTTGATCACGGGCAGCACGCCGCCGCGCATGCAGCCATCCGCCACCGCACGTGCGATTTTCACGACCGTATCGGTGTCTTCGCCATAACAGCGGTTGCGCAGAACCGGATGGGTGTCAGGCCGCGCCACGTCCACAAGAGGGGCGCAATTTCCATCGATCCCCAGCCCGCGCAATTCTGACGCAATGATCTGATAACGCAGGTACATGGCGCGCGACGCCGAGGGTCCAAGCGCCTGACACAAGTCCAGCGGCGCGCTCCATTCACGCGCCAGCGGCGGGCGCAGGCGTTGGACCCGCCCGCCCTCTTGGTCGATAAAGATGGGCGCATCGCGGCCCACGCAGTCCCGCAGATCGGCACAAAGCGCGCGGATCTGCTCTGTGTCCTCAAGGTTGCGGTTGAACAGGATGAACCCAAAGGGGTTGGCCGTGGCGAAAAAGCCGCGTTCTTGTGCGGTCAGGCGCGGCCCCAGACAGCCTAGAATGGTCGCGCCAAACGGGCTCATCTGTTGGCCACCGGGATGCAATCGACGTTTTGCGCCACGAAGGCCGCGCAGAAGCGGCGCGATTCCGACAGATCGGCAAAACCATGCACCCGCAGGCGATAGAACACGCGCCCACCCGATGTGGCTTTTTGGATGATACGATCTTTGCCGGCCAGATAATCTTCGAACCGCGCCTCAAGCCGGGCCCATTCGGCGCGGGCGACCTCGGGGCTGTCAAAGGCGCCGATCTGCGCCAGACGGGTGCCCGCAGGCAGAGTGGTCGGGTCAAGCTCACGCGTGGTGGGCGCAGCCGAGACCTGGGCCGCGGCGGTCATGCTTGCTTGTTTCAGGCCGGTTGGGCGCAATTGCGGGCGCAAGGACCGCTGCAATCCGGTCCCACCTGCGGTGGCTGCGGTCTCATCAGTGGTGGGTGTTTCGGGCGCAGCCGCGGTCTGAGCCGGGATCGTTTCCCCAACAGGAGGAACATCTGCCTCCAGCGGCTGCAGCGGAGCAACCCCCTGCGCCAATTGGTTTGCCAGCGCCTGGATCGGGTCATCTTCTGGGATGGGTGCCCCCTGCGGCAGCTCCATGATCTGCGCATTCTCGGCCAAGGAAGGCACGCTGCGCGGCAAGGACTGTTCGGGAAGCGACCCATGGGCCACGTCTTCGGCGCCAAGCCCGGCTTCGCGCGGGGCCAGCACAAGACGATCCGCCGGGCCAGACGCCCCGCCCTGCCCGGCCACTTCGTTGACCGCCAATCCCTGATGCACGGCCAGGTTGCCGCCCGGATCCTTGGGGGCCACGCGCATGGGGCCTGCCATGGCCTGCACGATGGGCACGGCGCTGACGTCGCGGACCATCACCTGATAGCCCCAGACACCGACACCAATCACCAAGGCCACCGAGGCAACCGCCCCAGCCACACCTGCCAAAGACGCCCCCGATTGCCCCATGGAACCGGTCGCAGACGGGGCATGATGCCCGCCTTGATAGGTAAAATCCGCCATCTTCGCCTCATGCGCCCCGCGCGATACATGCCGCGCGGTGTCTTCTGCTGTGTCCTGACCCGGTTCTATCGCAAAGATTTCATGACGCTGTGCATCATCACATTTGCCAAGAAGGGGCCGCCTGTTCGGACCGACGGGGCGCTTTTTTAACGCATTTCCTCAACCGGTGTGACGCCAAGAATAGCAAGACCGGCGGAAATAACAACGGCTACGGCACGCGCGAGCGCAATTTTCGCCTGTGTTGCAGCCCCGTCATCCTGAATAAAGCGCAAGCTGGGCTCATCATTGCCACGGTTCCACAGGCCGTGCAGCTCGGAGGCGAGTTCCGACAGATAGGTCGCAACCCGGTGCGGTTCATTGGTGCGCGCGGCGATTTCCACCAGGCGCGGCCATTCGGCCAGCTTGCGCGCCATCATGATCTCGGCGTCATGGGTCATGCCCGACAGGTCAACACCGGCCAGAGACGCATCATCCACCGCGATCCCCGCCTCAGCGGCCTTGCGCAGCACCGAACAGATCCGGGCATGGGCATATTGCACATAAAACACCGGGTTTTCCTTGCTTTGCTCGACCACCTTGTCGAAATCGAAATCAAGGCTGGCGTCGGGCTTGCGGGTCAGCATGTGGAAACGCGCCACGTCGGCCCCCACCATATCGACCAGATCGCGCAGGGTGATAAAGGTCCCTGCCCGCTTGGACATTTTGAAGGGCTCACCGTTTTTGAACAGCTTGACCAATTGGATCAGCTTGATGTCCAGCGGCGTTTGCCCATCGGACAGCGCCGAAACCGCCGCCTTCATCCGCTTGACATAGCCGCCGTGATCCGCGCCGAAAATGTCGATCAGCTGGTCATACCCGCGCGTGACCTTGTCATAGTGATAGGCAATGTCGGGTGCGAAATAGGTCCAGGCCCCATCGGATTTCTGGATCGGGCGGTCCACGTCATCCCCATGCTCGGTGGATTTGAACAGGGTCTGTTCGCGCGGTTCCCAGTCTTCGGGCTTTTTGCCCTTGGGGGGTTCCAGCACTCCGCGATAGATCAGGCCCTTGTCGCGCAGGCTTTCGATCGCGGCTTCGATCTTGCCGGTGCCGTATAGCGACTTTTCCGAAAAGAAGTGATCCATATGCACGCCAAGCGCCGCCAGATCCTCGCGGATCAGGTCCATCATGGCTGCGGTGGCAAATTCGCGGATCTCTTGCAGCCAGACGTCTTCGCCCTTGTCCAGATAGGCCTCGCCCACCTTGGCCTTAAGCGCCTGCCCCACGGGAACCAGATAGTCACCGGGATAGGTGCCTTCGGCGAACTCGACCTCCTGGCCATGCGCTTCGAGATAGCGCAGATAGACCGAGCGGGCCAGCACATCGACCTGCGCGCCACCATCGTTGATGTAGTATTCACGCGTGACGTCAAAACCGGCGTAATCCAGCAGGCTGGCCATGGCGTCACCGACAATCGCGCCCCGCGCGTGGCCAACATGCATCGGACCCGTTGGATTGGCCGAAACATATTCGACGTTCACCCGTTGGCCCTGCCCCATGGTGGACCGCCCATATGTGGTGCCGGCGTTCAGGATCGCCGCCGGAAGCCCCTGCCAAACCGACGCATCCAGACGCAGGTTCAAAAAGCCCGGCCCTGCCACCTCGGCGCTGGAGATCCGCGGATCGGCGGCCAGTTTCAACGCCAGCGCATCGGCAATGTCGCGCGGTTTCATCTTGGCGGGCTTTGCCAGCACCATGGCGGCATTGGTCGCCATATCCCCATGCGCCGGGTCGCGGGGCGGCTCGGTTGTGATCGGGTCAAGGTTCAGGCCCGCAGGCAGGATGTCTTCGGCGACCATGGCCTCAATCGAGGTGAGGACCAGTGCGCGAATATCGGAAAACAGATTCATAAGTGTCGCTCCCAAGTGACAATCTTAGGGGATTTGCGCCCCGTCTATCACGTCCGGCGGCGGGGTCAAATGGTCCTGGGGCTGCGGGCTAGGCGCTTGGCGGGCTCAGGTGGATGATCCGCAGGCCTTCGCTGTCGCGGGGCGCATCCTGGGGCCCCAACACCCGAAAGCCCCCCTGGGCCGTGACGTCGATCATGGCCACCGCATCCGGGTGCGCCGCGCGCCAATCCGCAAGGGTGAATTCCGAGGTCAGCGTGCTGACCCCAAAGCGCCCCCCCTGGGCCATGCGGGCATTGCCTTCAAAGAAGGTTTCGTTGCTTGCAAGCGCCTGCCCGCCCAGGGTGCTGGGCAGGTTGTGACGTTCGGCTCCGTCGCGCACACGCTTGATCTGAAAGGTGTTTTGCCGCCCGAACTCGGCCCCCAGATCGGTGGCCACAAGCGTGTTATAGGCATCGTCATCCGTGGCACAGATCAGCGCCTCATAGGCGACGAAATCCAGCTGGTGTTCGGCATTTTCGGACAGGACATCGCCATAATAAACAGGCAGCCCCGCCTCGCGCGCACTGCGCAGATGGGCGTGGTTTGGGTCACACAAGATCACCGGCAGGTCGGTTTTGGCGATGGCTTTGCCCAGGTCGACCGCCCAGGGCGACCCGCCCAGGATCATCACCCCCGGCTTTTTCGAGGCGCTCACCCGCAACACACGCGCCATGGGTGTCAGGGTGAACCCGTGCAACACCACCGTCGCGGCCACCAGCGCAAAGGCCAAAGGCGCGATGCGGTGGGCGTCTTCGATCCCCAGCGTGACAAGGCGTTCGCCAAACAGGCCCGCTACAGCCACCAAGACCACGCCACGCGGCCCGGTAAAGGCCACCAAAAGGCGTTCGCGCCACGGGATGTTGGAAAACGCCAGCGCAGCCAGCACGGGCAAAGGTCGGGCGATCAAGATCACCGACAGCACAAAGGCCCCTGCGCGCCAATCCAGTGTTTTCAGCGTTTCAAGGCTCATGTTGGCGGCCAGAAGAATGAACACCCCCGAAACCAGCAACACGGTCGCGTGTTCTTTGAAACGGCGCATTTCGGTGAAACTGGGCAACCCCGCGTTGGCAATCCACAGGCCCATGATCGTCACCGTCAACAATCCGGATTCATGCAACACGCGATCTGATGCCGCGAAAACCGCAAGCAAAACAACGAACAAAACCGGGATCTTCATGTATTCCGGCACCAGCCCCCGCGCAAAGGCCCGGGCGATCCCCCATCCCGCAGCGACGCCCAATACCGTCGCGACCGCGACGACAAGCAACAGCATCTGGACCGCATGGGCAAGGGATGTGGCACTCTGCCAGACCATCACGGTCTCAAAGGCCAAAACCGCGGCCAAGGCCCCGACCGGGTCGTTGACGATGGCCTCCCACTGTAAAAGCGCGGCCGGGCGACGCTGAAGTTTGGCCTGACGCAACAGCGGCGCAATCACCGTGGGGCCGGTCACGATCATAATGCCGCCGAACACGGCCGATCCCGCAAGACTAAGACCCGCCACAAGGTGCAAGGCGGCGGTCGAAGCAATCCACCCCAGCGGCGCCCCTATCAGCACCAGCCGTTTGACCCCCACCTTGGCATCGCTGAGCGCATGAAAGTTCAGCGTCAACCCACCTTCGAACAAGATGATGGCCACCGCGATGGCGATCATCGGTTTGAGCATCTCGCCAAATTGCGCCTGAGGATCGAACAGCCCGAACACCGGGCCCACCAAAAGACCAATGGCAAGCATAAACACAATCGCAGGCAATCGCAGCCGCCACGCCAGCCATTGCGCCCCCACACCCAAAACACCGACAAGGGCAAACGCAGACACCGCATCAAGGCCAGAGGTTTCAGCTATCGCCATGTTTTTTCCTTAACTGTCAATTAGCTACACACCGGACATCACGTCATATGCAAAGAACTCTTGATGGCGCTGCAACGCATAGCGATCCGTCATTCCCGCGATATAATCTGCAACCAAACGCGCGGTGGCCACATCATCCCCGGCGGCCTGCGCCACCTGCGCGCGCCAACGCTGGGGCATCTGATCGGTGTTCTCCATATAATAGGGAAACAGCTCTTTCAGGGCGATAGTCACCCTTGAACGTTTATCCATCACCGAAGGGGCGCGGTACATGTTTTTGAATAGAAAGGATTTAATCTCTTTCATCTGCGCCCAGATTTCATCTGAAAACGCGATCACGGGTCTGCCCAACTCGCGGATTTCCTGAGCGGATCTGCAGCCTGAGGTTTCAAGATTGGCGCGTGACGTGGCGATCAGATCGCCCACCATGACACCAAACACCCGCCGCAGGGCTTCGTGTCTGCGCCGATAGGGGTCCAGCTCAGGATAGGCCAAATCAACCTCTTTGTAACACGCCCCAACCATCGCCAATTGCGCGATTTGCTCTTCGGAAAACAACCCGGCCCGCAGACCATCGTGCAAATCGTGATTGTTATAAGCCACATCATCCGACAACGCGGCGACCTGTGCTTCGGCGCTGGCATGGGTGTGTAGCTCTAGGTCGTGAATTTTATCATAGGCCCCAAGGGCATAAGGGATATCACCGGTCACTGGGCCATTGTGTTTAGCGATCCCTTCCAACGTGTCCCAGGTCAGGTTCAACCCGTCGAATTCGGCATAATGTCGTTCCAGATCCGTGACGATCCGCAGGGTCTGGGCGTTGTGGTCGAACCCCCCGTAGGGTTGCATCAACGCGTCCAGCGCATCCTCGCCGGTATGTCCAAAGGGCGTGTGCCCCAGATCATGGGCAAGGGCGACGGCTTCGGTCAGGTCGATGTTCAACCCCAGCGCATTGGCAATCGTGCGCCCCACCTGCGCCACTTCAATGGAGTGGGTCAACCGCGTGCGATAGAAATCCCCTTCGTGTTCAACGAAAACCTGCGTTTTATGTTTGAGCCTGCGAAATGCAGAACAGTGGATGATCCGGTCGCGATCCCTTTGAAAACAGGACCGAAAAGCGCTTTCTTCTTCGGCATAAAGCCGCCCCCGGACCTGATCCGGATCGCTTGCGTAAATTGCGCGCATCTGCTCGCGCTCCTTGTGGCCTCTCCCATTGCCACCTATATTGAAATTCCATCGGGAATGAAACTCAGAGTTCTGTAACGGAGACGACATGCAACTGCCGCCAAAAGTCACACAGCGCGCCTTTGATCGGCTGGCTGAAATCGGTGCCGGCGCCGAAGGGCAAGCCCTGCGGATCGCGGTCGAGGGTGGCGGCTGTTCGGGGTTTCAGTATGAAATCAAACTCGATACCGCCAATGACGAGGACCTGGTGATCGGCGACGGCGAAAAGGTCGTGGTGGACCCGGTGTCATTGCCGTTTCTGTCGGGCGCTACCATCGATTTTTCAGACGAGCTGATCGGCGCGCGCTTTGTCATCGACAATCCCAACGCCAGCAGCTCATGTGGCTGCGGAACATCTTTTTCCATGTGATCCAGTGGCTTGAGCCGCAAACTTAAAGCGCGTCACTCTGCGGGCACCAGGCGCGCTTTGGCCGCCTGGTTTTCGTCGACCACCAGCCACAAGCCTGAGCCAATGATCAGCGCAGCCCCCGCCAATGTGCCCATTGTCGGCAGTTCCGCGAAAAAGACGTAGCCCACGAAGATCATCCAGACAAATTGAAGATTCATCAAAGATGTCGCCACATAGGTCGGCAGCAACCTGAGCGCCTCGACCACAACATAGCGGGCGGCAAACAGCGCGATGGCGTAGGCCACGATGAACGTAAAGTCCAGCATGGTCAGGGGCTTCCAGACAAACGGGGCGACCACGGCCATGCTGATCATCAAACCCAGGTTGGGCCAGAACACTTGCGCCAGCGGTGCGCGCTCCACCTTGCTGATCACCCGGGCCGCCAACAGCGACCCCGTCCCCGACAGGACCCCGAGCAACGCCCAGAAATGACCTGCCTTCACCGCCCCCAGCCCTTCGGGCATGAGGAAAAGGATACCGGTCAAACCAATGGCCAGTGCGACCCAGGCTGTCGGGCGGGGGGTTTCGGCCAGGAATGGGCCGCTCAGCGCCGCGGCCACCAGCGGGATCAACCCCACGAACAGGAACACATCCGCAAGAGGCAGCAGGTACAAGGCCTTGAAAAACCCGACAGAGGCCAGAATGGTCAGCACGGTCCGCGCAGCCATCCAGCCCACCGAGCGCACCTTGAGGCTTTGACGTTGCGCACGGGACTGGGCCAGCCCCCAGGACATCAGCGCCACAAGACCCGCCGAAATCACAAAGACCTGTGGGGCCGCATAGCCACCGGCAACGAACTTGGTCAGCCCATCCGCCGCCGTCATCAATACCGTGTACAACACGACAAGGAGGGCCCCGGTCATCGCGCCCTTCAAACGGCACCCGCCCTGGCAAAGCCTTGGAAATACGCATCAAAATGCTGGCTGGTCTGGGACGCCATGCCCAGAACATCCCATGCTTCTTCTGACAGTTCTGCCTCCATTCGGGGGCGCATGACATCCCAGTCTCCCGAACGCGCGTCATCCATGCCCAACATGGCCTGGCTGATTTCGCGCAGGGCATTGGCCATGCGCGGCCCCCGGTCCAATCGCATGCGGCCCCCCGCAAAGGGTTTGCGGAAAATCTCACCTCCGGTGACGGCCTGATGCCAGTTGCAGACAAAGAATTCGTGGTAGTCATCATTGACCGAAACAGCAGGATCTTCATCCACCACGAAGGCCGCAGTTTCCAGTTCAAGCCATTCGGTCCACAGACGCGGCGGCGTTTCTCCGGCATAGATCAGCGAAATACAGATTTCGGCAAGAAGATCCGCATTCTGATCCAGGAACGCCGTAAACCCGGCGAAATGCAGGCTTTCGATGGCCTGCGGGTCCAATCGGGGATCCCGACGGCCGTATTCACTGAGATAAAAGACGATATGGGTCAATTCGTAGGCGGCTTTCTTGTTCGGAAGAGCAAAGGTTGCGGACCTATTAGCGAAATCACGCAGCCGATCGTCAAGACCGTCATCCCGGACAGGGTTGATGCCCCTTCGCGTCATCAAGCGGCGCGCCTCGGCCCGTTGCAAATCAGACAATTCGGCATGAACAAGCCCTTTCGAATGCGCGTAATCAACCATACGTTGCGCCATATTACCCGTATAACCCAACTCTTCAAGGTCTAATACAATCGAAAGGAGAAAGCGATAATATTGTGGGAAGAATTGTAAACGTTTCTGCGCCATTTCATAAAACTGGGCATGGACCTGCAAAGCGGATTGAGGAACGCTTTGCCCGGTCGTTTCCAAAATGTTTAACAATTCGGCATTTTCTTTTAGCCAAAACACGTCGTCTTGAATGCGACGCCCCTCGGCAAAGCTGGCCAGAAGCGCGGTGGCCCGCGCCTCCATGGGCGCAATCCGGGACGGGACGGTCAGTTGGATAACATTATTCATGATGCTTCCTTTCTGAAACAAAGGGTCGCGAAGCGATCTACGCCCCGCCCGGGTTCACGAGGATCAGGCTTTGATCGGGGTCGACAATGAGCTGAACGCCTCTACGTTGTCGCCTGTGGTGGCGTCACCGCGTGCCGGACCCGACCAGGAACAAAACGCTTCGACCGCATCACCCGCCGTTGCATCCGTCGCGCTGGGGGTCGAAAGCGAGCTGAAAGCTTCGACATTATCGCCGGTTGTGGCGTCACCGCGTGCCGGACCCGACCAAGAACAGAAGGCTTCGACCGCGTCACCGGTGGTGGCATCTGTGGCATTGGGCGTCGACAATGAGCTGAACGCTTCGACGTTGTCGCCGGTGCTGGCATCGCCGCGTGCGGGGCCGGACCAGGAACAAAAGGCTTCTACGGCGTCACCGGTGCGTGCATCGGATGCCGAGGGTGTGGACCAGGAACAAAACGCTTCGACCGCGTCACCTGACATGGCATCGCTGGCGGAAGGACCCGACCACGAGCAGAACATTTCGACGGCATCGCCCAGCAAGGCGCTGGTTTCACCGGCGTAAACGAATTCTTCACGAGTAGTCTGTTTAAGTTTAGCGGACATTTCTTCGCTCCATCAGAGGTTTCAGAGTTTGCCCCTAGACGTTGCCCGCAAGGATGGTTTGCATAAAAGTTAATTCTTGTTAAGGTTGATTATCAATAGGTTTACCAACACCATTAGCGCCAACCAACCGTTTCGAATTACGAAACAATACGTCTTTTTCCCCGAATAAAATTTCCTGTGGATAAGATAAAAATTTGCAATTCCAGTCCGATTTGCAAATAAGCAAAACCCGAATCGCACCAGAATCACCCAGATCTGGAGGGGGCCGTTTCCAAGTTTTCGAACCCGTTTGCCCGGGTCGTGGCACGCACCACTTGACCCCGGACCCAAGACAGGGTCTGGGTAAGCCAAGTCAGGAGGCCCCCATGAAAATCGCGACGTTCAACATCAACGGCATCAAAGCACGCGCACAGGCGTTGTGTGCGTGGCTGGACAAGGCAAAGCCTGACGTTGCGGTACTCCAAGAAATAAAGTCGATCGACGAAGCCTTCCCTACCCATCTTTTGGAAGAGCGCGGCTATTATGTGGCCACCCATGGACAAAAGAGCTTCAACGGTGTCGCCATCCTGAGCAAAACCCCTTTGGAAGATGTGTCAATCGGCCTGCCAGGTGATGCCGAAGACCATCAGGCCCGGTGGATCGAAGCGACAGTCATGGGCGACACACAGGCCGTGCGGGTGTGCGGGCTTTACCTGCCAAACGGCAACCCTGTTCCCGGTCCCAAGTATGATTACAAGCTGGCGTGGATGGCGCGGATGGAGGCCCACGCCCGCGATCTGCTGGCGCTTGAGATGCCCGTTGTGCTGGGCGGCGACTATAACGTGATCCCCCAGGACGAGGATTGCGCCAAACCCGACAGCTGGCGCAAGGATGCGCTGGCCCTGCCCCAAAGCCGCGCGGCGTTCCGTCGGATTTTGAACCTTGGCTATACCGAAGCCTTTCGCGCCCGCACCCAAGGCCCCGGCCACTATAGCTTTTGGGACTATCAGGCCGGGGCCTGGCAACGCAACAACGGGATTCGCATCGACCACCTGTTGCTGTCCCCACAGGCGGCGGATCTGTTGACCGACTGTCAGATCGACAAAGAGATCCGCGGCTATGAACGCCCCTCGGACCACGTTCCCGTTTGGATTGATCTTGCGGCCTGAGCCACCCTTGCGCCCGCCGCGCAGGCCCACTAGGTTTTAGAAAAGACCTAAATCGGAGACCCCCCATGCCCATGCACGCTCAGGAAATCGAAGATCTGCTCCGTGAGAGCTTTCCTGACGCCCAGATCACCGTTCAAGGGGATGATGGGGTCCATATGTCGGCCATGGTCGTCGACGAAAGCTTTCGCGGCAAAAACCGGGTGCAGCAACAACGCGCCGTCTATGCCGCGCTCAAAGGCAAGATGGATGGCGCAAACGGCGAACTTCACGCCCTGGCGCTGACCACCAAAGCACCGGATTAATGGATGAAATTCTGGGGCGGAGTCTATCGGCGCTGCTCCGCCTACTTCTACTGACCGCCGATATTCTTACCATCCTGATCTGCGAGCTCCCAAAGCTCTTCAGATATGGTTCAAGATACTGGCGGGTCAGACGGAAAATGAACCACCGCAGGTGGAAACGGAGAAACAAATGACTGACGCAAAGACCCAGATCGACGAAACCGTCAAAGCCCATGACGTTGTGCTGTTCATGAAGGGCACGAAATCCATGCCGCAATGCGGGTTCTCATCGCGCGTGGCGGGTGTGCTGAATTACATGGGTGTCGACTATGCTGATGTGAATGTCCTGGTCGACGAAGCCCTGCGCCAGGGGATCAAGGACTATTCGGATTGGCCCACCATACCCCAGCTTTATGTCAAAGGTGAATTCGTGGGAGGCTGTGACATCGTCACCGAAATGGTCCTGTCCAGCGAGCTGGATCAGATGTTCACCGACAATGGTGTGGCCTTTGACAAAGAGGCCGCGGACAAGATCCGCCTTGCCAACGCCTAAGGGCAACCACCGCAAAAATCGAAACGCCTCAGAGGGTTCTGAGGCGTTTTTCATTTTCTGACGAGGATATTTCTGCCTTGGGCCTTTCCGCGCAAGGTGTTTTCTGTCGCGTGCAAATTACCCCAGCTTTTCGTCCAGGCTTTCAGCAAGGCTTTCGGCCCGCGCGGCCATTTCGGCCAGAGCATCCACCGCATCATTCGGGATCACCGGCACCTCGATGCGCTCGGGCTCGGGCGCGGGTTGGTTTTTTAGCGCCTCGATTTCCGCCTGCAGGGCTGCCATCTGGGTTTGTGCTTCGCGCAGCTGTTCTTCCAGACCCGCGGTCTTATCCGCCAGCATCAGACCCGACATCAGCAACAAGCGGGTTTCCGGCAGGCGGCCAATCTGATTGACCAGCACCTGCGCTTCGGCATCCAACAGGCTGGCGGCAGAGGTCAGGAACTGTTGTTCCCCTTCCTGACACGCCACTTCGAAGGTGCGGCCACCAATATTGATTTCCACTTCGATATTCGACATCAGCCAGCCCCCTCTTCTACGGTCTCGTCCGATTGCAACAACGGCTCAAGCGCGGCCAGCACCGCCTGCCCCTCGGCCCGCTCCGAGGCGCGCGCCGCGCGCAGGCTTTCGAGTTCCGATTGCAAAGAGGCATTGATCAGCTCTGGATCGCCCACGCCCTGGGCGTTGGCCTCGCGCAGCGCACGGTTGCTTTCCTCAAGATCGCTGACAGCATTGCGCAGGCGGCGCAGTTCCTGATCCAGGTCCGCAAGATCCCCGGCCCCATCGGAGGTCGGCGCGGCGGATCCTTCTTTCAACTGGGCCTGCAAGACACGATAGCGTTCTTCCAACTGGGCATTCGCCATCTTTTCATCATCCAGCGCCTCGCGCAGGGATTTGATTTCAGCCTCGGCTTGTGCATCCTGCGGCGCGTCGGTTGCGCTTTCTGCGTCGGACCCAATTCCCGGATCTTCCGAAAAGCTTTCGGCAGCGGCCTCAGGCGGTGTCGCCGCCTGCTGTTCACGCAACTCATCCAGCGCCGCATTGGCCGCCGCCGCCGCACGCACGGCTGCGGTTTTTTCATTCTCAGCCTGGGCCACCGCCTCCTGAATCCGACCTTCTGTTTCCGCCTCAAGCGCGGACCGCGCCTCTTCGGCGGCGTCGTGGGCGGCGCGGGCTTCGGCCGTTGCAGCCTGGGCCTGGGCCAATTGCTCTTGCAAATCCGTCAGGGCATCAGAAGACGCCCCGCCCACACGGTCCACGCCCTGAGAAAGGCGGTCCAACGCTCGCGAAATGCGATCTTGGTATTCTGTCAGCTGGGTCATACTGCTCCCCATATTCTGTCAGGCTAGGCCGGATTGACGGGACGTGCCCCAGGGGAACCCCGAATCGCTCCGATAGCGCTGACAAAGTTTATCAACTGCAAGGATAAAACAGCTCTCCTTATGTTCCAAGACCTTACAGCGCTGCTTTCACGCAACAAGCAAAGAAGCTGGCAGGCAAAGCTTGCACAATCGTAAAACACTGCTATTCAGCCCCAAACCCCAAGACATAAAGGATCGACCTTCGTGGATATCCAAGAGCTTCGCACCCGCAATCCTGATCACTGGATGCGCGCCACCGCGATCCGCGCCCTGGCGCTGGATGCTGTTGCCAATGCCAACTCTGGCCACTCTGGCATGCCCATCGGCATGGCGGATGTTGCAACGGTTTTGTTCTCCAAACACCTCAAGTTTGACGCCCAGAACCCCGAATGGCACGACCGCGACCGGTTTATCCTGTCGGCGGGCCATGGATCAATGCTGATCTATTCGCTGCTCTATCTTTTGGGCGATCCCGAAGTGACGCTGGACGAGGTGAAAAACTTCCGCCAGTGGGGTGCCAAGACCGCGGGCCACCCGGAAAACTTCCTGCTCAAAGCCGTTGAGACCACCACCGGCCCGCTGGGTCAGGGGATTTCCAATTCGGTCGGTTTCGCCATGGCCGAAGAAATGCTGCGTGGGCGCTTTGGCAAAAAGCTGGTGGATCACCACACCTATGTGATCGCAGGCGACGGCTGTTTGATGGAAGGCGTCAGCCAAGAGGCCATCGCCATTGCAGGCCGTCACAAGCTGTCCAAGCTGATCGTGTTCTGGGACAACAATGACATCACCATCGACGGCAAAGTATCGCTGTCGTGCGAGGTGGATCAGGTTGCGCGGTTCAAGGCTGCGGGCTGGCATGTTCAGGAAATCGACGGCCACGATCCCGAAGCCATCGATGCCGCCATCGAGGCCGCCAAGAAAGCCGGCAAACCCTCGATGATCGCGTGCAAATCGCACATCGCCATCGGCCACGCGGCGCAGGACACCTCAAAGGGCCACGGCGCGCTGACCAACGAAGACCAGAACAAAGCGGCCAAAGAGGCCTGGGGCTGGACCTCGGCACCGTTTGAAATTCCCGCGGATATCAAATCCTGGTGGGAAGCCGCCGGTTCGCGCGGTGCGGCGGCTCGCGCCGAATGGGAAGCCCGTCTGCAAGACCACTCGGCCAGCCGTCAAAGGGAATTCGCCCGTGTGATGAACGGCGAAGCCCCCAAAAAGCTGTCGGCCACGGTCAAGAACCTCAAAAAGCGCCTGTCCGAAGAGCAGCCCAAGCTGGCCACCCGCGCCGCATCAGAGGTTGCCCTGAAAGAGATCAACCCGATCATGCCCGAAACCATCGGGGGGTCGGCGGATCTGACCGGCTCGAACAACACGAAAACCGATGATCTGGGCGTGTTCGATATCGACAACCGCAAGGGTCGTTATGTCTATTGGGGCATTCGCGAGCACGGCATGGCGGCTGCGATGAACGGCATGGCGCTGCACGGCGGCCTGCGTCCCTATGCGGGCACCTTCATGGCCTTCACCGACTACGCGCGCCCGGCGATGCGCCTGTCGGCCCTGATGAAGCAGCCGGTTGTCTATGTCATGACCCATGACAGCATCGGTCTTGGCGAAGACGGCCCGACCCACCAGCCGGTGGAACATGTGGCCATCTCGCGCGCGACGCCGAACACATTGGTGTTCCGCCCGGCGGATGCGGTGGAAACCGCCGAAGCCTGGGAAATCGCCCTGCGCCAGACCCAGACGCCTTCGGTGCTGTCGCTGACCCGCCAGAGCGTGCCCACCGTGCGGACAGACCACAAGAACTCGAACCTCTCCGAGAAAGGTGCCTATGTGCTGGCCGAGGCCGAGGGCAAGCGGATGGCCATCCTGATGGCGACCGGCTCCGAGGTTTCTATCGCGTTGAAAGCGCGGGACATGCTGCAAGAGCTGGGCATTGGCACCCGCGTGGTGTCCATGCCCTGCATGGAGCTGTTCGCCGCGCAGGACGAGGCCTATCGCCGCAAGATCCTGCCCCCGGCGGGCCCGGTACGCGTGGCCATCGAGGCCGGTGTTCAGATGGGTTGGGACCGCTGGCTGACCGGCGAGCGGGGTCGCGCCAACAAAGCGGGCTTTGTTGGCATGGACAGCTTTGGCGCCTCCGCCCCGGCCGGTGAACTGTACGAAAAATTCGGCATCACCGCCGATGCCGTGGTCGAAAAGGTACGCGGCCTGCTGTAACTCAGCGGTCTGAGAATTGCGAAAGGGGCGTCCGCTGGGGCGCCCCTTTTTCGTGGTACGTGACGTGTTTTGCCCCTGCCAAAAGCGCGGGGGCCAAAGGCGGGCGTTTTGGCAAGATCAGGTTTGGGCCTGTGCGAGGCGGTCAAGAACAGCGCGGGCCGCGCGCAGGCCCGGGGCCTCTCCGTCTTTGCCCAGACGCGCCATCGTCAGCCGCATCGCATCGCGTTGGGGCGCAGGATCGGCAAGGGTTTGCAGCACCGCCTGGGCAATGGGCCCGGGTTGGCACGCTTGGCCGATAAACTCTGGAATAACGCGGGTTTCCGAGACAAGGTTCACCAATGTGACCGTGTCCGTCAGCAACATCCGCCCGATGATCTGACGTGAAAGCCAGCCCATGTCATAGGCGATGACCATGGGCGTGTCGCTGGCAGCCAGTTCCAGGGACACGGTGCCAGAGGCCGCGACCGCCACATCCGCCGCGCGAAAGGCCGCGCGTTTTTGAGCGCCCTGGGGATCGTCTTTTGGATGTAAGAGCAAGGGCTTGACCGGCCACTCTTGAACCTGTTCCTGAACGCTGTCGGCCACATGGGCCGCCATGGGCAAAACCAACGTCAAATCTGGATGTATGCTGTGAAGCTCTTGCGCCACCTGTTTGAAAACAGGCAACAAACGTTTGATTTCAGAGCGGCGTGACCCCGGCAACAAAAGCGCTAAGGGGCCGGTGATACCATGGGCCTCGCGAAAGGCCTCGGCCTCTTGTTGCGTGGCTTGTGGATCGGTCACGACCGGGTGCCCGACAAAGTCACAATCCATGCCCGCCTGATGCATATAGGGCGGTTCAAACGGCAAGAGCGCCAGCACCTGATCCACATGGGCCGCCATCTTTTGCGCGCGCTTGGGGCGCCAGGCCCAGACCGTCGGGGCCACGTAATGCACGACGCGGATATCCGAAGAGGCTTTGACCAGCTTGGCCACGCGCAAAGAGAACTCGGGCAGGTCGATGGTGATCACCACATCCGGTTTTTCACGCAAAATCGTATCAGCCGTTTCCCGAATACGCGCCTTCAAGGCGCTGTATTCCTTTAGAATTTCTCCGATCCCCATGATGGATATCTCATCCATGGGAAAGAGGCTGTCCAACCCTTCGGCGGTCATGCGGTCACCGCCGATCCCAAAGAACCTGACATCCGGGCGCAAGGATTTAAGGCCCGCCATCAAGGCCGCGCCCAGTTTGTCGCCCGAAGGCTCACCAGCAAGGATAAATACGCGCATCAGATCGGCCTTTTTCGCACCCATAGAAACATGCCTTCGGCGTTGAGCCGCCGCAAGACGTCAGACAAGCCCAGCACCATGACACCGCCTTCTTCGATGACAATCCCGCGCAGCCCTGCCCGCGCGGCCTGAACCGCGGTGTCCGGACCGATCACCGGCATATCCACCCGCAGATCCTGCCCGGGTTTGGGGGATTTGTACAATATCGCGCCTTCCGCCTCACCGCCCGAAGCGCTGTTCAGCAGGCTCTCGGTGCCTTCGGGGCCTTCGCGCAGCAGAACGCCATCATCGCGGATCAGGCTGGCCTGCCCCAGATCCCGGCGTGCCTGATCATCGCTGACGTCATCGCCCAAAAGCGCCTCGTGCTGCGCGCGGGCATCGGGTTTGGCGGTGGTCAGCGTGCCAGCAGGCGGCAACAGTTGCGGCGCGATCTCATGCGCGCCAACCACCGTCATCCCATGGGCTTCGATGATCTCGATGATCAGCCGCAAAGCGCTATCTTCACCCCGGCGCAGGACCCGCAAAAGCCTGGGCACCAGCCTGAGGGTCGCCCAGTCCAATTGCAAAAGCCGAAACTCGGGCCGATCCTGGGCGCCGCACATGCAGATTTGGGTGACCCCCTGCCTTTGCAGGCGGCGCAGCAATCCCCCAAAGCGCTCGATGCGAAACATCTCGTCTGCGGTGACGTGATCTGGGGGGCTCTGGATCATCCCACAGACCACCGGGCGCTGTGTTGTCTGAGCCAAGACGGCCCCGGGCAGCATGCCGCGACCTGCGATCAGGGCCAACATGTCCCTAGCCCGGCGTCAAAAAGGATCGATCGGTATTCCCCAGAACAAACTCTACGATTTCAGTCACATAGTCGCTCTGAGTTTCGTCCCCCAAACGGCGCGCGCGGTCTTGGAACGTGCCCTCTCCCTGCGCAAGCATCTGGAACGCGGCCCGAAGGGCGGTGATGTCCGAACGGTCAACACCGCGCCGTTTCAACCCCACAAGGTTCAACCCGTCCAGCTTGCCGCGCGGGGCCTGGACCAGGCCAAAGGGAATCACGTCATTGGTGACCATGGTCACCGCACCGATGATGGCCCCGCGACCAATGCGCACCCATTGGTGCACACCCGACAGCCCGCCGATGATCACGTCGTCTTCGATCACGCAATGCCCGGCCACCGCACAATTGTTCACCAAGATCACCCGATCCCCGATCACAGCGTCATGCGCGACGTGGCAACCGGCCATGAACAACCCGTCATCGCCAACACGCGTTTCGCCGCCACCGCCCTCGGTGCCGGAATTCATGGTCACATGTTCCCGGATGCGATTGCGTTTGCCGATCACCAAGCGGGTCTTTTCGCCCTGGAATTTAAGATCTTGCGGGATTTCCCCGATCACCGCAAAGGGAAAGATCACGGTGTCTTCACCGACCTCGGTCTGGCCGGTGATCACCACGTGCGATTTCAGGACAACCCCGTCCTTCAGCACGACCTCGGGGCCGATGTGGCAAAAGGGGCCGATCTGGCACCCCTGCCCGATCACCGCGCCCTCTTCGATCACGGCGCTGGGATGAATGTTGGTCTCGCTCACGCCGGGAGATCCATCATAGCGGTGAATTCAACCTCGGCGGCCATGTCGCCTTCGACCTCGGCCACGCCCGCGAATTTCCAAACCTTGCCGCCGGGCTTGCCGCGCACGGTTGTCACCCTCATCCGGAGTTGATCCCCCGGGACCACCTTGCGGCGGAATTTGCATTTGTCGATGGCCATGAAATAGACCTTCATCTCTTTGTCAGCCATGTCCAGCGACGTGCCCACCATCACGGCGGCGGTCTGGGCCATGGCTTCGATGATGGTTACGCCCGGCATAATGGGAAGGCCGGGGAAATGGCCCTGAAAATGCGGCTCGTTCATGGTGACGTTCTTGATTCCCACACCCGATTTCGTGCCATCGATCTCTTCGACGCGGTCCACCAGCAAAAACGGATAGCGGTGCGGGATAATGCGTTGGATCAACTGGATATCAGCGGAAAGCAGCGTGTCACTCATGGTTCGACCTTCTATTTCTCTTGTCTTGTCCCTAGCAACCCGTGGGCGCAGGGGCAAGAATTAGTCATCCGATGCGGCTGGCGTATCGTCGCTGGGTGCATCTGCTTCGGATGCGGCTTCATCAGGTGAATCAAGCGCGCTGTCGGATTCTGTCTGCGGCTGGGATTGCACGGCGGCATCCAGCCGCGCAACCGCAATATCCGTCACATCCACCGAAGACAAAAAAGCCACGGCAACGCGCCGATCCAGGACAATGCTGCCGCCGGTCTCAAGCATGATTTCCTGCAAGATCGGCAGGACCGCCTGATGGAACAGGCGGGGGGTTTCTTCGCGTTTTGCGGTAAAGGCGCGCTCTTTTGCATCCTGCGCCGCGCGCAGTGTCTGAACCTTGGTGTCAAAAGCATTGGCCAATTCGCGAAAGGCCGCGGCCTCAAGCGTGGCGCGTTGTTCGGTCAGCGCCAACTCTTCCTGGATCAGCTCAGCTTCGATTTCCCGGTTTTCTGCCGCGATTGCCTCACCTTCGGCTTCCAGCGCACGCAAGAGCTGTTGTCCCAGAAGGCTTGTTTCCATCGCTCGGGTAAAATCAACCACCAGAATCTGCGGCACACCCCGGTCAGACGGGGTTGCCGCAATTGGGAAATCAACCGCAGGTGTAGGCGGAGTGGGCAGCGGCGGCACCGGGGTCGCAGGCCCGGTCGCCGTCTGGGCCAAGCCCGGCTGAGCGACCAGCGCCAAACACCCGCTGATCGCAATCACGACACCACGGCGCATCACAGGATCAGAACTCGGTCTTGATCGCGAGGTTGAAGTTCAACTCCTTGTCCTCTTTGCGCTTTTTCACCGGCTCGGAGAAATTCAGGCGCAGCGGGCCAAATGCACTGTCCCACAGGACCGACACGCCGACCACATGACGGGCATCGAATTTGTCTGATACGATGGTGCCGGTTGCCGCGCTGGTGTTACCCGCGCCCCAAACCGCGCCAACGTCATAAAAGACACCGCCGGAAATCCCGTATTCCTCGGGCAGACCAATGGGGAACTCGGCCTCGAACTTGAGCACCGCATAGTATTCCCCACCCAGCGAGTCGCTGTTGCCGCCGTTGATCTCGCGCGGGCCAATGCCACCGTATTCAAAGCCACGCATCTGGTCGGGGCTCAGCAGGAAGCGATCGGTGATCCGGCTGTTCCCTTTCGAGAAAGCCAGCGCCGCACCTTCGAATCCTGCGCGCAGCGTGACCTCTTCGCTCAGAACCTTGGTCTGGGCCACGGCCTTGGCCGAGGTTTTGACAAAGTTCCGCTGCTTGCCAACACTAAAGTCCTGTCCGAACTCAAGCAAAACACCCGCGTTGGGGTTCAGACCCGTGCGGCGCGTGTCGTAGCTATAGGTATAGCCGATACCATTGTCATAGGTCGCACCACGCCCGGCATCGGCAATCAGCACCCCGCCCAAATTGGTCGCTTTGTTCAGCTTGATGTCGGTATAGTTGGTCGCATAGCGAAGCGCCAAGCGGCCGTTGTCCGAGACAGGGAAGCTGAGATACGGGGTAAAGCTGCCGGTGTTGATGTCATAATCTGCCGACAAGGTGTTGGATTCATTGTAATCCAGAGCCACACCAAACAGCAGGTCGCGTCCAAGGAACGCGGGCTCAGCAAAATTGAACTTATAGTTCTTGTTCGTGGCCCCGGCGCTTACGGTCACATCCAAAAGCTGGCCGCGCCCAAGAAAGTTGGTCTCAGAGAAGGACACGTTGCCCGCGATCCCGCTCGTGGTTGAATAGGCGGCACCAAAGCTCAGCGAGCCGGTGGGCTGCTCTTCCACTTCGACATCGACGATCACCTGTTGCGGGGTTGATCCTTCGCGGGCCTCGACCTCGGCGGTTTTGAAGAAGCCAAGCGCACGGATGCGTTCCGCGCTTTGACGGATCGCACGCGGGTTAAAGGGATCCCCTTCGACCACATCAAATTGCTGACGGATCACACGGTCAACCGTGGTTGAGTTCCCTTCGATATCGATTCGTTCGACAAAGACACGCGGACCGCGGGTCAGCAGGAATTCGACATCCAGCGTCAGATCCCGGTCGTTGCGGTTGACGCGCGGTTCAACGCGCACGAAATTCAACCCTTCCTTGACCGCAAGACGTTCAAGACGGGCGATTTCATTTTCAACACGGTTGGGCGAATACACCACCCCCTGCCGCAGTTTCACTTTGCTCTGGAACAGATCGACATCCACATCAGGCAGATCGGATTGAACCGTCACCTCACCCACATGGAACTGCTGCCCCTCTTCGACATTAAAGCTAACGAAATATCCGTCACGCTCTTGTGCCAACTCAGAGTTCACACCGCGAACCCGGAAATCGACATAGCCCCGCGCCATATAGAAATCCTGCAAGAGCTGTTTGTCGAACTCAATGCGGTCTTCGATAAAGGTGTCTTTCTGGATCACCGCGCGCAACAGTCCTGCCTGCTTGGTTTCCAGAACCCGGCGCAGGCGGCGGTCGGAATAGACGTCGTTGCCCTGAAAGCCGATGCGCTCGATCTCGGAGACGCCGCCTTCAAACACTTCGAACACCAGGTCGACGCGGTTGTCAGAGCGGCGGATGATCTTGGGCATCACACGGGCGGCGATTCGCCCCTGAACGCCGTAGGCTTCGGAAATGCGCTGTGCATCTTCTTCTGCGGTGCGTGGGCTGAATACACGGCGTGACTGGCTTTGAACAATCGCCGACAGATCGTCATCCTTGATGCGGCGATTGCCTTCAAAGTTGATCTTGTTGACGGTCGGATATTCCGCAACGCGGATCACCAGCTTGGATCCCTGCGGGACAAGTTCAACCGTTTCAAACAGACCCGAAGCCGCGAGTCGCTGATAGGCATCATTCAGCTCTGCCTCAGAGACGCTCTGACCGCGGGCGATTCCCGCATAGGAAAGGATGGTCGCCGCTTCGACGCGTTGGTTGCCCTCGATCGCAACCGAGGAAAAACTGTGACTTTGCGCATAGGCCGCATGGGGGGGCACACTGACAACCCCGGTCCCTATCGCGATCGCAAGGGCCACGCTTTGCGCCGCTTGCTTGAGGTTGATCTGTTTTTCTTTCAGCGCACGCTGCGCAGAAACTACATAGGCCATGTTGGCATTCCACTTCGACATCCCACAGGATGTTGAGTAGCGGGAATGCCCGGGCTTGTCAAAAGACAGTCAGCAGGTTTCTCGCGAACTGTCACCAATCGGCAAACTACTGCAGATAAGCGCCCAGATAGGCCCCCATGAACAGCGCGAAACCCACGGTGAACAGATACAGGATGCGGTCCCAGTTCAGGGTCAGAATCAGCGACATACCGCGATAGCCATCAGTCAGGGTTTGCATGGATTCGGTCCTCTTACCAATTACAGGTTCAGACTAGAGGTGGAATCGGGCGGAATTCGGGCGTTGTCGCGGTATCGAAAAGGTTAATTGTTTCCTTAACAGGTCAAATCGTTGGTCAGCCCAAAAATCATCAACCCAAGAACAACAACCAACCCAATCGTGGTCAGGATACGCAATACGGCTTCGTTCGGCGGACGCCCGGTCAGGGCTTCGTAGGTGTAAAAGACCAGATGCCCCCCATCCAGAACCGGAATCGGCAGCAGGTTCAACAGGCCGATGCCAACCGACAGCGATGCAATCAACCCGATAAAGTTCACTACCCCGGTGGACGCCACCGAGCCGGACACCTTGGCGATGCCAATGGCGCCGTTCATATTGCAGCGGCTGATATCCCCGGTCGCGATATGCCAAAGCGCGGACAAAAGCGTGTTCATCATCCGCCCGATCTGCGTCAGCGACGACCAGATGGCCTCACCGATGCCGGGCATTTGCGTGGCCGGTTCAAACAAGATGCCACCATAGATGCCAATGCGATACACGGTCTCGAACCCTCCTTCGGGCTGCGGTTCGTCCATGCGGCGCGGCGTGAGCGAGATCTCAAGCAAGTCGCCGTTGCGCCAAACTGTCAGGGCGACCGCCTCTCCTTCTGCGGCTTCGACGTGTTCCTTGAGTTGATCAAAGGCGACAACAGGCATGCCGTTGACCGATACAATGACGTCCCCGTCTTTGATCCCGGCCTCTTCGGCAGCGGAAAGCGGCGCGATTCCCTTGGCCGCCGGCGGATAAACATACGGGCCCTGGACCACCTGCTCCTGACCATCGCGACGCACGGTATAGTTCAGAACCTGCTGAATTGGCAGCGCCTTGAGAAAGGCCTCATAGGCGGGCGCATCTGACAGCGATGGGATCTCTTGCCCTTCGATGGCCAGAATTTCATCCCCGACCTGCAGGTCCTGCGCGATGGGCAAGGTGCGCAATTCGCCCACTGTCAAAGGCTCCATCACCGTGCCGCGATACAAAATCAGACCGACGAAAATAAAGAACGCCAGAATGAAATTGAACACTGGGCCCGCTGCAACCGTTGCAATCCGCGCCCACAGCGGCGCGCCGCTCATGGTGCTGCGCAATTCTTCGGCGCTCATTTGCGAAACCGCATCTTCGTCAACGCCGGTTGGCCCGCCCGAGGCATTGGCATCGCCACGGAATTTGACATAGCCACCAAACGGAATGGCCGCGATCTGCCATTTGGTTCCGTCACGATCATGACGCGACCACAACACCGGGCCGAAACCCAGCGAAAACACCTCGGGGTAGATGCCGGATTTCTTGCCGACGATATAGTGGCCGTATTCATGGATCGCGATGATCACCGACAGGGCGATGATAAAGAAAATCACGGTCCAGATGAAACCGCCTGTCTGCATAATCAGCGAAGAAAGATCCACGATGCGCCCTTTCTGGGTGTTCTCAGGTTATGTCCGTTTAGTCCGTCAGGACAGGTCCGCGATGACCTGCGCCGCCTCATGACGTGCGAGATGGTCTGCCTCAAGCACCATATCAAGGGAAATCGCGTCAGGATTATGACCGGAGTGCGAAGAAAGCCGCGTCAGCACCTGTTCGACCACGGCGGCCATATCGGTAAAGCCGATCTGTTCCGCGATAAAAGCGTCCAGCGCGATTTCCTTGGAGGCGTTGAACACCGCCCCCATCAGCCCCCCGGCCTGCATGACCTCACGCGCGAGGCGCAGCGCGGGCCAGCGGGTTTCGCAGGGATCGCGAAAGGTGAACTGCCCCAGCTTGACCAGATCAAGCCGCTCAACCGGCAGTTTTTTGCGCGTGGGGTGATGCAGGGCAAAGCCAATGGCATGGCGCATATCCGCGGGGCCAACATGCGCCATAAAGCCGCCATCGTTGAATCCCACCAGCGCATGAATCATCGATTCAGGGTGCACAACAGTTTCTATCTGCTCTGGCTTGAAATCGAAAAACTCTTTGGTTTCAATGAGCTCAAGCGCTTTGTTGAACATGGACGCGCTGTCGATCGTGATGCGTTGCCCCATGTCCCAGTTGGGATGGGTCGCGGCCTGCGAGGGCGTGGCGCGGGCCAGCTCTTGCAGTGGCCAGTCGCGAAACGCCCCGCCAGAGGCGGTGATGATCACCCGTTCCACCGCGCTGATGTCTTCACCCATCAGGGCTTGGAACACGGCAGAGTGTTCGCTGTCGACCGGCAAGAGATCCACCCCGCGTGACCGCGCCGTGCGCAGCATAAGCGGCCCCGCACAGACCATGCTTTCTTTATTGGCCAAGGCCAGATGCGCCCCGGCCTGCATCGCACGCAGCCCCGGCTCCAACCCCGCTGCCCCGACGATCGCGGACATGGCCCAGTCACAGGGGCGATCCGCCGCCTCTAACAGCGCCGCGCGCCCCGCCGCGACCTCGATCCCGGTGCCCGCCAAGGCCAATCGCAGATCATCCAGCAGGGACTGCTCGGCGGTGACCGCGATTTGCGCGCCAAGTTTCTTTGCATCTTCAGCAAGTTGCGCGATGTTCTTGCCACCGCTGAGCGCGACCACCTGATAGTCCTGCGGCGCCCGGGCGATCAGGTCTATGGTGCTTTGCCCAATAGATCCGGTAGCGCCGAATATCGAGATTTTACGCATCTCAGCTGATCCTAGACAAATCTGAACACAAACAAGACCGCGGCCAGCACCAATGTGGCCCCGACGATGCCGTCGAACCGGTCCAACACACCACCGTGGCCCGGAATCAGGTTTGAACTGTCTTTAACCTCTGCCCGACGTTTGATCGCGCTTTCCGCGATGTCGCCCAATTGTGAGGCAAAGCTCATCCCCATGGCGACCAGCGCGATGCGGACATCCAGTGTCACCACCAGCGCAATCAACGCCGCAGCCGCCCAGCCCGCCGCAATGCCAGCCCATGTTTTCTTTGGGCTGATACTGGGCCAGAATTTGCGGCCGCCAATGCTTTTGCCCGCGAAATATCCCGCCACATCCGTGACCACCACCACGACAATGATGCCTATGACCAGATCAGGATCGAGATGGGTCAACCGCAAGAGCCCCGCGCCTGTCAGCAAAACGGCCAAGCCATATGCCATTGAAATAAGACGATCTTTTATAACCGACAGGTGCAGCGCGACCATCGTGAACAGCAAAAGAAACGGAGTCAGATACCCCAGCGTGGTCAAGGGAAGACCCGTCGTCACCGCAGCCACCAGCCCCAAAACCACGGGCAATTGCGCGGTTTTCGCACCGATCATCCGGGTCAGCTCCCAGACCATCAGACCAGTAAAGGCCGAAATCAAAACCCCAAAGGCTCTAGGTCCGGCCATAAAACAGCCAACCGCCAGTGCAATCAGCACGATGGCCGATCCAACACGCGGTCCAAGATCCCGCCAACGCCCCTCACTCATGGTTTCACACCGCCAAAACGTCGCTCGCGTCCGCCATATTGGCCCACCAGCCGGGCGAACTCTTCGGGGGAAAAATCAGGCCAGAGCGTATCGACAAATTCGTATTCGGCATAGGCCGATTGCCACAGCAGAAAGTTGGAAATCCGCGCTTCGCCGCTGGTGCGGATCACCAGATCCGGGTCGGGCAGCACATGGGTGTCCAGGTAGCGCGGCAGAGTTTCCTCGTCGACGCTGTCGGGATCAAGCTTGCCCGCGCGCACATCCTGCGCAAGGCGTCTGGTCGCGCGGGCCACTTCGTCGCGCCCCCCATAGTTCAATGCGATGGTCAGATTGGTGCCCGTGCAATGTGATGTCAGCTCTTCGGCCTCATCCATCAAGGCGCGCAGCTTGTCATCCAGCCCCGGCCGGTCGCCAATAAAGCGAACCCGCACGTTTTCTTTCACGAACGCCTGCATCTCCTTGAAAATATAGCGCCGGAACAATGACATGAGACCGGCAACCTCGACCTGGGTGCGTTTCCAGTTCTCAGTCGAAAAGGCAAAGATGGTCAGGTATTTGACCCCGGCTTCAGGGCAGGCTTCGACGATCTCGCGCACGCGTTTCGCACCGGCGTGGTGGCCAAACAGACGCGGCCGCCCGCGCTGGGTGGCCCAGCGTCCGTTTCCATCCATGATGATGGCCACATGTTGCGGACCGCAATTGTCCTTGGGCAAGGTTTCTACCATTGCTAATCCCTTAACTGCCGGAACGCCTCGTTTACGCGACACAATCACAAAACCAAATCGCGAAGGTTAACCTCGGACAATAAAGCGGGCATCCGCCGATGAATGCCCGCCTGGTCGTTAGACCTGCATGATCTCTTCTTGCTTGGTTTCCAGCATGCTGTCGACCTTTTTGATCGACGCGTCGGTCAGATCCTGAACCTCTTGTTCCCAGAGCTTCTGATCGTCTTCGCTCATGCCGTCATTCTTGGCCTTTTTGATCTGGTCCATCCCGTCGCGGCGCACATTGCGGATCGAAACGCGCGCGTGTTCGGCATATTGCGCGGCCACTTTGCCCAATTCGCGACGGCGTTCTTCGTTCAATTCGGGGATGGGCAGCATGATGATGGTGCCGTTGAGCTGCGGGTTGATGCCCAGGCCGCTTTCGCGGATGGCCTTTTCCACTTTGCCCACAAGGCCTTTGTCCCAGACGTTGATCGTGACCATGCGGGGCTCGGGAACATTGACGGTGCCCACTTGGTTGATCGGTGTCATTGACCCATAAGCATCGACCATGACCGGCTCAAGCATCGACGCAGACGCACGGCCTGTACGCAAACTGGCGAATTCTGTGCGCAGATTGCCCATTGCCCCGTCCATGCGGCGCTCAAGATCGTCGGTATCGAGTTCGAAATCTTCTGACATTGTCATATCCTGCCTGATCTGATTGGCGTGCCTGAAAGTCAGGCGTTTCAAACGTGTTTAGACCAGAACCTTTGCAAATGGCCATAGCATCCGGCGAATTGGCCTCAAAAGCTGTGGGGGGCGTATCAGCCAAGTCACGGAAAATGTACATCAAACGCCCCGGACAGATCCGAAAATGCCCCCTTCCCCCATTCTGGGGCGACGTCGGCAATCGCATATTTACCTTCTTAAGCGACAAACAGGGGACCCAAAGGAAGATGAACCAATGCATGTCTGCCTGATCCTGTTTCCCGGCTTTCCGTTGCTGGCCTATGTGCTGCTGCGCGAGGTACTTGAAACCGCCAATGCCTGCGCCAGGCGAGACCTCTTTTCGCTCGAAGTGCGCAAGGTCACAGACCGGGCGAACACGGCCGTGGACGGCACGACCGTGCCGTGCGCCACCATTGATTGGGACGGCGCACAGGGGTTTGATCTGGTGTTGCTATGTGCGGGGGCGGCGCCCCTGGATCATCTTCCCATGGGTTTGCGCGGCTTTTTGGCGCGCGCCGAAAACGCCGGGGGGACCTTGGGCGGATTGGGAAGCGCTGGCCTGATCCTTGCCAAGCTCGGGCTGCTGAAGGGGCGAGAAGCGGTTTTGGACCCCACCAGCATCTCGGACGCGCCCGAATGGCTTGAGAACATCGCCGTGACGGAACGCCCCTTTGCCTTTGACCGCCAGCGCCTGACCGCCTCCGGCGGCATCGCCGTTGTCGAAGCCCTGCTGGCCTGGATCGGGCGGGTGCACTCGTTGGATCTGGCGGCACAAACGGGGGATGCTATGGCCTTTGGCCGCGTCAAACAAACCTCCCAGGATCTGAACCTGTCGCACCGTGCGGACCCGCTGTTGGATCAGATGCAAAGCATCATGACCACCCAGCTTGAGACCCCCCTCCCCTTGGGGCGCATCGCATCTGAACTGGGGATCAGCCAAAAACAACTGCGCACGCGGTGTCGCAATGCGATGGGGCAAACTCCGGCGCAGATCTATCTTCACCTGCGCCTGGAACGCGCCGAACACCTGTTACGAGACACCGCGCGGCCAATCCAGGAAATCGCCAGCGCCACGGGGTTTTCGTCACCTTCGTCTTTTTCCCGCAGTTTCAAAGCGCAATTTGGCCAGTCGCCACGCGCGCTGCGCCGCCCGCAGGCACAAAGGCACGAAACAACTTGGGGCGCCCAAACGGACGCCTCCTCAGGTGATCAGATCAACAGCGCGGCCTGATCTTAGCTGTGCACCCGTGTGTAGGTGCCCTTGCCTTCCAGAATGCCGCAGAAGCCGCCTGGCTCATCCAGTGGGAACACGATCAGTGGCAGGCTGTTGTCGCGGGCCAACGCAATCGCCGAGGCATCCATGACCTTGAGGTTCTTGGCCAGCACCTCATCAAACGACACTTTTTCATAGCGCTTGGCGTCGGGGTTGGTCTTGGGGTCTTTGTCATAGATCCCGTCGACGCCGTTTTTCCCCATAAAGATCGCTTCACAGGCCATTTCATTGGCCCGCAGCGCCGCGGCGGTGTCCGTGGTGAAATAGGGGTTGCCGGTGCCTGCGGCAAAGATGCAGACGCGTTTCTTTTCGAGATGGCGCACCGCGCGGCGACGAATGTAGGGCTCGGCCACTTCGTCCATGCGGATCGCGGTGATCACGCGGCAAAACACCCCCATGCCTTCCAGCGCCGATTGCATCGCCAGCGCGTTCATCACCGTGGCCATCATCCCCATGTAATCCGCGGTTGTGCGTTCCATCCCCTGCGCGCTGCCGGACAGCCCGCGAAAGATATTGCCACCGCCGATGACCATACAGATCTCGACGCCCATGTCATGCACCGCCTTCACCTCTTTGGCGATGCGTTCCACGGTCGGCGGGTGCAGACCAAATCCCTGATCGCCCATCAGGGCCTCGCCCGAGATCTTCAACATGACGCGTTTGAAGGTGGTGGTTTGGCCGGCTTCCGTGCTCATGTTGCGCTCCATCATGACTGGGGGATATGATCGCGCGCATATGTGACGGAAAACGCGCCCGCCTGCAATGGTTACGGCAACTGGACCGGTGGAAAAAGCAGGATCGACACAAATTATGACAGGCGACCATTCGCAAGTCCCGGACGGGTTGCGCGCGCGCATTGATCGGCTCGATCCCGAGCGCCCGGTTTTGATTGCCGGCCCCACCGCAAGCGGCAAGTCGGCCTTTGCGCTGGCCATTGCCGAACGCCAGGGGGGCATTGTTGTCAATGCTGACGCGATTCAGGTGTTTTCCGATTGGCGCGTATTGACCGCCCGCCCCGACACAGCCGAAGAGGCCCGCGCCCCCCATGCGCTTTATGGCCACATCCCCGGAGATCAGGCCTATTCGGTGGGTCATTGGCTGCGCGAGGTCGCGCCGCTTTTGCAGGGGGGGCCGCGGCCGATTATCGTCGGAGGGACGGGCCTCTATTTCACCGCTCTGACCGAGGGGCTGGCGGACATCCCCCCCACCCCACCCGAGGTGCGGGCACAGGGCCAGGACCTGTTGCGCCAAGAGGGGTTGCAGGCGATGATCGCCGCCCTGGACGGCGCCACCCAAAGCCGGATTGATCTGCAAAACCCGGCCCGCGTTGCCCGCGCCTGGGAAGTCCTGCAGGCCACCGGGCGCCAGATCGCCGCCTGGCAAGATGACACCCCGCCGCCGCTTTTGCCGCTGGATCGGGCTCAGCCCTTTGTTCTGGATGCGCCCAAGGACTGGCTGACCCCGCGAATCGACCAGCGCTTTGACAAAATGGTCGAAACGGGCGCCCTGGACGAAGCGCGCCGAAACGCCCCCACATGGCACCCGGGCCTGCCCTCAGCCAAAGCCATTGGCGCACAAGAACTTATCCGCTATGTCCAAGGAGAGGTGACGTTGGAATACGCCTGCGAACGGGCGACAATTCTCACACGTCAATTCGCCAAACGCCAACGCACGTGGTTTCGCGCCCGCATGTCGGCATGGGACACACTCACTCCGTGGGAGCTCATATGATCGGGAAACCGACCTTTCTGACCAAACCCATGCCCCCCGCCCCGCGCAAGCCCATGGGGCTGGTAAGCTGCAGCTCATACGGGTTGGCACATCAGGCCGCCCCATGGCGCTATAACCTGATGCACGATCAGGCGGAAAATGTCCTGCTGTGGGTCACTAAGGGTCAGGGCCGGGTGATCGTGAATGGTGTGCGCCGGGGGATCTCGATGCACAACGCGCTGTTCCTGCCCGCGGGCACCTTGTTTTCGGTCGATCTTCCACAGGGTGTTCAGGCCCTGATCGTGCAAAGCCCCGCCGGGCTGACGGGACGCATGCCGCAGGAACCGCTGTTGCTGCGCGTCCGCGACAGTCTTTCGCAGGCGGAAATCACCGGCGAAATTGACGCAATGACCCGCGAACTCACGCAGAACCGCCCTCACCTGCAAGAGGCGCTTGAGGCCCATGTGCGTCTGGTGGCGGTTTGGCTACACCGGCAGGTCAAATCGGGTGCCGAGGACGCGTATAAGGAAACCGCAGCGCAAAAGCTGGTGCGCCGCTATGCCCAAGCCGTGACACGCGATTACCGCAAGCCGACCTTGATGGGCCGGTATGCCGAAATGCTGGATGTCACCCCAACCCATTTGACACGGGTCTGTCGCCAATGTTGCGGCAAAACCGCGGCTGACATTCTGAACGAACGCAAACTCTATGCCGCGCGGATTTCACTGTCCTCGCCGCGCCCCTCGGTGCAGGATATTGCCCGCGACCTCGGGTTTTCTTCACCGGCGTATTTCTCGCGCTTCATCCAGAATCACACGGGAAAATCCCCCAGCGCGCTGCGCCGGGAAAGCGCCGGAAGCGCGGCAAGCGCCACCTAACCAACAAAATTACTATGATTTATCTTTGAGCAATGTGTCGTTTTTGTCGAAAGGCCATGTCGTTTTTTTTCCATAAAACGACGAAAGCAAATGTTGACGCCACGACGCATTCCGTGGGTTACTGACCGCAGGGATGGGTATAAGAGCGAACAAGATCGACACGCGCGCAAGTCAGCGACACTTTGGATCCGCCAAAACCCAATCACAAAGAACACGTCATAATGTGTGTCACAGGGAGAAAACGATGACATTCACCTCCGACCGGACCAAGGTCCATGCAGCTGCCAAAATGTATGCCAAGGAATTCAAAGCAGGTCACATTGATCGCCGCGAATTTCTGGCGCGCAGCACCGCATTGGGCCTGACCGCCTCGGCAGCCTATATGCTGGGCGGGCTGGGAAGCCCTGCGGCGGCTGACGGCCACGCCAAAAAGGGCGGGACCCTGCGCATGGAAATGGAAGTGCGCGCACTGAAAGATCCGCGCACCTATGACTGGACCCAGATTGCAACCTTCTCGGCGGGTTGGCTGGAGTATCTGGTTGAATACAACTCGGATGGCTCGTTCAACCCGATGTTGCTGGAAAGCTGGAGCGCCAATGACGACGCGACCGAATACACGCTGAATATCCGCAAAGGCGTCAAGTGGAACAACGGCGATGATTTCACCGCCGAAGACGTGGCCCGCAATATCACCATGTGGTGTGACAAGGGCGTCGAGGGCAACTCGATGGCGGGTCGCATGACGTCGCTGATTGATCCAGAAACCGAAAAGGCCGCCGAAGGCGCAATTACCGTGGTCGACAGCCACACGGTTTTGCTGAAAACCAACGCGCCGGACATCACCATTGTCCCGGGCATGGCCGACTATCCGGCGGCAATTGTCCACAGCAGCCACGACCCGGCCAATATGCTGGGCAACCCGGTTGGCACCGGCTACATGCTGCCCGAAAGCCACGAAGTGGGCGTCAAGGGCGTGCTGGTCCGCAACGAAGGCCATGACTGGTGGGGCTATGCCGCAGGCAAAGGCGGCCATCTGGATCGCATCGAATTCGTCGACTACGGCACCGACCCGGCCGCCGTTGTGGCCGCCTATGAAGGCGAAGAAATCGATATGAACTGGGAAAGCCAGGGTGACTATATCGACATCATGGATGGCATTGGCCTGAACAAGTCCGAAGTGGCTTCGGGTGCCACTATCGTGATTCGCCCCAACCAAAAGGCCACCGACGCCGACGGCAATGTCATCTACGGGGACAAGCGCGTGCGCCAGGCGCTGGCCATGGCGGTCGACAACAACATCTGCCTGGAACTGGGTTATGCCGGTCTGGGCATCCCGGCTGACAATTGCCACGTCGGCCCGATGCACCCCGAACATGATGCCAGCATCACCCGCCTGCCGTATGACCCGGCCAAGGCCGCGGCCCTGATGGAAGAAGCCGGCGCCATGGACATGGAGCACGAGCTGATCTCGATCGACGACGGCTATCGCAAGGACACCACCGATGCGGTGGCGGCCCAGCTGCGCGACGCGGGCTTTAAGGTCAAGCGCACCGTGATGCCCGGCTCGACCTTCTGGAATGACTGGACCAAATACGCCTTCAGCTCAACCAACTGGAACCACCGCCCGCTGGGGACGCAGGTTCTGGGTCTGGCTTATAAAGGCGGCGAGGCCTGGAATGAGTTCGGCTGGGAAAACGCAGAGTTCGACGCCCTGCTGGCCGAAGCCAACAGCCTTGCCGACGCGGATGCACGCCGTGCAGTCATGGCGAAAATGCAGGCGCTGGTCATCGAAGAAGGCGTGACCATCCAGCCCTATTTCCGCTCGATCCAGCGTCACCACGTGGATGGGCTTGTGGGTGTTGACATGCACATCGCCTATCTGCCGCAGATCTACAAATGGGGTTTCGCGGCCTGATCACGGATCAGAAACAGGGCCGCGTCCGCGATGGCGCGGCCCTTTTTCCCTCTTAATTCGCCCAGTGCGGCAGCACTGACTAGGCGCGCGGATACTGTATCCGCCGCATATGCCACCAACAGGGGCTCTGATGGGACTTTTCATTTTACGGCGGCTCGGCGTGATGCTGTTGACCGCCCTATGCCTGACCTTTGTGGTCTTCTTTATGACCAATCTTTATCCAAACTTGGAAAAGCTGGCCAAGACCCAAGGCAACTTTCGCATGACCGAATCTGAGGTCGCCAGCTTTCTGGAGCCGCGCGGCTATCTGCAACCTTTGCCGGTGAAATACGGCGAATGGCTGGGGGTTTTGCCTTCGATGCGCACGGTGACCGAAGACGGAACCGTTCTGGGCCGCTGCATTCTGCCGGGTATGAGTGCCGAAGAGGCCCCGAAATATTGCGGAATTCTGCAAGGTCACTGGGGTTGGTCCACGGTCTTCAAGAAAGAGGTCGGAAGCATCGTTTCTCAGCGGTTGGGGCTGACAGGCACCTTGATGTTGTGGGTCATGATCCTGATGGTGCCCTCGGCGCTGATCATCGGCGTTTTGGCGGGCATGAAAGAGGGATCGGGGCTTGATCGCTCGCTTTCAACGGTCTCTATCACCACCACGGCGACGCCGGAATATGTGTCTGGTGTTTTGTTCATCGCAATCTTTGCGTCCAGTGCCGTGGGGCTGAAATGGTTCAAGGGCACCGCGACCAAGGCGATGGAAGAGCCCACCTTTGAGAACTTTTTCCTGCCAGTGCTGACCATCGCGCTTTACGGGATGGGCTATATCGCGCGGATGACGCGGGCCTCGATGGCCGAAGTCATGACGGCGCAATACATCCGCACGGCGCGCCTGAAAGGCGTTAGCTTTCCAAACATCGTCATGAAACACGCGCTGCGCAACGCGCTGATCGCCCCCTTTACGGTGATCATGTTACAGTTCCCCTGGCTGCTGAACGGCGTGGTGATCGTAGAAACCCTGTTTAATTACAAAGGCTTTGGTTGGACCCTGGTTCAGGCGGCCGACAACAATGACATCGAATTGCTCTTGGGCGTCTCGGTGGTCTCTGTCTTCGTGGTTCTGGTGACCCAGCTGATTTCCGATATCGGCTATGTCTATCTGAACCCGCGGATCAGCGTGACATAAGGAGGGCAGAGAAATGGAACCTTTGACTTGGACCGGCGTTTTCGCCTCATTCCTTGATCCGATCGCGATGATCCTTGCGCCAGCCTTTGTTGCGGTGGTGATCATTCGGATCGTGCTGGGTTGGGTCGAACCCGACACCGGCATGAAATCCAACCCTGACGGGACTTTGGTTGCCACTGGCGGCATCTGGGGTGCAGCAGACAAGATGCGCGCCACGCTGGGCTTGGCGATTTTGGCGGTGGCTGTGGTCTATATCCTGGGCGGTGCGTTGATAGGCCCCAAAGCGGGCATCATCGGCGGCATGAGCCAACAGTTGCTGCCTGTCTGGATTGCCCTGATCGCCACCTTTGCCCTGTCGATCCGCTACAAGCGCAAGTTGGGCCTGTATGGCAAGCTGTTTGACTCGATGATCGGGATGATCGGCTTTGCGCTGGTGATGTTCTGGGTGTTTACGGCGCTGTTCTCGGGTGTGTTTGACCTGATCGGCACGCATGATCCGCTGGGTCAGGTGTCCGGCATGAAAAACAAGGTCCCCGGCACGCCGTTGCGTGGTGCAGAGGAAGGCGACTATGCTTGGTATCTGCTGGGCGGTGACAAGCTGGCGCGCGATGTGTTTACCCGTGTGATCGAAGGCAGCACCGTCGTGATCATGATCGCGCCCCTGGCGACACTCTTTGCCTTTATGGTTGGGATCACGCTGGGGCTTCCGGCGGGGTATTATGGCGGCAAGCTGGACACGCTGCTCAGCTTTTTGGCCAACCTCATCCTGGCCTTTCCGGTGATCTTGCTGTTCTACCTGCTGGTGACACCGGAAATTCGCGCCACGGGTCTGCCGCAGTATATGGCCGCCTTCCTGTTTGTCTTTCCCCTGGTCTTTCTGGGTGTGCTGATCCATTCGCGGTTTCGCACGCAACCGAAAAAGAACATGTTCTGGCTGGCGCTTGTCCTGATCCCACTGGCGGTTCTGTACCTGTCGGGCATCAACGAATCCGGGTCCAAGATCGACTTTTGGCCGCTGGACCTGTTTGACATTGATGGCGGGATTCTCGTGGTGTTCGTGTCGGTGGTCTTTGTGAACAGCCCCACGGTGTTCCGCATCGTGCGCGGGTTGGTGATGGATATCAAAACCCGCGATTACGTGGCTGCCGCACAAACCCGGGGCGAACGCCCGTGGTACATCATGCTGTGGGAAATCCTGCCCAACGCACGCGGGCCGCTGATCGTCGATTTCTGCCTGCGCATCGGCTATACCACCATTCTCTTGGGGACCCTGGGGTTCTTTGGGCTGGGTCTTGAACCCGAAAGCCCGAACTGGGGCAACACGATCAACGAGGGCCGCAAGCTCTTGTCGGTCTATCTGCACCCCGCCCTGCCACCGGCCTTTGCGCTGCTGTCTTTGGTGTTGGGGCTGAACCTTCTGGCGGACGGCCTGCGCGAAGAAAGCCTGCGCGACTAAGCAAACCGACCGGGGGCGCCGCCCCCGGATCCCCGGGATATTTTCGGACAGAAGAAACGCAAACGTTCCTGTCCCTCCGAAAGGGAGAAAGCAAATGAAAGACGATTACGACGGGCCGATCCTTGAGATTGATCAACTGTCCATTTCGTTCTTCACGCGCCTGCGTGAAATCCCTGCTGTTATGGATTTTTCCGTGCGCGTCATGCCCGGCGAGGCCGTCGGGCTTGTCGGTGAATCGGGCTGTGGGAAATCCACTGTCGCCCTGGGCGTGATGCAGGATTTGGGTAAGAACGGACGCATTGTCGGCGGGTCCATCAAGTTCAAAGGTCGCGATTTGTCAAGCATGACGCAGGAAGAGCTGCGCGACATCCGCGGTTCCGAAATTGCGATGATCTATCAAGAACCCATGGCCAGTCTCAACCCGGCCATGAAGATCGGCAAGCAGTTGATGGAGGTGCCCATCGTTCACAAAGGCGTCTCGCAACAAGAGGCCTATGACCGTGCGCTTCAGGTTGTGACAGATGTGAAACTGCCCGACCCCAAACGCATTCTGGACAGCTATCCCCACCAATTGTCGGGCGGCCAGCAACAGCGGATCGTGATTGCGATGGCCCTGATGTCCGAGCCCTCGTTGTTGATTCTGGACGAACCCACCACCGCGCTTGACGTGACAGTCGAGGCCGCCGTGGTCGAGTTGGTCAAAGAGCTGGGTCAGAAATACGGCACATCGATGCTGTTCATTTCGCACAATCTTGGTCTGGTTCTTGAGACCTGCGACCGGCTGTGTGTGATGTATTCCGGCGAGGCGGTTGAACGTGGGTCGATCCACGATGTGTTCGACGAGATGCAGCACCCCTATACCCAGGCGCTGTTTCGCTCGATCCCCCTGCCCGGTGCCGACAAGAACGCGCGCCCACTGGTGGCTATTCCGGGGAATTTCCCGCTGCCGCACGAACGCCCGCCCGGCTGTAACTTTGGACCGCGCTGCGACTATTTCGAATCCGGTCGCTGTGACGCGCAGGATATTCCGATGGTCTCGGTCGAAGGCAATGAGCGCCACTCGACCCGATGCCTGAAATTCCAAGAAATCGACTGGGGCGCGCCCATCACCAATGTTGAGTCCAAGGAAAAACCCGAACCCGGGAAAGTGGTTCTTAAGATGGACAGTCTTAAGAAGTATTACGAAGTCGCTGCCAATGCTTTGTTCGGCAGTTCGGGTGAGAAGAAAGTGGTGAAAGCCAACGAAACCCTGAGCTTTGAAGCCCGTGAAAGCGAAACCCTTGCGATTGTTGGGGAATCCGGCTGCGGCAAATCCACCTTTGCAAAGGTGCTGATGGGGCTTGAAACCGCCACAGACGGGCAAATCCTGCTGGACAATCGCAACATCGAAAGCACACCGATCGAGAACCGCGATACGGGCACGATCGCAGATGTGCAGATGGTGTTCCAAAACCCGTTTGACACGCTCAACCCGTCGATGACCGTGGGGCGCCAGATCATCCGCGCGCTTGAGATCTTTAACATCGGCAATTCGGATGACGCGCGGCGCGAACGGATGCTTCAGCTTCTGGATTTGGTCAAACTGCCCCGCGCCTTTGCCGATCGCATGCCGCGGCAGCTGTCGGGTGGGCAGAAGCAACGTGTTGGTATTGCACGGGCTTTTGCCGGTGACGCCCGAATCGTGGTGGCCGACGAACCGGTGTCTGCGCTGGATGTGTCGGTGCAGGCGGCGGTCACGGATCTGTTGATGGAAATCCAGCGCGAACAAAAAACCACGCTATTGTTCATCAGTCACGATCTGTCGATTGTGCGCTACCTCAGCGATCGGGTGATGGTGATGTATCTGGGGCATGTAGTGGAACTTGGCAGCACCGATCAGGTCTTTGCCCCGCCCTATCACCCCTATACCGAAGCGCTATTGAGCGCGGTTCCCATCGCGGATACCAGCGTCGAGAAACAACACATTGTGTTGGAAGGGGACATTCCATCGGCGATGAATCCCCCGTCCGGCTGTCCGTTCCAAACCCGTTGCCGTTGGAAATCCAAGGTTGCGGGTGGTCTCTGCGAAAAAGAGGTGCCCCCGGTGCGTCATCTGGCAGATGGGCATCAGGTAAAATGCCATCTTTCGGATGCCGATCTTGAGGCCATGGAGCCCGTCATCAAAATCGCCGCGGAATAACCCCCCGGAATAAATCCATCGAAACGCCCTAGGTCTGACCGGGGCGTTTTTCTTTTATTCCATTGACTGAAAGAGTGACTCTACAGTCACATCTTAGTCCAGAAGATGCTCATACCGCGCGTCGGTGAGCGTTTTCATAAAGGCCACAAGCGCGTCAATGCGCTTGTCATCCAATGCCGGGCCATGGGTAAGTTCTTTCACTGCCAAAGTCTGCGGCACCTCAGGCATGCCAAAGACCTTGCCCGTTTCGGGATTGATCTGCCGTGCTTCGGATCTGGAGTTGTAGCGATTGTAGAACAGCACAACGGTGCGCAGATCTTCGAACACGCCGTTGTGCATATAGGGGCCAGTTACCGCGACATTCCGCAAAGTTGGGACTTTGAACTTGCCGATCTCGCCTGTTGCGTCGACTTGCGGGTTGTTGAACAGCCCTTTGTCCATCTCGTTTGCGCCATTTTCGGCCCGTAGATCCGCATTCACAGGCACGCCGATATTGTGGAATTCATAATTGCTAAATGTCTCTTGCGGGTGGATCGCGCTGGTATGTAATTGGTGACACAGGTTACAATTCGTAAATTGCTGCGAGAAAAACAACAAACGCCCCAGCTCTTCCTGATTGGTCAACTCAACCTCGCCACGCAGGAAGCGGTCATATTTGCTGTCGAAGGGCGCAAACACACCGGTGCGCTCAAACGCTCCAATTGCCTGCGTCATCGCGCTATAGCCTTCTTCGGGTCTTTGAAGAATACCCTCTACAAATAGACTATCAAAAGCAGCGACATAGCCCGGGTTCTCTTGCAGGCGCGCCATCACGGACGGTTTGTCGGGCATGCCCATTTCACTGGGATTCAGGGGGGGACCGCCTGCTTGGTCTTCCAGGCTGCTTGCGCGGCCATCCCAGAACATACCCCCAATCCAAGCTCCCTCATCGTTGCGATGAAAATCGGGGGTAAAGGCCGCATATGACGCCGTCGGCGCGCTGCGATCCCCCAAAGACACCCCGTCATCTCCCAGCGAGGCCGCGCCGTTTGGGTCCGCGAACCCGATTTCGGGGTTATGACAGGTCGCACAGCTTTGAGTCCGGTTCAAAGACAGATTTTCATCAAAAAACAGGGCCTTGCCAAGGGATTCTAATGTATCCAAGGGCTCTGCCTGGGCACAAAACGCGACAGAAGCCCCACTGAAAGCCAGAACAAATGCGAGATGACGTGCCATGGGTCGCTCCAATACCTGAGTATTTTTATGGGTATCGAAGACTTCGACACCCAAACATGACCTGTGTCAACCCGATCAGCTTCCCCAGATTTTTTTGACGTAATTCTTGGTCTCACGATATGGGGGCACACCGCCGTGTTTTTTCACCGCACCCGGCCCGGCATTATAGGCGGCAAGCGCCAGCCGCCAGGACCGGAATTCAACGAACTGCTGCTTGAGATACTTTGCCCCACCCTCAAGGTTTTGCTTGGGATCATGGGGGTTTACGCCCAGTTCTTTCGCCGTTCCGGGCATGAGCTGGGCCAGACCAATCGCGCCTTTGTGCGATTTGGCCTTGGGGTTGAAACGGCTCTCTTGATTGATCAGGCGCAAGAACAGATCTTCGGGCACGCCGTGTTTGCGGGCGGCGGCACGGGCCATGGTTGTATAGGGCCCCTTATAGCGACCGCGGTATTTCGGCGATACGCCTTCATCCCCGGTGCCCCATTTGGTGGGCGTGACGACCTTGGCGGGTTTCAAGCGCACCGAACTGTTGTATTGCTGCGCGGCACGCGTATCCAACACCTTGGTTTTATTTGAAAAAAGCGCGCGCTTCTTGCGTTCATAGCTGGACCCAGCAAAGGCCCCCTGCGCGGTCAGAACCAAAACCAAAGCAATCCCGACTGTCTGTCTGATCACCGACATGCAACCCCCATGGGACATTTTCAATGGGCACAATATAGTCATTTTCAGCAATAGCGCTAGGGGTGTGCGACTTGGCCCTTACACCCGCCCGCCGCACTGGTGTAGGGTCCGGCGAAACCTCGCTTAAAGAATCAAAATAAGGACGACGACATGGCCGGTTCCGTGAACAAGGTGATCCTCGTGGGCAATCTGGGCCGTGACCCGGAAGTGCGCAGCTTTCAGAACGGGGGCAAGGTCTGCAACCTGCGGATCGCCACCTCGGAAACCTGGAAAGACCGCAATACGGGCGAGCGCCGCGAAAAAACCGAATGGCACTCGGTGGCGATTTTCCAAGAGGGTCTCGTCCGCGTTGCCGAACAGTATTTGCGCAAGGGATCAAAGGTTTACATCGAAGGTCAGCTACAAACCCGCAAGTGGCAGGACCAATCGGGCGCTGACCGCTACAGCACCGAAGTTGTGCTTCAGGGCTTTGGCGGCACGCTGGTGATGCTGGACGGTCGCGATGGCGGCGGCGGCGGTGGCTTTGGCGGTGGTGGCCAAGGCGGCGGCTATGGTGGCGGCGACAGCTATGGCGGGGGCAACCAGGGCGGCTATGACGATGGCGGCTTTGGCGGCGGTCAGGGCGGCGGCAACCAGGGGGGCGGACGCCCGCCGGCGCGCGATCTGGACGACGAAATCCCGTTCTAAACCGCCCGCCCCGCGACGATCCGTTTACCGGATCGGAACCATGCTAAACGAAAAACGCGCCTCAAAAGGCGCGTTTTTGCCATTCAGTCACTGACGCAATCCCAAAACTGCGATCCAGCCAGCCCCCCCAACGCTCATCAGCAGCAACAGCCGGGTCCGGTCTGACCGGGCGCACAGCTTTCCTGCTCGGGGGCCCCGCGACCAAGCCAGGTGCGCTCTGACAGGTAGAAATCAGCGAATTTATCGCCGAAAGCCTCTGATACGGTTTTCGGTGCAAGGCCCGTGGCCAAAATGGCCTGCTGCCAGGCCTGCACCTTGGGAAAGCCGCTCAGCATATCGTGCCCGGAATGCGCGCGCACCAATTCGGCCCGATGCAACAGCGGCAGCCATGCCAAATCGATGTTGCCCAGGGTCGCGCCAGAAAAATACGGCCCCTGCCCCAGCTGTGCTTCGGCGCGGGCAAAGCTTTTGGCCAGTTTGGCGTGGCGCTCATGATAGGTCGCACGATCGGCGCTCTGCATCAGGCCGCATTGCACGAGATAATGCTTCGACGCCTGATAGCACCATGCTCGGTTCAAGGCGCGGATTTCCGCAGTCAGATCCGCCTGCAAAGGGGCTGTGATCTCATCGAGATATTCCACGATCGCATCGCTTTCGAACAGCGCGGTCCCGGTTTGCGTGATCAGCAACGGCACCTGCCCGTTGGGCGAAAGGTCGACAAACCAATCCGGTTTGTCCGAAAGCGAGATATATGTGATCTCATAGGGTGTGCCCTTGGCCTCAAGCATGGCGGTGACGCGCTGCACAAAAGGGCAAATTTCAAAGCTGACAATCTTGATCATCTGGTGTCCTTTTCCTTGATCTGTCTTCTAAGACGGAGGGGGTGGGAAAAAGACGGAATTCAGATCAGCATTTCTTACAAGCTTTTGATTTTGCGTCAAAACTCATGAGCCCGCCGCGGCGATCACGTTCAAAGGCACAGCAGGTCTCAAAGGAATGCCGCAGCGCTGAGCGGGCGGTTTGCACGCGAGTTTTCAGCGTGGAATAGGGAATGCCAAGGGCCTGCGCCTGGTCTTTTTGCGATCTGCCTTCCAGGTCGATGGCGCGCAGCAAGGTGGCTTGGGGCTTGGGCAATCCGTCGATAAAGGGGGCAACGCAGCGTTCCAATTCGTGCCGGGTGGCCGGGTCATCCGCATGATGCCACAGATCATCGGGATGCGGATCGGGGCGGGCGTTCTGGCGATAGAAATCGGTGATCGCATTGCGGGCGATGCGAAACAGCCAAGCCTGAAGGCTGTCCTGATCGCCAAGATCGCACAGGCCGCGCGTGACCCGCAGCATAATGTCTTGCAACAGATCTTCGGCATCCGCGGGATTTGATACGCGTTTCGCCAAAAAGCGCCGCAATCGGGTTTCATAGGCGCGCCAGATGTCGGTGACATTGGGGGCGTGCGGCGCGGCGCTCATCCCAGTTGGTCTTGCAACACGCGCAGCACCTCATCGCGGGGCACGTCGGCGGTGACAAAGGCCGCACCAATGCCGCGCGCAAGGATAAAGCGCAGCTGCCCATCGACGACCTTTTTGTCCTGGCCCATCAGGTCCACCAGCGCCTCGGCGCCGGGCAGATCACCGGGAATATCCGCAAGGTCACATTTCATCCCCATCGCTTTGATGTGTTCGCGCACGCGCGAGGGGGCCTCTTGTGAGCACAGGCCCAGGCGGGCCGACAGTTCAAAGGCCAAGGCACAGCCGATCGCGACGCCCTCGCCGTGCAGCAGACGGTCGGAATAGCCAGTCGCCGCCTCAAGCGCATGACAAAAGGTGTGACCCAGGTTCAAAAGCGCCCGGTCACCCTGTTCGGTTTCGTCACGCAGGACGATCTCGGCTTTCATTTCGACCGAGCGTTTGACCGCATAGGCGCGGGCCGCCATATCCCCGGCGGCGGCCTTGGGGGCGTTTTGTTCCAGCCAGTCATAAAACTTGGCATCACCCAAAAGCCCGTATTTCACCACTTCGCCATATCCGGCAAGATAGTCGCGCGCCGTCAGCGTGCCCAGCACGTCGATGTCGGCCAACACAAGGCTGGGTTGATGAAACGCGCCGATCAGGTTCTTGCCCTGCGGGGCGTTGATCCCGGTCTTGCCCCCCACGGAACTGTCGACCTGGGCCAGAAGGCTGGTGGGCATTTGCACAAAGCGCACACCCCGGCGCAGCACAGCCGCAGCAAAGCCAACCAGATCGCCGATCACGCCGCCACCAAGGGCAATGACAATGTCACGGCGTTCGATCTTTTGGTCCAAAAGCCATTCGACACAGCGGCTGAAATGGGGCCAGGACTTGGTGGATTCGCCTGCGGGCAGCGTCAGCGCAGTGCTGTCGATCCCTTCGGATTTCAGGGCCCGGGTCAGGGTTTCAAGATGCAGCGGACCCACGTTGCTGTCGGTGACAATGGCCACCTTTGGCCGTTTCAACAGCGGTGCGATTTCCACCCCCGCACGGGTCAAAAGCCCCTGCCCGATGCGCACATCATATTCACGGCCGTCCAGCGGCACATGGACGGTTTCGATCACCGGATGGGTCATTGCGCTGTCTCCAATACGTCTGGTCGGCTGGCAAGAAGGGTTTCGGCCACGCGGTGGCCCATGGCCTCCAATGTCAGGCCGGGCTCTGAGCGGACGCTGACATCGGCCAACTCGTAGATGGGCACACGATCATGATACAACCCGGACAAGGTGGCATAGGGATCTGCCGTGCGCAGCAGGGGACGCGTGTCCTTGTGACGGACCCGTTCCCACAGCAGGTCAAGATCCGCATCCAGCCAGACCGAGACCCCCTTTTGCGTGATCACCTCACGGTTTTTTTCCGCCATAAAGGCGCCGCCACCCGTAGACAGAATGCCCGGTGTGCCATCCAGCAGGCGATCAATCACCTGATGTTCCTTTTCGCGAAAGAAGGGTTCGCCATCGCGGGCAAAGATTTCAGCGATGGTCATGTTCGCTGCGTCTTCGATTTCGTGGTCCGAATCACGAAAGGCGACGCCCAACTGCGCCGCAAGGGTGCGTCCGACCGCAGTTTTCCCCGCGCCCATCATGCCTATAAAGACTATTGTCTTCTTGAGGATAAGTTTTGGATGTGTATCTTGATCGGCCATTCTCTGCCCAATGCTAGTATCTTGCCTGAATGACGTGAACGCGACAAAAAGGCTAGGTATAAAGTCGAAAAACCGGGGCAGGAGCTGGACAGATGGGCAAATTGTTAAAGTGGTTGATTTACCTCGTTATCCTTGGGGGGCTTGGGCTGGTTGCCTATGCCTATCTTGGACCCCTGTTTGGTGTCGATTTTTCGCCACCTCAAGAAGAGATTCGTATGCCGGTGGACCTGGATGATATTTAAGAAACCACGATGGGCGCTGCATCTGGCGCCGATCTTGTCTGTGACGATCTTCGCTGCGGGACTGGGCTGGCCAAACATGCCAAAGGCCCAGGATGCGCCAGTTGCCAAGACCGTCTTAACGCCGCAGGTCGATGCCGCGCCTTTGGACGCGCCATCCGCCGGGGCGGCGGGGCTGTTGCCCACAACTATGACCGGCCTGCCCTATGACATGTGGCTGGGCTCTGACCCGGCGGTGATCCGGGATCTGATTCTGGCCAACGACATGCCAGTGCCGGCCATTCGATCCGTGATGCGCAGCCTCGTGTTGGCCGAAGCCGCGCCACCGGTGGCCAAAGATGGATCCGACGCGGGTGTCGCCCATCTGACCGTGCGGCTGGATTGGCTGATGCGGCAGGGCGCCGTGGAAGAGGCGCTGGCGCTTTTGGCGATGGTGGGCACCGATGCGCCCGAGCTGTTTGCCCGCTGGGCGGATCTGACGCTTTTGCTGGGCCGCTCGGAGCCGGTCTGCCTGGCGCTGGCCGCCGATCCCGGACGCAACACAGATCTGGCGTTGCAGGTGTTTTGTGCCGCGCGCCGGGGGGACTGGTCGCGCGCCGAGCTGTTGTTGTTCAGTGCCCAGGCGCTGGGGGACGTATCAGACCGCAACGCCGACCTGTTGGCGCGTTTTCTCGATCATACGCTGAACGAAGAAGGCCCCACGCTGCTGCCCCCCGTGCGCCCGACCCCCTTGGAGTTCCGGCTGTTCGAAGCCATTGGCGAACCTCTGCCCACTGCGCCGCTCCCTCTTGCATATTCCGTGCTGGATCTGTCCGGGGACAACGGCTGGCGCGCGCAGATCGAAGCCGCCGAGCGTCTGGCCCGTGTGGGCAGTCTTCCGGCCAACCGTCTGTTGGGGCTGTATACCCAAAGAAAAGCCGCCGCCTCGGGTGGGGTTTGGGACCGGGTTCGCGCCTTTCAAGAGTTCGAACGGGCGCTTGAACAACGCCGCAGCGACAAGATCCGCCAAAGCCTGATGAAAATCTGGCCGCAAATGGCCAGCGCGCGGCTGTTGCCGCAGTTCGCTGAACTTTATGGTCGGGAACTGTCACAGGCGCGGCTCCGCGGGCGGGCGGCCCATCACGCTCAGATGGCGCGCTACCTGTCACCACAATACGAAGACCTGAGCCATTCCGACCCCGCCACCGGCGACGAAGCGCGGTTCTTCAAGGCGATCGCCCAAGGTCAACCGCCAGTGCCCCCCCTGCCGCGCCTCCCCCATGCCCAGGCCATTGCCGCCGGGTTTGGCGCCAAGACAATTGGCGCGGCAGCAATGCCCGATATCCTGCGCGACCATCTGGATCAGGGGCGTTTGGGCGAAGCGATTTTGCGCACCGTGTCTCTGTTCTCAAGCGGGGCTGAGGGCAATGGGCAGGACCTGTCTGATGCCCTGGCCAGCCTGCGCGCCATGGGTCTCGAAGATACCGCCCGGCGCGCGGCCATGGAGTTGGTCATTCTCGACAGTGAGCGGGCGAGAAGATGAGTTCGGATCGTTGGACATCGGCCTTTCTGGATGCCATCGCCGCAGAACGCGGCGCGGCGACCAACACACTGGTCGCCTATGAGCGCGACCTGGATCACGTGCAATCATGGTTAACGGCCCACGGGTCGGATTTCGCCCAGGCCCGGCGAGAGGACGTCGAAGCCTATCTGGTGGATTGCGATGCGCAGGGGTTGTCGCGCGCGACACGGGCGCGGCGGCTATCCGCAATCAAACAGCTCTATCGTTTTGCCTTTGAAGAGGGACTGCGCGAGGATAATCCAGCGGTTCAGATCACCGGCCCGGGGCGTGAAAAGAAACTGCCCAAGACTCTGACCCCAGAAGAGGTGGATCGTTTGCTGGATGCCGCACAGAACCACGGCAGAAACACCGGGGATCAGATACGCAACAGCTGCCTGATGCAGGTGCTGTATGCAACGGGCATGCGCGTGAGCGAGCTGGTCTCATTGCCCGTGTCGGCCACGCGTGGTGACCCGAGAATGCTTTTGGTTCGCGGCAAAGGCGGCAAAGAGCGGATGGTGCCGCTGTCGCCCCCGGCGCGCAGGGCGCTGCGAGCCTGGCTGGCGCTGCGCGATGAGATCGACGAGATCGCCCAGTCGCAGGGCAAAGTGCCCAGCCCGTTCCTGTTTCCGTCTCGCGGCAAAGCGGGGCATCTGACCCGTCATGCGTTTTATAACCAGATCAAGGAAATCGCGGTCAAAGCCGGGGTGGCGCCGGAAAAGGTCACGCCGCACACGCTGCGCCACGCCTTTGCGACCCATCTGTTGGCCAATGGCGCCGACCTGAGATCCATCCAGACCCTTTTGGGCCACGCGGATCTGGCCACCACCGAGATCTATACCCATGTTCTGGAAGAACGCCTGAAAGATCTTGTTCTGGAACACCATCCGCTTGCGGAGGAGTAAGGCGTTTGAAGGAAACGCCTTGTGGGGCTCTGCCCCCTTCTCCTGCGGAGAATTCCCCCGGGATATTTTGGAAGAGATGAAACGCAGGCGGGACTGCCCCGCGCGCGGCGTTTTCGAAGAACTGTTGGGGAGAATGCCTGCGGGCTCTTGAATGCCTTTGGGCGCGGGCCCATAACACTGAGACACAGCAGTGAAAGCGAGAGAAATGGACGTTCAGACCAGCGTTTTTGACGCGGCCTTTTGGATCACTTCGGCCTCAATCGGGGGGTTGATCATGTTGTCGGCGTTTTTCTCGGGGTCTGAGACCGCATTGACGGCGGCTTCGCGCGGGAAACTGCGGGCGGCGACCGACAAGGGGTCACGCGGCGCGCAGCGGGCGTTGGACATCACCGAAGACAGTGAGCGCCTGATCGGCTCGGTCCTGTTGGGCAACAACCTTGTGAATATTCTAGCGACCTCATTGGCGACAGCGCTGTTCACGCGGGCCTTTGGCGAAAGCGGCGTGGCCCTGGCGACCCTGGTCATGACCTTTCTTGTGCTGATATTTGCCGAAGTGCTGCCCAAGACCTATGCGATCACCAACCCGGAAACCGCGGCGGCACGGGTTGCCGGGCCGATTGGCTGGGTGGTGCGGATCTTTGCGCCGATTGTTTCCGCCGTGCGCCTGGTGGTGCGCGGTGTCCTGCGGGTGTTTGGCGTCAAGATCGATCCGGACAGTCACATTCTGGCGGTGCGAGAAGAGATCGCCGGGGCGCTGCAACTGGGCCATTCGGAAGGTGTGGTGGAAAAGGAAGACCGCGACCGGATTCTGGGCGCCCTGGATCTGGCCGAGCGCACGGTTGAAGAGATCATGCTGCACCGTTCGGGCATTGAGATGATCGACGCGGATATGCCGCCGCAGGACATTTTGCAGCAATGTCTGCAATCGAACCACACCCGCCTGCCCGTGTTCCGCGATGAACCGGAGAACATCATCGGCGTGATCCATGCCAAGGATCTTTTGCGCTCTATGTATGGTTTGCTGGAAAAGGCCGAAAGCGCCAGTTCGGCGCTGGACGGGTTCGAAGTGACAAACGTGGCCATGAAACCCTATTTCGTGCCCGACACGACATCGCTGGACGATCAGATGCGCAATTTCCTGCGTCGTCACACGCATTTTGCCCTTGTGGTGGATGAATATGGCGCGTTGCAGGGGTTGATCACGCTTGAGGACATTCTCGAAGAGATTGTCGGTGAAATCACCGATGAGCACGACCCGGATGCGGATCACGCTGTGCAGATGGGGGAGGATGGCCACTATTGGATCGAGGGCGCCATGACCATCCGCGACCTGAACCGCGCAACTGATTGGTCGCTCCCCGATGATGAGGCCAACACCGTGGCCGGACTGGTCATTCACGAAGCCCAGATGATCCCGGTGCCCGGTCAGGTCTTTAGCTTCCACGGTTTTCGATTTGAGGTAGTTGAGCGGGAAAACAACCGGTTGACCCGGCTCAAGATCCGGCCTTTGTCTGTGGATTTGGATCGAGTAAGCTAGGGTCGGGACCCATTGATCCCGCACCACCAGTGCGCCAGATCTTGTTCGTGGCAAGACGCATCTGAGCAGGAATAGGGGTTCTATTTCAATCAGATGCACCGCAGCCCACGGGCCAGATCCGGCGCAGCCGAAGGGCTCTGATGTCGCATCATCTCAGAGGCTTTTGCCGCTTGAAAAGGGAACCACCCTTTCCGGCGCGACCCGCCATATTCACCGGTTTCCGTCCGTTTTAATATATTCGAGTACTCTTTTAGCGCAGTATGCTGCTTCTCTTAAGGTTTTTGAATCTCTTTCAAACAATGCGATCGAGACGGCTTTTCGTTTCCCAATCTTCATCCCGTACAGCGGCTGACAGGACGCACGTCTGAGTGCGTCTGCATACGCAGGAAATTTGTGTGCAATATCTATTCTTAGGAAAAGGATTTCTTCGTATTTTGTGTATACGAACTTTTCCTCACGCTGTGTGAGCGCCTTACATCCTGACTTGCTAACTGCCGAACGGTGCGACATGATCACAAGTTCAAAAGGGCTATCCTGAGCGGGTGCATCAGCCGATTCCAAATCGTCGCGCAGCGCGAGGTTTGGCGGCACAAGCTCATCCACAAATGTAAAATCATCCTGGCACACTAGAACACGGGTTCCCACCGGAACATTCTCGACATGATCAATATGATTAGTTGTTTCTGCCTGCGGGCTTGTGGCGTTTACAGCAAAGCAGAGCATGATCAACAAGCTTGGTGACCCAAGGCTTTTTCGCATTTATACACACCTGTTTTCTAAACGGGACCATTTAAACCAAACTCGGATACCCCACAAAGGTCTACCCCATAGTTTTCGGGGCGGGGCGTGAAAAATTGGTATAAAAAAGTGTGGCGCCTTGAACATGGCCACTGCCAAAGCAGCAGCCAGGGTGTTCAAGACGCACATTTCACCACATCTTTGGGCGCGCCGGATTGCGCCCTCACCTGCGGGCCAGGCCCTTAGGGTCAGGAGCCATTAATTCTGCGCCGCCAGCTCTGATTTCGCGAGATATCAGGGGTTTGCGTCGCGCCGGAAAGGGGGGTTCCCTGTACAAGCGGCGCGCGCCACTGAGATGATGCGACATAAGCGCCCTTCGGGTGCGCCGGATCTTGCCCGTGGGCTGCGATGCATCTGGTTGAAATAGAACCACTATTCCTGCTCAGATGCGTCTTGCCACGAACAAGATCTGGCGCGCTGGCGGTGCGGAATCAATGGGTCCTGAGCCTAGGGCACGCATTACTCCGGGATCCCGCCTTGATGGGCATCCGGCGCGCTGAGCCCATTGATTTCAGCCCCGGACGCCGATTTAGCGGTCCCATAGGGGACCACTTATCAAAACACTACGCGCGCAGCTTTTCCCCCTTTGGATCAAAGGGCGGCTGTTCCAAGATCCGCGCGCGGTGGGGTTGGCCCAACACCATGACATCGACCGCGTCCCCCCGCTGGGCGGTGCCGGCCTTGATGTACCCCAGCGCCAGGCTTTGCCCCACGCCATAGCCAAATCCCCCCGAAGTCACACGACCAATGCCTTGACCTTTCAGGAAAATCGGCTCGCCTCCGGTGGCGTCGGCGTTCGAGCGGGTCACATCCTCGGCATGCAGTTCCAGAATCACCAGATGTTCCCGGGCCGGTTTATCAATCACCTGCAACAGCGCCTCTTTGTTCAGGAAATCCTTGTCCAGCTTGCACAACCCCTGCAACCCCACCTCTTGCGGCCAGTATTCGGGGCTGTATTCGCGCGACCACGAGCCATAGCCCTTTTCAATGCGCAAAGACATGAGCGCGCGCGATCCAACCGGGCCAATGCCCATCTCGCGGCCCGCGTCCAACAAGGCTTTGTAAAGCTCTGTCTGGTCTTCTGTCTTGCAGTGCAACTCCCACCCGAGATCCCCGGTAAAGGACACGCGAAGGGCCAGAACATTGACACCAGACAATTGGATCCACTTGCTGCGCATGAAAGCGAAATCACCCGTCTCAAGCGAGGCATTGGTCATGCGCTGGAGCATCTCACGCGACGACGGGCCCGCCACGTTGAAACCGCACATAGCCTGGGTCATGGATGTAAACGATGTGCCCGAGGGCAGCGGCACCTGATCGAAGAACCGCTTGTGATAGCGTTCCGCCATGCCCGAGCCGATGACCCAAAACTCATCTTCGGCGGTGCGGGTCACGGTAAAGTCCCCAGCCACGCCGCCGCGTTTGGAAATCAAAGGCGTCAGGCAGGATCGGCCCACGGATTTCGGCATCCGGTTGGCAAAGATCGCGTTTAGCCAGTCTTCGGCCCCTGCCCCTTTGACCTGATATTTGGCAAAGTTCGAGATATCAATGATACCTGCGGTGTCGCGCAGCATCTTGGCTTCGCGTTCGACCGCATGCCACCAGGGCTGGCGATCAAAACCCGCGCTGTCCGGGGTATCGGCGTCGAAATAGGCCGGGTGTTCCCAGCCATAGTTCAGGCCAAACACCGCGCCCATGTCACGCTGGGTCTCATAGATCGGACGGGTGCGCAGGGGACGGCCTGCCTCGCGCTCTTCTCCGGGGAAGTGGATTTTAAAGCGGTGCGCATACTGATCTTTGACCCGCGCCTTGGTGAACGCCGCATCGGCCCAATCGCCAAAGCGCGCCATGTCCCATGGGAAGAGGTCGTATTGCATCTCGCCTTCGACGATCCACTGCGCCGCCATAAGGCCCATACCGCCTGATTGCGAAAAACCAGGGATGATGCCGTTGCAGCAGAAATAGCCGCGCATTTCCGGCACGGGCCCCATCAGCACGTTGGAATCCGGCGACCAGATCATCGGGCCATTGATCACGCGCTTGATGCCAGCGGTGCCGACCACCGGCACGCGATCAATGGCGCGCATCATGTTGTCTTCGATTCGCTCCAGATCATCGGGGAAAAGATCATGGGCAAAGTCCAGGGGCGTGCCGCCTTCTGCCCAAAGACGCACGTCTTTCTCATAGGCCCCGATCAAGAGCCCCTGCCCCTCTTGGCGCAAGTAATATTCGCCATCCCGATCCGCCACAGATGGCAGACGATCGGGCAAATCCGCGATCTGGGCAATGGTTTCGGTCACGAAATACTGGTGCTCGGTCGGCTGCAAAGGCAGATCAAGCCCCGCCAGCCTGGCCACCTCGCGCCCCCAAAGGCCGGCGGCGTTGATCACCCAATCGGTGTGAATATCCCCCTTGGGCGTGCGCACGATCCATGATCCATCCGGCTGCGGTTCCGTGGCCGTCACGGGGGTAAAGCGGTGGATCTCGGCCCCGTTTTGCCGCGCGCCAACCGCATAGGCATTGGTCACGCCCGATGGGTCAACATTGCCACCGTCGGGTTCATACATGATGGTTCGGATGCCATCAAAATTGACCAGCGGATGCAGGCGTTCGGCTTCGTCCCGGGTGATTTCATGGAAATTCATCCCATACAGCTTGGCCTTGGCCGCCTGCAGGCGCAGCTGATGTTCGCGTGCTTCGGTCTGGGCCAAGTATAGCGATCCGGGTTGAAACACGCCACAGCTTTGGCCAGTCTCGGCCTCAAGCTGGTTGTATAGCGTCATGGTATAGTGCTGAATGCGGCTGATGTTGGTGCTGTCGTGCAGCCCGTGAATATTCGCGGCCGCATGCCAGGTCGACCCGCTGGTAAGTTCGTCGCGTTCCAACAAAACCACATCTGTCCAACCCAGTTTGGTCAGGTGATACAAGATTGAACAGCCGATGACGCCGCCGCCGATGACAACCGCCTGTGCTTGGGTGCGCATGTGTAATCCTCCGATGCTTGCCCTAAGCCTGCCGCCCATGAACGCCGCTCTATCGCCCAAAGGCGACACTTCTGGTCGCAGTTGACCCTTCATTCTGGATCGTGCCGAATAAACTCAGACCATCTGAACCGGTCTGCGCGCAGTGCGTACCGGGTCAAACAGGCCACCGTCAGGGAGTTATCATGAAATCACATACCCGCGTTGTTGTCATCGGAGGGGGCGTTGTCGGCGTCTCGGTTCTGTATCACCTGACCAAATTGGGCTGGTCCGATGTAATGTTGCTGGAACGGTCTGAATTGACCTCGGGCAGCACCTGGCACGCGGCGGGCGGGTTTCACACGCTCAATGGTGACACCAATATGGCGGCGCTTCAGGGCTATACCATTCGCCTGTACAAAGAACTCGAAGAGATCACCGGCATGTCGTGTGGGCTGCACCATGTGGGGGGCATCACCCTGGCGGACAACCAGGACCGGTTTGACATGCTGTTGGCCGAGCGCGCCAAGCACCGCTATATGGGGCTGGAGACCGAGATCGTCGGCCCCGAAGAGATTGCGAAAATCGCTCCTATCGTCAACACAGACGGCATCATCGGCGCGCTGTATGATCCGCTGGATGGCCACCTGGACCCAAGCGGCACCACCCACGCCTATGCCAAGGCGGCGCGCATGGGTGGCGCGGAAATTCATATCCATACCAAGGTGTTGGAAACCAATCCTCGGGCCGATGGCACATGGGATGTGGTGACCGACAAGGGCACGATCCACACCGAACATGTGGTCAACGCCGGTGGGCTTTGGGCGCGCGAAGTGGGCGAGATGGCGGGCGTCTACCTGCCGCTGCACCCAATGGAGCATCAGTATCTGGTGACCGACGAGACGCCCGAAATCTATGAGCGCGCGACAGAGCACCCGCATGTGATGGACCCCGCCGGTGAAAGCTATCTGCGGCAAGAAGGCCGCGGGCTGTGCATCGGGTTCTACGAACAGCCCTGCCGCCCATGGGCCGTGGATGGCACACCGTGGGATTTTGGGCATGAACTCTTGCCAGATGACTTTGACAAGATCGAACAAAGCATTGATTTCGCGTATAAACGCTTTCCCGTGCTTGAACGTGCCGGGGTGAAATCCGTCATTCATGGGCCGTTTACCTTTGCGCCCGATGGCAATCCGCTTGTCGGTCCGATCCCCGGTTTGCGCGGCTATTGGAGCGCCTGCGGCGTGATGGCCGGGTTCTCTCAGGGGGGGGGCGTTGGTCTGATGCTGGCGCAGTGGATGGTGCACGGGGAATGTGAACGTGATACGGCAGCCATGGATGTGGCGCGCTTTGGCGATTGGATTTCGCCGGGCTATACCCTGCCAAAAGTCATTGAAAACTATCAAAAACGTTTCTCCGTCAGCTATCCCAACGAAGAACTGCCCGCCGCGCGTCCCAACCGCACGACGCCGATGTATGACATCTTTGATGGCATGGGCGCGGTCTGGGGGGCGCAATATGGGCTTGAGGTGCCGAACTATTTCGCTGCTGATGGCGAAGCGCGCTATGAGACCCCTGCGTTCCGCCGCTCGAACGCCTGGGACGCCACCGCGCGCGAGGTACGCGCCGTGCGTGAGGCCGTGGGCATCAACGAAACCCATAACTTTGGCAAATATGCCATCACAGGCCCCAATGCGCGGGATTGGTTGGACCGGATCATGGCTGGCCGAATCCCTCAGCCGGGGCGCCTGTCCCTGACGCCAATGCTGTCGCCACAGGGGCGGATCATCGGCGATTTCACCGTGTCCTGTCTGGCCGAGGGGGATTTCCGCCTGACCGCCTCATATGGGGCGCAGACCTATCACATGCGCTGGTTCCTGCAACATCAAGAAGATGGCGTAAGTATCGAAAACATAAGCGATAAACTGAATGGATTTCAGATTGCCGGACCAAGGGCGCGCGACGTTCTGACGGCCTGCACCCGGGCGGACATCAGCGACATGGCCTTTATGGATGTGCGCAAGCTGGTGATTGGCATGACCGATTGCACCGTGCAGCGCGTGAGCTATACCGGCGATCTGGGCTATGAGATCTTTTGCGACCCCATGGCGCAACGTCAGCTTTGGCAAACGCTGTGGACCGCCGGTCAGCCGCATGGGATGAAACCTTTTGGCATGCGCGCCATGATGAGCCTGCGCCTGGACAAGTTTTTCGGCAGTTGGGGCCGTGAGTTCAGCCCGGACTACACCCCCGCCGAGACAGGTCTTGACCGGTTCATTTCGTGGAAGAAACCCGCAGATTTCATCGGACGCGCCGCCGCCGAGGCCGAGCGCGCAACCCCGCCCGATCGCACGCTTGTCGCCTTTGAAGTGGCCGCCGAAGACACCGATGTGAACGCCTATGAGCCCGTCTGGATTGACGATCAGGTCCGGGGATTCTGTACCTCGGGTGGCTATTCCCATCATGCGGGCAAATCGATCGCGCTGGCTTTGATCCCCCGTGACAGGGTTAAACCAAACCTGACCGCACGGATAGAAATCCTTGGAAAGATGTGTGATGCCAAACTGTTGCAGGATGTTCTTTTTGACAAAGATGGCACGCGCATGCGTGGGTGACGCCCCTCAGCGTCATCCCGTCACAAGGAAATCCCCGTTCGCGTCCTAAATGTGCTATGCTGTCGGCATGCAGAACATTGCCATCTTGATTCCAGCGGCAGGCGCCAGCAGCCGCATGAGGGGCCGCGACAAGCTGTTGGAACTTGTCGACGGGCTTCCCCTGTTGCGGCTACAAGCCAAGCGGGCGATCTTTGCCGGGGCGCATGTCTGCGTAACGGTTCCAGACCATGACCACCCGCGCGCCCAAGCGTTGGAGGGGCTACCAGTCCAACGGATTGCCGTGCCCGATGCCGATCTTGGCATGTCCTCATCTTTGCGGCGCGGGGTGAGCTTCCTTCCACAAACCCTTGATGCGGTTATGATATTTCCCGGAGACATGCCCGACATACAAGCCACAGACCTCATCACCATCGGTGAGGCCTTCCGCGCAAGCCCCTTTCCAGCGCTTATCCAGGCCACATCCGAGGATGGAACGCCGGGCCATCCGGTGCTGTTCCCAAGGGATTGCTTTGCTGCGCTGCGGCAACTGTCTGGGGATCAGGGCGCCCGCGATGTATTGCGTGCCAATCAGAACCGCCTGCGCCATATTGCCTTGCCGGCGCAACACGCGCTCACCGATCTGGACACCCCCGAGGCCTGGGCCCAGTGGCGTCAAAACACCCCGTCAGTGGCAAGCGACATGCTTTGCGACAGCGCGCTGGACTGAGGGCTGGGTAAAGTCGCCTTTTTCCCAGATTTCGCGCACGTTCTTTGCACTTTCAGCCTTGGCAAACATAAAGGGCGTGGGATTGTCCTTGAACAGGATCACGGGAAAACGCGTCAGGCTTTCGCTTTGGTCCAAACGCTGCGCCATATCGGCACCCTGCCCATCTGGCAGATCGTTTTCCAGGAACATGATCGCGACGTTTTGGCTGCGGACATGGCGCATGGCCTCGGCCACGGAACTGGCTGTCACGACCTGAAGGTGCGGACAGCTTTGTTTGGCGATCTGCCGCATTTTGCTGCGTGCCAGGTTGCTGTTGTCAACGATCAGACAATATTTCGAGCCGTTCGACATCTCATTCCCTCCGCTATGTACCCCTAACCAAAGTATAAACGAAGTCGTTCCAAATTCACGTAAAAGCCACCTAAAGGGTTAATCGAATTTTACACAAACGGGGCAGCCCGATGGACTGCCCCGCGTGTTTCCGTTCCGGTCGCCAAAGCGCTGGCAGGTCCGTTTTGGATCTGATGCCAGCATGATTTCGCGCATTCCCCAGCCTGTCCCCACAACAGAACCAACGCGAGGGTGCGAACCGGAACGGGCTGCAAACCGTTCCGGCGCTTGACTTATTTTGTCAGCAAGGCCGCTTCGTGTTTCTTCAGAGAACGCCGCGCCGAGCCATAGGCCTTGAGACCTTCGGCCTCTTCGAGTTCCGGGAAGAGTTCCAGGATCTCCTGACGCTGGGCGCTGCCGATACCTTTGAGGCTGTGATCCCCCGGCTGGAAGCTTTCGGTCCAGGCCCCGTTCGACAGCACGACCTCGTGGCGTTCAAACATGAAGTGGATATAAGACACGCCATTGGCCTCGACACTGTCGACCCCGTCCAGACCGGTCAGGTGCTTGGCCGCGACCAGGACCTCGCGCTCTTCAAAGTAAAGCGCGGTCTTGTCATTGGCCACCAGAACGCGGTGGTTGGGTGAGACAAGCGTGTCATGCTCAGGCAGACCATTGCCAAGCGCGCCCTTCTGGATCAGCACCGGATAGAGCTGCGGCTTGCGCGCCAGCTCAAAGCCGGTCAGATCCTTGCGACCCACCCATTTGATTTCCTGGATGCCGTTGTCACGGGTGATCACACGATCCCCCTCTTGCAGGTCCTCGACCAACCGCTCGCCCTGCGGGGTTGCGATCAGGGTGCCGGGGGTAAAGCACGGGACGATGGTTTCAATGTTGAAGAAATCCATCGTGCCGGTGACATTGCCCGCGTCATCGAAGAACTGAACCGTGCCGTCCAGACCGTTGCCGTCGCTGTCGGTCCGGGTGTCGACCAGCTGCCAGTCCTCTCCGCGATCGCCCACACCGGTCAGGTCAAGCGTATCGTTGTCGTCCCCTTCAAAGCCACCGTCGACCACATCGTCGATGCCTTCTTCGGGGGCGCTGATCACGATGGTATCTGCGTCGGCACCACCATGGATGCTGTCGATCCCCGCGCCACCATTCAGCGTGTCGTCACCTGATCCACCGCGCAGGGTGTCTGCGCCGTCGCCGCCATCCACGCTGTCGTCGTCGATGCCCGCGTCGATCACATCGTCGCCCATGCCGCCATCAATGGTGTCGTCATCGTCGCCGGTCAGGATCGTATCCGCACCGTCACCGCCCAGCACGCTGTCACGGTCGTTTTCGGTTTGCGGATCGGTCAGATCGTCTTCGGTGGCCGAGCCAAAGTTGGTGGTGTCGATATAGTCGTCACCGGTGCCGCCATCGACCGTGTCCGAGCCATGGCCCGCCGTGATCGAATCGTCCCCCGCTCCACCGGACACAAGGTCATCGTCGATGCCCGCATCAATGGTGTCGTCATCGTCACCACCGTCGATGGTATCCGCGTCGTCACCGGTCATGATCAGGTCGTCGCCTGTACCACCCAGAATGCTGTCGCGGCCATCATCGGTGTTGGGATCGCTGTCAAAGCCCAGGAACGGGAAGCTCGCATCGTCACCGGCGTAATCCGAGAAGGTATCAACACCTGCGATGATCGTATCATTGCCCGCGCCACCGTCGATGGTGTCCGCGCCCTGAACGTCATTGATCGAGTCGTTCCCCGCGCCGCCGGTGACAAGGTCATCGTCCACACCGGGGTTGATCACGTCGTCCCCTGCGCCACCATCAATGGTGTCGGCGTCGTCACCGGTCGAGATGGTATCCGCGCCGGCGGTGCCATCCACATCGTCCAGATCGTCCAGCGGATCGGGGTCTTCGTCCAGACCATTGAGCGGATCCAGCGGCTGAAGCCCAGGCGCCACCGGGATCACATCGGTGTCGATGCGGCCCGGGCCGGTCGGATCTTCTGCCACGGTGACGGTGATCACACCATCATCGGTTCCACCGTTCCCATCATCAATGGTGTAGGGAATGGTATCCGTGCCGGTAAAGCCCGGGTTGGGCGTATAGGTCACGGTCCCATCGGGGTTGATCACCGCGGTGCCATTGGTCGGCGTACCAACACTGGTCACCGTCAGCGGATCGCCATCGGGATCGCTGTCGTTGCCGCGCGGGTCCAGCGTAACCGGGTCGCCCGGCTCGGTGGTGACGGCATCGTCGACAGCCACAGGCGCGTCATTGTCGTCGTCGCCCACGGTGATGGTCACGGTCGCCGTATCGGTGCCGCCATTGCCATCGTTGATGGTGTAATCAAAGGTATCCGTCCCCGCAAAGCCCGGCGTGGGCGTGTAGGTCACGGTGCCATCGGGGTTGATAACCGCTGTGCCGTTGATCGGCGTGGTGACCGAGGTGACGGTCAGCGGATCGCTTTCGGGATCGCTGTCATTGCCGCGCGGATCAAGCGTTACCGGCGTGCCCTCATCGGTGCTGCGGGCGTCATCCACGGCGATCGGATCCGAAACCGCATCGTCTTCGACGGTGATGGTCACAGTGGCCGTGTCCGTACCGCCATTGCCGTCCGAAATGGTGTACTCAAACGTGTCGGTGCCGGTGAACGACGCGTCCGGGGTATAGGTGACGGTGCCATCTGGGTTGATTGTGGCCGAACCGTTGGCCGGATCGGTGACCGAAGTCACGCTCAGCGGATCGCTTTCGGGATCGCTGTCGTTGCCGCGCGGGTCCAGCGTGACCGGCGTGTCCACGTCAGTGGTGCGCACATCATCAACCGCATCGGGATCGCTGTTGTCTTCGGGCTCGACGGTGATGGTCACGGTCGCGGTGTCGGTGCCGCCATTGCCGTCGTCGATGGTGTAATCGAAGGTATCGGTGCCGCTAAAGGTCGCGTCCGGGGTGTAGGTCACGGTGCCATCGGGGTTGATGGTGGCCGTGCCATTCGCCGGATCAGTGACCGAGGTGACGGTCAGCGGATCGCTTTCGGGATCGCTGTCATTGCCCCGCGGATCAAGCGTAACCGGAGTTTCGAAATCCGTGGTGCGCGCATCATCAACCGCATCGGGATCGCTGTTCGCATCGTCTTCGACGGTGATAGTCACAGTGGCGGTGTCGGTGCCGCCATTGCCGTCCGAAATGGTGTACTCAAACGTATCGGTGCCGGTGAACGACGCATCCGGGGTATAGGTCACGGTGCCATCTGGGTTGATGGCGGCTGTGCCGTTGGCCGGATCGGTGACCGAAGTCACGCTCAGCGGATCGCTTTCGGGATCGCTGTCGTTGCCGCGCGGGTCCAGCGTAACCGGCGTGTCCACATCGGTGGTGCGCACATCATCAACCGCATCGGGCGCGCTATTCGCATCATCACCCACGGTGATGGTCACGGTCGCGGTGTCGGTGCCGCCATTGCCATCCGTGATGGTGTATTCAAAGGTATCCGTGCCTTCGAAACCCGGGTTGGGAACATAAGTCACCGTGCCATCCGCGTTCAGCACCGCGGTGCCGTTGGTCGGAGTGGTGATGTCGGTGATCTCCAGCGGATCGCTTTCGGGATCACTGTCGTTCGCGGTGGTGTCGATCACGATCGGTGTGTTCGGATCGGTGACGCGCACGTCATCCACAGCATCGGGCGCGGTGTTGTCTTCGGGCGCCACGGTGACGGTCACGGTGGCCGTATCGGTGCCGCCATTGCCGTCGTCGATGGTGTAATCGAAGGTGTCCGTGCCGCTAAAGCCCGCATCCGGCGTATAGGTCACGGTGCCATCGGGGTTGATGGCGGCCGTGCCGTTGGCCGGATCGGTGACCGAGGTCACGCTCAACGGATCGCTTTCGGGATCGCTGTCGTTGCCGCGCGGATCCAAGGTGATCGGCGTGTCGAAATCCGTGGCGCGGAGATCATCAACCGCATCCGGCGCCGAATTATCGCCATCTTCGATGGTGATGGTGGCGGTCGCGGTGTCGGTGCCGCCATTGCCATCCGAGATGGTATAGTCAAAGCTGTCTTCACCGGTAAAGCCCGGACGCGGCGTGTAGGTCACGGTCCCATCGGGGTTGACAACCGCAGTACCGTTGGACGGATCAGTCAACGAGGTGATGATCAGCGGATCGCCTTCCGGATCAGTGTCATTGCCGATCAGGTCCAGAACAACCGGAGTGCCTTCGTCGGTGGTGTCGGCGTCGTCAACCGCATCGGGTGCGGTATTGTCGTCACCGGCAACGGTCACAGTGACCAGCGCGCTGTCCTGGTTCCCATCGGGATCGGTGATCGTATAGGTAAAGGTATCCACCCCCGAGAAACCCGGATCGGGTGTATAGGTGATGGTGCCATCCGCCGGGTTGATCGTCGCGGTCCCGTTCGAGGGATCGGTGGTGTCCACGATGGTCAGCGGATCGCCATCCGGCTCGGTGTCATTGCCCAGAACATAGATGCGCACGGCGGTGTCTTCGTCGGTGGCCGCCACGTCGAAATCCGCATCCGGCGCACCGGGGCCCTGTACGGTGACGGTCACGGTCGCGGTATCCTGCGCGCCATTTTCGTCCTCGATAGTGTAGTCAAAGGTGTCCACACCGGTAAAGCCCGCATCCGGCGTATAGGTGATGCGGCCGTCGGCCTCGATCACGATGTCGCCATTGGTGGGATCTGTGGCGGTCACAACGGTCAGATCATCACCGTCAGGGTCGGTGTCATTGCGCAGCACGCGAATGCCAACCGGAGTGCCCTCTTGGGTATTTTCCAAATTGTCCAGCGCGACCGGCGGCTGGTTGGCACCAACGGTGATGACAATCTCTCCGGTGTCATCGTTGCCGTTCCCGTCGTTAACGATATAGGGGATCGTATCCTGACCGATAAAGCCGGTGTCCGGCGTATAGGTCACGGTGCCGTCGGGGTTCAGAACCGCGGTGCCGTTCAGCGGTGTGCCGACCGACGTCACACTGAGAGGATCATCCTCTGGGTCGGTGTCGTTCGCGGTCGGATCGAGGGTCACCGGGTTGTCTTCGGCCGTGGTGCGGTTGTCTGTGACAGCGATGGGAGGCGCGTTGTCGGTCACGGTGACGGTCACGGTGCCCGTGTCCTCAAGGCCCTGCGCATCCCGGATCACATAATCAAAGGTATCCGTGCCGGTAAAGCCCGCGTCAGGGGTATAGGTGATCGAGCCATCCGGGTTCACCGCTGCGGTGCCGTTGGCCGGATCGGTGGCAGACACGGTGGACAGCACGGTGCCGTCCGGATCGCTGTCGTTGCCTTGCACATCGATGGTGACAGGTGTCGAGGTCGCGGTGCTGTCGATGTCATCGATGGCTTCGGGCGGCAGGCGATCGTCGGTGACCGTCACGGAGATCAAGCCGGTGTCCGACCCGCCATTCCCATCCACGATGGTATAGGGAATGGTCGCGGTGCCCACGAACCCCGCATCCGGGGTATAGGTCACGGTGCCATCGGGGTTCAGCGCAGCCGAACCAGCCGAAGGCGTGCCGATGGAATCGATGGTCAGAGGATCGCCATCGGGATCGCTGTCATTGGCCAAGGGGGTCAGGACAATCGGATCGCCTTCGGGCGTGGTAGCGGAATCGTCCACCGCAACCGGATCTTCGTTGTCCGTGTCCGGGGTGACGGACAGGGTCACAACTGCGGTGTCGGTATTCCCATCGGGATCTTCGACCGTATAGGTGATCAGCGCCGGACCGGTATAGCCCGCCGGGGGCGTGTATGTCAGCGTACCGTCCGGGTTGATGGACACGGTGCCTTCGTCAACAGTGGCCGTGGTCACGGTCAGCGGATCGCCATCGGGATCACTGTCGTTGTCCAGGACGTCGATGATCACGGCGGTGTCTTCGGGCGTGGTGTCGGTGTCGTCAACGGCAACCGGATCTTCTCCGGGGACAGCCGGGGTGGTCGAAAACTCGACGTCAGAAATCATGACGCCCTGATAGCCGTCACCACTGTTTTCATATTCGATGACAATGCGCGAAACCGGACCGGCAATTTCCACCAGCGCCGAGCCGTTGGGATCTTCCGGGTTGCTGTCGATCGCCGCGCTCAGATCACCCGAAGGCGTGATGGTCACGGTGACCGGGTTGCCGTCGGCATCAAAGGCTGTGATCGACAAGATGTCCTGATAACCACTGCCCGCGCCGTCGCCAAAGTCGCCAGCCGCACCGCTGTCGATGTCATTCAGGCGAAAGCTGACGTCCTGGACTTCGTCACCGAAATCATCATCGGTCGAGCGAAAGGTGAATTCCGTGTTCGAGGTATCTCCGGGATTGTTACCCGAAAGTTTGAGGTGCGAGCGCGCGTCAAAGGTTTCGCCATCAGCCACATAGCCCGGCGCGTTGAACGTAAAGGCACCCGACTGTGGCTGTAGCGCGTCAAACGCAACATCCACGGCAACACCGCCCGTTTCAATCGATGTGCTCGTGGCGCCATCACCATCCGCGAGAACGCTGCCGTAGGCCCCAACAAGGCCCCAATCCAGTGTCAAATCAGCCATTTCGCAACCTCTTCCAACCTTATGTCGGGGTGCGCACACCCCCAAATGCCCGTAACGTCGGCATTGCCGACAATGCTCATTACCTCGAGCGACTTAGTTGCCTGAAAAAAGCGAAAGAACGCACTGCCTCTGCCCACGTATTATCGTAGACGAAGTTTGCTCAGCGGCACGGGCGGTTTACGCCCTCGCGGTCCATCGCATCCATCCAGATGCAAGTCAGTCGCGGCCGCCCCCGTGGCCAGCAGTCTTCACCCCCCAGTTGGGCTTGCTTCTTTCTTACCTCGAAAGCGGCCCTTCACAAAAGAGAAAACGGGGGGAAAGCAGGGGTGAAAGTCTCCGAAACCTAAATTTGGACAAATTTCCCAGTTGGGGAATTAAGATATTTTCGCAATTTAAGGCTGCTCATTAGAAACAGTTTGCAACCCGAAACTGTCAATACTCCGGCTATTTCTACGGTTTCGCGGCATTTTGTGAATTAATCGACGACACCGTTTCGAATTTGGAAACATACACGCCCCCCAAGGCACCCGACGTTAACCTATGGCGCAATTGTGGCGAGGGAATTCGCTTTGTCGCGCAAAATGGAAACAATCCGGGAAAGCCTACGCCATTGAACATGGCCATGATCGCATCTGGCAAATTTGATGCGATTCGTAGCGATCTTGGGGTTTCGTTAACACTGCCCTCCAAAACTGCCGAAAATGCGTCGCCTCGCCCGGTCATACGGTCAGGTTGCGAATGTAAGAGAAGTGCCCACCCTATCCGTTCGGTTAGTTTTCGAATGTAAAGGTTTTGGTAAGATTCGTTTCTTAACCTTTGGTAGACACCTGACGACACCGACAAAACCAACGAAATGAGGTCTCTGTGATCACGCTGCTATATGGATTTGCTGCCCTGAGCTATGCCGCCTTTGGCGTGACCGTTCTGGCTGCGTTTCATTCCGGTGAGACATTGTCCTTGCAAGAGCGGCATGCCGGCGCCCTCATGATGGTCTGCCTGTTGGTGATGGCGGGTCTTGCACGGCTTGGTGTTCATATGCTGGCGTGATCCGGCACGCGCCTTCTTAACCGATATCGTTTGCAAGCAGGGCAGCGGTGATTCCGAGTGGAATTTCGCCTTTGGATTCGTAGGGGCAAACGCCATCCACGGGTCATAAAACACGAGAAATCAACGCATTTCATCACAAAGACAAAGCGCAACCCCCAAGAATAATGGAGATTGCGCTTTCATCATGCATCTAATTGCAGCCCATGGTACCCAAGGCCGGACTCGAACCGGCACGCCCGCTAGGGCGGGGGATTTTGAATCCCCTGCGTCTACCATTCCGCCACTTGGGCTACGCTGGTCTCTCTAGCGGTCTGTTCGGACGAGGTAAAGAGGCATTCGGCAAGGAATGTCACAACCTTGCAAGAAACCTGCGGATTGCTTGACCGGGCCTGCCCCGCGTGGTTTGAGCAAAGGGACTTTACGGATGTATTGCCCAGACGGAGGCCCCATGCTGCGACGTTTGTATGATTGGACGCTGGCTCAGGCCCAATCGCCCTATGCGCTATGGGTGTTGGCGCTGGTGTCTTTTGTGGAAAGTTCGGTCTTTCCGATCCCGCCGGATGTGCTGATGATTCCCTTGATCCTGGCAACGCCGCATCGGGCCTGGCTGATTGCCGGGGTGGCGACGGTATCATCGGTATTGGGCGGCATGCTGGGCTATGGGATTGGCTATTTCTTTTACGAAAGCCTGGGCCAACCCATCCTTGAGAGCCTTGGCAAGGCGGATTCGATGGCGGAATTCAACGACAGGTTCAACGGCGTCGGGTTCTGGGCGATCCTGATCGCAGGTGTGACCCCCTTCCCCTACAAAGTCATTACCATCATGTCGGGCTGGACGGCCATGCCGATCTGGATCTTTATCATCACCTCGATCATTGCCCGCTCGCTGCGCTTTTTCGTCGTGGCCGGCCTGTTGCGGGCGTTTGGCCCACGCATTCGTGATTTCATTGAACGATATCTTGGGCTTGTCTTTACCCTGTTTGTCGCGCTTTTGTTGGGTGGGTTTTTATTGGTAAAGTACATATGAGCATCGTGACGCAAATCTGGGACCTGGTCCAAAATCGCAAGATCGCCTTTACACTGGCCGTGGCCGGATCTGCGGGGCTGATCCTTGGGGCCTGGGGGTTTCAGTATATCGGCAACATGCCGCCCTGTAAGCTGTGTTATTGGCAGCGCTATGGGCATTATGCGGCTTTGGCGATTGCACCCTTTGCCTATCTGATGCGCGGCTGGATCCTGCCTGCGCTGGCGGGGCTTGGCGCGCTGTCCAGCTCGGTGATCGGGATCTATCACACCGGGGTCGAACGCAAGTGGTGGCAAGGGCCCAGCAGCTGCACGTCGGACTCCATCGAAGGGCTAAGTACGGATGAGCTGTTGAACCAGATCATGTCCGCCCCCGTGGTGCGTTGCGATGAGGTCCCGTGGGAAATGTTCGGCCTGTCCATGGCCAGCTACAATGTTCTGGTCTCGGCCGGGATTGCACTGATGTGGGCGCTGGTTCTGCGCGCCAACAAGAGCCCGGCGTGACAACCCCTGGTTTCTCTGGCATGACACGCCAAGCGTCTGGGCCAACGTTGGGCCAGACATCGGGCCAAGTGACAGGTGGGACAGCATCATGACCAACAGACTTGCGATCATTCTGGGAGCCATCATCATCGCCGCCTTGGTGTTCGATGCGATCGTGTTCGGTTGGTCGAATGCGCTGTTCCTCGCGCGCAAATTCTATTGGATGCTGGAATACCTCGCCTTCTGGCGCTAAGCCCCCCTCCCTTTCAAGTTTGTTCTAAGCTCGCCAGAGGCGCGCAGAGCCCCGGATATCTTAGCCTGCGCACGGTTGTGTTAGCGCCATCATTTCCCTTGACTCCCCGCGCGGACAGTGCTTGTTAGCGCTCACAAATCATGGTTACTCCCCCTCAGGAAAGTGAGCCCGACATGAGCCTCAAAGTCGCCATCAACGGATTTGGACGCATTGGTCGCAACGTTCTTCGCGGGATCATCGAATCTGGTCGGCAGGATATCGACGTTGTCGCCATCAACGATCTTGCCCCGGTCGAAACCAATGCGCATTTGCTGCAATTCGACAGCGTCCACGGTCGGTTTTCCGGTCAGGTGACGGCTGGTGAGGACTGGATCGATGCGGGTCGGGGCAAGATGCGGGTCACGGCGCTGCGCAATCCGGCAGACCTGCCATGGTCGGATGTGGATGTGGTGCTGGAATGCACCGGGATCTTCAAATCGCGTGAGGCCTGCCAGACGCATCTGGACAATGGCGCCAAGCGGGTCCTGATCTCAGCGCCCGGAAAAGATGCCGACAAAACAATTGCATATGGGGTGAACCACCAGGAGCTGACCGCGCAGGACATCATCGTGTCGAACGCGTCCTGCACCACCAACTGCCTTGCTCCGGTGGCACAGGTGCTGGACGATCGCTTCGGCCTTGTGAAAGGGTTCATGACCACCGTTCACAGCTATACCGGAGATCAACCAACGCTGGATACCATGCACAGCGACCTCTACCGCGCGCGCGCCGCCGCGATGAGCATGATCCCCACCTCGACCGGGGCCGCCAAGGCCGTGGGCCTGGTGTTGCCTGACTTGGCTGGCAAGCTGGACGGGGTTGCCATTCGCGTCCCCACGCCAAATGTCTCATGTGTGGATCTGACGTTCGAAACCGCCCGCGCGACTTCGGTGGATGAGATCAACAGCGCGATCCGCGCGGCCGCAGACGGGCCGCTAAAGGGCGTTTTGGGCTATACGGACAAGCCCCTTGTCAGCATGGATTTCAACCATGACCCCCACAGTTCCATCTTTCACACGGACCAGACCCGCGTGATGGAGGGCACGCTGTGCCGCATCCTGACCTGGTATGACAACGAATGGGGGTTCTCTATGCGCATGGCCGACACCGCCGTGGCGATCGGGCGGTTCCTGTAACCCCCGCCCCGTTAATCACTGGAAATAATGTCTTTCGCTGCCTGATAGGTCGCCCTGGCCTGTTGGGTGACAAAGGTCTGCTGCAAGGGCGCGGCGGCCAGGGTCAGCCCATAGCCAAACCCAGGTGGGCGGGGTGGCAGGGTCGGCGCTCCCAAATCGGGTTTGCGCACCGGTGGATGAGTATCGGATCGAAAGCGCGACGCAACAGGGCTTTGCATCGGGCGGGTCACGCCTGTGGTTGGTATCGCGTAGCTTGGTAACTCCATAAGGGCCTCCATCTAAGGATGGACCCATCATAGAAAATTAACCTTAACACGGCGTTAGCGCAGGTTTCTCGAAGATAAACGCGGACTTAGCCCCCAAAGGGATCAGCCCCCCTAGCCCAGGCGCTCTTTCAGCGCGTCATTCACCATGGGCGTGACGAACTTGGAAACATCCCCCCCCAACCGGGCAATTTCCTTGACCAGCTTGGATGCGATGGCCTGATGACGTGCCTCGGCCATCAGAAATACGGTCTCGACGCTGTCATCCAGCGCACGGTTCATACCAACCATCTGGAATTCATACTCAAAATCCGCCACCGCCCGCAGGCCACGCACGATCACCTGGGCGCCCACATCATGAGCACAGTCGATCAAAAGATTTTCAAACGGATGGGCGATGATTTCGGTTCCGGTTTGCTGGGACAGGGCCGCACATTCGGATTCGATCATGGCCACCCGCTCTTCCAGCGTGAAAAGCGGGCCCTTGTCGCGATTGATCGCAACTCCGATCACCAATCGGTCAACCAGCATGGCCGCACGGCGGATGATGTCGATATGCCCCATGGTGATGGGGTCAAATGTACCGGGATAAAGGCCTACGCGCATGGATCGTCCTGTAGCTTCGGGTCATTTCGCGCGCACGCAACAATATTGCGCCACAAAATTCAAGAGCGAAATCAAATAAGGCACAACCGGTCGCAGGAAACAGCGCAATGCATATTTGGCGCGACCATCATCAGCCGCGCCAAAGGCGTGTTCGGAAAGCGCCTGGCTGACCTTCAGTGCCCCATGATCATGCCTTCGAGGGCATCTTTCTCCATGGCAAGCTGGCTCAGACGGGCCTTGACCACGTCGCCCAGCGTCACCAGCCCGACCAATTTACCGTCTTCGACCACGGGCATGTGTCGGAAACGGCCGTCGGTCATCTTGGTCAACACCGCTTCGGCGGTTTCCCCCCGGGTGCAGGTCACCAGTTCGCGGGTCATATAGCTGTCGACCGTTTCATTCAGACAGCCCGCGCCGCTCTTGGACAGTTCGCGCACGATGTCGCGCTCGGACAAGATCCCTTCGGCGGTTTCCCCATCAGAAGAGACAACCACGGTCCCGATGCGTTTTTCGGCCAGAATGCGCGCCGCTTCGGATACGGCGGTGCCCGGTGCAACGGTGTAAACCCCTTCGGTGCCTTTGCTTTTGAGGATCTGCAAGACCTGCATGACGCTACCTCCCTGTTTATGTCACGTAACCCAGCGTTGCGGTGGTTTGGGCCAGTGTCAAGTCATGGCTTCCAGCCGCGTCAATTCGGAGCGCACCCCGCGGATCAGCGCCTCGGCAAACCGGTTCATACGTTCCAGCCGGCGGTCGTCCGCATGGCGCACCAGGTAAAAACTGCGCGTCAGGCTGACCTCGTCCACGAGGATTCGCTTGAGATGTGGTGCAAGCGGAAGTGCGAAATCATGCACGACTCCCAGCCCCGCCCCCTGCCGGAGCCAGTGAAACTGCACCGACACGGAATTCGACGCCAGCGGAACCTGTGTCAGCCCCAGAGCCCCCAGATAGTCCAGCTCCTTGTCAAAGATCATATCGGGGATATAGCCCCCCACCCGGTGCCCACTAAGATCTTCGACGCTGTGAATCGGCGGGTATTGATCCAGATAATCCGTGGTCGCGGCCAGATGAAGCCGATAGTCGGTGATTTTTTGCACCATCAACCGCCCCGCGGTCGGCGCCGAAACCGCAATCGCCATGTCTACCTCGCGCCGCGACAGGTTGACCACACGTGGCAGCGATACGATCTGGACCTCAAGATCGGGGTTTTCGCGCGCAATCTCGGCACAGACCTGCGGCAACAGGAAATTCGCGCAGCCGTCCGGTGCGCCAATCCGAATTTGCCCTGACAGCCCTTCGGAATGACCCTGCACCGCTTCAGTCGCAAGGCTAAAGGCCTGTTCCGCCGCTTGTGCATGTTCAACTAGACGCGCACCTGCTTCGGTCAGCGCATAACCTTGGGGAGATTTTGCAAATAGTGGCGCATCCAACGCCTGCTCCAACCGCGCCACCCGCCGCCCGACCGTGGCCGGGTCCATTCGCAGCGTCCGACCCGCCGCCGAGAGGCTTTCCCCCCGGACAACCGCAATGAAAACACGCAGATCATCCCAGTCAAACGCCATGCGAACCTCTCCCTGAATCCGCGGCATGCGTGCGGCGCGCGGCATGCTGCGTGGCAGGGCCCCGGGGCCAAATTGGCAAATTGGCCAAAAACGTGTATACTATTTTCATCTTATGCGCCCTGCGGGGGGTCCTTGCTACCTATGCCGATTTCGTTCCAAAATCATGCGGATTACGCCCTGACGACGGTCATCATGATCGACCGCTGCGATCTGGTGCATATTCTGGGCGCGCTCAATTGGTCTTTGAAAAATCTCTCTGAATTTGATCCCGTGGACAGCCATGCCTTTTGGGATTTCTCCCGCCTTCGCGCCACCGACATCGACTTTTCGCGATCCAGGGTGCTGGCGACCGAGTTCGCACGATCCGGGGCATTCGCGGTTGCCCGCAAAAGCCGCGTGTTCTTTGCCCCCGAGAATTTTCCCTTTGGCATTGCCCGATTGATCGAACAATGCGTGTTTGATCCCGAAACCCAGCCAACCTGGGTGACGCGCGATTTCACAACCGCCTGTGAGCATGTGCACACCCCACCCGAGGTGGTCCGCCACTGCCTGAACCGTGCGCATGTCACCATTGACTGATCTCTCCTGAACTCAAGACCCACGGCCGCCTTGCATTTTTGCAAAATCCCTTTGCCCAATTACGCCTTTTCAGAGCATTTTTGCAATAATAACCTGCCGCCAACGGAAAAGGAGGAATCTCATGGAAGAGCTCTGGCACTTTATTGACGGCAAGCGTGTCAAAGGCACGTCAGGTCGTTTCCAAGACGTGTTCAACCCGGCAACCGGCGAAGTGATCGCCAAGGTGCCGCTGGCCACGGTCGAAGAGATGAACGACGCCATCGCCCGCGCCGCCGAAGCGCAGAAAATCTGGGCCGCGACCAACCCGCAGCGTCGCGCGCGCGTCATGATGAAGTTTGGTCAGCTGATCAACGAGAACATGGACGAGCTGGCCGAGCTGGTCTCGCGTGAGCACGGCAAGACCCTGCCCGATGGCCGTGGTGACGTTCAGCGTGGCCTGGAAGTGATCGAATTCTGCATGGGCGCGCCGCATATGCTCAAGGGTGAGTTCACCGACGCAGGCGGCCCCGGCATCGACCTGCAATCCATGCGCCAGCCGCTGGGTGTTGTGGCCGGCATCACGCCGTTCAACTTCCCGGCGATGATCCCGCTGTGGAAAATGGGCCCAGCCCTGTCTGCGGGCAACGCCATGATCCTCAAGCCGTCCGAGCGCGTGCCCTCGACCGCGCTGCGTCTGGCCGAACTGATCCAAGCAGCGGGTCTGCCCGATGGCGTTCTGCAGGTGGTGAACGGCGACAAAGAAGCCGTGGACACCATTTTGGACAATGAAACCATCATGGGTGTGGGCTTTGTGGGCTCGACCCCGATCGCGCAATACATCTACAGCCGTGCCGCCGCCAATGGTAAGCGCGCACAGTGCTTTGGTGGCGCCAAGAACCACATGGTCATCATGCCCGACGCGGATATGGACAAGGCCGCTGACGCGCTGGTGGGTGCGGGCTTTGGTGCTGCGGGCGAACGCTGCATGGCGATCTCGGTTGCGGTTCCGGTTGGCAAAGAAACCGCCGAAGCACTGGTCGAACGTCTGGTGCCCAAGGTCGAAGCCCTCAAGGTTGGCCCCTACACTGCCGGTGACGATGTGGACTATGGCCCGGTGATCACCGCCGCCGCCAAGGAACGCATCAACGGTCTGGTGACGTCGGGTGTCGAACAGGGTGCAAGCCTGCTGGTGGATGGCCGTGACTTTAGCCTGCAGGGCTATGAGAACGGCAACTTTGTCGGCCCGTCCTACTTTGACAATGTCACACCTGACATGGACATCTACAAAGAAGAGATCTTTGGCCCGGTTCTGAGCCAGGTGCGTGTGGATAATTATGACCAGGCGCTGGATCTGGTCATGACGAATGACTATGGCAACGGCACCGCGATCTTTACGGCTGATGGCGACACCGCGCGCGACTATGCGCACCGGGTGAATGTGGGTATGGTTGGTATCAACTTCCCGATCCCGGTTCCGCTGAGCTATCACACCTTTGGCGGCTGGAAAAAGTCGGGCTTTGGCGACCTGAACCAATACGGTCCCGACGCCTTCCGTTTCTACACCCGCACCAAAACCGTGACCTCGCGTTGGTTCTCGGGCATCAAGGACGGCGCCGCGTTCAACTTTAAAGAGCTGGACTAACGACCACCTGCGGGCATTGCCCGCAAGCCAAGACCACATGACGCGCCCGACACCTGTTCGGGCGCGTTTTTCTTTGAATTCCCATAGGGTTCACTGTTGTTATTTTGCCGCAAACATACACCTTAAAGTTGCTTTTACTCCAGACACACCCAATTGCTTTGCCAATGGATGGCGATCTACATAAGCTTTACAAGCTGGGGTGCCGCACGGCTTTCGTGCGGCAACAGCATGGGCCGCCGACATGAGCAACTCATGCGGTATCTCATTGGTAGGGTTGTTGTATTCTCAGTTTTCGAACCGCTATCGACCCGCTCGTCAGAGGGTGTCGATTGTAACAACTATGAGGCCCGGGTGTCTTTCGACTACAAAATCCACCACATCTCCGAACACAACCTGACACTGATCCGCCTGTACGGCACCATTGTAACGGATGCGCTGTATGATCTGATCTGCGAAGCCCATGCGCTCAAGGACGCACTGTCCCAAGACGGCACACCCCCGATCGATGCTAAAGTGGTCTGCGATCTGAGTCAGGTTACAGGATTCGATGGGGGGGTTCAGGACCTTAGCAACATGCTGGGCCGCGTCTGGCGGCATCTGGGGGACGGCGTCATCAATGCAAACGACATTCTCGTGGCGCCAGACGAAACCATCTTTGGCGTGGCCCGCATGTTTCAACAGATCGTCGACAGCCGAAATTCAAGCTCACCGCATATTGCCCAAACCATGGATGAAGCGTCAGCGCTGGCGGGTGTTGATCCCGGCTGGGTGATGGAGATGATCGAGAAACACCTCGATGCATCAACGGGCCCGACGACAGCATCTGGGAATGACAGTTCCGCTCCGCCCTCTCCTGCATAACCCTATAGAGGCTGTTGAGGTTTTGCCCGGCATCACGGGGCCGAAACTGGTTCCCACTTTGCGCGAAGCGTTTTAAACTCATCTGCAGGAGGGACCGACATGGCTATAGGGCAACCGCCAAAGTTCACATTGGGCATCGAAGAAGAGTACCTCTTGGTTGACCCGGACACCGGCGCACTTGCGGCCGCGCCCGAGGGTTTGATGCAGGCCTGTATCCATGAGCTACAGGGCCAGGTCAGCCCGGAGTTCCTGCAATGTCAGATCGAGATCGGCACCCAACCCTGTGCCAACATCGCCCAGGCGCGCGACGAGCTGCGCCACCTGCGTGCGACGGTATCGGCACAGGCGCAGCGGTTTGGCCTGATGCCCATTGCGGCCTCGTGCCATCCGAACGCGGATTGGACCACCCAGCACCACACGGACAGGGACCGCTATAACGCGCTCAGCCGGGATTTGGGGGGAGTGGTGCACCGGATGCTGATCTGTGGAATGCATGTGCATGTCGAATTGGCGGATGATCCGATGCGCGCCGATCTCATGCGGCAACTGTCCTATTTCCTGCCGCATCTCCTGGCGCTGTCGACCTCCTCGCCTTTCTGGGAGGGGCGCGACACCGAAATGGGCAGCTATCGCATTTCCGTTTTTGACAACCTGCCGCGCACGGGCCTGCCGCCACAGTTTGATAGTTGGCAGGATTATGAGCGCTCGGTTCAGGTACTTGTCGATCTGGAGGTGATCGAAGACAGCAGCCGCATCTGGTGGGATCTGCGCCCCTCGTCGCGCTTTCCAACGCTGGAAACCCGCATCATGGATGTGCAACCCCGACTGGAAGACACGCTGACGCTGGCCGCGCTGAACCAATGCCTGCTGCGCATGTTGTGGCGGTTGCGTGTGCGTAATCAGCGCTGGCGGATCTATGATCGCTTTCTGCTTGAGGAAAACCGCTGGCGCGCGCAGCGGTACGGAGTAAGCGAAGGTTTGATCGATTTTGGCCGCGCCGAGATCGTGCCCTTTCCCGAGCTGATGGAAGAGCTGCGCGAATTGCTGTTGGAAGACGCCCAAGCCCTTGGCTGTGTGGATGAAATCACCCGCGCCCCCGAAATCGCCCAGGTGGGCAACTCTTCGGTCCGGCAGAGGGTCGTGCGCGCGCAGGCCGAAGCCGCAGGGGCAGATCCCGCTGCCCAGAACAAGGCCGTGATTGATCACCTGATCGAAGAATTCCACGCGGATCTGTAAGACTGGGGCACTCTTATCTTGGCAGCCTGCCGCGCAGCGGGTATGGCAAAGCCGCGCATAGGATCGGATCTTTCATGAAAACTGCCATTGTGACCTCTGACTATTTTGTCATGGGAGAGACCTTTATCAACCGCCACATCGAACACATGTTCGATGGCGATACGGTGGTGGTTTGCGGGCGTCACAATGGACAGGACCCCCTGCATAAACCGCTCTTCATCAGACGAAGCCAATTAAGCGTCAAAGACAGGCTTCTGGCCCCCTTTGCCGCGCTGTGGGGCGCGGCGCGCCACGGCACATCGCGGCTGCCCTATGGTGACAATCGCCAGGCCTTGATCCGGTTTTTGAAAGTCCATCAGGTGCAGGTGATCCTGGCTGAGTTCGGTACGCAGGCGCTGGTCATGGCCAAGCTGGGCAATGATCTGGGCATTCCAGTCTATACCTATTGGCGGGGCACCGATGCCTCTGCTGCGCTGACCTCGGCGCAGCGGGTGCGCAGTTACCGTCTGATGATGCCGCGCCTGACGGGGATGTTTTCGGTCAGCCAGTTCTTGTTGGACAATCTGGCCAAACACGGCATTCACCATGACAATGCCCATGTGGTGCCGTCAGGGGTGAATGTACGCCTGTTTCAGCCGGCACAAAAAACACCGGGCAGCTTTTTGGCCGTGGGCCGCATGGTGGAAAAGAAAGCCCCCCAGGTCACCCTGCGCGCCTTTGCCAAGGCCGCCCAGGCGCGGGATGCACATCTGACCTTTATCGGCGATGGTCCCCTTTTGGACAGCTGCAAGGCGCTGGCCGATCGGTTCGGCGTCGCGGATCAGGTCACATTTACCGGCGCCCTGCCCCATGATGACGTACGTCGACATCTTGAGCGTACCGAGGTCTTTCTTCAACACTCGATCACCGCGCGCAATGGCAACACCGAAGGGCTGCCCACCGCCATCCAAGAGGCCCTGGCCTGCGGTTGCATCACCATCTCCACCCGACACGCGGGCATCCCTGAGGCGGTCGAAGATGGGGTGAACGGTCTGCTGGTGGACGAATGGAACGAAGCGGGCTTTGCCGATTGTATTGCGCAGGTGTTGAACATGCCTGATCGCAGCGCCATGACCCGCGCTGCACGCGCCACCGCCGAGGCCAAGTTTGACAACGCCCAGCTCTTGAAAAAGGTCGAGGCCGAGCTAAACCGCAGCACCGCGGGCTGATAGCGCGAACATTCAGCGTTTTTCGCAAGTTGAAGTTCGATTTTAGCGCATGCGCTTTGCATATTCGCAAAGCCACTTTGCGGTCGGGCCGCTTGCCTAACTTATCTTGATCCGGCACAATCTGAACAAACGTTCATTTCATAGCCAGGGAGGGGCATCCGATGGATTTCGCACTTACCGAGGAACAAACCGCCATTTTTGATATGGCCTACGCATTTGGCCAGGAGCACATTGCCCCAAACGCGCAGAAATGGGAATCTGAGAGCACAATCCCCAAAGACCTGTGGCCCAAACTGGCAGAGCTGGGTCTTGGAGGCATTTATGTTTCCGAGGAAAGCGGCGGCTCGGGCCTGTCGCGCACCGATGCGACCCTGATTTTCGAAGCTTTGTCCATGGCCTGCCCCTCGGTCGCGGCCTTTCTGTCGATCCACAATATGTGTGCCAAGATGATTGACGCCTTTGGTTCGGACGAATTCAAGGCGCGCGTGCTGCCTAAGGCCCTGACCATGGAAACCGTGCTGTCCTACTGCCTGACCGAACCTGGGTCGGGCTCGGATGCGGCGGCGCTGCGCACCAAGGCCGAAAAAACCAACGAGGGCTATGTTCTGAACGGCACCAAGGCGTTCATCTCGGGGGGGGGCTATTCCGACGCCTATGTCGTGATGTGCCGCACCGGCGAAGATGGCCCAAAGGGCGTGTCGACCGTCTATGTGGAAGACGGGGCCGAAGGTCTCAGCTTTGGCGCGTTGGAGCAAAAAATGGGGTGGAAATCCTCGCCCACGGCGCAGGTGCAGTTTGACGATCTCAAGGTGCCCGCACAGGATTTGATCGGTGAAGAGGGCAAGGGGTTTACCTATGCGATGGCGGGTCTGGACGGCGGGCGCCTGAACATCGCGGCCTGTGCCCTGGGGGCCGCGCAGAACGCCATGGACCTGACGTTGCAGTACATGTCTGAACGCAAGGCTTTTGGCGAAACCATCAATCAATTCCAGGCGCTTCAGTTCCGCATGGCCGAGTATGAAACCCAGATGCAGGCGTCTCGTATTTTCCTGCGGCAGGCGGCCTGGAAAGTGGACCAGGGCGCGCCCGATGCGACCAAATTCGCAGCCATGGCCAAGCTGATGGTGACGGACACCGCATTTGACGTGGCCAATGGCTGTCTGCAGATGTTCGGTGGCTATGGCTATCTGGCGGACTACGGTGTCGAAAAGATCGTGCGCGACCTTCGTGTACACCAGATCCTCGAAGGCACAAATGAGATCATGCGCCTGATCATCTCGCGCAGCCTCACCGCCTGACGCCCCAAATTTTGTTGAACAAAATTGGGAAACTCCTTTGTTAAGGAGTTTTCCCCAGCCTCACCGGAGCCCCCATGTCCGAGATCATCATCCGCAAAGAAGGCCGCGCAGGTCGGATTACTCTGAACCGTCCCAAGGCCCTGAATGCGCTCAGCTACGAAATGTGCCTTGAGACCGAAAAGGCCCTGGATGCCTGGCGCCATGATGATGAAGTTGATCTGATTGTCCTGGATGCCGAGGGCGACCGGGCCTTTTGCGCGGGGGGCGATATCGCCGACCTCTATCGATCAGCTCAAGAGCAGGATTACGACTATGGACGGCGCTTTTGGTCAGATGAGTACCGGATGAACGCCAAAATAGCGGAATACCCCAAGCCCGTCGTGGCATTCCTGAACGGGTTCGTCATGGGGGGCGGTGTCGGCATTGGTGGGCATTGCGCGCATCGCATCGTTGGCGAAAGCACGCAGATTTCCATGCCAGAATGCAGCATTGGTTTTGTGCCGGATGTCGGCGGCTCTTACCTTTTGTCAAAAGCGCCGGGGCGTTTGGGGGAATATCTTGGGTTGACCGCAGCCCGGATGGGGGCAGGCGATGCCGTGCACGCGGGCTTTGCCGACCATTTCGTCCCCGAGGCCGAATGGGAGGCGCTCAAAGCACGGCTGGTTGAAACCGGCGACATCACCTCCCTGCCCGTCCACGCCGCGCCCGAAAGCCCCTTAAAGCAGACCCAGGACGAGATCGACGCGCTGTTCAGCGGCGAAGCGCTGATTGACGTGGTCAACGCCCTGCGCAACAGCGACAGCGACTTTGCGGTCAAATCCCTCAAAACAATCGGCCGCAACGCGCCCCTATCAATGGCTGTGACCATTGAAATGCTGCATCGCCTGCGCATGGGCCAAAGTGACATTCGCAAGGCTCTGGAACTGGAATACCGCGTTTGCTATCGCATTATGGAACACGGCGATATGATCGAGGGCATTCGCGCCGCCATTATCGACAAGGATCGGTCACCCAAGTGGCGTCATGATCTGGAAAACGTCCCAGCAGCCGACATTTCCAAGATGTTGTTGCCCTTGGGGAAAAACGCACTCAGCTTTAGGGAGAGAGCCATGAAAATCGGGTTTATCGGCCTTGGAAACATGGGCGGGCCAATGGCCGCCAATCTGGCAAAAGAAGGCCACGCGGTCGCGGGTTTCGACGTGGCCGGCACCACCGCCGAGGGCGTGGCTTCGGTCAACAGCGCCGCTGAGGCCGCCAAAGACGCCGATGTGGTGATCACCATGCTACCCAACGGCGAGATCCTGCGCGCCGTGGCCTCTGATGTGATCCCTGCAATGTCCAAAGGCGCTGTGCTGCTGGATTGTTCGACGGTGGATGTAGCATCGGCCCGGGCGGTCGCGGAACTGTGTGGCGCGGCAGAGCTGGGGTTCCTTGATGCGCCGGTCTCGGGGGGCATCGGGGGTGCGGCAGGGGGCACGCTGACCTTTATGGTCGGTGGCACGCAGACAGCTTTGGACAAGGCCATGCCGCTGTTCGACATCATGGGTCAAAAGGCCGTGCACTGTGGCGAAGCGGGCAACGGCCAGGCCGCCAAGATCTGTAACAACATGATCCTCGGCATCACCATGGTCGGCACCTGCGAAGCCTTTGCCCTGGCCGACAAACTGGGCCTATCGCGCGAAGCCATGTTTGACGTGGTCAGCACCTCTTCGGGCTATAGCTGGTCGATGAATGCCTACTGCCCTGCCCCGGGTGTTGGCCCGCAATCGCCTGCGGACAATGACTATCAGCCGGGCTTTGCGGCGGAACTGATGCTTAAGGACCTGCGCTTGTCCCAACAGGCCGCGGGGGCTGCGGATGCGGACACGCCGCTGGGTCTGGCCGCGACCGAACTGTATGAAACCTTTGTTGAGCAAGAAGACGGCAAAGGCCGCGATTTCAGTGCCATGCTGCCGCGTTTTGCGGGCCGCGGTCGTTCCTGAAACCGCTGACAACACCACATTCAAAAGCGCCTGAGGGATCCCTCGGGCGCTTTTTCTTTGACCTCACACTCCTGTGACCTGAGATTTCTGGCCAATTTGAGATAGATCAATTATACATTCTAAATACGAGATACATCTATCGCAAACAATCTGAACAGTGGAAAAGGATTTACCATGCTGAAAAACAACGTAGGTGGCATCGATAAAATTGCGCGGATCATCATTGGCGCATTGCTGATCATCGGGGCCCTTATGGGCATGGGCGTATGGATGTGGATCGGTATCGTACCACTGGCCACGGGCCTGATGGGCAGTTGCCCGTTCTATTCCATCTTTGGCATGAACACCTGCCCACTTAAGAAATAAGCCGATAAGACCCGTGCAGCCCCGATCTGACGTTCCTTCGGATCGGGCTGCATGGTTTCCCGAAAACCCGCTGATGCGCCCTTGGGCGTCTTGGAGGGTCTTGTCCCTCTCTTCAATCACGCCTGCTGCAGGATGCAGATCCAACACCGACATGTGCCGCAGATCCGACCCAAGCGCCAGAACAAGACGGTTCATTCGGCCGCTTGCTGCATGCCCAGCATCGGAGCAAGATAGCGGCCTGTGTGCGAGCGTGGTTCCTTGGCGACGGTTTCGGGCGTTCCCACGGCGACGATTTCGCCTCCACCATCCCCGCCCTCGGGCCCGATATCAATGATCCAATCCGCGGTCTTGACCACGTCCAGATTGTGTTCGATCACCACTACGGTATTGCCCTGATCGACCAATTCATGCAGCACTTCCAACAGCTTGCGAACATCTTCAAAATGAAGCCCCGTCGTGGGTTCATCCAGGATATACAGCGTGCGCCCGGTGGATCTCTTGGCCAGTTCCTTGGACAGCTTGACGCGCTGCGCTTCGCCACCTGACAGGGTCGTGGCCTGCTGACCAACCTTGATATAGCCCAGCCCCACACGCGCCAAGGCATCCATCTTGTCCCGAATTGACGGCACCGCCTGAAAGAACTCTTGCGCGTCTTCGACCGTCATATCCAGAACATCGGCGATGCTCTTGCCTTTAAAGAGAATCTCAAGGGTTTCACGGTTATATCTTTTGCCATGACAAGTTTCACACGTGACATAGACATCGGGCAAAAAGTGCATCTCGATCTTGATGACACCGTCACCCTGGCAGGCCTCGCAGCGCCCGCCCTTGACGTTGAAGCTGAAGCGCCCTGGTTTATAGCCTCGGGCCTTTGCCTCGGGCAGTCCGGCGAACCAGTCGCGGATTGGCGTGAATGCGCCCGTATAGGTCGCCGGGTTTGAACGTGGTGTGCGCCCGATGGGACGCTGGTCAATGTCAATGACCTTATCAAGGTGCTCTAGCCCTTTGATGCTTTGGCACGGTGCGGGGGTCTGACGCGCCCCGTTCAACGCCATTGAGGCGGTTTTAAACAGCGTTTCGATGGTCAACGTCGATTTCCCACCACCAGACACCCCGGTCACACAGACGAACTTTCCCAAAGGGAACTCAGCGGTGACATTTTTCAGATTGTTGCCCGTCGCCTTGATCACCTTGATCTTTTTGCCATTGCCTTTCCTGCGCTTGTTGGGGACGCCGATCTCTTTGATCCCCGAAAGATATTGCCCCGTCAGGCTGGCAGGATCGGATGTAATCTGTTGCGGTGAGCCCTCTGCCACGATCTGACCACCGTGGACCCCCGCGCCCGGGCCAATGTCAAACACATAGTCGGCTTCCCGGATGGCTTCTTCGTCATGTTCAACAACGATGACTGTATTGCCTTGATCACGCAGGTTTTTCAGCGTGTCCAACAGCCGGGTATTGTCACGTTGATGCAAGCCGATGCTGGGTTCATCCAGCACGTAAAGCACGCCGGTCAGCCCCGAACCAATCTGAGAGGCCAAACGAATCCGTTGGCTTTCACCGCCAGACAGGGTCCCCGCCGATCGCGACAATGTCAGATATTCCAGACCGACATTGTTCAAAAAGCCTAACCGCTCGCGGATTTCCTTAAGGATGGCGCGGGCGATTTCATTCTTTTGGGCGCTCAGATCATCGGGAACGGATTGACACCAGTCATAGGCGTCGCGGATCGACATTTCGACGACTTGACCGATGTGAATTCCAGCAATTTTGACCGCCAGAACCTCGGGCCGCAGACGATACCCTTCACAGGCCTCACAGGGTCTATTGTTCTGATAACGTTCGAATTCTTCGCGAATCCAGTTGGAATCCGTTTCGCGATAGCGGCGCTCCATATTGGGGATTACGCCCTCGAACACGCGTTCAACCTGGTAAATCCGCCCGCCTTCATCGTAACGGAACATGATTTCTTCATCGCCGGAGCCATAAAGAAACACCTGTTTCACATTCGCGGGCAGATCCTTCCAGCGCGTCTTTTGATCAAACTCATAATGCTTGGCAATCGCTTCGATGGTTTGCAGAAAATAGGGAGATTTGCCTTTGCGCCAAGGCGCAAGCGCGCCATCCGCGATTTTGAGATCCTGATCCGGAACCACCAACCGTTCGTCAAAGAACAGCTCCTGCCCCAGCCCATCACATTCCGGACATGCCCCAACAGGCGCGTTGAACGAAAACATGCGTGGCTCAATCTCGGGGATTGTGAAGCCACTGACAGGACAGGCAAATTTTTCAGAGAAGGTGATCCGCTCCGCTTCTCCCTCACGCGGCGCGGCTTCAAAAATCGCGATGCCTTCAGCAAGATCAAGAGCCGTTCGAAAACTGTCCGCGAGACGGGTTTCCATCCCGTCGCGGACCACGACGCGGTCAACAACCACGTCAATGTCGTGGCGGAACTTCTTGTCCAAAGTCGGGGGTTCGTCGAGTTCGTAAAACGCGCCGTCGACCTTAACCCTTTGGAACCCCTGTTTACGAAGCTCAAGAAACTCTTTCTTATACTCCCCCTTCCGATCACGCACGATCGGGGCAAGAAGGTATCCGCGCGTTCCCTCATCCATCGCCATGGTACGATCGACCATGTCCTGCACCTGTTGCGCTTCGATTGGAAGACCGGTTGCCGGGCTGTACGGCGTGCCAACACGCGCAAACAAAAGCCGCAGATAGTCGTAGATTTCTGTCACGGTGCCCACAGTCGATCGTGGGTTTTTCGAAGTGGTTTTTTGCTCAATCGAGATAGCCGGAGACAGGCCCGCGATGTGGTCTACATCGGGTTTCTCCATCATATCAAGGAATTGCCGCGCATAAGCCGACAGGCTTTCAACATAGCGGCGCTGCCCCTCGGCATAGATCGTATCAAATGCCAATGAAGACTTTCCGGAACCGGACAACCCGGTGATCACGACCAACTGATCCCGCGGAATATCCACGTCGATGGATTTGAGGTTGTGTTCACGCGCCCCGCGAACTTCGATCTGCTTCAAATCCGGCATACCCGCCCCCGTGTTTACACTCATTATGACATAGTTGATCCGCGCTGGCGCGCCAATCGAAAAATGCGAACATTAGCCGAACATCCACAAAGTTATTGATATTCCAATATTAGAATATATATTACTGCCGAACCGATTTGGAGACCCTAATGTTCGGACTGATAAGCGCCCTTTCAGGCACAGACATGAAAGCAGACGAAGCCGTAAATCGCGCGGCGAAACATGAGATCATCGTGATCGACATCCGCGAACCAGGCGAAGTCCAGGCCAGCGGTAAGGCCAAGGGCGCACTGGCCATCCCATCGGCGGCCTTGCGGATGAAAGCGGATCCCACCAGCCCCGAGTGTCTTCCTGAACTCAAATCAGGCAAGCCCATCGCGGTATATTGCGCCTCGGGGGCGCGCTCGGCCATGGCGAAGGGGATGCTTAAGCGCATGGGCCATGAGGTTCACAACATCGGTGGGCTGGGGCATTGGGTTCGCGCCGGAGGAGAAATCGGAAAATAAGATTCAATTTCTAAGACTTACACCACTTTCCTCACCTTACCATAACATTACCGATACAATAGGGACTGCCCATCCGCGAACAGATGCACCTTTTCCGGATGGGCCGTTAACCCAACCTCCTGATCGCGCATGTCCGTGTGAATCCCCGGCAGTTTCGCGAGGATCGCATCCCCTTGGGTTGCCTCGAAATGCAAGAGCGTCACTTCGCCCAATGCCTCGGTGATTGCGACCTTTCCCTGGAAAACCGCGGTGGTATCTGTCGCAGAAAGAAAATCCTCGGGGCGGATACCCACGTTCACCCTTAACCCAAGATCACCGCGCTGCGTCGGGTAATTCGACAGCACCTCACCACCGCCATCCAGACGTACACATGTCTGTTCCCCGGTTGCGATCACCTCACCCGGCAAAAGGTTCATCGCCGGAGAACCAATGAACTGGGCGACAAATTCAGAGTTGGGACGTTCGTAAAGCTCAAGCGGCGTGCCAACCTGGGCAACCCCCTTGTTGGCGAGCACGACAATTCGACTGGCCAGGGTCATCGCCTCGACCTGATCATGCGTCACATAAATCATCGTGCGATCCGGCATTTTCTCTTTGAGCTGCGCGATCTCGATCCGGGTCGCCACGCGCAAAGCCGCGTCCAGATTTGAGAGCGGTTCGTCAAACAGATAGACCTTTGGATCGCGCACGATCGAGCGGCCAATCGCCACCCGCTGGCGCTGCCCACCCGAAAGCGCCTTGGGCAAGCGATCCAGATAATCTTCTAATTGCAGCATCTTAGCTGTTTTCGTGACGGCTTCATCTATCTCGGCCTTGCTCTTTTTTGCCAGCTTCAGCGCAAAGGACATGTTTTCGCGCACCGTCATATGCGGGTACAGCGCATAGCTTTGGAAAACCATGGCGATGCCACGTTGGGCCGGGGGCACGTCGTTGACCAACTCGCCATCAATGCGCAGCTCGCCCCCGGTGATTTTTTCCAGCCCGGCGATCATCCGCAACAGCGTGGACTTACCACAGCCCGACGGGCCGACAAAAACGATCAACTCCCCTTGATCGACCTCAAGATTGATATCGCGCAGGACGTTCACCGCGCCCGCATAGGTTTTCTCAACACCTGTTAACGACAAACTGGCCATATCATCCTACTCCTGAACCCAAATCGCGGCTTGCCACGGCCCCAAAGACAGATGCGCCCCCGGTTCCACCCCCTGAACACTGGCCCCGGCCTGCGACCACGCGCCAGTTGGGCTGTCCATCTGCGCGGATTCTCCCGACAGATTAAACGCACAAAACACGCTTTGCCCCGCATATTCACGCGTAAAATAGACGATCGTGCCCTGATGGCGCACCGCGTCGTGCCCCCCCTTGGCAAGCGCCGGGAGTGTGCGCCGCAATGCGATGGCCGCGCGATAGTGGTGAATCATTGCATCCGGATCGACCTCGGCCTCGGAAACCGCCTTGGCCATATGATCCGCGCTGACGGGCAGCCACGGTTTCGCATCCGAAAACCCCCCGTTTCCATTGTCGCGCTGCCAGACCATCGGCGTGCGACAGCCATCACGCCCCTTGAATTCGGGCCAGAATTCGATGCCGTAGGGATCCTGCAGGTCTTCAAACGACACTTCGGCCTCGCTCAGACCCAACTCTTCGCCCTGATAGAGACAGGCCGAGCCGCGCAGGCACATCATCAACGTAGTCATCAGCTTTTGCGCCGCAAGCCCCTGCCCCCAGCGTGTCGCGTGGCGCACCACATCATGGTTTGAATAGGCCCAACAGGCCCAGCCATCCGGCGCGACCCGATCGAGGGCGCCCAGAACTTCGCTGATGCGGGCGGCGCTTGGCAGGGTGCCCGAGAGGAATTCGAAGGAATAGCACATATGCACGCGATTTTCGCCCGCCGTGTAGTCCCCCATGATCTCAAGCCCCCGCTGCGCATCACCGACCTCACCGACCGCGGCTGCTGCGGGATACTTGTCCAAAAGGGCCCGAAACTTTTCAAGAAAGGCTAGATTTTCGGGTCTGTTCTTTGAATACAGATGCATCTGGTGGTTGTAAGGGTTCACACGGGGTGCGATGCTGTCGTCCCTCTCTTCGGGGGGCAAGGGTGGGTTTGAGCGCAACAGCTGATCGTGCACGTAGAAATTGATGGTATCCAGACGGAACCCATCTACGCCAAGATCCAACCAGAATTTCACCGTCTGCAACAGCGTCTCTTGCACAGCGGGACAGTGAAAATTCAGATCCGGCTGTGAGGTCAGGAAATTGTGCAGGTAATACTGTTCGCGCCGCCCGTCCCATTGCCAGGCCGACCCACCAAAGATCGACAGCCAGTTGTTGGGGGGGGTGCCATCGGGCTGCGGATCAGACCACACATACCAATCGGCCTTGGGATTGTCGCGGCTTTGGCGGCTTTCCTTGAACCAGGGGTGTTGATCCGACGAATGCGACAGCACCTGATCGATCATCACCTTGAGACCCAGATCATGGGCGCGCGCCACCAGCGTCTTGAAATCCGCCAGCGTCCCGAACATGGGATCGACATCGCAGTAATCGCTGACGTCATAGCCGAAATCCTTCATCGGTGAGGTGAAGAAAGGCGAAATCCAGATCGCATCCACCCCCAGCGAGGCCACATAATCCAACCGCGACGTGATGCCCGGCAGATCCCCGATGCCATCGCCGTTGCTGTCTTGAAAACTGCGCGGATAGATCTGATAGATCACAGCCCCGCGCCACCAGTCTTTGTCCGCTGTATGAGTTTGCATTGTCATAGTGCTTGTATTTCCTACTTCACCGACCCGGCCAATAGACCGCGTACAAGGTATTTCTGCATCGCAAAGAACACCGCCAATGGCACCGCAATCGAGACAAAGGCCGCCGTGGCCAAGATCTCCCAATTGCCACCGCGCGTGCCCATCAGCTCGACGATTTTGGTTGTCATAACAAAGGTATCCCCGGTCGCGTCGATCAAGAACACCTTGGCCACAAGCAGGTCATTCCATGTCCACAGGAACTGAAAAATCGCAAATGAGGCCAGTGCCGGAAAGCTGAGCGGCAAGATGATGCGGGTGAAAATCTGGAACTCGCTCGCACCGTCCACCCGCGCGTTTTCGATGATGTCCCTGGGCAGGCCGACCATGTAATTGCGCAACAGATAGATCGCCAGCGGCAGGCCAAAGCCCGTATGCGCGGCCCATGTGCCCAGATACCCCTTGCCGATGCCGATCCCCAGATGCAGCTTGAGCAGAGGGATCAGCGCCAGCTGCAAAGGCACAACCAAAAGCCCGACGATCAAGGCGATCAACAGCGCACGACCGGGGAAATCCATCCACGCCAAGGCATAGGCCGCGAAAGCTGCCACAACGATGGGAATGATCGTCGCGGGGATCGTCACCGTCAGCGTGTTCACAAAGGCCCGCGCCATGCCATCCACGTTTTTTGGGTCAAACAACATAGTGTTATAGTTATCCAAGGTGAATTCGGGTGGCGTCGTCGCGGTGACAAAAATCCGGCTGCCGCGTTTGCCGCTGAAGGGCTCGGAGTGTTCCATCCGATAGGCGCCGTCCGCCTGAACCGTGACCGTGCCCCCCTTGCGCAACTCGGCGGTTTCACCCGGCACAAAGGCATCAATCGCACGCGAAGACACGCCCCAGACGCGAATATCGGCCTCTTGCGCCGGGAACAAATGCCCCTCGATCACGTAACGGTCGCCCATGTGCACCTGCGTGTCGGGGGCCGCGCTGCGCAGCGTCAGATTCTGTTCCACCGCGAACATGGATTTCCACCAGCCCGAGGTCGAAATCTGGTCCGCCGTTCGAAACGACGATACGAACAACCCCACGGTGGGAAACATCCACAGCGCCACCAGCACCACCACGGACAGCTGCACGATCCAGGACAGGGCAGAGTGGCTTCCGGCAATATTATCCATGGCTTGGCCCTCTTACTTCATCTCGCGACGTGCCGAGATCACGTTCCACACAAGGATCGGGGACACCAGCAACATGATAACCATCGCGCTGGCCGACCCCACGCCCCAATCGCGGGTCACGAACAGCTGGGTATACATGTAATTCGCCAGAACCTGCGTCCCCCATTGCCCGTTGGTCATGGCAAAAACGATGTCAAAGACCTTGAGAACCACCAGCGTGATCGTGGTCCAGACCACCATGATCGTGGCCCGGATTTGCGGGACTTTGATCTTGAAAAAGATCTGCATGGGGTTGGCTCCGTCGATGATGGCCGCTTCGATGGTTTCCTCTGGGATACCGCGCAAGGCGGCCGACAGGATCACCATGGCAAAGCCCGTCTGGATCCAGATCAGCACCACCATCAGGAACAGGTTGTTCCAGAAGGGGATGGTGAGCCATTGCTGCGGGTCACCCCCGCCAAACCAGATATAGAGCGCGTTCAAAACGCCGATTTGCTCGGTGCCGGGTGGGCGGGCGTCATAGACCAGTTTCCAGATCACGGCCGCCCCCACAAACGAGATCGCCATCGGCATGAAGATCAGGGATTTGGCGATATTGCCCCATCGGATACGGTCGGTCAGCTGGGCAACCAACAGGCCGAACCCCGTGGACATGGCCGGCACAACGACCAACCATAACATATTGTTTTGCAACGCTTCCCAGAATTTGGGCTGGCCCATCATCTTGGTATAGTTCTCAAACCCGACAAAGGCCCCGCCCGTGTCGCGATCTGTCAGGGACAGGCGCAGGGTCTCGATCACCGGATAGGCCAGATACAGCGCCAGCGCGATCAGCGCAGGCAACAAGAACAGCCATGGGCGGATCAGATTGGCCCGGTTGATATTGCGCCCCGCATGTCTTCCGCGCGGTGGCAGCAACAGGTCCAACACCACATTCGACAAGGCGAAATAGCCGACACAGCCGCCCACCCCGACAACAATCGTAACCAGACCCTGAAGTGCTGGATGCATCTGACCCTCCCTTTCTCACAGGATCTCTGCGCTGGCAGAGAGCGGCCCCGGGCCCTACGGCAACCGGAACGGGCATATGTGCAAAGTGACCCCGGCAGAGCCATCCGCCGGGGTCGTCCGCCTGCGGGATTACTTCAATGCGTCCCAGCTGGACTGAATGTCTGCGGCCACCGCGCTGGCCTCTTTGCCACCCGCATAGTCCACCATACCGGTCCAGAAACTACCTGCACCCACGCCACCGGGCATCAGGTCCGAGCCATCAAACCGAAAGGTGGTCGCCCCCAGCAAGATCTCATTCATCTTTTTCAGTGTCGGATCCGAAAACCGTTCCGTGTCAACACCCTTGTGCGGGGTCAGGAAGCCCTTTTGCTCCATCCATGCGTGATGGGCATCGGTGGTTTGCAAAAACGCGATGAACTGATGCGCTTGCGGGCTGTCGTTCGTGATCGCCCACAGGGTGCCTGCGCCCAGAACCGGGTTGCCCAGATCCTTATCGGCGTATGAGGGGAAATAGAAAAAGTCCGCATCTTCGCCAACAGAGGTGCCTTCGGGGAAAAACGCCGGAATAAACGACGCCTGACGGTGCATGTAACATTGGGGCGGCGAGGCAAACATGCCCTTGGGACTGTCACGGAAGTCGGTGGAGGCCACCGCCCCCGCCCCGCCAGCGACATATTCATCCTTGCGCGCAAAGGCGCCGAACTCTTCGATCGCGGCGATGATGCGCGGATCGTCAAAGCCGATCTCGTTCGTGACCCATTTGTCGTAGACATCCGGGCTCTGGGTGCGCAGCAGCAGGTCCTCAACCCAATCGGTCGCGGGCCAGCCCGTCGCACCACCGGACCCCAGACCAATGCACCAGGGCGTTTCCCCGTCCGCGACGATCTGATCGGTCAGCGCCTTCAGCTCTTCCATCGAGGTGGGGACCTCGTATCCGGCATCTTCAAAGTTCTCGGGGATGTACCAAACCAGCGATTTCAGATCGACCTTGTAGAAAAAGCCATACAGCTGATCCGCGCCACTTGCATCGGCGTAGGTGCCAAGATCAACCCAGCTTTGCCCCGCTGCATAGTTTTCCCTGATCCACGCGCCCGTGCCCTCTGCGAGCGGGGTCAAGAACCCCTTTGAGGCCATATCCGCCGCCAGACCCGGCTGTGGGAAGACGGCAATATTGGGGGCGGACCCCGCTTCGGCATCAATCACGATCTGCTGTTCAAAGCTGTCGGACCCGACATAGTTGACCTCGATGCCGGATTGCGCGCGAAACACATCCAGCACCTTTTGCACCTGCTCTTCATCCGCCCCAAGCCACGGCCCCGAGATCGTCAACCCCTCGGCCTGAGCACCACCAGATATCAGGGCGGCTGCCGCCACCCCCAACATAAATCTTGTCATCATTGTTGACCTCCCAATCAACCCCATGCCGGGACCGCTTCACGACGTTGCGCCCATTTTTCAAAGCGCTTTGAATGACGGCACTCTTTTCCCAAATCCTCCCCCTGTCAAGAATTTCAGCCATAACCTTAAGGGTTTCTTTCGCTGCAACGCAGAAACAGTAATATCCGAACACATGGAGCCGCCAAAGCTTTATCTTGACAAACTCAAAGCGCTTTGGCCCTTACTATGGCATGAACCTAAAGCAGCTCTCAGATCACCTTGGCCTTTCACAAACCACCGTCAGCCGGGCGCTGAACGGCTACCCCGAAGTGTCCGAGCGCACGCGAAAACGCGTGCAAGACGCCGCCAAGGCTCTGAATTACAGCCCCAATTCCCGCGCCAAAAGCCTGGCCACCGGGCACAGCCATGCCATCGGTCACGTGATCCCCGTCTCGGATCAGCATGAAATGGTGAACCCGATTTTTGGCGATTTCATCGCCGGGGCGGGTGAAACCTATTCGGCCGCGGGGTATGAAATCATGATCTCCATGGTCGATGACACGCGGCAGGAAGAAACCTATCGCAGCCTGCGCCGACGCGGCCTGGTCGATGGATTCATCTTGCACGGCCCGCGGATGGCCGACCCGCGAATCGAACTTCTGCTTGCGCTTGGCATGCCCTTTGTCGTGCATGGCCGTGCCTCGCAGGTTACCGCCCCCTACAGTTGGCTGGACACCAACAACGGGCGCGCCTTTGAACGCGCGACCCAGTTTCTGATCCAGCTTGGACACCGCAAAATCGCCCTGATCAACGGGCATGAGTTCATGGACTTTGCCTTTCGCAGGCGCGAAAGCTATCTTCAGGTTCTGCAGGCGCACGGGCTGTCGGCAGACCCCAGCTTGATGCGATCCGGCGAGATGACCGAGCCCTATGGCTATCAGGCCGCGATTGACATGCTGCGGAGCCCCGCGCCGCCATCGGCATTCCTGGTCTCATCCATGGTGTCAGCAATTGGCGTGCGCCGTGCGATCCACGAAATGGGGTTTGAGATGGGCCACGATATTTCGGTGATCACCCATGACGATGACCTGAGTTATCTCAAGAACGGGCCAGATGTGCCGATCTTCACCGCAACGCGCTCTTCCGTCCACAAGGCGGGGGAAATGGCCGCGCAGATGTTGCTGCAGCAGATCCGCGCGCCGCAAGATCCCCCTTTGACCAAGATGATCGAAGCCGAGCTGATCATCGGGCAATCCACAGGACCGGCAATGACATGAGCTTTCCCCACAAACGTGCTGATTTTCCGGACGATTTCATCTTTGGCGTCGCGACATCCAGCTATCAGATCGAGGGCCACGCCAAAGGGGGCGCGGGCCGCACCCACTGGGATGATTTCGCTGCGACCCCCGGCAATGTGGTGCGCGGGGAAACAGGTGCCCTGGCCTGTGATCATTACACCCGCTACGCCGAGGATCTGGACCTTGTTCAGGCCGGCGGGTTTGACGCGTATCGCTTTTCCATCAGCTGGGCACGCGTGATGCCTGACGGGGTGAACATCAACCCGGAAGGTGTTGATTTTTATGACCGTTTGACTGATGCGATGCTGGAACGCGGGATACACCCCTGCGCCACGCTCTACCACTGGGAGCTCCCCTCCAGCCTGGCGGACAAGGGCGGGTGGCGCAATCGCGACATAGCGCATTGGTTTGCTGATTTCACCCAGGCCATCATGTCCCGGATCGGCGATCGCATGTCTTCGGTTGCACCGATCAATGAACCCTGGTGCGTGGCCTGGCTCAGCCACTTTCTGGGGGAGCACGCCCCCGGTCTGCGTGACATCCGCGCCGCCGCGCATGCCATGCACCACGTACTGCTGGCCCATGGCTCGGCCATCGAAACCATGCGCGCCCTTGGCATGACCAACCTGGGTGGGGTGTTCAACATGGAATGGGCCGACCCCGTGGACAACAGCCCCCAGGCCACCCGCGCCGCCGCCCGCTATGACGGCATCTACAACCACTGGTTCCTGAGCGGCGTGTTCAAAGGGGAATACCCCCAAATCGTCTTGGAGGGGCTGGAACCCCATCTCCCCGACCGCTGGCAAGACGATTTCCCCACCATCCAAAGCCCGCTCGATTGGGTTGGGGTCAACTATTACACCCGCAAGCGGATTGCCCCCGAAACCGATCTGACGCGCCCCGGCTGGCCCGCTCTGCGCGAAGTCGATGGACCCTTGCCAAAGACCCAGATGGGTTGGGAAATCTACCCCGAGGGCCTGTACCAGCTTCTCACGCGCACCACGCGCGACTACACCGGGGATCTGCCCCTGTTCGTGACCGAAAACGGCATGGCCTGCGCAGATCAGCGCGAGCCTGACGGCGTCAACGACCCCGCGCGCATCGCCTATCTGGAGACCCACCTGGCACAGGTCAAACGCGCGATCCAAGACGGAGTTCCTGTTCAGGGCTACATGGTCTGGTCCCTCTTGGACAATTACGAATGGGCCTTGGGCTATGAAAAACGGTTTGGCCTGGTGCATGTGGATTTCGACACGCTTGAGCGCACACCGAAATCATCTTATCACACCTTGGCAAACGCGCTGAGGAGCTGATCTCATGACCCACCCCGTCAACCTTGTCGCCGATTTCGGCGGCACCAATGGGCGTGTCGCGCTATGTGAAAATGGTCAGGTGCGTGCGGATACGATTCAACGCTATCGCAACGCCGACCATCCCAGCATCGAGGCCGTGCTCAGCGCGTTCCTGTCACATCACGACGTCCGGCCACGGGCGGTCTGCATCGACATCGCCGGTCCTGTCGAGAACGGCCAGGGCCGTGTGACCAATCGGGACTGGCTGGTCACATTGGACAGCCTGCGCGCGGCGACCGGGGCACAAACCGTTGATATTCTGAACGATATGCAGGCGCAGGGGCACGCGATGCCCACCATGCCCGCCAGCAGCCTCGACACCCTGCACCCCGGCACCAAAGAGATCTGCACCCCGCAGGCCACCCGGCTGGTGGTCAATATCGGCACCGGCCTGAACGCGGCCATCATCGTCAACGCCGGGGGCGTGACCTGCGTGCCCGCCGGAGAATTTGGCCATATGGCACTGTTGGCGCGTGATCCCGAAGAGCTGGCCCTGCGCGACTGGATCGCCGCGCGCCACCCCGAACCCAGCCTCGAAGACATCCTGTCAGGGCGCGGCTTTGAGCGCCTGCACGCCTGGGTGTGCCATGATGAAGGACGCGGAACGCCGCTGGATGCCGCAGCGATCCATGCGGCCTATCAGGCCAACGACCCGCAAGCGGTCCGTGCCATGCAGCTCTTTGCGCGGTTCGCCGGGCGCTATTGTTCCGATCTCGCCATGTGTACGCTGCCCCATGGCGGTATCTTTCTCGTGGGTGGGGTGATGAACCATCTTGGCCGCCACCTGATCGAAGCGGGCTTTATGCAGGCCTATGCCAACAAGGGGCGATTTACGGATTTCGTGCAACGTTTTCCTCTGCATCTGGTCACGGACGATTACGCCGCCCTGCGCGGCTGCGCCGCCCACCTGCAAGAGATGATCGCACCCCCCGCGTAACGTCGCTTGCAAAGGGCGCGGCTGAGGGCGATACATCGGACAAGTTGTTTTCCCCAAGGGTACGCCATGTCGATCCAATCCATTTCCCATCAGCCTTTTGACGATCAAAAGCCCGGCACCTCGGGCCTGCGCAAAAAGACCGCGCATTTCCAGCAGCCGCATTACCTGCCCGCTTTCATTCAGTCCATCTGGGCCGGGATCGGCGGCGTTGCGGGCAAGACGCTTGTCCTGGGGGGCGATGGGCGGTTTTTCTGCAAAGAGGCCGCCGGGATCGTTCTGCGCATGGCCGCCGCCTCTGGTGCGGCCAGGGTGATTGTGGGGCAAAACGCGCTGCTTTCGACCCCGGCGGCGTCTCATCTGATCCGCAAGCGCGGTGCGGATGGCGGGATTGTCCTGTCCGCCAGCCACAACCCCGGCGGGCCAAACGGTGATTTCGGGGTAAAATACAACGTCGCCAATGGGGGCCCTGCCCCCGAAAGCATCACAGACGCGATCTTTGCCGCATCTCAAACCCAGTCCGAATACCTGATCTTCGACGCGGCCGCGCCGGATCTGTCGATCCTGGGGGAAACGCCGTTGGGCGGCATGGTGGTCGAGGTCATCGACCCGGTTGCGGATTACGCAGCACTGATGGAACAGCTGTTTGATTTCAACGCTCTGCGCGCGCTGTTTGCCGGCGGGTTCCGAATGCGCTTTGACGCCATGCACGCGGTCACCGGCCCCTATGCCAAGACAATTTTCGAAGACACATTGGGCGCCCCCACCGGCAGCGTGATCAATGCCACCCCCCTGCCCGACTTTGGCCAGGGCCACCCCGACCCCAATCCGATCTGGGCCAAACCGCTGGTGGATGAGCTGATGGCCGATGACGGTCCCGATTTCGGCGCCGCCAGCGACGGCGATGGGGATCGCAATATGATCCTGGGCCGCGGCATCTATGTGACCCCCTCGGACAGTCTTGCCGCGCTGGCCGCGAATGCGACCTACATCCCGGCCTACGCCGATGGCCTAAAGGGCGTCGCGCGCTCCATGCCCACCTCGGCGGCGCTGGACCGTGTGGCCGAGCACCTTGGCATTGAATGCCACGAAACCCCCACGGGCTGGAAATTCTTTGGCAATCTTCTGGACGCGGGCCGCACGACATTTTGCGGCGAAGAAAGCGCGGGCACCAGTTCCGATCACCTGCGCGAAAAGGACGGGGTCTGGGCCGTGTTGTGCTGGCTGAACGTGCTGGCGGCGCGCGGGGTGTCGGTGCAAGCGCTGATGCAGGACCACTGGGCCCGCTTTGGCCGCAACTACTATTCACGCCATGATTACGAAGGCATCGACAGCGCGGCGGCCAACGCTCTGATGGACCACCTGCGCGCGCAACTGCCGACGCTGGCCGGGCAAAGCGTCGCTGGCCTGTGCGTCACCCACGCCGATGAATTCGCCTACGACGATCCGATTGATGGATCGCGCACCGAACGGCAGGGGCTGAGGATCTATTTCGAAGGCGGCGCGCGCCTAGTGTTCCGCCTGTCGGGCACCGGCACCGTTGGCGCGACCCTGCGGGTTTACATGGAGTGCCTTGAGACCCGGACCCTGAACGCCGATCCACAAGAGATGCTGGCCCCGGTGATCAAGGCCGCCGAAGAACTGGCCGAAATCGTCCCCCGCACCGGCCGCACAGCGCCTGATGTGATCACCTGATATGACCCTGCGCGCAATTGGTCTCATGGTTCTTGCGATGGCGCTTTTGGCGCTGAGCGACGGCTTTATCAAGCTCTCGTCGCAAAGCGCGCCGCTGGGGCAGATCATGTTCTTTCTCAGCACCGGCGGCACGGCGCTATTCATCGGATTGGCCCGGCTCAGGGGAATATCCGTCTGGTCGCGCGATGCGTTGCACCCGATGGTGCTGCTGCGCAACCTGTTTGAAATCATCGGGGCCATTGGCCTTGTGATCGGCATCTCCAAGGTGCCGCTGTCCATTTTCGCCGCCATCATGCAAGCCGCGCCCCTGTTGTCCACACTGGGTGCCGCGCTGTTTTTAGGGGAAACCGTGGGATGGCGGCGCTGGCTGGCCATTGCGGTTGGCCTCGTGGGTATGTTGATCGTGATCCGCCCCTTTGGCACCAGCTTTTCCGGATGGGAGCTGTTTGCCGTGATGGGGGTTGCCGGGCTGGCGCTGCGTGATCTGGTCACGCGGCTGGCCCCCGCCCGGGTCCCTGCGCTCAGCCTGTCGGTCTGGGGGTTCGGGTCGACACTGCCGGTTGGGGTTGTCTTGTTTTTCGTGTTCGAAAACAAACCATTGGATTTCGCCCCGCTGACGCTGACCTATCTTTTGGCAGCGGTTCTGGTGACGGCCTTTGGCTATCTGGCCTTGACGGCGGCGATGCGCATGGCGTCCGTGTCGATCGTCGCGCCGTTTCGCTATGCGCGGCTGGTCTTTACCACCGGCCTAGGCATCGTGATCTTTGCCGAGCGCCCTGACACGGCCACTTTGTGTGGGGCAGGTCTGATCCTGTTGGCGGGCCTGTACAGTTTCATACGCGAAGCGCGCCTGGCCCGCAGCTTTTCACCCGATCAAGCAGTGACAACAGACTAAGGCGCCGCCCCGAAAACCAGGCGTTCTGCGGTCTCACCTGGTACCACCTGGCGCCCCCGCTGGTGCGTTGCGCGCAAGCAGCGCCCGCACGCGATCTGCCGCAATCGGCAATGTTAGCGCAACAGGTCCTCCCAAAGCCATGTTAGCGGTATCACAGCCGTTTACTTTCACCCGCAGGCTGCTAAGACAGGCGCAAACTTTACCCAACCATCGGAGCCTCAGATGAGCACGATCATTGACATTCACGCCCGCGAAATCCTTGACAGCCGTGGCAACCCGACCGTTGAGGTCGATGTGACCCTTGAAGATGGCTCGATGGGCCGTGCGGCCGTGCCTTCGGGCGCATCCACCGGCGCTTATGAAGCCGTGGAAAAGCGTGACGGCGATAAAGACCGCTACATGGGCAAAGGCGTGCAGGATGCCGTGGCCAATGTGAACGGTGAAATCGCCGAGGCCGTCTTGGGCTTTGATGCGACCGAACAGGTTGCCATCGACGAAGCCATGAACGAACTGGACGGCACCGACAACAAGGGCCGCTTGGGCGCCAACGCGATCCTGGGCGTGTCCATGGCCACCGCCAAAGCCGCAGCGGAATACACCGCGCAGCCGCTTTACCGCTATATCGGCGGCACATCGGCCCGCGTCCTGCCTGTGCCGATGATGAACATCATCAATGGCGGTGAACACGCGGACAACCCGATCGACATCCAGGAATTCATGATCATGCCCGTCGCGGCATCGAACATCCGTGAAGCCGTGCGCATGGGCGCCGAGGTCTTTCACACCCTGAAAAAAGAGCTGTCCGCCGCAGGTCTGTCCACTGGCATCGGTGACGAAGGTGGCTTTGCCCCCAATATCGCTTCGACCCGTGACGCGCTGGATTTCGTTCTGAAAGCGATTGAAAAAGCGGGCTACAAACCCGGCGACGACATTCACCTGGCACTGGATTGCGCGGCGACGGAATACTTCAAGGACGGCAAATATGTGCTCTCAGGCGAAGGCAAGGCCCTGAGCCCCGAAGAGAACGTCGCCTATCTTGAGGCGCTCGTGAACGATTATCCGATCATCTCGATCGAAGATGGCTGTTCCGAAGACGACTGGGACGGTTGGAAAGCCCTGACCGACGTTCTTGGCAACCGCTGCCAGCTGGTGGGCGACGACCTGTTCGTGACCAACCCGGCGCGTCTGTCCATGGGGATCGAGCGCGGCTGCGCCAACTCGATGCTGGTCAAGGTCAACCAGATCGGCACCCTGACCGAAACCCTGCAAGCGGTCGACATGGCGCATCGCGCACGCATGACCAATGTGATGTCGCACCGTTCCGGTGAAACCGAAGACGCGACCATCGCGGATCTGGCTGTCGCCACAAACTGTGGGCAGATCAAAACCGGGTCGCTTGCGCGTTCGGATCGGTTGGCGAAATACAATCAGCTTATCCGTATTGAAGAGCAGCTGGAAAGCAGCGCCACCTATGCGGGTAAATCCATCCTACGCTGACCGCAGTTGGCGCAACCCGACACATAACCGGGTTGCGCCTATCCTTTTGCACCTTTGATTCACTTGCTGCTAACCTGCGTCACGGAATAAACTAACTCTGTTGTCGAACAGGTTTCGTTTATTGTATGCCCCTATCTAATTCTGCCCGCTTGGAGGCGTTGTTTAGCGCCGATTTTGGGGACCGCTCAGAAGTCTTGCTGCGGTTTGCGATCAGTTATTTTTCCGCGGCACTTCTTTTTGCTTTCACCCTGGACATGGCCTTTGTCATCTGGAGCATCCTCTATACGGTGATCACCGGAATCTATGTACTGATCGCCCGACCGCGCACGCATCCGGTTAGCACGGCGCACCTTTATGTGGCGTTGGTGTTCTATTTTCTCAGCGCGGGAACATTTGCTGGCGTCATGGTCTTGATGTTCGCGCAGGGCACGACGGCCTTTTATTTCATGACCGGGACCGTGTTCTTTGGCATGATGTTCTACCAGATCCAAAAGCCAGTTCTCAGCCCTGAATCCGCCTATCTGGATGCCACGATCACCGTGGGCACGTATATGCTTATGTTCTATATGTCCACCGATACATTTTCCAGTCGATCCGCGTTTTTCACCACGCTGATCATCTGTATCAGCGCGACGATCTACTATCTGAAATCCGTGGCGCGGCGCGTGCAGGAACAACGCGCCCTGCGCGAGGCGCAACAGCGCTATGCCCGCGCTCAAAAGGCCCGCGCCATGGGCCAGTTCGTTGGGGGGGTTGCGCATGAGTTCAACAACCAGCTCACCGCGATCACCGGCAACCTTGAGCTGCTTGACCACCTACCAACCGACGAAGAGCGCAAAGGCGCAATCGAACAGGTGCAAGAAGCCGCCCGCCGGGCTTCGATCACCGTAAAGCAATTGCTGGCGTCAAGCGGGCGCACCCGGCTTAGCCCGCACCCCACATCCATGTCCGAGTTCTTTCCCCGGGTTCAGGCCGTCTGTGGCGATCTTCTGGATCCCGGCGTGACCCTGACTTGCATTCCTCCGGACGATGGGCACGCAGTGCTGGTGGATCGTGACATGTTGGAAACCTGCATGATCCAGCTTTGCCTGAACGCTCAGGATGCGCTGAAGGGCAAAGGCAATATCGTCATGTCCAGCCGCATTCTGACCGAATCCCCCGATCTGGATGTTCCTCTCGAAGCGAACGCCCCCTATCTGGCGATCTCGATCGAAGATGACGGCCCCGGAGTACAGGCTGCGGCGCTTCCATTGCTGACAGAGCCTTTTTACACAACCAAACTCCAGGGTGAGGGACCGGGCCTTGGGCTTTCGGCGGTGTCGGGCTTCGCGCGTCAGTCCAAAGGCGGCCTGCATTTGGCCCAGGGAACACGCGGTCTGCGGGCGACCATTGTCCTGCCACTTTTGCATGCAGAGAGCGTGCTTCAGGTGGCCAGATAAAGATAACCCGGCCCGCAGTTCACCCAACTGCCAGATCCGGACCCCTTTACAACCCGCGTCTCCTCCCCCAACAAACAGACAACCGCGGCACCAGATAACACGCTCCCTGTGGGGCATCATGGTCCTTAGCTATCAGGCTCTTGATAAACGCCCTGCTCCTTCAACGCGTCCACAACTTCCTTGGGCATATAGGTTTCATCGTGTTTGGCGAGGATCTCATGCGCCTCGAACACACCATTCACATAGCGCCCGGTGCCTACCATGCCCTGGTTCTCTTCGAACAGGTCCGGCAAAACCCCAGTGTAGACCACTGGAATACTGGCCCCGCCGTCAGTGACACTAAAGCGGATCTGCTCACCAACGCCACGTTCCAGGCTGCCCTCTTCGACAAGCCCACCGATGCGGAACACTTCGTTCGGCGCTGGTGGTTCCTCGACAATCTGGCTGGGGGCGCGGAAAAAGTTGATCCCGTCGCGCATCGCATAGCCAATCAACGCCGTCGATACGGTCAATGCCGCCGCCGCCACGGCGATGATTTGAATGCGCCGCTGCTTTTTGAGTGATTTCAACGCCATCTCAGCCCCTCTTTCCTTGCGCCCTATATAATCTCATCTCCCCCCAAAGCGAAGCCCCCGGCCAATATGCCGCGCCTGCCCTGGTCCACCTGTCCCCAGGTGCGGGCCCATACAGCTCAGGTGGCGTCTGGCCCCACGGCGCATACCTCACCAGGGGCCTATACCCGGAATTAACCATCTTTCTGCATGGTCCGGCGGAAACGACGGGACAGCCGATGCCAATCTACAATGTCAGCTTCTATGCCAATCGCCCCTCTGCCAACGGGTTCACCAGCAGTGGCACCTTTACCTATACCGGCGCGTCCTCCGTGGTGGGCAGCGCCAGCATCACCGACAATGAACCCGGTATTGAGGGGCTGACACTGGACGACGACAACAACGGTGCCGAGACCGCAACCGCAGACGTCACCGTCGGCGGCCTGACTTCCTCCGGTTCCCGGGTGGATGCCGAGATTTCCTATCTCATCCGCGACAATGTCACCGCCGAAGAATTCGTCGTGGTCGAATTCGACGTGGAACAGGGGGCCGCCGCCGGGGATTACACGCTGTCCGAACAGCCGCTGGTCAACGGGCGCAGCTATACGGTGATCACCTATAACTCCAACCCGGACGCAACCGTGGGGGCCCCCGCGTTTCGCTATAACGAATACGTCTGCTTTGCACCGGGAACGGTGATCGAAACTCCGACGGGCAACCGCAAGATCGAAACACTGCATCCTGGGGATCTGGTCCACACCCTCGGATCCGGTCCGCAGCCACTGATCTGGATCGGCAAGCGCCATTTGCGTTTCAATTCAGATCGGCAGAATACGCAAAAACCGATCACAATCCGCGCGCATGCCTTTGGGCAAAAGCTCCCGAAACGCGATCTGACGCTCTCGCCGCAGCACCGCTTGCTGCTGGCCACACCGCAGGGCGAGGTGCTCGCTCCTGTCAAAGGGTTGCTGGCCCATGACCGGCTGCGCCAGTTGATGGGGAAAAAATCCATCACTTACATAAGCCTGATGACCCCAGCCCACGAAGTGATCTTTGCCAACGGTCTCGCAGTGGAAAGTTTTTGGCCAGGCCGCCAGGCACTGATGCATCTGTCTAATCTTGACCGCTTGCGCATGATCGCCATGTTTCCCGGCGTCACCCAATCGCCCAACCTTGGGTATGGGCCGCCCGCGCGCCCACTCTTGCCCGCCGCCGATACAGCCAGGATTTATCAGACTTCCCGCCTGCAAATCCGTGGCTCACAGGGGCGCGCCCGTCTGCGCAGCCCTCTCACTGCCCCCCTGCGCACACGCGCCTGATTGCGCCCCACCACCCCGGTCACCCGGATGGGGTTTGGGGAAGGCAATGCCTTCCCCAGGGCATGCGTGGCCTGAACGCAATCCAAAAAGAGCGCCCAAGGGGCGTTCCTGCAGATCAAATCGCCGATGCCGTTTATGGGAAACACGGCGCCAGCATGAGACCGGCGGTTTCCGCTTCCCCCAGCATCAGGTTGGCGTTCTGCACCGCCTGCCCCGAGCTGCCCTTGCACAGGTTGTCCAGCGCCGCGACGACGATGGCGCGACCGCCAATCCGGTCGCCGGTCACCCCGATATGGCAGAAATTCGACCCGCGCACATGATGGGTTGACGGTGTTTGCCCAAAGGGCAGCACCTCGACAAAGGGTTCCCCTTCATAGGCAGCCTTAAGCGCCGCCAGCACCGCCTGCGGATCGCCTTTCACATAAGACGTCGCCAGAATGCCGCGATTGAACGGCCCCAGATGCGGTGTGAACTGGATTTTCACCTCGCGCCCGGCCAAAGCACTGAATTCCTGATCAAATTCACCCAGATGCCGATGTGTACCGCCAACCGCATAGGCATTGGTGCCTTCTGAAAGCTCCGCATGCAACAGGTTCTCTTTCAGCGACCGTCCGGCCCCGCTGACCCCACATTGCAGGTCAAGAATAATGTCATCCAGATCAATCACCCCCGCCGCAATCAACGGCCGCAAGACAAACTGCCCGGTTGCCGCGTTGCATCCGGTGCCCGCCACCAGCCGCGCAGATTTGATCTCATCACGGTAGAACTCGGTCAGCCCATAGACCGCTTCTTTTTGCATCTCGACCGCCGCATGCGGGTTGCCGTACCACGTTTCATAGGCCTCCGGATCCCGCAACCGGAAATCCGCGCTCAGATCGACGATCTTGACGGTCGCGGGCAACTGGCTGATCACCTCCTGGCTGGTCTTATGCGGCAGCGCGCAAAAGGCGAGATCAATCTGGCTATAGTCGATCTGTTCCCAGGTGACCAACTCCGGCAAATCCAGATGGCGCAGATGCGGGAACACCTGATCCATGGACAGGCCTGCCTTGGAATTGGCGGCCAAAGCCTTGATTTCAAAGGATGGGTGGGTGGCAATCAACCGGATCAACTCGGCACCCGTATAGCCGGACGCACCAATGATGGCGATGGAATAAGACATGAGGCAATCCCCAAGTTAGAAGTTTTGAAGTCAGGATCTAAGGGTGTCCCCAATGGCGGACACACGACAGGGCCGCACCCAAAGGGCACGGTGATACGCGATTATCGTCGCAGAATTTTCAGCGGTTGCTGACCCATTTCAGATCTCCTTGAGCGGGCTATAACGCAAGGGGACGCCGGGATCAATCCCGCCCCCCACGCATCATGCCGCTTCAAACGTGATCTGGCGCTTTAGAAACTGCGTCGCATGGCGCGACACCTTGGCCGGGTCGCCGGTGGTCAGAAACAGGCTGTCCTGCCCCGGCCCGATCATCGCCGGATGGCGCTTGAGATAATCCTCAAGCGAAGCCGCCACCAGATCCGCCTGACTATACAGTTTCACCCCGGCCCCCAGCGCATCCTGGAACGTATCGCGCATCAGCGGGTAATGGGTACACCCAAGGATCGCCGCTTCGGGGACAGGCATCTTGCGCATCAAGGCGTCCACATGGCTGCGCACCAGCGCCTCGGCCAGGATCATGTCACCCTCTTCGATCGCATCAACCAAGCCACCACAGGCCTGCGCTTCGACGTCCACACCAATGGCGCGAAACGCCAGTTCGCGCTGAAACGCGCGCGAGCGCACTGTCGCCGGGGTCGCAAACAGGGCCACATGTTCCACAGCCACCTCTCGCGGCGGGGAATTGTCGCCCCATTGCCGTTCCGTAAGGGCTTCGATCAGCGGCACGAAGACGCCCAGCACCCGTTTGTCAGAGGGGATCCAGCTTTCCTGCATCCGCCGCAACGCCGCCGCAGAGGCGGTGTTACACGCCAGGATCACCAGATCACAGCCCGCCTCCCACAGGCGTTCAACCGCCTTGGTCGTTTTGTCATAGATGTCATCCGCGTCGCGCACGCCATAGGGGGCATGGGCGCTGTCCGCGTAATATGCAAAGGGCACATCAGGCAACTTTTGGGCAACGGCGTCCAGAACCGTCAACCCCCCCAGACCGGAATCAAATACGCCTACTGCCATGGCTTTCCCCTTTGCGCCCTATCGCGGGTGGTATGTGGTTGTTAGACCGGGCCGTCCCGCCTGTGATTACGACCGCGGTTTGTGTTTTTCTTCGAACTCGAACCCGAACGCCGACGGGTTCACGGGTGATGGAGACAGCTCATACGTCGCTTTTCGCAAGAAATCCATCATGGCGCGCGCATCCTTGGCGCGTGCGTTGATTTCCGCCTGTGGGATCGGTTGCCCCACACAGATGCGCACCGGCGTATCCACCCGTTGCCTGAATTCCTTGATCAAAAGCCCCATCCGCAGGGTATAGTGCAGGTGGCTGGCCAGCTGAAACAGCCGCGATGTATGGCCGTCGAAATAGATCGGCACCACGGTAGCCCCCGATTTCGCGATCATCTTGGCCGTAAAGGTACGCCACCCCGGATCCAAAGGCCGCCCAAAGGGTTTTGCCGCCGTGGCAACCGTACCACCGGGAAAAACGCCAATGCATCCCCCCTGATCCAGATAGCGCAGCGCCTCTTTGCGGGTCTCAAGGTTCTGCTTCATCGCCTCTTTGGTTTCGTCGAAGCTGATCGGCAAAATCACCTTGTCCAACTCTTCCGCCTTGCGAAACACCCGATGCGCCAGAATGCGAAAATCGCCCCGTACCATCGACAGGATATGCCCCAGCATCAACCCATCCAGAATACCGTAAGGGTGGTTGGCGATCACCACAAGCGGGCCGTCCTTGGGCAGGTTGTCCAGCGATCCGGCCATGACCTCAAGCCCCAGCCCATAGCGTTCCACCATGACTTGCCAGAAATCGCGCCCACCCGCGACCTCTTCGGCATAGCCATCCGCACGCTTGATCAGCCCCAGCCGCCCGGTGGCGTTTTCCATCATGCGGATCAATGCCCGCCCCCCCTTGGTCTGGGCCGAGTAGGCATAGGAAATATCGCGGGCGACTTGGCGCTCAGAGGGCCGGTTCGGTGTCCGGTTGGGCATGGGGCGGTCCTTGGGGTTCATTTGGGGTTCGCGCATGGTTGGTACGCCCGCGTGGGGGCTTTGCGTCCCTTGTACTGCGGTTATCCCCAACTGGCCAGAGACCACCCACCCCAAGGGACTATTCGGCGGCCATCGCCGTGGGATGTTGCGGATTGCGCAGCCGCGCCAGAATGTCTTCGCGGGTTTTGGCGGCCTTGGCCTCATTGGCCTGCTTGACCGGGCCAAAGCCCCGGATCGAGAGCGGCAATTCCGCCAGGGCCAGAAGATCCTCGGCATTCACCTGGTCCGCCTTGGGCAGCCAAGTGCGCATATCGCGCTCATATTGCTTGATCCAGGCGCGTTCCATCCGCCGTTCAGCGGTGCGCCCAAACGGATCAAACGGCGTGCCCCGCAGCCCTTTGAACCGCGTCAAAAGCCGGAACATCCACAGGCTGCCCTGACCAAATCTGCGTTTCATCGGCCGCCCATCGGGCCCCTGTTTGGACAGGATCGGCGGGGCAAGATGGAAGGACAGTTTGAAATCGCCGTCAAAGGCGTCGCGGGCTTTGTCCTCGCTTTGCAACAGCAGGCGCGCCACCTCGTATTCGTCTTTGTAGGACAAGAGCTTGTGATAGCCCTTGGCGACCGCCTCTTGCAGGGTCGCATCCTCAATCGGATCGACCAGCTTGCGAAAGCGTTTCGCAAGGCGCGGCCCCTGATACGTCACCAGGTAATCGGCGCGAAAGGCGATTTTCTCCGCCAGGGATTTGGGTTGATCCGCCGCCTCTTCGGGCAACAGCGCCTGCGCCCCCTGCGGATCCAACATCGCCCATCGGCCGATTTCAAAGGCGCGCAGGTTTTGGTCCACCGCCGCGCCATTCAATGTCACCGCCTGCACAATCGCCTCATGCGACAGTGGCACAAGCCCCTTTTGCCAGGCCGCGCCAAGGATCATCATATTGGAAAAGATCGAGTTCCCCATGGCCACCGTCGCCAGTTCAGAGGCATCGAAAAAGGCGACGCGCTCTTGCAGCCGCGCTTCAAGCGCCAGTTGCAAACGGTCCCCCGGCATGTGGAAATCGGGATTGCGGGTAAAGTCTCCGGTCACGATTTCATGGCTGTTGACCACCGCGCCGGTGCGCCCCGTGCGGGTCAGGCCAAGAGTCTTGGCCCCGGCGCTGACCACCAGATCGCCGCCGATCAGCGCGTCAGCCTCACCGATGGCCACGCGCACGGCGCTGATATCCTCGGGTCGCTCAGCCAGGCGCAGGTGGATGTGCACCGCCCCGCCCTTTTGGGCAAGCCCGGCCATCTCCATCATGCCCGCGCCCTTGCCGTCGATCTGCGCCGCCTGCGCCAGCACCGCACCTATGGTCACAACCCCGGTGCCGCCGACGCCGGTGATGACCATGTTCCACGTCCCCTGGATCACGGGCAGCGTGGGCGCGGGCAAATCCGGCAGATCCAGCGCCTTGGCCTGGGGCCGTTTGATGGTTGCCCCCTCAACCGTCACGAACGACGGGCAAAACCCCTTGAGGCAGGAAAAATCCTTGTTGCAGCTGGACTGATCAATTGCGCGTTTGCGGCCCAGTTCGGTTTCCACCGGAACAATCGAGACACAATTCGACTGCACACCGCAGTCGCCACAGCCTTCGCAGATGTCGGTGTTGATGAACACCCGCTGATCGGGATCGGGGAACTGTCCCTTTTTGCGCCGCCGCCGTTTTTCCGCCGCGCAGGTCTGGATATACAAAATGACCGAGACCCCGTCGATGTCCTGACAATCGCGCTGTACCTTGGCCAGCATCTCGCGCTCATGAACCTGCGCGCCCTTGGGCAGGCGCGCCAGATCCACATCCTCTTTTTCGTCATAGACCACAAAGAGATGTTTCACGCCAAAGGCGGTCAGCTCATCGGCGATGCGGTAGGCATCAAGCCCGCCTTCGTTGTCCTGCCCCCCGGTCATGGCGACCGCATCGTTATAGAGCACCTTATAGGTGATGGTCGTGCCCGCCGCCAAAGCCGCGCGGATCGCCTGAAGCCCCGAATGGTTGTAGGTGCCATCGCCGATATTCTGGAAGATGTGCTTGGTGGTCGAAAACGGCGCTTCGCCTACCCAATTCACCCCTTCGCCGCCCATATGCGTTGTGCCGACCGTGTTCCGGTCCATCCACTGCACCATATAGTGACAGCCAATCCCGGCCCCGCCGCGCGCCCCATCGGGGATCTTGGTCGAGGTGTTGTGCGGGCAGCCCGAACAGTACCACGGCAAACGCGCGGTGATGTCTTGTGCGTTGTCGGCGCGCGTGCTGTCCAGCACCGCCTCCAGCCCCGCGCGGATCCCATCGGTGCCGCGCCCTTCTTCGATCAGGATCTCACCCAGCTTTTGCGCGATCCATGTGGGGTCAAGCGCCCCCCGGGTGGGGAACAGCTTTTCGCGCCCCATCGCACCCGCGCCGCCTTTGAACCAGCCATAGACCCGGCGCCCGCGCCGGTCGTCAAAGATCGCTTCCTTGACCTGCACCTCGATCAGCTTGCGCTTTTCTTCGACGATCACGATCAGATCAAGCCCCTCGGCCCAATCGGTGAACCCCTTCATATCCAACGGAAAGACCTGCCCCACCTTATAGGTGGTGATGCCAAGGCGCTCGGCCTCGGGTTCGTCAATCCCCAGCAGGGAAAAGGCATGCAGCAGATCCAGCCAGTTCTTGCCCGCCGCGACAAAGCCGATCTTGGCGCCCGGCTTGCCCCACATGCGGCGATCCATCTTGTTGGCGTGCGAAAACGCCTCGGCCGCATAGCGTTTATAGCTGATCATGCGGGTTTCTTGTTCGGTCGGTGTATCAACGGCGCGAATGTTCAACCCGCCCTCAGGCATGTCAAAGTCAGGCGTGACAAATTGCATCCGATCGGGGCGCCCATCGACAACCGCCGTGGCTTCGACCGTGTCTTTCATTGTCTTGAGACCAACCCAGACACCGGCAAAGCGCGACAGCGCATAGCCATACAGCCCGTAGTCCAGAATTTCCTGCACCCCCGCGGGCGACACAATCGGCATATAGGCATCGACCAGCGCCCATTCGGACTGGTGCAACACGGTGCTGCTTTCCCCGGTGTGATCATCCCCCATGGCCATCAGGACACCGCCATGTTGCGAGGTGCCCGCCATATTGGCATGTCGCATGACATCCCCCGAACGATCCACCCCCGGCCCCTTGCCGTACCACAGGCCGAACACCCCGTCATATTTGCCCGTGCCGCGCATCTCGGCCTGCTGCGCGCCCCAGATTGCGGTGGCCGCGAGGTCTTCGTTCAACCCCTCTTCGAAGCGGATGTTCGCGGCCTTCAGGTGGCGATCCGCCCGGCGCATCTGCATGTCCACCGCCCCCAGCGGCGAGCCGCGATACCCCGTGCAATAGCCCGCCGTGTTCAGCCCGGCCTGCGCGTCACGCGCCTGCTGCATCAGCATCAAGCGCACCAACGCCTGCGTGCCATTGAGCAAAACACTGTCCTTGGACAGATCAAACCGGTCGTCGAGTGTTACCTGATGCACGCTCATATTCGCCTCCCAACGTCATGAGATTGTCACGGGGTACACTCAATATAGGTCACAATTGCTGACCCGTATAGGGAATTTTCGATAATTTTGCCCCCTGTGCGTCGAATCTGTTAGCGTATAAACGGTGAGACAGCCGATAACCCCTTGGGAAAACGAGATTCGCGGATATGGACTGGGACAAGCTTAGAATTTTTCATGCGGTGGCCGATGCGGGCAGCCTGACCCATGCGGGCGATGCCTTGCACCTGTCGCAATCCGCCGTGTCGCGTCAGATCCGCGCCCTTGAAGAATCGCTGACCACCACCCTGTTTCATCGCCATGCGCGCGGGCTGATCCTGACCGAACAAGGCGAGTTGCTGTTTGATGCCACGCAGGCCATGCTCAAGCGCATCGACGCCGCAACGGCCCGCATCCGCGACAGCGAAGAAGAGGTCTTTGGCGAACTCAAAGTCACCACGACCCAAGGGTTCGGGGTGATCTGGCTGGCCCCGCGTCTGGCCAAGCTTTATGAAAAATACCCAGATCTGAATATCGATCTGATGCTCGAAGAGCGCGTGCTGGATCTTCCCATGCGCGAGGCCGATGTCGCCATTCGCATGAAGGAGCCCTCACAGGCAGATCTGATCCGCAAAAAGCTCATGACCGTGCGGATGCGCCTATATGCGACGCCCGAGTATCTCGAACAATACGGCACCCCGCAAACCCTTGAAGACATTGCCGGACATCGTCTGATCTGCCAGAAATCCACCGCCGCTCAGGTGGCCGCGGGCAGCAATTTGATCCAGATGCTCTATACATATGATGTCAAAAGCATGCTGACGGTGAACAACTATTTTGGCGTATTGCAGGGGGTTCTGTCGCATCTTGGGATCGGGGTGCTGCCCGATTATATCATCGAAGATTTTCCCTCTGTGACGCGCGTCCTGCCCGAGGTTGAATCTGGCGAGGTGCCCGTTTTTCTGGCCTATCCGGAAGAGCTCCGGCAATCCAAACGCGTCGCGGCTTTCCGCGACTTCGTTCAGGATGAAATCATCGCCCACCGCAAATCCCTGCGTGCGCTTGGATCGACATAGACCTCTGCTTTCGCCTGTATGCAAAGACACCGGGGCAGATACGCCTGGGCCTGCGCAGACGGGGCAGCGACCCTACAAAGGTTTTTTCGGAAAAACCTTGTGCACCCGGACGTAGGCAAACCGCCCCCCATCTCGGTAGCGTGTTGCCGAATGTGGTATGCAAACCACGCATAACGGAAATGCTGCTACTGCAGCATGATAATCCTTGAACGATTCAAAACCGCCTACTATTTGAGTTTCATGAGTGATGAAACGCACATTTGCCGATCATCTTCATACCTCCCTGTTGGACTTCGGCCGAGCTTTGTGCTCGGCCTTTTTTCTTTCCGCCCCTTTTTTGTCCTGAATCATAGGTTCCCCCTGACATTCCCGACAAGAACGCCCTAGGTTAAGCGCATCCGTTCAAGACAGGGTTTTCACATGTCCGACATGCCGCCACGCTGGATTTCCAATCCCATCTGGGCCGTGTTGGGGGGTGTCAGCCTGCTCTTGGGTCTGATCGGAGCCTTTCTGCCGCTATTGCCCACCACACCGCTGGTGATCCTGGCCGCCTTTTGCTTTGGCAAGGGGTCTCCCAGATTGCGCCATTGGCTGGAACACCACCCCACCTTTGGCCCGCCCATCGTCGAATGGGAAGAAACCGGCGCGATCGCCCCGCGTTACAAAGGGCTGGCGGTGGTTATGATGGCGGCCACCTTTCTCCTTAGTCTCGTGTTGGGGCTTTCTGTCAAGATCCTGATCATCCAGGCCGTCTGTATGGGGGGCGCATCGCTGTATGTGCTGACCCGCCCTGACACGCCCAGCAACAAACAAAAGGACACCTGATATGGCATATGATTCAGCACATGGGTTTTCATGCGATTGCGGCCAGACCGAATGGCAGGTTTCAAAGACCGCCAAGGGCAGCCAGGTGGTCTGCTATTGCACCGATTGCCAGGCGCATCTGCGCCACCTGGACCGCGTGGATCTGTTGCATGACGGGGGCACCTATATCTATCAAACCACGCCCGATGCGGTGACTCTCATCAAGGGTCACGAAAACCTGGCTCTGCAACGCCTGGGCCCAAATGGCATGATGCGGTATTATACAAGCTGCTGCAAAACCCCAGTGGCCAACACCCTGTCCAAAGCCACCCTGCCCTTTGTCGGGCTGCCCCTGAAGGGCGAAGACCCCCGCCTGGGGCCGGTCATTTGCCATGCCCATACCGACAAAGGCACATCCGGGCGCAAGCAAACCGGCTTTGCCGCGGCGGGCTGGGGCATCCTGATCCGCGCGGCCCGAGCCATTTTGTCAGGCCGCCGCGCCTCGCCCTTTTTCACCGACGCGGGAGAACCGGTGATCCACCCCACAGTGCTCACCAGGGAAGAGCGCCGGATCGCCAGTTTGCGACGCTAGAAAGGTCAGACAGACAGTTATGAGGCCGCCTTTGGCCCCCGCACCAACACCGGCAAATTTCGCGCTGTAATCCGGATCGACCGGCGAATGGCAGGCTGAGAACACGAACCAGGGCGCTCCGATCCAAGCTGGCGGATCAAGAGAGACCGGCATTCAGCACGAGGCGGCGCTTGATCAACGGTCCTCAGATAACTGCGCGTAACTGCGCGCCTCATAGTGCGCAGCGGTTTGGCAATCGCCTTCCCCAGCGACATCCCGTCACGCATCCCCTCTTCCCCCCGCGCGCCTCATGGCGTAAAGAGCGCGCAACGCTGCCACATGAGGGATCAAGGGATGCAAGAGCCGGCCATCACCACCGAGTTGATTGAAGCGCATGGGATCAAGCCCGACGAATACGAGCGCATCCTGGAAATCATGGGCCGTGAACCCACCTTCACCGAGTTGGGGATCTTCTCGGCCATGTGGAACGAACACTGCTCTTACAAGTCCTCGAAAATCCACCTGAAAAAGCTGCCCACCACTGGCCCGCAGGTCATCTGTGGTCCCGGCGAAAACGCCGGTGTTGTGGATATTGGTGACGGCCAGGCGGTGGTTTTCAAAATGGAAAGCCACAACCACCCCTCCTACATCGAACCCCATCAGGGCGCAGCCACTGGCGTGGGGGGCATTTTGCGCGATGTCTTCACCATGGGCGCGCGGCCCGTAGCGGCGATGAACGCGCTGAGCTTTGGTGAAAAGGACCACGCCAAAACCCGTCAGCTGGTGCATGGCGTGGTCGAAGGCATCGGATCTTATGGCAACGCATTTGGTGTTCCGACCGTCGGTGGCGAAGTCCGATTCCACACCGCCTATAACGGCAACTGTCTGGTGAACGCCTTTGCCGCGGGTCTGGCCGATGCGGACAAGATCTTTTATTCGGCGGCCTCAGGCGTTGGGCGTCCGGTGGTCTACCTGGGTGCGAAAACCGGGCGGGACGGTGTTGGTGGCGCGACCATGGCCTCGGCCGAATTCGACGAAACCATCGAAGAAAAACGTCCCACCGTTCAGGTCGGCGACCCTTTCACCGAAAAGCGCCTGATGGAGGCGACGCTGGAGCTGATGCAGACCGGTGCGGTGATCTCGATCCAGGATATGGGTGCGGCGGGCCTGACCTGCTCGGCCGTGGAAATGGGTGACAAGGGCGAGTTGGGCGTGCGTCTTGATCTCGAAAACGTGCCGCAGCGCGAAGAGAACATGACAGCCTATGAAATGATGCTGTCTGAATCCCAAGAGCGCATGTTGATGGTGCTGGACCCCTCAAAAGAGGCCGAGGCCCGCGCCGTGTTCGAAAAATGGGATCTGGACTTTGCCATCGTCGGGGAAACCATCCCCGAAGACCGTTTCCTGATCGTACACAACGGCGAAGTCAAAGCCGACATGCCGCTGTCCAAGCTGTCGTCGGCAGCACCGGAATATGATCGCCCCTGGGTGCCCACCCCGCAGGCTGAACAGCTCGAAGAGGTGCCACAGGTCGACCCGGTCGATGCGCTCAAGATCCTGCTGAGCAGCCCGAACTATTCTTCGCGCGAATGGATCTATGAACAATATGACAGCCAGGTCATGGCCGACACCATGCGCGTGCCGGGCTTTGGCGCGGGTGTGATCCGCGTGCATGGCACCGACAAGAAACTGGCCTTTACCAGCGACGTAACCCCTCGTTACGTCAAGGCAAATCCGGTTGAAGGCGGCAAACAGGCGGTGGCCGAAGCCTATCGCAACCTGACCGCCATGGGGGCGCTGCCGCTGGCGACCACCGACAACCTGAACTTTGGCAACCCGGAAAAGCCCGAAATCATGGGCCAATTCGTGGGCGCGCTGGACGGCATCGGCCAGGCCTGCGCGGCGCTGGATATGCCGATCGTTTCCGGCAATGTCTCGCTTTACAACGAAACCGACGGCCAGGGCATTCTGCCCACGCCAACCATCGGTGCCGTGGGTCTGATCAAAGCCGACGAAGAGCCCATCCTGGATTACGCCCGCGAAGGTCATGTGGCCCTGCTGGTCGGGGACATGGAGGGTCACGTGGGTCAATCCGCGCTGCTGGCCGAGGTCTTTAACCGCGAAGACGGCGATGCGCCGGCGGTTGATCTGGCCGCGGAAAAGCGCAACGGTGAATTCATCCGCGACAACCGCGATTTCATCAAATCCTGTACCGATCTGGCCGATGGCGGTCTGGCCATGGCGGCGTTTGAAATGGCCGAGGCCTCGAACGTCGGTGTCCAGCTGGACAGCGATGACACCGGCACGCTGTTTGGGGAAGATCAGGGCCGTTACCTGATCGCCTGCAACTTTGATCAGGCCGAAGCCCTGATGATGGCGGCGGGACAGGCTGGGGTGACCATCACCTCGGTTGGCAAATTCGCTGGCGACACGGTCAAATTCGGCAAATCCGAAGTCCCTCTGGACGAGCTGCGCACCCTCTATCGCGGCAGCTTTGCTGAAACTTTCTCATAACTGCATGCCCCTGCGCCCGGTCACCTCTGCGGGTACTCCACAGAAGTGGCCGGAAAAGCATCACGATGTTTTGCGATAGTGTTGGGAACTGCTCCGCCTCAGCTTCAGAAGCTTGAGATGTATGATTTAACGTTGAAGAATTACCTAAGCGCCCCTTGAACCCATCAATATCACCCCTAGGTATTGTAGTACACTAAATTTTCACTACAGGATATACCACAAATGGCTAGTAAAAGTGATCGTGAACACGTTTGGAATAAAGCTAAAACCGTTAGAGGCAAGAATCCGAACCTATTTAGACGGGATTCTCAAGGAAATGAGATCTACAAACCAGCCTACGGGCGTAATAGCCCCAAGGGCTGGGAAGTCGATCATATAAAACCCAAATCAAAGGGGGGCTCTGACGCAAAACGAAATCTACAAGCTTTACAAACATCAGCAAATCGAAAAAAGTCAGATAAGCTCCCTAGAAAAAGTTCTCGCTGATCAGTTTACCGCTAATATTGGAGGCGGACATGCTATGCACTGCGAAAACTTTCTATTGTAAGCCCCTCGCACACATCGCATTTCCTCCCATATTACAGTTATGATCCGCTTTGCCCCCATTCTTCTGGCCGTCCTGACCGCCTTTGCCATGTACTATTTCTCCGCATGGCGTACCAAACGCGACCTGACCGCGCGTTCCACCCCGTTGGATGATCCAGAGCTTGAGCGCATGACCCGCAAAATGGCCCAAGCGCTGGATCTGCCGCGCGTCTCGGTCAACGTCTATGAGATCGAACCGGTGAACGGCCTTGCGGCACCCGACGGGCGTATCTTTATCACGCGGGGGTTTCTCAACCGCTATAAATCCGGTGAAATCACCGCCGAAGAACTGGCCAGTGTGATTGCCCACGAATTGGGCCACGTCGCACTTGGCCATACCAAACGGCGGATGATCGACTTTGGCGGCCAGAACGCGCTGCGCACGGTGCTGGCCATGGTGCTTTCACGGTTCATCCCTTTTGTCGGGGCCTATATCGCCAATTTTCTCGTGGGCCTCTTGGCCGCGCGCATGTCGCAAAGCGACGAATACGAGGCGGACGAATACGCCGCCGCGCTAATGACCAAATCCGGCATTGGCCTGTCGGCACAGATCTCGATGTTCGAAAAACTCGACGCCTGGTCCACCGCCCACAAAGGCGCCACCCCCGCCTGGATGATGTCCCACCCGAAAACCACGGACCGGATCAAAGCCCTGCAAAAGCTGGAACAGAAATGGCAGGTCGAGACCTGAGGATCGGACTATTTGAGCGCCGGCCCGCGTCAGTCCGCGCCCGCGCTCATCCCCCGCTCTCATCCACAGAGGCTCTGGATTTGCGCAATCGCGTGCCTCAGGCGCCGGACCCAAAGGATTTTCGAAAATCCTTTCCCCGCTCAGACGCGCGCGATTACGATTCCAAAAGGTCAAATGCGGCCTCGGCCACATCTACCCCGTTCACTTGAACGGTGATCCCATGCGCTCCGGGATAGAGCCGAAATGTCGTCGCATCCCCCTTGAGCTTATGCGCCTTCTTCAGCACAAGCGGCTGCCCCGCCCGCGCCTTCGTCGCCTTGAGTTTGAACACTTTTTCCGCGGTCCCCTTGGGCCGGGCAAACCGCAAACGGTAATCCACCATCACCGGAAGATCTTTGTCTGATTGCACGTTTACAGTGATCTCCAAGGCCTCGCCGATGCGGACCTGACCGGGCACCGAAACCTGCGCCGTGACCTGTCCCGCGCGATAGCCCAGAAGATCCAGCGCGCCACGCTCGCCGCGTTTCACCGCAGTGCGCAAGGCATGCCGCGTGAGCCAGCCCATCTCTTTGGCATCCTGCCGTCCCTGTCCCCGCCAATCCGCCAGACGGCGGACCACCTCATCGGGGATGATTTTGGACAGATCGTTCATGTGGTTCGCAACAGAGCGCGTCACAAAACGGGCCTGATCCGCATGCAAGCGTTCCAGAAACCGCAACGGTACTTCCGGGGCCAGCGTGATGTTCTTGGCCCAAGGCAGTTTGGGTCGCGTGCCCTCGCTGACCAGGCGACGCACATGATAATTCGGATCGTCACACCAGTCGTCCAACCGTGCCAGGGTCTCTTCGGGCCAGCGATTGAGAAAGGGGCGGATGTAGAATTCCATGGAAAAGCGCTGCGTCGCCTGATGCAACAGATCCAGCGCCCGCTCGCGGTGGGTCTCAAGCCCGTGGCGCACGGCCAGAATGCCGGGAACCGCATGAATAAACCGCCCGAAATCGTCGTCTTTCAGGGTCGGATCAAGGCGCGGAGGCATCGCGGCTTCTAGTGCTTCGGCCATGGCGGGAAAGGCGGGGGGCAATTGGGTCTGAACACAATCCGCGATCCAGTCAAGCCGCTCTAGCAACCCCCGCCCGTCAAACCCTGCTAGGGTCTCTTGCGTGAAGCGATCTGGATCGAACCCGGGCAAAACGGCGTATTCAGCCGCCAGACCCCCGATGCTATCCGCATTAAACAGCTGATCAGACAGGGAAAACCCTGCTCCACCGCCTTCTCCGTCCGGTCCCCGCGCCATGGCTGCCCCCTACATGGTGGTATTGGTTGCGCCGCCATCCAGGAGGATGTTCTGACCAATCATAAAGCCCGCATGCTGCGAGCACATAAAGGCACATGTGGCGCCGAATTCTTGTCGGGTGCCATAGCGGCCAACGGGAATCGTGGCTTCGCGCTGCGCCTGGGCCTGTTCGACGGTGATGCCCTGCGCCTTGGAGGCGCCCGCATCCAGCGCTGCCGCCCGATCTGTGGCATGCAATCCCGGTTGCAGGTTGTTCATGACCACGCCTTGCGGTGCAACCTGCCGTGCGGTGCCCGCCACATAGCCGGTCAGCCCGGCCCGCGCGGAATTGGACAGGCCAAGAACCGGGATCGGAGCCTTGACCGAAACCGAGGTGATGTTCACAACCCGGCCCCATCCGCGTTCGCACATGCCCGGTACAAGGGCTTTGATCAGGGCGATGGGGGTGAGCATATTGGCGTCCAACGCCGCGATAAAGTCATCCCGGTCCCAATCGGTCCACATGCCCGGCGGCGGGCCGCCTGCGTTGGTCACGAGAATATCCACCTGCCCCGACGCTTCAAGCACGCGGGCGCGCCCCGCTTCGGTTGTGACATCTGCCGCGACGGTGGTGACCTCGACGCCGTGGGCATCGCGGATCTCTTGCGCAGTGGTCTCCAGCGCCTCGGCCCCGCGTGCGTTCATCACCAGATCGACGCCCGCTTGGGCCAGCGCCTCGGCGCAGCCCCGCCCCAACCCTTTGCTCGACGCGCAGACCAGCGCCCGTTTGCCGCGAATACCCAGATCCATGCGATCCTCCTAAGTGATCCCTGTTTGTATTGTTTCCCCAAAGTCGACAAAATAGCGAATTGCCGCCCATAATCAGCCACATTCCCTTGGCACATCGGTCGGGGTGCAATACCAATTTGCACATGTTTTCCCGGCATATGCCACCAGAATTGAGTGTCCGTGATGAGAAAAAGGCCCCTTCGACGCCCCGCACAATCGCTGCCCGTGTTTCGGGCCCAAAGCCTGCGCGTGTTCAACGGGGCCAATCAGGGCGATCCGATCGGCTTTGCAGATGAGCTGCAACTGGATGATATCTATCGCCTTTCTCCAACCGCCGCGCTGTCGCCCCTGCCGGTGATCGCCGGTGCGCAGCCGCCGTTCCAGATTGCCCAGGACACGACACTTGGGATGCCCGGCGCGGATCTGCACTTGGATTGCATCGTCACGTTCATGTCCGGCAATGGCCAGACCTCCGAGGCGCTGATCCTTGTCGAAACCGACGAGGCGGGCAATATCGCTCAGATCTATGTTCAGCCGCTCGCCCCCCTGTCACCCAAAACCGAATATGTGCTGGTGGGCATCAACCGCGATGGTGCGTTGCAACGCTTTGCCCAGATCGCCTGTGTGTCGTTCACCGGCGGCACCCACATCACCATGGCCAATGGCGCCCAGCGTCGGGTCGAAGACCTGCGCGTGGGCGATCGCGTCCTGACCCGCGACGATGGCCCGCAGGAAATCCGCTGGATGGGACATCAGACCACCCGCGCCGTGGGCGATTTCGCCCCGATCCGCATCACCGCGGGCACGCTGAACAATATCAACGACCTGATCACCAGCCCCGACCACCGGCTGTTTATCTATCAACGCACCGATGAACTGGGGGCCGGTCGCTCTGAGATCCTGGTCCGCGCGCGCCACCTTGTGAACGGCGACACGGTCCACCACCTGCCCGGTGGTTTTGTGGATTATTACCAGATGCTGTTCGACAGCCACCAGATTGTCTATGCCGAGGGCATCGCCGCCGAAAGCATGCTGGTCGACACGGTGACATCCGCCGCGCTGCCCGCAGAGATGGACGACAAACTAAACGACCTGCTGCCCGGCCACCACAAGACCGACCACAGATCGCTAGAAGTCCAAGAAGGCCTCCTCGCCCGCCCCGACGCGGCGGAACTGTTGAAAAAATCGTCAATGAGCTAAGGCTCTCTCGAACGCACCGCCCTCTTGACGCCAACCCGCATCTCCCTAGGGTAAGACCCGAATGGGTTGAGGAAGTGGCATGGCAAATCCACAGCATGTTGAATGGCTTTTGGAAGGGGTCGAAGCGTGGAATGCGCGTCAAAGCAATCGTCAGATTGGTGACGATCTACCTGACCTGAAACATCTAGACCTAGTCAAGCTTTTCTCCAAAACTCGAAGGCTCGGGACATCGGAACACACAGAGTTGCAAGGAATAGATTTTTCTGAAACCAACTTGCGCGGTGCTAACATCTCATCGGCTTATCTGCAGGATTCTTACTTCATCGACTCAGAAATGCGCCGGGCAAATTTGCAATATGCAAACCTTTCAGGCGCGACGCTAAATCAAGCATATCTCCGTGAATCGGATATGCGTTTTGTAGACTTGTCTTCCTCTTCTCTTATCGGCACGAACCTACATGATTGTGATCTAACAGGGGCAGATTTGAGAGGGGCAAATCTCTCTGGGTGTATGACATTAGGAACAATCCTAACTGGCGCGAACTTAGAAGATGCGAACGTAAGCAGCCCCCAAAACTACTGGTCACAAGCCGCTAGAGAAATCGGGGGCGAAACCCCAATAACTGACTTATCCGGTACAATTGGGTTAACACAAGATCAGGTCAACTCCATGTTTGGCGACAGCGGAACAATCCTCCCTGATGGGCTGGAGCGACCTAACCACTGGCCCGAGTTTGCCCCCAATCAATCAGTTCCCTCCTCCCCGATTGGTAATCGTCCGTTTTCAAGTCTCGACTCTCCGTCAGCAAACATCACCCCCATCGTCTCAGTCTTGTGGACCAAGGACGGATTGGACGCCCGTTTTCTTCTGAACGTCGAAGACCCCAAACCCCGCCTCTTCCATCCTCAGGAACAGTTGGGCGCTTCGATGGATGCGCTCTCAAGTCTCGGCCAGATCGCGCAACAAATCTGTAAGTCACTCGCCCGTGACGAACGCCCCAACTTTGTCAGCATCGCGGGGGAAATCACTGGCCCCTTCCAAGCCATCTTTGATGAGGTTCACAAACCTCAGGGTGCTGTGTTGTCCTTTGTCATTGATGTGAACCTGCGCGCCATCGGCACCCTGTTTTCGAAACACAGCGAAGCGCTGGCGGATGTTGACCGCGAATTGGTGCGTAGTTTTCTTGACCTTGGCAAAAAGTGGCAAAATGCCAATGCCGTGTTGAAAGAGATCGAAGACCCGACCAACTCGGACATTGTTCCGATCGACAAGCTGGATCAGATCGAAGCGGCTGCCAAGGAAATGACGGCGCTGATCACAGCCGAGGAAAGCGCGCAATATCTTGGCGCGTCCCTCCCCGGTGTCACCCGCGAGATGGCGCTTTACCCATGGGACACAAACGACCCAGAGAGAAACCGCCGTATGCGCGCGGCTGCCTATGGCGCACTGGCGCATGAGATCTGGCAGGCGATCAAGAACCCGCCCGAAGGGGTCAAATCCACCGTCGGGTTTTATGCTCAACTTCTGGCCGCCGCTGCCGCTGTCCTGGCGCTTTTCGTGTAATCCCAACCTTAACCTAACCTCCACCCCATGCGCATGCATGGTGCATGGATTGTGCTACCCGCAATTTCGCGCTATTGCGCCCTCATGTTGGACAATCGCCCCGAGCTTCCCGCCGAAATCGCCCGCCGTCGGACCTTTGCGATCATTTCGCACCCAGACGCCGGTAAGACCACGCTGACGGAAAAATTCCTCCTCTATGGGGGGGCCATTCAGATGGCCGGTCAGGTGCGTGCCAAGGGCGAAGCGCGGCGCACGCGGTCCGACTTTATGCAGATGGAAAAGGATCGGGGGATTTCGGTTTCCGCATCGGCCATGTCATTTGATTTCAGCGGTTTCCGGTTCAATCTGGTGGATACGCCCGGCCACTCGGACTTTTCCGAGGACACCTATCGCACCCTGACCGCCGTGGATGCGGCGGTGATGGTGATCGACGGGGCCAAGGGTGTTGAAAGCCAGACGCAAAAGCTGTTCGAAGTCTGCCGCCTGCGGGATCTGCCGATCCTGACATTTTGCAACAAGATGGACCGCGAGGCGCGGGACACCTTTGAAATTATTGATGAAATTCAGGAAAACCTGGCCATCGACGTGACGCCCGCAAGCTGGCCCATTGGCATGGGCCGCGATTTCCTGGGCTGTTACGATATGCTCAACGACCGGCTTGAACTGATGGACCGCGCCGACCGCAACGTTGTCGCGGAAACCATCCAGATCAATGGGTTGGACGACCCCGAGCTAGAAAAACACATCCCGGAAACCCTGCTTGAGCAGCTGCGCGAAGAGGTCGAGATGGCCAAAGAGCTGCTGCCCAAGCTTGATCCGCAATCCGTCCTCGAAGGTCACATGACCCCCATTTGGTTCGGCTCGGCCATCAATTCCTTTGGGGTCAAAGAGCTGATGGACGGCATTGGCAGCTATGGCCCCGAACCGCAGGTGCAACAAGCGCAACCCCGTCAGATCGCGCCAGAGGAAAAGAAGGTTTCCGGCTTTGTTTTCAAGGTCCAGGCCAATATGGATCCGAAACACCGTGACCGCGTGGCCTTTGTTCGCATGGCCTCGGGGCATTTCAAGCGCGGCATGAAACTGACCCATGTGCGCACCAAGAAACCCATGGCCGTGTCGAACCCGGTGCTGTTCCTCGCATCGGATCGCGAATTGGCGGAAGAGGCCTGGGCCGGCGACATCATCGGCATCCCCAACCACGGCCAGCTGCGCATCGGCGACACGCTGACCGAGGGCGAAGCGCTGCGCGTGTCCGGCATTCCCTCCTTTGCGCCGGAACTCCTGCAAGGGGTGCGGGCGGGCGATCCGATGAAGGCCAAACACCTAGAAAAGGCCCTGATGCAATTTGCCGAAGAAGGCGCGGCCAAGGTGTTCAAACCCATGATCGGCTCGGGCTTTATTGTGGGCGTCGTTGGCGCGCTGCAATTTGAGGTGCTGGGTTCGCGGATCGAGCTGGAATACGGGCTGCCCGTGCGCTTTGATGCGTCGCAGTTCACCTCGGCCCGCTGGGTGCATGGTGCGCAGGATGCGGTCGACAAATTCGTCGCCGCCAACAAGCAGCACATCAGCTATGACCACGATGGCGACGTCGTGTATCTGACCCGGCTGCAATGGGATATTGACCGGATCGAACGTGACTATCCGGATGTGACCCTGTCTGCCACAAAGGAAATGATGGTCTAACCCGGCAGAAATCCGCAGATCCTGGCTCGGGGCGGCCACGCGCCCCGTAGCATTCTTGCGATGGGCCACCTATGTTGGCTGCATGAGCATGTCTTCGATCCTCATGGGCTTTTACGCCTCAACCGTCTGTCTGGGTGTCTCTTGCGATCCCGCGGATGCGAACCCGTGGGAGCTGATCACCCAGATCCGCTATGAGGAAACAGAGACCGAAACCACCTGGTCGGTCAAAAAGACCATCCCAGAGGCCCTGATCGACATGGCGGAAGGATTTGAAATCACTGGCTATTATGTCCCGGTCGAAGCGCAGGCCAAGGTGCGGAGCTTCCTTTTGGTTCCCGACCCGGCGGACTGTCCGTTTTGCGGCGAAAATGGCTATGGCCCCACCCTTGAGGTCACGCTGGCCAAACCCATGAAAGACGTGCCCGAAGCGACCAAGCTGACGTTGCAGGGCACGTTGGAATTTGACCACAGCCCGGAAACCTACCGCGCGGTCTTGCTGGTTGATGCGCGGGTCAAGTAAGATCGGCGGGTGCCCACGCGCCGACGGTGTTTGAACGCAAAACGCATTGAAGATGCATGGGGAACCAGGCTCTGGCCCTGTACGCTTTGATTTGCGGTGGGCGCGCTGGTGACGCGAGATTTTTCGGACTGAAACAATGCCTTTTTCGAAATCCACCCTCTACTTTGCCTGTGTTGTTTACAGCTGCATTTCGGCGGGTTCCGCCTCTGGCTTTGAATTGCCCGACGGGGTTTCAATTGGAGCAACCTTTGATGACATACAGGTGATAGCAAGATCACGTAATTGGGAGCTTCGGCAAACCTCTTTCAATTCAAATGCTTGGTCGATACCTGAGCAAAAGGTGACACTCTACTTTTGCGATCAGATGCTTGCGACTGTTGACAAAGAACTGAATGGAAATCTGCGCACCTTTGTTGAAACCGTTTGGAATCTACAGCTCAAATGGGGGGAACCGCATACTGAAACCTTTGTTCTTGTGCCGGGCAGCCAATGGGAAACCTACGGCGTGCAATCAACCTTCAAATCAGCGCAAGGTTTGAGTTTAACACTCCAGATATACACCAGAAATGACAACGAAACCCTATGGGGCCGCATGGCTGATGGGTCTGTTTGCGAATTGCAGTGATGTTCTAAAGATCGGTGTTTCAGAATAACAGGGATGCCCAGCTGTGCTGCGCACCCCTTTGGTTTTGGACTTATTCGGCGGGAACGCCGGCTTCTTCGCCCGATCCGGTCAGGCTATCGGGCAGGACAAACGCCACGAGGATGAAAACCGCCCCCAGCACGATCCCCAGAACATCCCCGGACATCGCCAGAATGCCGTCGAACTTGCTGCCCGGAACGGTGCCAAGGGTGACTTTGCCGCCCGCGATTTTATCCAGCAGGCCGCTGGCTTTCCACGATGGGTAGGTGGCCATATAGGCCGCCGCGCCCAACAAACCACCGGCGATAAAGAACAGCGCGTCTTTGCGACCCGAGGCCGCCGCGCAGACGCCCGTTCCGGGGCAATAGCCCGACGCAGCCCATCCCGCGCCCAAAAGCAGGCCACCGATGAACACACCGATATAGGCGGTTTTCACGCTCATATGTGCCACATCGACAAGGCCCAGCATTTGACCGCCGAACATCAGGACCGATCCGGTGCCGATCGCCAGAAGGATGGTCTTCATCAGTTGGATGCGGCGCAGGGTCAGCATGCCGATGATCACATTGGGGTTCGACGCGCCGATGCGGTCAAGCACCGCTCCAAAGGCCGCACCGATGACGATAGCCAGAATAATCTCCATGGATCAGCCCTTTCTGTAGAGGATCATTGCGGTGGGAATGGCGGCGGCAAAGGCGCCCGCCGCAAAGATATAGCCGGACAGCGCGGTCTGCATCATGCCCGACATCATGTGACCCGAGGTGCACCCCCCCGCCAGACGCGCGCCATAGAGCACGACAAAGCCCCCAAGAAACGCAACCAGATAGCGTTTCATCGGGGTATTGCCATAATTGTCTTCCCAGATCTGGTTCAGACGGCGCTCTTCCCGGTCAATGCCGCCGCGCGACAAAGCCGACAGGGCCGCGCCCAGGGCCATGGCGATCACAAAGACAAAGCTGTAGTTCAACGGGTTCGACGCGTTCTTGGCGTATTTGCCGTTCGACTTGGCCATATAGGCGTTGGTCGAGGTATAGCCGCCCTCTTCGGTTTGCGTGATAAAATCCGCGTTGATGGTATCGGCGACAATCCCGTCCAAGATCACAAATTGCGTGGACACGCCGATGGGTTTGACCAGCAGCACCGCCAGGAAGAAGACACAGCCCAAAAGGACCCCGCCCAGTTTCCAGTTCAGAGTCATCGTGACCCCTCCTATTATTACATTCCGACATCGGAATATCAAAGCAGAGGTTTGGTACGCATGATGTAAATCAAGTTGCCGCGAAAAACATGCGGATTTTTGAATCTTTAACATATGCGTGCGGCGCTGCAAACGCGCTTGCAAGCGCGTTGTCAAATGTCTTGCAAGACATTTTCACCGCTTGCCTTATGCGATTGCCTTGAGACGTGCCAGTTCACCCACATCATCCGGGCGCGATATCGCGTCGGCCAGGTCTTCGAGAGAGGCGATGGAATGCCCGGCCCGAAAGCTGTCCACATGTGGGATCATCGCCCGGATCCCTGCGGCCTTGGGGGCAAACCCATCCCAGCGCAGCAAGGGGTTCAACCAGATCAAGCGCCGCGACGACAGATGCAGGCGCTCCATCTCTTTGGACAGCGCTTCGGGGTCGCTGCGTTCCAAACCGTCCGTGATCAAGAGCACCACGGCCCCCTGCCCCATCACCCGCCGCGACCATTGATGGTTGAACGCGTGCAGGCATTCGCCGATCCGTGTGCCGCCTTCCCAATCCTGCGCCTCAGCGCCCGCGGCTTTCAGCGCCGCGTCCACATCGCGCGTCGCGAGGTGGCGGGTGATGTTGGTCAGCCGCGTGCCAAAGGTAAAGGCATGCACCCGTGCCCAGCCCGCGCCCTTTTCGTTCGCGACCGCGTGCAGAAAATGCAGCACCATGCGGGAATATTGGCTCATGGAGCCAGAGATATCGCACAGAACGACCAGATTGGGCCACCGCAGCCGCGGCTTGGCCAGGGCGATTTTTCGGATCTCTCCGCCGTGCCGCAACGCCAGTTGAAGCGTCTTGCGCCGATCCATGTCCTGCCCCGAATTTGCCGCTTGTTTCCGGCGCGAGGCGATTGGCTTGACCGGCAGGCTCAGCCGCGCCAGCATCCGCTTGGCCTGGGCCATTTCCTCATTCGACATCTGTTCGAAATCCAGCGAGCGCAGCTTTTCTTCGGTTGAGACGGTGAAGGCGGCGTCGACCTCGATCTCGCTGCCCTGCTCTTCCTCGGGTTCGGGCAAATCTTCTGGCAGGCTGTCCCCCAGCAGAGCCTGAGCGGCGCGCTTTTCCGCAGCCTGGGCCGCGCGGTCCTCTTGTACCCCGCGCACCGAAGGCAGCATCATCGACATCATGTGTTCCAGGAACCGCGGATCGCGCCAATACAGCCGAAAGATCTGGGCAAACACCGTACGATGTTCGGGGCGGTTCACGAAACAGGCGTGCAGGGTCCAATAGAAATCGGTGCGGTTGGTGAAACCAGCGGCCTCGACCGCGCGGATTGCATCAATCACCCGGCCCGGACCAATCGGCAGACCCGCGCGTCGCAAGGCCCGCGCAAAGTGGATGATGTTCTGCCCAAGTTTCGGATTGTCCGGCAGTTCAAGCGGGAGATACTCAGCCATCCCCGCCCCCTTTGAACCGCGCCACGATCAGGCCGTCGGGCTGTTCCGGCGGCGCGCCGTCCTGATGCACGATCTGATGGCTTGCGCGCAGCACGTCAAGACATCCCGCATGCAGATCGGCGCTGTGCGTGCCCAAAATGATCCACTCCACCGCGCCCGAGGCCAGCGCGGCGCGCGCCGCCTTGAGTACCGACAAATCAGCGCCCTGAATGTCGATTTTGGCCAGCGTCACAGGGCGTGCGATCTGCGCCAACACATCGGCCAAGGGCACGGTCTGGACCTCGCTTTCGGGGCGCAGCACAGCGGGAGTGCCCATGACCAGACCTGACCCATAATGCACATGGCGATAGCGCGCATGCCCGACCCGATCACTTAGGGCGCGCGGATCTATCGTGACATCGTCAAAGGGCAACCCGTTGATCTCAAAGGTGTCGTGATAGGCCGCGCGCATATCCGCAAGAGGTTCCATCGCATAGACACCCCAGCCCGGCCTGGCCCGGCGGACCAGCGCCGAATAATAGCCAATCGCCGCCCCGACATCCAGGAACACCCCGTCAGTCCCCGCCTGCGCCAGCACGTGGCCAAACCACTGTTCTTCTTCGGGTTCATGCAGGTTGCTGGCCCCGGGGGCGGTGTAGCGTTCGAGCTGCAGGTCCAGCAGATGTGCGCGATTGACCCGCAGGCCATTCGCGAATGCGTGGATATGTCCGGGGGAGTCGATCATGAGCATCCTAATCAGGCCTCTTCCAGCTGCGCGCGGGTTTCATCCAGGATGCGCTTGGCCTCGGATCCTTCGATCCGGGCAATGTCGTCTTGGTATTTCAGCACCGCGCCCAGGGTGTCTGAAATCACCTCGGGGGACAGATCCACCACATCCAGCGCCAGCAGGCATTTCGCCCAGTCAATGGTTTCCGCCACGCCGGGTTTTTTGAAAATATCCTCGGTGCGCAGGGCCTGAACAAACCCCACGATCTGGCGCGACAGGGCCTCGGCCGTTTCGGGCGCGCGCGCTTGCAGGATCTCAAGCTCACGGTCGAATTGCGGATAATCGACCCAGTGATAGAGACAGCGGCGTTTGAGCGCATCATGCACCTCGCGGGTGCGGTTCGAGGTCAGGATGACGATGGGCGGTTCGGGGGCTTTGATGGTGCCGATTTCGGGGATCGTGACCTGAAAGTCTGACAGGGCCTCTAACAAAAAGGCTTCAAAGGGTTCGTCGGTGCGGTCTAATTCGTCGATCAACAAGATCGGGGCGCCGTTTTCGTCTGGGCGCATGGCCTGCAACAGAGGGCGTTCAATCAGGTATTGCGGGCCGAACAACTCTTGGTTCAGGGCGGTCCGGTCGGTGCCCCCCTGCGCCTCGGCGGTGCGGATGGCGATCATCTGGGCAGCAAAGTTCCATTCGTAGACCGCCGAAGACACATCCAGCCCCTCAAAGCACTGCAGGCGGATCAAACGCCGCCCCAGGCAGGCCGAGAGGGCCTTGGCGATCTCGGTCTTGCCTACCCCGGCTTCGCCCTCAAGAAACAGGGGGCGCCCCAGCCGCAGTGACAAGAACACCACCGTTGCCAGCGCCCGCCCGCACACATAACCCGTTTCGGCCAGACGGGTCTGAACCTCATCAATAGAATTGAACTGCATCGCGTCCTCCCTCAGGCGCGACTGTTTCAAGGGCATGGGGGGCGGTCAATAGCGCCAAGGTCGCATAAGCCACCTGTACCGATGGTTTATTGACCAAGTGTGAAGGGGTTGTATGCTTTAACCCGAGCAGAAAACACGACCAGACAGGCGTCAGGCACCCATGGGCCAAACCGACACACCGCTGCGGATCACGGCGGTGACATGTATCAAGAACGAAGGCCCGTTCCTGTTGGAGTGGATTGCCTACCATCGTCTGATCGGCGTCACGGATTTCTTGTTTTACACCAATGATTGCACCGATGGCTCGGACGCGCTGCTGGATGCGCTTGGCGCCTTTGGGGTTGTGCGCCGCGACAATCCATCATCGGGTCCGGCCTTTCAGATGGATGCCTTGCGGGTGGCGTCCCGCGACAGGCTGCTGCGCGCTGCGGATTGGGTCTGGGTCGCGGACATCGACGAATTCCCGCAGATCGCCGTGGGCGATGGGCGATTTTCCGATCTGATCGCCGCTTGCGACGGCGCGCAGGCCATTTCCTTGTGCTTTCGCTATTTTGCCAACGCCGGGGTTGAAGTGTTCGTGGATCTCCCCGTGATTCAACAGTTTACCCAAACCCATAATCCCGACATCTGGACATCGGATCGCGCAAGCGAGGTCAAGACCCTGACCCGAGCCGATTTCCCCTTGGGACGGCTGGGGGCGCATCGGCCGTTTCTGCGCCCGGATGCTGATGCCGCGCAGATCAGATGGACCGATGGATCGGGGCGACAGGTGCCGAATAAATTCCTGAACGCCGACAAACCCGCAACCACGCGTAAGCTGTTGTCAGGGTGGGCGCGCGGCTTGGCCAGTCTCAACCACTATGCCCTGCGCAGCCTGGACAGCTTTCTGGTCAAGGTCGCTCGCGGAGATGTGAATCGCCCGGATCGCCTGTTCGACCTACGCTATTGGCAGGAACGCAACGACTGCGCGGTTCAGGACAGCGCGATCCTGCGTCACCTGCCCGCGCTGCGCGCCCAGATGGCGTTGATGATGCAAGACCCCGAGGTGGCCACCCGCCACCAAACCTGTGTCGACCGGCACCGGGACATGATCGCCGAACTCAAGGCACAACCGGACTATGCCGCCCTGCGGCGCGCCCTGGCCAAGGCCCCTGCGCTGCCGCCAGATGAAATCACGCTGCTGGCGGAGCTTGGGATCAGCGCATGACGGTCTACCCCTCTCAGACGCAGGTCAAACTGATCAATCTTGGCCTGCCCAAATCGGGGACGACAACCCTTGCACGCGCGTTGCGCGAGGCGGGGTGGCGCGTGGCGGACCACCGGTTGCGGGATGCGGATGGCCGGGTGTTGGAGCTGGATCGCACCTATGTTGCCCAGCGCCTGTATGACGCTTATTTCGCCAATGAGCCCGTCTTGGAACGGCTTGCCGGTTATGAGGCCCTGACCGAGATCAGCATGCTCAACGGTCCGCATTCGCTTTGGCCGCAGTCCGATTATCCTATGCTCAAGGCGTTTCGGGCCTGTCCGGATCTGCGCTTCACAGCCACCTGGCGCCCCGCCCCGGATATCGTCGACAGCATGATGCGCTGGAACAACCTGGGGCATACCCGGCTGCCCAAAGGGACCTTGCCGGGGCTGCCGCACGGATATGGCACGTCGCACGATCACCTGATCCGTTGGGTGCGCGGGCATTACGACATGCTGGTTGATCTGTTCGCCGATGATCCCCGGTTCCTGTTGCTGGACATTGGGGCCCCCGATGCGCGGGATCTGCTGTCCCGGCATCTGGGGCTGGACCTGCCCTGGTGGGGGCGCGAAAACGCCAATCCCTCCGGGGGGGGAGATGGGGGCAACTGAGATGCGGATCCTTTTGCATATTGGCCCGGATTTTGCCTTTGCCGACGCGTTGCAAAAGCAGCTCGACGCGCATCGGGGTGATCTGGAGGCAGCGGGCATCTTGTTCCCCACCTGTCTTGGGGCGCGCAACCATACCCGCCTGTTCATGGCCTCTAGCGATCCCGCGCGCGTGGATCAGTTGCGCCACGCGCGCGGGTTTGTCAGCTTTGACGCCCAGCGCCGCCTGCAAGAGGCCGTGCGCACGGCCCTGACCCAAGAGATCACCCGAACGCAGCCCCGCTGGCTGGTGCTCTCTGCGCATCAGTTTGGCACAACCCTGACACAGACCTCTGAGCTGGAACGCCTGCGTGACTGGCTGTCCCAGCTGTCAGACGACGTAACGGTGATGGCGCATGTGGATGAGCCCGCGCGCATGCTGGCACGCCACTATGGTCACCAGCTTCATGACGGGCGCACTGCGGATCTGCATGCGGAATTCTCCTTACTGGAGACCCCATCTTATTGGCAGAGCGCCCTGCAAGCGCAGCCGGATGCCACGCCTGACCACGGGATCTTTCCAGAAATTTCGGGTCCGGTGCATTGGATTGACCTTGCCGCGCTGGAAAGCCTTTGGTCCCGTGTGTTTGGACCCGACCGGGTGCAGCTGTTTGATACGGGGGGCGGCTTTGGCCCTGTGTGGCGCCTTTTGGGGCTGCCCGCACCGCCCCCCGGACCAGACGCCATAGATCACACGTCGATAAGCGCAGCATGGTTGACGCGTTGCCGGTTGTTCAATGACCTGCTCTCTCGCTATCTGGCGCATCACCATCTGTCCCTTCCCCGTCCGCAGCGGCGCAAGATCCTGACCGAGCTCAAGATCGCTGGCCCGCCGCTTGAGGCCGGGGCGCTGGCGCAGCTTTCTGACCGTTTTGCCGCGGACATTCACGCGTTGCGGGCGCGCCATCCGGGACTGACCTTTCAGGCGATGCAACCGGACACCCCCGCCCCCCCGTGGCAAGAGGCCGACCCCGGCGACGGGTTTCGCGCCTCTCAGTATCTGCTGCACTATGCGCCGCGCATCCGTCGCGCATCACATGAGCGAACCCGCCCGCTCAAAGCGCTGCCACCGCTCTCGCCTGCGGCGGAACGCTTTTTGCGTCCAGAGGCGCGAGAGACCCTGCGCACCCTGCCCGATAGCCGCTTTGCCCCGCATAATGCGCTGGGGGTCCGGGATGACACCTCCATCGGCGCCCCGACACCAGATGCTGGGCGCCCTGTGGATCGTCGTGACCGGGTGATCATTGCCTGTCTGAAAAACGAAGCCCCCTATATTCTTGAATGGATCGCCTATCACCGCGCCATGGGGTTTGATCACTTTGTGATCTATACCAATGATTGCGAGGACACGACGGTGCCCCTGTTGCAGCGCCTGCAAGAGCTGGGGATCGTCACCCATCGGGACAATTCGGACTGGACCGGCCCGTCGCCTCAGCAGCATGCCCTGGATCGCGCCCTGCAAGAGCCCGTGGTTCAACAGGCCACATGGCTGTGTCACATTGATATCGACGAGTTCATCAACATCCGCTGTTCAGACGGGTCGCTGGATGGATTGGTGTCCCGGGTTCCCCAGGCCACCCATATCGCCATGAGCTGGCGGCTGTTTGGCCACAACGGTGTGACCGAGATCACAGACGCACCGGTGATCACCCAATTTGACCATTGCTCTCCTAAGTATTGCCCCAAGCCCCATACCGTCTGGGGCTTTAAGACCTTGATGCGCAATACCCGCGCCTATCGCCAATTGCGCGCCCATCGGCCCGTGGATCTTGATCCCACGCAGGCGCAGGATGTGACGTGGGTGACGGGATCGGGTGAGGATCACACCGCTGAGCTGCTTGAACGCGGCTGGCGCACGTCGCGCAAATCCACGGGCTTTGATCTGGTTCAACTGAATCACTATCCCCTGCGCAGCGCCACCGCCTATCTGGTCAAGCGCGCGCGCGGACGGGCGCTGCATGTCAACCGCAGGCTTGGGCTGAACTACTGGATCCGCAATGATTGGAACCTTTGGCCCGATCTGACCATTCAGCGCCACCTGCCCCGCACCCAGGCCGCTTTGGCCGGGTTGATGGCCGATCCTGTTCTGCGCGCCCGGCACCACGCGGGGGTGGACTGGCACAGGGATATGGCGCGGACATTGCTGGACGATCCAAAGACCCGCGCGCTGTATGACCTCATGCTGGCCCATGATTTTTCGGATATGGAACGCATCGCCATGATCTCGACGCTGTCCACCAACGACTAGCGAATGGGCACTTGGCTCCGCCCTCTGGCGGGCCTTTCACATCAAATCTCCGTATCCTTGCCCAAATTGCGCCGCAAAGCCCGGTCAATTTTAGGAAAAATGCCCACCATAAAACCGAGTAGCAGTAACGGGCATGTAAGGAACGGCAGACATGTCTGAGAACATGGCACAATTTGCACCCGATCTGAGCAAGTGTTCAGCAGGGGAATGGCTGAGCGATTTGCGCGATATCGGGCAAGAGCACGGGTTCTCCGTCTCGCTTGGGCGCAAACATGCGGGCATCTTCATTGATGGCAATGACACGCTTTTGGTCAGCTTTGAGACCATCGGCGGCATCAAGGCCCTGTCCGAGACCCACACCCCCTTTGGCTTTGACTTGGTGCGCAGCAATGGCTGGTCGTCGCTGAGCCTGATTTCCAGCGGCGACACCTGGTTCCGGGATCCCATGGTCTATGGGTTCTTTGATCAGCTGATGGACGACGGGTTCTTTGATGAGTTCGAAAACGTGATCTTTTTCGGCGCGGGCCCCGCGGGCTATGCGGCGGCTGCCTATTCCGTGGCGGCCCCAGGCGCGCGCGTATTGACGCTTCAGCCACAGGCGACGCTTGATCCTCGCGTGACAGAATGGGACGACCGCTTTCCCGAACAGCGCCGCATGGACTTTACCTCGCGCTATGGTTATGCGCCGGATATGATCGACGCGGCCAGCGCAGCCTATGTGATCTATGATCCCCACCAGATGCAGGACGCGATGCATTCGGCGCTGTTTGAGCGCCGCAATGTGACCCGGTTCCGGGTGCCCTTTATGGGGGGGGCGCTGTTGAACGATTTCCGTACAATGGATCTGTTGCCCTCGCTTTTGACCGCGGTGGCCGAGGATCGGCTGACGACCCAGACCTTTGCCCGGCTGATGCGGGCGCGCCGCCAGCACATGCCCTATCTGCGCAAGCTCCTGGCGCATACGGATCGCGAACAGCGGCTGACCCTGTCGCGCTGGATCTGTGCCAATGTTGGCCCCCGCATGAGCGCCCCGCGCTTCCGCCGCAGGTTGGAACAGATCGAAGCTATGGACGCGGCAAACGCCGAGGTGTAAAGCCCAAGGCATGACCCAAATCACGATCCGCCGCCCCGACGATTGGCACCTGCACTTGCGCGATGGAAACATGCTGCAAGCGGTTGCCCCTGAAACCGCCCGCCACTTTGAACGGGCCATCATCATGCCCAACCTCGTGCCGCCGGTCGTCACCGGCGCGCAGGCCAGCGCCTATCGCGACCGCATTCTGGCCACCCTGCCCGAGGGCAGCCGCTTTGAGCCGCTGATGACCCTGTACCTGACCGAGGACACCGATGCCGAAGATCTGGCCCGCGCCCATGCGGATGGCCTGATCAAGGCGGTCAAGCTTTATCCTGCCGGGGCCACCACCAACTCGGCGTCGGGTGTGAAGAATTTCGACACCGTGCGCCCCGTGCTGGAAAAGATGGCCGAGATCGGCTGCCCGCTTTGCGTTCATGGCGAAGTGGTCGATGATGATATCGACATCTTTGACCGCGAGGCGGTGTTTATCGACCGCATCCTTGATCCCCTGCGCCAGGCCACACCCGGCCTGCGTGTCGTGATGGAGCATATCACCACCGCCCAAGGGGCCGCGTATGCCCGCTCGGGTGGCAAGGATCTGGGCGCGACCATCACCACACACCACCTGGTGATCAACCGCAACGCCATGTTGGTCGGCGGGATCAAACCGCATTACTACTGCCTGCCCGTCGCCAAGCGCGAAGAACACCGCCTGGCGCTGCGCAAGGCGGCCACCTCGGGCGAGGCCTGCTATTTTCTGGGCACGGACAGCGCCCCGCATCTGGATGGCGCGAAACTCAGCGCCTGTGGCTGTGCCGGCTGTTTCACCGCCACCAACACCCTGTCGATCCTCGCAGAGGTGTTTGAACAAGACGGAGCGCTGGATAAGCTTGAGGGTTTTGCCTCGCTCAATGGGCCCGCGTTTTACGGGCTGCCTGTCAACACCGGCACCCTGACCCTGACCAAAGGCGACCCGGTCACCTATCCCGAGAAGATCGTGACGCCCGAAGGCGATGTGACGGTTTTTGATCCGATGATGCCGCTGCACTGGCGGGTGGATTAAGAGGCGCTGCCTCTCTTGGCCTGCGGCCAATTCACTCCGGGATATTTCGAAAGAGATGAAGGCCGGGGCGCAATTTGCGAGAGCGGCACAAGATTCAGCGGGCGGGGGCTTTTGTCCCTGCCCGTTTTTCGTTAGAGCAGGCGCGAACTGAAGGAGTGCTGCCCATGATCCCCTCATCCTACCCCTCCCCCGAAGAGATTGCCCGCCTCAGCGCACGCATGTTTCTGGAGATCGAAGCGGTGCATTTCATGGGAGATGAGCCGTTCAAACTGGCGTCTGGGCTGCCGTCGCCGGTCTATATCGACTGTCGCAAGCTGATTTCCTTTCCGCGCATCCGCGCGACCCTGATGGATTTCCTGACGGTCACCGTCATGCGCAACGCGGGTTTTGAGGCCTTTGACAATGTGGCCGGTGGCGAAACCGCGGGCATTCCCTTTTCGGCGCTGGTGGCCGAACGCATGGGCCTGCCCATGACCTATGTGCGCAAAAAGCCCAAGGGCTATGGCCGCAACGCGCGCATCGAGGGCGTGATGACCGAAGGCGAACGCGTGTTGCTGGTTGAAGACCTGACCACAGATGGTGGCAGCAAGCTGTCCTTTGTCGATGCGATCCGCGAAACCGGCGCGACCTGTGGCCATACGGCGGTGATTTTCTATTACGGCATCTTCCCGGAAACGGTCAAAACGCTGGGTGACCACGGGGTCGAACTGCACTATCTGTGCACATGGCACGACATTCTGGCCGAAGCCAAGGCGATGGGATCGTTCAAACCCGAAACCCTGGCCCAGGTTGAGGCGTTTTTGAACGCGCCGCGCGACTGGCAAGAGGCCAACGCCTTTTGAGGCCTGTGGAGAAGCCACAGACCGAATCAACCATAAAATCTGTATTTGGTAGCGGAAAGCCTTTCGGCTACCATATGGGCAAAATTCCGGGGTGTGTTCGCCGCCCCCCGGAGTTATCCCTGCGGATCATCCACAGAGATATCCAGATAGCACCAAGGGCCAAGACGCGCTAAAACGCCGTCACCCACAAAAGTATGAGCAGAGCATGAACGAGATCACTCCGGTCAATCAAAGCGGTGTCCAGGTGGATGCGGCGGAAACCATGCCCCATTCGATCGAGGCCGAGCAGCAGCTGTTGGGCGCGATCCTGACGGACAATGAAACCTATGACCGGGTGACATCGCTGATCAATGCCAGCCATTTCTTTGACCCGGTGCATCAACGGATCTATGAAATCGCCGCCGCGCGGATCACCAAGAACAACCTGGCCTCACCGGTCACGCTCAAGGCGTTCATGGAGGATGACGACGGGCTCAAAGAGCTGGGGGGGGCGAAATACCTGGCGAAACTGGCGGCTTCGGCGGTGGGCACCTTTGCGGTGCGCGATTATGCGCAGATGATCTATGATCTGGCGGTGCGCCGTGACCTGATCAAGCTGGGGCGCGACATTGCAGGCAAGGCGGCCAAGGTCGATGTGTCCTCAGAACCCAAAGAGCAGATCGTCGAGGCCGAACAGGCGCTTTACAAGATGGCCGAACAGGGCCAGGCGGAAAGCGGGTTTCAATCGTTTCTGCGCGCCGCAACCGAGGCGGTGAATGTCGCCAATGCCGCCTATCAGCGCGAAGGTGGTCTGGCCGGGGTGTCGACCGGGCTGATTGACATGGATGCCAAGCTGGGCGGATTGCACAAATCTGACCTTTTGATCCTTGCGGGGCGCCCGTCGATGGGCAAGACCTCGCTGGCGACCAACCTCGCGTTCAACATCGCCAAGGCCTATAAAAAGGGTGAGATGCCCGATGGCACATCCGGCGCGGTAGAAGGCGGGGTTGTAGGCTTTTTCAGCCTCGAAATGAGCGCGGAACAGCTGGCAAGCCGTATTCTAGCCGAGGCATCAGAGATTTCATCGCATAAGATCCGCCAGGGGGATATGGACGAGGGCGAATTCCGCCGTTTTGTCGAGGCGGCCAAGGCGCTTGAGGCCTGCCCGCTGTATATCGACGACACGCCTGCCTTGCCGATTTCGCAGGTGGCGGCGCGCTCTCGGCGTTTGAAACGGACCCACGGTCTGGACCTGATCATTGTCGATTATCTTCAGCTGCTGCGCGGCACCGCCGACAACCGGGTGCAAGAGATTGCCGAGATCTCGATGGGGCTCAAGGCGATCGCCAAGGAATTGAACATCCCGGTGATCGCCCTGTCGCAGCTGTCGCGCCAGGTGGAAAGCCGCGACGACAAGCGCCCGCAGCTGTCGGATCTGCGGGAATCCGGGTCGATCGAACAGGATGCGGACGTGGTCATGTTCGTGTTCCGCGAAGAATATTATGTCGAGCGGGAAAAACCCTCGGACGACCGGCTTGAGGAAATGGCCGCGTGGCAGGAGCGCATGGCGCGTCTGCATGCCAAGGCCGAAGTGATCATCGGCAAGCAGCGTCACGGCCCCATCGGCACGGTCGAGCTGTCCTTTGAGGCGCAGTTCACGCGCTTTGGCAATCTTGTGAAACCCTGGCAGCAAGAGGGCGGTGACGGCGGGTTCTGACCCCCCTGCCTACAGCCAGACGGCGATGCCCAGATAGGTGCCCAGCTCGGCCACCTGCTGGACCCCGCCAAGACAATTGCCGGTATAGCCGCCAAACTTGCGCATGATCAGCCAGCGAAACAGCTGGCCCAACACCACGGCGCCCAGAAAACCGCTGATCGCCGGGGCAATCCCCATGACGATCCACACAAGGATCAGGCTGGCGCATGCGGTTCCCAGGGCAATCCAATAGCCATCCGGCGTCACCCCCGGCACTCGGGCCCGCGCGCCCACCTCACGCGCCAGATAGGTGGTGGCCACAATATGTACGGTTGCCATGCGCCCCACCGCATGCCCCGCGATCAATGCCGCGACCGCCACCCAGACCGGCATGTGGATCAGCAATGTCAGCTTGAGCGCCATCACCATGCCAATCGACATCACCCCATAGCCCGCCAGATAGCGATCATCGAGGATCTCGAGCGCTTCGTCGCGCGTCTGCGCCGCACCGATGGCATCCGCCGCGCGTGCCAAGCCCATTTCGTGAAACGCTCCGGTCGCCAACAGCGTCACCCCGGTGGCCAGGAACACCGCCGCGCTCCATGGCAGGGCCCATCCGCCGATCACCATCGTCACCGCCCCCATGGCCCCGATCAAACAGCCCACCAGCGGATGATATTTGGTTGCGCGCAGCTCAAGATCGTCTGAATTGGGCAGATTTCCCGGCACCCGGATCCGCGTCAAAAAGCGCAGCGCCAGCAAAAACAACTGTGTCTCAAGTCGGATGTGATCGGGCATTCCCGCTCCTTTCGGGCAAATAAGCCGGGTTTTCCTCAGATTAAGGCAGGTTCTTATGACCACAAGGTTATTTCTCACTTGACCCCTGCCGCAGACCTGCCAGACACATTTGACATGGCACAGGGTAAACTCACCGTTGATTTGGGCGCGATTTGCGCCAATTGGCGCGATCTGTCGGACAGGTCGCAAAGTGACACAGGCGCCGTGGTCAAGGCCGATGCCTATGGCCTGGGGGCCGGGCGCGTCAGTCAGGCTTTGGCGCAGGAAGGCGCGCGACAGTTCTTTGTCGCGACCGCCAAAGAGGGCGCGCAGATTCGCAAGGCGCTGGGGTCAGGCCCCGACATCTTTGTGTTCTCCGGTCACATGGCAGGCGACACGGATGACATGCGCGATGCGCAACTGACGCCTTTGATCAATTCCATCGACCAGATGCTGCGCCACGTCGAGGCCCTGCCCGGCCATCGGTTTGGCATTCAACTGGACACCGGCATGAACCGTCTGGGCATGGAAGAGGCCGAATGGTCGGCCCTGCGCGACATTGCCCTGGCGCAAAACCCGGCCCTGGTCATGAGCCACCTCGCCTGCGCCGATGACCCAAGCCACGAAATGAATGCGCGGCAACTGGCAAATTTCATCGCCATGACCGACGGGATCGACGCGCCGCGCTCGCTGGCGGCGACCGGGGGGATCTTGCTGGGCGAGGACTATCACTTTGACCTGACGCGCCCGGGCGTGGGGCTTTATGGCGGTCTGCCCTATGTCGATGCACGGCCGGTGGTCACGCTGGATCTGCCGGTGATCCAGGTGCGTGATGTGCTGCCCGGTGAAAGCGTGGGCTACTCGAACACATGGATAGCCTCGGTGCCCACGCGTGTGGCCACGGTATCTGGGGGCTATGCGGATGGGATCATCCGCGCCATGGGGAACGACGCGCATATGTGGGCCGGCGAAACCCGCTGCAAGATACTTGGCCGGATCTCGATGGATCTGATCGGGGTGGATATCACGCCGGTCGAAGGCGAGCCGGAAACCCTTGAACTTTTGGGGCTGCACCAAAGCGTCGACACCGCCGCCGATTGGGCGGGCACCATTGGCTATGAAATCCTGACCTCGCTGGGGGCCCGCTATGACCGGGTGTATCTGACCGCATGAGCGCAACCACATTGATCGGAGGACTGGGCCGCAGCGTTCTGACGCTGGTCGCAGCCATCGGCCGGGTGGCGATTTTCGCGGGCGCGGGTCTGGGGCATATCCTGCGCCCCCCCTTCTATGGCCGCGAATTTGGCGTGGCGCTTTTGAACATCGGCTGGCTGTCGCTGCCTGTTGTGGGGTTGACGGCGGTTTTCACCGGCGCGGCTCTGGCGCTACAGATCTATGCGGGCGGCGCGCGTTTCAATGCCGAAGCGGTGGTGCCGCAGATCGTCGCCATCGGCATGGTGCGCGAATTGGGTCCGGTGCTGGTGGGGTTGATGATCGCGGCACGGGTGACCTCGTCGATCGCGGCGGAAATCGCCACGATGAAAGTCACCGAACAGATCGACGCATTGACCACGCTGTCCACCCACCCGATGAAATACCTCGTCGCGCCCCGTCTGTTGGCGGCCCTAATTACCGTGCCCCTCTTGGTGGGGGTGGGCGACGTGATCGGCGTCTTTGGCGGCTATGCGGTGGCGACCGGGTCGCTGGGCTTTAACCCCGCCACCTATCTCACGAACACGGTCGATTTCCTTGAGCCCTTTGACGTGGTGTCCTCACTGGTCAAAGGCTGCGCCTTCGGGGGCATATCCGCGTTGATGGGCTGTTACTATGGCATGAACTCGGGCCGTGGGGCGCAGGGTGTGGGCCGCGCCACCAAAGGCTCGGTCGAAGCGGCAGCGGTGCTGATCCTCGCGGCCAACTTTGTCCTGACGGGGGTGTTTTTCTCGGTATGATGTCTGCCTATGCTTTCACACCGTCCCGTGCTCGGCGCCAAGTGGCGCGCCCGGCGACCTCATCGTCGGAGGGTCGCGTATGATCACCCTGAGCGACGTGCATAAATCCTTTGGGGACAATCAGGTGCTGGCCGGGGTGGATCTGACGATCAACAAGGGCACGTCGATGGTGATCATCGGCGGCTCTGGCACGGGTAAATCCGTTCTGCTCAAAAGCGTCTTGGGGCTTGTGTCCCCCGACCGGGGCACGATCACCCTGGATGGCGCGGATGTGCGCCACGGGGATCGCGATGCTTTTCTGGCGCGCTTTGGGATGTTGTTCCAGGGCGCCGCGCTGTTTGACAGCCTGCCCGTCTGGCACAATGTGGCCTTTCGCCTGCTGCAAGGCCGGGGTCGGATGCGCAAGCACGATGCCCGCGACCTGGCCATCGACAAGCTGCGCCGCGTGGGCCTGAAACCCGAGGTCGCAGACCGTTTCCCAGCCGAGCTATCGGGGGGCATGCAAAAACGTGTGGGCCTGGCGCGGGCCATTGCCGCCGACCCCGAGATCATCTTTTTCGATGAGCCCACCACCGGGCTCGACCCGATCATGGCCGGGGTGATCAACGAACTGATCCGCGAGATCGTGACGGAAATCGGCGCGACCGCCATGACCATCACGCATGACATGGGCTCGGTCCGGGCGATTGCCGACAACGTGGCGATGCTGCACGGGGGCGTCATCAAATGGAGCGGCCCGGTCAGCCAGATGGACAACAGCAATGACCCCTATGTGGACCAGTTCATCTCGGGCCGTGCCGAAGGCCCCATCGAGGCCGTAAGATGAGCTTTCTCCCCGAGCCCGATCCCACGGTGCTTGTTTTCCTCGTCTACAAGAAGTTCATCTATCTGTGGATCATCGCCGCCCTGGCGCTGGGGCGGACGATCATGGGCGCGGGAATTGCGCGCTATCCGGCGGGGGTGGCGCTGGTGTTGTCGCTGGCCGGGTTGGTCACAACCTTTGCCCCGGCCCTGGGATGGGTGCACAGCCCGCTGTATAGCAAAGCCGCGCAGCTCATGGTGGGCGGAGGGGGCATGATGGCCCTGCTGGTGCCCAGTGCGGCCTTTGCCATCAGCGCGGTTCTGCCGGGCGCGCGCTGGCGCTGGATGGATATCGTCTTTGCGCTGGCGCTGCTGGGGTTGCTTGGGTTGTGGCTCTGGACCAGCTGATCCGGTGGGGATGCGCGCAGGGTTTCCCCAAACGTGCCCCCCACGCCCTGCCCCGTTTCCCCCTTGTGCCGCGCGCAAAGACGCTTACCTAACCGGGACCACACCCAAAGGCTGTCATGCGCTGGATCAACCTGTTCCTCTTTGTGCTGTATCCCCTGTCCTGGTTCATGCCGTTGATGCGGGCCGGGCTGTTGCCCTTGTTCGGCCTCAGCGAGATCTCGGTCATCTCTGGCCTGCAGTCGCTTTGGGGCAGCGATGTCTTTCTTGCGTTGGTTGTCACCGCCTTTGCCCTTGTCGCGCCCATGCTCAAGACGCTTGGGCTTACGCTGATCCAATTCCACCTGCTTGATCGCCGGGCTTTGCCTGCGGTGAATGTGCTGGGCAAACTGGCCATGGCCGACGTCTTTTTGATTGCGCTTTACGTGACCTTGGCAAAGGGTCTGGGTGTCGGCAGGGTCGAGACCGCATGGGGCCTGTATCTGTTTACCGCCTGCATCGTGACCTCGCTGGTCCTGGGCCTGGTTGAAAGCCGCGCCAAGCCGCAGGCCCCCGCAGCCCAAGGGTGAAAAAAGGCGTTAACGCTTCTCTTAAACTTTGAGTCGTATTCTAGCCGCTAACAGCAGAACCGCTGCTTTACCGCAACCTGGATACGATCGGGCCCCGCCATGACCCACCTAAAAGACACAACCACCCTTGTTCAGCTGATCGCCGGGCGCGTTAGCTTTGCGTTGGTCCTGACCCTTGGCGCCGGTCTTGGCCTGTACACGCTGGCTTGCGTGGCCGGTCTGGCGCCATGGCTTAGCCTGACGATGATCAGCAATGATACGGTGTTCGATGCGGGCAAACCTGTGCAGCTTGGGGTGCTGGGGCTGAGTTTGATCCTCGCTTGCGGTCTGCCCTCACAGGCGCGGCTGATGGCGCTGGAGACCTCGCACCGACGGTTTCAGGTGGGAATGGACGACGTGACACGGGCCTATGCGCTGGCCCATGCGGCGGACCGGGCCGATACCTTTGCGCTAAAGGGTGAATTCGATGCGATCCGTGAACGGATCTTGTTCATGCGCGACCATCCTGACCTGTCGGATCTGCAACCCGAGGTGCTGGAACTGGCCGCACAGATGAGCCATGTCTCCTCGGAACTGGCGGAAACCTATTCCGACACCAAGGTCAGCGAGGCGCGCGCCTTTATCAAGGCCCGCAAAACCGAGGTCGAGCGGCTTGGCGCCCGCATCCAAGAGGTTAAGACGATCCTTTCTGAGATCCGCCACTGGAACAGCCAGGTGGATATGGAAGAGGCGCTGGTGCGGTCAAAACTGGATAGCCTGCAAGACGAGCTGGAAACGCTGTTGCCCAGCCTCTCGCCCGCGCAGGCCCCGGCCCAACCCCTGATCCAGAACATCGCGAAGCCTGCCCCCGACGCACCCGCCGCGCCCGGCGCACCAACCGCGATGCCCGAGATCGACTATACCCCACAAGACGCCCGCCCGCAGTTCCACGGCGATATCTATGACGCCAATCAACTGGCCCGGATCGAATAGCGGAACTTGTCCCTTGGCCCCCGGCTGGGATTGCGCCATAACCCGTAAGAACAACACGGGAACAAAGGGGCGCCCATGGCCAAAACCGCACTCAGCTATGTTTGCCAATCCTGCGGGGCGACATCGACGAAATGGTCCGGGCGCTGTGACGGCTGCGGCGAATGGAACACCATCGTCGAAGAAAAGCCGCTGAGCCAGGGCCCCGCGAAAAAGTCCCTGGGCAACGCACGGGGCCGCGCCATCGCGCTTACGGATCTCAGCACAAAAGAGGCCCCGCCGCCGCGCACCGCAGCGGGGCTTGACGAATTGGACCGCGTGCTGGGCGGGGGGCTTGTCCCGGCCAGTGCGGTGCTGGTGGGGGGCGATCCGGGGATCGGCAAATCCACCTTGTTGCTGCAGGCCGCCGCCGCTTTTGCCAAATCCGGGCTCAAGGTTGTCTATATCTCGGGCGAAGAGGCCAGCGCCCAGGTGCGCCTGCGCGCGCAACGCCTTGGGCTTGAGGATGCGCCGGTCAAACTGGCGACGGAAACCAACCTGCGCAACATTTTGACCACTTTGGACGACATCCAACCGGATCTGGCCATCATCGATTCGATCCAGACCATGTGGGCCGATAATGTCGACAGTGCGCCCGGGTCTGTATCACAGGTGCGCGCCGCCGCCCATGAGCTGACCACCTTTGCCAAGAGCCGTGGCAGCGCCGTGATCCTGGTGGGGCATGTGACCAAAGAGGGGGCGCTGGCCGGTCCCCGCGTCGTCGAACACATGGTCGACACGGTTCTCTATTTCGAAGGGGAGCGCGGCCACCAGTTCCGCATTCTACGCAGCGTCAAGAACCGCTTTGGACCCGCAGACGAAATCGGTGTGTTTGAAATGACCGGTGGCGGGCTCTCGGAGGTTCCAAACCCATCGGCCCTGTTCCTGGCCGAGCGTGGGCAACCCGCCCCGGGCTCTGTTGTCTTTGCGGGCATCGAGGGCACACGCCCGGTGTTGACCGAGTTCCAGGCGCTGATCTCACCGTCCCCACACAGCCAACCGCGTCGCTCTGTCGTGGGCTGGGATGGCAGCCGCCTGGCGATGATTCTCGCGGTGCTCGAATCGCGCTGCGGCATCCCCTTTGCCGGCCTCGATGTGTACCTGAATGTCGCCGGTGGCATGCGCGTGAACGAACCCGCCGCCGATCTGGCCGTGGCCGCCGCCCTGCTTTCAGCCCGAGAAGACACCAGCCTGCCCGCCGAAACGGTGGTTTTTGGCGAAATCAGCCTTTCCGGGGCCCTCAGACCCGTCAGCCAGGCAGAAAACCGGTTGAAAGAAGCCCGAAAACTTGGTTTCACCACGGCGATCCTTCCGACCGGCGGCAAAATCGCCAATGCGGGGGGAACCGCATTAAAGCAAATGGATGATCTGACGTCTTTTGTTGGCGAATTCTTCGGCGCCGGGTAAAGAGTGACGACGGACGGGCAAAAGGGACAGGCACTTATGGAAGGTTTCACCATCATCGACGGCGTGGTCGCGGGGATCATCGTGGTCTCGGCACTGCTGGCCTATTCGCGCGGCGTCGTGCGCGAGATCATGGCCATCGTCGGCTGGATCGTCGCGGCGATCCTGGCCTTTATGTTTGCGGATCAGGTGCAGCCCCTGGTCAAAGAGATCCCGGTCGTGGGCGATTTCCTGTCCGAAAGCTGTGAGCTGTCGATCATCGCGGCCTTTGCCGCCGTGTTTGCCCTCGGCCTGCTGATCGTTTCGCTGTTCACCCCGCTGTTCTCTGCGCTGATCCATCGCTCGGTTCTGGGCGGATTGGATCAGGCGCTTGGCTTTTTCTTTGGCGTGGCGCGCGGCATTTTGTTGGTGGCGGTGGCCTTCTTTGTTTATGAAACCGTGATCACCGCACAAGACATTGCAATGATTGACGATTCGCGATCAGCGGCGGTGTTCAGTCGGTTCACCGACAAAATCGAACAACAAGATCCCGAACAGGCGCTGGGTTGGATCACCACCCAATATGAGCAGCTTGTCAGCGCCTGCGACGCCCCCGCGCAGTAAGCAGCGATACCCCGCAACACATCTGATGAGACCCGGGCCCGGCCCGGGTCTTTTTGGTTTGGGCGGGCATCGGGCTTAACATTTGCCAATAAAAACAGTCGGAAATAAAAGCCCCAGCCTGCGTCAAAGTCTCCTTGGGGAAATGTGATCCTTTCGTGACAAGCGCCGCCCGGTCCCGTATGAGAGGCGCCAATAGCGCCATGGAATCGGGAACTCGCCTTGACCGCCAATCTGATGCCCCCCGCCCACCCTTTTGACGACGACAAACTAAAAGAGGAGTGCGGCGTGTTTGGCGTTGTCGGTGTCACCGACGCAGCCAATTTTGTCGCCCTGGGTCTGCATGCCCTGCAACACCGTGGACAAGAGGCCGGTGGCATTGTCAGCCACGATCCAGAACAAGGGTTCAACTCGGCCCGCCGCTTTGGCTATGTGCGTGACAATTTCACCTCGCAACGCCTGATGGAAACGCTGCCCGGACCGCTGGCCATCGGACATGTCCGGTATTCCACCGCCGGTTCCAAAGGCGCCGCGATCCGCGATGTTCAGCCCTTTTTCGGGGAATTTTCCATGGGCGGCGCGGCCATTGCCCACAACGGCAATATCACCAATGCCGAAGCCCTGCGCAAAGAACTGATCGAACGCGGTTCGATCTTTCAATCCTCGTCAGACAGCGAATGCATCATTCATCTGATGGCCCGCTCGCTTCAGCGCAACATTCCCGAACGCATGGAAGACGCGCTGCGCCGTGTCGAAGGCGCGTTTTCGGTTGTGGCCATGACCCGCACCAAACTGATCGGTGTCCGTGACCCGCTGGGGGTCCGCCCGCTTGTGCTGGGGAAAATCGGCGATGGCTGGGCTTTGTCGTCGGAAACCTGTGCTCTGGACATCATCGGTGCCGAATTCGTGCGCGAGATTGAGCCGGGTGAAATGGTCGTGATCACCGAAAACGGCGGGGTCGAAAGCCACCACCCCTTCCGCCCGCAGCCTTCCAAGTTCTGCATTTTTGAACATGTCTATTTCTCGCGCCCGGACAGCATTATCGGCGGGCAGTCGGTTTACGAAACCCGCCGCCAGATCGGTGTTGAACTGGCGCGTGAGAACCCGATCGAAGCCGATCTGATCTGCCCCGTCCCCGACAGCGGCACCCCGGCGGCCATCGGCTATGCGGCGGAAAGCGGCATCCCCTTTGGGCTGGGCATCACCCGCAACCAATATATGGGCCGCACCTTTATCGAACCGACCGAACAGATCCGCAACATGGGTGTGCGTCTCAAGCTCAACGTCAACCGGGCGCTGATCAAGGGCAAGCGCGTGATTTTGGTGGACGATTCCGTTGTGCGGGGCACCACATCGCGCAAGATCAAGGAAATGATCATCGACGCTGGCGCCGCCGAAGTGCATTTTCGCATCGCCAGCCCGCCAACCGCTTGGCCCTGTTTCTATGGCGTGGACACGCCTCAGCGCGAAAAACTCTTGGCGGCCACCATGTCAGAAGAGGAAATGACACATCATCTGGGTGTGAACAGCCTCAAGTTCATCTCGCTTGACGGGCTGTATCGCGCGGTTGGGGAAACCAGCGGTCGCGACCAAAGCTGTCCGCAATATTGCGACGCCTGTTTCTCGGGCGAGTACCCGGTTGAACCGGCTGATATGCTGGCGAAAGGCTTTCAGATGAAAGCGGCGCAATAGCCAGATTGTCACAGACAACGCAAAACAAAACCCGTTCCTGGATGTTCATCTTGGGGCGGGTTTTGTTTTCAGCGCACTGTCGCAGATGATCCCTGGAAACAAAGGCGAAATGCGCGCCCCCCCGTGCAAGAGGCCTGTCCATGGACAGAGGGGATATGCTTGGGACTGACCGCAAAACACCCCGGGGGGAAACGCACCAGACGCGTTTTGCCAAGGTCAGCCCCGTTACCTATCACTACACATGTACCCCCCAAACGGGAAACAACCGCAAATTGCATTAGACGCCAACTGGCGTCAAGCGCATTTTCCCACCGTGGGCGCGTCTCTCGCACAAACGGACATTGACGTCGGGGTCACGTCTGAAAATCGCATGGGCCTTAGCCGGATTGCCATTCCCGGCCCCCTGCCGCACAAAGCAGACACACCAAATCACATACAGGTTTCTCAGGGCCTTGCTTGCCCTAGACGCGCGATGGCGCCGGTTCAACGATCCTGATCGCAGCTGCCCCTGCTGCGGCGCCCGGTTTTCCGGCATCTACGATCTTGGCTTTGAACATCCCGACGATTGGCCACATGCGCCGCGTGATGGGCAAGATATGCTTGAGGTGGGACAGGACCGCCTGACCGCAGATCTCTGCCGCATCTCGGGGCGCTACTTTTTGCGCGCGACTATGGTCTTGCCGGTGCGGGGGGCGGATGACGGGTTTGCCTTTGGACCGTGGGCCGAGGTCTCTCACGAAACCTTTCACGCCTATCTTGCCACTTGCGAAAGCCAGGATGTGGTCTTTGCCCCCCAGGACGGGATTTTGGCCAATGCGCTGCCTGGTTTCGAGGACAGCCTGGGGGACACCGTCACCCTTGACCTGAAGGATCCGACACAGCGACCTGCATTGGCGGTTGAATTCGGATCGCTGGCCGACGCCCAAGAGGACGGCATCAGCTTTGACGATCTGTTGGACATCTATGCCGCTGCTGGCAACGACATTCGCCCGCATCTGACCCAGGACTGAACGCAAATCTGGCGCTGTAACAATTCTCACGCTGTGGGCGGGGCCGATCACATCCCGGCGACAGGGGCTTTCCTGTCCTCTGATCCATGCCAGTTTAAGGGCACACCGCAGCACATAGGAGCGCCCGAAATGCCCACTCTTACCCGTCGTCGCCTGCTTGGCCTTGGTCTTGCCGCCCCCGTCCTGTCCACGCTGGGCACCGCCGCTTTCGCCCGCGAGCCGGAAATCTATACCGAAGGTGGCATCGCCATCGACGGGTCTGACGCCGTGGCCTATTTCGCCGGAAACGGTCCGGTCGCAGGCCGCGCAGAGCACGCCGTGTCGTGGAAAGGGGCCACCTGGCAGTTCGCCAGCGCCCAGAATGCTGCCATGTTCAAAGCCAATCCCGAGGCCTACGCCCCGGTCTTTGGCGGGTATTGCGCCTATGCCGCCTCGCTGGGGTATCTGGCCCCCACCAAGCCCGAAGCCTGGACGCTCTATGAAGGCCGACTGTATCTGAATGCCAATCTGCGGGCCCGCGAATTGTGGTTGCAGGACGTGCCGGGCAATATTGCCAAGGGCTTGGCGAATTGGCCGGGTATTCTGGGCTAATCCCACCGCCCGACAGCGCGATTTCCCCTCGGATGGGCGCGGCGCACGCTTGACCTTTGCGCCCATCCGTTTCAAACCCGGGTCATGACACAGATTGCACTGATCACCGGCGCCTCACGCGGGCTGGGCTTTGCCCTGGCCGAGGCCCTCGCCCCCAAATACCACATCGTCGCGGTCGGCCGGACCGTTGGCGGGCTTGAAGATCTTGATGATCGGATCAAGGCCAAAGGCGGAGAAGCCACCCTGGCCCCAATGGACATCGCCAACCGCGATGCCATGGCGCATTTGTGTCGGTCGATCCATGACCGTTGGGGCGGGATCGGGCTTTGGGCGCATACGGCGTTTCACACCGCGGGGCTGACCCCGGTGACGCATCTTGACCAGAAAGGCTGGGAAAAATCCGTGGCGATCAACGTGACGGCCATGGGGCATATGATTCCCTTTGTTGCGCCCCTGTTGGGCGAAAGCGGTCATGCGGTGTTCTTTGATGACCCCAAGGGGGGGCTGGCCAACTATGGGTACTACGGCACGACCAAATCCGCCCAGATAGCCCTGGCGCGCAGCTGGCAGGCGGAATGTGCGAACCTTGGGCCCAAGGTGCATATCGTCACGCCCAACCCCATGCCGACCCACAGCCGCGCCCGGTTCTATCCCGGCGAAGACCGCAACGCCCTGCCGCCCACGCACAGCGAAGCATCGCGTTTGCTGGCAGAGCTGAACTTGGCGTAGCTGAACCTGGCGTAACCGCCGCAAGAGATTGCCGCAGCCCCTGCCCCCACGCTTGCCCCGTGGGCGACCTTCGCCTATTCAGGTGAAAACGACAGGCGGGCGGTATCATGCGCATTCTCATCACCAATGACGACGGCATCAACGCGCCGGGATTGAAATCGCTTGAAGTGATTGCCGGGCAACTGGCGGGCCCCGATGGCGAGGTCTGGACCGTCGCCCCGGCCTTTGAGCAATCCGGCGTTGGCCATTGCATTTCCTACACCCACCCGATGATGGTGTCCAAGATGGGGGAGCGCCGCTTTGCCACCGAGGGCAGCCCCGCCGATTGCGTGCTGGTCGGGCTGCACGACGTCATGAAAGACACCCCGCCCGACCTGGTGCTGTCCGGTGTGAACCGCGGCAATAATTCAGCTGAAAACGCGCTGTATTCCGGGACTTTGGGGGGCGCGATGGAGGCGGCGCTTCAGGGGGTGCCCGCCATCGCATTGTCGCAATACCTTGGCCCGCTGAATTATGAGGCCGAAGATCCCTTTGAGGCCGCCACGGCCCATGGGGCTGACGTGGTGCGCCGTATCCTGGCGTCTGACCCGGCGGATCAGCCCGGCTACCGTCTGTTTTACAACGTGAATTTCCCGCCAGTTCCCGCCGCCGATGTAAAAGGCATCAAGGCCGCCCCCCAGGGCAAACGCGACGCGACAGGGTTTTCGGTTGAGCCACATAAATCCCCGTCAGGCCGGCGGTTCCTGTGGATCAAGGGCGGCGACCAGCGTGCGCAAACCGCCCCGGGCACCGACGCCAATGTCAATCTGGACGGCTATATCAGCGTCACCCCCATGCGCGCCGATCTGACGGATCGCGATCACCTGAGCCGCCTGGAAGACGCGCTCAGATGAGTTTCGATGCCGAAGCCAAGATGCAGTTCCTGTTTGCGCTGCGCTCCAAGGGCGTGACCGACAGCAAAGTGCTGAACGCGATGGAGCGGATCGACCGCGGCGCCTTTGTACAGGGGTATTTTGCTGATCGCGCCTATGAGGACATGCCGCTTCCCATCGCCTGCGGACAAACCATTTCCCAGCCCTCGGTTGTCGGTTTGATGACGCAGGCGCTGAATGTCGGTCCCCGCGACAAGGTTCTTGAGATCGGCACCGGCTCTGGCTATCAGGCCGCCATCCTCAGCCAGCTCGCGCGGCGTGTCTATACGGTCGACCGCCATCGCCGTCTTGTGCGCGAAGCCCGCGCCGTTTTTGACCAGATGGAGCTGAGCAACATCACCGCCTTTACCGCGGATGGGTCACACGGCCTGCCCGATCAGGCCCCCTTTGATCGCATTATTTTGACCGCCGCCGCCGAGGACCCCCCCGGCCCTCTCTTGGCGCAGCTCAAGATTGGCGGTATTATGGTTGTGCCCGTGGGCCAATCGGACGCGGTGCAGCATCTGATCCGTGTCACCCGCACGCAAACCGGTCTGGATTATGATGAATTGCGCCCGGTTCGCTTTGTTCCCTTGGTCGAAGGGCTGGGCAAAGAATAACGCAGTCGCGGCCTGCACCAAGGCCTGTGGCTCTTAAAAATCGCGACGTCTCAATGAGATAAGAGACGCATCTGAGGATGATCGAGATGGGATTTCCGCACAAGCTTTTGGGTCTTATGGTGGTCAGCACGGCGCTGTCTGGCTGTATGACCAACAATCTGGATTTCGATCTGCGCGGCAAGATCGGCGGGCCGGTGGACACCTCGGAGGCGGCGCTGAAGGCAACCGCTGACCGACCGATCCCCGACAATCGCGGCGTGATTTCCTATCCCAGCTACCAGGTGGCAATTGCCCGCCGAGGCGACACGGTCACAGATGTCGCCAATCGGATTGGCCTGTCCCCGCGCGACGTCGCGCGTTTCAACAGCCTGCGCGAAGACGATCCGCTGACCCGTGGCCAGATCATCGCCCTTCCCAGCCGTGTCGCGGCGCAAAACGTCCAGGCGGTGCCACGGGCACAGCAGGTGGACGTGGCGACCCTTGCGGGCAACGCCATCGACAATGCTGCGCCGACCCCTGCGCAAGAGGGCGCAGGCGGCGCGGTCGAGCCGATCCGCCACCGTGTTGCGCGCGGCGAAACCGCCTTTACCATCGCGCGCAGCTATGATGTGTCACCGCGCGCATTGGCTGAATGGAACGGGTTGGACAAGAATTTTTCCGTCCGCGAAGGTCAGTATCTGCTGATCCCGCCAACCACTTACACCGCCACCACCGCCGCGCAGCCTGTCACTGAACCCGGCAATGGCTCTCCGACGCCAACACCCCCTTCGGCTTCGAAACCCCTTCCGGCTGAAACGCCGCCTGCGGCCGCTGAAACCTCAAAGCCTGCCAAGCCGGCAAAACCCGTTGCCGACATTGGCCAAAGCCAATCCAGCAGCAAATCCAAGATGATCATGCCCGTGAGCGGCTCTATTATCCGCGAATATTCAAAGGGTAAGAACGAAGGCATTGATATTTCGGCCTCAGCTGGCACGCCGGTGAAATCCTCGGCGTCGGGTCAGGTCGCGTCGATTTCCACCACGGCAGAGGGGGTGAAATTCCTGCTCATCCGCCATCCCGGGGATCTGATCACGGTCTACACCCATGTCGACGATATTACCGTGAAAAAGGGCGATGCCGTCAGCCGGGGCCAGACCATCGCGCGGGTCGCGTCGGGCAGCCCGGCGTTCCTGCATTTCGAAGTTCGCAAGGGCTTTGAGAGCACCGACCCCATGCCCTATCTGCGCTAAAACCTTCTGCCCCCCGTGCGCAACGGGGGGCGATGACACATCGTGTCACATGCCGTGGGAGTAAGAGCGTTGGCGCTTGCAACATGGCGCGCGCTTTCAGCGACGGGGCTGAGACTGGATTTTGGTCCCAGACAGGCCCGCGGTTGGTCTATTTGACCGTCACGCCCTTGCGGCCTGCCAGATCCATAAAGAACTGCCACGCCACCCGTCCTGAACGGGACCCACGCGTGGCCTGCCATTCAATCGCCTCGGCCCGCAGCTCATCATCCGCGATCTCCACCCCATGGGCGTCGCAATAGCCCCGGATCATCGCCAGATAGTCGTCCTGCGAACAAGGGTGAAAGCCCAGCCACAGCCCAAACCGATCCGAGAGCGATACTTTTTCCTCGACCGCCTCTGCCGGGTTGATTGCGGTGGAACGTTCGTTTTCGATCATATCGCGCGGCATCAGGTGGCGACGGTTCGAGGTGGCATACAGCACCACATTGGCCGGGCGCCCCTCGATCCCGCCATCCAAAACGGCCTTGAGGCTTTTATAATGCTCGTCGTCGTGGCTGAACGAGAGGTCATCGCAAAACAGCACAAACTGATAGGGCGTGCCGCGCAAGAGATTAAGCAGACGCCCCACCGAGGGCAGGTCTTCGCGCTGCAATTCGATCAGCTTAAGGTCATGCCCCTCGGCCCGCACCGCCGCGTGCACCGCTTTGACAACGCTGGATTTCCCCATCCCGCGCGCGCCCCACAACAGCGCGTTGTTTGCGGGCAAACCCCGGGCGAATTGTGTCGTGTTGGTCAAAAGCGTATCGCGCGAGCGGTTAATGCCCACGAGCAGATCCAGATCGACGCGGGCGACCTGCGTCACCGGTTCCAGACGGTCGGGGGCGGTGTGCCAGATAAAGGCTTCGGCCGATGCGAAATCAGGCGCAGAAAAAGGCGCCGGAGACATCCGCTCCAGCGCCTCGGCGATACGGGTCAGCGTATCATCGCTCATTTATCTTCACTCTCGTCGAATTCCTTGAGAATCGGATCTTCGTTCCCATCGTCATCTTCGAACCAAAGCCCCTGCTCGCGCAGCTCTTTCTCGCGTTTCTTTTCAACGCGACGAACCAGGAAGATGGACACTTCGTAGAGGCCATAAACCACGGTAAAGAGGATCAGCTGGGTCACCACATCCGGCGGTGTCACAACCGCGGCCAGCACCAAAATGGCGACCATGGCATATTTGCGCACATTGGCCAGCCCCTCGGAATTGACCAGGCCCGCCTTGCCCATCAGGGTCAGCAGCACAGGCAGTTGGAAACAAATGCCAAAAGCCAGAATAAAGACCAGCGTGATGTGCAGGCTTTCGTTGACCTTACCAAAGAAGGTGATTTTCAGCCCCTCTTCGGTTTCGGGCACCGCGACAACCCCTTCGGGCAGGTTTTCGGCCCCCGCCGCCAGAAGATTGGCAAAGATCGACGAGAAATCCGCAAACCCCAGGAAAAAGTTCATCGCCAGTGGTGTCACCACGAAATGCGCAAAGCTGGCCCCCAAGAGGAACATAACCGGCGAGGCGACCATAAAGGGCAAAAACGCATTCTTTTCGTTTTTGTACAGCCCCGGTGCGACAAAGCGCCAAAGCTGATAGGCGATGACCGGAAAGGCCATGGCCAACCCGAACACCAGAGAAATGCGAAACAGCGTGAACAGATATTCCTGCGGGCTGGTGAATTGCAACGTCGGAGACGGATCCCCCAGCGCGCGCAGCGTGGCTTCGATCGGTTGCAGCATGAACTCAAGGATATGCTGCGCGATGAATTCGCCCTGGATCGGCACAAAGCACAGCGTGATGCCAACCAAAAGCGCGATCACCGAATGGATCAAACGGGTGCGCAGCTCGGCCAGATGTTCGATCAGGGGCGCGGTTGAGGCGTCCATTTCGTCGCGCATTTCATCGGTTTCGCTCATGCGTCACCTTCTTTCTTGGCTGCCTCGGCGCCTGCCTGTTCCGCCAGTTTGCTGGCCTCGGCATTGGCCGCCATATTGGCCTCAAGCTCATCTGCGCGTTTCAGCGCCTCTTCGGCTTCACGCGCCTTGCGCTCGGCAGCGGACCGGGCGGCGGCGGCGTGGATCTTATCCTTGGCCTCTTGCCGCTCTTTCGACAGTTTACCGGTCTCGCTGTTGGGGTCGATATCGCCCAAGCCGCTGACTGCATCCTTGACGCCATCCATGGCGCTGCCCACCGGGTTAGTGGCCGCCTTGAACGTCTTGGCCATGTCGTTCACACCCGAGGAATCCGCCGCATCATTCATGGCGCGGCTGAATTCACGCGCCATGCCCCGCGCCTTGCCAAAGAACTGCCCCGCACGGCGGAACATCACGGGCAAGTCCTTGGGGCCGACCACGATCAGGGCAACCACGCCCACGACCAACAGTTCGCTCCAGCTCAGACCGGTCATGGATTAGGCCTTGTCTTTAGTTTCTTCTTCCGGGGTCACGTCGACCGCCGCTTCGGCCGCCTGGTCTTCCAGCTCTTGCTTGCCTTCATCGACTCCCTTTTTGAACGCGGTGATGCCCTTGCCCACTTCGCCCATCAACGACGAGATCTTGCCACGTCCAAACAGCACCAGCACAACAACAGCAATAAGAAGAAGGCCGGGAAGGCCAATATTTCCGATACCCATGACACGCTCCTTGTCTTTCGGGTTAATCCATCAGGCGGGTCGCCCCCACCTGAAAATTCTATCTTCCTTATTTAGGGGCTTTGCCAAGGGTGGAAAAGCGGCAAAACGCGCTCAATCCCGGGCTTATGTGTCATGAACCTGTCAGTTGCCAGTTTTCTGTCAGGAGATATGACTGTATGCTGCCGACATGAATCGCAAAGACCGCCTGTATGCCCTGATGCAACGCCTGCGTGACGGGCAATTGCACACCGCCGAATCCATGGCCCAGGATCTCAGGGTCTCGGTTCGCACGATCTATCGCGACATGGAAACCCTTGCCGCCTCCGGCGTGCCGGTCGAGGGCGCGCGCGGCTATGGCTATAGCGTGCAAGAGGCCATCACATTACCACCGCTTAATCTGACCCCAGAAGAATTAGAATCCCTTCACGTCGCCCTGGCCACCCTCAGCACATCGGGTGACCCGGAACTCTCCCCCGCGGCGCAATCCCTTGCCGCCAAAGTGCAGGCCGTGCTGCCCGCGGATTCGGAAACCGCCAAGATCTCCTTTGGCTTTGCCACCGATGCCGCCAAGGGCTTTGCCCATATTCCAACCCTGCGCAGCGCCATCCGCGCCAAACAACGCCTGCGCGCGGCCACCCCAACCGCAACCCACGACCTGCGTCCACTTCACCTGGATTACTGGGGCCGGGTCTGGACCGTGCTGGGGTGGAGCGAAACCAAAAGCGCCTTTACCACCCTGCGCGTCGACCACATCACCCAACTCACCCCCCTGCCCGGCCTGTTTGTCGATGAACCCGGCAAAACCCTGGACGACTGGCGCACCCCTCCAAGCCATTGATCTTTGGGTCGGAGCCGCCCGTCGCTTGGCGCCCAAGGGACAGGGATCCCACCATGGGACAAGTTAAACCGACGCGGGGCCCCGCCTGCGGGGATACGTCTGTTTTGCTTGGCGCAGGGGGGGATCCCTGTCACGCAAGGCCCAGGCGGTTGGGGGGATCAGACCCAAAGATCTTTTGGTTTGGTGAGCCCCGAGCAACACAACGTGCACAGCCCACCGACTGCCGCCCAATCCGAACCACATCACTCCCTCACCGGGACACCACCAACAAAAAGACCTTCTCCCGATCAGGGAGAAGGCCAATGTGATAACGCGCACGACGTGCGCAAGGCGCTCACTTACAGCGAGGCTTGATAGATCTTGTCGATGTTGCCACCCAAGGCAGAAGCGAACTCTTCATCGGATTGCTGCTTGGACAGGCCTTCGGTCAGCGCGCGGCTGAACGATGCGATCATCTTGGGCTGTTTCGACAGACGCTCACAGGCCACCTCGGTCGAGTACCCACCCGACAGCGCCACAACGCGCAGCACGCGGGGGTGGTCGGCCAAGTCATCATACAGCCCATCCACATTGGGAATGGTCAGCTTAAGCATGACATCCTGCTCCTCTTCCAAGGCATCCAGCTGCGCCAGGATCTCAGCCTTGAGCAGGTCTTCGGCCGCGCCTTTGCTGTCCGAGTTGATGTCAACCTCGGGTTCGATGATCGGCACGAGGCCAGCGGCGACAACGGATTTGCCCAGATCGAACTGCTGCGCAACCACCGCCTTGATGCCCTCGGCGTTGGCCTCGTGGATCACGGAACGCTCCTTGGTGCCAAAGATGCCAAATGTGGCGGCCTCGGCCAGCATTTCTTCGACGCCGGGAATGGGCTTCATCATCTGCACACCGTTGGCCTTGTCTTCCAGACCCTTGTCGATCTTCAGGAAGGGCACGATGCCGCGCGCGTCCCACAGGGCCTTTGCGGTGGGCTTGCCGTCCACTTCGCCGCGCATGGTGCGGTCAAACAGAATCGCACCGATGACTTTTTCGTTTGTGAAATCCGGCGCGGTGATGATGCGCGCGCGCATGGCGTGGATTTCGTCGAACATGGCGGCTTCGCCATCATACATCTCAGGCGTCACCCCATACAGGCCAAGCGCCTTGGGGGTCGAGCCACCAGATTGGTCAAGCGCGGCGATAAAGCCCTTGCCCGATGTCATTTGCTCTACTTGTTTTGCGAAATCTGCGGAATCCCGAGCCATGTCACCCTCATGAGGTTAGAATGCGTTTGGCTGGGTGTTAGCCCAAGCTGCGCTTTCGGTACAGAGCAGCGGCCGTCCGTTAGCGCAAAACTTTCGGCTGGGCCAAGAATTTTCCTAAAATTCTTTCACGTCTGCGCCACACCGCTGCGCGAACGCGGGGTCACCTTTAGCCAGATCCCATCCCGCGCCCGCACGGTCAAATGGGCCTCGGGCACCGGGTCACGCCCCTCGATCCGCTCAAACCGCAGCTCACGCACGAACAGCGACAACATCAATGGCCCCTCAACCATGGCAAATCCCGCCCCGGTGCACACCCGCGGCCCGGCTGAGAACGGAATATAAGCGTCGCGCCCACAGATCTTGCCATTCTCGCTCTGCCAGCGATCCGGATCAAAGGCATCCGGCTGGTCCCACAGCCGTTCATGACGATGCAGGTGCCATGGGCTCAGAACGATCTGGCTGTGTTTGGGGATTTTCCGGTACCGGAACCGCTCGGGACAGCTGTTTTGGCGCACCATCATCGGGACGGGGGGGTACAGGCGCAGGGTCTCGCGGAACACGTCTTTTGATCGCCTGAGCTTGCCCATCTCTGCAAAAGCCCCGGTTTGCAGGGCCTGCGCCTCTTCGGCCAGAACATCCTGCCATTCGGGATAAAGCGCCAAAAGATACAGCGCCCAGCCCAGGGCGCTGGCGCTGGTTTCATGCCCGGCCAGGAAAAAGATCGCCACCTGGTCGATCATCTCTTCGGTGTCAAAGGTTTCGCCGGTGACGGGGTCGACCGTGGTCATGATCTTGGTGGCCAGATCGTCCGGGGCGTTGCCTGCCTTGATCTGCTCCATCCGCTGCGCGGTCAGCCCGGCGATCAAACCGCGTATCCGCTTGGCCGCCGCCCGTGTATCGCGCCGGAAAAACCGCGGCATCCAGCGCGGCAGGGGCACAAAGGCCGCAAGGTTCAAAATCGGCTGTGTGCGCTGATAGGCGCGGAATTCATGAAACACCTTTTGTGCGGTCTCATCCTCGATCGGGATCGAAAACAGCGTGCGAAAGATCACATCGGCAGCGGCGTGGCTGGCGATCTCTTCGATCTCGACCGGCCCACCCGCCTGCCTGCGCAGGCGCTTAAGGGCCGCATGCGCCGCCTCCCACATCGCCGGATAGGTTTCGCGCAGACGCCCCCCTTCGAACGCGGGATCAATAATCCGACGCTGGCGCAGCCACTGCTCACCATTGGTCAAAAACACCGAGGCCCCCAACAAGGGCCGCAGCCCTTCGCTGATCCGTGAGGATTTGGGAAAGTCCAAAGGCCGGTCTTTCAGAACCGTCTGCACCAGTTCAGGTTGATTGACCATGTAAGACCGGAAAAACGGCGTTTTGAATTCCGCCATCCAGGCGCGGTAAAGCTTGGCGGGCTGCGCCGACAGGATGTCCTGGCGAAACAGCTTGACATAGCGGCGCAGCGAAACCTTGTCCGGGCGTGCGGCGGGTTTTGGGGGCTTGGGCGGCCTGGGATCAACGGGGCAACCGCTCATGAGGTGCTCGTATATTTTGAGACCGCCCAGTCAATCCGGCTGGCCGAGGGGGGGCGGTTTTCATAGCGCGTCTCCAAGGTCAAAGGCCCGGATGTGATTTGAAAATAGTCATAATCCAGCGGCGCGTCAAAGGCGCAAAGATACTGAAAATGCAGGCGAAAGAACTTCCACCGCAGCTCTTTCCATCGGGCGGGAGACAGGGATTTGGTGAACTGCGCCGAAAACACGATCGGCCAGATTTTATCATCAGATGCAACCCCCGACACGCTGACCGGATCACACAGCGCAAAGGCACAGCCATCGCCTGGCGCGGTCACATCAATCCAGGTCAGCTCATCACGTGTTGACAGATATGCAAGATCCCCGCGCAACCGATTGGCATCGCGCAGAAAAGACACCATCGGCACCACCTGCCCCAGCGACAAAAACGCCAGTTTCGGCCCGCTCTGGGGCACCAGCCCCGACCGGATCAGATCCGACAGGATCGAGACCGCCAGATGCGCGCCCGAGCTATGCCCCACGACCAGCACTTCGTCCACATCCTCTTGCAGCGCTTTGGCAATCGACTGCGTGAACTCTGCCATCCGCGCCTCAAGCTCGGGCGGGTTGGCGCCGCGATAGCGCGCGGAATAGGCGTAGTCGTGCATCAGGTAATAGGCGAACAGCTTGCCATCGCGTTTCTTGAACCAGTGCAGCGTGCCCCAGACACAGGCGGCCCCGGCAACAAAGCCAATCAGCAACGCAGGAGCGCCAATCACCCAGCCAAGCGCAAAAGCGGTGCCCAGCCCCACACCCCAGCCAATCGCCAGCGCCAACACAAGCTGCATCAGCAGCATTCCGATCGGATAGAGCGCCGCAATCACCGGCCCCTTGCGCAGCTTCATCAGCCGCCAAAGCGCCCCCGTCGCGATGTATTCCCAGGCGGTGCGCACCAGCTGTGCATAAGTCGCCGGGATCGAATTCGACATGCTGTCGCGCACAATATCTGACCAGACCAGAACCTCGACCTCGGCCTGGGTTGTCTGGCCATCAAGAGTGGTCTCGGTCGTCCAGCCGTAATTTTCGGTCGATTTTCGGGGGGATAACCTCAGCTCATAGCCCGAAATCTGCGCCTGATCACGCCCTTCTTTGCGATAAAGTTCCCGATAGCGGCGGGGATGAATCGGGTCATAGCCAGGAATGTAAAACACCCGGCGGCGCGTGACCTCTTGCTTTGTCTGCTCTTGGCGCATGGGTTGGCCCCTGATTTGGCCACAGGTTAGCAAGGGTTTTGGGCATTAGTAAGGCCGCGGTTGCAGTTCCTGCTCAGCCCAGGTTTGCAAGCGCCGGAAAGGTCTCAAGCAGCCAAAACGACATAGAGGCAAAGCCACCGGTCAACATCAGCAAACCGATGGTCCACAACAACAGCCCCATGACCCGCTCGATCTGTTCCATATGGCGCTTCATCCAGTTCATCGTGCCGGTCAGGCGATGCAGGCTGGCCGCGACCAGAAGGAACGGCACCCCAAGCCCCAGCGCATAGACCGCCAAAAGGACTGTCCCGCGCAAAACCGAAGCCTCGGACGCCGCCAATGACAAAATCGCACCAAGCTGCGGGCCAATACAGGGGGTCCAGCCAAAGGCAAACGCCAGCCCCAGAACATAGGCACCAAAGGCGCTGCCACCTTGATCCCCCGCATCCAGCCGCGCTTCGCGGTCAAGAAAACCAATGCGATAAACGCCAACGAAATGCGCCCCAAAGACCATCACGATGATCCCCGCAGCCGTATTGAACCAGCTTTGATAAGACAGGAACATCGCCCCCAGGGCCGAAGCCGCAAAGCCCAACAACAAGAACACCGTCGACAGGCCCAGCACAAAGAACAGCGCCGCCAAAACCACCCTTCCGCGCCCGCCGGATTGAATCTCTCCCAAAGACACCCCGCTCATATAGGCCAGATAGGGCGGCACCACGGGCAGCACGCAGGGGCTTAGAAATGAGATCAATCCCGCCACAAGGGCAATCATCATGGCGGGCAACAGCGAAGCATCTATGAGGTCGATTCCAAACATGCTCTTCCCCTAGACCAAAGCCCCCGTCCCGTCACCTGCACATCACGTCACATTCGCGTGCTCCTACGGTCCTTCTCACTTTGCGCACCTCCGGTGCTTCTTTCCTTGCGCACCTCCGGTGCGACACAATCCCACTCGGTCTTCACCTTCATCTCTTCCCAAATATCCCGGGGATGAATGAGGCCCCCGGGCCTCAGAAGGGGCTGGCCCCTTCCAACGATTTTCCGAAAATCGTTCCCCCCATGGACCAACGCCCGCAGCCGCACTACATACACGCCATGACCCAGCTTGATGCCCTTGGCCTGTTGTGCCCCCTGCCCGTCCTCAAGGCCCGCAAACGTCTTAGCGCGCTCGCCTCTGGCGATGTGCTCGAAGTCCTGACCGACGACCCCGCCGCCGTGATCGACATTCCGCATTATTGCCACGAAGCAGGGCATGAGCTTCTCTCGCAAGAGCAGACCGGCGCGCAGATGCGCTGGCGGATCCGCAAGGGCTAGGGTCGGGCCCCATTATTCCTACACCGTCAGTGCGCCGGATGAATGGGGCCTGAGCCTAGCGAGCGAACTCCGAGACACGCCTGCCACTGTCCAACGCGGCGATGACCTGATCGCAGGCCCGGCTCAGATCTCCGTCGCCGGCCACCTCCAGATCATAGACCCGCGCCCGGTGGATCGTGTCGAAATCCCGCGCCGCGCTGCCCGTGGGGCGATCGCCCCGGGTGGCCTCTCGGGCTTGCAGCGTTTCCAGCGCACATTGCACCCCGACAAACAACACATCGTGTGAGGCCAGGCAACGGTGCAAGGCCTCGGCCCAGCCGGGCGTATCGAGAATGTGTTCCACGATCAGATCGTTTCCCGTATCCGCCAACGCGGCGAAACTCGCATGTAGGCCGTCGAACACCCGCGCCCTGTGCTGGTCCCAGTCAAATTCACCGCTGGTGAACCGCGCCATCGGCAGCGCCCCGCTGTCGCGGAACGTGTCAAACGACACATGCCAAAAGGGGCGTGGCAGACGGTTTTGCAAGGCGCCTGCGAGGGTGCTTTTTCCGCTGCTTGACGCCCCGTGCAAAAAGATGATCTGCGCCATGACACCTCGTCCAGATGAGCCCGCGTCCACATGAGCCCTCGCCCAAAAGAAAACGCCCCGCTCGGTGGCGGGGCGCTTTTTGTATCAGATCAGCGGCTCAGGGACCACCACCCGCGTTTCTTGGGCTTTGGCGCCTCTTCCGCGGCGGGTTGATCCTGTGCGGGTTCGGGCGCAGGTTCGGGCGCGGTTTCAGCCGCCTCTTGCGCAGCGGGTTCTGCCTCAGTGGTGTCCCCCGCGACCACCTCGGCCTCTTCAGGCGCTTCGGGGGCCGATGCCTCCGATTCGGGCGCGTCTGACGCGGTCTCGGCATTGGCCATGATCTGGGCAATCATATCCGAAGCCTTGACCCGCGTGCGGGCGCGTTTGACCGGAGCCTCCTCGGCCTCTGCCACCGGGGTGGGCGCATCGGTGGGGGCCTCAGCCTGGGCGACCGGCTCTTGCGCGGTGCTGTCCGCTTGGGCCGGTGTTTCCGGAGTTTCAACCTCTTGAGGGGCCTCAGCCTTGGCTGGGGCTTGTTCCTCTGAGGCCTCATCAGAGGTCTCTTGTGTCACCGGCTCTGCATCAGCAGGCGCGGCATCCGCTGCTGTCGCAGCCTCTGTCCCCTCTGCCGGGGTGGCACCCTGCGCGGCATCCGCGCCTTCTGTCGTATCCGCCTTAGGCTTGCGCGACCGTGACCGCGAGCGAGACCGCTTTTTCTTGGGCTTGTCGTCCTCTTCCGTCTCGGGGGCAACCGGGTCGTCCTGAGAGGACTGTGCCGCCTCTGCGGTTTCGGGCTCTGAGGTCTCTGCGGGCTCAGTTTGTGTCTGAGTGCCCTCTCCGCCTTCGTCGCCCGAAGTCTCTGGCTGATCGCCATCCTTCTTGCCACCCCGGCGGCGACGGCGACGGCGCTTTTTCTTGGGCTTGTCTTCACCGTCCTCTTGCGGGGTCACGGTCTCTGCCTCGGTTTCATCTGCCTCGGCGGCCTCTTCATCAAGCTGTTCCATCAGCTTGGTGTCCACCGACACCACCGGTGCCTCGACCGGCGTGACATTGCGCGTGGCGGTCTTGAACTTTTCAATCGAAAAGTCCGGTGCGACCAACGAAGGATCGCCTTCGATGCGCACGGACATGCCATAGCGGGCTTCGATCTGGGCGATGTGCTCGCGCTTCTGGTTCATCAGGTAGTTGGCGATCTCGACCGGGCATTTCACCAGCACCTCACGGGTGCGGCGGCGGGTGCCCTCTTCTTCGATCTGGCGCAGAACCTGCAGGGCCATGCTGTCGTCCGAGCGGATCAGGCCGGTGCCATGACAGTGCGGGCACGGCTGTGTCGTGGCCTCAATCATGCCGGGGCGCAGGCGCTGACGCGACATTTCCAACAGGCCAAAGCCCGAAATCCGGCCCACCTGAATGCGGGCGCGGTCGGTTTTCAGCTTGTCTTTCAGACGCTTTTCGACGGCGGTGTTGTTCTTGCGCTCGTCCATGTCGATGAAATCGATCACGATCAGACCGGCCAGATCGCGCAGGCGCAATTGGCGCGCGACCTCTTCGGCGGCCTCAAGGTTGGTCTTGAGCGCGGTCTCTTCGATCGAGCCCTCTTTGGTCGCACGACCCGAGTTCACGTCAATCGCCACGAGGGCCTCGGTCACGCCGATGACGATATAGCCGCCGGACTTAAGCTGAACCGTCGGGTTGAACATGCCGCCCAGATAGCTTTCCACCTGGAAGCGGGCAAACAGCGGCATCTGTTCGGTATAGTGTTTCACGTTCTTCGCATGGGACGGCATGATCATTTTCATGAAGTCCTTGGCGATGCGATAGCCATTGTCCCCTTCGACCAGAACCTCGTCGATTTCGCGATTATACAGATCGCGGATCGAGCGTTTGATCAGGTCACCCTCTTCATAGATCTTGGCGGGGGCGATGGATTTCAGCGTCAGTTCGCGGATCTGTTCCCACAGGCGCTGAAGATACTCATAGTCGCGCTTGATCTCGGTTTTGGTGCGCTTGGCCCCGGCGGTGCGGATGATCAGGCCCGCGCCCTTGGGCACGTCGATCTCACCGGCGATCGCCTTGAGCTTCGAACGGTCCGAGGCATTGGTGATCTTGCGGGAAATCCCGCCACCGCGCGCGGTGTTGGGCATCAGCACACAGTACCGGCCCGCCAGCGACAGATAGGTGGTCAGCGCCGCGCCCTTGTTGCCACGTTCCTCTTTGACAACCTGCACCAGCATGATCTGGCGCACTTTGATCACTTCCTGGATCTTATAGCGACGCGGGCGGGGCTTGCGTACGGGACGGATGTCTTCTTCGGTGTCGTCATCCGCCACGGATTCGATGGTTTCATCGCGCTCTGCGGCCGAAGATTTCTTGCGCGAACGAGAGCGGGAGCTGCGCTTTTTGCCCTCTTTCTTACTGTCTTTGTCTGCCTTGCCGTCTTTGTCTGCTGTCGTAGCCGTTTCCGGTGCAGCGGGGTCTGCATCACCTTCCGCAACCGCATCTTGTGCTGCGGTGTCAGCGGTCTGCTCTGCGGTCGACGGAACGGTCTCTGCGGGGGCCTGTGCCTGTTGCGAGGGGGCGGTCGTGTCGTCCGCCTGTGCGGGCTCTGCCGCCTCGGCTGTGGCGGTTGGTTCGGACGCGGCCTGCGCTTCTGAAGCGGGGGTTTCCGGAGCGGCCTGCTCTGCGGCGGGCGTTGGCTCTGCGGTCTCTGTGCCCGCTTGGGGGGCCTCATCCGAAGTAACCTCAGAGGGGTCCGCGCTTACGATATGGGCGTCATCATCAGATGAAGCTGCCATGGGGCGCTGGGGCTTGTCTTCGGTCCCGACCGCGGCCTCGGCATCGTCTTCGGCGGTTGTCGGGGCGTCGGCATCGGCTGTTTGAACCTCTTGCTGATCCTCTTGCGCGGGGGCCTCAGAGGGCTGATCCGCGGGCGCTTCTACGGCAGCGGCTTTGGCGGTCTCTTCCGGTGCTTCTTCGAGGCTGGCCTGGGCGACGTCGGTCTCGTCTTCTGGCTCAACCACGGGGGTTTCGGCCACGGTCTCCATGGGCGACAGGCCTTCGCCCGCGTCCCCTGCTTCGGTATCGTCGCCGTCGCCGTCGCTGTCGCTTAGGTCGATGGTTTCCATGCCGCTGATTTCGCGGCTGGAGGTCTGGGTGTCTTCGGTGACATCCGTCGCGGTGCCCTCGACCACCTCATCGGTGGGGGCGTCGGTTGTATCGGCAGGCGCATCCGCCGCCGCCTTGGCCCGGGATTTGCGGGTGCGCGTGCGGGTGCTGCGCGGCTTCTTGGGGGCCTCGTCTTCTTCTTCGGCTGCGGCGGCGTAAGCGGCCTCTTCTTCCATCAGCGCCTGACGGTCGGCCATGGGGATCTGGTAGTAGTCCGGGTGAATTTCCGAAAACGCAAGGAACCCGTGGCGGTTGCCGCCATAGTCCACAAACGCCGCCTGAAGCGACGGTTCGACCCGAGTGACTTTTGCTAGATAGATATTGCCAGCAAGCTGGCGTTTGTTTTCGGATTCAAAGTCGAACTCCTCAACCTTGTTTCCGTCAACCACCACAACCCGAGTTTCCTCGGAATGGGTGGCGTCGATGAGCATTTTCTTAGCCATGTTATCCATTTGCACAACAACGCGCCCCCCGGACCTGGTGGTGCCGCGAGGCGTGGTGTGTGTCTTGTCTGAGCGAGGGGACCCGGCGCATACAGGCGGAGGGCGCTGTCGCGTCCTGCTCCGGTCCTCTGTATCGTCGCGCGTGTCATCGCGGTTCTTCTCCGACACCTCTGGCGGTTGCCCGCTGACCTGAACCCCATCCGGGTCGGTTTCAGCATGCGGCGCGCCGCCCTGGCGCCCATTATATTCGCCCGTCGCTGTCGCGATGCGGGCAAGGTTCAGTGGCCTTTCGGCCCAATCGGTCTGAAGGGGAACGGCATATGCGATCACGCTTCAGCGAAACTCATGCGGGTAGTCGGGCAAGCCCGGACAACCTGTGACCATCTTGTGGTGCGGGCGCGTGGCCATGGCACCTTGGGTCTGGTCTACATTGCAACATAAAGGCAGACCTGTGGAAAAGACAATGGGCAAAAGTGCTAATGAAGTCTTAACGGCTGAAATTGCAGATAAAACATCGAAGGCGGAAAGAAACCGCAAAAACCCGGGAACATGCAGCCCCCGGTCTTTCTTTTCAAAGGATTAGCCCCTAACCCAACGCGCGCAGGCGTTTGATCAGGCTCGAGGTATCCCAGCGGCCACCGCCGAGTTTCTGCACATCTTTATAGAATTGATCCACAAGCGCCGTGACCGGCAGCGACGCGCCGATCTCATCCCCGGTGGACAGGCAGATGCCCAGGTCCTTGCGCATCCAGTCAACCGCAAAGCCATGTTCGAATTCGTCGTCGACCATGGTGCCCACGCGGTTGACCATCTGCCAGCTGCCCGCCGCGCCGCCGCCGATCACCTCGACCACGTCGCAGCCATCAAGCCCGGCCTTTTCGGCAAAGTTCAACCCTTCGGACAGGCCCTGCACCAGACCCGCGATGCAGATCTGATTGACCATCTTGCACAGCTGGCCCGCGCCGCTGTCCCCAAGGCGTTTGCACAATTTGGCATAGGCGCCAATGATCGGCTCGGCCGCGTCATAGACCGCCTGATCGCCGCCGCACATCACCACCAACTGACCGTTTTCGGCCCCCGCCTGTCCCCCGGACACCGGCGCATCGACAAAGGCGATCCCCGCCTCGGCGCCGACCGCGAACAATTCGCGCGTCACCTGCGCCGATACGGTGGTGTGATCGACAAAGGTGGTGCCCGCATTCATTCCCGCAAACGCCCCCTCTTCGCCCAGACAGACCGAGCGCAGATCGTCGTCATTGCCCACGCAGGCCATCACGAAATCCGCCCCGTTCGCTGCTTCGCGCGGGGTTTTGCCCATGGTGCCCCCGTGCTCTGCGACCCAGGCCTCGGCTTTGGCGGCGGTGCGATTGTAGACGCAGACCTCATGTCCTGCCGTCACCAGATGGCCCGCCATGGGGTATCCCATCACCCCCAAGCCCAAAAATGCAACCTTTGCCATTCTATCTCTCCCTTGTTGCGGCGCCTGCCCCTGGGGTCACCTGTGTGACTGCGCTTGGAAATCCTGCGCGGGCAGGCTAATTCAATTGCAACCAGTTAGCGTAAAACAGGGATGCTCAACAATGGCGCTTGTGTTCAAATGGCTTTTTCGTTTGGTCAGCCTTGGGATCACCCTGGGTGTGCTGGCTGTGCTGCTGGTCTATTATCTCGCGTCGCGGTCCCTGCCCGACTATGACAAGACCCGCCCCGTGGCCGGGATCACCGCCGATATCGAGATCGTACGCGACCATTCCGGCATTCCGCATATCCTGTCTTTGTCCGACCGCGATGCGTTTTTTGGGCTGGGCTATACCCATGCCCAAGATCGCCTGTGGCAAATGACCATGATGCGGCGCACCGTACAGGGCCGCCTGTCCGAGGCCTTTGGCCCGCGCACGGTTGAAATCGACACGCTGTTGCGGCGGCTGGACCTGTACAATCTGTCGGTCCAATCGGTGCAGCACCAGGACCCCGCGACACTGGACGCGCTTGAGGCCTATTCCGCTGGCGTGAACACCCGCATCAATGAGATCAACAGCGACAGCCTGGGACGCGGCGCGCCGGAATTCTTTTTGTTCAACACGGCCATCGCCCCCTGGCAGCCCGCTGATTCCATTGCGCTGCTCAAGCTCATGTCCTTGCAGCTTTCCGGCCACATGAGCGAAGAGGTGCTGCGCACGCGCACCGCGCTGTTGCTGGATGATCCACAGCGTCTGAGCGATATTCTGCCCGATGTGCCCGGCAAAGCCGAAACCGCCCTGCCCGATTTCGCCAGCCTGTTGCAACAGCAATTTCCCGATCTGCCGCGCTTTGCCCAGCCCGGACAAAGCCGCCAGGCCTTTTTGAACCCCGTGCCGCGCCGCGGGCTTGCCGGGGCGTCCAACGCCTGGGCGGCCGCGCCGCATCGCTCGGCGTCGCGGGGGACCTTGCTGGCGAATGACCCGCATCTGGGGCTGACCGCCCCCGCAATCTGGTATCTGGCGCGGATGAACCTGCAATCGGACGCCGTGATCGGCGGGTCGATCCCCGGCATCCCCACCATCATGGTGGGCCGCACGGAAAAGATGGGCTGGGGCCTGACGTCCAGCTATCTGGATGATCAGGATCTGTTTTTCGAACAGCTCAACCCTGACAACCCCGAAGAATACCTGACACCCGACGGCTATAAACCCTTTGTGACCCGCAAGAGCATCGTCAATATCAAGGATGAAACGCCCGTCACCCTGACCCTGCGCTGGACCGACAATGGTCCGGTGCTGCCCTCGGGCATGTTCGACCTTGAGACCATCACCCCCGACGGGCATGTGGTCGCGCTGGCGTGGACCGCCCTGTCGCCGCGCGACACCACCATGAGCGCGGCCATCGGCATGATGCAGGCCCAGAACATCGCAGACGTGGTCGAGGCGGCAAAGCGCTATGTCGCGCCCTCACAGAACGTGACGATTGCCGATGCCGAGCATGTGGCGCTGATCACCGTGGGGGCCATGCCCAAACGCAAGGCCAACAGTCAAAGCCAGGGGCGCCTGCCCGCCCCCGGCTGGCTGGCCGAGAACCGGTGGCAAGGCACCTTTGACTTTGCCCAGAACCCGCAGTTCATCGCCCCCAAAGGCGGCATTGTCGGCAACACCAACAACAAGGTCATCGACCGCCCCTATCCTTTGCATGTCAGCCACGAATGGGGTGACAGCCAGCGCTATAACCGCTGGGTCGGGATGATGCAGGGGCGCAAGGTCCACACCCGCGACAGCTTTATCGAGGCGCAGCTGGACACCACATCCTTTACCGCGCGCACGATCCTGCCCCTGATCGCGGCAGACCTGTGGTTCACCAGCGAAGCCGCCCCCGAAGGCACCCCGGAACGCCAGCGCCAGATCGCGCTAAACCTGCTGGCGGACTGGACCGGTGAGATGGGGGAACACCTGCCGGAACCCCTGATCTATGCGGCGTGGCTGCGTCACCTTCAGGACCGGCTGATCCGCGATGAACTGGGTCCGCTGGCGGATGAATACACCCATGTGGAACCGCTGTTCATCGAACGCGTCTATCGCGATGTGGATGGGGCCGCGGTCTGGTGTGACGTCATTCGATCGGCGGCCAAAGAAAGCTGTTCCGACATCGCCCGCATGGCGCTGGATGACGCGCTGGTCTGGATTGCGGAAAACCACGGATCAGCGCTGGAATCCCTGCGCTGGGGAGACGCGCACACCGCCACCCATGCTCATCCGGTTCTGGGCGAAATCCCCCTGCTGCGCTATTTCGTAAACATCAAGCAAAGCACCCCCGGGGGTGACAACACCCTTCTGCGCGGGCGCACCAAGGGCACCGACCCCGATCCCTTTGCCAATGTGCATGGGGCGGGCTTTCGCGGGGTGTATGATTTTGCCGATCCGGACAGTTCGGTCTTTGTCATTTCGACCGGGCAATCCGGCCACCCGCTGTCGCGCCACTATGATGACCTGGGCGAATTGTGGCGGCGCGGGGAATACGTGGTGATGTCGCTGGACGAAGGTCTGGCGCGGGCGGCCTCGGTCGGGATCACGCGTCTGGTCAAACCGTGAGCGACACCAGCGCCCCGGCACGCGTCATCAGCGCGCTCGCTGCGCAGGGGATCGACGCCACGCCCTTTCCCATGGGCAAGGGCCTGTTTCGCGCCGGGGATCTGCTACTCAAGACATGGCGCCCCGATCAGGCCGATAAGGCCATGGCCCAGGCCCAACGGCAGGCCGAGGTCGCGCAGGCCCTGACCACCGGGGCGCGCGCCCCCCGGGTGCTGTTCTTTGACGCCCAGAGATTGGTTCTGGCGATGCCCTATCTGACCGGGGCGGATCTCTCGGCGCGTTGGCGCGCGGGACATCACGACGTCCCGGAACACGCCGGGGCCTGGTTGCGCGCCTTCCATGCACTCACCGCCCGCGACGCCCCGTTCTGGCCAAAGGGTCAGGTGAACTGGCTGAACCGTCTGGTCGATGCCGGCCAAAGTGGCACGCGCGAGATTGTCGAGTTCGACCGGTTTCGTGCGGCGGCGATGCAGGTCCAGGCCCGCGCGAAACACGCCCGTGGGAAGCCCTGCCGCAAGGCCGTGACCCACCGGGATATGACCCTGTCGAACCTGATCCGCGCCGATGGCCAGACCTGGGGCATTGATTTCGAAAACCCAAAGCCGGATGACGCATTGCGCGATGTCTTTACCCTGGCGCTGGATCTGGCCGCGATGGCCCCAGAGCGGACCCAGAGCGCCCTGCCCGCCCTGCGCCGGGCCTATGGCGACACGGTGACCGCCCCTGAGGTGCGCTTGTTTTTGCAACAGTGCTTTTGCCTGTGGGTCTGGGCCAACACCCCGGCCCAGCCATCAGCGCGCCAAGCCGCGCGGCTGGATTGCGCCGAAGCCTGGCTTGCGGCGCAAGAGCCGGTGATATGACGTCCGCCCCTTCTCGTTGATCCGCCTCCAGCCGCTGACCATCCACCCTTTACACATACGCAAACAAGACGTTTACCAAACGTTAACCATAATTCGATTTTTCTGCATGATATCAGCATTTTACATTCCATTTTTGATATTAATCAACGACCAGAAAACCACTGCCTTCTAAGTCTGGGCCAACACAGGAGGCCCGATACATGAGACTGGCATTTATCGCACTTGCAGCAACGCTGATCATCCCCGCATGTGACTATACCCCCCCAGGCGACAAGGCGATCGCCCCGCTCAAGGTCAAAGAAAAATCCTACGCACAGCGCGAAGAATACATATCCAAAAAGCGGTACGTCTATGTGGACAACACCTGGTACCCCTGTGAAGGGGATTCTGATGCGGGCTGCACCGTGGTGGTGAAACGAGAAGAAGAACGCGCGCACAAACGGGATTCGTGGCGCAGCAAGACGCCCAACCGCATCATCGGCCAGGGTGAAGGGGATAACACACACTGATCCCAGACCTGACAGGAAACGATTTTCGAAAATCGTTTGGGGTGCCGCCCGGTCGCGAGCGTCCTCAGGGCACTCAGCGGCACTGCGTGACAAAAGAACTGCGGGGCGCTCACGATGGTGGGTTGAGCGCCTCGAATTTTGCCCGGTCCTTCGCAGACCATTTCAAAGTCAGCTCAAAGCCCGCCTCGGTCTGAGCCTCGGCTTCGACCAGCCCCTTTTCAAACAACCACGCGCGCGCACGGCCTTGGTCATAGGGCAGCGTCAGGGTCTCTGTGCGCTTTTCCTCCCCCAGCGCATGGGTCACCGCCTCAAGGAAGGTGTCCAGCCCCTGCCCCGTCAGCGCCGAAACCACAAATGTGCCCTCGTCTCGGGCGGCCCGGATGTGGGCGGCTTCGGCTTCTTCGTCTGCCAGGCGGTCCAATTTGTTCCACAACTCCAGCCGCGCGGTGGTTTCCTCAACCCCAAGGGAATCGAGGATGGTCTCGACATCGCGCGCCTGCTCTTCGCTTTCGGGGTGCGAGATATCGCGCACATGCACCACCACATCGGCCGCCAGCACCTCTTCCAGCGTGGCACGGAAGGCGGCGACCAGTTCAGTGGGCAGGTTGGAGATAAAGCCCACCGTATCCGACAAGATCACATCCGCGCCCGTGGGCAGCCGGACCGCGCGCATCGTCGGGTCGAGCGTGGCAAAAAGCATGTCCTTGGCCATCACGTCAGCACCGGTCAAACGGTTGAAAAGCGTGGATTTTCCCGCGTTGGTATAGCCCACAAGCGCAACGATTGGATAGGGGACCTTGGCGCGGGCCTTGCGGTGCAATTCGCGCGTCTTGACCACCTTTTCCAACTGGCGGCGCAGGCGCACAAGCTGTTCATCAATGGCGCGGCGATCCGCTTCGATCTGGGTTTCACCGGGACCACCAACAAAGCCCAATCCGCCCCGCTGGCGTTCCAGGTGAGTCCAGGCCCGCACAAGCCGCGTGCGCTGATAGGAAAGCGCGGCCATTTCGACCTGCAACACCCCTTCGCGCGTCGCCGCGCGATCCGAAAAGATCTCAAGGATCAATCCGGTACGATCCAAGAGCTTGACCTTCCACTCTTTTTCCAGGTTGCGCTGTTGCACGGGCGTGACGGGACCGTCGATCAAGACCAGCTCGATCTCTTCGGCCTTGAGACGGTGTTTTAGTTCTTCGACCTTGCCCGTGCCAAACAATTGCCCCGGCTGGGGTTTGGGCAAAGGAACCACCGTTGCCCCGACCACATCAAGGTCAGGCAAGGCACGCGCAAGCGAGACAGCCTCGTCCAAGGCCATCTGCGCGTCCCGGCGTTCAGGATCGGATTTGATGTCAGGATGCAGGACCCAGGCGCGGGTCACATGCGTTGCGTGTTCCTTCAAGAGGCGTCTTCACCTTCGTAAAGAGAAATCGGCGTCGAGGGCATAATGGTGCTGATCGCGTGTTTGTAAACCAGCTGTGACTGGCCATCGCGGCGCAGCAGCACACAGAAATTGTCAAACCATGTGATCACGCCTTGCAGCTTGACCCCGTTGATCAGGAATACCGTGACCGGAACCTTGGTTTTACGAACGTGATTGAGAAATGCATCTTGCAAATTTTGACGATCCGAAGCCATTGAGTTGCCTTTTCTTCTTATTTGGCCCCCAGTGGGCCCCGTTGCGTTTGCAAGTATGTCCCGCGATTCGCGGAGTTTCCAGCCGAAAGTGAAAAGTTTTTCCGGCCAGCGCACAGCTGTACCCGCGCTGTTGCAAATCGGCCAAAGCGGGTATTGAACAACCCGGTGGAAAGGGGGCGCGATTCTAGCCGCGCCAAATGTCGGGGCTGATCATGACAATCACCGCCAACAGCTCAAGCCGCCCCAGCACCATGGCGGCGCACAACAGCAACTTGCCCTCCTCCAGCAACGCAGGCAGATCCGTCTGCCCCGCGACCTCGGTCAGCGGGCCGGTGTTGGACAGCGCGGCCAGGGTCAGCACCATGGCCTCTTCGAAATCCACCCCCATCAGGCCAAGAAAGACCGCGACCACGGCAATAGAGATCGCAAACAGCATGAACGACACCCAGGCGATAAAGGCCCCTTCCTTGCGGATGCGTTTGGTTGACAGCCCCGCATGGGCCACGGACGAAGGGTGGATCAGCCGCTCGATGTCGCGCGCGCCATTCAGATAGAGCGCATAGACCCGCATCAGTTTGACCCCGCCAGCGGTGGTTGCCACACCGCCGCCCAACAGCGCCAGCCCCATCAAGATGATGCCCGGCGTTTCCAGACCCGACCACCCCTGCGCGGACACCCAGTCGGCGCTCACGAATCCGGTGGTTGTCAAAAAGGACATGGCAGTGAACAGCCCGCCCCAAAGCGCCCTGAGACCCGCAAGCCAGTTTTGCTCGTCGCTTACCTCATAGGCGGCCACCCAGTGGCGCAGGAACAGGGCCAGCGGAATGCCCACCGCGATCAGAACGCCCAGGCGGAACTCGGGGTCATTCCAGACGCCCTTGTCCTGCCGCGTGTCCGACGAAAAGGTCTGACGCGACAGTGCGAACAGGAAAAAGCAAAACAGGATCATTTCGCCGCCCATGCCGCTTTGCATGCTGTGCAGCCCGCCCTCGGGGCTGATCCCAGAGGTCGACATCAGGGCCATGGCGTGACATATCGCCAGAAAGGGGTCTTCGCCCGCCACCAGCAACATGACGGTCAAAACCAGGGTGAGGCCGACATAGATCGGGGTCAGTTCACGGGTGCTGCGCCACAACCGATGACCGGGCCCTGCCCCCTTGGTCCGTGCGGCGCCCTGCAAGATGTGCTGCCCCGGCTCACCGCTGGAAGTGACTTCGAACCCGCCAAGCGCAAGGGGCGCCAGGATGCCCGAGGCGGCCACCCACATCATCAAGCCCCCCATCCAGCCCATCTGCGCGCGAAACAGATGTTCGGGCAGCGACAGGCGGCTGGGTTCATACAGCGTGGCACCCGTCGTTGTGACCGCTGAAACCATTTCGAAATAGGCGCTGACAAACCCGGTGTTGCGCACCGCCTCTTGAAAGGGGACCGCCATGAACAGTGGCAAAATCAGGAAGGCCGCCGCAAAGGCCACCAACTGCCGCAACGCGCTGCGATTGTGGACGCGGTTCGAAAGCGCCAGCCCCATCAGCGTGGTCAGGATCAGGCCAATCAGCCCCCCATATAGAAAGCTGCGCGCATCGTGGTATTCCCCGATCATCCGCGCATAGGTGGCCGGAACGATCATCGAGACCGACAAGATCCCCAGCAGGATCAGGAACAGCGGCAGGCGGGCAACAGCCTTCATCAGAAGAAGTCGATCGAAACCTGCAAGAGGCGTTCGACCTCAGGCACGTCCTTGGCCAATGAGAACAAAACGATCTTGTCCCCTTCGTCGATCCGCAGCCCGCCGGTGGGTTTATGAACCTTGTCCTCTTTGTAGACCGCGCCGACCAGCACCCCTTCGGGAAAGTCGATATCCCGGATCTGGCTGCCCGCAATCGGAGAGGTCGACAGAACCTCGGCTTCGATCACCTCGGCCTCGGCATCCCCGATCGAATAGACCGAGCTGACCCGCCCATGGCGAATATGGCGCAGGATCGAAGACACCGTGGTCGCGCGCGGGTTGATATAGGCGTCAATGCCAAGGGGCTCCATCAGCGGGACCAGCGTGGGATCGTTGATCAGGGCGATCACCATCGGACAGCCCTCGGCCTTGGCGCGCACAGCGGCCAGCATGTTCACCTTGTCATCGTCTGTCACACATAGCGTCGCATCAGCGCGTTCCACCCCGGCCTCGGCCAACAGGGCCGCGTCCAGACCATCGCCGTGCAACACGATGGTGCGTTCCAGCTCTTCGGCGGCATGTTCGGCAATCGCGCGGTTGCGTTCAATGATCTTGGTGCGCACGCGTCCCGCGCCGCTTTCGAGATGGGTCGCCACGGTCAGACCCACATTGCCGCCGCCAACGATCACAACCCGCTCTTGTTTGCGGGCGGTCTTGCCAAAGATCTCAAGCGCGCGGGGAATATCGTCGCGATGTACCATGACATAGCAGCTGTCACCGACGAAAAGCTGATCGCGCGGCTCGGGCGCAAACAGCGTTCCTTCGCGCCGCACCCCAACCACAACGGATCGCAGGGTGGAAAACAGGTCTGACAGCTGTCGCAAAGGGGTGTTCACCACCGGGCACTCATCGTCGATGGTCAGCCCCAACAACTGCACCTTGCCATCCAGAAAGCTTTCTGAATCAAAACTGGCCGAGGTCGAAAGCCGTTGCAGCGCTGCTTCGGCCACTTCGCGTTCGGGGCTGATCACCACGTCAATGGGCATGTGTTCGCGACGGTAGAGATCCGAATAGATCGCCTCAAGATAGCTCTCAGAGCGCAGGCGGGCGATCTTGCGCGGGATCGAGAACACCGAATGGGCCACCTGACAGGTGACCATGTTGACTTCGTCGGAATAGGTGGCGGCGATGATCATCTCGGCGTCGCGCGCGCCGGCCTTGTCCAGAATATCAGGATATGAGGCAAAACCCGCAATCCCCTGCACATCCAGCGTTTCCGTCGCGCGCCGCACCAGATCGGGATTGTTGTCCACAACGGTGACGTCGTTCTTTTCTCCGGCCAGATGGCGGGCGATCTGCCAGCCCACCTGCCCTGCCCCGCAAATGATGACCTTCATAAGGCTCCCCTGATGCGTTTCACGCTATGGCATCGCATGGGTGGGGGCCGGGGTCAATAAAGGCAATGCGCCCGGCGCGATGTGACCTGTGCTGCGGCTTGACAAATGCACGCACAAGGCGAAGAATTTCAGCCGCATTCACCTGAAATATTTGAAAGGAATCTCCATGTTGAAACCCCTTACCACCGGCCTTGTCGCCAGCGTTCTCGCCCTGGGTCTTGCGGCCAGCCCCGCCGCCGCAGGCAACGGCACGTTCAAAAGCGCAGACGGAACCAAACTGCGCATTTCATGCAAGAGTTCGGGCTGCACCGTGAGCCAAAAGCCCAAGGGCGGCAAATGGGCCAAGATCTCCAAAAGCGAGGGCGGGCGCGCGAACTATCTCAAACTGGTCGAAAAATACAAAGCCGAGGGCTATAAATAGGCCCCACGAAGAACGCATACACATGGGCCGGACCTCCTCCGGCCCTTTTGCTTTGCATCCACCTAGTTTGCTCCTTATCGTTGCTGTATCTCAATAACCGCGCCAAACCATTGATCTCGGTATCGAAATGGAGCCCACCATATGTCCACTTTTGTGGTTGAGCTATCTTCCTATGTCTTTGATGGCGCACATCCATCGATGTATCGTGACCGTCTGGGCGCGGTGCATGACCGCTGTGACAGTTATGATGACCGCTATGATTTTCACACGCTGTGCTATGATGTGTTCTGGCGGTCCGAATTGCGCGAAGTCTGGATGCTTGGCCCGCGTTTGCTCAATTTTGTGTCTCTGCTAAAGGGCGCGACGTTCATGCTGGATGATCGATCTGCGCGGGTTGCGGTCGAAAACATCAGCCGCAGTTCACTTATTCGGCTTTCAGCAGCCACAGACAAACCCGAGCGTCTGTGCGTGACACATCCGAAATTCACCCTAGACCTCCCCGTTCAAGGGGATCACCTCGCGGCGTTCGCAGGTAAGAATGCAGTATTTTCCATCAATAAAAACAATCGGCTTGAGTGGATACAAGATTGGCTGACCTACTACCACAAAGCCCACGGAGCCAATGCCGCGGTGCTGGTCGACAATGGGTCAACCGACTATTCGCTGCAGGATCTTCGCGACTCTTTCAACAGCGTTGATGGCTATGACATCGCCTGCGTGATCCCAGCCCCCTTTCCATTTGGCCCCAAGGCGGAAAACAAAGCCAACACAGATTCCCTGTATTTACAGCGCAGTATGTCAGAGCTGATCCGCAGACGTATTTTGGGCCAAGCCCGGGCCGCGCTGAATGTCGATATTGACGAGTTGATCCATTCAAAAACCGGACAATCGGTGTTCGACGCGACGGTCGAAAGCCCCCTTGGGTATCTGCGCACCGATGCGCGGTGGGTCTACGCAGATCCCCAATTGGATCCTGCGCAGATACGCCACGCCAGTCACGGATTTATCAGCACATCCGGACGCCCCAGAGCCAACCGCAAATGGTGCGTTGCGCCCCAAGGCCCCTTTGGCGACCATCAGTGGTTGACTCACTTTATCAACAACCGCAAAGACCCAAGCCACCCAGATTTTGAGATGCTGCATTTTCGACAGGTCTCAACCAATTGGAAAATGGATCGCACCGCCTCGGATAGGGATCAACTGACCCCATTCCCCGAACTTCAGGCGCTCATGCAACGGTATTTTTGAAAGTGTTTCCAATTTTCGGTGCGATAAAATGCAAACTAAAAACGCTATAGGCGGTGGCCAAGGCGCCTCCTTTAAGCGCCTTCCTGCTCTTCGACACGTGCAACGCGCCCTCCGGATTTTTGGCTGGTCACGACACCAAGGGATTTGAGCTTGCGATGCAGCGCCGAGCGCTCCATCCCCACAAAAGCCGCCGTGCGTGAAATATTCCCGCCAAAGCGGTTGATCTGGGTCAGCAGGTATTCGCGTTCAAACGCCTCGCGGGCTTCGCGCAAGGGCAGTGTCGCCAATTGGCCCGACAGAACGACACGGTCCTCCGCCTCAGAGGTGCCGCTGCCTTCGCCGGGCAGTTCGCGGGCTTCGATCGGGCCGGTCCCATCCCCCAGGATCAAGACGCGCTCCACAAGGTTCTTGAGCTGACGAACATTCCCCGGCCAGGTCATGGTCTGCATCAGGGCCACCGCATCCTCGGACAAGGCGCGCAGCGGCAGGCCCTGTGATTGATTGAACCCTTCGATGAAATGTTCGGCCAGCACCGGGATGTCTTCGCGGCGATCCGCCAGAGACGGCACGGCAATCGGCACCACATTCAGCCGATGATACAGCTCTTCGCGAAAACTGCCCGCCGCGATTTCCGCCTCAAGATCGCGGTTGGTCGACGAAACGACACGCAGATCCACCTTGATCTTGTCGCTGCCCCCCACGCGGGTGAATTGCTGATCCACCAGCACCCGCAGGATCTTGGACTGGGTGCCCAGGGGCATATCCGCCACCTCGTCAAAATAGATCACCCCACCATTGGCCTGCTCAAGCAAGCCAGGCTCAACCCCGCGCTGCGCGCTTTCGCGACCAAACAGCATGGCTTCGGTCATGTCGGGCTCAACCCCCGCGCAGTTCACGGTGACAAAGGGGGCGCTGGCGCGGTTCGAGCTGCCATGAATATAGCGCGCGGCCAGTTCCTTGCCCGATCCCGCAGGGCCCGTCAGCATCACCCGGCCATTGGATTTCGTCACCTTGTCCAGCTGGCTGATCAAGGTGCGATAGGATGCGCTTTCGCCGATCATATCGGCGGTTTTCACATCGCCGCGCTTAAGCTGTTGGTTTTCGCGCCGCAAAGACGCGGTCTCCATCGCGCGGCGGATCACCACCAGAAGCTGGTCGATATTAAAGGGCTTTTCGATGAAATCATAAGCGCCCTGCTTGATCGCGGCGACCGCGATTTCAATATTGCCATGCCCCGAGATGATCACCACCGGCACTTCGGGCTTTTCGCGTTTCACCGCCTTGAGAATGTCGATCCCATCCATCTTGCTGTCCTTCAGCCAGATGTCGAGAACCATCAGCGCCGGGGTCTCGCTTTCGAATTCCTTCATCGCGTCATTCGAATTCCCCGCCAGCCGGACCGAGTATCCTTCGTCTTCAAGGATGTCTCCGATCAGCTCGCGGATGTCGCGTTCGTCGTCTACGATCAGGATGTCGCTCATTGTGCCTCTCCGTTGTCGTCTTTGGTATTCATATTACAATTCATTGGGTTAGAACCTTTTCCTTCGCGGCCCGCGCCTCGGCTGCCTGCGCATCCAGGGGCAGGCAGACCACGGCCATGGCCCCGAAATGCCCGGGGGGCGTGCCAAATTCGGGCGCGTCTTCCAACGCCAGTGTGCCGCCATGTTCCTCGATGATTTTTTTCACGATGGGCAGGCCCAGCCCGGTGCCTTTATCGCGGGTGGTGACATAGGGTTCGAACAGCCGCGCGCGGTCTTCGGGCAATCCAATGCCGTTGTCCATAATGCGGATTTCCGCCCGGTCGCCTGCGACCCTGGCCTGCACCCGGATCTGCGGGCTGTGCCCGTCAGGTGCGCCACGTTCCTCAAGGCTTTCAATGGCTTCGCCCGCGTTCTTGATCAGGTTGGTCAGGGCCTGCCCGATCATGGTCGCATCCAGTTGCGCGGGCATGGGCGTGGCGTCGATCTGGCTGTCAAAGCGCACATGCGGCTGGCCGTTTTCCTGCAACAACACCGCGCCGCGCAGGAGGTCTGCGATGTCTTCGGGCCTGCGCTCGGGCTCGGGCATGCGCGCAAATTTCGAGAACTCGTCGACAATCCGGCGCAGGTCTTCGGTCTGGCGGATGATCACGCCGGTCATATTTTCCAGCTGATCCGCGTCTTTTTCCTCCAGCTGGCGGCCGAACTTGCGGCGGATGCGATCAGCGGACAATTGGATGGGCGTCAGCGGGTTCTTGATCTCATGGGCGATGCGGCGCGCCACGTCCCCCCAAGCGGCCATCCGCTGGGCGCTGACCAGATCGGTCACATCGTCAAAGGCCACCACGTAACCTTCGAGACTTTCGTCGGCACGGCGCCGGGTCGACACCCGTACCAAGAGATTCTCCATCCGCCCCTCACGCGATACTTTGATCTCGTCTTGCGCGGTCTCGCCACCGCCGTCCCGGAGACCTTCAAACAGGGGGCCGAACTCGGGCACGGCGACGGGCAGTGGCATGGCCTGATGCGGATCGTGCCAGCCTAGCAGACGCTCGGCCGAGCGGTTCACAAAGGTCACCTTGCCCTCGGGGTCCAGCCCGACCACGCCAGAGGTGACCGAGGTCAGCACCGAGTCAAACAGCCGCTGGCGGCGTTCGATCTGGCGGGTGTTTTCCAGCAGGGTTTCCCGCTGCACCTTGAGCTGGCGGGTCATCTGGTTGAAATAGCGCCCCAGCATCGAAATTTCATCGTCGCCCTCATCTTCGATCACCTGCACATCGAGATCCCCGGTGCCCACGCGCTGCGCCGCACCGGCAAGCCGCCCCACCGGGCGGCTGAGACGCTCCGCGAACCACAGCCCCGCCCAAGTGGCGGCCAGGATCAGCAAGAGCGCAAACCCAAGATACAGGATGGCAAAGTCAAACAGGCGGCGACCCCGTTCGGTTTCTTGCTGCTGGTAATAGCGCGCCGTGGCCTGCGTTTCATCCAGCAGGGTCAGGATGTCGCCATCCACGTCGCGGCTGACATAAAGATAGCGATCTGAATAGGCCCGCAGGGCAATCAAGGCGCGCATCTCATTGTTGGGCCAGTCCTGAATGATCACCACGCGGTCCTGGTCCAGACCCGCGAAATCCACGGCCGTGGGCTGTTCGAAATCAAACAGGTAGGACCGCGCGCCCCGCACCCGGATCTCGCCTGCGCCATCAATGATATAGGCTTCGCGCAGATCCCGCTTGATCTGGGCATGCCCCTGCCCCAGCACCTGCCGCAGATCGCCGTCATTCATCACCCGCGCGCTGCTTTGGCTGGCATCCAGATAGCCCGCAAGCGCCCAGGCATCTTCGACCAGGTCCGAACGTTGTTCCGCCTCATAGGCTTCGGCGGCGGAAAGCGATGCCCCCACCACATTCTGCACACGACTGGAAAACCAGGTTTCAAGACCGATGTTGATGGTCAACACCGCAAAGACCGCAACCGTCACCGTGGGAAACAGGGCCATCAGCACAAAAGAGGCCGTCAGCCGCAGGTGCAACCGCGAGCCCGCAGACTGCGCCCGTCGATCGGCAATCATCCGCGCAACCCGCGACAGCACCATGGCCGCCAGCACGAGAACATAGACAAAATCCGCCAACAGCACGAGCCGCAAAAGCGTGGCCGAGGCCCCAAGATTAAGCGGCCCCATCACAAGGAAGGTGGCCAGCGCCAAGGCAGGCCCCAGCGCCACAAGCGTCAGTGTCAGCAGGTTCTGAACCCGCCGCTGGCGCCGCAAGCGGTTGAGCTTTGACCAGCTGGAGGCGGCAGAAAACTTGCGCCCCCCTGTAGATACTACCTTGTCCGAGCGTGCCCCTATGGCCACAGCCTGTCCCTCGCCTCGATGTGGTGTCTGAATGGACACCCGCCAGATCTTGTGGCTCTCACGGCACAGAACGGAGAAATCCGTGATTGGCGTGCAATGCGGCCACAGTGTGTGGCTGTTTTACATCAACTTGCGGCGCCGTGTCACGCGAATATCCAGCTCGGTGATCTTCTTGCGCAAAGTATTACGATTGATGCCAAGAAGATCGGCGCATTTCGCCTGATTTCCGCCGGTCGCTTCCAGGGCGATTTCGATCAGGGGCACCTCGACCTCGCGCAGGATGCGGCCATACAGGCCCGCCGGTGGCAACATGCCGCCATGCAGGTCAAAGTACCGCCGCAGATGGCGCGCAACAGAGTCGCCCAGCTTTTCGCTGTCCCCCCCAGCCAGCACTTCGCGCGTCTCGGGCTGATTGCCCAGCACGCCCTCGACCTCAGAGCGCGAGATTTCCTCAGCGCGCCCGGTCAGGGACAGACGGCGGATGGCGTTTTCAAGCTGGCGCACATTCCCGGGCCAGCTGTAGACGCGGATCAGATCCGAGGCCTGTTGCGACAACCAGCGCTTGGTCAGCCCGTCGCGTTCGGCGCGCAGCAGGAAATGTTCGGCCAGCAGCGGGATGTCATCCACCCGCTCGCGCAGCGACGGCACGGCAATCGCGGCCCCGTCCAGCCGGTAAAACAGATCCTGACGCACCTTGCCGCTTTCGATCAGGCTTTGCGGATCGTGCTGCGACGCCGCCAGAAACCGCGGCGCATGATCGCCGGGGGCATCCATCATGCGCACGATTCGCTGCTGGACCTCGGGACCGATGTCGGCGATCTCATCAATCAGCAACGTCCCCCCTTTGACCCGCGCCAGAACGCGGGCGGGCCCGTCCAGATCCATCAGATCCGCCCCGGTCACCGTCACAAACGGCAGCGTTCTGCGGTCGGAAAAGTCATGCAGGGCGCGCGCGATCAGCGATTTGCCCGTACCGCTTTCGCCGGTGATCAACACCGGCAGATCCGTGTTCATCACCCGCGCCACAAGCCGGTACAGCGCCTGCATGACCGGGGTTTTCCCCACAAGAGGCAGCTCTTCGGGGGTATCAGCCCCGGTCGCGGGCTCTTCGCGCGCCGCGCCACGCACCCGCGTCTCCAGCGCGCGCGCCGTGCGTTTCATCAGATCGGGCAAATCGAAGGGTTTGGGCAGATAATCATATGCCTGCGCTTCGGCGGCCTGAATGGCGGTCATAATGGTGTTTTGCGCCGAGATCACGATCACCGGCAGATCTGGCCGGTCCTCATTGATCTTGGGCAGCATCTCAAGCCCATTGCCATCGGGCATCATCACGTCAGAGATCACCACATCCCCCTTGCCCTCCCCCACCCAACGCATCAGCGTGGTCAGGCTTGAGGTCGCGTGCACCTTGCACCCCGCGCGGGTCAGAGCCTGTGTCAAAACGGTGCGAATGGTGCGGTCGTCATCTGCGACCAATACGGTTCCATCCATGTTCAGCCCTCGTTGGTTTTGCCGCGCGCACGCGATAGTGAAATTCGAAATGTCGTCCGCCCGGGAATGGAATCAACCGAGATCCAGCCCCCGTGGTCCGATATGATCTTGCTCACCAGCGCGAGCCCCAGCCCGGTGCCGTTTTCACGCCCCGATACAAAGGGATCAAAAATATCGGCCTTGATGTCTTCGGGCAGCCCCGGTCCATCATCGGTGATCTCGATTTGCAACGGCAGGGAATGCCCCGTGCCATCCGCCCGACGCAAACGAAAGCTGTGTTCGTAATAGGTGCGCAACCGAATGGTGCCGCCCTGCTTGTCAGCCGCTTCCGACGCGTTTTTCAGCAGATTCAGTACGACTTGCTGCAACTGATCGCTGTCCCCCATGGCCATGGGAAGCGACGGGTCATAGTCTTCGATGATGCGCATATGGGCGCCAAAACCCAACAGGGCCGAGCGCCGCGACCGATCCAGCACATCGTGAATGTTGACCGGGTTCAGTTCGGGCGCAGACAGGTTACCAAACTGTTCAACCTGCTCAAGCAATTTGACGATGCGGCGCGTCTCTTCGACGATCAAATCCGTCAACTCAAGGTCCTCGGGCGCAAGGTTCATGGACAGCAGTTGGGCCGCACCGGCGATGCCCGCCAGCGGGTTCTTGATCTCATGGGCCAGCATCTCCGCCATGCCGATCGCGGACTTGGCCGCCGCCTTGACCGAGTGGCTTTGCGTCATGCGCCCGGCCAATTCACGCGGGCTAATCAGCATGACCATCCAGCCCGAGCGCCCGGTGATCGGCGCGATTTGCAGGTTGCACACCAATGGCGGGCGGTCCCCCGTGCCCACATCGACATCATTGACAAACAGCGGCGTCCCATGCGCCCGCGCCCGTATAAGACTTTCTTCCAGCGGGGCATCCACGGCTAGCCGATCCCAGATCGGTTGTCCTTTGAGCGACTTCGCGGAACTGTTGAAAAATCCTTCAGCGGCGGGGTTCAGCCCGCCAATGCGCTCATCTTCATCAATCAAGATCGCGGGGACGGGCAGCGACGACCAGACCAGGCTTTCATCCACAACCATTACACGGCCTCCTGCAACGGGGTTTCCAGTGCCTCGGGCAACAGGCGCAGGACCTGCTCAGGGTCCTTTTCGGTCAAAACAGCCTGCCGCAAAGCGGGCGCGGGCCGGGTGTTGTCCATGTACCACCCCAGATGTTTGCGCGCGACGCGGTTGCCCAGCTGCGCCCCGTAAAAACGCAACATTTCTTGGTAATGGGTTGAAACCATGTCGGTAAAAGCCTTGCCCGTGGGGATAATCGGCGCCGGTGCGCCATAAAGATCATGGGCGATCTGCGCCAAACGCCAGGGTGCTCCCTGCGCCCCGCGCCCGACCATCACCCCCTGCGCGCCCGATTGGCCCAGGGCCCGGCGCGCGCTGTCTGTGTCAATGATATCGCCATTGGCGACCACCGGGATGGTCACGGCCTCACTGACCGCGCGAATAGCGGCCCAATCGGCCTGCCCCTTGTAGAACTGGCACCGCGTCCGCCCGTGAATCACCACCATCTGCACGCCGGCCTCGGCGCTGCGCGCGGCCAGATCCGCCGCATTCAAGCTGCTGTCATCCCACCCCAACCGGGTTTTCAGCGTGACCGGCACCTCGACCGCCGCAACCACCGCTTCGATCAGTTTCAGCGCGTGGTCCGGCACCTGCATCAGCGCCGACCCGGACCAGCCGCCCGTCACCTTTTTCGCGGGGCAGCCCATGTTGATGTCGATCACCCGCGCGCCCATGTCCTGCACCATCCGCGCGGCTTCGGCCATGGGGCTGGGTTCACGCCCGGCGATCTGCACTGATGTGTTTTCAATCTGCGCCCCCAGTTCGGCCTTTTCGCGGGTGCCGGGACGCGCTGTCAGGAATTCCCCACTGGCGATCATCTCCGACACAACCAGCCCCGCCCCAAACGAGGACACCAGATTGCGAAAGGGCAAATCGGTGATTCCCGCCAAAGGCGCCAGCAGCACGGGGGGCTGAATATCTATATCGCGGATCGTGAGGCTCAACTGCCTATTCCTTGTGCATCTATCTTTGAGTTAGCGCTCATGCTGCACGGCAGCAATGATTTCAACGGGTATTCGTGAGGGCAAACTAAGCACTTGCCTATTTTTTGGGCAAAAGTACCAGTTTGCAAGCAGAGTTTGCTGCGCCATAAGCCCCGTAAGCCAAAGATATGCAATCAGAGGGGCACCATGACAACGGGATACGTGATTGTCGCCGCCGGGCGCGGACGGCGCGCGGGGGCTGGGCTTGCCAAGCAATGGCGCACCGTCGCGGGCAAACCTGTCGCGCGCTGGACGCTGGAACGCTTTGCCGGGCGCGGAGCTTTGGTCATGGTGATTCACCCCGATGATCAAGCGCTGGCCGCGCAGGTCTGCACCGGGCTGGATGTCACGCTGGTGCATGGGGCCGCTGAGCGCTCTGGCTCGGTCAAAGCGGGGCTGGAAGCCTTTCAAGACGCGCCACCCGACAAGGTTCTGATCCATGATGTGGCGCGCTGTTGCGTGCCCGATACCGTGATCCATGCGGTCGAAGAGGCCCTGCACACCCACGCGGGCGCGGCCCCAGCCCTTGCGGTGACGGATGCGCTTTGGACCGGAGCGGGGGGGCTGGTCAGCGGCACGACAGACCGCGACGGGCTGTTTCGCGCGCAAACGCCACAGGGCTTTATATATACAGACATCCTGAGCGCCCACCGCGCCCATCCACAAGACGCCGCCGATGACGTGGCCGTGGCCCGCGCGGCAGGGCTGGACGTGGCCATCGTTGTGGGCGATGAACGCAATCTAAAGATCACCACGCCCGAAGACTTTGCGCGGGCAGAGACACTGCTGAAAGAGACCAAGATGGATATCCGGCTGGGCAATGGCTATGACGTGCATGCGTTCGAGGACGGAGATCACGTGATCCTCTGCGGCGTGAAAATCCCGCACGACAAGGCGCTCAAAGGGCACTCGGACGCGGATGTCGGCATGCATGCGGTGACCGATGCGATCTATGGCGCATTGGCCGAAGGCGACATCGGGCGCCACTTTCCCCCATCAGATCCGCAGTGGAAAGGCGCCGCCAGCGAGATCTTCCTGAAACACGCCGCTGAATTGGCGCGTTCCAAGGGATTCACCCTGTCGAATGTCGATTGCACCCTGATCTGCGAACGCCCCAAGATCGGCCCGCACGCGCCCGCCATGATGGCGGAAATGGCGCGGATCATGGGACTGGAGATGGACCGCGTGTCGATCAAGGCCACGACCTCGGAGCAACTGGGTTTTACCGGCCGCGAAGAAGGGATTGCCGCGATTGCCACGGCGACTTTGGTGAAAGCATGATGAGAGGGATCGCATCGGTGGCCGGAGTTGGCTTTCTGCGTCCGGCGCCCGGAACCTGGGGTAGCCTGGCCGCCCTGCCCCTGGCCTACGCTGTTGTGTTGATCGGTGGATTTCCCTTGTTGCTGGTGGCCACGGGGCTGATGTTCTATCTGGGCTGGATCGCGACCAAAGCCGTGACGGCCAGCCCCGATGCGGATCATGATCCGTCATGGGTGGTGGTCGACGAGGTGGTTGGCCAGTGGATCGCCCTGTTTCCGGTGGCTTATGGCGCGGGGATGATGGGCGTGGACCTTTGGCGGCTGTGGCCGGGCTGGATCAGCGCCTTTGTGTTCTTTCGCCTGTTTGACATCTCCAAACCCTGGCTGGTGGGGCGCGCGGACCGTTTGGGCACGCCCATGGGGGTGATGCTGGATGATGTCTGGGCGGGGGTCTTTGCGGCCATTGTCACCATCGGCCTGGCCTTTCTTTACCACGGGGTGATGATGTGAGCCGCGCCGCCACCATTGTCGGGGCCGCCTGCGCCAAGGGTGTCACCATCACCTGCGCCGAAAGCTGCACCGGGGGCATGGTCGCCGCCAGCCTGACGGATATCCCCGGCTCTTCCGCGATGTTCGAACGCGGCTTTGTCACCTATTCCAATCTGGCCAAGCAGGAAATGCTGGGGGTCTCCGGGCAGACGCTTGCGGATCATGGCGCGGTATCAGAACAGGTGGCAGAGGAAATGGCGCGCGGTGCGTTGCAGGCCGCGCGGGCCGATATCGCCGTGGCCATCAGCGGCATCGCGGGCCCCGGCGGATCCGAGTTCAAACCGGAAGGGCGGGTGTGCTATGCGCTGGCCACGCCATTGGAGGTGCTCAGCCAGACCATGGAACATGGCGCGCTGGGTCGCGACAGGGTTCGTGCGGCGGCGCGCGATCATGCGCTGGACTTGATCCTATCCGCTCTGCAGCCCGCCTAACGTCCGGGCGATTGCTTATTTTTTGGGCAATTACCTACCGCCACCCAAGGGCGAGACCACAGGACTGCCCAGAATTTAAGATTCGATCCCTATTTCTGAGCATTCCCCGAGTGCCCAACACATGATCACGCGCCCGATATTGCGCCCATTAATTGGGCAATTGCAAAACCGCCGTCATTTTGTGCGCCCTGACGGGGCTTCGCTGCTTTTTTCAACAGGCCTTTTCCGCTTTCTGCTCCTCCAAGCGCGTTTCGGGCCAGAGCCGGAACGCCGTCACGGGACACGGAGGGAGTTGACCCATGAACGGAGCGGATACCGCCTGGATTATTGTCGCCACAGCACTGGTGTTGTTTATGACCCTGCCGGGCTTGGCCTTGTTTTACGGCGGCCTTGTACGGGCGCGCAATGTGCTGAGCGTCTTTATGCATTGCTATGCCATCGCCTGTTTGATGAGCGTGCTTTGGCTGGCATTTGGCTATTCCATCGCCTTTGGACCCGGCTCCAGCGGGCTTTGGGGCGGCTTGGACAAGGCCTTTTTGAACGGGGTCACGGCGGACAGCCTGTCGGGCACGCTTCCGGAAATCCTGTTCTTTGCCTTTCAGATGACCTTCGCGATCATCACCCCCGCGCTGATTGTCGGCGCCTATGTCGAGCGGGTGGGCTTTGGCTTTGTCCTGCTTTTCTCGGCCTTGTGGATGCTGTTGTGCTACGCGCCGGTGGTTCACTGGATCTGGGGCGGCGGCATGCTGGCGGATGGCGGTATCTTTGGCGAGACCGGTGTCAAGGATTTCGCGGGCGGCATCGTGGTGCATGAAACCGCGGGGATTGCGGCGCTGTTGATCGCTGTCTTTCTTGGCCCGCGCAAACACACCACCACCCCGCCCCATAACCCCGGCTACGTGATGATCGGCGCGGCGATGCTGTGGGTTGGCTGGTTCGGCTTTAATGGCGGATCCCAACTGGCGGCCGATGGCGGCGCGGCCATGGCCTTGACCGTCACGCATATCTCAGCGGCAACCGCATCGCTGACCTGGGCGCTGTGGGAAAAGATCAAATTCGGCAAAGCTTCGCTGGTGGGTCTTGTGACCGGCACCATCGCGGGCCTTGCGTCGATCACACCGGCCAGCGGCTTTGTCGGCCCGATCGAGGCCCTGATCATCGGCGCCGCCGCGGGTGTTCTGTGCCAAGAGGCGGTGACGCTGGTGCGCAACACGCTCAAGATCGACGATACGCTGGACGTGTTTGCCGTGCACGGCGTCGGGGGCATCTTTGGCACCATCATGATTGCGGTCTTTGCCAGCCTTGGCTTTGAAACCGGTGGCACATGGGCGGCACAGCTGGGTGGCCTTGCGGTTGTCGGAGTCTTCACCACCGTTGTGACCCTGGTGCTGATCTTTGTGGTCAAGGCCATCACGCCGCTGCGTGTTGATCTTGAGACCGAGACCAACGGTCTGGACCTGATGGTCCACGGGGAACGCGCCTACGATCACAACTCGTAACTGCGCTGACCGACACATGCGAAACGGGCCTGAACGGGCCCGTTTTTCTTTTACAACAGCACCTTAGGCGGCGTATTTGATGTCGAACAAGGCCGCATCGGTCGGCAGATCCGTGACCCCTTGGATCACCACCAGATCAAACCCACCCAGACGGACAACCGTGTCGCCATCGACTTCGGCCAGATCAAAAGCCGGGCGCATCTGGTCGCCTTCTGTTGCAGGATCAACCGGATAATCGAGGTCGACCGCAAGTTCCAGAACATCCTTGCCCGGTGTGAAATCACTGATCACGGTCTGCGCGAGGTCATCGTTTTCCGGTGACGCGATGTCCACCACGACCCGCCCGTGCTTGGCCGCCTCGCGGGCGTCGAATTCTTCCAGGAATTCCTCAAGCCGCACCATCAGGGGGTCATCTTCGCCATCCCGATAGTGATCCGACAGATCATGCGCCGGCATCGGATGGGCATCCACCAGATAGGGCGTCAAATCGGGCGCGGCCTGTGCGGCGGAGGCCTCGGGCGCCATGTTCTCGGCGATCATACCCTCGGTGATCACGCCCGCATCCCGTTCCGACACTTTGGCCACGACCTGAAGGACCTGCGCAACATCGCTGGCCTCGGCCTGGGCCGTTTCCGTACCGTCCAGGTCCATCTCGAGATCATCGAGAGCAGTTTCTAACTCTAAATCTACACCACCAAGCAGTGACAGTGACACTGCGAACAGGCTCAAGCCCAATACGATTACCAACCCCATAGCGGCCTCCCATGACCAAGGTTCATGGTAAGAGAATGTTCAGGGATCGGTGCGAAATTGTGGCATCACTGGGGTATTTCGTCGGCTAGCGAAACAGTTAACTGTTCCAAAGTGCCTCTTGCCGCCCGACACAGCGCATCGGCTCGTTTCTCACCCAACAGGGCCGCGACCTTGGCGTGAATACGCGCGCGACGCGTTTGCAGCGGCATGGGCGCGTTCAGATCGTGATGCGCCTCATAGGCGCCGGTCGAGGTTTCGATGCGCACAATGGCCTCGGTTTCTGACAGTTCTGCATCGGCCCGGACCTGAACCCGGTCGCGCAGCGCAATCACCTCGGGATCGGCACACAGCGCATCTGAATAGCTGCTCAGCGCCGCGGTGGCATGCCCCGTCAGCGACAGGGCCGCCACCATCCGATAGCTGAACTTGGCCTCCAGCCCGGTCTTGGGCGCGGGTTGATTGCACACGGTCATCCAGCGCGGATGCGTGGTGATCTGAACGGACAGTATCTGCCGGATATCCAGGGGTTTGAGCAGTTCCAGCGCTTCAAGCGTGGCATGCAGCCCGTGACAGCAGACGTGAAACTTGTGGCTGACCTGCTCCATCAGAAAACCGGGGGTTTCGTCGATTTCGCCGTCGCAATGGTGCGTTTCCAAATAGCCGTTCTGCCCCCAAAGCGCGCCCGGATCGGACACAAACCCCTTGGCGGCCAAAAGGGCGGCTTCGACCCCGTTTGCCGCGGCGATGCCTGCATTATAGGGTTTGCCCATGGTGCCAAACTGCGACTTGAGCCCGCTGGCGCGGGTGCTGACCAAGCCCATTGCCTGCCCCAATTGCGCAGGCGTCAACCCGAGCAAGATCCCCGCAGCCACGCCCGCCCCAAAGGCCCCGGCCGTGCCGGTTTGGTGGAACCCCTGCTGATAATGGCCGCGCCCGAACAAGATGCCAAAGCGGACCGAGGCTTCGCATCCCGCCAGCGCCGCATCCAGCATCTGTTCCAGATCGGCGCCCTCGCGCTCGGCCATGGCATAGGCCGCCGAAAGCACCGCCACCGACGGGTGACCAATGTGGGCAAAATGCGTATCGTCATAGTCCAGCGCGTGCGAACAGGCCCCATTTGCAAGGGCGACCCCCCGCGCCGGGAGCTTGCCGCCGCCAAACAAGGTGGCCTGCGCCGCGCCGCCTTCGTCGCGCACCAACGCGCGGGTCAGTTTTGCAACGGGTTCATCCTGACCGGCCAATCCACAGGCCATCCAATCCATCAAGGACAGGCGCATCACGTCGCGCGCCGCATCGGTGGGCGGGGCCAACGCCGGCGTCAGCACCTGCGCCAAAGGGGCAGGCAGGCATGAGAATAGGTCTTGCATCGCGGGTTCCTGATCAGATCCGCGGCACGGTAACAGCTGAACGCGATGGGGAAAAGATGATCAGGCGGTCATGAGAAGCTGCGCCGGTTCGGCCGCATTCGTGGTTTCCAAAGCGGTGCGATAGGCCACTTGGGCGGTCTGCGCGTCGGCGGGCTCTGACACCGGCTCCGCGTGCGGATCTTGCGGTGCAAAGGCCAGTTCCTGCACCGATGGGCCCGCGTCCTGCCCGCTATGCGCGGGGTTGGCATGGGCGGGTGACGGGACCTGGGTGTTCGGCCTCTGGGTTTCGGCCGGAGCCGATGACGGGACAGGCCGGTCCAACGCGGCCGAAACGCCAGAGGGGGCTCCGTTGACCGCAGAGGGGCGGGCGGTCTCGGGATCGGCCTTGCCCTGCACCGCGAGTGGCACCGGAGCTGGATTGACCGAGGTTGGATTCGTGTCAGAGACAGAGGCAGAAGGCGTAAATCCCTGACGCTCCAGGGGTGCATCCTGAACCGGGGGGGTCCAGTTGGGTTTCGCACCGGGGCGCAGCTCCGGAAAAGGCAGGGGCTGCGCGATCGGTGGAGTGAAAATGGACGTCATGGGAAAACCCGCCGTAACCTTTATTTCTGACAGGTAAAGATTGTCGGCCAATTGGGGCAGAAAGGTGTCATTTCACGGACACAAAACGGTCATCACAAACAATGGTTAACCCAATCTTTGAACACCCGTCTTTGAACAGAGACCCCCTGCCCGCAGTTACGGACCCATCTGTCCGCCGTGTTTGATCCAAAGAATTTTATGAAAATTCTTGCGCGCCCCGCCGCTCACGCCGTGCCATACAGTGCGGCTGCGCGGTCTTCGAACGCCCGCACGATCCGCTGCATCGCTTCGAGGAAGAATATGCCCGCCGCCCCCTGCAGGATCTTGTTGCGGAACTCGAAATCGACCTCGAATGCCACTTCGACCCCGCCTGGCACATCGCGAAACTGCCAAAGCGACACAAGATGCCTGAACGGCCCGTCGAGATATTCGGTTTCGATTTTCAACGCCTCGGGCCACAGGGTCACCTTGGATCCGAACCGTTCCCGGAACACTTTGAACGAGATCACCAGATCCGCCAGCATCACGCTGTGATCGCCGCAGTCTTCGGTGCTGCGAATCCGGGCCGCCGCGGTCCAGGGCAGAAACTGCGGATAGGACGCCACATCGCCCACCAGATCATACATCTGCTGCGCGGTATAAGGCAGCGTCCGGGTTTCGGCATGTTTGGGCATTGGGGTGGGCTCCTGCCGGGTGCGGCGTCAGAAACGGGTGACAATGCACGCGGATGTCGTATGTTGCGCGCGAAAATTCAAGGGAAAAGCCATGACACAGCGTCCTTATGTCGTAGATGAGATGATCTCGGCCAAGACCATCGCCGCCCGGATCGAAGATCTTAGCCGTGAAATCGGCCAGGACTATGCCGATACCGACAAGCTGGTCGTGGTGGGCCTGTTGCGCGGGTCTTTCGTATTCATCGCTGATCTGGTGCGCGAACTGGACCTGGCGGTCGAGGTCGATTTCCTCGAAGCCTCATCTTATGGCAACGCGATGGAAAGCTCACGCGAGGTGCGCATTCTCAAGGACATTCGCGGCCAGATCGAGGGGCGCGACGTTCTGCTGGTCGAGGACATCGTCGATACCGGGCACACGTTGAACCACGTGATTCACCTGCTGCAAAGCCGCAACCCGCGCAAGCTTCGCACCATTGCCCTTTTGGACAAACCCACCCGCCGAGAAGCGGATGTTCGCGCCGATTGGATCGGGTTCGAAATCCCCGATGAGTTTGTCGTTGGGTATGGGATTGATTTTGCCCAACGCAACCGCAACCTGCCCTTCATCGGCAAGGTGCGTTTCACCGACGAGACCTAAAGCCCTGTCAGAAAAGGTGTCAGGGGCACGGCCCTATCAACATCAACAGCCCGCGTGACCCGATGCTTTTGCCCCAGCGCACAAGCGCGGGTATGACCACAATATAAGCCACGGGTTTTCCTAGGGCCTTTGGCGGCTTGTGGCCCAGCTATGACTTTGAAGGCCCATAACACGCCCCCGGCCGGACAGAACACAGGGCACAAACGAGAAAAGGCGCGGGTTGATCCGCGCCTTATTAGGTCTGTGCGATCGCCCGAAGCGCCCTACCCCAATTTCTCAAGACGCGCGGTGCGCAGCTTTTCGAAATCATCCCCCGCATGATAGCTTGAGCGGGTCAGAGGCGTGGACGACACCATCAAAAAGCCCTTGCCATAGGCCGCTTTTTCATAGCCTGCGAATTCTTCGGGCGTGACAAACCGATCGACCGCATGGTGTTTCGGCGTCGGTTGCAGATACTGACCGATGGTCAGGAAATCGATATCCGCGGCCCGCATATCGTCCATGATCTGGTTCACCGCCTGCCGGTCCTCGCCAAGGCCCACCATGATGCCCGACTTGGTGAAAATGCTTGGATCCATCTCCTTGACGCGCTGCAACAGGCACAGGCTGTGGAAATACCGCGCGCCGGGACGCACCGTGGGATACAGCCCCGGAACCGTTTCAAGATTGTGATTGAAGACGTCAGGCTTGGCCTTGACCACGATCTCAAGCACAGAGGGATCACATTTCAAAAAGTCCGGGGTCAGGATTTCGATCGTGGTGCCCGGAGACCTGTGACGCACGGCGCGGATGGTCTGGGCAAAATGCTCGGCGCCTCCGTCCTCAAGATCATCCCGGTCGACGGATGTGATCACCACATGGTTCAACCCCAGTTTTTGTACCGCATCCGCCACGCGCCCCGGCTCAAACAGGTCCAACGCGTCTGGCCGACCGGTGGCAACATTGCAAAAGGTACAGCCGCGCGTACAGATTTCCCCCATGATCATCATGGTGGCGTGGCCCTGGCTCCAGCATTCGCCGGCATTCGGGCACCCCGCCTCTTCGCATACCGTGACGAGATTGTGCTCGCGCATGATTTTGCGGGTGCTGTTATACCCCTCACCGCCGGGTGCTTTTACGCGGATCCAACTGGGCTTTTTCGGCTGGGCATTGTCCTTGCGGTGGGCTTTTTCTGGGTGGCGCTCCTGAGGGATTTTGAGATCGCGCATAGAATTTTCCCCTCAAACTTGGGTTGGCTATCGCGATAGTATGACAGAGCAGAGGGAAGTACCAGTCTTGCAGAGCTGTCTATCCAACAGTGGCGCATCCCCAAACGGTTAGCGAGTGTCCTCTGCACGTGAATGTGCTCCAAAGGCCCGAGTTCTGGGTGTGCGCCGGAGAGGATCTGCTCTTTTCCGGTGCGTTTTCTTTCCCCGCCTTCCGGTGTCAAACGCCTGAACAATCAGCACCAACCGGTGTGCGACATGGAAACTTTATCAATTTGGAATGATTCCATATTGAATATCCCAAGACCGCCCTATATCGGTTTCGCATCTTCCTGATTTGACCATTGTAGGAGCAGACATGCAGACTGGTGTTTCCCTTCCCGAAGTGACCTTCCACACCCGCGTTCGTGACGAATCGATCGAGGGTTCGAACCCGTACCGCTGGGAGGACATGACCACTTCGGATTTCTTTAAAGGCAAACGGGTTATCCTGTTTTCGCTGCCCGGCGCCTTTACCCCGACCTGTTCGACCTACCAGCTCCCGGGTTTTGAAAAGAACGCATCCGAGTTCCGCGATCTGGGCATCGACGACATCTATTGCATGTCGGTGAACGATTCATTCGTGATGAACAAATGGGCGCAGGATCAGAACCTTGAGAACGTCAAGGTGATCCCCGATGGCTCTGGTGAGTTTTCGCGCAAGATCGGCATGCTGGTGAACAAAGACAACCTGGGCTTTGGCATGCGGTCGTGGCGCTATGCGGCCATCATCAATGATGGCAAGGTCGAAGCATGGTTCGAAGAGCCCGGCCTCGCGGACAACCACAACGAAGATCCCTACGGCGAATCGTCGCCCGAAAATCTGATGAAGCACCTGAAAGCGTCGTAAACGCGGCCACTGGGTTAAAAACACAAAACGCGCCTTCTGGGGCGCGTTTTTCTGTTGGGCTACCGGACCGTCATCCTATCATATCGCCACCTTGCTGGGACAGTTCTTCGTAGTGGCGGCGCAAACGCTGTAACGCGATGCGCAACACGATCTTGCCGGACCGCGCCGACCACCCCAGCGCCTTTTCAGTGGTTTCCAGCCCCTCAAGATAACAGCAGCAGCGCAGCGCCACATCCCCCAGACCCGGACCGAGATCCCGCAGTGCGGCCTGAAGACGCGCCTGAGCGGCATTGGCGCTATCTGATCCCTCTGCCACAGGTTCAGCGGTCAGGAACTGGTCCCAGCTCTCGACGGCTCCGGGGGCCATCTGCGCCAGTTCGAAATCTTCGCGCAGACGCTCACCTGCCGCAACCAGGACATCCGCCAGAAAGGGAGTGCCGTCCTTGTCACGGCGGCGGCCCAATGTGGTCAGCGGGCTTTCAGCCAACAGGTAACGGCCTTTACGCGCGCGCGGGTCTTTTTCAACCTCGGCAAGCGCGGCCTCTGCTTCGCGCCCGGTATCAAAACCCGCTTGCGCTTCGGCAAATCCACGCACACGGCTTTCTTGCTCCGCAACAAGTTTGTTTAACGCCTGCCGCCCCGCCGCCGTGATACGGTAGCGTGATATGCGGCCCGGCTGATCGCAGGCGATCCAGTCTTTCAGTGCCATAGCCTGTGCGATGGGGGAATCCACAACAGCGGTTCGCGTGCTCCCACCTTCGCCAGTGTCGCGCACGACCACCGCCTTGTCCATCTCGGCGGCGACCGCCAGAACAGCGCCTGTTTCACACAATCGGCGTAGAATCCGCCGTGCCTCTGACGAAAGTTTCTGTTCGTCCGGCGCGGACGGCGTGTTGACAGCAGCATTCATCGGATCTTGGTCCTTTCCGGAATTATGTGCCCCAAACAAGTCTGATTTCGATCCAAGCTTGGCCAGTGCCGCATCCACCAGCGGATCATCCCGCCGGGTTTCCATGCGTCGCACCTGACGCAGAACGGTCGATGCATGGCATCCGTTTTGTCTGGCCAAGGACCGGATCGAATGTCCGTGTTCGGTATGCGCCAGATATACACAAGCCGCCTCAGGCACCCACGTGGGCAATCCGAGCTCGTTCAGATTTGGCAGCGGCATGTTCATCAATACGATCCGATCTCCGGTTTTCTTTCCACAAACTTGTCCCCAGAAGTTCCACCGCAACCTTCGCGTGTGGCCGTTACTCAAGAGTTAATGGAACCTTTCGAAATCAATCATTTTCCAAAATGGAAAAAATATACTAACCGCGCCGAACGCCCGGAATGCCCATGACGCAACACTGAAGAAACGCGTGCATAGTGCTGACACGCAAAGATTTTCCGAACTGGAGCGCAAAAATGAAAGATGTATTAGGTATTGTCAGAGACCTGCGCCGCCCGCGCCTTTTGGTCCGTGCAGCCAAGGCTGGCGTCCTGGATTATAAGCGCGATCCGCACCTCCATAGGTTGTTTGGACATGCAAATCTGCCCCGCCCGGGCGCTGCTTTGATGAAGTTGATCGAGATGGAATCCGAACTGGATGATCTGCGCCTAGCAGATGACGCAGCCTATCGTGTGGCACGTCATGTCGAAGTTCTGATCGCAGTGATGGGCGAAGCCCAGGTTCTGCGTGAGGCCACGGCGTGCTGACAGCCATGGCCCCCGCAATATTCAGGTAAAGCTGTCCGGCATGCTTTGTTTCTTGCGCGCAACATAGCCCGCAAGCTCTTCGGCGACTGCCGGATCGATTCCCGGTTGCTGGTAGTTGTCCAGCAGGAACTTGACCCGCGCCTGTGCCAGCGCAACAGTGTCGCGACCGCCTTCTTCTGACCAGGTCTCGTAGGGTTTGTAATCCAACAATTCGGTCTTCCAGAAGGCGTCCTTAAAGTTAGCCTGCGTATGCGCGCAGCCCAGATAGTGGCCACCCGGCCCCACTTCGCGGATCGCATCCATGGCCTGCGCATTTTCGTCAAAGGCAACGCCCTTGGCCAATCCATGGAGCGTACCCAGCTGGTCCGCATCCATCACGAATTTCTCAAAGCTGGCCACCAGCCCGCCCTCAAGCCACCCGCAGGAGTGCAGCATAAAGTTCACACCGGACAGAAGACCCATGTTCAGCGAGTTCGCCGTTTCATAGGCGGCCTGTGCATCAGGGACCTTCGAGCCGTTGAACGACCCGGCCGAACGATACGGCAGCCCCAGACGCCGGGCCAACTGACCCGCACCATAGGTGATATGCGCGGCCTCGGGTGTGCCAAAGGTCGGCGCGCCAGATCCCATATCGATCGAGGTCACAAATGTCCCCATGATCACCGGTGCGCCCGGGCGAATGATCTGGCTATAGGCAATGCCCGCCATGACTTCGGCCAGCACCTGCGTTAAAGTCCCCGCGACGGACACGGGCGCCATGGCCCCACCCACGATAAACGGCGAAATGATCGCCGCCTGATTGTTTTTGGCATAGACCTCAAGCGCACCCATCATCACATCATCGAACTGCATCGGCGAGTTGATGTTGATCAGCGAGGTCATCACTGTCTTCTTTTGCACAAAATCCTTGCCAAACAGGATTTCACACATCTCGACGCTGTCTTGCGCGCGCTCGGGCGCGGTCACGGAACCCATAAAGGGCTTGTCTGACAGGGTCATATGCGCGTGCAGCATATCAAGATGGCGTTTGTTGACCGGCACATCGGTGGGTTCACAGACGGTCCCGCCCGAGTGATGCAGCCATTTGGACATATAGCCCAGCTTCACGAATTTACGGAAATCCTCCATCGTCGCATAGCGACGGCCGCCTTCGACGTCGCGCACAAAGGGCGGGCCGTAGACGGGTGCCAGTACCAGGTTGCGGCCACCGATCTCGACACTGCGCGCGGGGTTACGGGCATGCTGGGTAAAGTGGCTGGGAGCGGTTTTGATCAACGAACGGGCCAGACCTTTGGGCAGACGCACGCGTTCGCCCTTAACGTCAGCGCCAACCTCTTTCCAGCGTTCAAGTGCTGCGGGGTTGTCGACAAAGTTCACGCCGATCTCTTCGAGCACGGTTTCCGCGTTGGCCTCGATGATTTCAATCGCTTCTTCGGTCAACACCTCAAAATTTGGGATGTTGCGTTCAATATACTTGGCGGTTTCGACATTGATTGCCGTGCGCTCTGCGCGGCGGGCTGCGCCGCCACCGCCGCGGCCGCGTCTACGTGCTGGTTCTGCCATTGACCTATTCCGTCTGTCTCACTTCCCCATTGTGATAACCCGACCGGCGCTGGATACGCCACCGGTATACGGCGCTTGGCGGGCAAAAGCGACATTTGTCTGGTCGGTTTCACGATGCTGCCCGCCAATCGCTGTGGGTCAGGCCCGCGCTCAGGCGTCATATCCGGTAGTCTTGGGGCCAGGATCAGCCCGTGGTGCGGGCACAAATCGTGGCACTCTTGCGATAAATCTCTTGACGCGCGCGCCCAGCTGTATTGGATCAGAGATCCGGAAATCAGGAGAGCCCCATGGCACATGATCACACTTGCGGCACCGGTTGTGGCTGTGGCTCGGACGATGCCAACCCCACCGGGGAACGCCCCGACGTGGCAAAGACCCCGCCCCCTTGGCGCCCCCGTCAACAGGTGCGCCCCCTTGCCATCGCCATTATACGGCGGGATGACCAGATCCTTGCCGGTCCGGTGTATGACGACGCCGGGCAGATCAAGGGTTGGCGCCCCCTGGGGGGGCAGATCGAATTCGGCGAGCGCGCCGCAGATTGCCTTGTCCGAGAGCTGCGCGAAGAAACCCGGCAAGAGCTGTGCGATCTGTGCCAGATCGGCATTCTGGAAAACCTCTATACCCACCACGGGTCCATGGGGCATGAAATCGTGATCGCCTATGAGGCGCGGTTTTCCGACCCACAAATCTATGAGGCCGATCAACTGGCCTTTGCCGAAGAAGACGGAATCGAGATGCACGCGAAATGGATTTCACTGGCCAAGGCGCGCGCAGGCCGCATCGCGCTCTTTCCCGAAGGACTGGCAGATATGCTCTGATTTGGGCGAAACGGGCTTGCATCACATGACAGCCGCGCATAATTGGGCACATGACCCAGACCACGCATGACCGCCTCTTAATCATCGACTTTGGTTCGCAGGTAACGCAGCTGATTGCGCGCCGCCTGCGCGAACTGAATGTCTATTGCGAAATCCACCCCTATCAGGCCGTGACCATGGAGATGATCGAGACGATGGCGCCCAAGGCGATCATCTTTTCGGGCGGTCCTGACAGCGTCACCCGCGACGGCAGCCCGCGCGCCCCCGAAGGCGTGTTCGACTACGGCGTGCCGATCCTTGGGATCTGCTATGGCCAGCAGGTTATGATGCATCAGCTGGGCGGGCGCGTTGAAAGCGGCCATGGCACCGCCGAATTTGGCCGCGCCTTCGTGACCCCCAAAGGCACGCTGGACATTCTGGACGGCTGGTTCTCCGATGGGGATGAACAGGTCTGGATGAGCCACGGCGACCACGTCAGCGACATCGCCCCCGGCTTTGAGGTGTTCGGCACCTCGCCCAATGCGCCCTATGCCATCACCGCCGACACCAGCCGCCATTTCTATGCGGTGCAATTTCACCCCGAGGTCCACCACACCCCGCGCGGCGCAAAGCTGTATGAAAATTTTGTCAAACTGGCCGGGTTCTCGGGCGACTGGACCATGGGCGCCTATCGCGAAGAAGCGATCGAGCGCATTCGCGAACAGGTGGGCAACAAACAGGTGATCTGTGGCTTGTCCGGCGGCGTTGACAGCTCTGTCACCGCTATCTTGCTGCACGAAGCCATCGGCGATCAGCTGACCTGCGTCTTTGTCGACCACGGATTGCTACGCAAGGACGAGGCCACCGAAGTGGTCAAGATGTTCCGCGACAACTATAATATCCAGTTGATCCACGCCGATGAATCCGAGCTGTTCCTGGGCGAGCTGGACGGTCAAAGCGATCCGGAAACCAAGCGCAAGATCATTGGCAAGCTGTTCATCGACGTGTTCCAGAAACACGCGGACACCATCGAAGGCGCCGAATTTCTGGCCCAGGGCACGCTCTACCCGGATGTGATCGAATCCGTTTCCTTCTCGGGCGGTCCTTCGGTGACGATCAAATCGCACCACAATGTGGGTGGCCTCCCGGAGAAAATGGGCCTGAAACTGGTCGAGCCGCTGCGCGAGCTGTTCAAGGATGAGGTCCGCGCGCTGGGGCGCGAGCTTGGCCTGCCCGACAGCTTTATCGGCCGCCACCCCTTCCCCGGACCGGGCCTGGCGATCCGCTGCCCCGGCGAAATCACCCGCGACAAGCTGGAGATCCTGCGCGAAGCCGACGCGGTCTATATCGACCAGATCCGCAAGCATGGGCTTTATGATGAAATCTGGCAGGCCTATGTCGCGATTTTGCCCGTGCGCACCGTTGGTGTGATGGGAGATGGCCGCACCTATGACTATGCCTGTGCCTTGCGGGCCGTGACCTCGGTGGATGGGATGACGGCGGATTACTATCCCTTCACCCATGAATTCCTGGGCGAGACCGCGACCCGGATCATCAATGAAATCAAGGGCATCAACCGTGTGACCTATGATATCACCTCGAAACCTCCGGGAACCATCGAGTGGGAATAATCCGCGGTATTGCGCTTGCATGTGCCCTGTCCCCTTGGGCGCATGCAAACCTGATTTGGACCTATTGATAGTGTGTCTTCCCCCTGCGTTCAGCCTATAGAAACGATTTCCAAACGCGCCAGACGGTTCGATTGTCAGCCAGCGATCTTTTGGCTCCAACCACCGGACCCGATTATTCCATCTGGGCGGGATCGATTTGACACCCCGGTCTTCGAGCTTTCCCCTGTGCCTTACCAAGGTCGAACTGGCCCTCTTTGCGGGCTGACACTATACACAAACAAAGCGTTCGCTGGTGCACCGTAAGCAAGCGCAGCTATAACCTGCTCAGGGGGCACGCCAGCTGACGCGATTTTTGATTGATCATGCTATTGGAAACCTGACATTGTCTCGCCTTTTGCTCCGAACGCTGGGTGTCGTGATGACCCTCTATGCTGCGACCTTGCTGTTGGTGGCGCAGTGGACGCACCACTGGCCGATCACCGCGCCATCCAAACTGCCCAAATCCGATGCGATTGTCTGCCTTGGCTCCGGGGTAAACCTGCATGGGAGGCTGACCCCCATGTCGCGGCAGCGCAGCCTGACCTGCGTTGATCTGTACAAGGCGGGCATTGCCCCGGTGATCGCTTTTTCCGGTCGAGTCGGCGACGATGCCTTCACCGAGGTCGCCGTGCAAATGGCGGTCCTCGCGCGTGAGGCAGGCGTGCCCGAAAGCGCGTTAGTGATTGAGCCCGCGTCCGCCTCGACCCTGCAAAACGCGCTTTTCACCCTGCCTCTGCTCGAGCGCAAAACACATCTGACGGTGGTGACCGACAGCTTTCATCTGCCCCGAAGCTGGCTGTCTTTCAAACTGGCGGGGGCAGAGCGGATTACGCTGTACCCAAGTCAGATGAAAGGACAGCACCTGCCCCTGTCCTGGAGACCGCTCTTGCGCGAAAGCCTTGCGATCTGGTTCAATGCGCTGCGCTGGCCGCTTCATTGGAGCCTGGCCAAGACGGGTGTTGCGCCCCCAAACTGGCTGTTGAGATAGAGACACGCATGACTGTGACCATGACAGGATATATTTCCGTTCCCGCTTCCCGTTTGGAGGCGATCCGCGCTGCGTTGCCTGACCACATCCGGCTGACCCGTGCGGAACCCGGCTGTGTCTCGTTCGACGTCACCGAGGATGATACCACGCCGGGGCGTTTCCCGAGACGTTTCAATGTGCATGAGATTTTTCTGGACGCGCAGAGCTTTCACGCCCATCAAACCCGCGCAGCCCAATCAGTTTGGGCAACCATCACCCAGGGCATTCCCCGCACCTATCAGGTCACGGGGATCTAAGCGCGCCTGAGAAAAATCCGGCCAAAACCGCCCCAGCCCCCCTGAACCCGCGCGGAATTCATAACCATCTTGCAAATTATGAATTTGCCTTATGCGCGCAGCCGTGGAAAACGGGGGGAAACCTGTTTACGAAAGCAAATCGCATGAGCAACGCGCTGAGCAAAGCCCTTGAAACCCGCGACTGGCTGTTGGCCGATGGGGCAACGGGCACGAACCTGTTCAACATGGGCCTGCAATCCGGGGATGCGCCCGAATTCTGGAACCGGGATGAGCCCGAAAAGATCCGCACGCTATATCGCAACGCCGTTGAGGCGGGGTCGGACCTGTTTCTGACCAACTCGTTTGGCGCGAACGCCTCGCGTTTGAAACTGCACGATGCCGCCGACAAGGCCTATGAATTCTCCAAGCTCTCGGCCGAATTGGGCCGTGAGATCGCAGATGCCGCAGGGCGCGATATCATCGTCGCCGGGTCGGTGGGCCCCACCGGTGAAATCATGGGGGCCGCAGGCACCCTGTCGCATGAATCCGCCGTGGAAATGTTCGAAGAAACCGGCCGTGGGCTGCTGGACGGTGGCGCCGACGTGCTCTGGGTGGAAACCATTTCGGCCCCCGAAGAATTCCGGGCCGCCGCCGAAGCCTTTGCCAATCTCGACGCCCCCTGGTGTGGCACCATGAGCTTTGACACCGCCGGGCGCACCATGATGGGTGTGACCTCGGAAGATCTGGTCAAACTGGTGTCGGATCTGCCCAACACGCCGCTTGCCTTTGGCGCCAACTGCGGTGTCGGCGCATCGGATCTTTTGCGCACAATTGCGGGCTTTTCCGGCGCAGACACCCAGGTTCCGATCATCTCCAAGGGCAATGCCGGCATTCCAAAATATGTGGATGGTCACATCCACTATGACGGCACACCGGAATTGATGGGCGAATATGCCGTGCTTGCGCGTGACCTTGGATCCAAGATCATCGGCGGATGCTGTGGCACCCTGCCCGCACATCTTAAGGCCATGCGCGCCGCATTGGAAACCACGCCCAAGGGCGACAGGCCCTCGCTTGAGCTGATCGCGGAAAAACTGGGGGGGTTCTCTTCTGAGAATGACGGCACAGGCGAGGCCGCCACCCCAAAACGCGAACGCCGAGGGCGCCGCCGGGGCTAACATCTGCATCCTGCTAGAACAGCGACAACTGATCGCCGGGGAGAACCGGCGGTCGGAACAGATCTTTGCGCAATTCGGGCAGATCCTGATCCAGCCCCAACGCCTTTTGCGCCCGGTTGAACCGCTGTGCAATCATATGCGCATAAACCCCCGTTCCGCGCATTCGCTTGAACCAATTGGACGAATAGACCTCACCCTCATGCATATCCCTCAGATGCCCCAGCACCCGAGAGCGACGGTCGGGATGGTGCTCTTCCAGCCAATCTTCCCACAGCTGCGCCACCTCAAAGGGCAATCGCAGCATGATCCAGCTTGCGGCACAGGCCCCCGCATCCCGGCAGGCCGTCAAAATGCCCTCAAGTTCGTGATCGGTCAGCCCCGGCACGACCGGAGAGATCATGGCACGCACCTCGATCCCCGCAGCGCTCAGGCGGTCGATCGTCTGCAAGCGTCGTTTGGGCGCGGGACAGCGCGGCTCCATCCGGCGCGACAGCCCGACATCAAGGGTTGTCACGGAAATGCCGACACGCACCAGGCGGCGCTTGGCCATATCCGACAAGATGTCGATATCGCGCTCAATCAGCGTGCCCTTGGTGACAATGGCCACCGGATGGTCGCACGCTTGCAGAACCTGCAAACAGGCCCGCATGATTCCGCGCTCCTTTTCGACGGGCTGATAGGGGTCGGTGTTGGTGCCGATGGCCAAAGTCGCCACGCGATACCGACGCGCACGCAATTCCTGCTGCAAAACCTGCGGCGCCGTCGGACGCGCGATCAGCTGGGTTTCAAAATCCAACCCCGGAGACAGACCAAGATAGGCATGCGTTGGCCGGGCAAAGCAATAGATGCACCCGTGTTCACACCCACGATAGGGGTTCAACGTCCGGTCAAAGGGCAAATCGGGCGAGCGGACATAATTGATGACACTGCGCGGATGTTCGTCCCGGACCTGCGTGCGCAAGATCCCGGCCTCTTCGGGAATATCCCAGCCATCATGGGTGTCAGCCCTGAGAAATCGCTCAAACCGGCCGGTTTCTCGGCTACACGCCCCCCGTCCGGGGCGCAGGGCAGAATCAACGGGGCGCAGTCTGTCAGTCATGCCACAAATGAGAACGGACAAGGAACATTGTCAATGTTTCGCAGCGAAAGTCGGTTGCGCCGCGCTCAATGTCGCAATCGGCCAAGTTGGCAAGACGCAATAAACCAATAGTCACGTAGAATTGGCACGAACAGGGTGCCCCTTTGAAGGAAACAAAGCCATGTCCGACGAAGAAGACGACATCATCCTCTCTGAACTGAACGACGAAGATCTCGTTCAACAGATGTTCGATGACCTCTATGACGGTCTCAAAGAAGAGATCGAAGAGGGCGTGAACATTCTGCTAGAGCGTGGATGGCAGCCATATAACATTCTGACCGACGCCCTGGTTGGGGGCATGACCATTGTTGGTGCCGACTTCCGCGATGGGATCTTGTTCGTGCCAGAGGTTCTTTTGGCCGCAAACGCGATGAAGGGTGGCATGGCCATTCTCAAGCCCCTCTTGGCCGAAACCGGTGCACCGCGCATGGGTAAGATGGTCATCGGCACCGTCAAAGGTGACATCCACGACATCGGCAAAAACCTTGTGTCGATGATGATGGAAGGCGCAGGCTTTGAAGTGGTTGATATGGGGATCAACAACGCAGTCGAAGCCTATATCGAGGCGCTTGAAACCGAAGAGCCTGACATCCTTGGCATGTCCGCACTGCTGACGACCACCATGCCCTACATGAAGGTCGTGATCGACACGATGGTCGAAAAAGGCCTACGCGACGACTACGTTGTGCTGGTGGGAGGAGCGCCGCTGAACGAAGAATTCGGCAAGGCCATCGGTGCAGACGCGTACTGCCGTGACGCCGCTGTGGCCGTGGAAACCGCCAAGGAATTCATGTCGCGCAAGCACAATCAAATGACTGCGGGTTAAACTCGGCCATGTGATTCTCGGTCTTCGGGTGCGGTTCTGATCGCGCCCGAAGCCCCCACTTTGCAGCGCAGGGATGTCACTCAAATGTGACCGATCCTGCCCATTCTTGGGAATTCTCCCAGTTTTCAACACATTCCCGGACGCAGCACGGCCGTCGCCACACGGTTTGCCCTTTCAAAGCCGTCAAACTTCGGCCATACTAAGGCCAGAGGAGAACGGAATGCCGATACCTTTCATCGTACTGCTTGGTCTGACCTTTCTGTGCGCAACACTTGCGACACTATGGGCGGTTTCAGTCTGGGGGGCGACGACAGTCATGCCGGTGCTCTTGATCTCGGCGTTGCTGGGCCGCTGGGCCATGATGCCGGTATCGCAGCACGATGACCAACAACACTCCTGACACGGACCAACGCGCAAACCAGACCCTGGCCAGCGGCTCTCCAGCCGATGGACCCAGCACCAATGCGCACAAATTGCGCCGCACGGGACGGCGGCGCAGCGTCGAGCGTGACCCGACACCTGCTGCCTCAACGGTGGAAACCGGGTCGACAGGGGATGACCAGTTGACCGAAGTCGGGCTGGCCCCTACCCGCAATGGCAAGATCCTGTTGATCGCCTGCGGGGCGCTTGCGCGTGAAATCCTGGATATCCGCGATCGCAACGGTTGGGATCACCTTGACCTGACCTGCCTGCCGGCCATCTTGCACAATCACCCGGAAAAGATCACCCAAGCGGTGCGCGATGCGGTGCGCAAGCACCGCGCGGACTATGAAACCATTCACGTGGTCTATGCAGATTGCGGCACCGGCGGCCAATTGGAAGCCGCCTGCAAGGATCTCGGGGTTGAAATGGTGGCTGGCCCGCATTGCTATGCGTTTTTCGATGGGCTTGAACGCTTTGAAACCCGCGATGAAATGACCGCCTTTTATCTCACGGATTTTCTGGTCCGCCAGTTTGACGCCTTTGTCTGGAAGCCCCTGGGGCTGGATCGTCACCCGGACCTGCGCGAGATGTATTTCGGCCATTACGAAACGCTCGTCTACCTTGCTCAGACCGACGCCCCCGCACTGGATGCGCGCGCCCAGGACCAGGCCAAAAGGCTGGGCCTTGCCTATGAAAGACGCCTGACCGGATATGGCGATCTGGCCAGCCGCATGGGCGATTGGGCCTGATCAGGGCGCGACACTGTTCTGAAGCAGGTGCGACACGGGCACCAATGCAATCGCATCATTGCGATCTTGCAATCCCCACAAGAACAGCGCCGACCAGGTCGTGCCGTTCAGGCGTGCCATGGTGACCACGCCGCCTTCCTGACGTGCGCGGAAGGCGGCATTTTGCAGCCCGTGGCTGATGGCCTCTGGATCCTGTCCTTCGCCATCCAGATCGCGGAACACGGTCACCGAGGGCACGCCTTCCTTGACCGCCAGTTTCTGCGCCGTGTTCAACCCTTTGGATTGCACCACCAAACCGTGCCCCGTCTGCGCCAGGTAAGATGTCGCCTGAGCGGCGCTGTCGCGGGTGTCTTGCAACCCGCCCCCTGGTGCTTCCAGCAGGCCCACCACATCCGGCACGGCGTCCAGAGTGGCGGCCAGGGTCACTTCGATATCGGATGCCTGCGCGCCGCTGGGGATCGCGGTCAGGGCCAGAACCTCAAAGCCGCGCGCACGGTATTGCGCCACCGCGCCCGCCGGATCCGGGTGCCCGACACCGATTGCAAAGCTGATCGGGAAAGGCACTTCGTTCAGCATTTCCGGCCCCAAAGGCCCTGCTCCGTCGTCGACCAGAATCACGGACATCTTGGGTGTCTCGGCAGGCAAAACCGCCGGCATGGGCGCCGCAAATTTATACACCGGCGTATCGGGTGCGGGGGCGCCATCGGGTGTGGTGGCGTCTGTGGTCTGGCCGATCTTGGGCAGGCGCCCCTGTGGAACGGCTGGGGTCTTGTCCAACAGAGACCCGGCGGGCTTGCCGATACTGGGGCGGCTGTTGCCGGTCGGCTCGGACAGGGCGACGCGGGGCGGGGCGGTGGGCTCTGGTTCGGTTTGGGTCGGGGGGGGCGCGGGAACGGGCGCGGGCGTGGTATCGACCACAACCACCTGATCCCCGGCCTGATCAGCAGGCCGCGCAGAGCTCGGAGCCGAGATTGCAGGCGTGCCATCCTCGGCCACGACGGGCGCGGTCTGAGGCTCCGGGGCCGGAAAAACGGGGGCCGTTGGCGCAGCTCCGCTCACCCGGGGCGCGGGGGCAGGCACGATCGGCGCAGGTTGTGGGGTTTCAGTAGTGTTCGGTTCTTGGGCGGGTTGCGGATCAACCGGGTTGTTTTGCGGATCAAGCACCGCAGACTGCACAGACGGCTGGTCGGTCGCCTTTTGCCCGTCCCCTTGCGGCATTCCAACCATCACCGACAGGGTGCCCGCTCCGATACCGGACGCGACAACACCCCAGATCGCGCCTGCCAAAAATCCTCGTGCCATGCTCTGCCCTTTGCCCTAGGTCGCTGTCTTTGTGCGCCATTTCCCGCCATCTTGCCAGACAACGGCATGGTTTTCCATATCCCGAAGCCCTGAGACACCTGTCCGGGGCCAAGTCCCGTGTTGCCCCGTGACGCCGCCCCTTGACGCCAATGCGCCCGCCTGCGCATGTATACCGCGACCAAGGCCGCTGCCGCCAGCCCTAACCCGAGCTTAACCATGCTTCTTCTGATCGATAACTATGACAGCTTCACCTATAATCTGGTCCACTATTTTGGCGAACTGGGCGCAGATGTGGTGGTCAAACGCAATGACGCCCTCACGGTGCAAGAGGCCATGGCCATGCGGCCCGACGGGATCGTGCTTTCCCCGGGTCCGTGTGACCCGGCGCAGGCGGGAATTTGCCTTGAGCTGACCCGCGCCGCCGCCGAGGCCGAGTTGCCGCTGTTTGGCGTCTGCCTGGGCCACCAGACCATCGGTGAGGCCTTTGGCGGCACCGTTGAACGCCATCACGAAATCGTCCATGGCAAAATGGGCGAAGTGCTGCACCAGGGCGAAAGCGTCTTTGCCAGGTTGCCCTCTCCGCTCCAGGCCACGCGGTATCATTCGCTTGTCGTGCGGCGCTCTGACCTGCCGAACTGCCTGCGCGTGACCGCAGAACTGGCCGACGGCACGATCATGGGGCTCCAACACGAAAGCCTGCCCATCCATGGCGTCCAGTTTCACCCGGAATCCATCGCATCAGAGCATGGCCACGACATGCTCAGGAATTTCCTTGATACACTGAAGGTGCCCGCATGAGCGCAGATATTCGCAGCCTGATCGGCATTGCGACCGAACGCAATCTGACCCGCAATGAGGCCGAGCAGGCCTTTGGGATCCTGTTCAACGGCGACGCAACTCCGGCACAGATCGGCGGGTTGCTCATGGCGCTGCGGGTGCGCGGTGAAACGGTCGACGAATATGCCGCCGCCGCCGCAGTCATGCGCGCCAAATGTAACAAGGTGAACGCCCCGGCAGGCGCAATGGACATCGTCGGCACCGGCGGCGATGGCAAACACACGCTGAATATTTCCACGGCCACGGCCTTTGTCGTGGCGGGGGCCGGGGTGCCGGTGGCCAAACATGGGAACCGCAACCTGTCGTCGAAATCGGGCACCGCTGACGTGCAAAGCCAGATGGGCATCAACGTCATGGTTGGCCCCGAGGTGGTCGAACGCGCGCTGGCCGAAACGGGGATCTGCTTTATGATGGCGCCGATGCATCATCCGGCGATGGCGCATGTGGGGCCAGTGCGTGCAGAACTGGGCACGCGGACGATCTTCAATATCCTCGGTCCGCTGACCAACCCCGCCGGGGTGAAACGCCAGTTGACCGGGGCCTTTACCCGTGACCTGATCCGCCCCATGGCTGAGGTGCTGGGCGCCCTTGGGTCTGAACACGCTTGGCTGGTGCACGGATCCGATGGCACGGATGAGCTGACCATCACCGGTGTCAGCTGGGTCGCGTCGCTGGAAGAAGATGGCAGCATTCGTGAATGCGAAGTCCACCCCGAGGATTTCGGCCTGCCGGTGCATCCGTTTGAATCCATCGTCGGCGGCACGCCCGAAGACAACGCCCAGGCCTTTCGCGCCTTGCTGGACGGCGAACACAGCGCCTATCGCGATGCGGTGGTGTTGAATGCCTCTGCGGCTTTGACCGTTGCGGGCAAGGCCAGCGATCTGCGCGACGGCGTCGCCATGGCGCGTGACAGCATCGACAGCGGTCAGGCCAAGGCCAAGCTGGAATCCCTGGCAAAAGCCACGCAGAGCGCATGATTTCCGTCAAGTTGACATCAAATGCCCGATTTGATGCGGATTTTGCCAAGTTTTTAAAGGCATTTTCGGTTAATTTGCCTCAAAGGCCCGAAACTATGCCGTTTGTGACCGTGGCATTTGGTGCGAAAATGCCAAGACTCGGAGGGATGTCATGATCCCCCCGGAAACTTGGCAAAAACTGCCGTTTTTTGCGCAGGATTTTCCCGCGCTCAAACGCGACTTGACACAAAACGCCCCAAACCATCTGCCACCTGCCCATCAGGTCTTTGCCGCCTTGGAGAAAACAGCACCCGAAACGACCCGCGTGGTCATTTTGGGTCAAGATCCCTATCCGACCCCCGGTCATGCGCATGGGCTGGCCTTTTCGGTTGAACCTGATGTTGCGCCGCTGCCCCGGTCCTTGAAAAACATCTATCAAGAGCTGTCCGAGGATCAGGGCGCCTGTCCGCCAAATGGCGATCTGCGGTTTTGGGCCGATCAGGGGGTTTTGATGTTGAACACCGCCCTGACCGTTCTGCCCGGGCAGGCGGGGGCACATGCCAGGCTGGGCTGGGCTAAACTCACTGAACAGGTGCTGAACCACCTGTCGGATCAACCCCGGGCCTTTTTGCTTTGGGGCAACCATGCGCAGGGCTTTGCCAAACACATTCGCGGCGCGGATCACCTGATCCTGACATCCCCCCACCCTTCCCCGCTTTCGGCGCGGCGTGGCTTTTTTGGCTCTCGCCCCTTTTCGAAAATCAACGACTGGCTTACAGCCATGGGCCAAACGCCCATCAACTGGACAACACCATGACGCAGACCATCCTCGACAAGATCAAGGCCTACAAGCTGGAAGAAGTTGCCGCCGACAAAGCGGTCAAATCGCTCGCCACGATTGAGGACGAAGCGCGCAGCGCCTCCCCCGTGCGCCCCTTTGCGGCCGCGCTGAAGGCTGCTCAAACCAAGGGATACGGTCTGATTTCCGAGGTCAAAAAGGCCTCACCGTCAAAGGGTTTGATCCGCGCGGATTTCGAACCGGCGAAACTGGCCAAAGCCTATGAGGACGGTGGCGCGACCTGCCTGTCGGTGCTGACCGATACGCCCAGCTTTCAGGGGGCAAAGCAGTTCCTTGTGCAGGCCCGTGGCGCCACCAGCATGCCCGCGCTGCGCAAGGATTTCATGTATGACACCTATCAGGTGGCCGAGGCGCGCGCACTTGGGGCGGATTGCATCTTGATCATCATGGCTTCGGTCTCTGACGCGCAGGCCCAAGAGCTTGAAGATGCGGCGTTTTCCTGGGGCATGGATGCGTTGATCGAAACCCACGATGCCCAGGAAATGGAGCGCGCCCTGCGTCTTAAATCGCCGTTGATCGGGGTGAACAACCGCAATCTCAAAACCTTTGAGACGACGTTGGACACCACGCGCGTGCTGTCTGAAATGGTGCCGGATGACCGGATGCTGATCTCGGAATCGGGGTTGAACAGCCCGCAGGATCTGGCGGATATGGCGGCCCATGGCGCACGGACCTTCCTGATCGGGGAAAGCCTCATGCGTCAGGATGATGTTGAAACCGCGACCCGCACCCTTTTGGCCAATCCGGTGATGTCATGAGCGACCTGACCCATTTCGACGACGCGGGCAACGCCCATATGGTGGATGTTTCGGACAAGGCCGTGACGGCGCGCATCGCCACAGCCGAAGGCTGGGTCAAAATGGCCCCTGCGACCTTTGACCTGATCACCCAGGGCCGTGCGAAAAAGGGCGATGTCGTGGGCATTGCGCGCCTCGCGGGCATCATGGGGGCGAAAAAGACACCCGAGCTGATCCCCCTGTGCCACCCCCTGCCCGTGACCAAGGTTTCGGTCGATCTGATCCAGGATCCCGACCTGCCCGGCTTGCGGATCAAAGCCACGGTGAAAACCACCGGCCAGACCGGTGTCGAAATGGAGGCCCTGACCGCGGTGTCAACCTGTGCCCTGACCGTCTATGACATGGTCAAAGCGGTGGACAAGGCCATGGAGATCGGCGGTGTCCGCGTGATCTTGAAGGACGGCGGGAAATCCGGGCGATACGAAGCATGATCCCCGTCGCCCGGGCCCTTGATGCGCTCTTTGCCCTCGCCCGTCCGACGGGGGTTGAGGCGGTTCCGCTGATCCGGGCCAATGGTCGCGTGCTTGCACAAGAGGTCACGGCCAAACGCACACAGCCCCCCTTTGGCGCCTCGGCGATGGATGGCTATGCCGTATCCGAGGCGACCCAGGGATCCATTCTGACGGTCATCGGGGAAAGCGCGGCCGGACATGGGTTTGACGGCAGCGTCAGCACTGGTCAGGCGGTGCGCATCTTCACCGGTGCCCCGGTGCCTAAGGGCACGACCCGCGTTGTGATCCAAGAGGATGTCACCCGAAACGGCGATCAGATCACAGTGAATGCGGTCGAAACGGGCACCAACATCCGCCCGGCGGGTGGGGATTTTTCCGCTGGCACCGCGATCTCTGCGCCGCGCCTGCTGGGTCCCAATGACATCGCGCTGCTGGCGGCCATGAATATTGCCGAGGTTCCCGTTTACCGCAAACCTCGGGTCGCGTTGATATCCACCGGCGACGAACTGGTCATGCCGGGCGAAATTCCGGGACCGGACCAGATCATTGCCTCGAACACTTTTGGACTGCACGCGCTGTTAACCGATTTGGGAGCCGAGCCTCGGCTTTTGCCCATTGCTCGCGACAACGAAGCCTCGTTGCGCCACGCGTTTTCGCTGGTGGATGATGCCGATCTGGTTGTGACGATTGGCGGCGCCTCGGTCGGGGATCACGATCTGGTGGCCAAAGTGGCGGGGGATCTCGGGCTCGAGCGCAGTTTTTACAAGGTTGCGATGCGGCCCGGCAAACCCCTGATGTCCGGTCGCCTCGGTAAGGCCATGATGGTTGGCCTGCCCGGAAATCCGGTGTCCGCGATGGTTTGTGGTCATGTGTTCCTTGCCCCGGTGGTGCGGGCCATGCTTGGGCTTGAACCCGCGCCCGCGCGCCGCCAGGCGGCCCCGTTGCGGGCCCCGCTCAAGGCCAATGGCCCGCGCGAGCACTATATGCGTGCTCACTTGTCCGCCCAGGGGGTGCAGGTTTTTGAACGTCAGGATTCCAGCCTGTTGTCTGTGCTTGGGGCAGCCAATGCACTGGTCGTGCGCCCCCCGCATGATCCGGCCCGCGACACGGGCGACACGGTCGACTATATTCCCTTGTAACGCCCGCAGGCACCGGTTGACACAAAACAAGAACACCTGTAGAACAAAATTTGACAAACCCCAAAGCCAACCGGGCGCGTCAGGTTGAAAGGCGATTGGAAATCGCCTTGAGACGCGATTGCCTCGGGATCGTCGAACCAATGAGGGCGCGAGCATGTTGACTAAGAAACAGTTGGATCTTTTGGATTTCATCAACAAGCGCATGGCGCAAGACGGCGTGCCCCCCAGCTTTGACGAAATGAAAGAGGCGCTGGATTTGCGGTCAAAATCCGGCATTCACCGCCTGATCACGGCGCTTGAGGAACGTGGGTTCATCCGACGCCTCGCGCACCGCGCCCGCGCCATCGAAATCGTAAAACTGCCAGAAAGCCTGGGCCAAAAGCCCGCAGGCTTTACCCCACGTGTGATCGAAGGGGACCGTCCCGAAGCGACGCCCGCCCAGGCGCAACATATTTCGCGCGCGCAGGTGGCGGAACTGCCGCTTATGGGGCGTATCGCGGCCGGTGTTCCGATTGAGGCGATCAATGACGCCCCCCCTCAGGTCGCGGTCCCCGGCCAGATGATCGCAGGTCAGGGACGCCACTATGCCCTTGAGGTCAAAGGGGATTCCATGATCAACGCCGGGATCAATGATGGCGATGTGGTGGTGATCCGTGAAACATCGCAGGCCGATGAGGGCGATATCGTGGTGGCCCAGATCGAAGGCTATGAAGCCACGCTCAAACGGTTTCGTCGTCGCGATGGCATGATTGTGCTTCAGGCCGAGAACCCTGCCTATGAACCGCGCGTCCTGCCCGAAGGCGACGTGAGCATTCAGGGGCGTCTGGTTGGGCTGATCCGCACCTATTGATTTCCGCGCACGGGTCCTGCGCCCGGGACATCTAGGGCAATGCTGTCCACAGACGCGTGCCGGTGATCTGGCGATCAGTCACGATCTTCCAGCCACGGTCTTTCTGCCACAGCGCGACTGCTCCGTATTGCGCCAAGCGGGTTTGGTCGAACAACAGACAATTCCCTTTTATGTCCAGCGGCTTATCGGAAACGATAATTTGCCCCGCGTGGCAGCTCTCAATCTGTCGCGCCCCCGTCTTGCCCGTGGCGTGGACAATCTCTTTATCCCCCAGTTGATATGAAACCACCCGCTTTCCCACGGGGGTCCATCCCAGTGCGGCCTCGGATTGGTCCCGGGCAGAGCCGTCATTCTCAAGCCAGTTGCGCGCCACAAAGCCCGCGCCCTTTTCGCGTGACAAGTCTCGTCCTGTTTGGGACAGCACACCCGCCAGATTGCCCTTGGCCGAAATCAGGATGTCGGGCCTGTCGGACCGGGCCCAGATCATCGCCCCAAGGATCATGGGGACGATCCCGACCAAGCGCCCCGAACCGCGCCAGATGCACAGAAACAACCCGCCCGCTATGATGAGGAGAAAGGCATCCGGTCCTGGTGTGATCACCGGGCGTGTTGCCCCCTCCCACCCGGCGAGGTGATGGGCCACCCCCAATATCCAATCCAGCCCAAGCGACATCACCGCCAAAGCGATCCAGTCAAGCCCCAGAGGCATCAGCAAGGCTGCGACCACGCCAAAAGGGACCACCAAAATCCCCATCACCGGAACCGATACAAGGTTTGCCACCAACCCATAGACCGAGGCCTGGTTGAAATGTGCCATGCCGATGGGCGCTGTCGCCGCCCCGGCCACCGCTGACGAAACAACCACCCCCAACACCGGACCGAACCAGCGTGGCAGATCGCGGCCTGACTGCCATTGCGTCAGCTTTTCGAATACGGCGATCAAGGCGGTGGTTGCTGCAAAAGACATTTGGAAACCCGGACTTAGAAGAGCCTCGGGGCGCAGGACCAATACGATCAATGCTGCAATCGCAACCGCGCGCAGCGACAAGACCCGCCGGTCGACCATCAGCGCGACCAACCCTGCCGCCGCCATGACAAAAGCGCGTTGCGTGGCAATATTGCCCCCGGACAGCCCCAGGTATCCGGCCGCGACACTCAATGCGGCCAGCGCCGCGAGCTTTTTGATCGGCCAGTGATGCCGGCTCCCACGGACACTCAGCAATATCAGCCGAACCGCTGAAAAGACAAACCCGGCCAGCAGCCCCATATGCAGCCCGGATATGGCAAGAAGATGCGCAAGGTTGGTATCTCTGAGCGCCTGCAACGTGGCTTGGGACATGTCGGATCGGTCACCGCTCATGATGGCGGCGGCAAAGGCGCCCGTGTCGCCATCCAGCTGCGCGCGCACACGCGCAGACAGCCAGATCCGCGCCTTGAACACCCAAAGCCCGCGTCCGGGTGGCTCAAGCAGCATCACGGGATTGCGGCTGTAGCCCACGGCCCCGAGGCGTAGAAAATACGCGTGCCTGCGAAAATCAAATCCTCCGGGTTCAACCGCGCCACCGGGGCGGTCCAGATGTCCGGTCAGCATCACGGTCGCCCCGGGACGTGGCGCAATCCCCGGCAGGTCGCCATGCAGCGACACCCGCACCCGGGCGGGCGTATGTTCCGGGTTCATCCGTTCCAGCACAACCCGATCCAGGGTCAATCGCACCGCATCGGACGAAGATCGGTCGATCTTTACGATCCGCCCTTCGATCGGCCCATAATATCGAAACGGCAGCACCGGAGCCTCGACCCAATGGGCGCGCGCGCCCGCCAGGGAAAACCCAAGGCCCATCACCAATAGCGCCGTCAGCAAAGGTCCCCGCGCAGGTCCCAATCCCCGGTCAAGGGTGGTTTGGCGCAGGGCGATGACCCCAAGGATCGCAACCCCCAAGAGCAACCAGACCGACGGTTCGAACCTCAAGGAAAAATACAGGCCAATCCCAACACCCAGACATACCGGCACCCAGGGGAACAGATGCCCACGCTGCGCCAGAAAGGCCCGGCCAAGCCCAGGCCTGCGCAGCATCGCGCGCATTCGGATCAGGCCGTGAAAATCGGCCCTGGGATCAGGAAAGGCCTGCGCCATGCTTGCCCCGGCTTGGGTGGCTGTTTAAGGAACTCACAAACCATGCCCAAGACCCGTTAGGAAAAGGTTAACCAAGATGCCCCAAGTCGTGACCCGCTTTGCCCCCTCGCCCACCGGCTATCTGCATATTGGCGGTGCCCGCACGGCGCTGTTCAACTGGCTCTATGCGCGTGGGCGCGGCGGCAAGTTCCTGCTGCGCATCGAGGACACCGACCGCGCGCGCTCGACCCCCGAAGCAACAGACGCCATCGCGCGGGGCATGGCGTGGCTGGGTCTTGACCACGACGGCGAAGCGGTCAGCCAGTTCGCCCGCGCAGATCGCCACGCCGAGGTGGCGCATGCGTTGCTGTCAAAAGGCGCCGCCTACAAGTGCTTTGCCACCCAAGAAGAGATCGAAGCCTTTCGCGAAACCGCCCGGGCCGAAGGCACATCGACCCATTATCGCAGCCCATGGCGCGACGCCGATGAGGCAAGCCACCCGGATGCCCCCTATGTGCTGCGCCTGAAAACCCCTCGGGACGGGGAAACCGTGATCGAAGACGAAGTACAGGGCACTGTCCGCATCAAGAATGAAAATCTTGATGACATGATCCTGCTGCGCTCGGATGGGACACCGGTCTATATGCTGGCGGTTGTGGTCGACGATCACGATATGGGCGTGACCCATGTGATCCGCGGCGACGACCACCTGAACAATGCCGCGCGCCAGATGGGGATTTATACCGCCATGGGATGGGATCTGCCGACCTATGCGCATATTCCGCTGATCCATGGCCCCGATGGCAAAAAGCTCTCTAAGCGTCACGGTGCCCTGGGGGTCGAGGAATATCAGGCCATGGGCTACCCTGCGGCCGGCATGCGGAACTACCTTGCGCGTCTGGGCTGGTCGCACGGTGATGACGAATTCTTTACCGATGATCAGGCAAAGGAGTGGTTCAATACCGATGGAATCGGCAAATCACCTGCCCGGTTCGACTTTAAGAAGCTGGAAAACCTGTGCGGCCAACACATCGCCGCCAGCGAGGATGCTGCATTGCTGCATGAGATCATCGCCTTTCGCGCCGCGACAGATGCGCCCGATTGGTCGGACAACCAGAAGGATGGGCTTCATCGTGCGATGTATTGCCTCAAGGAGCGGGCCAAGACCTTCCCGGAACTGATTGAAAAGGCACATTTTGTTTTGACGGAACGCCCGATCCAGGTCGAAGAGAAAGCCGCGAAGAACCTTGATACGGTATCCCGTGGTATACTGGCAACGTTGACGCCGCAGCTGCAAAATGTTAGCTGGGTCCGTGAGGAGCTTGAGGCGGTCCTGAACCGCTTCGCAGAAGACCAGGGGATGAAATTCGGCAAACTGGCCGGCCCCCTGCGCGCCGCACTGGCGGGACGGGCTGCCACGCCGTCTGTCTTCGACATGATGCTTGTGCTGGGTCAGGAGGAGAGCATTGCTCGTCTGGCCCAAGCTGCGGCCGAGGGGGACGGCTAGCCCCCCTTTGGCCATGTAACGTATAAATCAACCGGGCCGAACCGCGGCCCGGTTCACTGCATATAAAGAGGGATGACCAGCATGGCTGAAGAGAACAAGAGCGCGACGTTGACGATTGACGGGCAGAGCTATGAACTGCCATTGCACTCGCCCACGGCGGGCCCGGATGTGCTCGACATTCGCAAACTCTATGCTCAGGCGGGCGTATTCACCTACGACCCCGGCTTTACCTCGACCGCAAGCTGCGACAGCACCATCACGTTCATCGACGGCGTTAAGGGCGAACTGCTGCACCGCGGCTATCCGATTGACCAGCTGGCTGGCAAATCCCACTATCTCGAAGTGTGCTATCTGCTGCTGTACGGTGCCCTGCCCACGGCGGCCGAGCTGGAAACATTCGAAAGCACCATCACCCGCCACACCATGATCCACGAGCAGATGTACAACTTCTTCCGTGGGTTCCGTCGCGATGCGCATCCGATGGCCATCATGGTTGGCGTGGTTGGCGCCATGGCAGCCTTCTATCACGACAGCACCGATATTTCGGACCCGGTTCAGCGCGAAATCGCGTCGCACCGCCTGATTGCGAAAATGCCGACCATCGCGGCGAACGCTTATAAATACTCGATCGGTCAGCCCTTCGTGTATCCGCGCAACGATCTGGATTACGCGGGCAACTTCCTGAACATGTGTTTCTCGGTTCCCGCCGAAGAATACCAGGTGGACCCGATCCTGAGCCGCGCGATGGACCGTATCTTTACCCTGCATGCCGATCATGAACAAAACGCGTCGACCTCGACCGTGCGTCTTGCTTCGTCTTCGGGGGCGAACCCCTTTGCCTGTATCGCGGCGGGCATTGCCTGTCTTTGGGGCCCCGCGCACGGTGGCGCCAACCAGGCCTGCCTTGAGATGCTCAAGGAAATCGGCAGCGTTGATCGCATCCCCGAGTTCATTGCCCGCGCCAAGGACAAGGACGACCCGTTCCGCCTGATGGGTTTCGGTCACCGGGTCTACAAGAACTTTGACCCGCGCGCGACCGTCATGAAACAATCCGCAGACGAAGTTCTGGATCTGCTGGGTGTCGAAAACAACCCGATCCTTGCGGTTGCCAAGGAACTGGAACAGGCGGCCCTGAACGACCCATACTTTGCTGAGAAAAAGCTGTTCCCGAACGTTGATTTCTATTCGGGTGTGATCCTCGAAGCGATGGGTTTCCCGACCTCTATGTTCACCCCGATCTTTGCACTTTCGCGCACAGTCGGCTGGATTTCGCAGTGGAAAGAACAGCTGTCCGATCCGGCGCATAAAATCGGTCGTCCACGCCAGCTCTATCTGGGCGAGACCGAGCGGGACTACGTGGATATCGAAAACCGCTGATACCAGAGCGAATCAAACCCTTTTGAAACCCGGCCTTTTCCAAGGCCGGGTTTTTCTTTGCCTAAATTCGGACAAATTTTACTAATTCTGTTTTGGAAACAGTTTCGGCAGCCGACTGGCACTGTGCGTCCCGTTTTCTGAGCGCTTTTGCAATTGTGACGACAATGGGGCGGAAACAATTGGTTTCACTAAAATCAACTGCAAATGCGGCCACTTACGGGCATGACGGGCCCCACAGAAGTCACGATTACCTATGCCTAGGGGAGTTTTACATGGCACACGGCGATATTCGCGAAATCATGCTCGGCACCGACCCACAGGTCCGCGTTCTGATTCATCAAGACGGGAGCAACCTTGTGATGCAGATCGCATCCCTGGACCCCGACGCGACCGACATTGACGCATTATTCTTTAACTTTACCAATGATGATGTCATTCCCGGCCTTCAGATGTGGCCCGCGGTGAACACCCTGCCGCTGACTGGTTTCGAAGCGCAGCCCAACGCGCTGGACACTGTTTCCAACGGCGCTCAGATCAGTGATCAGTTCGATGCCCGCGCTGAATTTGGTCAGCAGGCTGATTCAACCACGGGTGACGTGGATTCAGCTGGTATCACGTTCTGGATCGAAGCGGATATTGATCTGGACATCGACAGCATCGACGCGTCAAACATGACTGCCGTAATCAACTCGGACGATGGCAATGGCCAAGAGCTGACCGTAGGTGGCAGCGGCGATCTGGGTGGCGGTAACAGCGGCGGCGGTGGCTCGACCACCACAGAAACCGTAACCGTCTTTGACGAAGATTTCTCCGAGCGCGACTGCAACCTGAACGACGACTATGATCACCTGGTTGCCGGCAGCACCGATTGGGATGCCTATGGCGGCACTTTGCGCACAGACGGGAACGATGATGGCAGCCTGACGCTGCAATCCTTTACCTCGGACGGTCCGGTCACGTTGAGCTTTTCGATCGAAGCGGATAATGCGCACGCGTTTGAAGAATCGGGCCGTTATGCGGATTCGCTTGAGGTTCAGGTCAATGTAGACGGCCAGGGCTGGGTGACGCTCGACCGCTTTGTCGTTGACGAATCCACCGACACCTTCACCGGATCGATGACCGGCCAGAGCTTTGGCGAACATGCCGCGACCCTGACCTATTCGGGCGGTGCGCTGGACACTATCGGCACGGATCAGGACGTACAGTTCCGGTTTGTTTCGGACATCTCGGCCTGCAATGAAATCATCAAGATCGACGATCTGGTGGTCACCGCCACCGAAACAACCGTGATCGACGGCGGCAATACCGGTGATGACACCGTGCTGGGTGACGACATCCTGGTGAATGGTGCGCTGGAAAGCTCGGTTGGCGACAACACCTGGACCTACCGGGGCGATGTTGACGGCTGGACCAATGCCAACAGCTACGCTGGTATTGAAACCTGGGGAGACGGGTTCCTTGGCGTCGACGCGCAGGATGGCCGCAGCTTTATCGAGCTGGACACCACCAGCTCATCGACATTGGACAGCGTCTATCAAGACGTTCAGACCGAATCCGGTCAGACCTATCAGCTGGATTTCTCGGCCGCTCAGCGTGGTGTCGATAGCGAAAGCGTCGAAGTCTACTGGAACGGCCAACTGATCGACACCGTTTCCCCCGACGGCGCCAACAGCTGGGAAGAGTTCTCGTTCGAAGTCACGGGAACCGGCGGTCAGGACCGTCTGGAATTCCGCGAACTGGCCAGCGAAAACGATTGTATGGGTCCGCTGTTGGATGCCGTGTCCTTGCGCCCGATTGAAACCAGCGACGGGAACACCGGTGGCGGCACCGAGACCGTGACCATCACCACCGAGACCGAAGTTCTGGGCGAAGACTTTTCTTCGAGCCACAACAACGACATCTCGGGCTACACCCGTTGGGACGTTGAAAACGGTGAACTGAACACCGACGGTTGCGACGATGGCAGCATCTGGTTCCACCAGGTTGACGTCGACGGCCCCGCCACCATTTCCTTTGATGCGCGCACCCCGAATGCCGAGAACTTTGAAAACGGTGGGTACTGGGGCGATCAGCTTGACGTCTATGCGCTGGTCGATGGCAGCAACTGGGTTCACCTAGACACCTACACGGTGAACAACTCGGGCACGGCGCTGGTGGGCAACCAATCCGGTCAGACCATCGAAGCACAGTCGCAGACCATCAGCTATTCCGGTGGTGAGCTGGAAACCGCGAACACGGTCCAGCTCTACATGCACTCGCAGATCACCGCGGGCAATGAGGACATCTATTTCGACAACCTGTCGATCACCGAGACCTCGGACATCACCATCGAAGTGCCCATGGGCACCGACGATCCCGAAGCTTGGTGGGCTGAAAACGGTGATCAAAACGATGCCGATTCGGCGGACGACGCCGATCCGATGTGGGTCTGATCCACGCGATTGACTGAGGCAAACCAAGGGCCCGGTGGTTCGATACCACCGGGCCCTTTCGGTTTTCATTGCGATATGAGGGAGTTAACGCCCTTCAAAGCTGGGCTTGCGTTTTTCAAGGAACGACACGACGCCCTCTTTGAAATCGCGCGACCGGCCGCATTCGCCCTGCAAATGGGCCTCAAGTTCCAGCTGCGTGGTCAAGTCGTTTCCGAACGAGGCCATCATCGCCTGTTTGACCCGCGAAAACGCCATGGTGGGGCCATTCGCCAGATGCGCGGCGCGCTTGGCCACAACGGCCTGAAATTCGTCATCGGGCACCGCTTCCCAGATCATCCCCCAATCATCCGCTTGTTTGGCCGTGATCTTATCCGCGAACAGCGACGCGCCCATGGCCTTGGCCAGACCAATCTGACGCGGCAAGAACCAGGTGCCACCGGCATCAGGGATCAGGCCAATGCGGGTGAAGGCCTGCAGGAAAAAGGCGCTTTCCTTGGCAATCACCACATCTGCCGCCAACGCAAGGTTGGCCCCTGCCCCGGCGGCAGCGCCGTTCACCGCGCAGATCACCGGCACCGGGCAATCGTAAATTGCTTGCAACATCGGCATGTATTCATCGCGCAGCGTGCGTTCGAGATCCACATCCGAGGCAGTGGCGCGATCCCCAAGGTCCTGCCCGGAACAAAAGGCGCGTTCCCCCGCGCCGGTCAGCACAACCACGCGCGCCTCGCGACCGCCACGTGCAACCGCATCGGCAATCTCGGCCCGCATTTGCGTGTTCAACGCGTTCATCACATCCGCCCGGTTCAGCATAACCGTGGCGATATTATCCTCCACCGAATAGGCGATGGTATCATATTGCATCTGCAAGGATCTCCCGTCTGATTGCATGGCATCAAACACAACCCTCCCCCCAATGGCAAAGAGAAACGCCACGTCAAAGGGCCTGTCCGTCAACGGAGCGCGTGGCGCTTTGCTATCCGAACGACAGATCCAGCGTGTCACGATGTTCGTTTTGCCAATTTCACGCCAAACGTGTCTTACGCGATTGATGCCCCTAGGATTTCAGGGCCGCGATCAGCGCGCGGGCCTCGGCGGGGGGCTCTTGTTCTATCCGCTGATAGCACGTCCCTTCCCTGTCACGTGTAACCATGGCGTGTTCTACCATCGCGCGCCGGATCTGGGCGGCATCGCGAAAGCGGCACATGGCATGGAGTCGCGCGCTGATGTCGCTCTCACGCATTTGGGTTTTTGCGGGCAACTGCGCCCAAAGCGCCCACAGGCACAGCCGTTGAACCCCGGTTTTTGCCGGCCACTCGGAAAACGACCCCTGGTGGAAATAGCGCAGCGCCTTGGCCACCTGTCGGTCATCCACCGTGGCCGCGCGCTGTTCGGGTTGTCGCGCTTTCAGATGCTGATAATTGCGATACCCCGCCGCGCGCGCGATCAAATTCAGGGTTTCGACATGGCTGGGTGGCTGGGCAAGCCCCGCGCGCAGGGCTTTGGCAAAGCTGGAAAGATCCGGGATGCTTAATTGGACCACATCACGGGATGCATGTGGTTTGGTCGCAAGTTTCGACCCGGGGTTGGACATGGGTTTCGACATGGGTTTTCCTGTCAGATACCGCGCTCTTGATCAGAGAGGAGGTCCGCCCTTGTCCACGGGTATCACAAGATATCCATGCAGGTTTTGACGGGCAGGTTTAGATACAGGCGGAACCTGGGTGCACTGCCGACCCAAGGACACTTTAACATCTGCCCACAAAAGGCCAAGTCCAAATCCGGGTGTGGGGACACTCAGCCTTTGAGGATTTCCTCCAGCCGTTTTTGTTCCGCCTCGGTCAGCCCCTTTTCCCCCGGTGCATCCGCCATCGCGCGACGGCGGACATAGCCCAGCCCCACCCCCAGGGCGATCACGAACAACGCGGGGCCCGCCGCCCAGAGCATCCAGTTCCAGCCCCCGGTGGTGGGTTTCAACAGCACGAATTCCCCATAGCGCGCAACAACATAGTCAACGACCTCATCGTTGCTATCGCCAGCCGTGATCCGTTCGCGCACGAGAACCCGCAGGTCCTTGGCCAGCGACGCGTTGGATTCGTCGATGCTTTCGTTTTGACAGACCAGACAGCGCAGCCCCGCCGAAATATCACGCGCCCGTGCCTCTTCGGCGGGATCCGCCAGCATTTCATCAGGTTCCACGGCCAAGCCCGCCCCGGCCATCAGCGTCCCGACCAGCAGGCCCTGAAATGTGGTCTTGAGTGCGGTCTTGATCTTCATTCGGCGGGTACTCCGGCGGCGGGTGTCTTGCGCGCGCCCGCAGCCACGCGGTAGCGCCGATCAGACAGGCTCAGCAAACCGCCAAGCGCCATCAGGATCGACCCGGCCCAGATCCAGTTGGCCAAGGGCTTGATGTACACGCGCATCACCCAGCCCCCGTCGGCCTGTGGATCTCCGATCACCACATAAACATCGCGCATCGCCCGATAGTCGATGGCGGCCTCGGTCGTGGGCATGCGGGACACCGGGTAATTGCGCTTTTCCGGGCGCAGCACGGTCACGTCACGCCCGTTTTCGCGCACCAGAACCTGCCCCTGGACCGAGGTATAGTTCGGCCCCGTGACCTTATTGACCTCTTCAAGAACAAACTCGAATTTTCCCACGCTCCAGGGGTCGCCCACCTGCACCGTGCGAATGTCTTCTTCTTCCCAGGCCATCAGACCCGCAATACCCAGCATGGTGATGCCCAGGCCTGCATGAGCCACAGCCTTGCCCCACTCGGATCGCGGAAGGCGCGCAAGGCGGGACAGATCACGGGTCTTGCCCGTGCGGCTAATCAGATCAATCATCGCGCCCGTGACCAACCATGTGCCGAGAAACACCCCAACCGGCCCCAGCATCGAACGGCCGGTCTGCATCACCCAGACCAAGGCCATCAGCGCAATCGCCAAGGCCAGTGCCGGCGCCAACTGATGCAAGACCCGCCCCAGTTTGGCGCGCTTCCAGCTGAGCATCGCGCCCACCGGCAAGATGATTCCAAGCACCACCATGAACGGTGTGAAGGCCATGTTGAAAAACGGCGCCCCGACCGAGAGTTTGCGATCAAAGAACATTTCCGCCACCAAGGGCCAGATCGTACCGATAAAGACCACGAATGAGGCCACCGCCAGCAAGATGTTGTTGATGATCAGCGCGCTTTCGCGGCTGACAAGACCAAAGACACCCTTTGCCTCCATCACCTGGGCGCGCGCGGCATACAGCGTCAAGGCACCACCGGTGAAAAACAACAAGATCAACAGGATGAACACCCCGCGCTCAGGGTCGTTGGCAAAGGCATGCACCGAAGTCAGAACGCCCGAACGGACAATGAACGTACCGATCAGGGAAAAGCCAAAGGCCAGGATCGCCAAAAGCACGGTCCAGCTTTTCAACGCCTCACGCTTTTCCACCACGATCGCCGAATGCAGCAAGGCGGCCGCGAACAGCCATGGCATGAACGAGGCGTTTTCAACCGGATCCCAGAACCAGAATCCCCCCCAGCCCAGTTCATAATACGCCCACCAGGATCCCAATGCGATGCCGATGGTCAAAAACACCCAGGCCGCCAGGGTCCAGGGCCGCACCCAACGTGCCCAGGCCGCATCAACGCGGCCTTCGATCAGGGCGGCGACGGCAAAGCTAAAGCAAATCGAAAGCCCCACATAGCCCAGATACAAAAACGGCGGGTGAAAGGCCAAACCGGGGTCTTGCAACAGCGGGTTCAACCCCTGCCCGTCAAACGGCGGCACCGCCAGACGCAAAAACGGGTTGGATGTGAACAGGATAAAGGCAAAGAACGCCACGGCGACCGACGCCTGAACCGCCAGAACCCGCGCGCGCAAAGTGGGGGGAAGATTGCCTCCGAACCAGGCGGCCATCGCCCCGAACAGCGCTAGGATCAGCACCCAAAGCAGCATCGACCCCTCGTGGTTGCCCCACACACCCGAAATCTTATACAGCATCGGTTTCGCGGAATGGCTGTTCAAAAACACCAGCCTGAGCGAAAAATCAGACCCCACAAAGGCATATGTCAGCGCCGCGAATGACGCGGCAACCAACAGGAATTGCGCCGTTGCGGCGGGCTCGGCCACCGCCATCCAGCCGGGCCATCGTTTATAGGCGCCGACCATCGGCACGACCATCTGAACGATGGCCACAAGGAAGGCGAGGATAAGGGCGAAGTGTCCGAGCTCTGTAATCATGCCCGTTGTATAAAGGCGGGGCGGGCCTGCGCCAATGGGATTCGCAAGCCCACCCCGTTCACATTGTCGCAAGCAGATATGATACGCCGCTTAGCGTTTTTGCGCTGCGGCCCAATCTGCCAGCGCGGGATTGTCCGAAAAGTTGCGGCTGTCTGACCCATCCGGCGGGGTGTCTGAACCGCCATCGGGTGTCACATCGCGCAGCGCCTGAACATCTCGAATGGTGTCCACGACGTTGGGCACAGCCGCGATGGTCGCGGCAAGTTCGCGTTGGAATTCTTGTCCCTTGGCCTGATGCCGCGCCCCAAAGTAAAAGCTGACCACAGCCCCCAAAAGCCACCAAAGCGGCTCGGGCACCAATGCGATCCCGGCCATGCGTTCGGCAAACCAGACCGGATCAATCATCGCCGCCACGAACAACCCCAGCGTCCCCAGCGCCATGGTTGGACGGGGCAATCGGTTCAAGGCGTCCATCAGTCGATCAAACCAGCCGCGCCGCGCCGCCCGGAACTCTTGTCCGAACTGCCCAAGCGCCGCCACCTGCAATTCGTGGCTGCGACTGGATTGGGCTTCGGCATTCACCCGGAACACTTCGGCGGTTTCCGCCACCACGTTGCGGCCACCACCGAACACCAGACCCAGCAGTTTTTCGATCAACCCCATGACGCCACCCGTGCGTTAAACTGGGCTTGCGTCATGTGATACCTGGGCGAAATGAATTCTTCTGCGCGCCGGATCCAGCCGCCCTTGCCGCCAGAGCGCGTGCGCGCATATTTACGCGATGCCGGGCGGCGGTCGGCGATACCAAAGTAATAGTTTCGGCGCGCGATGCCATAGGCGTCGACAATATGGTCAGATGCCTTGCGATGGGCGCGCTCAGCGGCCGCGATTGTCTGCGGGCCAATGGCCCCATCGACCGAGACCTTTTCCCCCATCTGCAACAGCATGCGTTGCAGGATCTTCACCGCATTGCCACCGGCGTTGACATACATGTCAAAAACCGTCTCATGCAGCGCCTGGGGCAGCTCGGCGATCCGCGGCCCGGTGAAATAATGTTTGAGAAAAATATCCACGGCCTGTGCCTGGGTCAGGCGTTTCACATCCGCGGGCGTAACCTTGCCGTCCCCGGTCAGGTCCAGCCCCAGACGTCGCATGGTGTGAATTGTAACGCCGTATTTCGTTGCCCCGCCGGGATCGTCGGGATCGTTGACATAGCCCCCTTCACGGGCAACGATGTCCTCGGCCATCTGCCGAATTTTGCTGACTTTTGCCGTCATATGTGCCTCCTGCTCGAAGCGATTAAGGGTGCGCACAGACTGCGCCCGCCACGTTAATCCCCCCTCACCGGGCCGAACGCCCCATGACCAAGAGTTAAGATCATATGAACATGAGCGCCGACGAAATCATCCGACAGCTGGAGCTGGCTCCCCACCCGGAAGGCGGGCATTTCCGCGAGACCTGGCGCGCCAACGCCCCGCAGGGCCAACGCCCCAGCGGCACCTGCATCTATTTCCTGTTGAAAGCGGGGGAAAACAGCCATTGGCACCGCGTCGACGCAGACGAGATCTGGCTGTACCACGCGGGGGCGCCGCTGGTGCTATCGGTTTCAGACGGCGATCACGGTCCGCGGCGCGACCTGATGCTGGGCCCGGATCTGACGACCGGACAGGCGCCACAACGCATTGTCCCCAAGGATCATTGGTAGGCCGCGCGCAGCACCGGGGATTGGACCTTGGTCAGTTGCACCGTATCCCCGAGCTTTCAGTTCGAAGGATTTGAACTGGCTGCCCCCGGTTTTGACATCCCCTAGCGCCTAATGCGCATGCACAAACGCCAACAGCGCGCGGGTTGATCCGTCCTTGGTATCGCTGCCTTCGACGCCTTCGACCATCGGACCCAGCGCGGTGGCCAGCTCTTTGCCCAGTTCGACGCCCCATTGATCATAGGAATTGATCCCCAGGATCACCCCTTCGACAAAGACACGATGTTCATATAGCGCCACGATCCGCCCCAAGGTTGCCGGATCAAGCTTTGGGTATACCAAAGTCGTCGACGGGCGGTTGCCGGGAAAGACCCGGTGGCGTGCCTGACGTTCCAGTTCATCCCCCTCGAACTTGCCCGCAACCTTGGCGCGGGCCTCTTCCAGGCTGCGCCCGCGCATCAGTGCCTCTGATTGCGCAAGGCAGTTCGCCACCAACAACGTGTGATGATGCGCCAGATCTGGTTCATGCCCCTGGGCCGCCAACAGGAATTCGCATGGCACAACCGCCGTGCCCTGGTGAATCAACTGGTAAAACGCATGCTGCCCGTTGGTTCCGGGTTCTCCCCAGACCACAGGGCCCGAAGGCCCCTCAAGGTCGCCCCCTCCCATCACGACACCTTTGCCGTTGCTCTCCATCTCAAGCTGTTGAAGATAGGCAGGCAAGCGGGCCAACCGGTTGTCATAGGGCAAGACGGCGCGGGTGCCGTGGCCCAGGACCTGATGATGCCACATGCCCACAAGCGCCAGCATGACCGGCATGTTTTCAGCCAGGGGGGCGTTCCTGAAATGCGCGTCCATGTCCGCGCCCCCCCTGAGAAATTCCCGAAACCCGTCCGGGCCAATTGCAATCATCACAGACAGACCAATCGGTCCCCAGACCGAATAGCGCCCGCCAACCCAATCCTCGAACCCGAATACGCGCTCAGAGGGAATGCCGAACTCGGCTGCCTTGGCGAGGTTGGAGGACAAAGCAACGAACCGCCCCGCGTCCGGCACAGCATGCTGCGCCAGCCAAGCCTTGGCGCTGGCGGCATTGGTCATGGTTTCAATGGTCGTAAAGGTCTTGGAGGCCACGACAAACAGCGTGTACGCCGGGTCACATCGCGCAAGGGTATCCGCCAGATCCGCGCCATCCACGTTCGATATGAAATGGCAGCGCGGCCCATCGTGATACGGTGCCAGCGCGCGCGCGGCCATCACCGGCCCAAGGTCAGACCCGCCAATCCCGATATTGACCACATCCGTGATCTCTGAATCCCGAATGTCCTGTGCCAGGGCTTCCATGCGCGACAGGGTTTCCAGAACGGCGGGCATGACATCGTGTCCATCGACGAATACGGGCTCGCCGGACAGATTGCGCAGGGCTGTGTGCAGCACCGCACGCCCTTCGGTTTCGTTGACCTTTTCCCCGGTAAACATCGCGTCGCGTTGTGCCGTCACCCCGGCGTTTTCCGCCAACCCCAGCAAAGCCCTCCGGATCGCATCGTCCAGCTGGGTCTTGGAATAGTCGAACAGCATATCCCCAAAACGAACACTGAACGCCGCTGCCCGATCCGGGTCTTGAAACAGGTCCTCGATCCGGCGATCTCCAAGAGCCGCCGCGCGCGTTTTCAAATCATTCCACATGGCATCCGCCTCAAATCAGTTGACGGGCCTCAGGCGGCCCAATGCACTTTGGCTCCGGTCAAAACAGCATTGATGGGTGCGATATGCGAAGATTTCCCCCGCGCCCCGTCCAAGGCCTGTTTTTTCTCATCGCCGTAAATCAGAATATGTTTGCGCAATGCCCCGTCCAGCACCGGCCCGGTCAGCGTAATCCGCGGCTCAGGTGCCCCGGGCGCGCGCATCGGCATCAGGATCGGCGCATCCGGCCAGAGCGCCTGATCAAGTTTGTCTGCCTCTGGGAAAAGCGAGGCCGTATGCATATCCGCCCCCATCCCCAACAAAACCACATCCAGCGGCAAGGCAGGTTTGATATTGACCTCCAGCTCGGCCAAAACCCCATCCGGCGCAGGGCGCGGCGCATATAGCGGCAGCAAGCGGGCTTTGGCCGCGCGTCCCACCAACAGCCGTTCCCGGATCAGCCGGGTGTTCGAACGCGCGTGATCTTCGGGCACCCAGCGTTCATCGGTCAAGATGATGTCCACACGCCCCCAATCCAGATCAACCGCGCTGAGGGTGTCAAACACCGGCCCCGGAGAGGTCCCCCCGGGGACCGCAAAACAAACCCGGTCTTCGTGATGCAGCGCCTCTTCCAGATCATCCGCCAATTGGCTGGCCAAATCCATCGCCAGCATGTCGCGGTCAGGGTATTTAATCAGGTCATAGCTCATCTGCGGATCTTTCGCCATTTGCGCCCATCGCGATGCATCAGCATCAGGGCATCTTCGGGTCCGTCCGAACCCGTCTCATAAGGTTTAGGCACTTCTCCGCGCCGCTGCCAGCCCTCGATGATCGGATCGGTCCAGTTCCAGGCGGCTTCGACCTCATCACCGCGCATGAACAGGGTCTGATTGCCCCGGATCACATCCATGATCAAACGCTCATAGGCGTCGGGTGCATCTTCGGCGTCGGGCCCCAGGGCCTCGGCAAAGCTCATGTCCAAGGGCACATCAATCAGGCGCATCCCGCCCGGACCCGGTTCCTTGATGGTCACCTGCATTGTGATCCCTTCGTTGGGTTGCAGCCGGATGGCCAGAACATTGCTGTGGCGCCCGGCATCGGGGCCAAAAATCGAATGTGGCGCGTCTTTGAACACCACGGCGATCTCACTGGCGCGGGTGTGAAGTTTCTTGCCCGTGCGCAGGTAAAACGGTGTGCCTGCCCAGCGCCAGTTCGAGATATGACATTTCAGCGCCACAAAGCTTTCGGTGGTTGAGCGCGGATTTTCCACATGCGCACGATAGCCGGGCTGTTCTTCATCCGCACTGTATTGGCCCCGGACAATGTGGTGATAATCGACCGGGTCCAGCGCGCGGATCACCTTGAGTTTCTCATCGCGCACCGAATCCGGCTCAAACCGCGCCGGGGGCTCCATGGCAATCAGGCACAACAGCTGCATCAGGTGGTTTTGTACCATATCCCGCATCGCGCCCGAACGATCATAATAACCCCCGCGCCCGCCCACATCGACGGTTTCGGCAACAGTGATCTGGATGTGATCGACATACTGTGCATTCCACAGCGGCTCGAACAGCATATTGCCGAACCGCACAGCCATCAGGTTCTGCACGGTCTCTTTGCCCAGGTAATGATCGATCCGATAGATCTGGGATTCGTCGAAATGCTGCGCCAAAGTCATATTCAGCGCCCGCGCCGTTTCCAGATCGTGGCCAAACGGTTTTTCCACGACAACCCGGCTTTGATCATCCGCAAGATCAAACCGGCGCAGCCTTTCTGCCAGCTCGCCAAACAGACTGGGGCCCACGGAAAAGTAGAACGCCTTTACCGGGCTTGCCCCCAATCGCGCTTTCAGGGCCTTCCAGCCGTCGGTTCCCTTGGCGTCGATGGTTTCATAGCTCAGACGCTCCAGAAACTGTTCAAGCGTCCCATCTTCGCACCCGCGCCCGCCTCCGAATTCGCGCACGGCCTCGGCGACCAGGGACCGGAACCCCGCATCGTTCAGGTCGGACCGCGCCGCCCCGATAATCTGCGACCCTTCGGGGATCTGCCCCGCGCAAAACCGCCGGAAAAGCGCCGGCAGGATCTTGCGACGGGCAAGATCACCCGTCGCGCCAAAGATAACGAGGTCAAAGGGATCTACGGGAATGACGCGTGAGACCATGACAAGTGCCTTTCTGGCCGATTGGCTGGAGTTTCCTGAACTGCGATCCGAAGCAAGTTAGCGCTAACGATATCTGACGGGGGTGCTCTAACCCAGTTTTGCAACAAAGTCTAACATTCCGTTGACGCTTCACAATGCCGTGGGAAAAAATCTTTGCTATGGCCGCGGGGACCGGAACCGATTACCCCTAGGAAAGACCACAAAGAGGGGTGTTATGAAAGACAACGTCGCAGCAAACCTAGGAAAATTTCAGGACCCCAGGATCACCGCCAAGGGCGAGCCCCGCGCCCATGTCGCCCTCAACGATCCGCAGACGCTCTGGTTCAACACCGGAACCCTGTGCAATATTGAATGTGCGAATTGTTATATCCTTTCATCGCCAACAAATGACGACCTTGTCTATCTGACCGCGGATGAGGTCACGGGGTATCTTGATCAACTGGAACAACGGGACTGGGGGGTGAAGGAAATCGGCTTTACCGGTGGCGAGCCCTTTATGAACCCCGACATGCTGGATATGACCCAACGCGCCCTTGAGCGCGGATATGAGGTCTTGATCCTGACCAACGCCATGCTGCCGATGATGCGCAAACGGGTGCGTGCCGGACTGTCCGCGCTTCAGGCCACCTATGGGGACAAGCTCACCCTGCGCATCTCGCTCGATCATTGGTCCGCGACACATCATGACACCGAACGTGGCGCAGGCAGCTTTGAGAAAACACTGACCGGCATGCGCTGGCTCCGCGATACAGGCATTCGCATGGCCGTCGCGGGGCGCAGTGTGTGGGGCGAAACCGAACAGGACGCGCGCGCCGGATACGCCGCGCTGTTTGGACGCGAGGGCCTGACCATAGATGCATATAATCCCGGAGAAACCGTCATTTTCCCTGAAATGGATCTTGCGGTCGAAGTGCCCGAGATCACCACCGCCTGCTGGGACATCCTTGGCAAGGCCCCCACGGACGTCATGTGTGCGTCTTCGCGGATGGTGGTAAAGCGCAAGGGAGCTAAACAGCCAACGGTATTGGCCTGCACGCTCTTGGCCTATGATCCGCAGTTTGAACTGGGGCACAGTCTGGAGGATGCGGAACAGCCCGTTTCGCTCAACCATCCCCATTGCGCCAAGTTCTGCGTTCTCGGAGGCGCCAGTTGTTCCGCGTGATCGGGTACAATTTTACTGGTCTGAAACAGGCGGTGTTTGGACGCGCCCCCTATGAAAGAAGGTCCCCTCCCCGATCAGGTGAAGAACCTGACATAGGCCACAATCCCACAAACAACAAAAATGCAGGGGGCGAACCAAATCCGGTTCCAAAGTGACGTAGGCGCGAAACAATAAGAACAGGTCGAGCGACCGAATTTGTTGTAATAATTACACTTCTTACACTTGATCAGTCGCATTTCGGGGGCCTTGGACATAACATTCTTACAGATTTCAACGTAACACATACAGATTTGATCCGGAATGATGTGTTTTCGGCAACAGGTCAATGAGAATGCATCCCCATATGCCCCCTTTCCCCGGCTTGAACCGGGGGCTTACCCCCTGCAAGGGCAGCTAAACATCATCCATGCCTTTGCGATTTTGGCAAAACCCTGCCAAGCTTCTTGTATAACGGCGGGCTGCATGCGACGTGTTAAACCTCTTGGATAATCGGGGAAATGCCAATGGGCGCGCGCAAAATCATCATCGATACAGACCCGGGTCAAGATGACGCCGTCGCGATCTTGCTGGCCTTGGCATCACCCGAGGCAATCGATCTGCTGGGCATCACCGTTGTGGCCGGAAACGTGCCGCTGGCGCTGACATCGATCAATGCGCGCAAAGTCTGCGAACTGGCCAATCGGCCCGATGTTCAAGTATTTGACGGCTGTGATCGCCCCATGGCCCATAGCCTGGTCACAGCGGAACACGTGCATGGCAAAACCGGGTTGAACGGGCCCGACCTGCCCAGCCCCTCCATGCAGGTGCAAGAAACCCATGCGGTGGACTACATCATTCATACACTCCGGCGCGAACCACCGAACTCGGTCACGCTTTGCCCGCTTGGGCCCCTGACAAACATTGCCACCGCGCTGCAAAAGGCGCCTGACATCGCGGACCGAATTCAAGAGATCGTGTTGATGGGCGGGGCCTATTTCGAAGTGGGCAACATCACCCCGGCAGCCGAGTTCAATATCTACGTGGATCCCGAAGCGGCGCAGATCGTGTTCCAATGCGGCGCCCCCCTCACTGTCATGCCCCTGGATGTGACCCACAAGGCGCTGGTGACCAAACCCCGCAACGATGCGTTCCGGGCGCTTGGCACCCCCGTCGGCGTTGCCGTGGCCGAGATGACCGACTTCTTTGAACGTTTTGATCGCGAAAAATACGGGTCTGACGGTGCGCCGTTACACGACCCCTGCGTCACCGCCTACCTGATCCGTCCAGAGCTGTTCTCCGGGCGCAAAATCAACGTCGAGATTGAAACCCAATCGGATCTGACCCGCGGCATGACCGTCGCGGACTGGTGGCGCGTCACCGACCGTCCGGCCAACGCCCTGTTCATGGGGGATCTGGATGCAGACGGGTTCTTTGCCCTTCTGGCCGACCGGCTGGGCCGCCTATGAGATCGCTTCATCTGGCCGGACCCGAGGATGCCGAAAAGCTGCTCAAACTGCAAAGCGATTTTCACACCGAGATCGGGATCGACAGTGACGCGGACCATCGCCTTCAGGCCATTGCGCCGCTTTTGGACGGCTCGCCGCATGGGGCCATATGGTTGATCGGTCCCCGGCGGGCACCGGTGGGCTATATTGCAGTCACCTTTACCTGGTCGCTTGAATTCGGTGGTCTTGAGGGCGTGATAGATGAGCTGTTCATCCGCCCCAAGGTGCGCAAGCGCGGCATGGGCGGTGAGGCGCTCTCGGGCATCGTTAAATCGCTGGCCGAGGCCGGGGTGCGGGCCCTGTCCCTAGAGGTCGACATGACCGACGATGCGACCCAGCGGCTGTATCGCCGCAATCACTTTCTACCGCGTGAAGGGTATCAAACCATGACGCGCCTGCTCTAGGGTCAGGACCCATTAATTCTGCGCCGGATCTTGCCCCTGGACTGCGGTGCATCTGATTGAAATAAAACCCTTAGTCCTGCTCAGATGCGTCTTGCCACGAACAAGATCTGACGCACGGGTGGTGCAGGATGAATGGGTCCTGACCCTAAGGTCTTGCGCCCTGGCTTGAAAAAGCTACTTCTAAAAGGCATCTATCTTCGGAGCCCGCAATGCTTAGCATCCCCTTTGACAACAGCTATGCCCGCCTGCCTGCGCGCTTCTTTGCGCAGCAAGACCCCGTCAAGGTGCGCGCCCCATCCCTGATCGCCTTTAATGCAGGTCTGGCCCGGGATCTGGGGATCACCGCCCCGGATGAGACCGAGTTGGCACAGGTTTTTGCTGGCAATGCGGTTCCTGACGGGGCCACTCCGATTGCCCAGGCCTATGCCGGGCACCAATTCGGCCAGTTCAATCCGCAACTTGGAGACGGGCGCGCGGTGCTGCTGGGGGAAGTGATCGACCAATCCGGTCTCAGGCGCGATATCCAGCTGAAAGGATCGGGGCAGACGCCGTTTTCGCGCCGCGGTGACGGCCGCGCGTGGCTGGGGCCCGTGTTACGCGAATACGTGGTCTCTGAGGCGATGCACGCCCTCGGCGTTCCTACAACACGCGCCTTGGCGGCCACCCGCACGGGGCAGGATGTGTTTCGCGAAACCGCCCTGCCGGGCGCCGTCCTGACCCGCGTCGCCGCCAGCCACATCCGCGTGGGCACCTTTCAGCTGTTTTCGTCCCGGCAGGATTATGAAGGGCTTCAAACCCTGTTCGACTACACCGTCGATCGCCACTACCCAACGGCCACATCCCCAGAGGACCTGTTGCGTGCCGTCGGCCAGAAACAGGTCGATCTGGTGGCGCAGTGGCTGTCCATCGGGTTCATCCACGGCGTGATGAACACCGACAATTGCAGCCTGTCCGGCGAGACCATCGACTACGGCCCCTGCGCCTTTCTAGAGGCCTACAATCCAGACACGGTGTTTTCCTCGATTGATCGGCGCGGACGATATGGCTATGCGGCGCAGGCGGACATCATCCTTTGGAACATGGCGCAGCTTGCGACGGCATTGGTGCCCCTGCTGCCCGATACCGACGCCGCGATCCGCACGTTCACGCAGATCGTGCACGCCATGCAGCAACAGATGCGCGATGCCTGGCTCAGCGCATTTGCGGCCAAGCTGGGCATATCCGCGCCGCAGCCCGAAGACGCGCAGCTGATCGGGGACCTTCTGGTCCTGATGGACGCCAACCAAGTCGACTTCACCAATGGGTTCCGCGGCCTTTCGGACGAAACCGCACATGCGTTGTTCAAGGATGAAACGGGATTCGACACCTGGGAAAAGCGCTGGAAAACCCGCATCGAGACCGAAGAAAACCCCCATGCGCTCATGCAGATGCGCAACCCGGCCCTTATTCCACGCAATCACCAGATCGAAGCCATGATCATCGCTGCGGTCAACGGCGATGATGCGCCCTTTCACCGGATGAATCGCGCGCTGTCCTCTCCCTATCTGGTGTCGGAAGACTTCGCCGACCTGCGCGCCCCCGCGCACCCCGATGAGGCGGTGCGCGCCACCTTTTGCGGCACTTAGGTCAATATTCCCCGTGGACAGGCCCACACCTGTGACGTCACATTACGTCAAAGCCGCATTGGTGCGGTGGGAAACCGGGGAAAGGAAAGATCATGGGGCTTATGGGAACACTGGCCAAAGTGGCGATGGGATATGCGGCAGCGAAGGGCGTGGAGAAGCTCGCTGACGGCGGTTTGGGCGGCCTTCTGGGCGGCGGCGAACAGGTGGAAGCCAGCGAACCCGCAGCCCAGCTACAGTCGCAAATAGCGGGCATGTTTGGCGGTGGCGAAGGTGGAAACCCGATGGAAGCCATGGCAGGCCTGCTTCAGGGCGGCGGCCTTGGGGACATGATGGGGGGCCTGATGGGCGGCGAAGCCGGGGCCAATCCGATGGCCGCCATGATGGAAAAGGCGCAAGGCGCGGGACTTGACCTTGGGGCGCTGACGGGCGGCGGAGAAGGGGAAAACCCATTGGCCGGTCTGATGTCTTCACTTGGCGGCGGTGCGGGTCTGGCCGGGCTTATGGCCGCGGCAGGTGGCGCAGCGGCGGCTGCGGGCGGCGCGGGCCTTGGTGGGTTGCTGGACAGTTTTAACACCCAGGACACCAGCCCCGAAATGGAAGAAACCGCAGCCCTCATGCTGCGCGCGATGATCCAGGCGGCCAAGTCCGACGGCGGCATCGACGAGGCCGAAAAGGCCAAGATCCTGGATGCCGTGGGCCCCGACGCCGATGAGGATGATATGAACTTTATCCAGGCCGAACTGGCCGCACCGGTAGATCCCAAGGCCCTGGCGGACGCCACCCCAGAGGCCCAGCGCGCGCAGGTCTATTCTGCCTCGCTGATGACCATCCGCGTCGATACCCAGGCCGAAGCCGCCTATCTGGACAGTCTGGCCAAGGCCATGGGGCTGGATGAGGCCACGGTGAACGCCTTGCACATGCAGATGGGTCTGCAACCGCTTTACGGTTGATCACCAGCGCATCGCGCCGCCATGGGGGCTTGGCCCCGGGCGGCGCCTTCTTTATGAAGGGTGTCCAATCACTTCGCGGCGGACAGAATCCCCATGACCGAAAGCATCACCCAACGTTGCGCGGCCAAAGGCCTGCGCATGACCGAGCAGCGGCGCACCATTGCCGAGGTGCTGGAAACCTCCAAGGATCACCCGGATGTCGAAGAACTCTATGCCCGGGCCTCGGCCCGGGATCCGAATATTTCGATCGCCACCGTCTATCGCACGGTGAAACTGTTCGAAGAGGCCGACATTCTGGAACGGGTGGATTTCGGCGATGGCCGCGCCCGCTATGAAGATGCAGAGCGTGAACACCACGATCATCTGATCGATGTGAGCACGGGGACTGTCATCGAGTTCTACGACCCCGAGATCGAAGCCCTGCAAGAAAAGATCGCGCAAAAGCTGGGCTACAAGCTAAAGGGCCACAAGCTTGAACTCTATGGGGTCCCGCTCAAGGAACGCGACACTTAGGCCGTTTGGCCCATTCGGCAAGCCCCCCGGATTGGCGAACCGCAGCGGTGCCCCCGTGATTTTGCGATGTCTCGCGCTGATCCTGGCCAATAAACGGACAGCTGCCCCTAGAGATCCAAAACACGAATGCGCAGGGCCTCGATCTGGGCGTGTAGCTGGCTCAGATCGCGGCCGCCCTTGGGGGGATCCAGCACCCGAAGGGTCTGAAGACACTCCATCAGCTCCTCGAACCCCAGCACGCCCGCGCCCCCGGCCAGGCGATGCAGCTCTTCCAGCACCGCTTTTGGGGGCGGTGTGGTATCGTGCAAACGCGGCACGATGGACTGCAGATCACGCAGCAAGGCGCGCGCCTCTTTGGCAAATCTGTCTTGGCCGAATCTCGTGACAAATTCGTCTTGCTGCGCGGAAACCTCTGCTGGGGGGCGGTCTGATCCAAACCCATCCAACGTCTGCCCCAAAGTCTGGCCCAACATCTGTCTCAGCTCTGCAATGCCGAAGGGTTTGAGAAGAATATCCGCGAAATCCACCCCAAGAATCCGGTCTCGATCCGCCTGTGTGGCAAGCGCGGTTACCGCGATGGCGGGAAGGCCAGACCAAGCGACCTCCAGGGCGCGGATCCGGGCCAGAGTGGCCACCCCGTCGATCCCCGGCATGCTGATGTCCAGAAACACGATGTCAAACCGTTCCTGTTCAAGCCTGGCAATGGCCTTGTAGCCGTCTATCTGGCTTTCACATTGCACCCCCAGTTCGCGCAACATGTCGCTCAGGAGCATCCTGTTAATCTCATTGTCGTCGACAACCAGCGCTCTCACCTGTTCCGGGATGCCCCCCAAAGCGACGTTTTTGGAGGCCGAAGGGGCGCGATCAGGGTACCCCTGCGCCAGAGGGATTTTCAGGCTGAACAGGCTGCCTTCTCCGAGGCTGCTTTGCACAGTGATCGTTCCCCCCATATCCTCGACAAGATCGCGGGTGATGGGCAGGCCAAGCCCGGTTCCCGCCGTGTCGCGGTCATAGCGGGTGTCGACCATGACAAATGCGTCAAAGATCCTGTCAAGGTTCTCTGGCGCAATTCCCCGGCCCGTGTCCGCAACCGTGAACTGATAGAACCCGGGATCGGCAAGCTTTTCTATTTCAACGGAAATATCCCCGTCTCGGGTGAACTTGATCGCGTTTCCAACCAGGTTGACCAAACATTGCTGCAAGGCGATTTTGCGCCCGGTGACCCAGGTCTCCCTGGGATCGACAACGCGCAGCCCAAGCCGGTTCCCCCGCGCCTCGGCACTGGCCCTCAGGCTGTCGCACACGCGGGTGGCAAGGTCGTGCAACTCAAAGGTGAGGTGCTCTTTTTCCGTGGTGCCCTCTTTGAGGCTGGATAGGCTCAGGACGTTGTTGACGTGCGACAACAGCAACTCACCTGACACGCGGATCGCCCTGAGATGGCGGGCCTGCGGTTCCGCGAGCCCGTGCCTTTCCATCAGCGAGACGGACCCAAGGATGCCGTTCAACGGTGTTCGGATTTCATGGCTCATGACGGTGAGCAGATCGGACTTGGCCTTTTCTCCGGCGCGAGCTTGGTCGCGGGCGGTTTCAAGATCCCTTTCGTGGGTCACCTCAGCGGTGATGTCGCGCAGGAACGCAACACAGACTTGCTCTTCGCCGGTGTCCGCGCGCGACATCGAATACTCGATCGGAAAGATCTCTTGGGATTTGCGCCGCGCGGTTCCCCGCCGCCGGGTGCCTTGCGATGCAGCCCCCTGGGCATTTCCCCGAATGGTCTGATGCAGCGCGGACAGCACGTCGCTTTCTTGCACTGGCAAAAGCGTTGCAAACGACCGCCGCCCAACCACATCCGCGCGCGTGTGGCCAAAGACCCCTTCCGCGGCCCCGTTGAATTCGACAATGATGCCCGCACCATCGACGACGACCACCGCGTCAAGCGAGGTGCGCACCATCGCCTCGAACCGCGATTTCGCAATAAGCACCTCGGCTGAAATACGCGCTGAGCGCTGGAACAACAGCAAGAGAAGGATCACCAGGACCGCCAGGGTCATCACCAGCACGAAAGTCACCAGCGCCAATCTGGTCAGGGTCGTTGCAATCCTGTTGCGCACTTCGGCGTCGTTCATGGCGAAATGCGCGACCCCGATCAGCGCCAGTTGACGTAGGTCCCTGCGCAGCTGCTCTGCACCGGCCAGCAGATCGGACGACTGGTCGAATATCGCCTCATCCGGCCCATCTATGACACGCGTCAGCGCAGCCAGATGCGTTTCGGCGGCCTGTAAATGCGCTTCGAACAATTCATGATCAGAAAGCGCGCGACGCACCAGACTGTGTTTGATCGTATCAATGCGGCTGTACAGAATATCGAACCTGCGGCGTAGATCCGTCAGATCCTTTTTTGTACCATCCCGAATATCTTTCAGTTCGGACTGAAACCGCAGCAGTTCGACCTCATACTGGGACATGTTCCAGCTGATGTCATCATGTTGCGCGGCAGAAAGCGTATTCAGGTCGACAACAACCGTGCGCCCAAGAAACCCAATCGCCAACACGCAAATGGCCGACAAGATAACAAACGCCTGAACCTTTTTGCGATTTTCAAGCAACGGTGACATATAGCTTTGTCCACTGGCAACCCGGTGCCCATCTTATCAGTTTTCCGCAACAACGTGGAGTTCCCTAAGTTGCCAGATACTCCGGGAATAGTATATTTCTGATTGATAGGCTGGCATTTCATCAAAGGGGTACACGATCCAAAGCGGACCCTTGCTTCGCACTGACATCGGGCTTTCGTCGCGCAGATAGGCGATCATCGCGCCGCCGTGCACGGCATCCGTTGTGGGAATGGTGACGGAATATTCATTCAACGCGGTCGCACGCAGCGTGCCCCGGGCGCCGCCGACATGGTCAAGCAGGTCCCCCAAGGCAACCCCGGAAAACCGGCTGCTGCCCTCTGTCCAGATCGTATGTGTTTCAAACTGCGTTTCAGGAAGCGCACGAAGATCCGCCAGCGACAAATCCCATTGCGCGCCATCAGGCGCGGGCTGGACATCCCCCGTTACGGTCAAGATGGTCTCTGAGGCGGAAAGACCCGTTGCTGACAGGCAAACAAGGGCGGCGAAAACGTGTTTAAGCAGGGAAAACATGGGCGATTGCGATCCTGACCAATTGAAACTGAGACAGAAATCGCATGGGGGCATCTGAATCTGGGACGCGCAAAACGGTGGACGATACATACTTTGGTATGCATCTCTATATAAAAGGCTTGGAAACCCACCCTCTCGCGTGGATGGATTGCGCGCTGTGCGGTGCCATAGTGGTCTCGCTCGACAGAGCGCCCCCCACTCGCGGTCCGCTCAATTCTGCGGGCGGGCCGCACTGACATTGGCAGGTTCCTTAGGGCCGGACAGATATTCGCTGATAAAGGACATTCAACACCGCGGGAGATCCCGGACCGGAGACACCCAAACCCTCAGAGAGTAAGAGTACATGCATATATTGTTAGCAGATGATCACGAAATGGTACGCGACACCTTTGCCGCCTACCTTCAGGCTGAAGGGCGCGCCACGGTCACCTCTGTTCCCGATTATGTCCAGGCGCGAAAAACGCTTGAGACAAAAGGCGCGTTTGATCTGGTTTTACTGGATTTCTCTATGCCCGGCATGAACGGGATCGAAACCCTGGCTGATGCCATCCGTGATTTTCCGCAACAGGGCTTTGCCATTCTCAGCGGCACCGCCCCCAACCATCTCGCACATGAGGTGGTCGCGGCCGGTGCGCGCGGCTTTGTTCCGAAATCCATGTCGGCCAAATCCCTGGTCAATGCCGTGCGCTTCATGATCGCCGGAGAAACCTATATCCCCGCATCCGCATTGGACGCCCCGCCCGCTGCCAAGGAAACCGCATTTTCCAAACAGTTCAGCCAACGTGAACGCGACGTTATGGGCGGCCTGTGCCGTGGACATTCCAACAAGGAAATTGCTCTGGATCTGGACCTTCAAGAGGTGACGATCAAGCTGCATGTCCGCAACATTTGCAAAAAGTTGAACGCCAAGAACCGGACACAGGTGGCGCTGATGGCGCGAGATGCCGGGTTTGAATAACCCGGCACATTCCGGCACATCGTTTCTAGAACAAAAACGCATCCGAAATGTCGGCTTGATCAGACGCCGCGCCCTGCAAGATCAGCCATGTCTCTTCCCCCAGTCCAATGTGCAGATCATCGCCAAGGGCGTGCATTTGCAAACCGGCAAGGCTCTGGTTCAGCGGCCGCAGGTCCACCAGATCCCCTTCGACAATCGAAAAATCGGCGATCACATCCGTCCCCCCGTCAAGATCATTGCTGCGAAAGATGAATCTATCGGCGCCCGCCCCCCCGGTCGCGGTGTCATCGCCCGCCCCCAGATACAGCCGGTCCCGGCCCCCGCCGCCAGACAGGACATCATTGCCCGAACTGCCATTGAGATAGTCATTGCCCTCACCTCCCAGCAACGTATCAGCCCCTGAACCGCCATTCAGATTGTCGCGCCCGGCGTCACCCGACAGGTGGTCGCCACCGCCGCCGCCGCGCAGCCGGTCTTGTCCTTCACCGCCCGCCAGGACGTCCTGACCGGACCCTCCGGAAAGCGTGTCATCCCCTGTACCACCGTTCAAATTGTCATCCCCTGAACCGCCGTCCAAACTGTCGGCACCCGAGGCACCAAACAGCTGATCCGCTCCGGTTCCGCCGGTCAGCGCATCAGCCCCACGGCCTCCGTCCAGCACATCGTCACCGGAATTTCCATCCAACCGATCCGCGCCCGCGCCGCCTGTCAGGGTGTCATCTCCGCTGCCGCCCTCTAGGCTGTCATGACCGGATCCGCCGTCCAAACGATCAGCTTGCGATCCCCCGGACAGGGTGTCATCGCCTGCATCCCCCATCAGATGATCCGCCCCGGATCCCCCCGACAGAAGATCATCCTGCGCACCTCCGCGAAGGGTGTCATGCCCCGCCGATCCCGCAAGCGTATCTGCGCCGTCGCCGCCCATCAGGTCATCGTCTTCGGCATCCAGAAGATTTCCATCCAGATCATAGCGCAGCCCCAACATGTCATAGACCGAAACCACACCCCCCGTCGCATCAAAGCCTGCGCCACCATGCAAACGATCATCTCCCGCATCCCCGCGCAGAACATCGCCACCGCTGCCCCCGGTAAGACTGTCCTGACCGATGCCGCCGTGCAGGCTGTCTTGGCCGCCTTCGCCCAACAAGACATCGTCATAGCTTAACTCCCCTTGGGTGGTGGCAACCATGGACAGATCCCGGATCAGAACCGCCGAGGCCAGATCCACCGGGGCAAAGGGGCTTTCGGCGCTGGAATCGGCCGCGCCATCGTTGGAGTAGGATCGCGGCGCCTCGGCCTGCAAATGCAAGGCCGCTGTTCCGGCGTCGAGATCGAAACTGACCCGATAGATCCCCCCTGACTTGGCTGTCGCGGTGTTCATGTCATGATCCCCCGCGTTGCCGCCAACAAACAATGTGCCGGTCGCATCAACGATGGCCGCACCAAAGGTCATGGCGGGCACGCCCGTCAACACGGCCCCGTCCACCTCGGTTGCAACCAGCGGAATGGTCGAGAAAACCGGCTCGCCGGTTGAAATGTCGATGCGCAGGACAACCGACTGCGCCCCAGCCGACGGTGGGCGCGCAACCCCGAGAAAGCTCTGGCTCTGCGCGTGATAGGCAACATCATACACGCTGAACCCGATCAGCGCGTCCGGCAGGTTGTGAACCGTCACAACCGGGTTTCCAGCGGCGTCGATCTGATCAACGTCAATCACCGCGATGTGGTTCATGCTGGATTGGAAAGACCAAAGATTCCCCTGATCATCAAAATCTCCGGTCCAGGCGCGGTAAGGCGTTTCACCGATGCGATAGCTCTGCCCCTGGGCGTCAATCATCACCAGATCGGCCCGCGCCACGGATTGCCCCAGCGCATCCACCCCCGCGCCAACCGCAATCGCATAGAGCAGATCGTCTTGTTGATTATACCCCATTGAATTGACATTGACCGTGCCGGTCGCCCCCGCCTTGGCATAGGTTTGGGTTTCAACGTCAAAGACATGCAATGTCCCGTTGAGTACCTGATAGAGATTGGCCTGCCCGTCCGCAAACTGGGCTACAGTGTGCGTTTGACCACCAATCTCCTTGTCGATCATGCGATGAAAAATCGGGCCCGAGGTATCCACCGGGCTGTTCTCTGGGCTGCTCTCTGGCCCGGTTGCAACCGAGCGGATGGCCAAATCGGTCTGGTCCCCGCTGGCCTCAAAGCTGACGCTGTGCAGACCGAATGCTCCGCTGTCGGTCTCGAACCGCTCCGTGATCTGCCCGTTGACCAGCACCTCGATCACGGCCCCCGCCCGGCCGGCCGCAAAATTCGCGGCCAAGGACAGATCCAGTTGGTACACCCCCCCGACCGCCGTAGAGATCACCTGCTGCATTTCCTGATGCCCGTCGGGCAGATCAATCACGCGCCAGTCTCCGCTGGCCGCATAATCCTGAAAGCCCACGGCGCCCTCGGTTCCTGAAAGAACATTGGCCTGAACATAGTCCCCATGGATCAGGTCCTGCCCCGCCCGCCCCGACAGCGTATCATTGCCCGACAGACCGATCAGCTGGTCATCCTGCGCCGTTCCCAAAAGCTGGTCCGATATCGCCGTTCCGGCCATTGCATTTGAAGGTATTGAAGACATGGTCTTTCCTTTCATCAAGCGTCTAGATTACCAGCCAATCCCGTTGAGATGGCTGAAGGTGGACGGTTCGGGAAACAGGCGCACCAAATCGATCACCGGGATTTCGGGATGGGTTGCAATCACCTTTCGGTAGGGTTCGTTGGCGTGGCAGACGACGACCACGTCGCTTTGCGTCACAACGGTCTCGACCTCATCTTGCAAGATCTCCGGCAGGGCATCCGCAAGCTTCTCCAACCCCTGGCTGCCGTGTTTGGTATAGGCCTTGAGTCCATCCATCGGCGTATCAGCGGTGATCGCACAGTCATGTGCGGACAGCTGAACACCAATATCCTTAAGCCCGGCCATGACCTCAAGGATCGGGCTTTCGCGCAAATCGTCGGTCCCCGGCTTGAAGGCCAGCCCCAACACGCCCACCCGGGCCGCACCGGTTTGCAGCACCATGGCCAGCGCCTGCTCGATCTGTTCCCGGTTCGAACGATCCAGATTGTCGATCAACGGCAGGCTTACCCCCAGCTCCTTGGCGATATGCGACACCGCCCGCACCTCTTTGGGCAGGCACGACCCCCCATAGGCAAAACCGGGTTTAAGATAATAGGGGGACAGGTTCAGCTTTGTGTCCTGGGTAAAGATCTCCATCACCTCATGGCTGTCGACCTCAAGCGGTTTGCACAGACGCCCGACCTCGTTTGCAAAGCAGACCTTGGTCGCGTGCCAGACGTTGTCGACATATTTGATGGTTTCCGCCACTTCGACCGTGGTCAGGACCGGAGAGCGGTCAACCGGTTGATAGATCCCCTGCATGATCTCGGCGGTGCGAAAATCACTGGTCCCGATCACCGTCTTTGGAGGATTGCGAAAGTCGTCAATCGCCACCCCTTCGCGCAGGAATTCGGGGTTGAAGCAGACCCCGAAATCGCGACCCGCCTTTTTGCCAGACATCTTTTCCAGGATCGGAACCAAGACGCCCATGGTGGTGCCAGGCGGGATCGAACACCGCATGACAAAGACATGAAAGCCAGATTTCTGACAAAGCCCCACCGCCATCGAGCGCGCCGCCTGTTCGATATAGCCATAGTCGCAGCCACCATCGCTGGCTGTCGGGGTTCCGACCGAAACGAAGGTCACGTCGCTCTCACGCACCGCGCGGGCAAGATCTTCGCCGGTCCGAATGCGACCCTGTGCAACACCCTGACGCAACAGCTCTTCCAGACCGTCTTCGTGGATGGGGCTTTGCCCCCGGCCGATCGACGCCATTTTGCGCCGATCGACATCAATGCCAATCACACGATGCCCAAGCGAGGCCAGACAGGCGGTTGAGACCGCGCCAACATACCCCAATCCCGCGACACTGATCACCAGGTTGCGCGCCTGCGTCGCCGGGATGATCCGGGCCTCTACTTTGGTGAAATCTTGATGTTCCATGGCAGTCTCCTCATTACTCGAGGAAAATGTAACACCCTGTTTTAAATTAATTTTTGTAAAATTCGCGCATATTGAACCGCTTAAGTGCCGAAGGGTATACGAAAGGGTGGCCGGGGCAAACCTTTGGCGTTTCACTGGATGGTTTAACCGGGTATCCCCACCAACGTGATCGCCGCCGCCCGCCTGGGATTACTGAAAGGGATGCTCGATCAGCCCCATATACATCATCACCATGGTCACGAAACCGGCCACCGCGGTGGTCAGTTGAAACTTGGCAAATCCGTTTTTCACCGTTTCCAGCCCGCCGCCACCATTTCCGGCGCTTTGATTGCCTCGGTTGGACCATTTCTGTTTGGACAGATGAAAGATCATAAAGATCTTCACCGAGGCGTTAATCACCTGATTGAAATACAGGATAAACGGCCATGTCATATCTGCGCGGCGGCTGTATCCAAACAGGAAAAGACTTAGAACAACGCGGGAAAACAGCACCCAGATGATGCAGTTCCAAAAATAGCCCGGGGCGACCATGCTACCCAGAACGGCCATCACCGGGCTGACCATCATGGTCCACATGGCAATGCGCTGATCAACCACGCACCACCAGATGAACACCGGCATGGCCCGAGGCCCCAGGGCAATCGCCCGGCTGCCATTGCGCAGCATATTTCCCGACCAGCGCCGGAAATTCTGCACCATGCGCATCAGCCCGTTTTCCTTGATCACCTCAATGGTATAGACGGTGGCGTCGGGCACATAGGTCATTTTGGCACCCACACTTAACAGGTGATACCACGTCGATTTGTCGTCCCCCGACAGAAACCGAAACCGCCCCCAAAGCCAGTGGCTCAGGTGGTCGGCCTCGATTGTGCGTATAAAACGTTCGTTCAGAATGTGATTGGCACGAAAGACGCTCATACGCCCGGTCAAGGTCAGAACCCGCCCGGACAAGGCGTGGCTTTGCATCGCCAAACGCCGTTGGGCAAACCGCATGTCCAGCCACTTGGAAATCCAGGCCGGGCCGTAGCAAATCACCTCTTCATCGGTGGTCAGTGCCTGCAGGTCGGGGTCGACCGCGAACATGGGCAGGGTCTTGCGCATCACGTCAAAGCCGAAAAGCGCATCCCCATCCATAAAGATCACAAGATCATCCGGGGACGCCCCAGCCCGACAGATCGCGCGCAGGATCAACCCGATCGCCATGCGCTTGCCCGGCTGGTTCTGACGGATAAAGACCAACTGGGCCAAGTCCACCGGGATGTCCTGGGCGTAGGTTTCGACGAAATCACGGATGATCATCTCATCATAGGCGCTGCCCGTGCCAACGTAGATGGTGGTCGGGATGCCTTCGCGCCGAATTTGCCCCAAAACCGAGCCAATGACCCGCTTGGTGATCGACGGTTCTTCGTAATAGGTGGTCATCTGCACGAACAACCGCTTGGGCCGCCAGCCCGCCTGCCAGACCGCATCGGCGCGCCGGCGCATGCCCGGCCAGCGGGTTCGCGCAAAGATCTGCGCCCGAAGCGCATGGGTGAACCACCAGCCAAACCGCCAAAACCCCAAACTGCCCAACACCATGGTGATGTTCAGCACAGACGGGTTGAAAAAGCGGTTGGGCACATGGGTCAAAAGCCAGAGCAACCCCATGAATACCATCAGAAAACACGTGGCCTGCGGCAAAGACCATTTGGCAAAATAACTGGGGGACGGGGTTTGCAGATCCCCCAGCCGCCTGGTCAGATCCTTGTCAAAGGCATATTCGCTTTCGGGACTACGCATCACGGACCCAAAGCTGCGACCACCACTTCTGCAACCGTGCCCCCAGCTGGCGCTGTGCCTCAAGGTTGACAGGCGCCCCCAAACGCAACAGATCACGCGACGGACCCGCGCCAGCAAGCGGAGCGACGGTCACGATGATCCCGAAATCTCCCGGGCGTTCGGGGTGGTGCCCCGCCTGAACATCGGTGATGACCGCGTCAAGGGTGATGCGGTCGCCATTTTCATTCCGCCCGATGCTGGCCGGCATGCCGATATGCACCGTTTCCGCAAAGCGCTCTGACACCCAGCCCATGGTCTGGCGGGGCGCGTTGGCTTCGAACTGAATCATGTCCTTGGAAAATGCCGCCCCCGGTCTGGCTTGGATCCCAAGGACAACACCGTCTTGTGGGGCACGCACATGATTGGCCTGAACCCACTGCATGGTCGCGTTGCGCGCCGCGATCAGCGTTTCCAGCGTGGCGGAACGAGCCTTGATTTCATCCTCCAGCAAGCTGGCAACCAGCGCCGCCGGGTTCACCTGGTCCGCCAGTCGCCTGTCACGCTGGCGGATCGCGATCCAGGTGGCGCGAAGATCGTCAAATCCCCCACCCCCTATATGTTTGGTATATAGCCGCGATGCCCGGACCATCCGGACCCCGTCGTCTTGCACGGCCATCAGCCCCGCCAGATCCGCCGTAAGCGTGGTCAACGCGTGTTGCACCTGCGCCCGCTCAATGTCATTGGCTACCAGCTTTTCTTCCAGGTCAGGGTCGCGCATCGCAATCAGGATGTCCCCACTGCTGACCCGCTGTCCGGGGGTCACCAGACCCCTCGCAACCTGACCGCGCGGGGCGTCTGTCACGTCAATGATCGAGGCAATGACGCGGCCATGTTGAATGTCGATCCGGTTCAAAGAAGTAAAGATGTTATGGCCAAGGACCGCGACAACCAAGGCCGCCAAGATCAACCATGTCCCCACGTTCAGAACCGTGCGCAATGTGCGCGGCAGAGATCCCGACATCTGGGGGCTGGCCTCTGCCTCGGTTTGCTCCATGGGCACAAGGTCCAGGGGTGTGTCGAGGCTGGTGATCATGTCACTGCTGCTGGCCATCCGCCCCGACAGCAAAGACCGATAGAACAAGGCCAGTGTTTCGCGCTGACGACCGCTTAGCCCGCGCAGTTCAACATGCTGGCCATCCGCGGTTTTCGAAAGGCGTATGGGAAATCGAACGTCGACCCCGTGAAAGGGGACCGTCAACGTGCCAGTCTCTGGGGGAACCCCGCCCGTCTTGGGCCACTCCAGACGCGAGAGCGACCAGCGCGTGATTTTCACCACCTGTCCGGTTGGCGTCTCAACTGTCAAAGGGGCGCGTACGGTCCATTCCAAATCCGAGGCCGGGGGCGCGTGTCGAACATCCACTGGTTACTCCTTTCCCACCATACCGATGGTAAAGAAACCCGTGGCGGGCCTGCCCCACGCTTTAGGGGGACAAACCTGCGAAATGGGCGAGCCCCCCATACTTTTGCGCAAAAAGCCCCGATCTGCGCCTGATCAGCGGTATGTGCCCCGCCATACAATCCCCTGAACAAGGCCAAGTGACTGGGATGTCACTCCAGCAAAAGGTTCACACGGCGGTTCTGCTTGCCCTTGTTTTCGATCTTGCCCAGCCGGACCTCTCCGATCTCACTGGTGCGCGCCACATGGGTGCCGCCGCAAGGCTGCAGGTCAACCTGCCTAACCCCATCGCCGATCCGCACAAGCCGCACCTGCCCTGCGCCGCTTGGAGGCATCACGGACATGGTTTTCACCAACTCGGGATTGGCCGCCAACTCCGCATCGGTGATCCAGCTTTCGGTAACTTCAAGATCGAGATCAATCAACGCGCTCAAAGACTGTTCCAACGCCGGCTTATCCGTCGGGGGCTCGGGCATCAGGAAATCCAGACGCCCCTTTTGCGCGCCGATCTGGCCACCGGTCACCGGCAGCGGGATCACGACGCTGAGCAAATGCAGCGCCGTATGGACGCGCATGTGCCGATGTCTGCGTTCCCAATCCAGAACCTGAACCACATGTGCACCCTTTGGTGGCAGGGCCATCGGTTCGGAGGGAACCAGCACGGACAGCCCGTTTTCGCCTTTGACCGCCGTGGCGATGGGCAGTTTCTGCCCATCCCATTCCAGCCAGCCGCTGTCTCCGGGCTGTCCCCCACCCGTGGGATAAAACAGGCAGGGGGACACGATCACGCCGCCCTCATCCGTATGCCCGACAACACGCCCCGGCGCTTCGCGCGCGTAGGGATCTTCACGGTAGAGTAGTTCGGTCATAGCTCGCCTCCGCCTGCTTCCCCAACGGCTTCACCACCGGATTCCCCGTCTGCGTCTCCGTCCTCTTCGCGGCCAAGCGCCGTCCCCTGGCCGGGCTTCAGGCTGCCCGCAGCGGACTGTTGCGCTGTGGCCTTGCCCGACAGCGCTTCGGGGTTGCGGATCCAGATATCGCGCTGCGCAAAGGGAATTTCGATCCCTTCGGCGGCAAACCGTTCGACGATCTGGTGGTTGATTTCCGTCCGGGCGCCCAGCGAATTGTTCACATTGCTCAGGATCGCGCGGATCTCGAAATCGAGACTGTCGGCACCGAACCCCTTGAAATACACGTAGGGCGCCGGGTTCATCAGCACCAGGGGATGCTGACGCGCGATGTCCAAAAGGATGCTTTCGATCTTGCGGGTGTCATTGCCATAGGCCACGCCCACGCTGACAATCAGACGCCCCAGAACATTGCCATGCGTATAGTTCGAAACCCGCCCCGACACGAGATCCGAGTTGGGGATGATCACATCGAACCGGTCAAAGGTCTCGATCCGGGTTGAGCGCACCGAGATGTTCTTGACCGTGCCATGGGTGCCGTTCACCTCAATCCAGTCGCCTTCGGAAATCGGGCGTTCAATCAGCAAGATGATGCCCGAGACAAAGTTCGACACGATGTTTTGCAGGCCAAAACCGATCCCGACAGACAGCGCACCGGCAACAATGGCCAGCGACGACAGATCAAGCCCCCCCGTGGTGATCGCAACCACCGCGGCTAGGAAGATCCCCACATAGCCCACACCCGAGACAATCGCATTTTGCGAGCCAGGTTCGATCCCTGTTTTCGGCAAGACAGAGCTGCGCAGCGCCCCCTGGATCATCCGTGTCAGCATATAGCCCACGGTAAAGACCACGATCACCAACAGGAAATCCGTCGGGGAAATGCGCGTCTCGCCAAGCTGAAACCCTTCGCGGAATCGCGCCCAGACTTCGGTCAGGTCAGAGACCCGCGCCCCCCAGATCAGCGCCAGGGGCGGCAGGGCCAGAACCGTCAGAACACCGCCGCCCAGCACGGGCAGCAGGCTGTCTTGTTCGTTGGCGGCTTCTCCGGCGAAGGCCACATAGAGCTTGGACAATCCACGCTGCAAGACCAGCACGGCCCCGATCAGACCCATGGTCAGGATCGTGGGATAGACCATGCCTTCGCCCAGCCGGGTATAGCCGATCGCGGCCATGACCGGCCCCAGCGCACCAAGACCGATGGCCGCACGGCCGATCAACGTGGCCAGGTTTTGCCGGAAGGTGGAGGGATGCGCCTCATCGGTGTCATCCGACGTGGGCGGGAGGCTGCGCACCCGCCCCAATTGCACCAGAAAGATACCCGCGACCACCAACAGCGGAAAGCCCAGAACGGCTTGGGTCTCGGTGGTATAGCGATCAAGCTGCGCAAACAGGTCCAGAACCGCCTCAAGCCCCAAGATCACCGCCAGCCATGTTGCATAGCGGCGCGCGCGCGGCCGGTCTTGGGGGTCGATGGGCAGGATCACCAGCGCGTCATTGTCGTGGAAACAGCAATCCGCCAGCCATCTCAGCCCCAGCACCATGGCGGCCACCACGGGCAAGGCAACAAGGATCAGCTCCCAGCGGGTCCCCGCGACGCCGCTGACCAATCCGGCCATGGAAATCGCGAGAATGCCCAAAAGCGGCAAAACCACCTGCCCGAAGGACAAGACCAGCGACCAGAAACTGCCCGAGCTGCGCTTGGACGTGCCGCGCACATGTGCCACGGTTTGCCCCGCCCAACGGCGCCCGCGCGCGATCAGCGTGACACCGATCACAACCAGCAGCAAAATAGCGGGCAAGTTGCTTTTGATTTCGGACTGGACAATCGGACTGGCCAGATTGATCCGCAGCTCGCTGCCCGCGGCATTGAACGACCCGACAAAGGCCTGCCAGGCCCCGGACCAATAGGTCGGGTTCAAAGGAGAGGCGCTGACGGACAAGAGCGCATCGGTCTGACGGGTGCGAATGATGCTGTCGATCTCACCGATGATCCCATCCGCGCGGGTATAGGCTTCGTCGGCGCGCAGGGCCGGTGCCTGAAGTTGCGCGATCTGATCGGTCAGTTCCGCGCGCCTTTGTGCAAGTTCCGGGGCCTCTTCGCCATCTTCCGGCGGCGCCCCCAGCGTGTCAAGCTGCGCTTGCAGGGTCGCAAGGCGGGTTTTATTCGCATCCTGAACCGCCAGGAATTCTTCGCGCCAGGTGGCAATATCGCCGCGCAGGGTTTCAAGCACCGTGTCCGATGCTGTTGTGTTGACCAGCTTGGCCTCGGCCTCGGTGGCGACCCGCGCCCATAGCTCATAGTCCGGCAGGCTGCGCGCCCGCAGCACTGCGTCAATCTCATCGATCAACCCCGCCGCCCGCGCCCGCGCCTCTTCCGCGAGGGCGGCAGGCGCGCGCAATTCGTCAAGCTGCGTGGTCAGCTCACTGCGGCGCGCAGCGACCTCTTCAGATTCGCTCATCCCCTCATCCGGGGCCGGGCCAAGCGCCTCAAGCTGGGTTTCCAACGCCCCGATCCGCGCCGTCTTGCGGTCCAGTTCATGCTGGAACTGCTCGCGCCAATCGGCCAGTTGACTGCGCATCGCCTGAAGCGTCGTCCCCGATGCGCCGCCTTCGGCCAGAGTTTCTTCGACCCGCACCGCCCGTTCGCTCCAGCGCACATAGTCGGGTGCCTCAACGACGGCCTGGACGGCCCCAGGCGCATGGTTTTGGGTTTCTTGAGCAAAAGCGGCCCCGACACAGCATGTCAGGGCCACAACAACGGCCAGGAGCCGATGGGTTAAATAGGTCATACGTCCTCGAATACACCCGGGATCGACGCAGGGGCCTGGGTTAGCCACGCGGGCTTGGGCAGGCCTTTTTCGTCCAGGAAGGTGGGGTTGAACAATTTGGATTGATAGCGCGTGCCGTAATCACACAACACGGTGACAATGGTGTGGCCCGGTCCCATCTCGCGCGCCATCCGCATGGCGCCCGCGACGTTCACGCCAGACGATCCCCCCAGGCAAAGCCCCTCATCCGCCAGCAGATCAAACACCACCGGCAGGGCTTCGTCATCGGGTACACGCCATGAGAAATCCGGGGTAAAGCCTTCGAGATTGGCGGTGATGCGCCCCTGCCCGATGCCCTCGGTGATCGAGTTGCCGGGGTTTTCCTCGCCGGTGTAGATCTTGTACAGGCCCGCGCCTTCGGGATCGGCCAGACCGATCTTCACGCCCTTGGGCTGAAGCGACATACCAACCCCCGCCAAGGTCCCCCCCGACCCGACGGCGCAGACAAACCCATCAACCTTGCCCCCGGTCTGTTCCCAGATTTCAGGGCCGGTGGTTTCGATATGCGCCTGACGGTTGGCCACATTGTCAAACTGGTTGGCCCAGACGGCCCCATTGGGTTCGGTCTTGGCCAATTCGGCCGCCAGACGCCCTGAATAGCGCACATAGTTGTTGGGATTGGCATAGGGTGCGGCGGGCACCTGGACCAGCTCGGCCCCCGCCAGACGCAGCATGTCTTTCTTTTCCTGCGATTGGGTTTCAGGAATGACGATCACCGTCTTGAACCCCATCGACGCGCCCACCAGCGCAAGGCCAATGCCGGTGTTGCCTGCGGTGCCTTCGACGATGGTGCCACCGGGTTTGAGGATCCCCTTTTCCACCGCATCCTTGATGATGAACAGCGCCGCGCGATCCTTGACCGACTGGCCGGGGTTCATGAACTCGGCCTTGCCGTAGATGTCGCATCCCGTCAGCTCAGACGCCTTTTTCAGGCGAATAAGAGGGGTGTTGCCAACGGCCTGAGCCAAATCCTGTGCGATGCGCATGTGACGCGTCCTTTCGAAATCCTATGTCAATGGTGTAGGAGCCTCGCGCCCGGAACTCAAGAAGCGGCGCGCAAAACTTCGCGTTTGGCTGCCACGGCATAAAGCAGCATCGCCAGCGGGGCGGCGTTGATTTCACCGCTGGCAATCAAGGCCATTGCCTGGTCGAACGCAATGGTGTGATTGCGAATATCCTCGTTTTCGACATCCAGCCCCCCCTGTTCCTGGCTGCGGCCCGAAAGATCGCAAATCCCTATAAAGCAATGGAAAAATTCGGTGCTATAGCCGGGCGACGAATAGCCTGCCACGGCGGGCAGCAGGTCTGACAGCTCAAGCCCCGCCTCTTCGATGGCTTCGCGCCGGGCCGCCTGTTGGGGGGTTTCACCGGCATCCACCAGCCCCGCCACGGGTTCCAGAACCCAAGGGGCAGGATCGCCACGATGAATCGGACCGTATCGCAACTGTTCGATCAGCATCACTTTGTCGAGAGCCGGATCATACGGCAGCACAAGGGCCACGTCGAAGGATTCAAGCACCTCGCGTGGCAACACCGCACTGAAATCGCCGCTGAACTTCCGATAGCGCAGGGAAAACGGTCGCAGGTTGAAAAAGCCGCGATGCGCCGGGCGGGAATCCGCGATCAGCTCCAGATCACCCAGGGCGGGCTGACGGCGCAGCGTGGTCGGCGCGGCTGTGCGGCCCAGAACCTGCCCCCACGCACGCGATCGGATAAACGGCATAAGCGGGCGCAGATCCCTCGCGTCATCCGTGCCGTAGCGCGCCATGACCTCTTGCGCGGCGCCCATGGTTGTCGCGGCCCAGTCCGTTTGCCAGACCGCCAGCGACCACGGCGCCCCGCGCTCCCATTGATCGGGCAGCGGCATATAGACCTGCGCTTTGCGGGGCGTCGCAGGTGTGCCCGGCGTGCTTTGCACCGCAACCGGATGCAAATCATACGCAAAGCCCCCCTCATAGAAATCCAGCCGCGCCATGTCCGCGTCTGTCAGACCGGGCACATACAGGCCCTGTGCCTGCTCCCCCGCAACAGGGGCGATCATCGGAAAAGCCTGATCCACACCGTCTTTGCGCGCGACATAGACCGCATGGTCATCCAGCGTGGCGTTGCACAGGCCCTCGGGTCTGTACCCCAGCACCAGTTCCAACAGGGGTTCGTGGCGCAGGGTTCCATAAACAAACAGATCAGTCAGCGGTCATCTCCAATAACGCGACACCACTTCGGCCGCGAGCCCGGACAGGATCCCACCAAAGAAGAAAGCCATGAGGATATTCAAATCCATCAGATGTTCGCCGAACTCCAGCATGATTTCAAAAATCGCGACGATGGCATCGGTAAAATTGTCATAGGCGTTGTCCATAGAGCGGCCCAGCATTTCGTTGCAGGCCTGCACGAACAGCGCCCAAAAGGCAAATGCAAGAACAGAGGTGATCCCGTTGTTCAGCGCCGGTGTCACCCCGCGCCCCGATCGTGGCCCGACGACGAACCAGCCGATCAACGATCCAATCAGCACGTTCACCCCGGAAAAAAACCCGAACTGGGTGCCCTCTGGCATATTAAGCTTGATCATCTCGGACACGAAAAAACCGGTCACGGCCAGTCCGAACGCGGCGAATAACTTGGCTGCTGTGGGCATCAGAACGCATCTCTTGGTAAACATAACACGCTCGAATCCTGCCAGCACGCGCCGCCGCTTGCAAGGCCGCACGGCCCCTCGGGTCCGTTTTTACCGCTCATATTGACCGGTCAGCCACGCATGGCCTGATAGGCCGCCAGTGCCCGCGCGCGGCCCTGCGCCAAATCGACGATTTCAGTGGGGTATGGCACCGTGGCATTCAATCCCCAAGCCCTTGGGATCGCGTCGAAAAAAGACAGGGCGGTTTCAGCGGGATCGCGCTGCCTCTCGGCGATCCATCGCGTCACATAGGCACCTGTGGGGTCGAAGTTTTTCTGCTGCGTGACCGGGTTGAAAATCCGAAAGAACGGGGCCGCGTCCGGGCCGCAGCCTGCCACCCACTGCCAGCCCATCGCATTCGAAGCCACATCCCAATCGGTCAGACAGTCTGCGAACCATGCCTGCCCCAGTCGCCAGTCCACCAGCATATGTTTGCTCAGATATGAGGCCACCACCATCCGCGCCCGGTTGTGCATGGTGCCCGTCACATACATCTCGCGCAGCCCCGCATCGACCAAGGGCACCCCCGTGCGCCCCTGCTGCCATGCCGCAAGGTTCTCAGAGATGCCGCTGTGCCAGGGGAAGTCAGCCCACCCTTCGCGCCAGGGCGCGGTCAGGATATGCGGGGTGTGCCACATCAGGTGATAGGCGAATTCGCGCCAGACCAGCTCTTTGAGAAAGGTCTCGGGGCCGGCCGTGCCCATGATCGCAGGGTCCAGCACCGCACGGTCCAGCGCCGCGCGCCCGGCATGCCAACAACTGCGCGCGCTGATCTCACCCACGGCGAGATTCTCGGACAGGCCGGATGTTCCCGCTTGCGCGCAAAAGTCCCGCCTTTCCTTGTACTGGCCAATCCGCTGATCGACAAAGCGCCCAAGCCTGTCCCGCGCGGCGGCTTCTCCGACGGTTTGATGCCGTGCAACCACTTCCGCGCCCCGGTGCATGTGCCGCCCCAGTTGCCAACTGTGCAAGGCTTCGCTTGCGGGCCAGGCCGCCGGGGGCTGCAACCGGGGCTCTGCCAGGGGCGCGCCCACGTCGAGCGCGCGCACCGCTTTCCAATACGGCGTGTAAACCTGATAGAAATTGCCCTGCCGGGTCGCCACCTCCCAGGGTTCGAACAACAGATGCCCTGCGTGGCTTTCCACCCTAAGTCCCTGCGCCTTCAGGCCCGCTTTCACAGCCGTATCACGGGCCACGCTGTCGGGATCATAGGCGCGTATCCAGTGCACCTGCTCGGCGCCAACCTCTTGCGCCAGTGTGCTGAGCACCTTCAACGGATCGCCGCTGCGCAGGATCAGGCGCAGGCCGCGCGTCTCTAAAGCCTTGGAAAACTGCGCAAGCCCCAGCCCCAAACGCCACTTCGGCGCAGCCCCCAACTGATCAACCAGATCATCGCGGATAAACACCGGAACAACCGCCCCCGCCAAACTGGCCGCGACCAGAGCGGGGTGATCCGACAGCCGCAAATCGCGCCGGATCCAGACGATCGCGACCCCCACGGCCTAAAGCACGTGATCCAGCGCTTTGATGAGATGTTCGATCTCTTCGCGGCTGGTGTAATGGGTGAAGGACAGGCGCAAAACCCCTTCGTCGGGATCAACGCCAAGCGCCCGCAACGCCCGCATCGCATAGAAATGGCCGCCACCACACATAATGCCGTGATCTGCCAGTTCTGCCGCGACAGGCAGTGCGGCGCGCCCCAGCGCAAGCGACACGGTGGGCGCCCGGTTTTCGGCCTGGGCCGGTCCGATCAGGCGGATATCATTGCGATCGCGCACCGCGTCCAGCAATGGCTGCAACAGGGTGATTTCATGCGCACGCATCTGATCATGCATGCCCTTGGCCGTGCCACCGTGATGATCTGCCAGAAGCTCCATGTAATCGACCATGCCCGCGCAGGCCGCCACCTGCGCATGATCCGGCCCCGCGGGGGTAAAGCGCTTGTACAGCACGTCAGCGTTAAAGAAATGGGCCTGGTTGGGCAGCGCCTCGCCCAATGTGCGCCGCATGACCATGATCCCCTGATGCGGACCAAAGGTCTTGTAGGCCGAGAAAAGATAGATATCCGCCCCCAGTTCCCCCACATCCGCAAACCCATGCGGCGCATAGCTGACCCCATCCACACAGACAAAGGCCCCGGCCGCATGGGCCAGCGCGGTGATCTCGGTCACGGGATTGATCTCGCCCACCACGTTGGAGCAATGCGGGAAACACACCAGGCGGACACGATCATCCAGCAGGGGCTCAAGGTCTTGGGGATTGAGATGGCCCGTCACCGGATCAATTTTCCATTCGCGGATTTCAATCCCCTCATCCGCAAGCCGCCGCCACGGGCCGGTGTTGGCTTCGTGGTCTTGATTGGTGACGATGATCGCCTCGCCGGGCTGCAAAAACTGACGAAAGGCCTGAGCCAGAACATAGGTGTTTTGCGTGGTCGACGGGCCAAAGCTGACCTCATCGGTTGCCACCCCCAAAAGCCCGGCCAAGCGGCTGCGCGCTTCGTCCATTTCCGCACCGGCCAGCTGCGCCGCCTCATAGGGGGCATAGGGCTGCACCTTGCGTTGCGTATAATACCGCGTCAGCCGCGCAATCACCGGCGCGCAGGTGTAGGATCCACCTGCGTTTTCAAAGAACGCCTGCCCCGCAAGCGAGGGTTCGGAAAAGGCCGGAAACTGCGCCCTGACGAATTCGGTGTCCAACATGCTCTGCCTCCTGAAACACGGGTCGCGGCAGGAAAACCCGCAGCGCCTGGAAGGTCAAGAGGCGGCAAGATCACATCTTTTCCGCTTCGATCATGTCCACGCGGGTTGCGTGGCGCCCGCCTTCGAATTCGGCGCTCAGAAAGGCCTCGACAATCGCCAGGGCCAGCCCTTCGCCAACCACGCGCGCCCCGATCGAAAGCATATTGGCGTCATTGTGCTGACGGATCATCGCCGCTGAAAACGTGTCCGAGCACACACCACAGCGAATCCCCGGCACCTTGTTGGCCGCCATCATGATCCCCTGCCCCGTGCCACAGACGATGATCCCAAGATCACAGTCCCCCGACACCACACGTTCAGCCGCCGCTTTGCCATGGATCGGATAATGGGTGCTTTCAGACGTCATCGGACCGATATCGACGGCCTCGAACCCCAGCGTCTCGACATGTTTCGCGATGGTCTTGCGCAATTCGATATCGGCGTGATCGCTGGACAGGATGATGCGTTTCTTGACGGACATGGCAGGATTTCCCGGGGTTGGTAAAGATTGGCAGTTGCCTGCCTTGGATCAGGTCGCGGGGGGGCGCGTCAAGAGCGTGTTGTAACAATTGGATCACAAGACACGGGTGGATCACAAGACGCGGGGCGGGATGCGAGATCATGTTCGGCGGGCTCAAACACGGGCGCCCCGTGGCAACACCCTGCGACAGGTGTCCAAAGGTCTCCTCATCAGCAATCGCCCCGCAGGTCCCGTCATTGACTGGCTATGTGTCCCGAACCTGGCCGGATGTTTCGCTGACCCGAGCCACACACCAGACCGCATCGTGATCAGAGAGCGGCCGGCCGGTTTCGTCCATCGAGGATAGAATACCCCTTTCGGACGAGCCCAGAGCACGCCCCGCCAACCAATCGAGTTTCATCACCCGACCAGGGTGTGGCGTAATCAGGCTTACCGCCCGCGCCGCATTGGAGGGAAAGACCGATGACTGAGCAGCTGAAACCCTGCCCGTTTTGTGGGGGTGAGCCGATCCTGGAGGGTGCGGCAACAGAGAGCAAGATCGGGATTGTCGACTGTTTTAATTGCGGCCTGAGTTTGGTTGTTCCCAAAGGGGCTAATTGGGAAGCCATATGGAACACCCGCGCCCCGCAGTCCGTGGTGGTTAAGCCGTTGGATCTGCCGGAGCGCCGCAATGGCTATTGGGGCCACAAGCACGGTTATCAGGTTGCCCATACAATAGGTGACACGTTCCGCGTCAAGCTGCATGGCAGAGTGATCTGCAAAAACATCAAGGGCTTTGACCGGGCGGTTGCGTGGGCCAATGACCACAACCGGCACCGCATCCTATCCCAGATCACCACAGAGTCAGTGACGGTGCAGGAGGCGGCAAGGGTGTTGGCTGAGTGGATTGATAGCGACATGGTGACGGTAAACGAAATTGTAAACGCGATGCAGGGCGTGAAGATCGAAATGCCTGTGCGCCACTGGCTGTCCCAAGTCCTCCGCGCAATTGCTGGGGAGGGTGAGTGATGACCAGACACGACATCTTTTTCGCTCTTTGCGTTGGTATCCTGTGCAGCGGGATCTACTCTGACTTCCAATTTGATCGAACCGCTGATGATCGCGACGCATGCGTCAGCTTGATCACACAGATGGGCCAGAATGCAGGACTAATGCAATGACCAAACTTGAAGCACTGCGCGACCTGCTGGGGAAAGTGAAGGCGGGAGACGATGCGCACGACTTGGGGCTATCCTTTCCCCAAATCGGGCCAACCGCCAACCAGCACGCAAACATTGCAATCTGGATCACGCAGGCATCTAGCGGCTCCCTAGACGCAGCCAAGGCGTTACATGAGGCGGTGTTGCCGGGGTGGGGATTCGGGGTCACCAATGTGGATTGCGATATGGGTGTTGCTGCTTTTGTGTCCCGTCCAAACAATCACGATGATGGGTTTGAGGCGTCCAATCCATG
>JAOARX010000034.1 GCA_025210345.1 Pelagimonas sp. | reverse complement strand
TGCTTACGCGTAAGCCCGCTCGTTAATGCGATCCGCACAGCATCTTGGCGGAATTCGTTCGTCCGTTTCTGCCCCATAGTTTATATCCTTTGCTGCAATAAATGCTATCAAAGGGGCCGCTCCAAACCGCGACAGGTCCAATGCTCTTGTCTTAGATTGAAATCATTACTGACAGTAGTCGCCGTCGTCGTTGGTCTGCAGCTGAGAAACTACGGATCGTCGAAGAGACGATGTTCGACGGGGAGAGCCTCTCTGCTGTTGCGCGTCGCAATGGCGTGGCCCCCAATCTGCTGTATCGTTGGCGCAAGCTCATGCTCGAAGGAGGAAGCTTCGCCGTGGCCGCAGATGACAGCGTCACCGGGAACAAGACGGTCCGTGATATGGAAGCGCGCATCCGGGAACTCGAACGCCAGCTTGGGGGCAAGACGATGGAAGTGGAAATTCTGAAAGAGGCCCTCGACAAGTCACGGGCAAAAAAACCGACCTTGCTTGCGCAGTCCTTGAAACGGAACGATTTGCCATGAAGACGGTCGCCGATGTTTTGGAAGTCTCCCGTTCGAACCTGCATGACCGGGTGAACGGGAGCGCAAAGCCGCGTCGGGGCTATCATAAAGCCCAGGACGCTGTGGTCCTGCCGCGCATCCAGGCGTTGGTGGCGAAGCGCCCGACCTATGGCTACCGCCGGATTACGGCCATTCTGAACCGGCAGCAGCGCTCTGAAGGCCTTGCTGCGGTCAATCACAAGCGGGTTTACCGGATCATGGAGCGCAACAACCTTCTGCTCCAGCGATCCGGTTTTGATCGACCCGAGCGAAGCCATGACGGCAAGGTCATCATGATGCGCTCGAACTTGTGGTGGTGCTCTGACGGGCTGGAATTTGCCTGCTGGAACGGCGATGTCATCCGCCTGGCGTTCCTCATCGACGCCCATGACCGCGAGATCATCTCGTGGCGGGCCGTGGCCAATGCAGGGATCAGCGGCTCAGATGTGCAGAATATGTTGCTCGAAGCCGTTGAACGTCGGTTTGGCACACACCGCGCACCGGAACGTGTCGAAGTTCTCTCCGACAACGGCAGCGCCTACACCGCAAAGGATACACGCATCTTCGCGCAGCAGTTGGGCCTGAAATCCTGCTTCACGCCGGTCAAAAGTCCGCAATCCAACGGCATGTCAGAGGCTTTTGTGAAGACGCTAAAGCGCGACTACGTCCGCGTGAACCCATTGCCAAACGCCGAAATCGTGCTGTCATTGATAGGAGACTGGATCGAAGACTATAACGAAAACCATCCTCACAGCGGCCTGAAATGGAAATCGCCTCGCGATTTCATCAGAACCAAAACCGAAACCGCTTAGGTGTCCGGTGAAACCGGGGCCAGTTCAGCTAGCGCTTATCAGAGGATGGCTTGGTTTGGTGACTATCTTTGTGCGCTATCTAGGTTTCACATCTTCAGAGAGCTTGGCCTGCCTGATAAGGATATTGGTGAAGCGTTTTGTAGGGTTCCACATAGGTATGCTATGTATGCTCCACTTACCGAAGGAGGCGGTTCCGAGGAAGCAACAAATGCAGCAGCGGAAGCCAAGTAGGTGGCAGACATGTTCGCCGGGAAGCCGGCCTATCAGCTGATCGTGACGCATTGTGCCGACCTGTTGCCGCGCTAGCAACCGTTGATCTCACGGCGGCAAATTTAAGGGCCTGACATCAACTGAATACACTTGAGCTTTTCACAGAACCACACAGGTGGTACACACAAGCTTGTAACGCTCGGCGTTAGGCATTGATTTTGTTTTATAAATGGTGACAAGAGCCAGTTCCCCCTAGGCTCCACCATTCTCCACCCACCGCCATTAGCTGACCAACCCCCTGATATAGTTGGCCTCTTCGAACAAGCCACCGATGCGGCGGCTTTGGGAATCAGCCCTCTGGCTGTTGCGCTGTGCGCCCCAGCGCCATGGAACGCCCCCGCTGCGCGGTGCGACATCTGTGGCTGCTTGCCCGTGCACAAAATCTGCACAAACAAACCTCTCAACCTGCACGACCAACGGGGCGCATCTGCACAACGTGAGGTCATAGCTGATCGATGAAACGACACCTTCCGCAGGAGAGGCAAATGAGCAAGCAACTGGTGATTCATGGCGTACCGGACAGCATCCGGTCTGATGGCTGGTGGTTGGCGTGCAGTCCCAATTCAGGGGCATCCGATCCCGAAGCGACGCGAACAGAGCGGCCTCGGCGGCACACGGCCCTGGGCAAGCCAATTCCCCTGACGGCCCTTATCGTGCTGGTCTTGTTGGCGGATTGGCTGTTTTGGGACCAACCGATTGGTGTCTCGGTCGCGGTATTTGCCATGGCGTTGTCGGTTGGCATCCTGTCCCTGCGCAAGGGCACCCCCCCTCGAGTGTGGGGGATCGTTTTGGCGATACAGCTGCTGTGCAATCTTCCGGTGATCGAACAGCTGCAAGCGCTTTCCGTGATGTTCACCGTGTTTGGGATTGCCGGTCTGGTGGCTTGGGTCTGCTTTGGGCGCCTTGTCTCGGGGTGGCGCACCCTTGTCGTGATGCTCCGGGTCTCGACCTTGGGGGCCGTGCTTTTGCCGGTTGATCTGCTGGATGAGCTGCGCGGGGCGCGCGCAACGCCGGGGCTAAAACAGCACCTGACATCCTTGATCCTACCGCTTGGGGTGGGGATGGTATTCGCGCTTCTCCTGACGACGGCCAATCCGATTCTGGACAAGGTGGTCACCCAGTTTTCGCGCCTCGAGTTCCTGACGGCCGAACAGCTGTGGCGGGTGTTGTTCTGGTATTGCGCCGCAAGCTTGATCTGGCCCTATCTTGTCTTGAACACGGCCTGGATCAGTCCAGCATCAAAGGCCCCACGGTTCGCTCCGCCCCGACCAAGCGCGATGGCATGGTTGATCACCCCCGCCTCGGTGCGCAGCTCATTGGTGTTGTTTAACATCCTGTTCGCAGTTCAGACCGTTCTGGACGTTGGCGTGTTGACCGGCGGCATGGAGCTGCCCGATGGGATGACCTATGCCCGCTATGCCCACCGGGGGGCCTATCCACTGGTTGCAACCGCGCTTTTGGCGGGGCTTTTCGCCATCACCATTCACAAGATGATCGAAGACAGCGACCTGCTCATGAACCTGCTGCTGTTGTGGCTGGGACAGAACCTGTTTCTTGTCATCATGGCTGCGTTCCGGCTGAGCCTGTATGTTCAGGCCTATTCGCTCACATACCTGCGTGTTGCGGCGTTTATCTGGATGGGGCTTGTGTTTGTCGGCCTGGTTCTGACCATTGTGCAGGTTACGAGATCGCTCAGCATTGGGTGGCTTGTGCGGGTAAACCTTGCGGCGCTCATGGGCACCTTGTACCTGTGCTGCTTTGTGAATTTTGCCTGGGGCATCGCCCATCACAACCTGAACAGCGCGGCGCAGATGTCGCGGCTGGATACCCATTATATCTGTCGGCTGGGCGAACAGGTTCTGCCGCTGATCCGCGCGGAAGAGGACAAAACCGGCAAACCCTTTTGCCCCGCTTACATGCGCCCGACCCACACCCCCAATGACAGCTGGCGGGATTGGGGGTTTCGCGCATGGCGGCTTCGGGTCTATCTTGACCGCAAAGTTCAAGAATAGGTGTTTGATGTCCGGTCGCATTCTCATCGTCGACGACGATCCGAATATTCGCGATGTTATCGGGTTTGCCGTTGAGAAAGCCGGATACACACCGTTTTTCGCCCAGGACGGACTGAATGCCCTTCAGGTGGCCCAAGCGGATATGCCGGATCTTGTGGTCCTGGACATTGGATTGCCGGAAATGGATGGGCTTGAGGTCTGTCGCGAGCTTAGGAAATCTTCGGAGGTGCCGATCCTGTTTCTGACCGCGCGCGACGATGAAATTGACCGGATCATCGGGTTGGAAATGGGCGGGGACGACTATGTGACCAAGCCCTTTTCACCGCGCGAACTTGTGGCGCGGATCAAGGTGATCTTGAAACGCAGCCAGCCCAGCGCGCCCCGCAGTCCGCGCGAAACAGCGCATGGGGATCTTGTGCTGGACACGGATCGGCATCGCTGTCTTTTCGGCGGGCAAGAGATCGCCCTGACCGCATCAGAGTTCACTTTGCTGACGGCCTTGTTGGAGCGGCCCGAAAACGTGCTGTCCCGCCAGGCATTGGTGGATGCGGTCTATGGCTACAACACGCATGTCTCGGATCGCACAATCGACAGCCACATTCGCAACATCCGGGGCAAACTGGCCAAGGCCGGATGCACCGATAGCATCGTGACGGTTCATGGGGTCGGACTAAGGATGGGATCATGTCGGACCGGCTGACCCAAAGATGGCGCCCGCGGCTATGGGTTGTCGTTTTGATGGTACAGGGGCTGGTGCTGTGCCTGCCTTTTGCCGGTCTTTTCCTGTTCAAGTTCTACGCCAACCAGCTTGTGCAACAAACCGAGGAAAGCCTGCTGACACAGGGGGCGGTTCTGGCTTCGGCCTATGCCAGCCTATATGCGGCGCAGACCTCTGCCCCCCCCGAAGCCCCGGACACGTCCCCCGCCTATGCGCCGGTCTTTCCATCGCTGTCGTTGCGGCCGGAAACCATCCTGCCCCCCCGGCCGGATGCGATCCCCCCTGCGGTCTTGCCCCTGCCCGAATACGCCGCGATCGGCCCCGAGCTGTCGCGCATTGCAACCGCTGCACAGGCACAAACCTTGGCTGGCTACCGGCTGCTTGATCCGGGCGGCACCGTCATCGGTGGCACCGCAGAGGTCGGCCTGTCGCTGGCCCATGTGGACGAGGTCGCCCGCGCCCTTGCCGGACAGATCGTATCCGTGGCCCGCGAACGCCTGCGGCAGGCCCCGGAACCCGTTTTGTACGACATCAGTCGCGGCACACGGGTCCGGGTTTTTGTCGCGCTGCCGGTCGTGGTGCACGATCAGGTAATCGGCGCGGTCTACATCAGCCGCACCCCGAACCACATCTTTCGCTTTCTCTATGGCGAGCGGTTCAACCTGCTCAAGGCCACCATATTCATACTGGCGTCCACGACATTGATCGGCTTTGTCTTTTGGCGTTTCATCACCCGGCCGATCCTTGCGCTGATTGCTCGGACGCAATCCGCCGGGACCGCTGGAACCCGGTGGACGCCCCCCGCGCATTTCGGAACGCGCGAGATTGAAACACTTTCGCACAGTTTCCAATCCCTGACCGAGCGGCTCCAGAACCAGCAAGACGCGCTCAAGACCTATACCGCCCATGTCACCCACGAGTTGAAATCACCGCTGACTGCGGTGAAGGGGGCGGCCGAGTTGCTGCGCGACGACGACATGTCCCCCGCGCAGCAAAGCCGCTTTCTGGACAACATTGATCGCGACATCACCCGGATGGAAGAATTGCTGTCGCGCATGCGCGCCTTCAGCCTTGCGGATCAAAACGCCATCCGCGGCACATGCACCCTGGCCCAGGTTCAAGAAACGGCCCGATCGCGGTTTCCGTCCCTTGAAATCGCGTTTAGCCATGCGGCGCTGTCTCTTCCCCTGCATCACGACACCCTGAACATGGTTTTGACCCACCTGTTGGAGAACGCCCAGCAGCATGGGGCGGATCGCGTTGTCATCGCTGCCAGAACCACACCCAGCGGCCCGCAACTGACGATCAGCGACAATGGGTCGGGCATCAGCGCAGGGAATTCGGACAAGGTCTTTACCCCTTTCTTCACCACCAAACGCGAAAAAGGCGGCACCGGCATGGGGTTGAATATCGTCAAAGCCATTGTCGAGGCCCTGAACGCAGAGTTGACACAGATCCCATGCGACTCTGGCGCGCAGTTCCAGATCACATTCAACGCACCCTCCCCGAACTCAGCCCCCTGAGCGCGCAGATCGACGCGGCGCAGGGACACCATCCCGCAACCACAGGATGTGACGACGCGAAGGGGTTGAAAAATAAACTGGTAAGAGTAGCGTTTTGATCAGGCACTCTGAGAACGAGGCGTGTATTGTGAAAAGCTATTCTTTTATTCTGTTTCTGGTCCTGTCCTGCCTGCCCTTTGCGGCACATTCTGACGGTCTTGATCGCTGGAACACCCGCGGAGCTGAGGCAAAGGCCTGCACCGAGGCCACGGGCGGTTGGTGCGTGACGCTGACCTGTGGCTTTGATGGCAATCTGACACTGGTGGCCAATGGTCGGGGGCTTGGGCCGGGGACCGGGCAGCTGAGTGTCGATCGCAAAATTCTGGGCCGGGGTCAGTTCAGCGGGTCGCAGAACACCAGCACCATCACATTGAATCCCAACTCAAATCGCCAGATTCTGTCAGCCATGTCATCTGGTTCCAATCTGCGCATTCAGGTTGGCAACGCAGCGGTGGCGGTGACCTTGAAAGGATCTTCCAAGGCGATTTCGCATGTCCTCACACAGTGCACCCGCGCGTCCCCTCCGCCTGTTGTATCGTCAAACAGAACAGACGCCTACGCACGCATGGAAGACGAGCAAAACGTCACCTTCCCACAAGAGCTTGGCTGGAGCAGCTTTTCGCGCCACCGCAACACTGATGTCTGGGGCGGGGACATTCGCAGCGGGTTGACGGACCCTTTGCTTGCTGGGATCAGCCGCGCCCAATGCGCCCGGCTTTGCCTGACAACCCGGGACTGCGGGGCCTATACTTTTAACGACAAAGACGGCGATGTGTGTTTCCTGAAAACCGGCGCCGCCAAGATGCGCTATTACCAAGGCGCCACAACCGGGGTCAGGGATCTGGGGCACGCCCGGCTTCACGCCCCGGCCACCCGTGGGCAGTTGCCGGTCCTGGATGAACAGGTGGCGTGGCGGGCCGGGGAACCGCACGACACGCATGCCCAACGCGCTCGGGATGCGGCGTCCTGGCTGGGCCGGGGGTGCGAAGCCGAGCGCAGCGATTTGCAACAGCTGGCAAATGATCTGAACCTGTCGCTGGACCGCACCCAGGTCGAAGCCGGGGGGCGGCTCACGCTGAACTGGAGCGGCAATTCGCTGATCGAGCGCATTCCGGTCTGGGTGATCGTCTCCAGCCCGGAAAGCATCCGGTTCGACGGCAGCGCCGCCATGGTGTTGGGACCGACGGCCCCCAATCCGTTTGGGCTTGCGACGGCCAAGGGCACCACCCGCGCGATGGTGTCGCTTTGGGGGCGCGGTGCGGGCACCTCGGGGCAAATTGACATCACCCCCCTCAAGGCGCGCAGCACCCCCATTGACGTTCATGTGGTTGGCTGGCTGCGTCAGTGCCACGAAGAAGTGGTCCTGAGCCAGCACCGCCATAATATCGACGTCACACCGGCGCAGGCGTCTTTGGTGATCGGCACCCCCGCCAGTCGCGCGGACATGACACATGCGCATGACATTCCGACCCTGGACCGGCGCATCGAATTCGGCGAACACCGCTTTCGCATCCTGTCGCTCAGCGACCGGGCCGAGGTGATCGAACGCGATGGGCGCGGGCTGCGGCTGTCCCCGACGGGGCGGTTCGTTCTGGCCAGCGGCGATGTGGTGGATGTGCTGGATGGCAGCACCGTCGCCACGGTGATCAGTGCGACGCATTGGCTTGCCGGCGACAGTTTCGTGATGGGCAGCACCGCCCCATGGGGCACCGTCAATCTGGCGTCGACCTTTGGCGCCCGTATGTTGGTGCAAAACCAGATCACCGGGCCCAGCTGCTGCCCCGCAACCCCAGAGAACACCCATCTTGGGGTCGATCTGGAAAACGGGCTGTTGACCCTGCGCGGAACGCAGGGCTTTTCCATCGCCCCGATCCAGGGCCAGCCCTATGCCTTTGAAAGCGCCAAGGACGGCTATGCCTCGGATGATGGGTGGAGCCCGGCCGCGCAGCTTGAAACGCTATACGCCATGGGACCGGTCAGCCCGGTCTCTGTCGCCACGGGGTTCAACGCGCCGGATGTCACCCCGATCGGCCCGGAACTCAAAGAGATCGCAACACCGCTGCCCCGCCAAGGCAGTGACGAAGACGTGGTCGTCGCATCGCTGTTTCGCGGCACAGGCAGCGCCGCGGTCAGCGCCTTTGAGCGCATCGGCATCGACCTGATGGAAGGCATCTCGACCAGCCAGCTTTTGGCGGCGCGCACGCAGGGTCAGGTTGAGCGGCCAAAGGCCGATATCCTCACCGCCCTGACCCGTCTGCGCCCCGAAGCCAAGTGGACGTTCGACGTGCTTGAAACCCCGGAGGGCATTGTCCACGCCTCGGATTGCTTTCATTTCCTCGCCCCGGGCGGCGGCAGCGAAGCTAGCATTACGGAACAAACCGACTTTGCCACCCCCGGAAGCCTGGCCGTGCCGCAATCCGTGGCGCAGCTGGCCTTTATCGACGCCGGGACATCGTCGATGCTGTTGGGCCGGATGGAATGCCAGGCGGGGGCGACCTTTGGATCGTTACGTGGGCAATCCTATTTCTTTGCCCTGCCGATGAAACGCGGCGCGCAACCCAAGCTGCTGGTTGATCACAGCGTGTTGGACCATAGCTATCTGGCCAATGCCACGACGGTCCAGTTTCAGGATTTCCCATTCGAGGCCCGGCTGTTTGGCGACCGGATCCTTGCCCACAACGGGCGCGGTGGCGGTATGCTTTTGTTCGAGGCACAAACCGGTCAGGTTGTTCACGAATGGGCGGGGCTGACGGCCGGCAGCCTGATGATCGACGCCTTTATGACCAAGGATCAGTCCCACGTCGTGCAGATGAATTCGGACGGCGGGTTCTTTGTTTACCGCATCGAAGGCGGCAAACGCGTGCTTTCCGGGCGTATCGTCGAAGACGAAGTTGCGGTCTGGACCGATGATTTCAGATTTGATGCCACGGCTGAGGCCGCGACGCTCATTGACCTGCGCTTTCCCGGACTGGACGACCAGTTCAGCCTGGATCGCTTTAGCGCACATCTGGCCGTGCCGGGGCTGAGCAAATCCGTACTCGGCGGTCAGATCCCCCCCGCCCGGTCGGTTCCGGTGCCGCCGGATCTGTCGGGAAAGATCACGCTCAGCGGGGATCAGATCATCGGAACAGCCCAATTGACCCCCAGCCGCCAGGCGCATGAGCTGCGGCTGTACCAAGGGGGTGTCCTGACCAAGGTGCAACCGCTTGAGCCCCAGGCCCAGCACGCCCAGATCAAGGCCCAGCGCCTGCCGGGTGCACGCCACGCCAGCCTTCTGGCCGTGGACGAAAATGGCCTTGCCAGCAATGCTGTCTCGGCGGATCTGGGGGCGGAACAGCCCGGTGGCACCCGCCGCGCGCTGGCCGTGGCCGTGGACCTCTACAAGGACGACAGGCTTGTCGATCTCAACTATGCCAAGGCGGACGCGGACCGGTTCATGCAAACCGTCGCGGCCCTGCCCGCTTCGGTGCCGGGTTTTGACACTCCGCAATTCGTCGGCGGGCGCCGCGCGAAACCCGAACATGTCCTGTCCGCCATCTCTGACACCCTGTCCGGCCTTGGGCCTGCGGATCACGCTGTCTTGTTCTTTGCCGGACACGGGCTGCAGGATGACGCTGGGCGGTTTTATCTTGCGCTGTCGGGGACGGATATGGCCGATCTTGAGGGGACAGCGGTCGCCTGGTCCGATGTTGCCGCGCTTTTGGCCAGCAGCAAGGCGCGTATCACGGTTCTGATCGACGCCTGTCACTCTGGATCCGCGACCGCCGGTGTTCAGGCGACAAACGACGGCGCGGTTCAGGCGCTTTCCAGCGTGCCCTCGAACCTGACGATCCTTGCCGCGTCAAAGGGGCGCCAGCTTTCGATTGAGGCGCGATCCCAGTCAGGTGGGCTGTTCACCGTCGCGCTCGAACGCGTTTTGTTGGGCGAACGCGCGGCATTCGACCAAAACGGCAACGGCCGCATCGAAGCCTCAGAGCTTGCGGGTGGCGTGGCACGAATTGTATCAACACAAAGCGAGGGGCGTCAGGTCCCTTGGATGACAAAAGGACGGGTCTTTGGGGATTATGCCTTATTCTAAAAGACAAAGGCTGCGCTGCCTCGCGATCGGAACAATGCTGTCGTTCAACCCGGGGGGCCTTTGGGCGGACTGCCTGATTTGCGATGAAATCATAACGCTCGACGCGGCCCGTGCGGCATGTTTTGTGCGCAACTACGAAGCCGTTTCGGAGAAACTGGCCGCGACGCCAACCGGTCGGACAAGCATTGATCTCGATGCGTGTTCGGTCGAGGGGGAGGCCCTTGATACGCGCGCGGGTCTGGCGACCCTGCCACGGATGAACAGTGGTGACGCCCCCGGCGCGACGCGTGGGAAATCCGTGTATCTGCTGGACGCACAGGGCGCCGCCTGCCTGCATGATCTGATCAAGAATCACCCCAGTTCCCTGGATCCCTCCGTGATGTTTGACCTGTTTGAGGATTGTCCAAATGAGTGACGACCGCTTTCTTTGGGTCAAGATGGTCATCTGGAACGGGCTGGGCGGCCTGTCGGCAGTTGTGGGTTTGGTGGGCCTGCTTGTTGCGGGGGCTTTTGGCATCGTGGAATACCGCGATCGCAAGGCCACCGCCCGCGCCTCTGAGACATTGAACATGATCGAAATCTGGGAGCTGCGCGGCGCGCAACAGGCCTATCATTCGATCTCGACCGCGCTGGAACCCCTGGTGGTGGCCCAGGCACCGCGCATCGCGACGCATCCCGATCGCGCCCGAACCATCAAACGCAACATCGCCCGCCGCGCCCTGCAAGATGCCGAGGCCGGCGCCTATGACGTGGTGGTCCAGTTCTTTACCCGCCTATCCCTTTGCGTGCGGACAGATATTTGTTCCGCGGATGTGGCCAAAGTGTTCTTTGGCGATACGCTTGTTGATTTCCGGGATTGGTTTGACGACGAAATCGAAAAACGTCGCAAGATTGATCGTCGCCATGCAAACGAGCTGGATTGGTTGATTTGCGCGATGTCTGACGGGGTCGCGCCGCCCGGCTTGCAGGTTACAACCCCGCTGTGTCAGGGCAGTGGACAAGGCTAACCGAATGCGCTGCACACTGATCTAAAACAGATATTATACACAAACCCATCCGCTCCTTTGGTGCCTCCTGCTCACGCAATGGGCCCCGATAAGTCTCACTGATCTCGGGCATCTGACGCTGGGTGATACTTTTTGCAATTGCGAATAACTTGCAACAGGGCTATATGCAGTTGCGATCCACTCGCAACTTCTGCGGTGGGAGCACTGCTTTGCTCTTTGAAAGGGATTTTCATGACCACGCTCGCGACGCGCCTTCTGGCAACCACCGCAGCAATGACGCTGGCAACGGGGATCGCCAATGCCGCTGACGACAAGATGAAAGTTGTCACAACCTTCACCGTTTTAGCGGATATGGCGCAAAACGTGGCGGGGGACGCGGCAGAGGTGGTTTCTGTCACCAAACCCGGCGCCGAAATCCACGGGTATGAACCCACCCCCAAGGACATCGTGCGCGCGCAGGATGCGGATCTGATCCTGTGGAACGGCATGAACCTTGAACTTTGGTTCGAACAGTTTCTGAGCAATCTCAAAGACGTACCTGCGGCAACCTTGTCGGACGGCATTGTTCCGATCTCGATCGCCTCTGGCTCATACACGGGGAAACCCAATCCGCACGCCTGGATGGGGTTGGATAATGCGCTGATCTATATCGACAATATACTTGCTGCTTTCGTGGAAAACGATCCCGAAAATGCCGCCACCTACGCGATCAATGCCGCCGCTTACAAAGACAAGCTCCGCGCAACGCTTGAGCCCCTGCGCCAAGAGATCGCCGCAATCCCCGAGGCCCAGCGCTGGCTGGTGACTTGCGAAGGGGCGTTCAGCTATCTCGCCCGGGATTTCGGCATGAAAGAGCTGTACCTCTGGCCGATGAACGCGGATCAGATGGGCACCCCCAAGCAGGTCCGCAAGGTGATTGATGGCGTGCGCGACAATGACGTGCCGGTCGTGTTTTGCGAAAGCACCGTCAACACCGCCCCCGCCAAACAGGTCGCGCGGGAAACCGGGGCGCACTTCGGCGGGGTCCTGTATGTCGACAGCCTGTCCAAAGCGGATGGTCCCGTTCCCACCTATCTGGATCTTCTTGAGACCACCTCACGGACGGTCGCAGCCGGGCTCACCGGGAACGACTGACACGGACCATGTTAAGTGACGCGGTCTGTTCCCACGGACCGGCCGTGCCCGCCCGGACATCAGAAAGACCAAGATGACAGCACAAGAGAAATCGCACGATCAGGCCGGAATCGTCGCGCGGGATGTGACCGTAACCTACCGCAACGGGCATACGGCCCTGCATGACGCGTCCTTTGATGTGCCCCGGGGCACCGTCACCGCTTTGGTCGGGGTGAACGGGGCAGGCAAATCAACGCTGTTCAAGGCGGTGATGGGGTTTGTCCCCGTCGCGCGTGGTGACATTCACCTGTTGGGCATGCCCGTCAAAGAAGCGCTCAAACGCAATCTGGTGTCTTACGTTCCGCAATCAGAAGAGGTCGATTGGTCCTTTCCGGTGCTGGTCGAGGACGTGGTGATGATGGGGCGCTACGGGCATATGGGGTTCCTGCGGCGTCCAACCAAAACAGACCGCAAAGCCGTCGATGATGCGCTTGACCGGGTGAACATGCAGGAGTTTCGCCACCGTCAGATCGGCGAGTTGTCCGGCGGGCAAAAGAAACGGGTCTTTCTGGCCCGCGCATTGGCGCAGGATGGTCAGGTCATCTTGCTGGATGAGCCCTTTACCGGCGTCGATGTGAAGACCGAAGAACAGATCATCACCCTGTTGCGCGCATTGCGCGACGAAGGCCGGGTGATGCTGGTGTCGACGCATAACCTGGGCTCGGTGCCCGAATTCTGCGACCGCACCGTATTGGTCAAAGGCACGGTCCTGGCCTCTGGCGAAACCGAGCGGATTTTCACCCGCGAAAACCTTGAGATGGCCTTTGGAGGGGTCTTGCGTCAATTCACGCTGGGTGGCGCGGATCTGCATGACGACGACGACAGCCGCAGGCTGTCGATCCTGACCGACGATGAGCGCCCCTTTGTGCAATACGGTGACCAGACCAAAGTCACGGAAGAAACCTCATGAGCGTTCTCTTGGAGCCCTTTGCCTATACCTATATGACCAATGCCATGTGGGTTTCGGCGCTGGTTGGCGGGGTGTGTGCCTTTTTGTCGGCCTATCTGATGCTCAAGGGCTGGTCCTTGATCGGGGATGCCCTGTCCCATTCGGTGGTGCCGGGGGTGGCGGGGGCCTATGTTCTGGGGCTGCCCTTTGCACTTGGGGCGTTTGTGTCAGGTGGGCTTGCGGCTGCGGCCATGTTGTTTCTGACCGAACGTTCGGGCCTTAAGGTCGATGTGATCATCGGGATCATCTTTACCTCGTTTTTTGGGCTGGGGCTGTTTTTGGCGTCGATCAATCCGATGTCGATTTCACTGCAAACCATCACAATGGGCAACATTCTGGCCATCACCCCCGAAGACACCCTGCAGCTGGCGCTGATCGGTCTGGTGTCGCTGACGGTTTTGCTGCTGAAATGGAAAGATCTGATGGTGGTGTTCTTTGATGAAAACCACGCGCGTTCAATCGGGCTGCGCCCCGGCCTGCTCAAGGCCGTGTTCTTTATGCTGCTGTCTGCCTGCGTGGTGGCCGCAATGCAGACCGTGGGCGCCTTTTTGGTGATTGCGATGGTGGTGACACCCGGCGCCACGGCTTATCTTTTGTGCGACCGCTTCCCGCGATTGATCCTGACATCGGTGGCGATTGGCGCACTCACAAGCTTTGCAGGCGCCTATATCAGCTATTTTCTGGATGGGGCGACCGGCGGCATGATCGTCGTGCTGCAGACGCTTATTTTTCTTATCACCTTTGTTCTGGCCCCCAAACATGGCTTGTTGGCCGCGCGCCGCAGGGCCGCCGCAAGCCTGACGGCCAAAGGCACATCATGATCGAAACGCTGTCCCTGCCGTTCCAGTTCGGCTTTATGCAAAACGCCTTTTTGATCGCGATGATCGTCTCGGTCCCGACGGCGCTGTTGTCCTGCTTTCTGGTGCTCAAAGGCTGGGCGCTGATGGGGGATGCGGTCAGTCATGCGGTGCTGCCGGGGATCGTGCTGGCCTATGTCCTGGGCCTGCCCTTGATCCTTGGGGCCTTTGCGGCCGGGATGTTCACGGCGGTTGCCACGGGGTATCTAGCGGACAACAGCCGGATCAAACAAGATACCGTGATGGGCGTGGTCTTTTCCGGCATGTTTGGCCTGGGCATCGTAATGTTCGTGGGGCTCAAGACCGATGTTCATCTCGATCATATTCTGTTTGGGAATATGCTGGGGGTTCAGGCCGAAGATCTCTGGACCGCTGGCATCATTTCCGGCGGGGTGACACTTGTTTTGATCCTGAAGTGGAAAGACTATCTGTTGCACGCATTCGACCCGGCCCAAGCCCGTGTCTCTGGGTTGAATGTGCGCGCTTTGCACTATGGCCTGCTGGCCCTCTTGTCGCTGACGATTGTAGCAACCCTCGCGGCGACGGGGCTGATTCTTGCCATTGGCCTGCTGGTCGCGCCGGGCGCCATCGCGTTTTTGCTGGTGCGTAGCTTTGGAAAGATGCTTGTTGTGTCGGTTATGGCCTGCATGGCTTCGATGGTATCGGGCGTCTACCTGAGCTTTCACCTCGATAGCGCCCCAGCGCCCACAATTATTCTGATCATGACCGCGCTCTTCATCGTCGCGTTCCTGAAAAGATCCTTACAGGCGCGCAGAAAATTAGCACCTAATTGAGATCTTTCACCTGTCAGAAATTAAGCCAAAAGATAAAAGATGTCCCCTTAGGTATTGAAATTTCGGAATTTTCATTCTGAAATCTGCGCCATTTTGAACAAAATCGGCCCTTTGCTGCGTGCTTGCCAGACTCATTTCGACCGTGCATATTCATTTTTAACATTTGTGATCATCCTTTTTTCGGATCCGAAAATGATTGAATTTGAAGTGGGTTCTCTGGCCTTGTCTGATGATATTCAGAGCCGTTTCATCCCCGTTACCTCTCAGGCTCATGGACAGCTGTGCTGGCAGAGATTTACGTCTTATGCCTATGCCCGGCGATATCGCACGGCGCCTGTGGTGCTGCCCGAAATCCATCAGGTCGCCAACGTCGCGCCGGTGTTGTTTTCCCAATCCGAGAGCACCCCGGCCCAGGCGGTCATGGTGTTGCACCTGGATCAAACCTACAGCCTGATCTCAGAGGATGGCCAGTGGCGTGGCACCTATGTTCCCGGCAGCCTGCGCATCCATCCGTTCGGCATTGGATCCTCGAACGATGAGCGCGCCGATGCCTTGTGCCTTGATCCGCAAAGCCCCTGTTTGGGAAATCTGGGCGCGGGCACACGCCTGTTTGATCCCGCAGGCGGCGTCACCAAAGAGTTTGAAACCGTGATCGACTTTGCGCAGACCTATCGGCGCTTTCACCTGCGCACACAACAGGCCTGTGGGATGCTGCGCAAAGCAGAGCTTTTGATCCCGGCGTCGCGTCTGGCGGCTTTTGACAGGCCCGGGTGTGAAGATCTGTATGTCATTGATCGCGAAGCGCTGGGGCAGATCACCCCGAAATGGCAGTCCATGCTGTTTCAGACAGGAGCGCTTGAGCTGGCATATGCACATATGACCTCGCTTGGACGGCTTGCCGCGTTGCGCCACATGCAGTCGGATGCCCCGCAGCCTGCCGCGGCTGCACCGGTCGAAGACAACGGTTTTTTGCAAGCCATGTCCGAGGCCTATGGTGCGGATGGCGCAGACATCTATCTTAATCAGGGGTCCGAATAATGCACCCTGTAAGACCGGCCTTGACCGCGGCCCTGTTCACATGCGCGCTTTTGGGCCTGTCGGCCTGCGACACCGCGACTTTGCCCTTTGGCGGCAAGCGCACAACGTCACACCAGCAATCAGATGCCCCCCAACCGGAACAGCAGGGCTCACAGCCGGTGCCATCGTCGAAACACGGGCGAAACCTGCCCTCGCTGGCCAAGACAGGATTTGGGAAATCGATACAGGGTGCGGTGGTCAATCATCCAGAGCTTGGCCTTGCGACCGCGGAAATTGGCGTGGCACTGGCGGATCTTGATGCCGCGAATGGCGCCTTTCGCCCGGCTGTCTCGACAGGGCTTGACGTCAGCACCCGCATTTCATCCGACAAAGACCGCCGGGGCGACAGCACCAACCCCTATGTTCGGGTCAGTCAGTTGATCTATGATGGTGGGGCCTCGCGCCACCGCAGGGCCGCCGCCGCTGCCGACCTGACACGCGCGCGCGACAGTCGATTGTCGACAACCGCCAGCGTCGCCATGTCTGCGGTCGAGGCCCATATCGATCTGGTAAAAGCCCAGAAAACCGTTGGTCTTATGCAGAAAAACCTGTCGACCCACCGGGCTTTCCTCAGCCAGATGCAAGAAAGACGCAATGCAGGCGCCGGATCTCAGTCAGACCTGTTGACCGCCCGGTCGCGTTTCGCGGATGCGGAGACAGAGGCCGTCAATGCGCAGGCAGATCGTGACCGCGCGCGCGCGCGCTATGCCGAGGTCTTCGGGCACCCGCCCGCCAGGGCGGTGTCCTCTGCGCCCCAAGCCCCCGGCCTGAACGAAACCCGCGCGCAAACCGTTGAAAACAGCCCCCGCATGCTGACCATCAACGCCCAGATAGATGCCGCCGACGCCCGTGTCGCAGCCGTGCGTTCGGCCCGCGCCCCGCGTCTTGAGGCCGGAGGCAATGCCATCCCCAATGATGGCAAGGTGGATGTGGTGTTTGATTTCTCAATCGAATACCAATTCGACACCCGCCGCCAATCTGACGCTGCCATCAAGAACGCCGAGGCCGAGCGCGACGCGCTCTATGCGGAAAAGGCGATACTGGTGCGTGATATCACCCGCGCGTTGGACTTTCTCAGGGCGGACCGTGTCGCGGGGCGCAAGCGGCTTGATGTGGCCTCTGCCGCGGTGCGCGCCAATCGGCAGAATGTGGACGCCGCACGGGATGAGTTTTCCATCGGGCGCGCCACGCTGCTCGAAGTTCTCGACGCCCAGCGCGACTATACCAATGCGCGCCGCCGCGTGATTGACGCGGAAACAGAGGCCACCCGGGTGGGGTATCAGGCCCTCGCGCTGACCGGTGATATTGTCGATGTCTTTGGCATCCCACAGGGCGAGTAAACCAAATGCCCCAGGACAATCCACACGATATCTCACAGGTGCCCCCGGACCCAGATACGCAAGACACGCGCCGTCTGTCCCCGCTTGAGGCCTGCTTGCTGGATGCCAGCGCCGCGCTTGAATGCCAGCTGACCCATGCGATGGTGTTCAACGCGGTATCGGACCCGAACGGGTTCCTGACCATCCCAGACGCGCTGTCACTGGCCGAGGCAAACGGTGTCATCGCCGCCTTTGGCAAACGCGCGCTGGGGAAATTCGACAGCACGCTGACCCCCAGCATATTGATGCTGAACGACAACCGCGCGGTGGTCTTGCACAAGGTGGTCGGCACAACGCTGGTGATCCACGATCCCGAACTGGGCGCAGGCCTGACCGAGATCGCGCAGGACAAGCTGGCGCAGGCCTATTCCGGCTATGCGATCTTGATGCGCCGCGACCACAGCGAAGACCTGACCCAGCGCAACGCGCGGCGCGGGCATTGGTTCTGGGCCCCCCTGGCGGCGAACCGCTGGTCCTATGTCCAGGTGGTGATGGCCGCGGTTCTGACCAGCATTCTGGGCCTGTCGACCTCGATCTTTACCATGGTGGTCTATGACCGCATCCTGCCGAACGAGGCAACCGAATCCCTTGTTGCTCTGACCATCGGCATCGGCATCGCGCTAAGCTTTGATTTCCTGATCAAGATGCTGCGCGCCAGCTTTGTCGACAGCGCCGGCGAGCGCGCCGATCTTTTGATGGGGCGGCGGATCTTTGATCAGCTTTTGAACCTGCAAATGGCCGAGCGGCGCGGCAGCACCGGGGCCATGGCCAACACCCTGCGCGAATTTGAAACGCTGCGCGATTTCTTTACCTCTGCCACCATCGTGGCGGTGGTCGACCTGCCGTTTATCGCGCTGTTTATCTTTGTGATCCATCTGATCGGCGGGCCTCTGGCGCTGATCCCTGCGGTGGCTGTGCCCGTGGTGCTGCTCCTTGGGATTGCGGTTCAGCCGTTCCTGGGGCGGCTGGCGCGCAATAGCGCGCAGGATGGGCAATCCAAGCAATCGGTTTTGACCGAAACCCTGATGGGGCTGGAAACGATCAAGGCGTCGGGCGCGTCGCGCCATATGCGCGCCCGCTGGGAACAGGCCATCGCGCGCCAATCCCGCCATGGGGGTCAAAGTCGCGCGATCACGCAGTTCGCCATGAACGCCACCGCCTTTACCCAGCAGCTGTCGCAGGTGATGATCGTCTTCTACGGGGTCTTCCTGATTTCCGAAGGCGTGACCTCGATGGGGGCACTGATTGCCAGCGTCATCCTGACCGGCCGGTGTCTGGCCCCGCTGGCGCAGCTTGCCCAGACGCTCACCCGGATCAACCAGGCCCGCACCTCGTATCGCAATCTGGATGCCATGATGACATCCGAAAGCGAGCGCCCCGAAAACCGCAATTGGATCTCGCGCCCGGTGATGCAGGGAAAAATCACCTTTGACGATGTGCGTTTCACCTATCCTGACCAGCTGGTTGAAACCCTGAAAGGGGTGAGCTTTACCATCGAGCCTGGCGAAAAAGTCGCCATTCTGGGGCGGATCGGATCGGGCAAAAGCACCGTGGGCCGGATGCTGTTGGGGCTCTATCAACCTTCGCAGGGCGCGGTGCGCGTGGATGATGTGGATATCCGCCAGATTGATCCCGGCGACCTGCGCCGCAATATCGGGTCCGTTTTGCAAGACATCTGGCTGTTCACCGGAACGCTGCGCGAGAATATCGCCATCGGCGGCATTCGCCCCTCGGACGCCGCAGTGCTTGAGGCCTCGCGCATTGCCGGTGTCGAAGAGTTCGTCGCGCGCCATCCTTCGGGCTATGACATGCCTCTGGGTGAAAAGGGCGAAGGCCTATCCGGCGGCCAACGCCAAGCCATTACCCTTGCGCGGGCCCTGGTGGGCGATCCGCCCATTTTGATGTTCGACGAACCTACCAGCTCTATGGATGTGCAAAAAGAGGCCCAGGTCATTCGCAACCTGATGCAGACCCAAAAGGACAAGACCATGGTTCTGATAACGCACCGCACGTCGCTGTTGGATCTGGTGGACCGGGTGATCGTGATCGGAGACGGGGTTGTGCAGGCGGACGGGCCCAAATCCATCTTGCAACGCGACGCCTCCGCTGCCCCGCGCAGCGCAACCAGCGCCGATTCACGGGCCGAAATTCGCGCCGGGGCGCGGGCCGGAGCACAGGCATGACGCAGGATTTCGACAGGCTTGCGCGGTCAATGCGCGCGCGTTCTCCGATCCGCAATTCGCTTTTGATGTTGGGGATCATCGGGTTCATGGGGGCCGCCGGGGCCTGGGCAGCCCTGACCGAAATTGACGATGTCACCCGGGCCGAAGGGCGCATCGTGCCATCCGGCAATCTGCAAATCATCGAAGCCTCAGAAAACGGCGTTTTGCAGCATGTGCATGTGTCCGAAGGTGAAATTGTCGATCCCGACACGCTGCTGATGGAGCTGGACAGCACCCAGCTGGCCTCGCAATTTGATCAGGAACAACAACGCGCCTATGGGCTGATGGCCCGCATCGAGCGGCTTGAGGCCGAGATCTCGGGCGAGCCCCTTTTGTTCGATGAGGAACTGGTTGCGCTTGCGGCCGAAGTGGTCAAATCCGAAGCCGCGCTGTTCACCGGGCGTCTGGATGCCCTTGAAACCGAAATCGCCATTTTGGAAAATCAACGTGAAATCCGGGAACAGGAACATCAAGAAGAGCTGACCAACCTCAACACCGCCAATCTCACACTTGAGGTGCTGGCCGAGGAACGGGCGCTGATGGAGCCGCTGGTCAAACGCGGGATAGAACCGCAAACCACGCTGTTGACCCTGCGCCGCAACGAAGCGGATTGGCAGGGCCGCAAGTTTCACGCCGAAGCCGCCATCGCCCGACACGCCCCTTTGATGGATGAAATCGACCAAAAGATCGCTTCGCAAAAACGCCGTTACCGCGCCGAGGCGCTGACCGAACTCGCAATCAGCACGGCCGAGCTTGAGGCGTTGAAACCCGCGCTGCCCGCGTTACAACAACGCGCCACCCGCGCCCTGATCCGCGCGCCCGTGCGGGGGGTCGTCAACCGCATTCATCGGACCACCCTGGGCAGCATGGCGCGATCGGGTGACGAATTGATTGAAATCGTCCCATTGGACGATTCCCTCTTGGTCGAGGCCTATGTCCAACCCGGCGACATCGCGTTTCTATATCCCGGCCAAGAGGTCAAAGTCAAAATAACCGCATATGATTATGCCCGCTATGGTGGATTGACCGGTGAGCTGGTCCGCATCAGCGCCGATACGGTTCAGCGCAGTGAACGCAGCGATGAAGAGGTCTTTATCGCCGAAATCAGAACGACTGGTACGCTCACGGATGCCGATGGGGAAGATGTGCAGATCATGCCCGGCATGGTTGCGCAGGTGGATATTCTGGCGGGCCGCAAAACCGTTTTGGACTATCTTGTGCGTCCGGTCATCAAGATCAAGGACGAGGCGTTTCGCGAATAGCGGATTATACCGTCCGTTTATAGGGTGATTCTATTGAATACATCGCCTTTTATCCGGCACGCTATTCGGGCAAGCGCATGGCGCCCTGTAGACCACGGCACCGCAATGCCATTGCGCGACGTGCGGTGAAATCCACAAACCGCCCAGATCTTTATCACATTGCCAATTTACCGTTATATGCCTGTTATTTAGGGATCTCCAAACCTGATTTCCGCGCGCAGGAGATTCGAAAAAGGCCCTTTCGACCCTGTCAACGCTTGAATGGCGAAAAACGTTGTGGTTTACCTTCACCTAATATTACGCCACGTTGACCAGTTTTTCTTCCGGTTTTATGAATTTGTCCTTCACGAAGAGTTCTTTCTATGACCTACCAGACTCGCGAAATCTCTACGTCCCGTGAACATGCCCGTCTTCAGCGCATTTTCAAATTGATCCACGAACGCAAGGCACAGACCCTGATGTCTGCCACCGGGTCTTTGATGCTGTTGCCGATGCTGGCCGAAGCTCAGGCGGTGGATGCCGCTGCTTCGAATGCCGCGTCCAATATCGCGTCAACCGCGGTTCAGGCCAACGGCGCGGTCCAGGTGACGCTGACCAACGGGCAGACGCTTTTGGTCTCGGCCAGCAATGTCACCATCGGTGCAAACGGCGCGGTCATCCTGTCCGAGGCGGCATTGGCTGAAATCGCGGCACTGTCGGCCACGACGGCCACGACAGGTGGCGTTGCCGTTGCCGGGCTGGCGGGCGCCGGTGGCGCGGCGGCGGCGGGGCTTGGTGTCGTTGGTCTGGGCGCCGCGCTTGGTGGTGGCGGCGGCGGCGGTGGCGATAGCTCCGGAACTGTTTCGCGTACCATTCAGGCCATCGATGCGCCCTTGCAAAACGCCTTGGTCTTTTACGATACGGACCGCGATGGTTCCCCAGATCAGACCGAATATCTGGGTCTAACCGACGAAAACGGCGCGTTGGAAATCACCTATACCCCGGTGGAAAACGCATCTTTCATCATGATCCCCTCGCCCGTGGCCGATGATGTGGCAAGCGGATATGGCTGGACCAACAGCTTTACGTCGCAATTTGACGACGTGGTGACACGTGACATTGTCACGGACAACGTCTTTGATCAGATCCTCAGCTCACCGGATACCGGTGGAACCGAAGACGCCGTTTTGTCACCCGTCAGCACCCTGATCGACAATGGTGTGCCCGAAGAAACCGTGCGCGATCTTTTGGATCTGCCTGCTGATCTGGACCTTGCCACCTTTAACTTTAACGAAGCGCTGGCCTCGGATGATCCGGCCACGCGCGAGGCAGCCGAAAGCCTGTCGACCGCGGCCGTGATGCTGAACAGCGTTGTGGAATCGGCGGTTTCCGCCGCCTCTGCCGAGACCAATCTGACGCCTGAACAGGTGGTCGAGGTCGCAACCCGCGCGATCGAAGACACCGTTGCCGTCTTTAATGCGCTGCCCGAAGACACCCCCATCGAAGAGGTGGCCTATGTCGCGACAGCGGTCTCAACCGCCAGTGCGCTGAACCCAGACATCGACACCGAGGCCGTTGTGCAGGACATCGAAACCGCAGTAGACGCGGGCGGTGATGCCAGCAACGCGGTTGATACTGAAATCACCGATCTGGTGAATGACGGGACGCTCAGCAACGAAGAAAGCGCCACGGTCGGCGCCACCGCCCAGGTTCTGGAACAAACCACCCAGGCGGTTGAACAGGTCTTTGACAATCTTGTCGTCAACGTCGCAGCCGGACAAGAGGTGTCTGATGCCGTGACCGAGGCGCTGGAACAGACCGCGCTGGATGACACCACCGACCAGGCGCAAACAAATATCCAGAACGCCATCAACGAAGAGCTACTGGGCATCGACCTGCAACCTGACAGCAACACCGCCACCGAGGGGCAAACAACCCTGTTGGAAGGCAATGTTCTGGCCAATGACGCGTTTTCGGACGGGTCCGATTTGCCCGGTGAAACCGTCTTGCTCGAAGTGAACGGCGTATCGGTTCCTGCCCCCGAATTTGACACAACCGTCACCAAGGACTTTACCCTTTCTACCAGCTCTCAATATCGCTATTCCTGGTATCAAGATGATTCAGGCGCATGGCGTTGGAAACGCACCGGGGCGACCACGGAATCCGCGCAGGATCTGTTGGACACCATCGACTTTAATGGCCAATTCCAAGCGGCCTATGATGCGACAGAAATCTCTGACTATTTCTATGAATACTACCTTGAGCGGTATACATATTATAACGAGCGGTATTACGGAAACCGTTATACCGAAACGCAAATTGAAAATTTTGCCCGCAACTCCGCAGGTTATGCGGAACGCTATTACGCCCGGTTTGACTATGAACCCACAGACGGGTCCATGGTTTATCAAACCGTAACCGTGTCGGCGGGCGACACGTTGAGTTTCGATTACAACTTTGCTGGCTATGACTATTTGCCGTTCAACGACACATCTTTCTTTGCGGTTCAGAAACTGGACGGCGCTGGCAATGCGGATGGACAGGGTGAAATCATCAGCGGGTTGCCCAGCGGCGCCAACCCCAACGGCATGCCCGATCTCAGCGATGTCAAAGGCGATGAACTGTTCAACGGCGTCTGTGTCTGGCAAAGCATTGATGGGTCGTACAGCTATACCTTTACCGAAGCAGGCACCTTTAATATCGCTATCGGCGCGGTTGATGTGGGGCGCAATGGTGCCAAAGCGCAGCTTGAAGTTGACAACTTCCAGATGATCCAGGGCGGCGTGGCCGTGCCCGGATTTGAAGCGAATTTCCAGTCAGCCGGTAACGTCAGCGCCAGCGTCTTTGCCCAGACCAGCGAAACCGCCCTGTTCATTCAAGGGTACTACGGCACGCTGATCATTTCCGGCGAAGGAGATTATGTCTATCAGGTGGGCGGCATCAACGCCGAACCCATCCCCGAAGGTGATGTGGTCACCGACAACTTTACCTATTCTATCGAACTGCCCGACGGTCGCATTGCGACACAGACCCTGGGCATCGAGGTGACCGGCACAGATGGCGACGAACTGGTTCTGCCCTCGATCACCATCTATTCGGGCGACGTTAACATCGCCGACGGTGGCATTCTGGAGGTGACCGGTGCAACCGGCAACGCAGATGGCCAGCCGGTCAATATCGTGATCACCGATCGCACCGGCGCGACTGTGACCGAAGCAGGCCTTGCCACCAATGCGGATGGCACCTTTGCGGTTCAGATTGATGTCTCGTCATTGGCGGATGGACCCTTGGATATCGTCGGCACGGTGACAGACGGGATCAACCTGGGTCAGTCCGAGATCGAGGTCGAACTGGACCAGACCATCAACGCCAGTCCGGTCAGCATCACCATCACGGAAACCCGCGCCGATGAGGTCATCTTTAGCCTCAGCGGTCTGGCCGGCGATGAAACCGCGCGTGTGGTCTTTTCCGATGGAACGAATGAGGCTTTCCAAGGCATCGTCGCAAATGGCGCGGGCTATAGCATCGACATTTCCGATCTGAACGGCGCGGTCGTCGCAACGTCACGCATTCTGATCACCGATGACGCGGGCAACACGGCCGAAGTCAACGGTCCCAGCATTTTCTCACCTACGGTCACACTGACGGTTCCACAGGTGAATATTGCCAACCAAGATGCGCTGACGATCAGCGGCACGACCGACGCGGATCCGTCGTTGGCCAATCTGAACCTCGTCGTTGCTGACAGCGATCCGACAAGCCCCGATGTGACCATCCCCGGGGTGACGATCAACGCAAACGGCACGTTCAGCGTCTCTGGCATTGACCTGAGCAGTTTGGAAGACGGCGATTTGACCGTGACCGCCCAGGTCGGGTTTGGGGGAGAAACCTATACCCAGGACTTCGCAGCCGCGATGGATACCGAAATCGCCCTGCCCAGCACTCAGGTTCTGGAAGGACCCAATGCAGCGGTGATCGACATCAACAACCCGACTGTCCAGGTCGAAGTGACCGGCTTTGAGCCCGGCGCAACGGGTTCGGTGACCATTTCGAACGGGGTCGATACTCCGATCGTTATCCCGGTCACGGCGGATGGCATCTATGACATGCCGCTTGGCCTGCTTGACCCAGATCTGCGCTTCTCCCTTGAGTTGGAAATCACGGATGCTGCGGGCAACAATCTAAGTACAACCATACCTGACCAAGGCGTTCCCAGGGTCCTCAATCAAACCCAGAACACCTTTTATGAAAACCTGGAACAGGCGGTGGCGGATGCCGATCCGGATGACGTATTGGAACTGGCCCAGGGCACATTTGACGAAGATATCACCATCGACATTCCTCTGACGCTTTTGGGGTTCCAGTCGGGACAGAGCGCGGGCGATCTGGGCAGCGGCCGCACCGCGACCCTTGGGGACGTGTCGCTGGACGAAGCTGATTGGGCGGGCGATGAAACCGTACTGAACGGCACGATCACTATTGCCGCCCAAGATGTGTCCATCGACGGGATGACCTTTGGCAGCGAAACCCAGCCCCTGGTCTGGGATGAAAGCTTGCTGACCCCCGGTGGCGGTGAGCTGGATGGGTTCAGCCTGACCAACTCGATCATCGTCGGTGTCAATTCCAGCGGCGCCTTGTCGTTCAACGCCGGAGCCGATCCTGCGGGCGGACCCTATAATGGTCCGGCGATGGCGTCTGGCTGGACGATCTCGGACAACATCATCGGTGGCCTGTTGTTCGATGGCGACAACACCGGCGTGCTGAACATCGCGGGCCTGGATGGGGCACAGATTTCGGACAACGTCTTCTGGCGCCCCACCGCATCGCATATCTATGCCAACTCGATGACCAACACGACCTTTGCCGACAACTATTTCCTGCATGGTGTCCATGCCGGAGGAGTCGACTTTGATGGCTTTGGGGATCACTTTGAAGCCACCGGCTATGGGTATGGCTACGGTTACGGCGGATCAGGTAGTGGCGACCTGTTCCTGGGTCGCAACCTTTGGCTGGAATTGTCCGGAGACAACGATCAGGTCACCATCAGCGGCAACGACGGTGCCTATAACTCAGGTGGTGTGCAGTTGTTTGCGGAAAATGCCGCCTACAGTTTTGAAAACATCTACATCACCGACAACAACTTTGAGCAATTCGTGAATGCGGACCCCGAAGGGGTTCTGGGCGCGGGCCGCGCGCAATCCGGCTTTATGGGCGCGGTTGTGGCCTCGGTGAGCACAGGAAGCACCGCGAACGGCATCTTTGTCACGGGCAATACAATCGAAGCTGCCTATGACCAGATTTTCTCGACCAAGGATATAGGTTCTTTGATCGCGGGCCAGGGTTTCATCACCGACCTCACCGTCAGCGGCAACCAGATCACCTGGGTGCCGACGTCATCTGTAGCCATTCTGGCAGAACTGGACGACTTGGGCGCGTCGACGTCGACATTTACCGGGGCCGTCAGCGCGATCACTCTGGCCGGCGGATTGGATGGCACAGCCACTGTGACCGGCAACACCATCGTGGAAGGCCTGTCGTCACAGGTGGCCGGGTTGTTCCTGCTGAGCAATCCTGACGGAGATGGCGTGGAGATGTTTGGTGAATTCGACGCGACACTGGTTGAAACCGGCAACGACACGGCCGGGATCACTGGCGCGGGTTCGGCGGATATCGTGATACAAGGGCTATATAACGATTATGACTGGTCCAGCCTGACCATCGAATCCGATGTCATTCTATATGTGAACCAGGTCGATAACCCGGGTGGCACACCCAGCTTCTTCTTTGGTGAGGTGCTGTTTGGCACCGGAGCGGACGAAACCATCACCCCGGGTGGAGGTTATGACTTTACCCTCGCCTTTGGGCGGGGTGGCGATGATATCATTGATCTTTCCGCCCCCACCAACCTGGGTCGCAACTTTGTTCTGGTGGATAAGGACCAGACGGTCAACGGGACAGATACGATTATCGGCTTTACCGCCGGGGATCATGATCTGATCGCCAATGCGGACCGCCTGTCGATCGTTGATCTGGTCAATGCCGACGATCTGCGCGGAACCGGTGATATCGTGGATTTTGTCACCTCTGGGGACGCGGTTGATGCCAATGCGGGCCTGTTGGTCTTTACCAACGCGTTGGCGGGCAGCGACTTTGAAACCGATCTGACCAACGCCGTGGAAACGCTGACCGGGCTGGCCGATGGCGACACCTTCTTTGTTGTTGCCAATCACGCAGACACCGACACCGTAGTCTACGAGATGAACATGTCCGGAGGCGAGGCGCAGTTCGGTGCCTCGGGTCCGCTTGCCATCTTACAAGGGGTCGATGTGGGCACGCTGCACGAAGACAACTTCTCAACTTTCGTGGCGGTACCAGAAGCCTGATAACACACGCCATGGCCCGCTCCGTGACACAGGGTCGGGCCATGGTGCATGACTTGGAACAACCTAACGGCACATGATTGGGGGCAACATGGCACGAGCGGTTCACCACAGGCTGACGGCCAGCCTGTCCACACTCGCACTGATTGGGGCGGCGCAAATCACCAGCGCCCAAACAAGCGACGCCAGCGCGACGGAATATCTGCGCTATCTCGAATCGCTTGAGGCCCAGATCGGCACACCCGTTCGCCGCTCGTCCGGCGGGGGCAGCGCATCGACCGTCGGCATTCCCGGCGGTTTCAGCATCCCCAAGAACACAGGATTTATCGCCGTGGCCCTCAGCGACAAGCGCGAGCGCAGCAATCAGCGCGACACGGACGCGTCGGGCGCATTTGGCATGGGCTTTGGCGATCCGGTGCACGGGGTCGGCGTGGATTTTGTGATTGGCCTCAGCAGTCTGGGGAAAGGGACCAATGGGTTTGATGCCAAGGATTTTGGCGACTCTGGCTCGATCAATGTGAAGCTCTCCAAACAGTTCGCGTCGCCCTTGCAGGCAGGCCACACAGCGTCAGTCGCGCTGGGTGTCGGGCGTTTGCACACCTGGGGCGACGCCGACAAGCGGGACAGAAGCTATTATATCGCTGGTTCAAGCACCTTTTCCGTGAACACCAATCGCGGGGGATCACTGCCTGGGATGCTGACGCTTGGCTATGGTACGGATATAGGCACCCAAGAGGACAAGGATGGTCTGTTCGCCGGGGTCGGCCTGGGCCTGAATGACTGGGCCTCGGTCGGGGCATCGTGGTACGGGGACGAAGCCATTGCCGGCATGACCTTTTCTCGTGGGATGACGCCGGATCTCGATGTGCAGATAGGGGTCAGCTATGGCGATGTCGGACACGCGAATTCCGACGGCCGCTGGATGGTCAGCTTTGCCATCGTCGACAAAGATCTGTTTTGACACCATGCGAAAGGGCCAGAACATGACACGTTTTTCATTGAGTGCCGCAGTGCTTTTCACGGTCAGCGCGGGTATGGCTTGGGCCGGTCAGGTTTCGGTGATCAACCCACCGAACATCGTGGTGACACCTCCGCCCGTTCCCACTGTAAGCCCCACGCCGCTGGTCACCCCGGGTGCCGGGATCACGACAGCCCCCAGCGTGTCCGGGCCAGCCCCGTCGGTATCTGCGCCCGTCCCCGCGCCGATATCTGGCTTTCCAGTGACCTCTATGTCGGCGCCGCAAATGCAACAGGCCATTGCCACGATTGACCGCCTGGTCGCGGGCGGGTCTCTGTCGCCAGAACAGGCGCAGATATTGACACAACAAGCGCAGCAGATGCGCAATGCCCTGAACCCGTGAACACGCGGGTGCTGTTCCTAGATCAGTGCCCGGCGCAACAGGTTCAGCCCTGCAAACAATAGGACGACCAAGGTGGCTTTTCGAAAGCTGGCTTGGTCAAAGCGGTCTTGCATCTTACCCCCCAGCCACATGCCGATCAGCGCAGGCGGCAAAATCGCGACCGAGATCCAGATGGTCGCTTGGTTCAGAACCCCAGAGGCCGTGTGCGCCACCACAAGCGCAACAGCCCCAAGACCGTAGATAACGCCCTGAATGCGGATGGCATCAAGCTTGGGCGTGCCGATCGCGGTCAGATAGGCCACCGTGGGCGGGCCCCAAACGCCGGAAAATCCGCCAATCAATCCGGCAAATCCCCCGACCCCCAGATCGAGGATCGGGTTCTGCCCACCTTGGGGCCGCGGCACCCACCCGGCAAGCTGCACCAGAGCAAACACCACCACGGGCCCACCGATCAATCCTAGCATCACCTGTGTCGGCAGAACCGTAACCAACTGGGCTGACAGCAAAAGCATCACCAGACCTGTCGCCAGGAACAATCGAAACCGGATCACCGATGACCACGCCGCTTGCGGACCCTGTCGCAACGCCTGAACCCCATTTGTGACCAAGGTTGGAACGATCAGCCCAGCCAGGGCCAGTTCCGGCGCGATCAGGCTTCCCAAGCCGGACACCAAAACCATAGGCATGGCAAAACCGACGATTCCCTTGATCACCCCGGCCACCAACGCGATACACAAACACAGGGGCCACAGATGGGTCGGTATCAGGGTCAAACTCTCAAACATGGGATCTGGGTAACATGTTTCATGCTGCAGCGCGAAAAAATCACACGCAATTTTTGATCCAAAAATGATACCCATTGGTATTTATGTTGCGCTGCAGGTGCAAAATAGATACCACCATCGGGACAAGAGAAGGAGCCGATTCATGGCACATGATGGACAGAATGCAGGGTCGAATACTGTGATCCTTGAGGATCTCCTGGCCCTCACCGGCGCGGCGGTTGCCCCGGTTGAAACCCTTTTTGAAGCGGCCAGAAACGCCGTACGCGAATTGGTCAGTGTTGATGGCCGCGTGTCGTCGCGCGCGGTCGAAGCAAATCAGACCGCATCCCATGGTCTGGCGTGGCTGGCCACCTATCTGGAATCGCTGCGCCAGATGCAGAACTGGGCCAACCGCATGGTTGAGGCTGGCACCTTTGGCGAAACCGAGCAACTGATCCACCAGATCGCCTTTGGCGAATATCTGGCGCAGATCAAAGGCGGCATCCCCATGAACCAGGGTGAGGTCGTGCGCCTGCATGATCTGGGCATCACCGATGCCAGCGTGCTGAACACGCCTGAAATCAATACGCTGATCACCAGCGCAAATACCCAAGACGCCCGCACGCGTCTGGTTGCCCTGATGGAAGAGCAATCCGCAAACATCACCGTCGGCGCCACCGGCCTGGACGAAGAGCTGGAGATGATCCGCGAACAATTCCGCCGCTATGCGGTCGACCGTGTTGAGCCCCATGCGCACGAATGGCACCTCAAAGACGAACTGATCCCGATGGAGATCATCGAAGAGCTGGCGGAAATGGGTGTCTTTGGCCTGACCATCCCCGAGGAATACGGCGGGCTGGGCCTGTCCAAGGCGTCGATGTGTGTTGTTTCGGAAGAACTGTCGCGCGCCTATATCGGTGTGGGGTCTTTGGGCACACGCTCCGAAATCGCGGCCGAGCTGATCATCGCGGGCGGCACGGAAGAGCAAAAACAAAAATGGCTACCGGCGCTGGCCTCGGGTGAAAAACTGCCCACCGCCGTGTTCACCGAGCCAAACACCGGGTCCGATCTGGGATCGCTGCGCACCCGCGCGGTTCAGGACGAAAACGGCGATTGGAAAGTCACCGGTAACAAGACCTGGATCACCCACGCGGCGCGCACCCATGTCATGACCCTGCTGGCCCGGACCGACCCCGAAACCAGCGACTACAAGGGTCTGTCCATGTTCCTGGCCGAAAAGACCCCCGGCACCGACGAAGCCCCCTTCCCCACTGAGGGCATGACCGGCGGCGAGATTGAGGTGCTGGGCTATCGCGGCATGAAGGAATATGAATTGGGGTTCGACAACTTCCACGTCAAGGGTGAGAACCTTTTGGGGGGTGAAACCGGCAAAGGTTTCAAACAGTTGATGGAAACCTTTGAATCCGCGCGCATCCAGACCGCCGCCCGCGCCATTGGTGTGGCACAGTCCGCGCTGGACGTGGGCATGCGCTATGCGCAAGAGCGCAAGCAGTTTGGCAAATCCCTGATCGCCTTCCCGCGCGTGTCATCAAAACTGGCGATGATGGCCGTGGAACTGATGGTTGCGCGCCAGCTGACCTATTTCTCGGCCTGGGAAAAGGATCACGGCCACCGCTGCGACCTTGAGGCCGGTATGGCGAAACTCCTGGGCGCGCGCGTGGCCTGGGCTGCGGCGGACAACGCGCTGCAGATCCACGGCGGCAACGGCTTTGCGCTGGAATACACCGTTTCACGCATCCTGTGTGACGCCCGCATCCTGAATATCTTTGAAGGTGCTGGCGAAATTCAGGCGCAGGTGATCGCCCGCCGCCTGATGTAACGCCCCCGATCTCGACAAATTCAAAGCCCGCCTATCTGGCGGGCTTTCGTGTTTTCGCGGCACCGATCGCCCTGAGACGGCCCCTGGCCGAGCATGTTGCAGGCGTGAACGGGCTGGTCTTTGTGGATCACCCGAGTGGTCATATTCAAGAATTATGATCTTGATCAAAGCCCGCTCTGGCAAACCATGTTGAGACAGGCCAAACCCAAAAACGCGAGGACCACATGAGCTGGACTGACAAACTGAACGAAACAAAAACGCAACTGCGCAGCCTGAACAAGGCCATCCCGGACACCACCAAAGCCTTTGGTGATCTGGGCAAAACCGTCAAGAAAGACGGCGCGCTCAGCTTTAAAGAAAAGGAATATGTGGCCCTTGGCATCGCCGTGGCCACCCGTTGCGAGCCCTGCATGATGTTCCACATGGAGGCCCTCGTGCGCCTGGGCGTAACCCGTGAAGAGGTCTCGGACGTGTTGGCCACCTGCATTCAGATGGGGGGAGGCCCCGGTTTGATGTATTCGGGCAAAGCGCTTGAAATCTATGACCAATTGACGGCTGACTAAGTCAGATTTCCGGGTGCGTGGCCGATCGCGTGCCCGGATTAATCCGCGACAAAGGCCCAATTGGATGTGTCAAACACCTCGGAGGGGGTCCCCGGCACGTCCAACCACGCCATCGCGTCTTTCAAATCATCGAAAATTCTCACCTGGATATTTGATCCCTCGGGGAGAAACCCTTCAAACATCCGCGCCAATCCAAATCCCAGATCGGTCGGCGCATAAAATGCAAAGCGGACGGTACTTGGCGCGCGGCCAAGAAATTTCGAGATTTCGTGCGCGACATCCATCATCTCGCCGCCAGAAACCTGGAAATCGGTCAGGTCGGACAGATCTGATAGCGAATCCGGGGAACCGTGTTCGAACGCGTATTGAGACTTTGCCTCGAACAACTGGGCCTGCTGCTGGATGGAAAACGGCCCGACATACTTGTGGATAAAAACGTTTGGCTCTTGGAGAAGAGTGTAGAAAACAGCCATCCGGTCCCTATTCGCAAACTAAGCCATCGACGCTTTGACGATGATCTTAAGCATCCGACATAACGTCAACACAAACCAACAAATGCCCCGCTTTTTCCAGCGGCTGCAGGAAAGCGGGGCATTTGGTTGCTTTTGGTCTTAGCCGCGAAGCGCACCACCGGTGGCTTTTTGCACTTTTTCGACAATCTTTGCCGCGACGGCCTCGATGTCTTTTTCTTTCAAGGTCTTATCCTTGGGCTGAAGGCGCACGGTGATCGCGAGGGATTTTTTATCCTCACCCAACGCCCCGCCGATGAATTCATCAAAGACGCGCACCTCTTCGATCAGGGCTTTGTCCGCGCCGGCGGCGGCATTGACCAATGTCAGCGCCTCGACGCCTGCGTCGACCACAAAGGCAAAGTCACGTTCGACCGCCTGCAGGTCTTTCAGCTCAAGCGCCGCACGGGTGGCGTTGGTCTTGCGCGGCAGTGGGATTTCGGCGGGGTAAAGGGTAAAGGCCACAGCCGGTCCTTTGACATCCATGGCCTCAAGAACCTTGGGGTGCAATTCACCGAACACGCCCAGCACCTTTTTCGGCCCCAGACAGATCTTGCCGTGACGCCCCGGATGCCACCAACCGGCCGCGCCGCGCAGGATCTGCACCTTGGCCGGGGCGCCCATGGCCGCCAGAACCGCCTCGGCGTCGGCCTTGGCGTCAAAGACATCCACCCCACGCGAAGCGCCATGCACGTCCTTGGGCCCGGTGCGGCCCACCAACAGACCCGAAATCTGGACATGCTGTTCACCCGGTTCACCGCCCTGAAAGGCATGGCCCAGTTCGAACAACGCAAGATCCATGTATCCCCGCGCCTGGTTGCGCGCAGCCGCTTGCAGCAGCCCGGGCAGAACATCGGGGCGCATGTGGCTCATTTCCGATGAAATCGGGTTGGCCAGCATGGTCGCATCGGTCCCCCCGCCAAACAGCTCTGCGGACGTCTGGTCAATAAAGCTGTAGGTGACGCATTCGTTGTATCCCAGCGCCGCGGCGGTGCGACGGGCCTGCTGTTCGCGTTTTTGCATGGGGGACAACACCGGTTTGGTCACCCCGGCGGCCAGCGGCAGGGGCTTGCCCTGAAGCTTGGTCAGCGACGCGATACGCGCGACTTCCTCGACCAGGTCGGCCTCGCCGGTGACGTCTTGACGCCAAGACGGGACGTGGGCCAGATCCCCCTCCATCCGGAAGCCCAAGGCGGTCAGGGTCTGGCGCTGCTCGGCCTCGGGGATCTCCATGCCCACCAGCGAAATGACGCGTTTAGCATCCAGTTTATAGGCGCGCGCGGTGTCGGGCACCTGGCCCGCGACGGTGATTTCAGAGGCCTCGCCACCACACAGATCCATGATCATCTTGGCCGCATCTTCCATCGCCTGCATGTTGTAGGCGGGGTCGATCCCACGTTCATTGCGATAGCGCGCGTCCGAATTGATCTTAAGCGCACGGCCCGCATAGGCGATCTGCACCCGATCCCAGACCGCGGCCTCAAGAAACACATTGGTGGTCTCCTCGGTACAGCCGGTCGACAGGCCGCCCATGATGCCACCAATGGATTCAACACCGTTGTCGTCCGAGATCACAACCTGACCGCCCGAGAACACATAGGCCTTTTCATCCAGACCCACCAATTCGGCCTCGGCCGCAGCACGGTGAATGCGCAGGTTGCCCGCAACCTTATCGGCATCGAACACATGCAGTGGACGATTGCGATCAAATGTGAAGAAATTGGTGACATCGACCAGCGCCGAAATCGGCCGCAGGCCAATCGCGCGCAGACGGTCCTGGAGCCACTGCGGGCTGGGGCCGTTTTTCACCCCTTTGATCAGACGCCCGGCAAAGACCTCACAGCCATCTGTCTGCGCATCTTCGTCGATGGTGACCGTGATCGGACAGGGGAAGGTGCCTTCGACCTGCTCTTGGGCCATAGGTTTAAGCGTGCCCAGACCGCGCGCTGCCAGATCACGGGCAATGCCATGCACGCCCAGCGCATCCTGGCGGTTGGGGGTGATGGCGATCTCGATCATCGGATCGACCTTGGCCGGATCGTTTTCCGCCAGCCAGTCGGTGAATTTCTGACCAACCGTTCCGGAGGGGAGCTCAATGATTCCATTGTGCTCGTCGGACAGTTCCAGCTCTTTTTCCGAGGCCATCATACCGTGGCTTTCAACACCACGGATGTTCCCCACGCTAAGCGTCACATCCAGACCCGGCACATAGTCGCCGGGTTTCGCCAGAACAACCGTGATCCCTTCGCGTGCGTTGGGCGCGCCGCAGACGATCTGTTTCTCGCCCTCGTCTGTCATGACCTTGCAAACGCGCAGACGGTCCGCATCCGGGTGCTGTTCAGCCCCCACGACCTTGGCGATGGTAAAGGTGGACAGCGTTTTCGCGGGGTCTACGATTTCTTCGACTTCCAGACCCAGATCGGTCAGCGCCTCAGCGATTTCATCCACGGTCGCCGTGGTGTCGAGATGGTCTTTCAGCCAGGAAAGCGTGAATTTCATGAGCCAATGCCCCGGATAATCATGTCAGTTGCGATGTCCTTACCGGATCGCAAAGACCGTGAAAAGAGGCGGCCGAACGCGGCTGGCATTTAGGCCACGATCAGGGCAAATCGGCCCGGATTGCATAGGACATCGGTCCGAAACAATCCCCTAGGGTCAGGGTAAAGCCGGTAGGGAACGCCGGCCGGTCAAATGAGATCAACGCCCGCCCCCAGTTTGTGGTGCTTTGACCACCGGGGCGCGCCATGAACGCCGGGCATGTGCCCGCGCCCTGACCGATCCAATAGGCTTCGTGAACACCGCGGTTGTCATAGTTACCCGCAAGACCGGGAATAATCAGTTCCGCAGGATAGGCATCAACATTGGTAAAGCTGAAAATGGCCGCGCCGTTTTCCTCGGACTGGTAGATGAGACGGCCCATGTCAGACATCCAGCTTTCATCAGCCTGCGCCATGGTCGCGCCCAGGCCAAGCGCCACTGTCAATGCAATGTGTTTTGCGGTCATCAAATGTCCTCCTCATTCCCTGAGGTCAGACTAGCAGCAAGAAACCGGGTTGTCTTGGACTAGCCGCCACGCAGATGTGCCAACCAATTCGCAAGCTCGCGACTGCGCGTTTCAAACTGCAACTCGGCGGGATCGACCCCCAGCCTGACCGCGCAGGTGGGGTCCGAATCGGCCCCTTCGAGATCGGGAATCAACCCCGTCGCATTGTCAAAGATTGACCGGCGGCGCATGAAATCTGCGACAGTCGCGGCGCTGAACTCGGGGTGGTATTGCACACCCCAAAAATCCACACCGTTTGTTTCATAGGTCATGGCCTGTACGGGGGAATGCCTATTGCCCGCAATCAGGGTTGCATCCTGAGGCAGGTTTTGAACTTCGTCGCGGTGAATGCAGGGTACGGCAAAACCCTGCGCGCGTCCCGCCATCATCGGATGCTTTGGGTATGCGATCTGCACATCCTTGGCCAGCCCCACCTCAAGCCCGTTGGGAGAGGCCCCAACGCCGCCGCCCAGCACCACAGCCGCCAGTTGCAGACCATTGCACGATCCCCAGATGGGTTTGTCGGCTTTCGCCACAACCTCAAAAGCCTCGCGCAACGGCGCAGCTTCGGGCGCATCGGTGGACCACGCGGTGCCCGACCCGGTAAAAACCACCGCATCAGCCGCGTCCAGATCGTCGGATGTGATCGGCGCGGCATAGGGCGCTGCGGTGGTCAGGGTCAAGCCGGGGTCGAGATTGGCAAAGGTCTGGACAAAGAAATCCGCCGCCCGGACGTATCCAGCCGCGATCATGTCGGGCGTGTTGCCTTCGAGAATGAGAATTCGGGTCATATCGCGCCTCCTGTTGAAGGGAGGGTAGCAAGGAGACTAAAGCGCGGTCGCGAGAGATCGCGACAAGGGGGTGTCGGGGACTGTCGATCCCAGGCACCAACGCTTGCGCATTTCGCGCATCTTCGCACTCAAAGCCAGCTGACCAAGTTTTTTCACGCAGCTATGCACCAAAACGGGGTGGCGCATTTCGCTCCGCCATCAATCCGATCGTTTGCCTTTGGCAAAACGGGGCAGGCCGGCGCGAACCGGCCAAATGTCACTTTGACAAACCGCCATGCAGCCCCGGCACGTCCAGGCTGCTGAACCCGTAGTGGCGCAGCCAGCGCAGGTCGCTGTCAAAGAAGGCGCGCAGGTCGGGGATGCCGTATTTCAGCATGGCGATGCGGTCGATGCCGACGCCAAAGGCAAAGCCCTGCCATTCCTTCGGGTCGATGCCCGAATTCTCAAGCACCTTGGGATGCACCATGCCCGACCCAAGGATTTCCAGCCAGTCGTCGCCCTCACCCACCTTGAGCACGCCATTGTCCCACGAACACTGAATATCCACCTCAGCCGACGGTTCGGTGAAGGGGAAGTGTGACGCACGGAAGCGCAGCTCGACGTGGTCGACCTCAAAGAAGGCTTTCACGAATTCCTCAAGAACCCATTTCAGGTTCGCCATCGAAATGTCCTTGTCGATGCAAAGGCCTTCGAACTGGTGGAACATCGGGGTGTGAGTCTGGTCGTAATCGGCGCGGTACACGCGGCCCGGACAGATGATCCGGCAGGGGGCGCCATGCGCCTCCATATGGCGAATCTGAACCGGCGAGGTATGGGTGCGCAGCACATGCGGCGGGCGATCATCCCCCTCGGCGCGGTGCATGTAGAACGTGTCCATTTCGGCACGCGCCGGGTGGTGGCCGGGAATGTTCAGCGCATCAAAATTGTACCAGTCGTTTTCGATCTGCCCGCCCTCGGCGACCGAAAAGCCAAGGTTGGCAAAGATCGCGGCGACCTCTTCCATGACCTGCGAAATCGGGTGAATCGAGCCCTGGCGCTGTGGGCGCACCGGCAAGGTCACATCCAGCCATTCCGAGGCCAGACGCTGTTCAAGCGCGGCGTCAAGAAGTGCGGATTTCTTGGCGCCCAGCGCGGCGTTGATTTCATCCTTGAGCGCATTCAGCGCGGGCCCCGCGACCTGACGCTCTTCCGGGGTCATCTTGCCCAGCTCGCGCATTTTCAGGCTGATTTCGCCCTTTTTGCCCACGGCCTGCACACGCAGCTCTTCCAGCGACGCCTCGTCCGAGGTGTCCTTGATCAAGGTCAGGTACTTTTCGCGCAGATCGTCCATGGGGCTTCCCTCTTGTCGTCAAAGGCGGGTTAGCCTGCGCAGAGGCAGGTTGCAAGATGCAGGCCGGGGTTGGGGCGGGAAATTCGCCCATGCGGGCCGAACCGCAACCGCATGGCGGCATGGGTTCGGCGCGTGGTGCGCCCGCTTTGCGTTCGATCTGGGTGAACACTCCCGGGGCCTGCATGACTTCGATCAATTCCCTAGCGAATAAATCGGATATTGTGGCGCATATTCGGTTCAAACAGGTGCGCCATGTCCGCTTTCACCGCCTTCTTCTCTGCCGGATTTCGTCCGATGTTTCTGGGCGCGGCCTTGTGGGCTGTCCTGAGCATGTGGCTGTGGATCGCCTATTGGACCGGGCTATCCACATGGGAGCCCCTCTGGGGCGGGCTTGATTGGCATGTGCACGAACTGCTGTTCGGCTACGCAAGTGCCGTCCTATGCGGTTTTCTGCTGACCGCGATTCCCAACTGGACGGGACGCCCGGCTGTTGCCGGGTTGTCGCTGGCGGGGGTGTGGGCACTTTGGGGGCTTGGACGTGTGGCCGTGACCGTGGATCTGGGATTGACCCCATGGGCCGTCGCGCTGATCGACGTGAGCTTTCTGGCGCTGGTTTGCGCGATTGCCACCCGTGAGCTGGTCCTTGGCGGCAACACGCGCAATTTCCCGGTGGCGGGCATGGTGGGATTGGTCGCGCTGGCCAACCTTGGGTTTCACTGGGATGTGGCGCAAGACACCGGAGCCGCCTGGGGGATGGGCACCCGACTGGGGCTGGCTTTGTTGATCATGCTGATCAGCCTGATCGGTGGGCGCATCATTCCCGCCTTTACCACCAACTGGCTCAGGCAAAGGAACGACGCGCAGCTGCCCACGCCCTTCAACAGGTTTGACAAGGCGGTGCTTGCGGGGTCTGCGGTGACGTTGCTGCTGTGGAGCCTGTGGTCCGAGCCCCCCAGCCTCGTCGGGGCCCTGTTGATCGCGGTTGGCGCGGCGCATCTGGCGCGGCTGTCGCGCTGGTGCGGACATCGGACGCTTTCAGAGCCGCTGATCATCGCCCTGCATCTGTTTTATGCCTTTGTTCCGCTGGGGTTTATCCTGACGGGCCTGTCCGCGATCTGGCCAGGGGTGTCCGCCATCGCCGGAATTCACGCCTGGAGCGCCGGGGCAATCGGCGGAATGACCTTGATCGTGATGACCCGGGCAAGCCTGGGCCATTCGGGCCTGCCCCTCAAGGCCGGCATGGTTGAGCGGCTCTTTCTCATGGCCATCGCGCTGTCCGCATGCATGCGCATCGCATCGGCATTGGACATCGCGACAACCCCGATGCTGCACGGGTCTGCCACGCTATGGATGCTGGGATTTGGGTTGTTTGTCGCGCGGTTTGCCCGCGTGATGATCACGCCCCGCGCCTGAGCCCACCCTTAGGCAAACAAAAAGGCCGCCCCAAATGGGACGGCCCAATTTTTTCCAGATCATCCGATCTTAGGCGCTCAGGGCACCTTTGGCCTGATCCACGATCGCAGCGAATGCTTCGGGCTCGTGTACGGCCAGATCTGCCAGAACCTTGCGGTCAACTTCGATGCCAGCCAGGTTCAGACCATTGATGAACTTGGAGTAGGTCAGGGCTTCGTCATGCGCGCGCACGGCGGCGTTGATGCGCTGGATCCACAGAGCGCGGAAGTTGCGCTTGCGGTTGTGACGGTCGCGGGTTGCGTACTGGTTGGCCTTATCAACGGCCTGTGCTGCAACCTTGAAGGTGTTCTTGCGACGGCCGTAATAGCCTTTCGCCTGCTTGATGACCTTCTTGTGACGTGCGTGTGTGACGGTTCCGCCTTTTACTCGGGACATATTCTAATCTCCTCTTAGCGGTCGTACGGCATGTAGCCTTTGACGGTCTTAGCGTCAGCGGCACACAGCGTCGTGGTGCCACGGGCATCACGGATGAATTTCTTGGTGCGTTTGATCATGCCGTGCTGTTTACCAGCCTGGGCGGCCATGACCTTACCGGTCGAGGTGACCTTGAAGCGCTTTTTGGCGCTCGACTTTGTCTTCATCTTGGGCATTTCGGTTCTCCGTTTTCGGGCGCGACTCGGCATGCCACTATGGCCGGCCACGCGGTTGGATGGCGCCGTATAAAAAGATGCGACGGGTTTGGCAAGTGTTTTTGCGGGCTGGATCGGGCGAATTGCACCATAGGGCGCAAGCGTCAGATCAAAATGCGCCCAACCACGCGATACAGCGCATCAGGGGCCTCGGTCAATGGCAGCCCAAGCACCTGAACGGCATAGGCCACCATCCCACCCGCCAGCACCAAAAGCGCACTGGCAACATAGGGAACCCGCCGGTCCGCCCAGGCGTCGATCATCGAGGGAATCGCCAGCAAGGCCAGACCAAGGCCCGTGATCATGGTAATGTCCGGATCCATCAAGATCCCTCCTGCCCCGGGGCAGATGCCCCCTTGGACAAACTTACTCAGGATCCGTGCTATAAATCAAACGCTCATCACAGGGGGCCACACGCAAGATATTGGTGGTGCCCGTCTGGTTGAACGGCACACCTGCGGTCACGATGATCTGATCATGTTCACCTGCATAGCCCTGCGCCCGCGCAGCCCGTGCGGCGTTGACCACCGCCTGTTTAAAGCGCTCCAGCTCGCCGGTCATGACACATTGCGTACCCCAGGTCAGCGACAGGCGCCGCGCCGTGCCCCGCAACGACGTCAGCGCGATGATCGGCACGCGTGGGCGTTCGCGCGACACCAGGGCCGCAGTCGTCCCCGAAGTCGTAAAGCAACAGATCGCCTTGACGTCGGTGGTTTCAGCGATCTCGCGCGCGGCGGCGACAATCCCGTCAGCCACGGTGTGGCGCTCGGCCCGGCGAGAGGATTCGATGATGTCCCGATAGGTGCCATCGCTTTCGACCTCGATGGCGACGTTGTTCATGGTGGTCACCGCTTCGATCGGATAATCGCCCGCAGCCGATTCCGCCGACAGCATGATCCCGTCGGTCCCCTCATAGATCGCCGTTGCCACATCCGAAACTTCGGCGCGGGTGGGCATGGGGCTTTCGATCATGCTTTCCAGCATCTGGGTCGCCACGATCACCGGCTTGGCCTGGGCACGACATTTGCGCACCAGGCGTTTCTGGATGGGTGGCACATTCTGGACCGGCAGTTCCACGCCCAGGTCTCCGCGCGCGACCATGATGCCATCCGATACCGCGAGGATTTCGTCAAACGCCTTCACCGCCGAGGGCTTTTCGATCTTGGACAAGATCGCCGCCCGCCCATGCGCAAGCGCCCGCGCCTCTTCGACATCGGCGGCGCGTTGGACAAAGGACAAGGCCAGCCAGTCCACGCCCAATGCGCAGACGAACTCAAGATCCCGGCGATCCTTGTCGGAGAGCGCCGCCAGCGGCAGCACAACGTCGGGCACATTCACCCCTTTGCGGTTCGAAATGGTCCCACCGGTTTCCACCGTGCAATTCGCGTGATCATCCGCGCAATCCACCACCCGCAGGCGGATCTTGCCGTCGTTGACCAACAGATGCGCCCCGGGCTGAAGCGCCTGGAAAATCTCGGGGTGTGGCAGGCAGACCCGGTTGACGTCACCGGGTGTCGGATCAAGATCCAGGCGGAACTTTGCCCCCCACTCAAGCTCTTCTGCGCCATTTTCGAACTCACCCACCCGCAGCTTGGGCCCCTGAAGGTCAGCCAGAATGGCGATGGGACTATCGAGATCCTTTTCCACCTGTCGAATGATCTTGTGACGCTCTTCGATCTCTTCATGGCTGCCATGCGACATGTTCAGGCGAAACACATCCGCACCCGCTTCGTGCAGCGCGCGGATCATGTCATATGTGTCTGATGCAGGCCCCAGCGTGGCCACGATTTTAACGTTGCGTTCGCGTTTCATCTGTTTCGGTCTCCTGCCCGTCCCTGCCCTGGGTTTAAACCCGTGTATAGCCCGCATATGTTACCGCTAACAAGTATGATGTTGCAGCGGATGTGGTTTCTGCGCCTTGCCTAACTGATGCCCAGCCAACATAACAAGCCCATGACATACCACCCCTTTCATACCGTAGGCGAAGCGCGCGACAACCGCTTCTTGATCACATGCGACCATGCCAGCAATATTGTTCCGCCGGATCTGGGTGGCACGCTGGGGTTGCCGGATGCGGATATGAATCGCCATATCGCCTATGATGTGGGCGCTGCCGGGGTGTCTTTGGCGCTGGGAGAGGCGCTTGGCGCACCAGTGCTGCTGTCGAATTTCTCGCGCCTTGTGATTGATCCGAACCGGGGTGAGTTCGACCCGACGCTGTTGATGAAGCTCTATGATGGCTCCATCATCCCGGGCAACCGCCATGCGGATGATGCGGAACGCGAACGTCGGCTGAACGCCTATTACCGCCCCTACCACGACGAATTGGCCCGCCTGGCCGCGCGGCGCGACGATACAGTGATCGTAGCGGTGCATTCGTTTACGCGTCAGCTTCAGGGGCGTCCGACACGGCCTTGGCATGTCGGCATTCTGCACGCCTACGACCGCCGCCTGTCCGATCCGCTTATCGCCGCGCTGGAGGCAGAACCGGACCTGACCGTGGGCCGCAACGAGCCCTACGCAGGCCACCTGCCCGGCGACGCCATCGACCGCCACGCGCTGCATTGCGGCCGCAACAACACCCTGATCGAATTGCGCAACGACCTGATCGAAACCGAGACCGCGCAAATCCAATGGGGCAAACGCCTGGCGCCGATGCTCGAAGCCGCGTTGGCGCAAGTCCCGGCTTGCCCCCCCGACTTGAACCGCAGGCTCTGAACCCCCATCTATGGGACAGGAAACGCATCCACCGCAGGAGGCGCCACGTGACCCAAGACACGCTTGCTCAGATCTTTGGCTGGATGACCGTCATCAACTTTGCCATGCTGGCGATAATGACGGCGATGATGATCGCCGTGAAAAACTGGGCCGCGCGCCTGCACGCCGCGCTGTTTGACCTGGACCCGCAGGACGTACGCCAAAGCTATTTCACCTATCTCGCGAATTACAAATTGCTGATTTTCGTGTTTTGCCTAGCCCCGTATCTGGCGCTGAAACTGATCTGAGACCTTGGGCGCGCTTGCCGCCTTACCTTTGGCTTGCTACGCAGGAGCAAACCACAAGATCGGAGCCCATCATGGACGACCAGACCCGCATCGAAATCGAAGCCGCCGCCTTTCGCCGCCTGCAACAGCACCTGATGGAAGACCGTCTGGACGTGCAGAACATCGACATGATGAATCTGGCCGGGTTTTGCCGCAACTGCCTGTCACGCTGGTATCAGGAGGCCGCAAATGAACGCGGCATCGAGATGGACAAAGAAGCGGGCCGCGTGGCCTTTTACGGCATGTCCACCGCCGAGTGGAAAGAGAAATATCAAACCGACGCCAATGCCGACAAACAGGCCGCGTTCGAAGTGGCGTTCAAAGAGAACGTCACCGACAAAGCCTGACACAGGGCTAAAGCGCGGCTGATATACAGAGAACATACAAAGAGCGCGGTCTGAAAACCGCGCCCCTTTTCTTCTGTCCCGGTTTCTCCTTGGGGCCTGATATCCCGGCGACATGGGCCGCCTCCTGTCACCCCGCGGATTTCGCAGCCGCCGCCTGAAAACCGGGGCGCTCCTTGATGCGTTTGAAATAGGGTTTGAAATTCTCGGGCATCTCCGGGAACTTTGCCATGCGCGCCCAGCTGCTGCAATGCACCAGCAAAATGTCCGGCACGGTCAGTTCGTCCCCCATCAGATAATCGCCCTTCATTTCATCACAGATGCGCGCGATGTTGCGGGTGAATTCGGCAGCACAGGTGGCTTTCACCGCTTTCACGCGCTCTTCTTCCGGCAGGACAAAGCTGTGCCGCGCCGCGGTCCAGACCACCGCGTCCAGCTCATCCAGAATGCGAAAGGTCATGGCGTCTTGCTGTCCGCGTTCAGGCGTGCCCGCAGGGGCCGTAAAGCGCCCATGTTTGTCCGCCAGATAGGTCAGGATCGCGCCGGAATCGGGGATCACCGCATCGCCATCTTTCAGCACCGGGATCTTGCCCAGCGGGCTGATCTCGCGGATGGAGGCGCCATGCGGGCCCTCCTGGACGTGCTCATAGTCCAGCCCAAGTTCAGCAAGCATCCAGACCACCCGAAACGCGCGGGTGTTGGTTTTGCCGTAAAGTGTGTAGCTCATGAAGTCCTCCCTTTGCGACACGATGTGTCAAAGCGGCAGGAGGCACAAGTTTAACGCCGCGCCAAATAGGCCAGCCGAACAAATGCGCGTTCAACCAAGGCCATGGCCGGAGCCTTTTGCCCGGCAGACCGCAGTTTGAGATCGGTCTCCATCAACACGCCCAGCGCATCTTCCAGACGTGTCAGAGACCAGCTTTGCGCCTGCCGCAACAGGCGATCGCGGCGCGGTCCAAAGACGGGTGGGCGCAGTTTCTGGATGCCCTGCGCCGGGCCACCATGGGCCGAGGCCACCGCATAGAGCGTGCGAAAATAGCGGGCGCCCATGATCAACAGCGTCACGGGCTGGACACCCTGCGCGGCCAGACGCTGCATCACCGGCGCAATATCTGCAGTGCGCCCCTCGGCCAGCACATGAAAGACCTCGTCCATCTCGGCCTCGATAGAGGCAGGCGCGTTCAGCTCAACCTCTTGTGGGGTCAGCGGCGCGTTGTCATCGATCTTGTAGAGCGCGATTTTCTCAAGGGTCTGGCGAAAATCCCCGGGGGTCAGGCCACGCGCAAGCGCCTCAAGCGCGCCCATGGCATCGCGGCTGACCTCTTGCAGACCGGCTCGGTTCAACTCGGCCTGGATTTCATCGCGCCCCATCGGATTGTTATACAGCGCAGCCGCATAGGCGTTTGGCGCGGCTTCGAACAGTTTGCGCAGCGCGGAACGCGCCGTCAGTTGTCCGGCAGTGGCAATGATCTGGGCGTCCCCTTCGCGCCAATCGGTCAGCGCGTTGCCAAAGGCCTTGGCAAGCCCATCGGTGGCCTCTTCGACCAGCACCGCGCGGGCCCCGGGAAAAAACCCCTGTTCTTTCACCGCATCCAGCAACATCGCCGCATCTTTGCGCAGATCCGCACCGTTCATCCGGGTCAGACGCATCTCGGCTTCGCCCTCGGGCCCCACGATATTGGCGATCACCTCTTGGCGTTTCATCGCGACGCGCATGGTGTCTTCGCCAAAGATCAACAGCCCCGCGATCCGGGGATCGGGGCGTTGGAAAAAGCCGTTGGCGTCGCGGGGGCTGAGCTTCATGTCCGGGTCAGGGCAGGTCTGGGGCGGCCAGCAGGATTTCGTCGATCATCATGTCGGACAAGATCACGATCAGACGCTCTTCGGCGTCGCTTGCCGCCGCTTGGGTCGCCACGGTCGATACCGCCGATGAATAGCCGGTAAACGAGGTCACGCGCCCGTTGAGCAGGCTCTCTCCGGTATCGCCGCGCAAAACATAGCTTAGGTTGCCAATCAGACGGTGGCGCGTGGTGCTGCCATCGGACCGCGACCCGAACCCCTGTGTCTCAACCTTAAAGGAATAGCTGAGCGACAAGGGCGCATCAGGCCCGGCCCGGCCCAGGCGCTCTTCGATGCGGCGGTTCAGAAGATAGCCGGATTTGTCGTCCGGCCGTGGCAGCGCGATCGCATTTTGCAAACCCGCCGCCGCGCCCTGAGGACCATAGACCGGCGTGAATCCACAGCCCGCCAGCACGAGGGCGCCACCCAGCGCCCCCACCAGAAATTTACGTCGATCAGACAACCACATTGACGATTCGCCCCGGTACAACAATCAGCTTTTTCGGTTGGCCCCCATCAAGGGCCCGCACCACAGCTTCGTGTGCCAGCGCCAGTTTTTCAATCTCTTCTTTCGGCAGATCCTTGGCGACGTCGATTTCACCGCGGCGTTTGCCATTGACCTGAATGGGCAGGGTCACGGTGTCTTCGACCAGCATGGCCTTGTCTGCGACGGGCCAGGCGGCGTTGGCAATCAGCCCCTCACCGCCCAGCATCTGCCAAAGCTCTTCGGCCAAATGCGGGGTCATGGGGGACATCAGCTGGGCCAGAACCTTGGCCGCTTGCTGTTTGACCCGTGATCCCGCCTTGGATTTGTGAATCGCGTTGGTATAGCCGTAAAGCTTTGCAATCGCGGCGTTAAAGCCAAAGCTGTCGATGCCCATGGTCACATCGTGGATCGCCTTGTGCATCTCGCGCAGCAGGGCGTCATCCTCTTTGGTGGGCGGCACATAGGCCGCCGCGATATCCGCACAGATGCGGAACACGCGGCCAAGGTGCTTATGCGCGGCCTCGGCGCCAGAGGCGGTCCATTCCACGTCGCGCTCGGGCGGGCTGTCGGACAGCACAAACCAGCGCGCGGTATCCGCCCCATAGCCCGCGATGATATTCATCGGGTCGACCACGTTGTTTTTCGATTTCGACATCTTGGCGGATGGGATGATCTTGACCTCGGTCCCGTCTTTCAAGAAGCCCTTGCCCTCTTTCAGCTCAACATCTTCGGGGTAGTGATAGACCGGGCGGCCATCCTCTCCGGTGGTCTGATAGATCGCGTGGGTCACCATGCCCTGCGTGAACAGCGCGTTGAACGGCTCTTTCGAGGCCTCGGGCAGGTGCCCCGTGATGTGCATCGCCCGGGCGAAAAAGCGCGAATAAAGCAGGTGCAAAATCGCATGTTCGATGCCGCCGATGTATTGATCGACGTTCATCCAGTATTCCGCTTCGGCCAGATCGGTGGGTGTCTGTGCGCGCGGCGCGGTAAAGCGCGCATAGTACCACGACGAATCAACAAATGTGTCCATCGTATCGGTTTCCCGCCGGGCCGGTTTACCACAGCTTGGGCAGGGCGTGTCCCGCCACGTGGGGTGGCGATCCAACGGGTTGCCGGGCACCGAGAAATCGATGGGTTCATTGCCATTTTCAAAGGGCAATTCGATCGGCAGGTTTTCTTTCTTTTCAGGCACCACCCCGCAATCATCGCAATAGACGATGGGAATCGGGCAGCCCCAATAGCGTTGGCGCGACAGGCCCCAGTCACGCAGGCGGAACTTTTCGACCCCTTTGCCAAGGCCCTTGGCTTCCATGAAATCAATCGTGGCGTCGATGGCCTCGTCGCCTGTAGCCTCGTCGAGACCCGCAAAGTGATTGACCCATTTCACCTTTTCGGTCTTCGCCGGCACAAAGGCCTCGGCCTCGACCGGTTTGGGATCTTTCAGCGCAAAGAAGGTGTCCGTGACCGGCAGATCATATTTGCGGCAGAAATCCAGGTCACGCTGATCATGTGCGGGGCAGGCAAAGATCGCGCCGGTGCCGTAATCCATCAAGATGAAATTGGCGATCCAGACCGGCAGTTCCCAATCAGGGTTCAAGGGGTGTTTGACCCGGATGCCCGTATCGACGCCCAGCTTTTCCGCCTTTTCCAACGCCTCGGCTGTGGTGCCCCCTTTGCGCATTTCTGCGATTTGGGCCGCGATCTCGGGGTTGGCAGCCTCAAGCTCCTTGGAGATCGGATGATCCGGAGAAATCCCCACGAAAGAGGCCCCGTTCAGCGTATCCGGGCGGGTGGTGTAAACGGTGATTTCTTCGCCACCATCGGTGCGTTGGAACGCGAACTCCAACCCGCGCGAACGGCCAATCCAGTTTTCCTGCATCAGGCGCACTTTGGCGGGCCAGTTTTCCAGACCATCCAGCGCGTCCAGCAGTTCGCCCGACATGTCGGAGATCTTAAAGAACCACTGGGTGAGCTCTTTGCGCTCAACCTCGGCCCCCGAACGCCAGCCCTTGCCGTCGATCACCTGTTCGTTCGCCAGAACGGTCATATCGACCGGATCCCAGTTCACCACCGCGTTCTTGCGATAGACCAGATCCTTGGCCAGCATGTCGATGAACAGCGCCTGCTGCTGGCCATAGTATTCCGGGTCACAGGTGGCGAACATGCGCGACCAGTCAAGGCCAAAGCCAAGGGGCTTCATCTGGCCGACCATGGTGTCGATGTTCTCATAGGTCCATGTCTTGGGATGCCCGCCCGACGCCATGGCCGCGTTTTCCGCGGGCATGCCAAAGGCGTCAAAGCCCATCGGGTGCAGCACGTTGTGCCCTGTCGACAGCTTATAACGCGCGATCACGTCCCCCATGGTATAGTTGCGCACGTGGCCGATATGGATACGCCCCGACGGATAGGGGAACATCTCCAGCACGTAATACTTGGGCTTGTCGCCCTCACGGGTGGCTTTGAAGGTCTGGGCCTGGTCCCAGGCGGCTTGCCATTTCGGCTCGATCGAAGCGGGGTCGTAACGCGACATGGGGTTTCCTTAAACGGGCTTGTTTGGCACAGGGGAATAGGCATAAGGGGCGCTTTCGTCCAGCCCCACGGGGTCACGACCGGTGTTTGGGTCAAGGTTTCACACCGAATCTTTGGAAATTCATTGGATCATGGCCCCACCAATGCCACAAATTGGAACTAAATTGAGCACGCCCGCAGTTAGAGACCTGTAATGAATATCCTATTGATTCACCAAAATTTCCCCGGTCAGTACAAACACCTCGCGCCTGCGCTTGTGGCCCGTGGCCATCAGGTCGTTGCCCTGACCCCAAAGGTGAAAGAGCCCCAGGTCTGGAAGGGCGTGCATGTGCTGCCCTATGAGATCAACGGATCAAGCAGCCCTAAGATTCACCCTTGGCTGGCCGATTTCGAAACCAAGCTGATCCGCGCGACCTCCTGTTATCGCGGTGCGCTGGGGCTAAAGGACAAGGGATTCACACCGGATGTGATCTGCGCCCATCACGGGTGGGGCGAATCCATGTTCCTGAAAGATGTCTGGCCCAACGCCCGGCTGGGCCTCTATTGCGAGCTGTATCACCTGACGAGCTCCGAATTTTCCGGCTTTGACCCGGAATTCCCCCCGCGCAATCCCGAAGGGGACAAGTTTCGCATACGCATGAAGAACCTCAACAACCGCCTGCACCATGAGATCATGGATGCAGGCCTGTCACCAACCCAGTTTCAGGCGTCGACCTTTCCGGATCATTGGCAGGAACGCCTGACCGTCGCCCATGACGGGATCGACACGGATCTTGTCTGCCCCAACCCGACGGCCAGCTTGCAGATTTCCGAGGATCTGACCCTGACCTGCGAAGATGAGGTGATCACCTTTATCAATCGCAACCTTGAGCCCTACAGAGGGTATCATATCTTTATGCGCGCCCTGCCTGACATCCTTAAACGCCGCCCCAATGCCCATGTTGTGCTGATTGGCGGGGATGACGTCAGCTATGGCGCCAAAGCCCCGAAAGGTCAGACCTGGAAACAGATCTTCATCGACGAAGTCCGGGGCCGCATCCCCACCCCGCATTGGGACCGCGTACACTATCTGGGGCGCGTGCCCTATGACCGCTACCTGTCGATGGTGCAGGTCAGCACCGCACATGTTTACCTGACCTATCCGTTTGTCCTGTCTTGGTCTTTGCTCGAATCCATGAGCGCCGGTTGCGCGATCCTTGCCAGCGACACCGCCCCCGTGCGCGAAGCCATTTCAGATGGCGAAACCGGCATTTTAACGGATTTCTTTGATCACGCGGCTTTGACAGACAAGCTGGATACCTTGCTGGATGATCCTGCCATGCGGCAACGCCTGGGTGAAAACGCCCGGGCACATGTGCGCGAAACCTATGATTTGCAAACAGTCTGCCTGCCCAAACACATCGACTGGGTCGAAAACCTGGCGACCCTACCTGCGCGTCCCGTGATTGATTAGGGACGCTTGGCACGGCGCCAACGAAAAAGGGCGGCCTGCGCCGCCCCGTTCATACACAAAAGTGAAACCAGCTTAGATCCGGCCGTCGCGAATCCGCAACTGACGCGCGCGCGTCAGAATCGCGTCTTCGACAGCCTTGACCGTTGAAGCAGAGGCCGGGCCCGAGCGCGTCATCAATGACACGTTCAGCGACCGCGCATCCAGCGCCGGATCGGTGATCAGGATCGTCGCGCGATAGGCCTTGCCGCCCCCCGGAGGCGTTCCGAATCCGGTGGTGATCACGCCCGTGAACGGATCAACAGACTGCACCGGCAGAAAATCTAACGTCTCAAGCGAGGCGTTCCAGATGTATTTGTTCACCGCGCCCAGCTGGCCCTGATCGTTGCGTGCCTTGAAATAGTCCCACAGGGTGCTCTTGGGTTTGGCCTTGTCCTGATAGACAACCTCATCAGAGATGGTCTTGGCATCAGGCGTATTCACACGCTTGCCGCCGCCCCCAAGGCTACCGCCGTTCAGGCTCCCCCCCATCACGCCACAACCGGCTTGTAGGGTCAGGGCGGCCATCAGGCCCACGCCCAAAAGGATTTGCGACTTGTGCATGACGTCTTCTCCCACCACGGATTGTTTAAATCTGCATACAAGGGCAGCGCTTAGGCGGCAAGCTGTCTTTCTGGTGGTGGCACATATGCCGAACCGCCGGAATCACCCCGCGCAAACGCCACCTTTGCCCGGTCTTTAGATATGGCCATATATATAGAGTCACTTACACAGGGATTTGCAGCGCGAAAGACAGCTGCGACTTTTCTCCCTCACCCTGCAATTTCCTGCACCTTCGGCAGGTTACCGCCCAAATCATCGCTGTTTTCCGGCCTGCCCATCGGCTTTGTGGCAATTGCGCATCACTGACGCGGATGTTGCGCGCCAATATTTCCCGCCGCTTGCAATGCCCCCCTCGGCAGGCGCATAGAAAGCCCATCACAGTCATCTTCGACTGGATAGTGCCTTTTGAACACATGAGGGAAACAATGAAAAAGATCCTGATCGCTTCGACCGCGCTGGTCGGCTTCGCAGGCGCCGCTTCTGCAGACATCGCACTCTCGGCTTCCGCCGAAATGGGCCTGATGGGCGGCGACACCATCACCGTGGCTGCTGGTGTTGCGACCAAAGTAACCAACGTGACTCAGTTCCACAACGACATCGACGTCACCGCCACCATGACTGGTGAAGCTGACAACGGCCTGACCTTCGGCACCGCGCTGAACCTGGAAGATGCAGGCATCACCACCACCGCAGCGAACGACATCGCAGCATGGGTTGCTTACGGCAACATGCGCCTGACCATCGGTGAAACCGACGGTGCGTTCGACGCAGCCATGCAGGAAGTTAACCTGGTTGGCGGTTCGATCGTTGACAACGAAACCACCCACCTGGGCTTCAACGGCAACGCTGGCCTCGACGGCACCCACGACTTGGTTGCACACGGCGGCCAGCTGGCCACCTTCCAGTACAGCGCATCGGGCTTCACCGGCTTCCTGTCGGTTGAACTGGACGACACCGTCAAAGCCGGTGCTGCAAAAGCTGGCGATCCCATCTGGGGTGTGGGTGTTCGTTACGACGCCGAGCTGGGTGGCGTAGATCTGGGCATCGGCCTGGGCCATCAGGCAACCAACGACGCGGACAGCGTTGCAGCGACCAAAGACAAGCGCTCGACCACTGGTGTGTCGATCGACGCAACCTTTGCAAACGGCCTGTCGGCAGCTCTGAACTACTCGACTCAGAAGCGTGACACCTGGGCGAAAGACCAGCAGCACGCTGCAATTGGCGTAGGTTACACCATGAACGCTCTGTCGATCGGCGCGAACTACGGTGCATACACCAACCTGGGCGGCATCAACAAAGACACCGCTTCGGGCTTTGGTCTGGCTGTAAACTACGATCTGGGCGGCGGTCTGGTTGCTCAGGCTGGCTTCGGCTCGTCGGAAACCAAAGACAACTCGACCGGCATCAAGACCACTGGTCAGAACTGGTCGCTGGGTCTGGCAATGTCCTTCTAAGGACTTGCTTGCCACACGGCATCAAGAGAGAGCGGGCACTGCGCCCGCTCTTTTCTTTTGTGGGGTTGGGGTTTAGCAAAGGCATATGTTCACGCCAGCCACATCCCCCCAAACCCTGCTGGATCGCGCCAATGCGCATATTCGTGCAGGCGATTTTGCCCCGGCCCGCACCCTGTTTGATCAGGTTCTCAAGCTGGCGCCAAACAACCCGGAATTACACCTGCATCAAGCCCGCCTGTGCTTTGAGCTATGCGACGTGGATGCCAGCCTGCATCACGCTGAACGCGCGGCCGCCCTGTCGCAGGACAATCCTGCACTGCTTTCGAAAATCTCAGAACGCTTTACCACCCTTGGTGCAAATGACGCTGCACTGGACTGTCTGACCCGCGCGGCCAAGCGCGCGCCCAAGGCACTGCAACCGCAGGCGGACAAGGCGCATTTGCTGCAAATGTTGGGACAGTTCGACGAGGCGGAAAAAATATTTCGCAAACTGATCCGCAAGCATCCCGAACAGACCGAGCTGTATCGCATGTTCCTTGGCACCACGAAGCTGGGCAAAGGGGATCAGTTGATTCGCCAGATGCTGGACCTATGGAAACATCCGCGTTTGAACGACCAGGGCCGCATGGATCTGGGGTTTGCCCTGGCCAAGGTGATGGAAGATATCGGGCGCGACGACCGTGTTTTTACCTTCCTGAATGCCGCCAATGGTGCGCAGCGCAAATTGGCCCCTTTTGATCGCCAACAGCGTGCGGGTGAGCTGGCGCAGTATCAATCCCGACAAGATGGCGGAGACTTTACCCCCCTTGACTGCGAAACTCCGACACGCCCGATCATTGTCAGCGGCATGCCGCGCTCGGGCACAACCCTGGTTGAAACCATCATCGCGCGTCATAGCGATGTCGCTGCCGGGGGTGAATTGGGGCATGGGCTGACCATTGCACCGAAAATGCTGGGGCAAGCCCATATTTCTGACATCCCCCCGGAAAAACTGATCGCCTGGGGCGCGCGCTATCAGGCGATGCTGCGCCGCGACACCCAGTCCACGGCCCCTGAGGTCACGGACAAGGCGATTATGTCCCATCTGATTTACGGCTTCTTGCACCGCGCCATCCCCGGCACCCGGCTGATCGTCGTGCACCGCGACCCCCGCGACATGGCGTTGTCGATCTACAAGAACCTCTTCAAGCCCGGCACCCATCGCTATGCCAATGATCTGGCCGATATTGCGCATGTGATCAAAGAGTTCCGCGCGGCGATCACCTGGTGGAAAACGCGCATGCCGGATGCCATTCACGAAGTTCACTACGAAGACCTGGTGTCCGACCCTGAACCGCAGATTCGCGCTTTGATTTCTGCCGCCGGATTGGCGTGGCAAGACGCCTGTCTGAACGCCGGGCCAGCATCCGGCAAAGTCAAAACACTCTCGCTTGAACAGGTTCGCAAACCGATTCATGCAGGGCGCAAAGAGGCATGGCGGCGATTCGAAGACGATCTCGCGCCATTCATCACAGCATGGGGAGACACGCCGTGGCGCTAAGTGAAATCCAGTCCCGCGTGGCACAGGCCTGCCAAGAGGCCGGGCGCGATGTGAACGACGTCACCCTGATCGCGGTCAGCAAGATCCAACCACTTGACCGGGTCGAAGCGGTTCTGGACGAAGGTCATAAGATTTTCGGCGAAAACCGTGTACAAGAAGCGCTGGGGAAATGGCCGGATCTCAAGGCACGGTATGATGGGGTCTCGGTTCATTTGCTGGGACCGCTGCAGACCAACAAGGCGCGCGCCGCGATGGAACTTGTGGACTGCATCCATTCGCTTGATCGTCCGAAACTGGCCACCACCCTCGCGCGGCTTGCGCAGGAATTGGGCCAATGCCCCGATCTTTTCATCCAGATCAACACCGGCGAAGAGCCACAAAAAGCCGGGATGCTGCCCGCTCAGGCGGATGAGTTCGTGGCGGAATGTCGGGCGCTTGATCTGCCGATTCGCGGGTTGATGTGCATCCCTCCGGTCGGTGAAACGCCCTCTTTGCATTTTGCCCTGCTGCGCAAGATCGCGGCGCGCAATGGATTGAGCGACCTTTCCATGGGCATGAGCGGCGATTTCGAACAGGCCATTGCCTTTGGTGCCACCCATATTCGTGTCGGATCAGCCATCTTTGGCGCGCGGGTGTATGAAACGCCTACCTCTTAAGACCAGATTGCGCGACATCTAAGTCCACATTAATCTCTTGGCATGGCTATTCCCGTCGAGACTTTCTTTCTAAGCCCCAGCGCCCAGGGCACGCTTCAGGCCCGTATTCAGCAGATGGTGGCCGAGGGCGTGCTGTCCGGGCGGTTTCGCCGCGGCGAGCGCCTGCCCTCGACCCGGAAACTCGCCCAGCATCTGGGCGTCAGCCGGATTACCGTGACCCTGGCCTATACGGAACTTCTGGCCAGTGACTATCTGACATCGCGGGGGCGGTCGGGGTATTTTGTCAGCGACAACGCCCCGGAACCGCCCGAATTCGGCCCCCTAGCTCAGCGCACGGAAAAGGTTGACTGGGGCACCGCCCTGACACGCCGCTATACCAATGGCCCGCGGCTGGACATGGACAAGCCCTCGGATTGGACCACTTACCGCTATCCCTTTATCTATGGGCAAACCGATCCAAGCCTGTTTGACCATGCCAACTGGCGGCTATGTGCGATCAAGGCGCTTGGCGCGCGCGATTTTGCACTGCTGACCCGCGATTTGTTTGATCAAGATGATGCTGAACTGGTCAGCTTTATTTCGCGGCAGACGCTGCCAAGACGCGGCATCGTGGCGGGGCCAGATGAGATTCTCATTACCCTGGGCGCACAGAATGCGCTGTGGTTGGCAGCGCAACTGCTGGCCAAGCAACGCAAAGTCGTGGTCGAAGATCCCTGCTATCCGGCGCTGCGCGGAATCCTACGGCAAGCCGGGGCACAGGTGGCACCAATCGGTGTTGACCACGATGGCCTGGACCCCGACACCCTGCCCGATGACGCCAGCGTGATTTTCACCACGCCCAGCCACCAATGCCCGACCTCATCGACACTGCCGCGCCCACGGCGCGAGGCGCTTTTGCAACATGCCGCGCACACCAATGCAATCATTGTCGAAGATGACTATGAGTTCGAGATGTCCTTTCTGGGCGCGCCCTCTCCTGCGCTCAAAAGCCTGGATCAAGACGGGCGCGTGATCTACGTCGGCAGTTTTTCCAAATCGCTTTTTCCCGGGCTGCGGCTTGGGTATCTGGTGGGATCTGCAGAATTCATCCGCGAGGCACGTGCCCTGCGTGCGGCGATCTTGCGTCACCCTCCCGGCCATATCCAACGCACCGCCGCGTATTTTCTGTCTTTGGGCCACTACGATGCGCTGATCCGGCGAATCAGCAAAGCCTATGGTGCCCGGCGCAAGGTGCTTGAGACCGCCCTGCGCGCACATAACCTGGAAATCGCTGGGAAAGGGGCGCATGGGGGCTCGTCCATCTGGATGCAGGCACCCGCGGGCGTTGATACCACGCGATTGGCGGCGAACCTGCGCGCGCAGAGCGTCCTGATCGAACCGGGGGCACCATTTTTCGCAGGCCCGGATCGGCCCACGGGGTTCTATCGCCTCGCCTATAGCTCGATCCCGGCAGAACGGATCGAAGAAGGCGTTGCGCGCATTGCGGCGGAGCTTGCACCCGGGGACAAGGCCCGCTAAGCCGCTGTCATGCGCATACTCCGGGACTATCTCTTTATCGACCCTGATGACCGTGGCGCCTGTGCGGCGATCGGCAACTTTGACGGGGTGCACCTTGGCCACCAAGCGGTGATCGACCTCACGCGTCAGGTTGGGGGGGGGGCGCCGCTGGGCATCTTGACCTTTGAACCGCACCCGCGCGAGTACTTTGCACCCGATGCCCCCGCCTTTCGTCTGATGAACGCCGAAGCCAAAGCCGCGCGGCTGGAAAAACTTGGCGTCGAAAAACTGTTCCAACTGAATTTCAACACCGCCATGGCCAGCCTGACCCCGCGCGAATTCGCGCAAACCGTCATTGCGGATGGTCTGGGCCTGACCCATGTGGTGGTTGGCGCCGATTTCTGTTTTGGCAAAGGGCGCGCGGGAACCGTGGAGGATCTGCGGCGCTTTGGTGCAGAAATGGATTTCGAGGTGACCGTGGCCGAGCTTTTGGAAAACAGCGGGACGCTTGTGTCGTCGACCGCCATCCGCCAGGCGCTTGGCGACGGGCGTCCCCGCGACGCGGCGGATCTGTTGGGGCATTGGCACCGGATCGAAGGCGAAGTGATCGGCGGCGAACAGCGCGGCCGCGAATTGGGGTTTCCCACCGCCAATATGTCCATCGACGGGCTGCACCCGCCAAAGTTCGGCGTTTACGCGGTGCAAGTCGACATGCGTGACGGCCCGCACCAAGGAAGCTATCACGGTGCCGCAAGCGTCGGCGTGCGCCCGATGTTCAATGGCGACCACCCGAATATTGAAACCTTCCTGTTTGATTTTTCAGGCGATCTTTATGGCTCTACTCTGTCTGTCGCGCTGATTGAGTACCTGCGCCCGGAACTGAAATTCGATGGGTTGGATGCCCTGATATCCCAGATGGATGCGGATTGCCAAAAAGCCCGCGAGATCCTGGCCGCTCTATGAGCGATGTGATCGACCGCAAAGGTCTTGCCCCGCGCTTTTGGGAACGCAAGTCCATCGACAAGATGTCCCAAAAGGAATGGGAAGCCCTATGTGACGGCTGTGGCAAATGCTGCCTGAACAAGCTCGAAGACGAGGACAGCGGCGTGGTCGCCCTGACCCGCGTGGCCTGTCGGCTGCTGGACGGCAGCACCTGCCTGTGTTCCCAATATGACATCCGCCACCAGTTCGTGCCCGAATGTATTGTCTTGCGGCCATCAAATATCGCCGAAAACGCGTATTGGATGCCGGACAGCTGCGCCTATAAACGCTTGTATCAGAACAAACCCCTGCCAGAATGGCATCCTCTGATCACCGGCGATCCAAATTCGCCGCATCAGGCCGGGATCAGCCTGCGGGACCAGACCGTTCCGGAACACGAAGTCGACGACGACGAATGGGAAGAATACATTATCGAGGAGCCGTAACATGTTCTTTGCTTCCGACAACTCGGGCCCGGTGCCGCCCCAGGTCCTTGCGGCCCTGAGCCATGCCAATACCGGTCACGTCATGGCCTATGGTGCGGACCCGCTGACCGAACAGGTCACTCAGGCGATCCGCGACCTGTTCGAAGCCCCCGAGGCCGCCGTTTATCTGGTGCCCACGGGGACGGCGGCCAATTCGCTTGCGCTGGCCAGTTTGGTTCAACCCTTTGACACGGTGTTCTGCTCCGAGCGCGCGCATATCCACGAAGATGAATGCAACGCCCCAGAGTTCTACACCGGTGGGGCCAAGCTGACATTGGTGCGCGGCGGTGACATGATGACCCCCACGACCCTGCGCAGCGCGATCGAGGCCGAGGGCAATCGCGGCGTCCACGGCCCGCGTCGCGGCGCTGTTTCGATCACCAATGTCACCGAAATGGGCAACACCTATTCGCTCGATGAGATCCGCACCCTATGTGATCTCGCGCATGCCTATGATCTTCCGGTGCATCTGGATGGGGCCCGCTTTGCCAACGCCTGTGCACGCCTGCGCTGTCGCCCCGCTGACATGAGCTGGAAAGCCGGTGTCGATGTCGCGGTCTTTGGTGGCACCAAGAACGGGCTAATGGGCGTCGAAGCGGTGATCTTGTTTGATCCGGCCCGCGCGCAAGAGTTCGAATTGCGCCGCAAACGTGCCGGGCTGTTGTTTTCCAAGCACCGGTACCTGGCCGCACAGATGCAGGCCTATGTCGCGGACGATCTCTGGGAAACCCTGGCACAGCAGGCCAACGCCAGTTGCGACGCGCTGCGCGCCGGGCTTGAGGCGCATGGCCTGAAAGTTGTGACCGACACCCACGCCAACCTGCTGTTCTTTCGCGCGCCCATGTCACTGCATGCGGCCTTGCAGCGCGAGGGTGCACAGTATCATGTGATGGACGCAGAGGATGGCGCGGAAGGGGCGCTTGCACGTTTGGTGTGCGATTGGTCCATCGGCCAAAAGGGTGTGAACGCATTTCTAACAGCGCTTCAACAGAGCAAACCTGTTTGAGCCGGGCGCAGCGCGATACCGAGCTTGGTCAGCCCGCCGTCCAAGGGGCTCTGCCCTGGGACGACAAGCTGTTGCGCGGGCTGTCCACTCAATCCACGCAAATCCAAAACAGAAAAAATGTGGAACTTGGTACAAGTTCGGTTTCTACTAATTCGAATATGATTTGCCAGTATCCGGGGGGTTAGAATGCGTGAAATGCAGCTTCTTCTCATGAATGGCACCAGGATGCACTTCACGTCACATGAACTGCGCGCTCAATTCTGGAGCCGCAGAATTCTGGTTCTCGCGTTCTTGCTGCTGATTGTGGTTGCGATCGGAAATCCGGTGCTGTTCTGGACCGTGCCCGACGTTGGGGCTCGGGTGTCGTTATGGAGCGTGGGGATCTTGATCTACCTGGCCATTCTGCCCCACTGGATGTCCTTGTGTTCGCGTCTGTGGCCCAGTCGCGCGCCCTTTGCTCTGCCGCAACCTTTGGTGACGATCCTGCCGGTCAGCGCCCTGACCTTCGTGGCTGGCATCGCCTATCAATACACCCACGGATTTCCCAACGGACATTCCTTTAGCCTGCCGATCTGGGCCTATCTTCGAAACATCTGTTTTGTGCTCGTGGCGGAGAATATCGCGCTGCTCTGGCTGTTGCCCCAAGCGCGCTCGGCACCCCCTGTCCAAGCCCCAGAGGATGCGCAGCACTTCGTGCAGATCGGGTCAACGAACCTGCGTGTCGATGAAATCCTGACCGTGAAAAGCGCGGGCCATGTGCTGGAAATCACAACAGTTCACGGCCCTCAAAGGCTGGCGTCGGCGATGAAATCCCTGACCTCGCAGGTTTCAGATGACCATGGGGTGTCGCCCCACCGGTCTTACTGGGTGGCGACCCATGCGGTGGTCCGGGTGGCCGGATCCAAGATGGTTTTGAAAGATGGCCGGTCAGTCCCTGTTGCGCGTGGACGCCGAGAGCATGTCATCAAATGGGCACGCGACAGGGGGGTTTCGCACAGCTAAGCCCCTGCCCGATTTCCCAAATGGCCGTTTCACAGGCCCATCAGCTACCACTGACAGAGCGGCTCAGTTCATCTGGAAATGCAAAGAATAGCTGCCGTCTTCGAACGAGCCAAACAGGTCGGGAATGTCAGGGTGCTCAACCGGTTCGCCAGAGTAATCGGCAATAAGATTTTGTTCGGACACATAGGCCACGTAATAGCTCTGATCGTTCTCGGCCAGCAGGTGATAAAACGGCTGATCTTTCACTGGACGCGAATCTTCGGGAATGGCTTCGTACCACTCCTCTGTGTTTGAAAACTCGGGGTCGACATCAAACACAACACCGCGAAACGGGTGTTTGCGATGCCGAACCACTTGTCCCAAATTGTATTTCGCGCGCGTACGTAGCATGTGAGGCACCCCTTTCAGCCTGTTTATCGTTATTTGCCCGGCTATGTCCAACTTTACACATTCTTTACATTGGAAACACTCTGTGAAGGCGGATCAGACAGTGGCCGGCAAAGCCCCGCCACCGCAGCTGTCATGCCGCAAATGTGATTCCCTCGCCACCCGCTTTGCGATATAGTTGCGCCAAGAAAACAACAAAAATCGCGAGAGGCAGATGAGCAAATTCCTTCGCGCGGCGGTAATCCTTCTTTTGGTGGCGGCCTGTGGTGGTGGCCAATCCGGGCGGACTCCCCGCAACCTTGATAACGCCTGTTCGATCCTGAGCAGCAATCCAAGCTTTTACAAAGCTTTCCGCGCGGCCGAGCGCAAGTACGGCGTGCCCGTCCATGTGCAGATGGCCACGATCTATCAGGAAAGCAAGTTCAAATCCGACGCCCGCACGCCTTTGCGTTTCAAACTGGGGGTGATTCCCATGGGGCGGCAAAGTTCGGCCTATGGATACAGCCAGGCGCTGGATGGCACCTGGAAAGAGTATCAGCGCGAGACGGGGAAACGCGGCGCACGGCGCAACAACATCCGGGATGCGGCGGATTTCATGGGCTGGTACATGGCGCAGTCGAAACGCGAACTGGGTATTCCGATGTGGGACGCCCGCAATCAATATCTTGCCTATCACGAAGGGCGGACGGGCTATCGCAAGGGGACTTACAACTCCAAGGCTTGGTTGTTGCGGGTGTCCTCTGAGGTCGGTCAACGCGCCCGGACCTACCAAGGCCAATTGCGCAATTGCCGCGCGGCGCGCTGACCCTGATCCCCCTGCAAAGATGACCACGCAAAAGGCCACGCTCCGCGCGCGGCCTTTATTCTTTGTCCGTCCCAAAGTCACCCGGGGATGAATGGAGCCATCAGGCTCCAGAAGGGGCTGGCCCCTAGCGTTTCAACTTTTGCAGTTCGGGATCAATGTAAAACATACGGTTCGGCAGGTTCACCTTTTCCAGCCCCCCCAGAACCACAGTTGTGGCATTGCCGTCTGCATCACGGATCACCCATTGCCGCAACTCGACCGGGCTGGCGGTGAACTTCATTTCGATCGACCCGTATTCCGGCCGTTTGGGGTCTTGTGCCGTTACGATGGTGGCGGTGCCATCATAGCTATGGCCGCGCACCATGCCTGCGGTCGACAGATCCACATTGCGCGCCAAAATCAGCGACAAAGGCGTGCGGTTCAGGGCATAGGTCTCGGGCTGACCACCCAGTTTGCGATCCAGAATATACACCGCCCCGGATGACGCCAAAACCAGCGCGCGTTCCGGCGGGTTATAGTCAAAGCGCACCTTGCCCGGTCTCTTGATGGCAATCGTCCCGGTAGAGATGGTTCCATCCCCATTGATCTGGGTAAAGCTGCCCTGAACTGTTTTCATCCCGTTCAGATAGTTCGAAATCTCATTCAATGAGAGCTTTTCTGCCCAAGCGGGCGCTGCCAGCGCGATCAGGGCAACAGCCGCCAGTTTCATGATGCGTCCCATTCGGGTCCTTCCTGCTCGTTTCAGCCAAACATATCACACAATCACCTTTGTTATGCGATATCAGCCTGGTTTCCCTACATATCATGTCTGGGCTTGGCGCCATCAAGGGGGGGGCTGGCGTGACGGCAAAGCCTTGCCGGCCTTCAATCTGAATAAAACAGTCAGGTTTGTATTTCCGAGTAAATATATCAACTATATGATTTCATTGGTTTTTTCTTGACCCTGGGTGGAATCAGGGGCATAAATATCCCAACGACAGCAAGCCAGCCCAAAGCCCGCAAGCGAAAGCAAGCCAGCTAGATAGCTCGCCAGCCAGTTCGATTTCAGCCAGCCGCCTCTGATCAGCCAGCCCCGTATGGGACGCCAGCGCATTGGACAGCCAGCTTACATTCAGGACATGCTCCGTTAAGCGCGCCACCTTCTGCACAGCAGAAGCAGCAAGCCAGACCAATCCGTCTTGAATGTGTGGCCCGCAACAGCCGTCCACCCTGCCAAACACCCAGCGTATGACCCAGGCACCTGAGACAACTCAGATAACCCCAGGTAAAAGCCAGGAAAAAGCAAAGTGTCAGCAAGGTGCCGACACGCCATCTCGCCAGCCGTCACAGAATAAGGCAGCCTACAGGGCTGCCTTTTTGCATACGTCTTGCAATTTGTCCCATCTGTCATTTCTTGGGGACGGTCCTGTGGACAACTTATGTATCTGAATCGAATCGCTTTTCCGAATCTTAACAGCGGCTTAAGCCCATATGCATGCGTACCGAGACACCAAACCTGACCCAACAGCAGATCCGCAGCCGCCTTGTGAACATGCTCACCATGGCTGCGTCGTTCGAAACCATCGCCCGTTTTGGCGCGGTCGAGATCCTGAACATGGTCGAAGACTACCTGCCCCTGTCTCAGGACATTCCCCTGACCGAGGACGAGCTTGAGGCGCTGGACATCTTTGGGCGTCGCATGGGGGATGCGAACGATATCACGGCCTTTGACATTCAGATGGTCGATGTTCTGGCACTGTCACCTCAGTGGCGCGCAGTTCGCGACTGGGCCCGCACCGCATTGGAGTGCTTTCTGCGCGACGATCCGCATCTGGCCTGACACCGCCGCTGATAGGTCTGGCAGGTTGAACCTAAACCAGGGCCAAAATGTTCAAGGTCAGCAACCCGCTGAAAAAGCAAAAGCTCACGACCTTCGTCCGTGAGAAAAAGGGCCGTAGGATCAGCGTAACCACGACTCCGACCCCGACCAGAATCGCCGAGCCCCCCAAGGCTGTGGTGATGCCCAACACAGGTTCGTCTCCATTCAATCCCCCCGGCTTCACGACAAGAAGCATTGAACTGGCAACCTCCGCCGCAAAAAGTCCGAGACTCGTTAAGATCCCGGTCCACCATCTTGCATCAAATTGCAGGTAAGCGACGGCGCCCAGCATGATCGACGCAAAAATTGTGAAGAAAAACAAACCGAAACTCCTAAACCAAACTTAATACACGATCGTGACATAAGCAGACCAGAGACACATAGGGGCTTTGCGCTGAGGTGTCTGCGCCTGTGGCGTATCAAACATCATATGCACTCTTGCTCATGGGCTGTTTGATCCACCCACGTCCTCGCAAAAACTCTGACGCCCCCGTGTCATCAGCCTATCTAAACACACGTTTTCAAAACCTGCGGCTTAATCGCCGTCTGCAATGGCACAAGAGCCATTCCTGCAAGCGCCAGAAGCCAGCACGCGCAGATATCGCGCTGAAACCTACGAATCGAAAAGGCGAACATATGTCCGCCTTTCTTTGATCAATTATTGCTCGGGCAAAAGGATCTCGCGTTTGCCAACATGGTTGGCCGCGCTCACGACACCCTCGTCTTCCATCTGTTCCACCAGGCGTGCGGCCTTGTTATAGCCGATGCCCAGTTTGCGCTGGATATATGAGGTCGAGCACTTGCGATCCTTGGCAACGATCCCGACCGCCTGATCATACAGCGCATCTTCGCCGCCGGTGTTGCCACCCGTGTTCAGCCCCAGCACCGCGTCGATGTTATCGGCCTTTTCCTCATCCGGGCCGCTGACCACACCGTTTACATATTCCGGCGGGCCAAAGGCCTTGAGGTGGTTGACGATTTCCTCGACCTCTTCGTCCGAAACGAACGGCCCATGGCAGCGCGTGATCTTGGACCCGCCCGCCATATACAGCATGTCACCCATGCCCAAGAGCTGTTCGGCCCCCATCTCGCCCAGAATGGTGCGGCTGTCGATTTTCGACGTCACCTGGAACGAAATCCGCGTTGGAAAGTTCGCCTTGATCGTGCCGGTGATCACGTCGACCGACGGGCGCTGTGTCGCCATGACAAGGTGAATGCCCGAGGCCCGCGCCATCTGCGCCAGGCGCTGAATGCAGGCTTCGATTTCCTTGCCCGCAACCATCATCAGGTCGGCCATCTCGTCGACGATCACGACGATATAGGGCATCTTTTTGGGCTCGAACTCTTCGGTTTCGAACACGGGTTCGCCGGTCTCATCGTCAAAGCCCGTCTGGACCGTGCGCGAGAACATTTCGTTCTTGGACAGCGCGTCTTCGACCCGGCCGTTATAGCCGTCGATGTTGCGCACACCCATTTTCGACATCTTGCGATAGCGATCTTCCATCTCGCCCACGACCCATTTCAAGGCCACAACCGCCTTTTTCGGGTCGGTCACCACCGGCGACAGAAGATGGGGGATGCCATCATAGACCGACAGTTCCAGCATCTTGGGGTCGATCATTACCAGACGCAGGTCTTCGGGTGTCAGTTTATAAAGCAGCGACAGGATCATCGTGTTGATCGCCACGGATTTCCCCGAACCGGTCGTCCCCGCAATCAAGAGGTGGGGCATCTTGGCCAGGTTGGCGACAACCGGATCGCCGCCGATGTCCTTGCCCAGCACCAAAGGCAGTTTGTGATTGCCGTCACCATAGTCACGGCCCGAAAGGATCTCGCGGAACGACACCATCTCGCGCTTTTCATTCGGCAATTCGATGCCGATCACGCTGCGCCCCGGCACGGTGGACACACGCGCAGACAGCGCCGACATCGAGCGCGCGATGTCATCGGCCAAACCGATCACGCGCGATGCCTTGAGGCCCGGCGCGGGTTCCAGTTCATACATGGTGACAACGGGGCCCGGACGGACGCTGACGATCTCTCCTTTGATGCCATAGTCATCCAGCACGGTTTCCAGCATTCGCGCGTTTTCTTCCAGGGCTTCATCCGACAGGATGTGGCGTTCGATCTGGTTGGGTGACATCAACAAGCCCAGCGGCGGCAGTTCATAGTCCCCTGCGGCCTCGTCAAATCCAAGGCTTGGCTGGGCCTCGGCCTGGGCGCGTTTCGAAGGGACCACCGGCTTGCGGGTTTGCGGCTGCACCACCTTGCGTGGCTCGGGCATGGGCACCACGGCAGGCATTGCACCGGGTTGGATCGGCTCGGGCTGCACCAACTCAGGCGCGATTGGCTCGGGCTGGAGCGGGGCCATCTCGACAGGATCAGCACCGGGAACGTCACCGTAATCGTCGAAGTCGCGCAACTCGGTGTAATGCGCCTGCGTCATCTCTTCGGCGGCGTGCTCGTTGAGCGGGGCCTCATGGCCCATATCCGGCGCAACCGGCGCTTCGGGGATAGGGGCGACCACACGTGCGGCGGGCTTGGGCCCAGCGGTCAGGGGCGGTTCGGCCGGGATCACCTGCGCGGCGGTCAGCGGAGGTTCGGCCGGCAGGTCCCCGGCACGACGGGTCGCGTTAAAGATCAAGGGCTGCGGCCCGTGTCCGCGCCCCTTGGTCAGGGGTTTGGCAGGGTCTTCCACCGGGCGCGCGGCAACAGGGGCGGCACGACGGCGGGATTTCACCGCATTGGCGATTTTCGCATTGATGCGATCTTGCGCCGGGGCGTCCATGTCAATTTCGACCAGCTCTTCGACCAGCTCTGGTTGCGGCAGCTCTTGCGGGTCATTCCGGCGGATCAGGCTGGGCATACGCGCCAGCAACCCTTGCTTTTGCACGGGCTCTTCGACCGGCTCAACCATGTCAGGCACATCCGGTGTGGGTTCAAGCGGAGGCAGCGCCCCCTCTGCCCGCATGACGCGTGGCGCAGCGGGCACCGCCATCGGCGCGCTCTCAACCAACGCTTCGGTGTCGGCATCGTGATGGGTGTGTTCAAGGGCTTGCTCTCGCTCCGAACGGGTGGCCCTGCGCTCGGCATGGGCCGCATGCATGCGCTGCGCAGCACCCGCTGTGCCGGTCGCGCCACGTCCCAGCAGGAACAGGATTCCCGCGTAGATCGCAACCACACCCAGCATCAAGAACCGACCCAGCCAGCGCAACTCAGCGCGGCTAAAGCCCAGAACAAAGGCGCCCAGCGTCAAGATCGCAGCCCCCAGCAACAACTGAGACAGCTTTAGCCCCACTTCGGCGGAGAAGGGCAAAACATTGATCATGAAACCCAACAGCGCATCGCCTGCCAGACCACCCATCCCGGTGATCTCGCTCCAATTGGGCGATTGGTTCATACCCGCAGCATAGGCCGAGCACAAAAACACCCAGACAGGCGCAAAGATCAGACTATAGAACACGCGCGCGCCCAGACGGTGCATGACCATGCGCCCCCCCCACGTCAGGAAGGCCATGACAATCGCCCAGGCCCCCAGCCCCGTAAGCACAAAGCCAAAGGCCGAAATATTGGCACCCAAGCCACCCAGCCAATTGCGCACCGGCGCATCGGTCGCTGCAAAGAAAGACGGATCATTCGGGTTAAAAGATCCCAGCGCCAGCCCCAACAGCAGGCCAACCGCGATCAGGCCAATGCCCATCAGTTCGCGCCCGCGTTTTTCCAATTGCAGCGCCGTATTCGCATCCAACAACGGATCGCGACCTCTTACCTGATATGATGCCATGCCGAGCCTCGTCTTTTTATTATTCTTTACGGGTACAGACAGTCTCTGATCTTGATCAGAGCTGCTTTGGTGTCGTCGCGCGGTGCAACAATCGCCACACGGATATAGGATTCGCCGGGGTTGCCCGCATCGGTGTCGCGCGACAGATAGGCGCCGGGCAGCGCACGCACGCCGGTCTCTTGCCACAGTTTAAGCACCGCGGCTTCGCCGTCCTGGACCGGCAACCACAAGAACATGCCCGCCTGCGGCGACATATATCCGGGGATATGGCCCAGGATCTCATCCGCCAGCGCGTATTTTTCCTGATAGAGCGCACGGTTCTCCGACACATGCGCTTCGTCCGCCCAAAGCCGCTCGGCCGCGCGTTGCAACGGCAGCGGCAAAGGCGCCCCGGAATAGGCACGCAGCTGTTTGATCCGCGCGATGCTGTCCGGGCCACCGGCCACAAAGCCCGACCGCAGACCCGGCAGATTCGATCGCTTGGACAGTGAATGAAAGGTCAGCACCCGTTCGGGATGCGCACCCATTTTCTGGGCAATCTCAAGCGCGCCGGGGGGCGGTGTCTGGCGATAGATCTCGGAATAGCACTCATCCGCGAGGATCTGGAAATCATGCTGTTCCGCCAGCGTGATCAACCGGGTCCAATAGGCTTCGTCGGCCATGACACCCTGCGGGTTGGCGGGCGAACAAATGTAGCACAGCGCGGTGCGTTCAAGCACGTCTTGCGGCAGGCTGGCATAATCCGGCAGATGACCCGTTTCAGCGGATGCCGGGACAAACACCGGCTCGGCCGCCGTCGAAATGGCCGAGATCATATAGACCTGATAAAACGGGTTCGGCATCAAAACGGCCGGGGTCTGGCCGTTCTTTTGTTCGGGGCACAGCGCCATGCCCGCGTTATACAGACCCTCACGCGTGCCATTCAGCGCCATAATCTGCGTGTCCGCATCCACCTGAACACCATACCGACGGCTCAACCAATCCCGGATCGCGTTGCGCAGTTCGGGCGATCCTTCGTTGGGCGGGTATTTTCCAAACTCATGGGCATGATCACTGATCACCTGCGTGATCCACGCCGGAAAGGCATGTTTGGGCTCACCGATGGACATATGCACAACGGGACCGCCCGGTTCATGCAGGTCCAAAAGGGCGCGCAAACGCGGGAACGCATAGGCCGGTAGGTTCGAAAACCGCTCGGGGAACATATCAATACTGCCTCATAGATGCGGGATCATTGTCGCCCCGCTTTTCGGCAGAATACTGAATTTTGGGCGACTGTGTAAAGAATCCAAGGGTTAAGCAAAGTCGGTGTGGCCAGAATGCCGCAGATGTTACCCGTGGCTTTCCCCCAACACGCCTTCGATCCGCGCCCCCAAACGCAACAAGCGCTCTTCGTCCATGGGCGGAGCCATCAGCGACAGGCCACAGGACGGCACACCGGTCGGAAGCGTCATCCCGCAGCCCCCCATCAGATTGCCAATCCGCGTGTTGCGCAGCGCCAGCAGGTTTTCGGTGACATAGTAGTCCCCTCCTTCCATCAAGCGCGCCACATTCGGGGGCAAAATGGGCGAGGTCGGCAAGATCACCGCGTCAAAGCCCGCCACGCGGTCATTCCAGCGCACACGCGCCAGGGCCAGGCGGTGCCATGCGGCGACATAATCGGCCCCGCTCCAATCCTTGCCCGCTTCGAACCGCTCGCGGATGGGGGCGAACATCAGGTCTGGCTGGGCTTCGATCGCCGCGCGCCATGTGCCCCAGGCCTCGGTCGTGTAGAGCACACCGGTGTCGTCCATGGCCGTGACGACCTCGGGGGCGTCCATTGGGACGATCTCGGCGCCCGCCTCTCGCAGGGCCTCGACCGCATGTGCATAGCCTGCATGCGGCGCATCACGCAGATCATCCATGGCAATGGTTTGCAATGCCGCCAACCGCACACCGCGCAGCCCCCGTGCCCCGCGCAAATCAATGGGCCGCCGGCCTTCCAGCGCCGCCAGCATCAGCGCGGCGTCTTCGACCGTGCGGGTCAACGGGCCGACCGTGTCAAACCCCGCCGCCAGCGGCACGACACCTTTCAGGCTGATCCGGCCAGAGGTGGTCTTGAGCCCCACAAGATCGTTCCACGCCGCCGGGATGCGCACCGATCCGCCGGTATCCGACCCAACGGCCGCCGCCGCCAGGCCAAAGGCCACCGATCCCGCCGCGCCCGAAGAAGAGCCCCCCGCAACCGCATCCGAATCATTCACGCAGGGCGTGGTTTGTGTGACCGGGTTCAGGCCCAGACCCGAAAACGCCAGTTCTGACATATGGGTCTTGCCCAGACAGACCAAGCCACCCGCAGTGGCGGTTTTCAACACCTCGGCATCCGCCCCGGGCACCCGGTCTTTCAACAATGCACTGCCTGCCTCGGTGGTGATGCCAGCCGTGTCGAACAGGTCTTTCCAACTGACCGGCACGCCGTCCAACAGCCCGCGCCGCTGACCAAGCCGTGCCCGTTCTCGTGCCGCCTCGGCCTCGGCGATGGCGCGGGTCTCGGTGCTGCGGGCATAAACACGGGACGTGACAGGGTGCGCACGGATCGCAGCCAGGAATTCCTCAGCCAAATCAACTGGATCAATCTCGCCCGCGCCGATCCCACGCCCCAGGTCCGCCGCGCTTTTCGAGGTCGAGTTCGTCATGCCTGCCTCCTTGCTATTCACGATCACGGTAGCGGCAGCGCGGCGCATGGACAATCCCCCGATGAGATGCATTATGCCCCGCATGAGCACCCATCTCGATACCGACCTGATCATTGTGGGCGGCGCCCTGAACGGCCCGACCCTCGCGCTGGCCGCCGCGCGGTCTGGCCTGTCGTCCATTGTCATCGACGCGCTGCCCGCAGGGGCGCAAACGGATGACAACTTTGACGGGCGCTCTTATGCGCTTGCCCTGTCGTCTCAGCGCATGCTGGCGGGTTTGGACCTGTGGGACGGGCTGGCCCCGGACAGTCAGGTCATGAAGGAAATCAAGGTCTCGGACGGGCGCGTGGGGGATGCGTCGGCCTTTCTCGGCCTGCACTTCAACAGCGCCGAGATCGAAGAAGGTCCGATGGGCTATATGCTTGAGGACCGTTATCTGCGGCGGGCGCTGGCCAGCGCGATGGCAAGCAACGACCGCATCACCTATCGCCCGGATACACGCGTCACCGCCCAAGAGACATCAGCCAAGGGTGCCAGCGTGACGCTGGACAATGGCGACGTCCTGCATGGGCGGCTGTTGGTGGGGGCGGACGGACGGCGGTCCGGCATGGCGCAGCGTGCAGGCATTCGCCGCACTGGCTGGGGCTATGGTCAGACCGCGCTGGTCTGTGCGATTTCCCACGAAAAGCCGCACGACGGCGTGGCCCACCAACTGTTCATGCCACCCGGTCCCCTGGCCATTCTGCCCCTGCCCGGCAACCGCAGCTCCATCGTCTGGAGTGAACGCGACGGTCGCGCCCAGGCGATTCAAGCGCTTTCTGACAGCGATTATCTTGATGTGCTGCGGCCGCGGTTCGGTGACTTTCTGGGGGATATCACCCTAGCCGGAAAGCGCTTTTTGTATCCTTTGAACCTGACGCTGGCGAATGCCTATGTCGCGCAGCGGCTGGCGTTGATTGGCGATGCGGCACATGGCATGCACCCGATCGCAGGTCAGGGGCTGAACGCAGGTCTGCGCGATGTGGCGGCGCTGGCGCATGTGATCGACCACGCCGTGAAGCGCGGCGAAGATTTCGCCAGCACCTTGGTACTGGAACGCTACCAAAGCTGGCGCCGCTTTGACACCGCGTCGCTCGCGGCCTCGACCGACCTGTTCAACCGATTGTTCTCAAATGACAATCCCATCCTGCGGGCTGGGCGCGATCTGGGCATGGCCTTGATCAACCGCGCTCCAAACCTGCGCCGCAGCTTTATCCGCGAAGCCGCCGGGATCACCGGCGACCTGCCGGATTTGATGCGCGGCTAGGCCCTTTCCTCTCGCTCGCGACCATGTCACTCTCCGGCGAAACTGTGGGAGACAGAGCATGACCAAAACCGCCATTGTGACGGGAGCCGCGCGGGGGATCGGGCTGGCGACGACGGACCTGTTTCTGGAAATGGGCTGGCAGGTTGCCATGGTCGATTGGGACAGCGACGAACTAGCAAGGTCTTCAGCCAGCCGGGACAATGTCCTGGCGCTGGATCTGGACATCTCCAACCCCCAAGACGTACAGCGCATGGTGTCTCAGACGCGCGCGTGGTCTGGGCGCATCGACAGCCTGATCAACAACGCAGGCATCGCCGAATTCGGCCCCGTCGAAGAGACCGAATTTGAAACCTGGCGCCGGGTGATGTCGATCAATCTTGATGGTATCTTTCTGTGCACGCAGGCGGCCACCCCGGCCCTGAAAGAAACCGCGGGCAGCGTGGTCAATATCGCCTCGATCAGCGGGCTGCGCGCCTCGACCCTGCGGGTTGCCTATGGCACCTCAAAGGCGGCGGTCATCCAATTGACCAAGCAATACGCCGCCGAGCTGGGCGAATATAATATCCGCGTGAATGCCGTGGCCCCCGGCCCCGTGCGCACCAAACTGGCCATGGCCGTGCACAGCCAAGAGATCATTGACGCCTATCACGATGCGATTCCGCTGAACCGCTATGGGGCTGAACGGGAATTGGCCGAGGTGATCTGTTTCCTCGCCTCTGACAAAGCATCTTATGTCACCGGGCAACTGGTGGCAGCGGATGGCGGGTTCGAAGCGACGGGTGTCGGGCTTCCGGCGCTCAGATCCTGACCCGCAGCCGCATCACCCCATATACGGCCAAACCCGCAAAACCCAGCGCGGTCAGGGCAAAGGGCAGGCGCAGCGCCAGCTCGCGCCCCAGCCCCGGCTGCGCCAGATCCACGATCCATCCCCCCAAGAGCGCCCCAAACGGCATCATGCCCCAACCAAAAAACCGATAGATCGCATTCACGCGGCCCAATAGGGCGGGTGGAATGCTGCGTTGGCGATACGACACAGTGACAATGTTCCAGGTCGTGCCCGCGAAGATCTCGATAAACAGCGCCACGGCCACCAGCCATGCGCTGCCGGTCAAGGCCATGACGACATAGGGCACGATCACGGCGATCAGCGCCAGATGCAGGCTGCGCTGCGGTCCCAGGAACCGGGTGAGCCGTGGGCCAAACAATCCCCCGGCAACGCCCCCCGCCGCACCCGCCGTCAGCAGTATCCCATGGCCCGTCGCGCTCAGGCCCAGGATCTCTTGGGAAAACAGGATCAGCACGGTCATCGACATCATGGTCAGGGCGTTCATCAACCCCAGCATGATTGCCAGCCGATACAGCAGCAGGTGATCCCGAAGATAGCGCCAGCCCTCGCGGATCGCCTGCGTCAGCCGCCCATGATCACGCGGCAGCATCGGTGGCAGCGCCAGAACCCACAGGGCCCAGGTCGACAGGCCAAACACCACCGCATTCAGCAAAAATGGCCCCGGCACCGCCCATGCGATCAGCACCCCGGCCAAAGGTGGCCCCACGAAGGACCCCATGACATTTTCGATGCTCCACAACTGGCCATTGGCGGTCTCAAGCTGATCGTCTGAAACCACCCGGGGCAGCATAGTCTGGGCGGCGTTGTCGCGCACCACTTCGGCGCTGCCCATCAGGAACGCCAGCCCCGCCAAGGCCCAAATGGCCCAGGACCCCACGGTGGCCATGGGCTGTGCGGCGGCGATCACGCCGATCACCCCAAGGGAAATCAACAGCCGGAACAGATCTGCCTGCACCATCAGCCGTCGCAGATCGCGCCGATCGACCAAGGCCCCCACAGGGACCGAGAACAGGAACCACGGCAGCCGCGTCGCAAAGGCCACAAGAGCGATCAAAGACGCATCCCGTGTTAACAGCGTCGCAAGCCAGGGAAAGGCCAAGGCCCCCACCCCATCCCCAAGGTTCGACACGGCGGAGGCCGAGAAAAAGAAGCGGTAATTGCGGTTTGCAGCCAAGGTGGTCATGCGCCCAGCCAAACCCATTCCGACTGTGGGCGCAAACAAAAAGGGCGGGGATCATCCCCCGCCCTTTTAGATAAAACCACGAACGCCTTACTGCAGACGCTGACCGTTGGCCAGAACGTGGCCCTGATCGTTGATTTCAAGAACAGAGGTCATGGTGTCTTCGGCATCGCCGGGGACGGTGAACATGGCCATCATCATGCGCATGCCGCCAGCGTCTTGTTGCGACATGATCCCCATCTCGATCAGCTTGTCCAGCAGTCCGTTCACACCCTCGGCGCTCAGATTCACCTTGCCAGTGGGGCGCGGCATACCATCAAAGGTTTCGAGGTCCGAGTTGTCAAAGGTGAACGCGCCGTCACCCGCGATCTTGGCGCCGACGGCCTCAACCAACAGGTTGCTCAGCTTGAGCGAGTTGATCTCGGCGGGCAATTCATCGCTGCCGGCGGTGGCTTCGAACTCTTCCATGGCCTGGGTGTCAAAGATGTTCAGCAGCGGTGTCACCTTGGCATCCAGGTCCAGCGAAATGGTGGCCGGGTCACGGGGCAGAACATTGCCGCCATCGACCAGCATCCACAGCATGTCATCCATGGTAAAGCCCTTGAACAACATGGACAATTTCGCATCCTGTTCGCCTGCACCGGCTTTGGTCGGCAAGACCAAGGTAAAACCGCTTTCCTCCATCGCCATGCTCACTGGGAAGGGCATCGGCCCCTGCACGGTCATATTGGTTCCCGTACCCCCCACATCATAGCTGATCCCGTCTTCGGAAAAGCCCACATCGATCTTACCAGAGGTTGACGTCATGGTGCCGCTGACGGGCTCATCCCCGGTGACGGCAAAGTTCAGCTCACTGCCGCCATGCGCCAAATGGGCGTACCCGCCCAGACCGGATGCCAGGATGTTTGCCGGATCGCTCATATCCGCATTCATTGGGATGGTGGTTTCGCCATTCATCACCAGCGATTTGTAATTGCCGGTGAAATCAATGTTGTCACCCGAATCCGGGTCCTTCGCCTTAAGCATCAGGCTGCCGGTCAAGGCCTGCATATCCTGCACCACCTTTTGCATCTTGGCGTCGCGGGTCACGGTCGACACGCCGCTCATCATGCCCAGCGCATAGGTAAAGGTGAAATCGTCGCCTGACAGGGTTTCGCCTTCGGCAGTCAGTTCGTCGATCGTGACGCTCATCTCATCGGCGCTGTAGGAATAGGTCAGGTTGTTCGGCTCACCCGACACCACCATGCGCATGCCGGTCTGACCGATGGTCATGACCATATCCAGCATGTCATCGCCGTCTTCGACGCCTTTCATGGTCATGGGCAGATTGGCGGGCAGGTCAACCAGAACGGTGCCATCCCCTTGATCGGTAAAGCTCATTTCGCTGGCGGTGACTTCAAAGGCGCCCGCATCTTCGGGAAAGCTCATGGACATGGAGATATCGCTAACGGTCAGTGTACTCCCGCTCATGGCTTCGGTCGCGGTCACCTCATAGCCGAACTTCTGCATATAGGTTTCCAGATCATCCCACACCTGCTGAGGCGTGACATCTGCAAATGCGGGCGCGGCGCCCACCAATAGGGCCAATGCGGAAGCTGTTGAAAAACGAGACATCTTATACCTCTCTGTCGGTCAAATCATTCCCCTTAGTCTCTGCGCCTGCTAGCGTAAGGGCAAGGGGTGTATACCATACTTAAGTCACTTGACGTCATTTACGAGACAAGCTGAGGGGAAATCATGGATCTGAGCGGAAAAACGGTCATGATCACCGGCGCAAGCCGTGGGATCGGGGCAGAGGCTGCGCGGGAATTTGCCGGTGCGGGGGCCAAGGTGGCGCTGGTGGCGCGCTCGGCCGATCCAATTGCTGATCTGGCCGGGGACATCGGCCAGCAGGCCGTGGCGATTCCCTGCGACATTGCCCGCTATTGGGAGATGGAGCAAGCGGTGCGCAACTGCCTGACCGCCCACGGCAGCCTTGATATTCTGGTCAACAACGCCGGTGTGATCGAACCCATCAGCCATATGGCCGAAGCCGATCCCGACGCCTGGGGCGAGGTGATCGACATCAACCTCAAGGGTGTGTTTCACGGCATGCGCGCCGCGCTTCCGGTGATGTTGGAAAACGGAGGTGGGTCTATTCTGACCATTGGGTCGGGCGCGGCCCATGGCCCGGTCGAAGCTTGGTCAAGCTATTGCTCGTCCAAAGCCGGGGCCTTGATGCTGACACGTATGGCGGACAAGGAATACCGCGACCGGGGCATCCGGGCGATTTCCCTTTCACCCGGCACCGTGGCCACCCAGATGCAACGTGAAATCAAAGCCTCGGGCATCAACCCGGTCAGCCAGTTGGACTGGAGTGATCACATTCCCCCTGAATGGGTGGCAAAGGCCCTTGTCTGGATGGTGGGAACCGGTGCAGATGCGCATCTGGGTGGCGAAATTTCGCTGCGCGATGAAGGCATTCGAGCACAGGTAGGGCTGACATGATCTCACTGACCAAAGACGACGGCGTTTGGATTGCAACCATTGACCGGCAGGACAAGGCGAATTCACTGACACCAGACATGCTGGAACACCTAGGCGACATCGCTCTGGACGCACAGGGCGCGGCGCGGGTGTTGATATTCACCGGCGCGGGCAAGGTGTTCTCGGCCGGGGCGGATCTGGAGGCTGCAAAGGCGGGGCTGGCCACGTCCCCTCTATGGGAGCGTCTGTCCGGCGCGATTGCAAATTTCAAGGGGCTCAGCATTTGCGCCATGAATGGCACGGCTGCCGGTGGCGCGATGGGGATGGTGCTGGCCTGCGATTTGCGCATCGCCAGGCCGGGGGCCAAGACGTTCTATCCAGTGATGAAACTGGGCTATCTGCCACAACCCTCGGATCCCGCGCGACTTGCCAAACTTATTGGCCCCGCCCGCGCCAAGATGATCCTGATGGCCGGTCAGAAGGTGCCCGTAGAAGAAGCCATGACCTGGGGTCTTGTCGATCACATCACCGACGGCGATGTGATCGAGGCCGCACGCGAGCTTTCAGAAGCGGTCCTGGCAGCGACACCAGAGCACGCCAGTGCGATCAAACGCATGATCGAGACCGGGTGAAAAGCGCCTTATCAAGGCGCTTAGCAAGGCCGTTTGAAACGGCCTTACTCCCTTCGGGATCTAGCGCTATGCGCCAGCGACCGACGTCCTTGAGGTCACAGGAAGAACTGGCATCACTCTTCCCTCAAATGTGCAACCTCAAGGTTTGATTGGATAGCGTTTCCCTTTGCCGGGACCGTTCAAATAGATCAACGCCGGAATACCATCGCTCTCTTTGTCGAAATAGAACTTTATGGTCTTACCCGATCTTTCATCTAGAATATGCACATCTCCGTTCGCCAGAATCTTGAACGTCCCCTCTTCTTTTGCGCTTCCATGCCTAAAAACATACCGCCCATTGGGCTTTGTCTGCCAACGGCTGCCCGCTTTAAAGGCTATCTTTCCCTGTGAAAACAGCCCGGCCACTTCTTGGCCCGACATTTTTTCGGCCTGTGCAGGCAAGGCAAAACCAAGCGCTGCGACTGTAAAAAGTGTCGCTACAAAGGTCTTCATCATCAAACTCCGATGTCGTGTCATTCTATAATGGCGCGAATGGAGCATAGGCGGGCATGAGAAACAACCGCCTGAACACCATGCAGCACCAGGCGGTTCAGGATTTCTATCAGCCGGTCAACCGCGCCACGAGGCTCTGCGAGGTGACCCGGCCAATGGCCACACCGTTTTCAACAACCGTGACACTGCCTACGTTCAACTGGGTCATGATTTCCTTGATCGGTGTCTCAACATCCACCTCGGGGCCCCCGTCCCCCGGTTCCATCACGTCCCGCGCGGTGAGCACGCCCAAGGGATTCATATTCGCAACGAAATCCGCCACATAGTCGTTCACCGGGTTGGAAAAGATCTCACGCGGGGTGCCGATCTGCACGATCCGACCACCTTCCATGATGGCAATTCGATTGCCGATCTTGAACGCTTCGTCCAGATCGTGGCTTACGAAAATAATGGTGCGCTTCAGGTCCCGTTGCAGATCAAGCAGCTCATCTTGAAGTTTGCTTCGGATCAGCGGATCCAGCGCCGAAAAGGGCTCGTCCATCAACAAGATCGGCGCTTGGGTCACAAAGGCACGGGCTAGGCCAACACGCTGTTGCATGCCACCCGAGAGCTCTCCGACCTTGCGGTCCGCCCAGTCTGATAAATGCACGAGATCCAACTGTTCGTCCACACGTGCGGCGCGATCCGCCTTTGGCACGCCGGCCAATTCCAGGCCCAGCCCCACGTTTTCGCGCACGGTGCGCCAGGGCAACAGGCCAAATTGCTGAAACACCATGCCCACGCATTCACGCCGCACCCGGCGCAGGTCCTCGGACGAACAGCTCTGCACGTCACATTGCCAGTCGCCATCGTGGACTGTCACACCACCACGTACCACGGGGTTCAGCCCGTTGACCGCGCGCAAAAGGGTCGATTTCCCGGACCCGGACAGCCCCATCAGAACAAGGATCTCGCCTTCTTCGACCGACAACGAACAGTTGTGCACACCCAGCACCTGTCCGGTCGCCTTTTGCACCTGTGCCCGGTCCTGTCCCGCATCCATCAAGGGCAAAGCCGCCTGCGGGTCTTCGCCGAACACGATTGAAACATTGTCAAAAACAACAGCCGTCATCTTAGCGCTCCACTCGCAGCATGCGGTCCAGTGCGATGGCCACGGCCACGATCACCAATCCGCTTTCAAATCCAAGGCTTGCATTCACCGTGTTCAGCGCGCGCACCACCGGCACACCAAGACCATCGGCCCCCACCAGCGCTGCGATCACCACCATCGACAGGGACAGCATGATCGTCTGGTTCAGCCCGGTCATGATCTGCGGAAAGGCGCTGGGAAGCTCAATCTTCCACAGCGTCTGAAACCGCGTCGCCCCAAAGGCCTGCCCCGCTTCGGTCAGGGATTGCGGCACCTGGCTCACCCCCAGTTGGGTCAGGCGGATCGGAGCGGGCAACACAAAGATAAACGTCGCCACCAGCCCCGGCACCATGCCGATACCAAACAGCACGATCATCGGGATCAGGTACACAAAAGTCGGAATGGTCTGCATCATGTCCAACACAGGCAGGATCGCCTTGAAGAACTTGGGTCTATGCGCGGCATAGATCCCAATGGGCACCCCGACACCCATGCAAAAGATCACCGCGAAAAAGATCAGCGTCAGGCTTTCGGTGGTCTCTTCCCAATAGCCCTGGTTCAGCACGTACATAAAGCACGCAACCACCACGGCCACCCGCGCCCAGCTGCGTTGCAGATAGAACGTAAGCGCGGCGAACAGCGCCACGATCACAATTGCAGGCGGAGCCTGAAGCAGCCACAGAAAGCCGTCGATCCCATTGCTCAGGATGTCGTCTACGGCATCGAAGAACGGGCCAAATGCATCGGTCAGCCAGTCAAAGCCCCCCGCGATCCACTTTCCCACCGGTATTTTTGTCTCGGTCAACCAGTTCACACTCAGTGCCTCTCGCTTAGGGCCAGCGTTGCGCCCGAAAAGATCAAAAAGCCCCCCACCCCGCGATTCAGGCGATGCAGCCTGATGGGTGTGAGAAAGCCGTGCAGCCAGGCGCCAAGCCCGGCATAAAGCGCCACCGCAAGCACCTCGAGCACCAAAAACGCCAGGCCTAGAACCGCATATTGCGGCGCAAGCGGCTGGCTCAGATCGGTGAATTGCGGGAAAAACGCAGTAAAGATAGCGATGGCCTTGGGGTTTCCAATCGCAATCAGAAAATCGCGCCGGATCAGGGTGCGCAGCGGCGCGGGCGCGGTTGTTTCGCTCGGCACAGGCCGAGGCGCACGCCACATGCGCCAGCCCACATAGGCCAGATACCCCGCGCCCAGCAGCTTGACCGCCAGATATAGCGTCTCAGAGGCAGCCAGAATGGCCCCCAGCCCCACGCCCACCAGCACGATCATCACTGCAAACGGCGCCACGCGACCAAGCCCACCGATCATCGCCGCCCAAAAACCCTGGCGCGAGGCATTGGCAAAGGCCAGCACGTTGTTCGGCCCCGGCGCGATATTCAGCGCAAAACAGGCTGGCACGAACAGCAGCATCAAGGAAAGGGTAACGGGCATGGCCAGAATCCGCGCATGAAAAGGGCGCGTCAGGATGCTCCCAACGCGCCCGTCAGATCAGTTCAGGGCTGCTTTGACTGCGGCCACCGCATCGCCACCATCCTTGGTGGTCACGCCGTCCAGCCACCCCATGAAGGCATCCGGGTTCGCAGCCAGCCATGCGCTTGCCGCTTTGGCGGGTTCTTCGCCGTCATTCAGGATCGCACCCATGATTTCATTTTCCATCGCCAGCGAGAATTCAAGGTTGGTCAACAGCTTGCCAACGTTCGGGCATTCCGCCGAGAACCCCGCGCGGGTGTTGGTGTCAACCACGGCGCCGCCCAGGTTCGGGCCAAAATAGTCGTCGCCACCGGTCAGGTAAGACATCTCAAAGTTGGCGTTCATCGGGTGGGGTTCCCACCCCAGGAAGACAATGGGTTCGTCCTTTTTGCTGGCGCGCGCAACCTGTGCCAGCATGCCCTGCTCGCTGCTTTCGGCCACTTCAAGGTCTTTCATGCCAAAGGCGTCCGCGTCGATCATCGATTGGATCAGGCGGTTGCCGTCATTGCCCGGCTCGATGCCATAGATCTTGCCGTCAAGCGCGTCCGCGTGTTTGGCGATGTCTGCGAAATCCTTGATGCCCAGATCCGCCGCGACCTTGTTCACCGCCAGCGTGTATTTCGCACCGGTCAGATTGGTGCGCACGGTTTCAACGTTGCCCGCCTCACGGTAGGGGGCGATATCGGCCTCCATGGTGGGCATCCAGTTGCCCAGGAACACATCCACATCGCCATTCGCCAGCGAGGTATAGGTCACCGGAACCGACAGCACTTTGATATCGGTCTCATAGCCCAGCGCCTGCAGCACGGTGGTTGTCGCGGCGGTTGTGGCGGTGATGTCGGTCCAGCCCACATCCGAGAAGGTCACACTGTCACATGCGGCAAAAGCGGTCCCCGCGCTCAGGCACAGCGCGATGGCGGTCATGGTGGTTTTCATTTGGTCTCTCCCTGAGAACATCGTCGTTTTTATTGATTGGTCAGTCAATCAACGCAAATTTCCTTCAAAAAGCAACACCCAACGTGTTTCTTTTCTAGCAACTGACAGCCTGCGCCCCTTCGGGCTAGAGTGTCGGAACAGCAAGACGGAGCATAAAGCATGTCATCACGGGTGAACAGGATCGCGCAGGGCCGCGGCGATGAAAAAGCCGACAAGGTGCTGAAAGGCGGGCAAATCTTTGATCTGATGACCGGCGCGCTTCTGCCCGGCGACGTAGCGATTTGCGGGGATCAAATCGTGGGGATCATGGAGCGCTATGAAGGGCACGAAGAAATTGATGTTTCCGGCCTGATTTTGGTGCCAGGCTTTATCGACACACATCTTCACGTTGAAAGCTCTCTGATTACCCCGTTTGAATTTGACCGATGTGTCACCCCGCATGGAATCACCACGGCCATTTGTGACCCGCATGAAATCGCCAATGTGATCGGGGCTGCGGGTATCCGTTATTTCCAACAGGCCTCTGAACACCTCTTGATGGATCTGCGGGTGCAACTGTCGTCTTGTGTGCCGTCAACCCATATGGAAACCGCTGGTGCCAGCCTGAGCGCCGACGACCTTGCCCCGTTGCGCGGGCATGCTTCGGGCCTTGGGTTGGCCGAGTTCATGAACTTTCCCGGGGTGATCCATCGCGATCCCGATTGCATGGACAAACTTGCGCTGTTTGATGGCGGGCACATCGACGGCCACGCGCCACTGCTGTCGGGCAAGGATCTGAACGCCTATATCGCCGCGGGCATTCGCACCGAACACGAAGCCACCAATCCCGACGAGGCGCTGGAGAAACTGCGCAAGGGGATGCGGATCCTGATCCGCGAGGGTTCGGTCTCAAAGGATCTGCACGCGCTGCAACCGCTGCTGACGGAACGCACCGCACCCTATATGTGCCTGTGCACCGATGACCGTAATCCGCTGGACATCGCCGAAGAGGGGCATCTGGATTTCATGATCCGCACCCTGATTTCGCTGGGCACCCCGCCGCTGGCCGCCTATCGCGCAGCGTCGCTTTCAGCCGCCGAGGCCTTTGGCCTGAAAGATCGCGGGCAAATCGCGCCGGGCAAGCGCGCCGACATCGTGGCCATCGGCAGTCTTGAGGCCTGCGATGTGCAGATGGTTTTTGCCGGTGGGGTGCTGGCCAGTGCGGAAAACTTTGCGGCACGGGGCCATGTGGCGCCGGTTGGGCGGGCCTCGGTCAAGGCGCCCCGCGTTTGCGCCCAGGATTTCCGCTATGGCGGGAACCGCACCGACACGCCGGTGATTGGCATCCGCGAAGGCCAGATCCTGACCGATCACCTGACCTATGACATCGCGCCGCTGAATGGGGACAAACAGCCGGATCTGACCCGCGACCTGATCCGCATCACGGTGATTGAACGGCATGGGAAGAACGGCAACATCGCCAGCGGCTTTGTGCGTGGTTTCAATCTTAAGGCCGGGGCGATTGCGTCAACCGTTTGTCATGACCACCACAACATCGCCTGTGTCGGGGTCGATTATGATGACATGGCGCTGGCCGCCAATCGCCTGGGTGAGATCGAAGGAGGCTTTGTCGTGACCCGCGATGGCAAGGTTTTGGCCGAACTGCCCCTGCCCGTCGCCGGCCTCATGAGCCTTGATCGCTTTGAGACCGTGCATGACCAGCTGATCCCCCTGCGCGCGGCCGCCGCGTCACTGGGTGTCACGCTGCAAGAGCCCTTTTTGCAACTGGCGTTTTTGGCGCTGCCGGTGATCCCGGCACTCAAGATCACGGATCGCGGCATGGTGGATGTGAACAGGTTCGAGATCATAGGCTAGTTCGCACCCGCCCTGAGGGGCGGGTTAACATCTTGGAAATGAACGGCGATAGCTACCGGCTCAATCAGAGCAAATCCCGGATCATCAAAACCTAACAGCATGTTGGCCTGACGGCCAATGCGCCTTGGAACGTGCTTGCTATATGATGGCATCACGCTCCAAGGCGCAGCACCAAGTGGCAGACTTTTCGGTGCAACTGGGGGCTGCAGACTCACAAACCTGTAATATTACTTGGGCGGGCGAGGGGTTTTGTTTCTGGTGGAAGCTGTGTCCGGGAAGGGAAACGGCAGCGGCGTGAGCACCGACGATAAAGTGACGTCTTACGATGCGGAAATGCTCGAACGACTGGCGGGGATCCGAACCCATGTGCGCGAGGGGTTCGGGAAGATTGCAATGACGATGATGGCGTTGCCGCGCTATCGGCATCAGTCCAGTGTCGACCTTCAGCATCTGGTGCTTGATCCGCTGCTGCGTAACCGGATTGCGATGGCCTATCCCACCGAATCCGCTGGGCCAAACGCTGACATCACCGCCCTCGCCATCTGGGCAAGCGTTTCGGAAGAGGTCGACGCCAAGATATGCGAGCAGATCAAGTCAGGGTTTTTCCGATCCGCTTGAAGGCCGATGAGTGGAACAGCGGCGACATCAATTGGCTGTTTGACGTGGTGGCGCCGGGTCAGGCGACCACAACCCGTGTTCTGGCCAATTTCCGGCTGGTCGTAAATGAGGGCGACTTGCGGCCGCATCCGCTTATCGCGCGCTTGGTGGATCGGGACACATTGGCAAAGATGACCGGCAAGGCCGCGCCTGAGGCGTGAAGGCTGCCAACCCTAACGTGTCTGTTACCCATTTTGTCCGTCGTCAGGGATTTTGGGACAGATGGCGGCCTGAGTTAAGAGAGGATCTGGCTCATCTGGCTGGTTTGATTATGCGGCGGATTTGCTGTGAAGCAAGCATCGCGTTTCGATGGTCTTCCGTTTGATCCTTTCTCGTTGTTTCAGAATTGTCTGGCCGCGCCCGAAGTAGACATCGGCCGGGGTAAGATTCTGCAGGCTCTCGTGGTAACGCCGGTGATTGTAGTGATCGACAAAGGTGTCGATCTGCCGTCGGAGATCGCCGGGCAGGTAGTGGTTCTCCAGCAAGATGCGGTTCGGATGCGACCAGGATGGCATGCAATCCTGATTTCCCTCATCCGATCTTAACCCAATTTAACCGCATGCCCCCTTGCATAGGGCAGAGTTTGCGCATCCCATTTACATGCTCTGTACAAAAGATGCGCCCCCATCCGGGGGCACATGGGATGACGCCGAACCCGTGCGCAGCGGGCTCAGAGCCGATCCAAAAGCGCCCGCGTCGGCCAGGCGTCAGCCGCCAAGCCCAGTTTCTTTTGCATGTCCTGCACGGCCGCCCGCGTCCCCGCGCCCAAGATCCCATCGATCTTGCCCACATCATAGCCCAGCGCCTGAAGTTTGCTTTGCAGGGTCTTCATCTCTTGCCCAGCCAGGCCCTGTTCCGGATTGCCTGGATCATAGACCGGCGCCCCCGTGAGCCGCGTGCCGAAATATGCTGCGGTCAACACATAGGTAAAGCTTTGATTCCACTCAAAATATACCCGAAAGTTGGGATAGGCGAGGAACTTGGGCCCCGTCTTACCCTGCGGCAAAATGATGGAGGCCGCCAAGCGCCCGTCGTCCAACTGACCGGTTCTGGCGCGCACCCCCATTTGCTCCCACTCGGCGACGGAATGGCTGGTGTTCAGGCCCGATTTCGACCAGTCAAAATCTTCGGGCAGAGTGATTTCCTGCAACCACGGTTCATTCGGACGCCATCCCAGATGCGACAACATCTTGGCCCCAGAGGTCAGCGCATCCGCCGCAGAGGTTTTCAAAGACACCTTGCCATCGCCGTCGGCATCCACCCCGTTTTCCAGGATATCCTTGGGCAGCATCTGCACCATGCCAATCTCACCCGCCCATGCGCCCGTGGTGGTCGCGGGATCAAACTCTCCACGCTCATAAAGGGTTAGCGCGGAAAACACCTGAGGCCGGAAAATCTCGGGGCGGCGGCAATCATGGGCCAGCGTCGCCAGTGCGTTGGCGGTGTTGAAATCGCCCTGATACGATCCATAGTCGGTCTCAAAGGCCCAAAACGCCACCAGGACCCCGCGCGACACCCCGTAATCGTGTTCGATCTGATCAAACACCGCATCGTATTCCCGCATTAGCTGTCGCCCGCGATCCAGACGGTTCTGGCTGATCAGCTTGCGTGAAAAGGTGATGAACGGATCCTGGAAAATTCCTTGTCTGCGGTCCGCCTTGAGAACGCTTTCGCTCGGACGCAGTTGGCCAAAAAACCGCTGGGTCGCATTGGCATCATGCCCGGCTGCAACGGCTTCTTGGGCCATATCGTTCAGAAAGGCCCGAAAATCGCCTCCGCAGGGCACGTCCTGCGCTGAAACGGCCGTCGCCGCCATGCCCCCGATCCACGCTGCCAATCCCAGCGCACCCCATTTCTTTCCCATGGTTTTACCCCCCAGTTCTGCTCTGCGTGTCACCCTAGGTTTCCCGCAACAAGATTCCAACCATTTCGCGCGATCCCATCCCGTCGAATTGCGGCGGTTATCCGCAAATTCCCCGTGAATCCGAACTGCTCGATTAACTTTTTGTTTAGGAATGTGAACGAGTTTCCAGTTGTCTATCAGAACCTCGATCCGAGTCGGAGACTCTCTTGAACGTCCTCATCGTCGAAAGCCAAGCGTCGCTTGCCAATTTGTGGAAAAGCCACCTCACCCGTATGGGTGCTGAGGTCATGGTCGCAATAGATCAAACCACTGCGATAGAGTTGATAGAATCCCATGCCTTTGACGTGATCGTGCTGGATCTGGTGCTGGAAAACGGCGGTGCGCTGACCGTGTCGGACATGGCGCGATATCGCCAGCCCGCCGCCCGCGTCGTGTTTGTGACCAGTGCGAATTTCTTTTCCGACGGTTCCATATTTCGCCACTGCCCAAACGCCTGTGCTTTTCTGCCCAGTTCGACCGAACCTTCAGACTTGGCGGTGCTTGTGGACCACTACGGCCGCCCGCACTAGCGCCCGTGGGGGGCCCACAGATCCAGATCCGGGCCTGCGGGAACAACCCGAGTAGGGTTGATCCGGTCGTGGCTGAAATAATAGTGCCGCTTGGCCTGTTTAAGGTCCACAGTCCTGGAAATACAGGGCTGTTGATACAGGGCCCGGGTATAGGCCCACAGGTTCGGATAATCAGACAACCTTTTGATATTGCACTTAAAGTGACCGTGATACACCGTATCAAACCGGATCAGCGTCGGAAACAATCGCCAGTCCGCTTCTGTCTGACGCTCGCCCAGAAGATACCGGTTGTCGGACAGGTGCTGTTCAAGCCAATCCAGCGTTTCGAACAAAGGACCGATTGCAGCATCATAGGCCGATTGGCTTGTGGCAAAGCCTGCGCGATAGACGCCGTTGTTCACGGTGTCATAGATTCGCGTGTTCATCTGCTCGATCTCCTCACGCATCATGACTGGCCAAAAGTCCAGCTCATTCCCCGTCAGCGCGTCAAAGGCCGAATTGAACATACGAATAATTTCAGCGCTTTCGTTGGACACAATGGTGTTTTGCTGCTTGTCCCAAAGCACGGGCACGCTCACGCGCCCCGAGACATCGGGAACAGCGCGGGTATAAATGTCGCGCAGATAGGGCAGTCCAAACAGGCGGTCCCCGGTTGAGCCGGGGAAATCCGTGGCAAAGCTCCAGCCCTCATCCAGCATATCTGGGGAAACAACGGATATGTCGATCAGATCGTCCAACTCTTTGAGTTGGCGGAAAATCAACGTTCGATGCGCCCACGGGCAGGCCATGCTGACATAGAGGTGATAGCGCCCTGCTTCGGCCTTGAACCCGCCCTGGCCACTTGGCCCCGGCGTCCCGTCATGGGTGATCCAATTTCGAAAACCGGCGGTTGAACGCACAAAGGCCCCGCCGTTTCCCTTGGTGTCGTACCAATCCGTGCGCCAAGCGCCGTCTACCAAAAGGCCCATGTCTTGCTCCTATGCTGTTGCGCCCAGCATAGTGCAGCCGGTTCACAAGCCTAGTGGCATAGGCAAACGGCATAGGTGCGCAAATGCACAATCAGCGCTTGATATAGGTCTGCCAAAGCCAGATCAGCGCCATCGCCCCCAATACCGCCCCGACAAGCCCTGCCAGCAACCCACCGATCACGATGAGAAACCGCAGCGCAAATCCGCCCACCAGTGCCCCGGCGATCCCGATTGCGACCGTTTCAACCACGCCAAGGTTCAGGTTCATAAAGCGTGTCGCCAGAAACCCCGCCGCGGCGCCGACGATGATCAAAAAGATAACAGACATGGCTCAGCGCCTCCCGCGCCAATGGGTTGGAACAATGACAAGCGCCCCGACCGAGGCCGCGATGGCGTTGATGCCCGGCCTCGCGAAACCGATGCCAAACATGATCTGCACAAAATAGGCCAAAAACGCCCCACCCACGCAGATGATGATGCTTTGCAGGTAGCCGTTGTGGGTAAATCCCGACTTTTCAGCGGCATACCCAACGATGCCCGCGATGACGACTGTGCCCATCAGGGTTGGGAACATGGGTTAACCTCCTAGAATCGTGCCCTTGGGGATGGGGCAGCCCCGCAGGAATACGTCACTTTCCTGCGCGCCTTTGCCCGCGCGCTGCGCGCGTGTGATCCGCACGGCCCCCTGGCCACAGGCAAGGGTGAACAGATCATCCAGTGCGGTGCCTGGCGCACCCTGCCCCGTGGTGGTTTCGCACCCCAGCATCTTGATCCGCTGATCGCCCATCAGCGTCCACGCACCGGGAAAGGGCGACAGCCCGCGGATCTGCGCAGACACCTGCGGCGCGGGCTGGGACCAGTCTATGGCGGCCTCGGCTTTGTCGATCTTGGCCGCATAAGTCACGCCTTCTTCGGGCTGAACCTGGGGCGTCAGATCGGGCAATTGCGCCAGCGCATCGACGATCATGCGCGCCCCCATCGCACTGAGCCGGTCATGCAACGCGCCGGTGGTCTCGACCGCGTCGATCCCAGTGGCTTCGCGCAGCAGCACCGGACCGGTGTCCAAACCGGCCTCCATCTGCATGATGCAAATCCCGGTTTCCGCATCCCCGGACATAATCACGCGGTGGATCGGTGCGGCCCCGCGCCAACGCGGCAAAAGCGACGCGTGGATGTTCAGACAGCCGAATTTCGGCGCATCCAGAATGGCCTGCGGCAAGATCAACCCATAGGCCACCACCACCGCCGCCTCAGCGTTCAGTGCCGCGAAATCAGCTTGCGCCTCTGCGCCTTTCAGCGACACCGGATGGCGCACCTCAAGGCCCAGCGCCTCGGCCCGCGCCTGCACCGGTGTCGGGCGATCCTTTTTCCCGCGGCCTGCCGGGCGGGGGGGCTGACAATAGACGGCGGCAATCTCATGCCCCGCATCCACCAGCGCATCCAGCACCGGAACCGAAAAATCCGGGGATCCCATGAAAATCAGCCGCATCACCATCTCCTAACTCATTATGAACGAGATGGCCCATGTGACCACAGGAAACAAGGGGCGCTTAGCAGCAAGAACAGCCTGCACCGTGGTGCTTTTTGGATTTCTTCACCAGCATGTCGCGTTTTGTCTTGGACAGATGGTCAATATAAAGCTTGCCGTTCAGGTGGTCGATCTGGTGTTGGACCGAAGTGGCCCAAAGCCCGACAAAATCCTTTTCCACGGTCTCACCATTTTCATCCATATAGCGGACAGTCACCGCGCGGGGGCGTTTGATCTTGGCCGAAACCCCGGGCAAATTCGGGCTTGCCTCTTCGTGTTCGCGCAACTGGATCGAGGCATGCAGCACCTCGGGGTTGGCCATGCGCACGACCTGCCCCCGTGCCTCGGACGCATCCACGACGGCCACGCGCAGCATCACACCGATTTGCGGGGCGCCCATGCCGACACCTGGCATGGCCTCCATCGTGTCGACCATATCATCCCAGGCCGCCCGGATCTCATCGGTGATCTCGCTCACCGGGGTGGTCACGGTCTTCAGACGTTTGTCCGGATAGGGGATACATTTGCGAACGGTCATAGGGTGGCCTCATAGTCCTGGATCAAACCGGCGCGGGTCTGCGCATCCAGCCGGTCAAAGTGCATTGTGCCGTCAAGGTGATCCAGCTCGTGCTGGGCGCAGATCGCGTCAAACCCGGTCAGGTCTTCGCGTTGGCGCACACCCATCTGGTCGGTGTAGTCCAGCGTGATCCGCGCCGGGCGTGTGAGCTGGACTTCGATGCCGGGCGCGGACAGGCAGCCCTCGGGGCCGGTGACGGTCTCTTTGGACACGGTGACGATTTCGGGGTTGATACAGACCCGAGGCGTCTTTGTGCCGGATTTCCAACCGGCATCCATCACGAACACGCGCGCCAAGACACCAACCTGCGGCGCCGCCAGCCCGCGCCCGGGGGCGGCATACATGGTTTCGAACATCTCTGAAATCAGACCGACAACCGCCGCGACATCCGCCACCGGTTCGCACGGGGTTGCAAGCCGCGCATCCGGGTATTGGACGATCTCCAGGATCACGCGCGCGCCCGCTCGCGCTTGAGCTTTTGCATCTTGCGCGTGATCATCTGGCGCTTGAGCGGTTTGAGATAGTCGATGAACAGCTTGCCATCGAGATGGTCGATTTCGTGCTGTACGCAGGTCGCCCAAAGCCCGTCGAACTCTTCGGACTGGGCGTTGCCGTTCTGATCCATCCATTCGACCTGAACGATCTTGGGGCGGGTCACCTCGGCGTATTGATCGGGGATCGACAGACAGCCCTCTTCATAGACATTCTGTTCGTCCGACGCGGCAATGATACGGGGATTGAACATCACCAGCGGGCGCGGGGCTTCGCCCTCTTCCTTGACACAATCCAGCACGATCAAACGATCCAACACCCCAATCTGCGGCGCGGCCAAGCCAATGCCCGGAGCGTCATACATGGTCTCAAGCATATCATCGGCCAGCTTGCGCAGGTCGTCGCTCAGGTCCGGAACGTCGGCGCAGACCTTTTTCAGACGGGGATCGGGATGGATCAGGATCGGGTGTTTCATGGCGCCCATCTAGGGCCTTGCGGGGCGAATCGCAACTCTCACCAATGGAAAAGCGGCATTTCGTGCTTGCACCATCCGGTCAAAACCCCAAGGAATACCCACAAGACACAGGAGACCCCGATGAGCCGCTTTGACGAAGAGATCGACCGCTTTGGCACCCATTCCGTGAAATGGGACATGATGGAAAGCATCTATGGGGTGCCCGCCCAGGATGGTTTGGCGATGTGGGTGGCCGATATGGATTTCCGCCCTCCGCATGCGGTACAAAAGGCGGTCGAAGACATGGCGGCCCACGGCATCTATGGTTATTTCGGCGATGACCGTGCCTATAAACAGGCGATCTGTTGGTGGATGGAAACCCGCCACAACTGGACGGTCGACCCGTCGTGGATTTTCTCGACCCATGGTCTGGTGAACGGGACGGGCATGTGCCTGAACGCCTTTACCCAGCCCGGCGACGGGGTCGTGTTGTTTACCCCGGTGTATCACGCCTTTGCCCGGACCATCAAAGGGGCCGGGCGCGAGGTGGTGGAATGCCAACTGGTCAATCACGATGGCCGCTATGAAATGGATTTCGCTGCCTATGACGCCCAGATGACCGGCAATGAGCGCATGGTGATCCTGTGCTCTCCGCACAATCCCGGTGGCCGTGTCTGGACCCGTGAAGAACTTCAGGAGGTCGCGGATTTTGCCAAGCGGCATGACCTGATATTGGTGTCCGATGAAATTCACCACGATCTGGTGATGCCGGGGCACAGCCACCTGCCGATGCCCCTGGTGAATGATGACATAAAAGAGCGGCTGGTCATGATGACCGCCACCACCAAGACATTCAACATCGCGGGCAGCCATCTGGGCAATGTGATCATCGAAGATCCCGATCTGCGCGCGCGGTTTGCGCAGTCGATGGTGGGGCTTGGGATTTCTTCCAACACCTTTGGTCTGATGATGGCCACAGCGGCCTATTCGCCCGATGGTGCCACCTGGGTTGACGAGTTGGTCACATATCTGGATGGCAACCGTCAGATCTTTGACGCCGCGGTGAACAAGATCCCCGGTCTCAAATCCATGCAGATGGCCGCCACCTATCTGGCCTGGGTTGATTTCGAAGGCACCGGGATGACCCGCCAAGAGTTCACCAAACGCGTTGAACAAGACGCGCATATCGCGGCCAACCACGGGCCAACCTTTGGCCTGGGCGGCGAGAGCTTTTTGCGATTCAATTTCGCCACCCCGCGCGCACGGGTGATCGAAGCCACCGAACGCCTGACCAGGGCCTTTGCGGATTTGCAGTAAAACGCGCACCACGGGGGGCGCCACGTAAGCTTGGATTGGGGCGGTGCGTCAGGACTCTGCCCCGGTCACGTTTCGGCACGGCCACCGATATGAATGCAGCCCTATTTCGGGGGGCGCGCCCGGTAGACCGGCAAACGCCAGCCCAACAAAAGCGACCCCGCGCGCGAGGAAAAAGTCACGATCGCCCCGGTCAGGGCGGCCTTGTCCGGGGTCAGACCGACCTGCAAGGACACGATCAGCATGCCGGATCCCAAAAGCGCGCAGGTGACATAAAGCTCACCTTGTTTCAGCACCAGCGGGACCTCGTTTGCGACCACATCACGCATCAACCCCCCGGCACAGCCCGTCGCGATCCCCATGACAACGACCACCACCGTAGACTGCCCCAGCTCAAGCGCAATGCCCGCGCCCGCGGCCACAGCGACACCCAGCGCCGCCGCATCAAGCCAAAGGATGGCACGATAGCGGCTTTCAAGCAGATGCGCGGTAAAGAACACCACGACAGCGGCCCCGCAGGCCAGCGTCAGATAGGTGGGATCCGCGATCCAGATCGGCGTGCGATCCAGCAGCAGGTCGCGCAGCGTACCGCCCCCCAGCCCCGTCAACGCCGCCATAAAGGCAAAGCCCACGATATCAAGCTGCGCGCGGCTTGCCACCAGCGCCCCGGTCAGGGCGAACACCAGCACAGAGGCGAAATCAAGAAAGGTCAGAAAGCTCATATGGCCCCCTGGCCTTGTGACATCTCAGCTTTTGAACGGCGCCATACCCGCGCGCGCCAATTCATCTGCGCGTTCATTTTCCGGGTGGCCCGCGTGGCCTTTGACCCATTCCCAGGTCACGTCATGGCGGGCCTGGGCGGCATCAAGCCGTTGCCACAAATCGACATTCTTGACCGGTTTCTTGGACGCGGTTTTCCAGCCGTTCTTTTTCCACCCAAAGATCCAGCCGGTCACGCCGTTCTTCACATAGGCGCTGTCGGTCACAACCGTGATGGTCGACGGGCGCGACAGGCTTTCAAGGGCGCTGATCGCCGCCATCAGCTCCATCTGGTTGTTGGTGGTGGTTGCCTCTCCGCCCTTGAGTTCGCGCTCTTTCAGGATCTTATCCCCATCCGAGGCACGCAGCAAAACCCCCCAGCCCCCCGGTCCCGGATTTCCAGAGCAGGCGCCATCGGTATAGGCAAAAAGTTCGGGCATGGTCGTCCTTTGGTGGGCTTAGGCTTGGGCCGTGACGGATATCCATGGTGCAAGCGTACCGTCAAGCCCCATGTCTTCTCCGGTTTCAAATGGGCCGAGGGTGAACCCGGCCGCGTGCAACAGGGTGCTTAGCTCGGTCTGAGTGTAATAGGTATAGTTGCGACCGATACGATCGCGCCTGTCACCCGTGCCTGATTTCAGCGCAATATGGAACAGCCCGCCGGGTTTCAACGCCCTGTGGATGGCGCGCAAGTGGCTGGGCATCGCATCGCGCGGGGCATGCAATAAGCTGAAATTGGCCCAGATCCCATCATATGTCGCCTGCGCTGTCAGATCCTCAAAGCGGGCTTGGCGGACCGTCACCCCGACCTGCGCAGCCGCCAAGGCAACCATCTTGTCCGACGCATCCCAGCCCTCGACCGCAAGCCCCGCGACCGCCATATGGCCCGCGGACAGGCCCGGACCGCACCCCAGGTCCAGCACACGCCCACCGGTTGGGAGCGCGGCGATAAAATCCGTTAAAATGCGCCCCGGCCCCTTGGACGCGGTGACCTGCCCGTATTCAGCGGCGCGCTGGTCGTAGACCTCGATCGTGCGTTTGTCACTCATGCGCGCTCCAATGCCAGACGCCCCGCCAGCGCCACAAAGAGCGCGGCAAAGGATCGGTTCAACCACGCCATCACCCGCGCGCTTCCCAACAACCAATCGCGCGCACGCGCCGCGAACAGGCCATAGCCCACGAATATCACAAACGTCAGCGCCATGAATACACCCCCCAACCCGGCCATCTCAATCTGGGCCGTGGCAGGATTGCCGGACAGGAACGGCGGCAAAAGCGCCAGGAAGAACAGCGAAAGCTTGGGGTTCAGGATATTGATCAACGCCGCGCGGCGCGCAATGCGCCAGCCCGGTTCGGCCTGTTTGTCGGCCTGAACGGCAAGGGCACCGCCAGACGACAACGATTGCCACGCCAGCCAAAGCAGATAGGCCACGCCCGCATATTTCACGACCGAGAACAGCAGCGCCGAACTGTGCAGCACCGCGGCAACCCCCATGGTCGCCGCCAAAAGATGAGGGACAATCCCGATGGTACACCCAAGCGCCGCATAGATCGCGGGCAGGCGCCCCTGCCCCAGCCCCACCGCCAGCGTGTAAATCACCCCGGTTCCCGGAGCCAACACAACAACAAAAGCGGTCATCAGGAATTGTAGGCTCATGGGGTCCTCTAGGCGGGTTGACGCAAAACGCGGGGCACCTTGAATTCGACGTTTTCCTGGGCAGTTTCGACCACTTCAACCGTCGTGTCAAAGCGCGAGCGAAAGGCGTTGATCACCTCTTCGATCAGCACTTCGGGGGCCGAGGCCCCGGCGGTGATGCCAACCGATTTGATCCCTTCAAGGGCGCGCCAATCAATATCCGTGGCGCGCTGGACCAATTGCGCATAGGTGCAGCCATTGTTGCGCGCCACCTCGACCAGCCGTTTGGAGTTCGACGAGTTGGGCGCCCCCACCACGAGAATCGCATCACACTTCGGCGCAATCGCCTTGACCGACGCCTGTCGGTTGGTGGTCGCGTAACAGATGTCTTCTTTGTGTGGGCCAATGATCTTGGGAAAGCGGGCGTTCAGCGCAGCGATGATATCAATGGTGTCATCCACCGACAGGGTGGTCTGGGTCACAAAGGCCAGATTGTCCGGGTCACGCACCTGTACCTTTGCCACGTCTTCGACGGTTTCCACCAGCAGAACTTCGCCCGAGGGCAGTTGCCCCATCGTGCCAATGGTTTCCGGGTGGCCCGCGTGGCCGATCATGATCATCTGCAATCCATTGGCATGATGGCGCCCGGCCTCGATATGGACCTTGGACACCAAGGGGCATGTGGCATCGACATAGATCATCTCACGCGCCTGAGCGGCGGCCGGGACGGATTTCGGCACCCCATGCGCCGAAAAGATCACCGGACGGTCATCGGGGCATTCGTCCAGCTCTTCGACAAAGACGGCCCCTTTTTGGCGCAGATCGTCCACCACGTATTTGTTGTGGACGATTTCATGGCGCACAAAAACCGGGGCGCCCCATTTCTCAAGCGCCATCTCAACGATCTTGATCGCACGGTCCACGCCCGCGCAAAAGCCGCGCGGGGCTGCAAGATATAGGTTCAGGGCTTGGGTCATGGCGCGTCTCCTTGGGCACGGAGGTAATGCCTGCAAAGGCGCAGGTCCAGCCCCGCTGCGTCACCTGCGTCACATCTTGCAGGTTGAAACCAAAAGACCGCCTCGAAAGGCGGCCTTTGTACTTTGGGGTTGGCGATATACCAACCTATGCGCTGGATCAGCTGCCTGCAACGCGCTCATAGCTGCGTTCCATCGGCTCTTCGCGCGGCGGGCGGCCGATGACATCGCGCAGTTCGTCGAGTTCGATGAAGTTATCGGCCTGACGGCGCAATTCATCCGCGATCATCGGTGGCTGGCTGCGGATGGTCGAAACCACCGAAACCCGGACACCCTGGCGCTGCAGCGATTCGACCAGTGGCCGGAAATCACCATCGCCCGAGAACAGGACAATGTGATCGACACGCGGAGCCAGTTCCATCGCGTCAACCGTCAGTTCAATGTCCATGTTTCCCTTGACCTTCCGACGACCCATGCTGTCGGTGTATTCCTTGGCAGGCTTGGTCACCATGGTGAAACCGTTGTAGTGCAGCCAGTCAACCAGAGGACGAATGGGAGAGTACTCGTCATTTTCCAACAACGCGGTGTAGTAGAAGGCACGGACCATTTTTCCGCGGCGCGCGAATTCCTGGCGCAGCAGTTTGTAGTCGATGTCGAAACCAAGCGCTTTGGCCGCCGCATACAAGTTAGACCCGTCGATGAACAGCGCGAGCCGTTCGTCTTTGTAAAACATCAAAATGTCCTTTCGTCCAATTTGGCCCGCCGTTTAACCGTGAGTGTGTGAGCAAGGGGTGGCGAACCGGGTCGCAAGACTGTAATTGTTTTTTCCCGAGCATCAAGGCAGGCAATGCCTCTCTTTAGGATAGCGCAATCGAGAAAATGAGACAAGAATTCCTTATTGCACTGGGTTCCAACATGGTCACCGAGGGGGGGAACCGGGTTGAAACGCTTGGCTCGGCGATCCGTATGTTGAATGCGCATGCGGGACGCGTCACACGTGTCAGCCGCTTTTTCAGCACCCCCTGTTTTCCAGTCGGGGCGGGGCCGGACTATGTCAATGCCTGCATCGCGCTTGAAAGCGATGTCGAAAGTTTAGAATTAATCAAAAAACTTCACGAAATCGAAGAGCTACACGGCCGGGAACGCCCCCACAGATGGGCCAGCCGCACGCTGGATCTTGATCTGATCGCCGCCGGAAATGCGGTTCTTCCAGATGCTCAGACGCTCAACCACTGGATGCATCTTCCGCTGGAAGACCAGATGAAATCCACCCCGGATGGACTGATATTGCCCCACCCCAGACTGCATCAGCGGGCCTTTGTTCTGGTGCCTTTGATGGACATCGCGCCTGGGTGGTTCCACCCCGCGTTGCGACGTCACGTCACACAAATGTTACAAGACCTTCCGCCCGAAGATCTGGCGGAAATCCTCCCGCTTTGATCCCCGACTTCGAATCCCTCTTGTCAATGCCGCAATGCCGCGTTAGAGAAGGCCTTTCTGATGCATCCTTGACATAGGTGGAGCGCTGATATGGCCCGCGTGACGGTAGAAGATTGCGTTGACAAGGTTCCGAACCGGTTTGAACTGGTGATGCTTGCGGCCCACCGGGCACGCGAAGTGTCGGCAGGTGCCGCGATCACGGTCGATCGTGACAACGACAAGAACCCGGTCGTTGCCCTGCGTGAAATCGCGGACGAAACCCAGTCTGCCGATGAGTTGCGCGAACGTCTGATCGAATCGAACCAGACCCAGATCGAAGTCGACGAACCCGAAGACGACGCCATGGCCGTGCTGATGGGTGCCGAACCCGACAAGCCGCAAGAGGACGACATGTCCGAAGAAAAACTTTTGCGCGCCTTGATGGAAGCACAGGGACAGGGCTGACGCCCTCCGGACCATAAGGAACATCGCGAATGATCGCGGCAGAAGATCTTGTTGCTCTGGTCCGGAACTACAATCCCAATACAAACGAAGCCTTGATCCTTGCGGCCTATGATTATGGCCGCAGGATGCATGATGGGCAGACGCGCAAATCCGGTGAACCCTATTTCACCCACCCTGTTGCCGTTGCCGCCATCCTGACCGAACAGCAGCTGGATGATGCCACCATCGTCACCGCGCTGCTGCACGACACGATCGAAGACACCCGCAGCACCTATTCCGAAGTCACCGAGCTGTTCAGCGAAGAGATCGCGGATCTGGTCGACGGAGTGACCAAACTGACCAATCTGCAACTCTCCAGTTCGGAAACCAAACAGGCCGAGAACTTTCGCAAGCTGTTCATGGCCATGTCCAAGGACCTGCGCGTGATCCTGGTCAAGCTGGCTGACCGCTTGCACAACATGCGCACCATCCGGGCGATGAAACCGGAAAAGCAGATCCAGAAAGCCCGGGAAACCATGGATATCTATGCCCCGCTTGCGGGCCGCATGGGGATGCAATCCATGCGCGAAGAGCTTGAGGATCTGGCGTTTCGCGTTCTCAATCCCGAAGGGCGCAGCAGCATCATCCGCCGGTTCATCACGCTGCAAAAGGAAACCGGCGACGTGATTCACCGGATCACCAGCGACATGCGCCTTGAACTGGACAAGGCCGGGATCGAAGCCGACGTGTTTGGCCGCGCCAAGAAACCCTATTCGATCTGGCGCAAGATGCAGGAAAAGAAGATCGGCTTTTCCCGCCTGTCCGATATCTATGGGTTCCGGATTATCACGCGCAATGAAACCGACGCCTATGCAACTTTGGGGGTGATCCACCAACGCTGGCGTGCGGTGCCCGGGCGGTTCAAGGACTACATCAGCCAACCCAAAAGCAACGGCTATCGCAGCATCCACACCACGGTTTCAGGCCGCGACGGCAAGCGGGTCGAAGTGCAGATCCGCACCCGCCAGATGCACGAAGTCGCCGAAACCGGTGTTGCGGCACATTGGTCCTACAAGGACGGGGAACCCGCCGTGAACCCCTTTGCGGTGGACCCGGCCAAATGGATCGCCGGTCTGACCGAACAGTTTGATGGCGAAGAGGATCACGACGCCTTTCTCGAAGCGGTCAAGCTTGAGATGTACTCGGACAAGGTATTTTGCTTTACACCCAAGGGGGACGTGGTCAAACTGCCCAAGGGCGCGACACCGCTGGACTATGCCTATGCGATCCATACCCGGATTGGATCGGCCTGCGTCGGCGCCAAGGTGGACGGCATCCGCGTGCCGCTCTGGACCCGGCTCAAAAATGGCCAGTCGGTCGAGATCATCACCGCCGAGGCACAAACCCCACAGGCCACATGGCTGGATATCGCCACCACCGGCAAGGCGAAAACCGCGATCCGCCGGGCGCTGCGCGAAGCCAACAAAGAGCGCTTTGTCAAATTGGGTCGCGAATTGGCGCGCGCGGCCTTTGAGGGGCACGGCAAGAAAGCCACCGACAAAGCCCTTGAAAAGGCCGCCGGGACCCTGCGCATGAAAGACGTGGATGAGCTTTTGGCGCGTCTTGGCAGCGCCGAAGTCACAGCCCGCGAAGTTGTCGAGGCGGTCTATCCCAATCTCGCCATCGAAGAAGACGCCAATATTGAAATCAAACGCGCCGTGGTCGGGCTTGAACATGGTCAGGGTTTTGAACGCGCCGCCTGTTGCCAACCCCTGCCGGGGGAGCGTATCGTAGGTCTGGCTCAGCGCGGGCGCGGGGTCTCAGTTCATGCCATCGACTGTGGCAGTCTGGCAATCCATGAGGACGAAACCGACCGCTGGCTGGATCTGCATTGGGCCGATGGCACACACCCGCCCGTCTACACCGTGACGCTTGAGATGACGATCGGCAATGACGCGGGCGTGCTGGGACGTATTTGCACATTGATCGGTGAGAGTAAGGCCAATATTTCAGATATGGCATTCATCGACCGGAAACCCGACTTCTTTAGAATTCGGGTCAATGTGGATTTGCGGGACGCAGAGCATCTGCATCTTGTGATCTCGTCGCTGGAGGCCGAAAGCAATGTCGCCTCAATCGAACGGCGGCGCGACCCTGCGCTGGAGAACGCTCCGGCCAATGGGTCATAACTGTAAGAAAGGCGCACCTTGGTCTTCAAACGTCGCGATGCACGGCCGATCTGGAAGATCGTGCTTGAGTTCTTCTGGCCGCGTGGCGGCTGGGGGCGGGCGGCGAAATATGTGCGCCACAGGCTGAACCGTCTGCCCGACCCCCCTGAACGCATCGCGCGGGGTATCATGGCCGGTGTGTTCACCACCTTTACCCCGTTTTACGGCTTGCATTTTGTCTGCGCCGCCCTGTTGGCCTTTGTCATGCGCGGCAATGTTCTGGCGGCGATCATGGCCACCTTCTTTGGCAACCCGCTGACCTATCTGCCCATTGTCATGACCTCGATGTACACGGGCTATTGGATGTTGGGCATGGACCCGCGGGGGTTGCGGTTTCACAACGGCACTGACGACGGGCCGGTGGCGGTTGGCGACCGTTTTATCGATGCCGGCGCATCGCTTTGGCATAATTTCAAGGCGCTGTTCACCCCGGACACTGCGGATTGGTCCAGCCTATCGGCCTTTTATTCAGAGCTGTTCTATCCCTTTATGATTGGGGGTATTCTGCCGGGAGTGATCGCCGGGTGCATCGCCTATTATGTCACGCGCCCGCTGATTTCGGCCTATCAAAACCGCCGCAAGGGCGCGCTTAAGGCCAAACTGGCCACCTTGAAGAAAAACAAGGCCGAAGCCGGGACAGACTGATCCCTTGGCGGACATCAAAGTTCGTGAACTCGCATAAAATCGCGGTTTTCTTTCCCTTCATAGCGCCCTAGTTTTCTTTAGGAGCTGTTCAAGGAGTCGCGATATGAGCGCGTATACCGGCCGCCTGCGTCTGGGTGTTAACATTGATCACGTGGCGACCGTGCGCAATGCGCGGGGCGGGGCCTATCCCGATCCGATCCGCGCCGCCAAACTGGCCGAAGAAGCAGGCGCCGACGGCATTACCGCCCACCTGCGCGAAGACCGCCGCCATATCACCGATCCCGACATTGACGGGCTGATGGAGGCCCTGACCGTTCCGTTGAATTTCGAAATGGCCGCCACGGCTGAAATGCAGGCCATCGCCCTGCGTCACAAACCACACGCGGTTTGCATCGTGCCAGAGAAACGCGAGGAAAAGACCACCGAGGGTGGGTTGGAGGTTGCCCGCGAAGAAAACCGTCTGGCGCATTTCATTGCGCCCCTGCGCGAAGCGGGCTGCCGGGTGTCGATCTTTATCGCCGCCGAGCAAAAACAGATCGAAGCGGCCCATCGCATCGGCGCGCAGGTGATCGAGCTGCACACCGGCGCCTATTGCGATTTTCACGCCGAAGGGCGCTTTGACGAACGTGACGCCGAACTGGAACGCATGTGCGAAATGTCCGCCTTTGCGCATTCCCTGGGCCTTGAGGTGCACGCAGGCCATGGGCTGACTTATGAAACGGTGCAGCCCGTCGCGGCCTTTCCCGAGGTGATGGAACTGAACATCGGTCACTTTCTGATCGGCGAAGCCATCTTTCGCGGGTTGACCCCGGCCGTCTCCGAAATGCGCCGCCTGATGGATGAGGCCCGCGATGCAGGTTGACCTGCAGCGGTATGCCACCCATTTCGCGCTGGCCCTGCTTGGAATCTGGCTGTTGTCGCTGGGGTTGGACTATCTGGGCACCCGCCTGCCGTCCGGCTTTGCCTCGATTGCACCGGCGATGCTTGCGGCACAGTTCGAGGGGTTTCGCCTGGCAAAAGAGTACAACCGCCCCTTTGCGCCCCGCGAAGCCTGGCGGCTGGCCATCCCCCTGACCCTGGTTGGGATCGGGATCAACCTGATGTTGACGCTGGGCTATTTTCTGTTGGTCAGCGGCGATCAGGCGATGGAGATTCTTGCGCTTTTGGGGGCCTTTGGCTGGCTGATGGTCTTTGTCATCGCGGGGCTGGTGATCTGGGTCACCAACCGGATCTTTCTGGGGATGGGCCTGCGCGCACAGCTAAAGCGGCAGGGGTAACATGATCCTCGGAATCGGCACGGACCTCGCGAATATCGAGCGCATTCAGGGCACGCTTGATCGCTTTGGCGACCGCTTTCGCAACCGCGTTTTCACCGAGGCCGAGCAACGCAAAGCCCGCCGACGCCCCGAAGAGGCCAGCACCTATGCCAAACGCTGGGCCGCGAAAGAGGCCTGTTCAAAGGCGCTTGGGACCGGGCTTCGCATGGGGATCGCGTGGAAAGACATGTCGGTGAGCAACCTGCGCACGGGGCAACCGATCATGCATGTCACCGGCTGGGCGCGTGAGCGACTGGATCAATTGACCCCGCCAGATCACCAGGCGGTCATTCACGTCACCCTGACCGATGATCACCCCTGGGCGCAGGCTGTTGTGTTGATCGAAGCGCGTCCCATAGGCGTTTGCGGCACGCAGGACACTCAATCGCCGCTGCTGCCTTGACAGCCCGCCCCCTCGCCCGCATGTAGCGAAGGCACGTGGTTCAGGGATTGCATTCATGTCTGTTGAAGAGAAAAAAGGCGGCATTATTGAGACCGTCAAGACCGTTGTTTATGCCTTGCTGATCGCGGGCGTGTTCCGGTCCTTCCTGTTTCAACCCTTTTGGATCCCGTCGGGGTCGATGAAAGACACCCTGCTGATTGGTGATTTCCTCTTTGTGAACAAAATGGCCTATGGCTATTCCTACGCGTCCTGCCCGTCCGTGATCATCCCGCGCTTTGGCATCAATATCGACGCTCAGGACATCTGTGGATGGGCGGACGGAGACAACCGCCGTCTGTTTGCCTCGGAACCCGAGCGTGGCGATGTCGTGGTCTTCCGTCATCCGGTCAGCGGACGTGATTTCATCAAGCGTCTGCTGGGCCTGCCCGGCGAAAAGATCCAGATGCGCAAGGGTGTGCTGGTGATCAACGGCCAACCCGTACAAATGGCCCGCAACGGCACCTTTACAGAGATCCAGGAACCACAGGGACCGCAGCGCCTGTCGCCGCGCTGTTCGAATGGCCCCGTGGGTCAGGGCGCAACCTGTGAAAAGGAAAAGTGGATCGAAACCTTGCCGGGGGGCACATCGCATGCGGTGTTGAATATCGGCACCCAGGGGTCTGACACCACGCCGATCTACACGATCCCGGAAGGGCACTATTTCTTTATGGGCGACAACCGCGACAACAGCTCGGATTCCCGGGTGCCCAATATCGCCGGCGGCGTGGGTTTTGTCCCGTTTGAGAACCTGATCGGTCGTGCGGACCGGGTGATGTTCTCTTCCGGTGGGCGCTCGATGCTGTTTTTCTGGACCTGGCGCGGTGATCGTTTCTTCAAAGCCATCGAGTAATCGCAAATGAAGCAATCCGCCGAGATCCTTGATCTGCAAAAACGCCTTGGTTACCAGTTCTGTGATCCGTCGCTGTTGCGCCGTGCGGTGACGCATGCCTCGATGTCGGGGCCCGGTCGCGACGACAACCAGCGGCTTGAGTTCCTGGGGGACCGCGTGTTGGGCCTGGTGATGGCCGAGGCGCTCTTGCAAGAGGATCGCAAGGCCTCTGAGGGCACCCTGGCGCCGCGCTACAACGCCTTGGTGCGCAAGGAAACCTGCGCCGAAGTTGCCCGTCAGGTTGATCTGGGCGCTGCGCTGAAACTGGGCCGGTCCGAACAGATGTCAGGCGGTCGGCGCAAGCTGGCGCTGCTGGGGGACGCCATGGAGGCGGTGATTGCCGCCGTCTATCTGGACGCGGGGTTTGATACGGCCCAAGAGCTGATCTTGCGCCTGTGGGGGGCCCGGATCGCCGAGGTCGAAGAGGATGCCAAAGACGCCAAGACCACGCTTCAGGAATGGGCGCAGGCGCGCGGGCTTACCCCCCCATCCTACAAGATGATTTCCCGCGAAGGCCCCGATCACGCCCCGGTTTTCACCATCGAAGCCAGCCTTTCGACCGGTGAAACCGCACAGGCGGTGGCCCCGGCCAAGCGCCACGCCGAACAGGCCGCTGCCAAGGCTTTGTTGGATCTTCTTTCGTGACCATGGGCGGCGCGGCCCAGACGATGCAGCGCGACAATCTGTTTGGTGCGGGTTTAATGTGCCTTGCCATGGCGCTTTTTGCCGTTGAGGATGCGATTTTCAAATCCGTCACGGCCAGCCTGCCCACGGGGCTTGCGCTGACGGGATTTGGATTGGTGGGGCTGATCGTCTTTGTCCTGTGGTCCCTCCTCAAAGGCGAAGCTGTCTGGACCCGCGACTACCTGCGCCCCACCCTTTTGATCCGGTCCGGTTTTGAGATCACGGGGCGGTTGTTCTTTGCGCTGTCCCTGGCGCTGGTGCCGTTGACCATCACCACCTCGATCCTGCAAGCGACGCCCTTGGTTGTCACCGCCGGTGCGGCGCTGTTTCTGAGGGAAAAGGTTGGCATCCGGCGGATCACGGCCATGTGCGTGGGCTTTGTCGGCGTGCTGATCATTCTGCGCCCCACCCCGGACGCCTTTCGCCTGGATGCGCTTTTGGTGGTCGTCGCGACCCTTGGGTTCGCGGGCCGTGACCTGGCCACCCGCGCCAGCCCGCCCAGCCTGTCCAGCCAGCAATTGGGCATATTGGGCTTTGCCGTTCTGGTGGTGTCCGGGCTGATCATTGGGCTGTTTGAAGGCAGCCCCTGGCGTACCCCCACATCTTCGGAAGCGCTGCGTACCTTGATGACCGGCCTGATTGGCGTGGGCGCCTATACCGCGCTCACGCGTGCCATGCGCACGGGCGAAGTCGCCGTGGTGACCCCGTTTCGATACACGCGTTTGTTGGTCGCCCTGATCTTTGCCATCGCGGTTTTTGGCGAAATTCCAGATGCTTGGACATTACTTGGCGCATCACTGATCGTCGCGAGCGGGTTCTACACGCTGATGCGCAGCACCAAGTAAACCTTGGCCCAAGTTAGTTTCAGCGCTAAACTGAAATCCTGTTTAGTAAAGGGTTTCACTATGAAACTTATGTACGTCGTTGCCCCTTTTGCCCTCGCCCTTGCCGCATGCCAAACCACTGGCAGCGAGATGAGCGCATCACCTGACGATGCCCTTCGCGCGCAGTTGTCAGGCAAAACAATCGCCGTCAATGGAGCAGAAACCCACGTCAATTCGGACGGTTCACTATCTGGTGCCGTCCAAGGGACGTGGACCATCGAAGATGGCAAGTACTGCCGCACCATTGTCGCCCCCAAGGCCTGGGCCGGGACACAATGTCAGGGTGTAAGCTTTGATGGCAATCAGGTGACCTTCACTCGTCCGAACGGCAAGACCTTTACCGGAATGATGAAATAACGTTGTTTCGGCCTTTGCCTACGGGTCGGCCCTAGGCAAACCGGCGACAATGCACTAGGTCATGCCCATTCAAAGGATATGGACATGACCACACGCGCCGGATTCGTTGCCCTGATCGGTGAGCCAAACGCAGGCAAATCGACCCTGACCAACCACATGGTGGGGGCCAAGGTCAGCATCGTGACCCACAAGGTACAGACCACACGCGCCCGCATTCGCGGCGTCGCGATCGAAGGCGAGACCCAGATCGTTTTCGTCGACACCCCCGGTCTGTTCCAACCCCGCCGCCGGTTGGACCGCGCCATGGTCGCCGCTGCCTGGGGTGGGGCCGCCGATGCGGACGTGATTGTCCTGTTGGTCGAGGCCCATCGCGTCATCTCCGAGGGCGTGGAACGCATCCTTGAAGGGCTGGGCGAACTGCCCAAAACCCGTCGTATTGCCCTGGCCATCAATAAGATCGACAAGGTCGAGGCCCCGGTTCTTTTGGCGCTGACCAAGGATCTCAATGACCGGTTCGACTTTGCCAAGACCTTTTTGATCTCGGCCGAGAAGGGCCACGGTGTTCAGGACCTGCGCAACTGGCTGGCCGGTGAACTGCCCGAGGGCCCTTGGCTCTACCCCGAAGATCAGATCGCGGATCTGCCGCTGCGCATGATCGCCGCCGAAATGACCCGCGAAAAGCTCACCTTGCGGCTGCATCAGGAACTGCCCTACCAGCTGACCGTTGAAACCGAAAGCTGGGAAGAGCGCAAAGACGGCTCGGCGCGGATTGATCAGATTGTTTATGTGGCCCGCGACGGGCACAAGGGCATCGTTCTGGGCAACAAGGGTGAAACCATCAAAGCCATTTCCAAGGCCGCGCGCGAAGAGCTGGAAGAGTTCCTGGGTCGTCGCATCCATCTGTTTGTACAGGTCAAAGTGCGCTCGAACTGGCTGGAAGAGGCCGAGCGCTATTCGGAAATGGGGCTCGATTTCCGCGACGGAAATAAATAGCCATGCCCCGTCTGACCGCGCGGTTCTGGGTCGACGCATATCTGGCGCGCCTGCGCTTTCAGGACATTCCCGCCTTTGTCGTGGCCCATGGCGACGACACCGCCGGCGCGGTTTTGGTCAAGCTTTCCACGCTTGATGGTCAGGCGCGCGCCTTTACACGCAGCTTTGATCTGATGACGGGCGAACGGCGCTGGCAGGAACATATCGCCGGACCCGAGGCCGACGTCGATGCCTCGATTTCCAAACAGCGCAGCTTTGATCCCGATCTCTGGGTGATCGAGGTCGAAGACCGTGCGGGGCGCCATCTGTTGGAAGACGAAGGGCTTTCGGGCTAGGGTCCGAGCATGGAATGGCGCGACACCGGTATCCTTTTGACAACACGCAAACACGGCGAGACCTCGCTGATTTTGGACGTGTTCACCCCCAACCATGGGCGGCACCTTGGGGTTGTGCGCGGGGGCACCTCGCGCAAGCTGGCCCCTGTCCTGCAACCCGGCGCGCAGCTGGATCTGACATGGCGCGCGCGGCTTGAGGACCATATGGGCAGCTTCACCGCCGAACCACAGCGATCACGTGCGACGCTGGCGATGGGGCATCGCCTGTCTTTGGCCGGATTAAACGCGGTCACCGCCTTGGTGGCCTTTTGTCTTCCGGAACGGGAGGCGCATCCAGAGTTCTATCAACAGACACAGAACCTGTTGGATCTCTTGGATCAGGTCGATTTGTGGCCCCTTGCCTATTTGCGCTGGGAAATGAGCCTGCTGAACGAGACGGGGTTTGCGCTGGATCTGACGCGATGCGCCGTGACGGGGGCAACCACCGGCCTGTGTTATGTTTCCCCCAAAACAGGCCGCGCGGTCACGCAGGCCGGTGCGGGGGAATGGGCCGATCAGCTTTTGCCATTGCCCGGGGTGCTGCTGGGCAGCGATCCAACCGACACCCATGAAATCGCCATCGCGCTTGGCGTGACCGGGCATTTTCTGCAGCAACACCTTGCCCCTTCCCTGGGGACACGCCCGATCCCACAGGCACGCGCGACCCTGCTGGACCGGCTCAATCGGCAATCCGCGGATCAATCCCGCGCTTGATACACAAGACGCGCGCCGTCGGGGCCCGATAGGACCAGATCCCCGGAGTCGCGCGCGACATGGGTCACCGTGTTGAGCGCAGCAAAATAGTCCGCTTCTTCATCCAAATACGGGCACGCCCTCTTGGTCGATCCAATCGGCCCCAGCGAAAGCGTGGGCAATGCCGCGGATTGCATGCCAAAGAAGCGATTGCAGGGGGCCTGCCCATGAACCCGTCCATCCGCTTCAAAATAGATGCTTGCAGGGGCCTTTGGTGCCTGGCCGTTCAGCGAGACCAACTGCCAATCTATTCCAACAACCCCTTCCGGACCGGTTGCATCACTGACGCTGGCCAGGCAGGCCGCAAGCGGAAACATCAAACTCATTCTCAAAACACGCATGCGCTGCTCCTTTATAGGCAACAGGCTGAGACCATTGGCGCAGTCGATCAAGGGGAGAGCCGTCTTTCCACTCCCCACAAATCTGGTTAAACAGGCGACATGACGTGGAATATCCCCAACCTTCTGACGCTGCTGCGTCTTCTGGCGGCCCCTGCAGTGGCGGTCATGTTCTTGTATTTCTCACGCCCATTTGCGGATTGGGCGGCGCTGATCCTGTTTCTTTCGGCGGCTATAACCGATTGGTTTGACGGGCATTTGGCGCGCACATGGGAACAGGAAACCAAACTGGGCGCGATGCTGGATCCGATTGCCGACAAGGCGATGGTGGTGATCGCGCTGATGGTGATCGTGGGGTATTCGGACGTTTATTGGACGCCGTGGTTGGTGCTGCCGGCCACGTTCATCCTGTTCCGCGAGGTCTTTGTCTCGGGGCTGCGGGAATTTCTTGGGGACACCGCCGGAACCCTCAAGGTCACGAAACTGGCCAAATGGAAAACCACCGCACAGATGGTTGCAATCGCGGTGCTGTTCTCGCGCGGGATCTTTGAACATCACTTTGGCATGAACACCATCGGGATGAATGCCGAGCTCATTGATCAGGTGTTGCGTGGCGAAATCGAAGACGTGAACAACCTGAACTATTTCCTGACGGGCATGGTCTGGTCCGGGCGGATCGGGTTGTGGCTGTTGTGGATCGCCGGCATTCTGACGTTGATCACGGGGATCGACTATTTCCGCAAGGCGCTGCCGCATCTCAGAGAGGAAAACTGATGGATGTGCTTTACTTTGCCTGGGTGCGCGAACGGATCGGTTTGCCGAAAGAGCGGGTCGAAACGCAGGCCAGGACCGTGATGGAACTGGTCGAAGAACTGAAAGCGCGCGAAGACCGCTATGCCGTCGCCTTTGAAGACTTATCCGCGCTGCGTGTGGCGGTGGATCAGGATCTGACGGATTTCGATGCCTCGATCGAAACAGCACGTGAGGTGGCGTTTTTCCCACCGATGACCGGGGGCTGAAATGCGCGTGGTCGTTCAGCAAGAGCCGTTTGATTTTGGCGCCGAGGCCAGCGCCTTTGCCGATGGGCGGCACGATCTGGGGGCCGTTGTAACCTTTACCGGCATCACCCGCGATCTGCCCGGTGGTGGGTTGCAGGCGATGGAGATCGAACACTATCCTGGTATGACGCTGAAAGCGCTAGAAAAAATTGCCTCAGAAGCGGTTGACCGTTGGTCTTTGGGCGATGTGTTGGTGATCCACCGTTATGGCCGGATGGAGCCCGGCGACAAGATCATGATGGTCGCCACGGCCGCACGCCACCGCAAAGACGCCTTTGAGGCGGCGGAATATCTGATGGACTATCTGAAATCCCGTGCCCCGTTCTGGAAGAAAGAGCACACCGGCAATGACGCCGCATGGGTGGCCGCCAAAGACGAAGACGAAGACGCGCTGACCCGCTGGTAGGGGGCGCGCTGCGGTCCCGCGAACAGGACATGCACGGCCAATGCCACCCTACACACCCGGGTTTCAACGCGGGGGTCTTCCCAAGACCGCAGTATTTGGTAAAATGACTTGACCAAATAGTGAGATCCCCATGCCCTTCGAAAAGGTCAAACCCGAAAAGCTATCCAGTGCCGTGATCACCCAGATTGAGCTGCTGATCCTGCGCGGTATCCTGCGCCCCGGAGAGCGCCTGCCATCAGAACGCGAATTGTCGGACCGCTTGGGCGTGTCGCGCCCCTCGCTGCGCGAAGCCATCGCGGATTTGCAGGATCGCGGATTGCTGACATCGCGTGCGGGGGCCGGGGTTTTCGTGACCGAGGTTCTGGGATCGGCCTTTTCCGAGGCCCTGATCACGCTGTTTTCTCGCCATGACGAAGCAGTGTTCGATTACCTGTCGTTTCGCCGTGACATGGAGGGGCTGGCCGCCTATCGCGCCGCGCTCTATGGCACGGAAACCGATTTGCGGGTGATCGACGAGCTGTTTCAGAAAATGGTCGCGGTGCATGGCAAACGAAATCCCACTGAGGAAAGCCAGCTGGACGCCGATTTTCATCTGGCCATCATTGAAGCCAGCCACAATGTGATCATGCTGCATATGATGCGATCCATGTACCAATTGCTGCGCGAAGGTGTGTTCTACAACCGCCAGATCATGTTCAAACAACGCACCACCCGCGACAGCCTGTTGGACCAGCACCGCGCCATCAACGACGCCTTGCAGGCCCGCGATGCCGAAGCGGCTCAGGCCGCGGTCGAGCGCCACCTGACCTATGTCGAAGAGGCCCTGTTCCGCGATCGCAAACTGAACCGAAACGAAGGCATCGCCCAGCAGCGATTGAAGCGCGAACAAGAGCGCGGCTGATCCACGCGTGGGCCTGCCCTGCCCCCGAAGTCACCGCTGAATGCGCGCTATCTTGCACCTTGGCCAAGGTCGTTCAGCCCGCCCATTTCTAGGCGCCCGGAATGGCAAAACGGGGACCAAAACCAAGGTTCAGGTTTGGGGGGGGTGATCCGCCTTCTCTTTCCTGCCCCTAAGGCACAGCGCCAAGCAGTCGGGCCGAAACAAAGGCTTTGCGGCCTTGGCGATAGCGGATCTGCGCCCATTCCGTGCCACTGTCGTTCACCACGCGTTTCAAGACATCGACCCGTTCACCGGCGATTCCGACATCGCGTTTGGGAAACTCGGTTGATGGGCCTGCTCTGAAATTCGCACCAGTCATCAACAGATGTGGCCCAAGCGCGCCCTGCGGTTGGCTGGGGGGGGGGAACGCGCCATTACAACGTGCAATGTCACGCCCAGCGGCCGCGGCCCCCCTGGGGCCATCGACCTGCCGCAAGATCCCCTGCTTTGTCAGCCCAAACCAACGGGTTTCACCTTGGCCTTCATCCCCCTCGACTGTGCAGTTCAGATCAAACCTGGCAGGGCCGTCGCGCCCCGGGGTGAACCGGGTGATCGTACAGTAAGATTCGTGCATCCGCAGATGGGTTTTGCTAATCGAAACGCGGGTATCCATATAGTGCCCGTCGATGCTGCAATCGCCCTGCGCAGCGTAATCTCCGATCAGATCCTGCAACCGGCTGTGCGCCTGCCAAGGGGACGCGGTCGCGCTGTTTTGTGTTGGATCCACGCGCGCAACAGCGGGCTGGTCGGACGGCATGCCAGAGGCCGCGCAATCGCCGCCCGCCATGCGACAGCGCACATAGGCGTCGATCACCGCATGGGTGGGGAACCCGGTCTCACCGCGTTCCACCTCTGCGGTCCAGACATTGGGAACCACATCAAAGCGATCGCCCGACAAGGTCACATCCGAGGCCGTAAGGCGAATGCGAACCGGTCCTGCGGCGCGGGGTTCCTTGGGATCCCAATCCGCGCCGGTCTGTGCAATCAACAGCGCCCTTTGGCCATCTCCCAAGGATTTTATATCCAAACCGGGATGCAAGCCTGACAGCCTGTACCCCTCACCGCGCTTTTCAACGAATGCCAGCATCGGTCTTATCGTCGAAGCGCCCTGTTCTTGGCTCACATGAAAGACATGCACCCGACGATCGGCGGTGGAAAAGGTCATGACATGTTCTGAGATATTGTCGTTGACCGACAGATAGACGCCGTGAACCTGCGGACCATCCGCGCAACGGCCATAGGTCAGGTCGTCCTGCTGCCCGCTGCAAGTCACACTGTTGGTGTTGGCCAGAATGCCGACCAGCGACTTCAGCGCCGCCATGGAGGTGTCATCGGGCCGGGTGTCGGCGGGGACAACCCAACCAAAGGGCCCCTTCAGAACCGACAGCCCATCACCCGCACGGCTTTGCGCCCAGACCGCTTTGCGGGCGTCGATCCGCTGGGCAAAGCGTTTGAAGGCGGGATAGGTCTTGATCGCGGTGGATATGATGTCGTTGTACGACACCGCCCCCACAGCCACTCTGGCTGCGCCGTTGACCCCAGTGGCGTTGCCGGTGGATTGCCCGGTGATCAGCAGACCACGGCCGATCTGGGCCATTGCCGACTGATCCTTGCGGGTTTCGATGATGTAATTTGCGGCTGACAACAGATAGGCATCAATCAAAATGGCGCGACGATAGGCAGCGTCAATCTCGGCAAGATCAAGCGGCTTTTGTGCGCTTTGTCCCAGCTCATGCACCATCCTCTTGCCGGCCCAGTCGATCTGTTGATCCATAAGGGCAATCCCGTCTTGCAGCACGCTCAGCGCAAAACGGCGCAAAACCCGTTCGGGGGCCTGCGCGTATTGGTCTTCGATTTCCATCCGGATGAGCGCAGGAAAATTCTTGCCCACCGTGACCCAAGAGGTCGTCAGCGCGCCAAGCAATATGCCCTCAATCTTGAAGCAATAAGATTGAAAGGTGCTCCAGAAGGCGACACGTTTGGTGCCGTCAGCCATGTCGGCCATCTGCGCCCGATAGGCCAGCATCTGGTCGACAAAGACCGGTTCTATCCCCATGTAACCGCTGCTGTCCGCGCGTTCAAAGCCGGTGATCAGCGCATGGGCCTTGGCCCGGTCGGGCGCGATCAGGGCGCCCTTGCCATCGCGAAAGAAGTAAAAATCGCGGTTCCGCCCCGACCGCAGATCGGTCATGAAACGTTGCCCGACCTGAACCACATCGCCGTTGGCCATCCGCAGCCAGATGCCTCCGCGCAGGCTTTCACCCACGGAAAGACTGGGGGAGCCGATGATTTCAAGTTGGTCAACGGGAACCGGTTCGGCCTGCACGGTATCGGGCCATGTAAACGGCAACAGCAGCAGGCAGGCAATCAGGCTTCTTAGAAACATCCAACCCTCGCAGATATTGGGGAATACATCCGTGAACCGCGTAGCAGCGGCATAAGATCCGCCAAACGGCGCCCGCCGAAATACTGCATCCGATCCCCTCGAAAGGTGATCGCCATGCAGGGGAAATCAGCAATCAGCTTGCATTTGGCAGAAGATTGATGGGCCGCAGGCACGCGGGCACGCGCCTTATCACGGGTCGTTCTGAGCCGCCCCTTGTGCTGCGCATACACCAGCTGATGCCCGCCCCCATTGTGCTTGAAATAGCAAAACGCAATATGCCCGCCGGCCCAGTTGGTCGGTCTTTTATGCAGACCGGGCAATAGCGTTGCACCACTGATGTCGGTGGACTGTGCAGCGCGGGCGCGCTGTTCGGCCTGCTTTTTGCGCTGTGCGGCAAGGCGGGCTTCTAGATTCTGCAGGTAGCTTTCGGGGCTGTCGGCTTGCGCGCCTGTGGTCTCAGTCGGTTGGGAAGCTGCATCTGGGGGGGATCGGCCCAAGAGGGCACCAAAGACATAGGCTTCGTTGATAAGGCCGGGCAGTGTCACCCGAAACCACGGATCGCCCTTAGCATCGCGGGTCTCGGACAGGATGACCGCCTTTTGCCCAACCTTGCCCTTGGCCAGAATCTGGAACCCCGTGCCCGGCCCCGCGCGCAGATTGGAGTTTTTCAGTAGATACCGCGTTGTGTCTTCGGTTGCTGCGGGTGCGGGCGGCGGCGGGGCAGTTTTGCCGACCAGCGCGGAATAAACAAATCCTGTCTGCCCCGTCGCGTCGATCCGCACCCTGTACCAAATGTCCCCATCCGCATCAGCGGCACGGGCCAACAACGTCACTGCACTGCCCAGATCGGCCGTCCCGATCTTGGCAGATACCGACCCCGGTGCCGCACGTAGATTGGAGTTGCGCTGCAAAAACCCGGTTTGAAACTCCGGCGTCGTTTCGGGGGACGTTTTGGGGGTCGGGCGGGCAGCTACCACTGGCGTAGTTGCAGCATTCTCAGGCTTGTGGCTGCGCGGCACAGGGTCGATGCCCGCCATCGGCGTGGTTGGGATCTGGTTGGTGTCAGAGATCGCACTTTGCGGCTCGGCCAGCTGCGGGGCGCCGGGCTGCAGCACAAACCGGTTTTTCGGGTCATCTTCAAGAAACAGGGTCATGCTGTCGCCGTCGATCTGCGTGACAAAACGCGTGCCGCGCAGCAGGTCTTCAAAGCCGGTTTCGGTATAGCGAAGCGGGCGCGCAGGGCCGGGGTGCCCGCCGAACACCCGCTGATACTGATCCCTGGTAAATACAAACCCCATGTCCTGCGCCGCACCGCTGGGTTGATCGGCAGCATCAACCACATGCCACGGTCCAAGATGCGCGGAAATACGCGCCGCATGGTCGGCTGGGGTCGCGCGGGCATCCGATATAGGGGCATCTGGCACCGGGGCCGATGTCGCAACATCAGGTACAGATACAGGATTGGCCTGACGGCTCAGGCTTTCGAGGCTTGGCAATGCGTCCGGTGTCGTCGGATCTGCGCGCACTTCCTTGGGATCAGGAACTATCTCAAAGACCTTTTCAAGGGCCTGCGCCCTGCCCTCGGACCAGTCCAGCGCCTCTTGCCAATGGCTTTGCGCATTGGCTGGGGTGGCGGCGACAAGACCCAGCAGGGCCGCCAGGATCCGCATGTTGGGACGATTTTGCAACAGGATCATTCGCGCAGCTCCTCGATACTCAGGCGGCCTTTGCCAGCGTCAAAGACCAGTCGCATGCCGGATCGGCTTCGGCCATGGGCCACCAGCCGTTGACCCCGGCAGGACTCGCACCGCTCAAGTGGTCTTGGCCGCGCGGCACCGGGTTCCAACACAAGGACCCCGCCACCGCGATCCGCCAAAAAGACATTGCCGGTGACCGGATCCCGAAAGACCTGCTCAAAAGTGCCAATCCCTTGCAGGATAAAATCGACATGCCCCTGTTCCCCGCCACGCCCGCCACGGGGATCAATCCCTGCAATGGCGCTAAGCCGGTTTTCACCCAGGTAGAGGATCTTGTCGCTTGCTGCGCCAAAGCCGAAACCATGAACGCGCGAAAGGGGCAAAGTCCGGTGCTGACCACTGGCTAGATCGACCAGAAAGCTGGTCTTTCCGGCGCGGGTGACAAGCAGCCTTTGACCATCAGCGGAGAGCGTGCTTTTCAGCTCGGCCCGGTCGCGCACCTTAATGGGATCCAGCCGATTGACTTGACCGGTCGTTAGGTCAAGCTTTTCGATGCGAATTCTGATCCCTTGCCGGGTTTCTTCCGCGCCAACCACAACAAGCGTCTGACCATCCGGGTGCAGATGCAGCCCCCGCTTGGCCCTGCCGGTAAAGAGCTGCGCCGTCTTGGGCGTGCCATCACGGGTCCAGTTCACAACCGCGCTGCCCTTGGCGGTTTCGATCACGGCGATCAGCCGCCCGCCCCCGGTGGTTGGATCACCCTCGGACAGCAGCAGATCGCTTAGGAACGACGCGCCCTTGTGGTTTGCCGGCCCAACATCGCGGACCGGATCGTTCGGCATGGCAAGAGATTTGGTGCGAATTGCCGCCGGACGCCCGGTCAAAGCCGCAAGGGATTGACCATCTTTGGACAGGCGGGCGTTGGTGATGCTTTTCGCATTGAAATCCACGGTGCCAAAGGAAACAGCGCGCAGGGGATTGCAATGTCTGCGGGGGTCGGGTTTGGCGGTGTCACAGGTCACACGAGGCCGGGGCACAATATGCAAACTCTGGTCACGATCCAACGCTGCCACGGCGTCTCCGCCTGGGTGCCAGGCCAATTGATGCAGGTGGCTGGTGCTGATCCGTTTGGCAAACCAATAGTCCCGGAAGGGCTCGGGCATCATGTTCGGTCGAAAGACAAGATAGCCCTTGTCCCGGTCAAAAGCGCTTTGGAAATCATCTGTAGTCAGCTGCATCAGCCCGCGTGGATCACGCCATATCCCTGTCTTGCGCTCTTGTTCCCGGAACGTGTCAATCGCCGCGCCACCGTCGCTGCGCAGAACGGTCGTCTCGCCCCCGCGCTTGATCACCTTGAGATAGCCGCCTTTATGGCTCCACCCCACGCCGATGACCCGCTTTCCCGCCATGTCCAACGCCGGGCTGGGGCGCACGATCCCTGCGCGCAGGTCAACCAGCACCGGCGGTGCGTCTTTGGGAATGGCCAGAAGGCGGTGGCCGTCGGGGGACCAGACGGCGCTTTGGATCGGCGGTGCATTACCCATCAGTTCGTGCTGTTCACCCGTTGCGGCATTGATGCGCAGCAAAGCCCCAGCGGGGGTCTGCAACATGATCACCTGATCATCAGGGGACCAATCGGCAAACTCAGCTGCGGGCAGATCGTCCCGCCGCGTCTGTCCACTCTCAAGTTCCAAAATGCGGGTCGGCTGACCCGCGCCATACCCCAACAAAGCCGCCCCACCGCGCGACATCTTGGCCTTGGTCAGAACCGCCATCAGTTTTGGCCCACGCGCCGCCGGACGCCATGCCGAAACGAACCCCTTCCCGCGGGCAAGAAAGACCCCTCCGACCGGTGAGATTTCCGTCAGATGGCTGGCATGATGCTGTATCGCACCCGATGTCCCTTTTGGTCCCTGATCGGGCAAAGGATTGCCCAGGAAATCCACTGTCGTTGTTTTTGGCAAGACAAAGGGAATGTCGCTTTCCGGCACAAGCAATGCCCCATGCACGGTGGTCTTCTGGCTGTCCAAGCGCCGTTCAACAAGCATCCCATCGTCTCGGGTCAGGAACAGGCTTTGCCCGTCAGGGGACCAGACAACAGAGCGATAGCGCCCGCCTTCAAGGGGGATCTGCGCGGGCATCACGCGACCAAAGGCCTGATCTGGTTGCACCTTGGGCACACGGCGCGCGCCGGGCCGATCCAGGGTAAAGGTCGCCTCCCACCAATCCCCCTCATCGGCCTGCGGCGGCGTGGCCGGCTGATCGGCGGGCGGCTTTTCGGCGGATTGCGCATCGCGATAAGCCTGCGCACGTTTGTTGGCCACAGCATTGCGAATTTCACCAAGCTTATAGGGCCGGATGACAAAGATTTCATCGAAAAAGGCAGGAAATTCTGGTCCTTGATCGGTGATGCCAAGGCGGACCTGCGCCCGGTGCTGCGCCAAACTGGCGGTCAGCCCTGCCCAAAAGGCCTCTGAGGTCGCATGTCCTTCAAGATGCTCCAGCGCGGGCAGCATGAGTTGGTTGATCAACACCGCGCGTTGCAGCCGAACGGTCTGATCACGCAGGGAAACAGGGGTTTCTTTGCTGTCTCCGCCGATTTTTGCACTGCGCTGCACAAGCTCTTCGCGGTGCTGCGCGAGCACCGGGATCAGGGCCTGCACGAGATATCGCGCGACATCGCTGGAACTGCCCGGCGCGCTTTGCGTCGCGATCTGATCTTTTGTGATCGGTTCGGGGGCATCGCTGGGCCGGGCAAGGGCAAATGCAGCCATAAGGTCTGCCATGGAAAAGCTGGCGGGCCAGGGCGTTTGCGGGGCCAAGACCTTTTGCGCGCGGTTTTGCAGCACCAGCAGGTGGTCAGGCTCAGGTTGATCGTGCCCTTTGACCAAAAAGGTCGCATGCAGATGCAACAGCCAGGCGATATACCGGATATCGTGATCGACCCGTACCTCAAGGGGCCGCCCGGTCGTATCGACCAAAGACACCCCCCGCACCGGCTTGGTCGCCCCATCAAACAGATCGCGAAGTTCGGCAAAAACTGTCAGATCGCCAACTTGAAACCACAGCCCCGATGCGCTGTCGGTGCCCTGCGTGTACTTGGTTTGAAAACTGTCATCGGTATACAGTGGATAATGAATATCTGGCCCCTGCGCCCGCGCGGTGGGTGCGGCGAGGATCTGGGCAAAAACCAGAGCGGTCAGGGTCAGCCAGACAGGCTTTGGGAAGTTGGGAAAACGCATGGCGGCAAGGTCTTTGATCAAAGCTGTCGAAACCACCGGCGAAACCACCGGTTGAGAATTTCTGACATGCACGCGGCGTGGGTGCAACATCTCCGGCGAGCTATGTCCTGAATTGTCCGCCTGACCCAGCCGTGGAACCGGGGGCGGATTTGCTTGGCACATGTTGCGTGACGTTTAGACCTGCCCCCCTCAGCATGAGATTTTTGGGGATTGACGGTTCGTCGAAAATTCTTCATGCAATTGGCTGATGGTTCTCGGGCGCGGATGCGTTCGGGAATAGGGAATACGGTGCGGTGCCTTGGTGCCAATTCCGTGACTGCCCCCGCAACTGTAGGTGGCGAGCGACCCCCAATAACCACTGGGCCATACCGGTCCGGGAAGGTGGGGAACGCGTTGAGCCGCGAGTCAGGAGACCTGCCATCATCAACGTAAACTCAACCCGGGCGGGGTGCCCCGGAAGGAGGCCAAGATGGCTTATTCGGCATTTGCCGCAGACATGACTGGTTCCCATTTCTACGCCCCGCGCTATCGCGGAGGGCGAGATGAACCGGAACACTTCACATCGCATCACCATTTGCACGTCATGCCGAAACAAGGGAACAACCTGTCAGCCCGGCTATGAGCTGATCGATCATCTGCGCAAGGCTATGGAAGCTGCGGGCGACACGATCAGCGGCGATTTCGAGATCTCGGGCACAGCCTGTATGGCGGGCTGCGATCATCCCTGCACGGTCGCCTATCATGCCACGCGCAAGGCGTCGTACCTGTTCGGCGACATCGACCCGGACGACGACATCGAGGCGCTGGTTGATTTCGCCCGCCAATACGCCGTGCTGCATGACGGCTGGTGTTCATCGGTTGATCGGCCCGGCAAGCTGCGGACATCAACACTGGCGCGCATTCCCGCCACGATCATGGCCCTCGAAGAAACCGCGGAGCGGGTATCATGACCGCCGCAGCCTTAAGCGTTGAAAACGTTACCTGGGCGCCGCGGCGGCGCGATCCGCTGCTGTTGCAGGCCACGAGTTTCGCGCTTGGGGCCGGACAGGTCATGGGGGTTGTCGGGCCGAATGGCGCGGGTAAGACCACGCTGTTGCGCCTGATTTATGGGTTCAATCATCCGCTGACGGGCAGCATACGCATTGGCGACACCTGTCTGCGAACCCTGCCACCACGGGCCATCGCCCGCAAGGTCGCTGCGGTGCTGCAAGAACAGCCCACGGACTTTGCCCTGACCGTGCGCGAGATTGTCTCATTGGGTCGGGTCCCCCACCGGCGCGGCCTGTCGACCCCCGGCCACCGGGAAACAGAGATCATCGAGGCGGCGCTTGATCGGTTGGATCTGCATGGGTTTGCGGGCCGCACCCTATCGACCCTGTCCGGCGGTGAACGCCAAAGGGTCATGGTCGCGCGCGCGCTGGCACAAGAGCCCCAGGTGCTGGTGCTGGACGAGCCCACCAACCATCTGGATATCCGCCATCAACTGGAGGTTCTGGAGCTGATCCGATCGCTGGATCTGACCATCGTCACCTCTTTGCACGATCTGAACCTCGCAACGGATATTTGCGACCGGGTTCTGGTTCTCAAAGATGGCACACCACAGGGGTTTGGCGCCCCCGCCGATGTTCTGCACGACCAGCTGGTCTCAGAGACATTTCAGGTGCGGGCCCAGCGCGAAGAGCTGAGCCTGAGCCGCAAGCCCCACCTCTCATACCAACTTTCCACACAAACACCCTGACAAAGGATCTTTCATGAAACAGACTGCATTTGCAATTGCGCTGGCCTGCACCGCCGGTGCCGCCCTGGCCGAAACCACCGTTCAAAGCTGTAGCCGCGATGTCGTGTTCGACACGCCGCCCCAGGCCGCGATTTCAAACGACGTGAACCTGACGGAAATGATGCTGGTGCTGGGCCTTGCGGACAAGATGGTCGGCTATACCGGGATCTCGGGCTGGAAGACCCTGGACGAAGAGATGCGCGCCGGTGTCCAGGCCCTGCCCGAGCTGTCCGCCAAATACCCCACCAAAGAAGTGCTGGTGGGCGCCGACGCCGACTTTTTCTTTGCCGGTTGGAACTACGGGATGAAGGTTGGCGGCGAAGTCACCCCCGAAACCCTGCAGCCCTTTGGCATCAAGGTATATGAGCTGACCGAAAGCTGCATTCACATCGGTGACAAGCCCAAGGTCAGCATGGACGACATGTACAATGATATCCTGAATCTCGGGAAGATCTTTGATGTCGAGGCCAAGGCGCAAGAGCTGGTCGATGGCTACAAGACCGAGCTGGCGGCGATTACGGCCGATGTCAAAGCCGATGAGCCCCTACGGGTCTTTGTCTATGACAGCGGCGAAGACACCCCCTTTACCGCTGGGCGCTATGCCATGCCGACCGCTTTGATCGAAGCCGCCGGTGGCCGCAACATCATGGATGACTTTGAGAAAAGCTGGGCCACCGTGACCTGGGAAGCCGTGGTCGAGCGCAACCCCGAAGTGGTTGTTATCGTGAACTATGGCAGCGTCACCGCCGAAGAGAAGCGCGCCTTCATGATGAACAACCCCGCCTTTGCCGATCTGGACGCGGTGAAGAACGACCGCTTTGTCGTGCTGGAGTATGTCGAAGCCACACCCGGGCCGCGCAACATCAAAGCGGTTCAGAAACTCGCAGCTGGTTTCTGGGGGCAGTAAATGAACGGACAGGCCTTGCGCATTCCTCTTTGGCTGGCCCTGACGGGCAGCGTTATTTTGCTGGGCCTGTCGTTGTCCATGGCAATATCGGTGGGCGCGGTTGCCGTGCCCATCGACACCGTCTGGGGTGTGTTCCTGAACAAAACCGGCCTTTCCGAGGTCGTGCCGACATGGTCCAAGGGGCGCGCAGCCATCGTTTGGGAAATCCGTTTCCCACGCGCGCTTTTGGCAGCAATGGTGGGCGCGGGACTGGCCTTGGTCGGGGCGTCGCTACAGGCAGTCACCCGCAACCCGCTGGCCGATCCGCATTTGCTGGGGATCTCTTCGGGTGGCGTTTTCGGAGCGGTTCTAGCGCTGTTGCACACGGGTTTGTTTATCGGTTTGCTCACGGTGCCGTTGCTCGCGTTCCTGGGGGCGCTTATGGCAACGGCGATGGTGCTGGGGGTGTCTCAACTGGCCTCGGCCACCAGCGCGGACCGCCTTGTTCTGGCCGGGGTTGCGGTGTCATTCGTCATCATGGCCGGCGCGAATACCCTGATTTTCCTGGGCGATCCGAGGGCGACCCACACGGTGGTGTTCTGGATGCTGGGCGGGTTTGGCCTGGCGCAGTGGTCTCATCTGATCTACCCGCTTGTGATCCTGGTGGCCTGCGGCATCTGGCTTTGGCTTCAGGCGCCGAAATTAAACGCGATGACCGTCGGAGACGAGACCGCAACAACCCTGGGCATCCCGGTTAAACGGTTCCGGCTTGTGGTCTTTGTCGCGGGGGCGCTGATCACCGGTGTGATGGTCGCCTTTTCCGGGTTGATTGGCTTTGTCGGGCTGATGGTGCCGCATATCGTGCGGATGATGGTTGGGGGCGACTATCTTCGCGTGCTGCCCGTCTCTGCGCTAATCGGGGCGGTGTTCCTGTTATGGGCAGACATTGTCGCGCGCACGATCATGGCCCCCGAGGACATGCCCATCGGCATTGTCACCGGGCTGATCGGTGGGGTGTTCTTTATCCTGATGCTGAGACGTCAATAGGTCGTGACAGAGATCTTGCGCGGATCACTCCGCCTGCACAAGGATCGCCCGGAAATCGTTGACATTGGTCAGGGTCGGGCCCGAAATGATCTGGTCATTCAGCGCCTCAAAGAACCCGTGGGCGTCATTGGTGGACAGCGCGGCGCGCGGATCACAGCCCTGCTGGTTGGCTTTGTCCAGACAATCGGGCCCGGCATAGGCGCCGGCCACTTCGGCGGCGCCATCCACCCCATCGGTGTCACATGCAAGGACATGGATGCCCGCGCAGCCGTTCAACACAAGCGCCGCAGCCAGGGTGAATTCAGCATTCGGCCCGCCGATCCCATCCCCGCGGCGCGTGACGGTGCATTCCCCGCCGGACAACAACAAGATCGGCCTGGCCCCCGGGCGCATGCGGGATTGAAGTTGCATCGCCTCGCGCGCCTGCGCGGCGCCAAGCTCCCGCGCTTCGCCTTCCAGGGCATCGCCCAAAACACGCACCTCAAGCCCCGCCTCGCGGGCCTGTTGCGCCGCAGCAGCCAGCGAATGTGACGGGGCGGCAACGATCCGGGTTTCGCATCGCGCCAGCCGGGGATCATCCGGGGCGACGGTATCGCCCCCCGATCCAAGTGCGGCAACCGCCGCCTTAGGCAGGGGGATGTTCCATTTGTGCGCAATGGCCAGCACCTCTTGCGGGGTGCTGTGGTCGCCCACGGTCGGCCCCGAGGCTATCATCGCGGGATCATCCACCGGCACATCCGAAATCATCAAGGTCAACAGGCGCGCGGGATGGATCGCCGCCGCCAGTTTCCCGCCTTTGACTCGCGACAGGTGTTTGCGCAGCGTGTTCATCTCTGAGATCGGCGCCCCCGACGACAAAAGCGCCGCGTTCACCGCGATCTTGTCTGCTAGCGTGATGCCATCAATGGGCGCGCACAACAGCGCCGACCCGCCCCCCGAGATCAGGGCCAGCACAAAGTCATCCGGCGTCAAATCAGAGACCCGGTTCAACAAGCTTTGGGTCGCGGTGGCACCCGTGGCATCGGGGACGGGGTGCGCGGCCTGCACGATCTCGATTTGCTGGCAGGGGCGGGCATAGCCATAGCGCGTGATCACAAAGCCCTCGCAGGGCCCATAATGGGCTTCGACCGCTTCGGCCATGCGCGCGCTTGCCTTGCCTGCTCCGATCACGACGAAACGGCCCTTTGGGCGCTGGGGAAGATGCGCTTTCAACACGGCCATCGGGTCTGCATTGGCCACGGCAATGTCAAACAGCTCTGTCAGAAACGCCTTTGGATCGGTCATCTTCTACGACAACCAGGTTCCATAGTCGCTGACCAGCAAGTGCAGGGGGTCTTCGTCTTCTTCGATGTTGGAAAACCGGCCGATGGGGTCGCGAAATATATTGTCGGTTTCGTCGTCGTTCACTGTCGACACTTCTCCGATCAGCACATCGCCCCCTTCGCCCCAGAACGCATGCCAGTCTCCGGGCATCAGGGTCACGCTTTCACCCGGGGCCAGTTTCAGCTTTTCACCCGCCGCATAGGTGCGTTCGATCCCGTCGCAAAACACCACCCCGCCGCGATCTTCGGCAAAATTCCCCGCATCATCCGAGCCATAGAGCTCGATCACCAGGGTGGCGCCCCCCCGGTTGATGATGTCCTCGGCCTTGATCACATGGGTGTGCATGGGGCTGAGCTGGTCCTGACGCGAGATCAGCAGCTTTTCGGCATAGCACATGCCCCCGCCGCGCCGCAGATCCGCAAGCCGCCCGTTGCGCAGCGTGAACAGGAACAGACCCATCTGGTCAAACCGGCCATCGCCATAGTCGGTGATGTCCCAACCACAGCGGGCCTCAATGACATTGCGCGCCACATCGCGTTTCGATGTGAACTCTTCGGGGGTCCAAAAGGCAAAGGGCGGCAACACAAAGCCATATTCGCGGATCATCGCGTCCGCCTGGGCCATGATCTGGTTGATCCGTGATCGTTTCATGCAAGTTCCTTAAAGCGTGTCAGAAAGCGTGTCAGGAAGTCGATAACCATCGCAGCCGTCCAGGTAAAGGTTTCGCCCCCACAGCCCTCGCCCGTGAGGGGATCATAATATTCCGCGAAACCGCTGGCTTCGATCAGGGACAGGCTGTCGTCCAAGATACGCACGGCGATCTCATGTTGCCCCGCCTGCGCCATCCCGTCCGAGATCATCTAGTTCACGCTCAGCCACGCTGGCCTGCGGATCGCGACAGCGGAAAAACCAATCGTGCCAGGCGTCAATCTTGGGCAACAACCGGCGCGCGCGATCCACTGCCAGCCCTGTGTCCTTGGCACGGTCGAACAGGCGTTTGACAGCGAACCCCGCCACCGGCGGCTGTGTGATCCCCGAAGTCGGCACCTTTTGTCCGGTTTGCCAGACATCTGGTCCCGGAAAATATCCCGCATCCTCTTTGTGAAAGATGATATGCGGCACCAATCCGTCATCCCATTGGCTGTCGAACAGCGTGTCGATTTCCGTCTAGGCCCGGGCTTCGTCAATGTGGGAGTGTCCCAAGGCAACAAGACAACTGTCCCAGTTTCATTGAAACGGAAAGAGCCCATGCGTCGGAACCGTACAGGTGCCAAGATCGTTTTGCCGCAACATATCAGCTGCGTGCGTGATGAGGGTCTGCTCCATGGTATCCTCCTCCGGAAACGGTCTCAGGCGATGGCCCGGTTGGTGTTTAAATCGAACCAGCGGATACGGTCGGGCTGGGGCGCAAGGTTCAGCATATCTCAGGCCTTGACCTGCAAATCGCTTTCCAGAATGGCCCGGAACATGGTGCCCTGCACGTCACATGTGGCCAGCAGATGCGCCCCAAGCGGTTCAACCAGCCGGACCTTTGCCGGCAAACCCGTATCTGAGGGTGCAATATCTTCGGGGCGGGTCGCGAATTCGATTGCGCCGTCCGCCGCCACCGACCCCTGATAGGCCTGTCCGGCCACACTCCACCTGCCTCCCTCGGTTTTGGTGGAGGGCAAAAAGTTCATGGGCGGGTTGTCGATCAGGCCCAGCCCCCCATCATCGAATTCAGGAAACCCGATTGTTCAAAAATCGCGAGCCAGATAATCCCGGCGGCCAGATCCGAAATCCCCAAAGGGATCGTCCAGACATAGAGGATCAGATCGCGCCCTTTTTTCATCTTGTTGACCATGGTCGCCCTCAACAGTGCCAGCGACGATTGGATCGGAACCACGGTCGCAACCAGAAGCGGCGTGTTCTTCATCAAAATCGGGAACTTCCAATAGCTGACCACGTCGCGGAAGTTGTCCAGACCCAGTCCGGTCGATGTGCTGAACGCCCGCTTGGCCACCAGCAGGAAGAGATAGTGAAAGAACAGGCACAAGAACAGCGTCACCGGCAGGATTAGCAAGTAGGGTAAATATCGCGGGGTCATTGAACGCTCCAGACGGGCCACACGTGGTGTCCTTGACGGGTCCAGAAGGGATGCGTAACCGGATCGGGCAAGCATCGGGGGTGACAGGGGAAGACCGCGTTCCCCTCCGTCAGATAGATATGCGGATTATTCGACCAGGCAGACCCCGTCCGAGGGTGCATCCGGGGCCCAGCAGGGCGCTCCGGTTTCATCCATGATGGCCTGCAAACGGGTCTTTTGATCATCCAGAACTGTCCGGATATCCTGACCCGCCAGAACAATGCGCTCAAACGAATCGACGAAGACACGATTAAAGTCACCGCCTTCGCGGACAGCAGACCCGGGTTGGCATCGGGCGATGCGCTCATCGTGGCAACTGCGGCGCCAGCGGCCTGAACCGAAGGCGCCAGATCGTCGGGCAGAGCAACATCAATCACCGGGAAAAAGTTCGTCGCGCGCAGGGTCGCAATCTGCGTTTCGGGTTTGAGCATGTGCTGCACCAGCACCTTTGCGGCATCCATGTCCGGGGCCGTGCGCGCAATGGCGACACCTGCAATCACCGGCATGATCCCACGGCCGGTGGGCCCTGCGGGCGCCGGGAAGGCCACGAAATCGTCGGGACGTTCGTTAAAGGCTGAGACCAAACGCGACGTATGGTCAAAGGCGATCCAGACGTCTTAGCTCAGCAGTTGCTCTTGCAGGAAAGAAAAGTTGGTCGAGCTCGGGTTGGTCACGGCCCATAGTTCGCGCATCTTTTCCCACGCGGGCACCGCTTCGTCCGAGGCAAAGGTCCGAACCACCCCGTTGGTGTAAGAGAGATAGAGATAGCCCTGGAAGAAACGGTGTTTCAAACCCTTGGGGCCGGCCGGAAAACCGAACTTGGCTTCGCCCGTGGCATCCATGACATTTTTCGACCACGCAATCATTTGATCATAGGTCAGGGCATTGATGTTCGCCAGATCATTCGGGTTCATCACCGAGAGATCCCCGTGCAGCGCGCCAAGAACGCCGATGATGCCGAATCCGGCCTGAAGTTCCGCGTTCAGGCGCGTCAGCCAAGGAGCGCCATCATTGGGCTGAGAGTCCACCGCTTCGTAATGGCCGCTCAGCACCTGTCAAAAGCAGGGCAAGGCCAGACGCCGCACCCGTCAGATTGAATGTCGTTCTCATGTCTTTCTCCCTAGTGGCGCCCAATTGCCGACGCATTCACAGGGCGTCGTGCCGCTGTGCGCCGATTTCGGGTCGTCCGAATGCCCATTCTCGTGATTCCCCCATCCTCTCCTCCGGGTTGGGGACGCGAGAATGGCACCAAAACCAAAGCTGGAGAATGTCGCGAAGACAGCAGGCGTTTCTGTTGCCACGGTCAGTCAGGTGATGCGGGGAACCGGCCGTACTTCGGAAAAGACCCGTAAAAAGGTGCTGTGCGCGGCGGAAAAGCTGCATTATGTACCGGATGGCCGCGCGTCGTCGATGCGCTCTGGGATCAACCGTGAAATCGGCTTTGTGGTTCACCAAATCGCCAGCCCCTTCAATGCCGAAGTGATCAGCGGTGTCAGCGATCTGCTCGAAACCGAGGGGTATCTGGTTTCGGTACTGGACAGCCGCGGCGACAGCGAGCGAGAACGCAGCAATATCGAGGCCTTTATCCGCAGCTCGCGCGGGGGGCTGTTATGGGTCCCGGCCATGCACACATCCCAACGCGTATGCGAATTGCTGGCCGCCCATCGCATCCCCACAGTGACATTTCTGCGCCCAGTCGAATTTGCCGACTTTGATCATGTTGGCATTGAAAATGAAAAGGCCACCGCGACCGAATACCTTGTGGACCTGGGCCACACCAGGATTGCCTATCTTGGCGGGCATGCAGAGGCGAATGTTCATGTAGAACGAGTTGCCAGATATACGGCCGTCTTGCGCAAGCACAATCTGGCTCCGCCCGTTGTCTGGGAATGCCCCGATGACAAGCTTTCCGGCCTGCGGGGAATGAATGGCCTGATGGATGCGCATCCGGATACGACCGCGATTGTCTGTAATGGTGACATGATCGCGCTGGGGGCCTCTTTGGCGCTTCAACGCAGCGGCAGGCAGCCCGGAACCGGCATTTCGATCATTGGTTTCGATGACATTCAGGACGCAGTGGTCGCCACCCCGGCCCTGACGACGATGTCTATATCTCCTTATCAGTTAAGGAAAAAACTTGCGCAGGTGGTTCTGGATCGCATCCAGGAACCCGATATGCCCTATTCGTCGACGCTTGTCGCTGCGCGGTTGGCGATCCGCGAAACCACCAGCCCCCCAAACAGCCCGTCGGCCTAAGCGCGCCCGACCAAAGCCGCGAAAAGATGGTATATGCCCCCGGTTCAGGCGCACTCCCTGTTTGCAACGTCCAGCGTGCGATCAAGGATTTCGAGACCGGTCTTCTGTCCTGTTCCCTGATGTTCAGAGGCGGAGTCAGGCGGATGACGTTGGAATAGAACGACAGGTGCGCGCGCAGAGAGCTCGGAGCTTGTGCCGCATATCCATGAACTGGCCGCTCTTGAATGGGTCGAGATCCCGGAAAACTGCAATTGGCAGGTTTCGGTCGAAAACTATTCCGCATGCCATCATTGCCCGTCCAACCACCCTACCTTTGCCGAAGGGGTGGTCAAGCCCGAGACATATGACATTCAGCCAGATGCGGGGGGCGGGTATGTGTTGCGTCACACAAACGAGTGCCAGAGCCTGGACAATATGACCTACCTCATCGACCTGGGCAGCAGCACACATGTCGGCGATTACCAAAGCTGGTTTCTATGGCCCATCTTTTCGTTTCAGTGTTATCCGGGAAACGTTCTGAACACCTATCACGGGTGCGCGAACACGGTCGACACCGTACCGTTACTGTCTGGCGCGGGTGGGACACCGAAAGGGCTGCGAAAGCGACGTCATTCGTGGACCGGCCATTAAGGACCGTCAGACCACAGTAGAAGAAGACATGCGTCTGGTGGAATCGGTGTATCGGGGGTTAACGTCCAAAAGATATATCATTGGGCCACTGGTGCTGGACCCAGGTTGCGGCGGAATGAGCGAACATGCGACTGCCAAGCTCCAGCAATGGGTGCGCGAGGCCGTGGATGAACACGCGGACCAACTGAGAACGCCAGCAAGAGGCGTATGATGTGGCCACCGTTGGAAGGCCCCCGGTTCCCTTGGTGGATGAACCTATTTGGGTTGCTTCCGATCGGATCAGCCCGCCAGACAAAGGAGAGATACCATGGATAACACCCTGTTCGAACAAGGGTTGGAGCAGCGCAAATCGACGCTGGGTGCGGAATATGTCGAAAAGAACCTGGCGGCGGCAGATGATTTCACCCGCCCCTTTCAAGAGACGATGACGGCCTGGTGCTGGGGGTTTGGCTGGGGGGACGACACCATTGACCCCAAGACACGGTCGATGATGAACCTGGCCATGATCGGAGCCCTGGGCAAGATGCACGAATGGGAACTGCACTGCAAAGGCGCGTTGAACAATGGCGTCACCAAGAAGGAAATCCAGTCGATCATCCATGTCATTGGCATCTATTGTGGTGTTCCGCAATCGCTGGAATGCTTTCGCGTCGCACGCAAGGTGCTGACGGAACGCGGCCTGCTGGACGAATAGGCTGATCGCCGTGGTGATCGTGTTGGTGCAACCGCCAGCGTCAATACGGTCACACGCCTCTTTTTCGGATGATGGCACCGGACGCGGATTGGTATAGCTTGGGGAAATCCTGGGCGATGGCAATGACAGGTCAGGACGCCGCAATCGAAGGCACATGGGTATCCGTGCACATCGTCGGCACCAAACACCCGGCGCGCGTCATCTCCCCGCCCCGCCATGGCCCAAAGCAACAGCAATACGAGGTTGACCATGAGCACTGACAGCAAGGATCCGGGGCGCAGGCGCGCACGCCGGGGCGCGCGTGTTGATGCCACGCCCAGACCCGCGCGCAACGTCAACTATCGCCAGTTGAAAAATCCGTTCCCGACCATGAGCGTTTTCTCGGACGATGAAATCGCCAATATGCATGAAACCGCGCTGCACATGCTGCAAGAGCTGGGGATCAAGGTCCTGCTGCCCGAAGCACGGCAGATCTACGCCAAGCATGGTGCGCGCGTCGACGAGACCACCGAGATGGTTTATATCGGGCGTGACATGGTCGATGCGGCCATTGCCAGCGCCCCCAAGTCCATTCAGGGACGCGCGGGGGCGCGGTCTCGTGATATCACGCTTGAGCTTGGCAGCCTGGTGTTTCAACCCGGCGCAGGCGCTCCAAACGCCACCGACCGCATCCGGGGGCGCCGCCCCGGATCGGCGGCTGACTATAAAGAATACCTACGGCTGGTGCATCATTTTGATGTGTTCCAGATGATCTCGCCCCAGGTTGAGCCACAGGATGTTCCCACCCATGAGCGGCATTACTTTACCACGCGCGCCCACCTGACCCTGTCAGACAAGTTTCCCTTTGCCTTTGCGCGCGGGACGCCGCAAACTATGGATAACTTTGAAATGATCCGGGATTTTCGCGGCATCTCGGACCACGAGTTCATGGCCAACCCCTGGGTCTATACCATCATCAACACCAACAGCCCGCGCACCTTGGACATCCCGATGGCGCAGGGGTTGATTGACTTTGCGCGGTTTGGGCAGCTTAGTATCGTGACCCCCTTTACCCTGATGGGGGCCATGGCACCGATCACCGTGGCGGGCGCGATTACCCTTTCGCATGCCGAGGTTCTGGCTGCCGTGACCTTGACCCAGCTGACGCACCCCGGCGCACCTGTTTGCTATGGGACCTTCACCTCGAATGTTGATATGAAATCCGGTGCGCCGGCCTTTGGGACGCCGTCGCATTTCCAGGCCTCTCTGGCTGCCGGGCAAATGGCGCGCCATCTGGGTATGCCCTGGCGAAGCGCCGCCGGATCCGCGTCAAATATCAATGATGTTCAAGCGGCCAATGAAAACCAGTTTGGTCTTTGGGGCTGCCTGATGGCCGGGGCGACCGTGGTCATCCACGCGGCGGGCTGGCTTGAAGGGGGGCTGAGCGTCTCATACGAAAAGCTAATCACCGATGCCGAAGTGCTGAACATGGTCGCCGAACTATGTGCCGGGGCCCAGGCGGGGCCGGACGAAATCGGGTATGAAACCGCCCTCAAAGAGGTCGCGCCATCAGGTCACTTCTTTGCAAGCAGCCAGACCATGGCCCGGTATGATCGTGCATTCTATGAGCCGGTCGTTCATGACTACGCCAACTTTGGCACATGGCGCGAAAGGGGTGAAAAAAACGCCTCGACCCGTGCAACCGACGTGTGGCAAAGCATCCTGGCGCAAGATGAGGGCGTCGATATTGACAGCGATCGCCTTGGCGCGTTGGATGCGTTCATCGCCAAACGCATGGCTCAAGGCGGCGCACAGCCGGAAAGCTGACCCAATGGCCGGGATTGCGGCATGTCTGTCCCAAGCCCCGCAAGGGATTACCCGCCAAATCGGCGCACGGTCACCCCGGTGGGTTCGCCGTTGCCCTGATCAAGGCGAATGGCCTTGCTGCTGGTGCTGCTGACCGGCGCGACGTGATCGATAGCCTCGTCAAAGGGATCTGAATGGCCCTGATCCTTGGCCTGCTGCGCGGACCGGGCCTGCATTTCGATGACGACCACCTCGACCACAAAGCTCTGAAAGCGGGCAAAGGCCGCCTGCCCTTCGGGTGTCGCATAGGCCAACCGCAACAAGATCGGGGTGACCAACACAATCGCCAAACGCTTGAGAAGATACCGCCCAAAGCGAAAGGGTTTTCGCGTCCGCGCCTTGCGCCCTCCGCGGCCCTTTGAGGATCGGGATTGCTTTTTTGGATGCGGGGGCGGCTCATCCAGAATGGCCGCGCGAAGGGATTGCTCGGGCGTCATGACAACAGCTCACCACAAGATTGCGGCGCAATCTTGGCTCCTCTTCGCCAATTTGACGGTTGCTATCCCGCGGGCGCGACCTCGGCATAGCGGCAGATCGCTTGGTGGCCTTCGGTGCTTCGAGCCAGCGCATCGTTGATAAAGACCGCATGGACATATTTCGGCGCGATGGCTTCGTCATAGAGATAGCTGTAACAGCTTTCGTCCCAGTTTTGCGGGTTGCGTTCGAAACCGGAATCGACCCCCAGGATGGCTTCGACCTGTGTTGGGCTCATCCCAACCTTGAGCCGATTGGCAAGGCTGTGCTTGCTGCCTTGAATTGGCGCGTCTGACGGGGTCACACAGGCCCCCACAAGCATCATCGCCACCACTCCGATCACCAGTCGCATCACGTCGCTCTCCTACAGGCCCAAGATGAATCACCTGTCCTCAAGGTCTTCATCCTTGCTGGACAATGCAACGAAAAAGGGCGCCCCGCGGGACGCCCCTTGTCGTTTGATCACCCAAAGTTAGTCGCGATACTTGGACAAGATCATGGACCCGTTGGTTCCGCCGAACCCAAACGAGTTGGTCATCACCGAATCCAGCCCGGCGTTTTCGACCAGCGCTGTGGCGATCTCTTCGGGTTTCAACGCCGGGTCCAGATCCTCGACGTTGATCGAAGGGATGATGAAATCATGTTCGAGGGCCAGAAGGCAATAGATCGCTTCCTGCGCACCGGTCGCCCCCTGGCTGTGGCCGGTCATTGACTTGGTCGACGATACCGGCGGCGTGCTTCCGTCACCGAACACGCGGCGGACCGCTTCGATTTCGCCCACATCCCCCACCGGGGTCGATGTGCCATGTGCGTTGATATAGCTGACCTTGCGATCCTGAGGCAGGGTCGACAGGGCAACCCGCATCGCGCGCTCACCGCCTTCGCCGGACGGGGCCACCATATCGGCGCCATCCGAGGTCGCGCCATAGCCGGTGACTTCGGCATAGATCTTGGCGCCACGGGCCTTGGCGTGTTCCAGATCCTCCAGCACGACAATGCCGCCCCCGCCGCCGATGACAAACCCATCACGGTTGGCATCAAATGCGCGCGAGGCCTTTTCAGGTGTGTCGTTATACTTGGACGACATTGCGCCCATCGCGTCAAACAGGCACGACAGGGTCCAATCCAGCTCTTCGCCGCCGCCCGCGAACATCACGTCCTGCTTGCCCATCATGATCTGTTCAGCCGCGTTGCCGATGCAATGCAGCGACGTCGAACAGGCCGAGGTGATCGAATAGTTGATGCCCTTGATCTGAAAGGCCGTCGCAAGGTTTGCAGAGACCGTCGAACACATGGTTTTCGGCACCGCAAAAGGGCCGATCCGCTTGGTCGCGCCGGTTTTCAGAACCGTCTGATGGGCGGCCAGCATGGCGCTGGTTGACGGCCCACCCGACCCCGCAACAAGACCCGTGCGCGGGTTGACGACATCGCTGTCCTCAAGGCCGGAATCCTTGATCGCCTGTTCCATCGCGATATAGGCATAGGCCGCACCCGGCCCCATGAACCGCAGCGTGCGCTTGTCGATGTGGTCTGCGACATTCAGTTTGATGTCGCCCGCAACCTGGCTGCGGAACCCGTGTTCCTTCATCGCCTCATTGGCGGTGATGCCGGACTTGCCAGCCTTGAGCGAGGCCAGAACCTCTTCGGCATTATTCCCGATGCTCGAGACAACCCCGAGCCCTGTAACGACCACACGGCGCATGACGCCTCCTCTTTTCATCTTTCTGCCTGTGTAGAACAGGCAAGCGCAAAGGGGAAGCGAATAGGGCTGCGGCCAAGCGTGGCAAGGCTGAAAAGCAAAACAGCGCCCCCAAAGGCGGCGCTGCTGAAAGGTCAAAGGTCCATCCCTGAGATCGGGTCAGATCACCCCTTGATATTGTAAACCGGTGACGAGCTGCCATCGCGTCGCTGAAACACAACGGTCGACCCGCTGATGACGGGCGTGCTGCAAAATTCCTTGTCCTTCAGGAAATCCGGAGCCGAATAGGTGCTGCACATTTCGGTGGCGTTTGCGCTGTAGGTGCCCACAACAGCCTTGCCGTTGATTTCTCCCCCAACCGAGCCATCCGCGCCCAGAATAATCAGCGCCCCTTTGTCGGTCATCAGCCGTTTGCCAATCAGGGGATCCGCGACGGTGGGCTGAGCCATTTGTCCGTCGGACATACACGCCGAAAGGGAAATAAGGGAAATTGCCGCCAATCCTGTCAATCTATTCATGTCTTCCTCCTCAAACAGTGGCTGCGATGCTAGCGCACAGCTTGCGATCCACCAATAGCTTTCAGGATGGGGACATGCACACGGCGCCACCCGGGGGCAGCGCCGCGTTGAGATTTTGGCAGGTGGTCGGATTACCCGATCATGGCGCCATCTTCGCGCCAGACCGCGATCACGGATGAGCGGGGCTTGCCTTTGCCATCGGGCCACTGACCTTTGGGGTGCTGGACGCCAACAAAGGCCACCGTTTTATCCAACGACCAACACAGGCCGGTGACTTCGGCGCCATAGGGCACCGTCATAAAGCGCAGGATTTCTCCGCTTTCGGGATCGCCGACCAGCATCTGGTTGTTGCCCATCCCGGCAAAGTCGCCTTCGTTCTTGTAATTGCCATCGGTCTGGATCCACAGCATGCCTGTGCTGTCAAAAACCATCCCATCAGGCGAGTTGAACATATTGCCCTTGTTCACGTTCTCGGACCCGGCATAGGCGTCGGAATGGACAGTGGGGTTGCCCGCCATGACATACAGATCCCATGTGAAACCCGTGTCGGCGTGGTTTTCATCCGCCGGGGTCCAGCGCACGATCTGGCCATAATGGTTGGTCTCGCGCGGGTTCACGGCATTGACCAACGTGTCATCCCCGCCGGCATTGGGTTTGACGCCGCGGTTCTTGTTGTTGGTCAACGCACAATAGCTTTCCACCTTGACCGGGTTCGAAGCCACCCACTCGGGGCGGTCCATGGTGGTCGCGCCCACGGCCGACGCCGCCATGCGGGTAAAGCACAGGATCTCTGCCGCATCCATGCCGGTGGTTTCCGGCGTCAGCGCCAGCCATTCGCCGGTGAGATCGTCGTTGAACCTGGCCACGAAAAGCGTGCCGTCGTTCAGCAGATCACCGCCATCGGTGCCCGCCTGCCAAACGCCGTTCGAGACGAATTTGTACAGGTATTCACCGCGCTCATCGTCGCCCATGTACACCACGACACGACCATCTTTGGCCTGAACCATCGAGGCGTTTTCATGCTTGAAACGGCCCAGTGCGGTGCGCTTTTTCGGGGTCGAGGTGGGATCGGCCGGATTGATTTCGGTGATGAACCCGTGCCGGTGCGGTTCGTTCGGCTCGTGCGAGATGTCATAGCGCGGGTCGAAGGTTTCATAGGCATACCGCCCCGCGCCCTTGATCCCGTAACGCTGATAGCCTTCGCCCTCAGGCATTTCACCTGTGGCCCCGAAATAGCCGTTAAAGTTCTCTTCGCAGGTCAGGTAGGTGTCCCAAAGGGTGCGGCCAGACCCGCAGTTGTTCATTGTGCCCTTGACCATCTTGCCGCTTGGATCTGCCTTGGTCTGGACCAGCGCGTGACCGGCCAGCGGGCCTTCCAGCGTCATTTCGGTTTCATGGGTGATCCGTCGGTTCAGCGGGCTGTCTTTGACGACGGCATAGCCCTGGTCCGCCTTGGCGATTTCCATCACCGTCACGCCCTGCAGGTTCTTCAGCAGGCGCACTTCGTCGGCGGACTGCGGCTTGCCCTCAGATGCGGCGGGCAGGTTGATTTTCGGGTTCACATATTCCGAGTTCACGGCGATGACTTCTTTACCGTCAACTTCGAACAGCTCCATCCCGTCGGTGTTTTCGCCAAAGACCCGGTCAGCCATATCGGCGCTTACGCCGGTCTCGCCGTTATAGGCCCCGTCCGCGTCTGACCACAGCGCGTCCCCCCAGCGCACCAGAACGTTGGACTGATAGCCCTCGGGGACATGCACTTTGGCGTCGGTCGCGATGCCAACCGGCTTGAAGGCGAAACGACCGTGGCCGTCCGCGCGGGCCGCCGTGGTCGAAGAGAACAGACCTGTCCCGAATACAGCTGCACCGGATCCAAACGCCAGCGCACCGCCCAGGAACCCGCGGCGTGAAATCGCGGCGTCGACAACCGCGTCGAACTGATTGCTATCGGGGCGAGGGTCGCGGGCTTCGTCAAAGTCATCCCACGACAGGTCTACATCATGCTGGTCAGTCATATTACTGGCTCCCTTAAAGTCGCTAAAGCGCCGAGCAATGCTTTGACCCGGCCGCACGGGCCACTCCTACTGCCAGCATGTATCGGATTTATAACACTTCCAGATTGTGTGCTGTTTCCCCCGGGCGAACGGCATTTGCCTGCGATGTAAACAAAAAAGAGGCCCGTAGGCCTCTTGTTGGTGTGCCGTGTCGGCTGAGATCAACTTTCAGACAGGGCAACCTTCATCCCGGTGACCTGATAGATCACTTCGCCATCGGCCTCCACGATCCCATCCGCGACGCCCATGGTCAAACGGCGCGTCTGAACGGCCTTGGTAAAGTCCACCTTATAGGTCAGCATCTTGCGATCCGGGCGCACCATGCCGGTAAGTTTGACTTCGCCCACGCCCAAAGCATAGCCACGCCCCTGCCAGCCACGCCAACCCAGGTTGAAACCGGTCAACTGCCACAGGCCGTCAAGCCCAAGACATCCAGGCATGATCGGGTTGTTCGGAAAGTGGCAGTCAAAGAACCACAAGTCCGGGGTGATGTCGAATTCAGCGACAACGTGGCCTTTGCCATGCAAACCGCCATCCCCGGAAATATCGGCAATGCGATCCATCATCAGCATCGGAGGCGCCGGTAATTGCGCGTTGCCCTCACCAAACAGCTCGCCGCGCGCGCATTTCAGAAGATCTTCCTTGCCAAAACTGGTGGGATAGTCGGCCATCAAGCGCCCCTATTTTGTCGTCATCCTTGGTTGACGCTCCGTCTAGCACCGTGCAGACCCGTCGTGCAAGGGAAACGCCACTTTGAGACCGGTTCGCAAAAAGGTTTGAACTCCCCCCCAAAAAACCGCTATAACCCGAGCGCAAGAAGCAAATGACGGATGGTATCATGTCAGTAGCGATCGAACGTGGCAAAGCCTGGCTTGGCAAAAGCGATCTACGCCCCACCCGGCAACGGGTTGCCTTGGCTGCGCTGCTGGTGGGCGACGGCAATGACCGCCATGTCACCGCCGAAAGCCTGTTCGCCGCGGCACAGACCGAAGGGGAACGTGTTTCCCTAGCGACCGTGTACAATACGCTCAAGGCATTTTGCGATGCAGGCCTGATGCAAGAGGTCACTGTCGATGGCGCCAAAAGCTATTTTGACACCAACACCCACGATCACCCGCATTTCTTCTGGGAAGACCGCGACCTGCTGACCGACGCACCTGCGGACCAATTGGTGATCACCAATTTGCCCGAACCTCCGGAGGGCGCGGAAATAGCATCGGTCGATGTGGTCATCCGCCTGCGCCCCAAAAACTAACGACAACAGGCCTTTCGTGAAACCCCGGGTCATGTGCATTGCATCACCCTGGACCTGTCACGGAATTGTTCCGCTCCTTTGACTTGGTATTTTGCCACAAAGGAGAGGCATCATGGCATCGAACCCGCCCCCAGAATTCCGTGCGGAGGCAGTGCGTGTCGCTTTAACGAGCGGTCTGCCGCGTAAACAGGTAGCAGCCGATTTTGGCGTCGGCTTCTCGACCCTAAGCCGTTGGATCCAGCAGGATCGCGGGTCGCAATATTGTTCCCACGATTATCAGAAGCTGCTGCGTCAGCATGGGTTCAAAGTGTCCATGAGCGGCAAAGGCAATTGCTACGACAACGCGGCGGTGGAAACCTTCTTCAAGACGATCAAGGCGGA
>JAOARX010000033.1 GCA_025210345.1 Pelagimonas sp. | reverse complement strand
GACCAAAGCGACCACGGGCACGGGGACGGCCACGCTTCATCACCAGGTTTTTGCCAACATAGGCTTCGGCGACGATCAGTTCATCGACGTCGAGACCGTGGTTGTTCTCTGCGTTTGCGATAGCGGACTGCAGGCACTTTTTCACGTCAACGGCGATACGCTTTTTCGAGAAGGTCAGATCGGTAAGAGCACGATCAACTTTCTTGCCACGGATCAGCTGTGCAACGAGGTTCAGCTTCTGCGGCGAAGTGCGCAGCATGCGCAGCTTGGCCATCGCTTCATTGTCCGCCACGCGGCGGGGATTCTTATCCTTGCCCATGGCTTACTTCCTCTTGGATTTCTTGTCGGCCGCGTGGCCGTAATAGGTACGGGTCGGGGAATATTCGCCGAACTTCTGACCGATCATGTCTTCGCTGACCTGCACGGGGATGTGCTTGCGGCCGTTGTAGACAGCGAACGTCAGGCCCACAAACTGGGGCAGGATCGTCGAACGACGCGACCAGATCTTGATGACTTCGTTCTTGCCCGATTCGCGAACCTTTTCCGCCTTTTTCAAGACGTAGGCATCGACAAAGGGGCCTTTCCAAACAGAGCGTGCCATAGATTAACGCCCCTTCTTCTTGGCGTGACGCGAGCGGATGATCAGCTTCTGCGACGCTTTGTTGGTGTTGCGGGTGCGCTTGCCCTTGGTCGGCTTGCCCCACGGTGTCACCGGATGGCGACCACCCGAGGTGCGGCCTTCACCACCACCATGGGGGTGGTCGATCGGGTTCATAACGACACCACGGACGCTCGGACGGATGCCTTTGTGGCGCATACGACCGGCTTTACCGAAGTTCTGGTTCGAGTTGTCGGGGTTCGACACCGCGCCAACGGTTGCCAGGCATTCCTGACGCACCATGCGCAATTCACCCGAGCTCAGGCGGATCTGGGCATAGCCACCGTCACGACCAACGAACTGAGCATAGGTGCCCGCCGCACGAGCGATCTGACCGCCCTTGCCCGGCTTGAGTTCGATGTTGTGAACAATGGTACCGATCGGCATGCCCGAGAACGGCATGGTGTTGCCCGGCTTGATGTCGGCCTTTGCCGACGAGATGACCTGATCGCCAACGCCCAAACGCTGGGGCGCGAGGATATAGGCCTGTTCGCCATCGTTATATTGCACGAGAGCGATAAACGCAGTCCGGTTCGGGTCATATTCGATACGGACAACGGTGCCCGCAACGTCGAACTTGTTGCGTTTGAAATCTACGATACGGTAGAGGCGTTTTGCCCCGCCACCGCGGCGACGTGCGGTGATCCGTCCGGTGTTGTTACGACCGCCTTTTTTGGTCAGACCTTCGGTGAGGGCCTTGACCGGGCGTCCTTTGTACAGCTCCGAACGGTCGATCAGCACCAGCCCGCGCTGGCCCGGCGTCGTCGGTTTGTACGACTTGAGTGCCATGCTTTCTGTCTTCCGTTTGCTTGGCGGATGGTGATCCGCCTATGTGATAGGCCCCCGTAGGTGCCCAAAGTATAGGGCCCCGAAGGTCCCCAATTCCAAAGATCATGGGCCCCGGAACGAATCCGAGGCCACAAGATTGCTGCGATATAACGGGAGACGGGGGCAGAGTCTAGGGGGATTGCATGCGTGACAGACCTTATTTCACAAGGCCCAAACCGTCCCGTCCGGCCAACAGGCCGGACCGCGCCCGCCCCTCCCCCCCGGGAGGTAAACTTGGAAACCTACATGCGACTATGAAAAGGCGTCAGCGTTTTCCCTTTTTCCGCTTTCTTTTGATTGAAGTTTCAGGGTCGCGATGTTTGATCGGGAGCAACTCTGGAATATCATCAGGCATTTCCACAGTGCATTCCTTAAGCCAATCACTGTAAGCGCCTTTGGTCCTAAAAAGAACTGCACCTGATCGAACGGGCTTCGCATGAAGGATCGTTGATCCCCCCAGATAGTGCGTCCGCTTGTTACTCATTCCACACCTAGAAACAGTGTATTATAACTACAAGCTACTCGGAGAAGCTAGGCAAGTCAAAATAGGCTAGGCGAGATCTAGGGAGACGCGGCCCAACAGCCCCTGCTTTGGCCTAGCTCGATCTTCGCGGACGCCTGCGTTTCTGACCACCCAGCTTGCCGCCACCGGGTTTTCCACCCGATGGTTTGCCGCCCTGCCCTCTGGGGCTGCCGTCTCTTGGGGCGCCTCGGCCTCTTCCGCCGCGTTGGGGTTTGACCCGTTTGACCGCTGCGGGTTGGGTGCCGCTGGCGACGGGGATTTCGATCTTCATCAATTTCTGGATCTGCTTGAGCAGGTCCACTTCGTCGGCGGCGCAAAAGGCGATCGCTTCGCCTTCACGCCCGGCGCGCGCCGTCCGACCAATGCGGTGAACATAGTTGTCGGGCACTTCGGGCAGTTCAAAGTTGATCACATAGGCGACGCCGGGAATATCGATCCCGCGCGCGGCCACGTCGGTCGCCACGAGGATAGTAATATCCCCTTCGCGAAACCCCTTGATCGCGCGGTCGCGCTGGCCCTGGCTTTTGTTGCCATGGATCGATGCGGCGTTGAACCCATCCGCCACAAGCCCCTTCATCAGGCGCTCTGCCCCGTGTTTGGTGCGCGCAAAGACAAGCGTCAGCGCGTCGGGATCCTGGCGCAGGATTTCGCGCAGCTTGCGCGGTTTGTCATTCTTTTCCACAAAGTGGATCGACTGGGTGATTTTGTCCGCGGCCTTGCCCGGGGGCGAGACCTGCACCTTTTTCGGATTGTCCAGATAGGCGCGGCTCAGCTCTTCCATCTGTTTGGGCATGGTGGCCGAAAACAGCATGGTCTGGCGCGGCGTACCCAGTTTCGGCGCGATCTGGCGCAGCGCGTGGATAAAGCCCATGTCCAGCATCTGGTCGGCTTCGTCCAGCACCAGATGTTTCACCGTCCCAAGATTGACCGCTCCGCGATCCATCAGGTCGATCAAGCGGCCCGGCGTGGCGACCAGAATATCGGTGCCCTTTTGCAGCGCGTTGATCTGGCGGTTGATCGACTGCCCCCCCACCACGGTCACGACCCGCATCCACGTCTTGTCCGTCAGCAGTTTAAGCTGATCGGCAATCTGATTGACCAACTCACGCGTGGGCGCCAGAACCAGCGCCTTGGCCGACTTGGGTGCGCGGCGGCTGTCTTCGCGCAGAACATGTTCGACCATCGGCAGGCCAAAGGCCATGGTCTTGCCCGTGCCCGTTTGCGCCAGCCCCATGATGTCATGCCCCTCAAGCGCAAGCGGGATGGCCTGTTCCTGAATGGGGGTGGGATTGGTCAACCGGGCCCGCATGAGGGCTTCGTTCAGCGCGGGCGCAAGACCCATATCGGCAAATTCGGACACAGAGGTTCCTTTCACGCCCCTTGGGGCAAAGTAAAAGGGCCCCCGCCAACCGGAGGCCCTTTCATGTCAGTTGTCAGACCGTCTTACAGACCGGTCGACGTGTCGATGGTGTTGCCCTCTTCAAGAGTGACATACGCCTTTTTCACGTCTTTGCGCTTACCGATGGTGCCACGGAAACGCTTGACCTTGCCTTTGGTGATGGTGGTGTTGACCGCCTTCACCTTGACGCCGAACAGAGCCTCAACCGCTTCTTTGATTTGCGGTTTCGAGCTGTCGATTGCGACCTCAAAGACAACCGCACCGTTTTCCGACGCCATGGTCGCTTTTTCGGTGATGATCGGCTTGCGGATCACGTCGTAGTGCTGTGCATTCGCGCTCATTTCAGTCGTGCCTCCAGAGCTTCGACACCTGCTTTGGTGATCACCAGAGTGTCACGCTTGAGGATGTCAAAAACGTTTGCGCCCATGGTCGGCAGAACGTCCAGACCGTCGATGTTGCGGGCAGCCTGAGCGAAGTTTTCATTCACGCTTGCGCCATCGATGACCAGTGCACGTTTCCAGCCCAGGTCTTTGACCTGCTTGGCCAGAGCGGCGGTTTTGCCTTCACAGTCTGCGTTCTCGATCACAACCAGAGAACCGGCTTTTGCCTTGGCGGAGATCGCCATTTTCAGGCCCAGAGCGCGGACTTTTTTCTGCAGGTCGTGGGCGTGCGAACGCGGGGTCGGGCCCTTGTAGATGCCACCTTTGCGGAAGATGGGCGCCTTGCGGGAACCGTGACGTGCGCCACCGGTGCCTTTTTGGCGATAGATCTTCTTGGTCGAGTAGCTGACTTCCGAACGGGTCTTGACCTTGTGGGTACCGGCCTGCGCCTTGTTGCGCTGCCAGCGAACCACGCGGTGCAGGATGTCTGCGCGCGGCTCAAGGTCAAAGATCGCCTCGGTCACGTCGACTTCACCAGCCGCGCCACCGTCGAGATTGATCACATTGAGTTTCATTCCTCACCTCCCTCGGCAGGAGCTTCTGCAGCAGGTGCTTCGTTCGAGACCAGCGCGGCAGGTGTCGGGACGTTCTCAGGCGCGGCTTTCTTGACCGCGTCTTTAACGGTGACCCAGCCACCCTTGGCACCAGGAACGGCGCCTTTGATCATGATCAGGCCACGCTCTGCGTCGGTTTTGACAACCTGCAGGTTCTGCGTGGTGACACGAACGGCACCCATGTGGCCCGCCATCTTCTTACCTTTGAAGACGCGACCCGGGTCCTGACACTGACCGGTCGAACCGTGCGAACGGTGCGAGATCGAAACACCGTGTGTCGCACGCAGACCGCCAAAGTTGTGGCGCTTCATCGCACCGGCAAAACCTTTACCGATCGAGGTGCCTGCAACGTCAACGAACTGACCATCGAGATAGTGCTCGGCCGAGATTTCGGCGCCGACTTCGATCAGGTTGTCAGCGTCGACGCGGAATTCCACGACTTTACGCTTGGGCTCAACCTTGGCTGCTGCGAAATGGCCACGCATCGCCTGGCTGGTGCGCTTGGCTTTCGCCGTGCCTGCACCCAGCTGAACTGCGGTGTAGCCGTCTTTTTCTTCTGTACGCTGCGCGACAACCTGAAGTTTGTCGAGCTGCAATACGGTGACTGGGATCTGCTTGCCGTCTTCCATGAACAGACGGGTCATGCCGATCTTCTTAGCGATCACTCCAGAGCGCATACCTGTTGCCCTCCTCAGACCTTGATCTCGACGTCAACGCCAGCGGCGAGGTCGAGCTTCATCAGTGCGTCAACGGTCTGCGGTGTCGGATCGACGATGTCGAGAACACGCTTGTGCGTGCGGATCTCGAACTGGTCACGCGACTTTTTGTTAACGTGGGGACCACGCAGAACGGTGAATTTTTCGATCTTGTTCGGCAGCGGAATCGGGCCACGAACTGAGGCGCCGGTACGCTTGGCGGTGTTGACGATTTCCTGGGTGCTGGCGTCCAGCACGCGGAAGTCAAACGCCTTGAGCCGGATACGGATGTTCTGGTTCATTGAACAAACCTATTTTGGCATTCCGGTTGAGAGGAGGACAGGCGACCACCGCATACCCTCATCGAACCTAAAAGGCGGGGAATCACCCCGCCCACATTCGCATTGCGAATTGGGGTCACATACAGCGGGATATGGGATGTGGCAAGGACCTTGTTTCCTTATCTGCAATATCACCCAAAGGCGATCCCGAATTCACCCCGAAAACCCGGTCCGGAACGCCAATCGGCGAAATCCCCGCATTCAGAGCACAGCCCCTCTACATCCCTGGCGAAGCCTGTTAAACCGCGCGCAACGATAGCTCGGGGACCGATTTCATGACCAAACCTGTCATCCTCACCATTCTCGACGGCTGGGGCCTGTCGGACGACACCACCGCCAACGCACCGCATTTGGCCAAGACGCCCACCATGGACCGCCTGTATAAAGAGTGCCCCAATGCCACCCTGATCACCCACGGCCCCGATGTGGGGCTGCCGACCGGACAGATGGGAAACTCCGAGGTGGGGCACACCAACATCGGCGCGGGCCGGGTGGTGGCGATGGATCTGGGGCAGATTGATCTGGCGATTGAGGATGGATCGTTCTTTGAGAATGCGACGCTGTCAGCGTTTGTGACCAGGCTAAAGGAAACCAGCGGCACGGCACATATGATGGGCTTGGTGTCTGATGGGGGCGTACACGGGCATCTTGATCACATCGTGGCAGCGGCTCAGGCGATCACGCGCGCAGGTGTGCCGGTTGCATTACATGCCATCACCGATGGCCGCGATGTGGCACCCAAATCGGCCTATGCCTATGTCAACGAGCTGGAAGAAAAACTGCCCGAAGGCGCCAATATCGTCACTGTCTCGGGCCGCTATTTCGCCATGGACCGCGACAACCGTTGGGAACGAGTCTCTGAGGCCTATGACGCGATGATCAAGGGTAAGGGGCGCGCCTGCGAAACCGCCCATGACGCCGTGACACGTGCCTACAATCAGTCCGAAACGGATGAATTCATCGTACCGACCGTATTGGATGGCTATCAGGGCGTGAAAGACGGCGATGGTTTCTTCTGCCTGAACTTCCGCGCCGACCGCGCGCGTGAGATTCTGGCAGCCATCGGCAAGCCCGGTTTTGATGGGTTCGACACGGGTGAGCGACCAGAATTGGCGGCGTTCATGGGCATGGTCGAATACTCGGAGGACCACAACACCTATATGACCACCGTCTATCCCAAGGCCGAAATCGTCAATACGCTGGGTGAATGGGCGGCGAAACACGGCAAGTCGCAGTTCCGCCTGGCTGAGACCGAAAAATACCCGCATGTGACCTTTTTCCTGAACGGCGGCAAGGAAACCCCGGAAAGCGGCGAAGATCGCTTTATGCCGAAATCTCCCAAGGTCGCGACCTATGACCTCCAACCCGAGATGTCTGCAGGCGAAGTGACCGATCAGTTTCTGGCGGCGATTGACCATGGCTATGACCTGATCGTTGTGAATTACGCCAACCCGGATATGGTGGGACACACCGGCGATCTGGGGGCCGCGATGGCCGCCTGCGAAGCGGTCGATGCGGGCTTGGGTCAGGTGGTCGAAAAACTTGAGCAAAAAGGCGGGGCGATGCTGGTGATTGCCGATCATGGCAACTGTGAAGTGATGGTCGATCCGGCGACCGGTGGGCCGCACACAGCGCATACCACCAACCTGGTGCCCGTGATCTTGCTTGGTGGTCCGAAAGGCGCGCAGGTCAAACCCGGTCGACTGGCCGACGTGGCGCCCACATTGCTTGAGCTGATGGGCCTTGAGAAACCCACCGAAATGACAGGGGAGAGCCTGATCTCGTGAAGCGCATCGCGCTGATCCTTGGCCTGCTTGCAGGCCCGCTTTGGGCGCAGGACGCCGGTCAGGCCGCGCGCGCAGCGGCTGATGCGCTTGAAGCGGCCTCGGTCCAGCTGACCAATGCGGACCGCGCGCGGGACCGTGTCGCCGCGCTGACCCAAACCGTGCATGCATTTGAGGACGGTCTCGCCGCGATGCGCGATGGGCTGCGCGATGCCGCGATCCGGGAAAAGGAACTGACCCGCAAACTGGCCGCACAAGAGGCCGAGGTTTCGGAATTGTTGGGGGTTCTCAGTGCGCTGGGGACGCAGGCCGAGCCGCACTCTGTGCTCCACCCCAAAGGGCCGGTGGGTGCCGCCCGTGCCGGGATGCTGGTGGCCTCGGTCACGCCGGGGTTGACGGAAAACGCCAAGCGCCTGCGCCGCGATCTGGATGAGGTCACCGCCCTGCGGGAACTGCAACAAAACGCCGCCCAGACACTGGAACGCGGCCTTGCAGGCATTCAATCCGCGCGCACCGAGCTGTCCCAGGCCATCGCGGATCGCACCAGCCTGCCCAAACGCTTTACCGAAGACCCGATCCGCACGGCGATCCTGATTTCCGCCACCGAAACCCTGCACGGCTTTGCCGAAGGGCTGTCCCAGATCGCCGAGGGCGAGGTCGATGATCCGCTGCCGCCAATCGGCGATCGCAAGGGGCTTTTGCCACTGCCCGCGCGCGGCGTTGTGATCCGCGGCGCCACGGAAACCGATGCCGCGGGCATTGTACGTCCCGGCATTGTCATCGCCACCCGCCCCGGTGCGCTTGTGACCACCCCCACCGCCGCAACGATCCGCTATAACGGGCCGCTGTTGAACTATGGTCTCGTGGTGATCCTTGAGCCGCAGCTGGATTTGCTGTTCGTGGTCGCGGGGCTGAACAAGGTCTTTGGCGAAACCGGAGATGTCCTGCCCGAGGGCTCTCCGATTGGGCTCATGGGGGGGGAATTTGATGATATTGCCTCAACTCTCGGTGAAGGGGGTGGCGCTGCGCGCTCAGAGACGCTCTATATAGAGGTAAGACAGGGCAACACGCCCGTGGACCCACTGACGTGGTTCACAACCGAATGAAGAAAGTGAGAAACATGAAGAAATTCGTCATGGCCGCCGCGGCCGGCACGCTGGCTTCGGTGGTGGCGACCACGCAGTTCGTCGGCCCTTTGCTGGCGCAAGAAGGACAAAAGACCGCCACGGTCTATGAGCAGTTGGACCTGTTTGGCGACATCTTTGAACGCGTACGCGCGCAATATGTCGAAGAGGTCGAACCCGGAGACCTGATCGAAGCCGCGATCAACGGCATGCTCACCTCGCTTGACCCGCATTCCAGCTATCTACCCCCGGATGATGCCGCCGACATGCGCGTGCAGACCCGCGGTGAATTTGGCGGCCTGGGCATTGAGGTCACGCAGGAAGACGGCTTTGTCAAAGTGGTCTCGCCGATTGATGAAACCCCGGCGGACGCAGCGGGCATCGAAGCCGGTGACTTTATCACCCATGTGGATGGCGAAAGCGTTCTGGGCCTGACCCTGGACGAAGCCGTTGACCGGATGCGCGGCCCGGTTGGATCCGAGATCGTGATCACCGTGGTGCGCGAAGGCGAAGAAGAACCCTTTGACGTGTCGATCATCCGCGACAAGATCAAACTGACCGCATCGCGCGCGCGCCTGGAAAGCGACACAGTGGTCTTGCGTGTCACCACCTTTAACGATCAGACCTATGACCAGATGGCCAAGGGGCTGGCGAAACAGATCGAAGAAGCCGGAGGCCAGGACAAGGTGAACGGCGTGGTTCTGGACCTGCGCAACAACCCCGGCGGGCTTTTGACCCAGGCGATCCGCGTTTCGGACGCCTTCCTTGAAAAGGGTGAAATTGTTTCCACCCGTGGACGCAACCCGGCCGATGGTGAACGGTTCAACGCAACCGCTGGCGATCTGGCACTGGGCAAGCCGCTGGTTGTGCTGATCAATGGTGGCTCGGCCTCTGCATCGGAAATCGTTGCGGGTGCGCTTCAGGATCATCGCCGTGCGATCGTTGTCGGCACCAAGAGCTTTGGCAAGGGATCGGTTCAGACGGTCATGCCGCTGCGGGGCAATGGGGCGATGCGCCTGACCACCGCGCGGTATTACACGCCGTCGGGGCGCTCGATTCAGGCCCTGGGTGTGTCACCTGACATCGTCGTCGAACAGCCGCGCCGCCCCGCGACCGAAGAGACCGAGGCAGAGACCAACCGGTTCTCGCGCTCTGAGGCTGACCTGCGGGGGTCGCTTGATAATGACTCGCTTTCCGAGGATGAGGTCAAGCAGATCGAAGCGGATCGCGCCAAGGCCGAAGCCGCCGCCAAACTGCGGGAAGACGACTATCAACTGGCCTATGCCATTGACATTCTGCGCGGTCTTTCGGCACTTGGACCACAGGACTAATCAGATTGGGCAGGGGCATCCCCTGCCCACCCATAGGTGACCGATGACCCCCGAAGAAATCGACGCGCTGCCCTATCGCAAGAATGTCGGCATTATGCTGATCAATGCCGATGGCCACGTCTTTGTTGGCCAACGCATGGACAGCGATCTGCCCGCTTGGCAAATGCCCCAGGGTGGGATCGACAAAGATGAAAAACCAAAAAAGGCCGCCCTGCGAGAGCTTGAGGAAGAAACCGGCGTCTCCAAGGATCTGGTGACCGTGGTTGCCAAGACCAAAGGCTGGATTCGCTATGATCTGCCCCATGACCTGATCCCAAAGATCTGGAAGGGCCGCTATCGCGGACAAAAACAGAAATGGTTCCTGTTGCGCTTTCACGGCACCGACGCGCAGGTGAACATCGTGCAAAAGCACCAAGAGTTCTCAGAATGGCAGTGGCTGGCCGTCGATGATCTGGTCGACAACATCGTGCCGTTCAAACGCCAGGTCTACAAAGAGGTGGTCGAGGCCTTCCGCGAACACATCTGACACAGGAGAAACACCATGCGCCTTGCCCTAAGTCTTGCCCTTTCCCTGATCGCGGGTCCGGCGCTGGCGCTCAGCTGTTTACCGGCGGACCCGGTCCGCGACTATTTACAGGCCGCGCAGGACAAGGCCCCTTGGATCATCGTCACGGGCAAGCTGAAGTTCGACAAGAAACGCCTGCCCCGGACGGATCACAGAAATCAGGCGCTGACACCGCCCGAAACCAACATCGCGGCGCGGGTGCGGGGCAAGATGCTGACCGCGCAGGGCTTTGACAAAAAGGTCGATCTGAACATCACCCTGCGGGCGATCTGTATGGGTCCGTGGTGCGGCGCCCCGCAAAGCGGAGCGACCTATCTGCTGTTTCTACGACAAGAGCGCGGTCGCTATGTGGCGTTCGCCGACCCCTGCGGAAACAACGCCTACAAGGCACCAAACAAAAAGCTACTGAACCGTGTGATCGATTGCCATCAGGGCAAAGATTGCTCGCACCCGGATCCGTTCAACCGCCCTTAACGCAGCCGCCCCAAGATCGCCAAAGACGCATAGCCATCGGGCACAAGCCCTTGGGATTTCTGAAAATCCCGCACGGCCTGAATGGTCAGCGGCCCGATTTTGGCATCAATCTTTTGCGTGTCAAAACCCGCCTGCGTCAGCCGCGTCTGAAGTTCGATACGCTCGTCATAGGTCAACGCGCGATCCTGACGGGGCCAATTGCCTTGAATTCGCGCGCCACCCCCAATGCGATCCGCAAGGTGGCCAACCCCGATGACATAGGCGTCAGCGGTGTTATAGCTTTCCAACACTTCAAAGTTATCGAATACCAAGAACGCAGCCCCTTGGTGCCCGGCAGGCAACAGGACCGATGCAGGCCCGTGATCCGGGACAGCCTTTCCATCCAGGCTCAGGACCCCTTTGCGCGCCCATTCAGACGGCAGGCGCGTCAGGTCGCGGCTTGCTTCGGAATAGTCGAAATGCTTGGGCAGCTGGACTTCGACACCCCAGGGTACACCCGTTTTCCAGCCATTGACCTTAAGATAATTCGCCGTCGATGCCAGCGCATCTGTCGGGTCATCACCCCAGATGTCGCGCCGCCCGTCGCCGGTGTAATCCACTGCCAACTTGCGGAAAGATCCCGGCATGAACTGGGTATGGCCCATCGCCCCCGCCCAGGATCCCACCATGCGGTCCGGCGTCGTGTGCCGGTCTTGCAAGATGGTCAGCGCGTCTATCAACTGCGCCTCAAAAAAGTCGCCGCGGCGCGCGTCATAGGCCAGCGATGCCAGCGAACGGATCACGCTGTCTTTGCCCCGAAAGGTTCCATAAGCGGATTCCAACCCCCAGATCGCCACGACGATCTCTTTTTGCACGCCGTATTCGCGTTCGATCCGGGTCAGCAGCGCATCATGTCGGGCCAGCGCCTTTTTGCCGTTCTGCACCCGCAAATCCGACGTCGCCGTATCGAGATAGTCCCAGATCGTCTTGGTGAATTCTGATTGACGGCGGTCGCGTTCCACCACCTTTGGGCTAAAGGTTACCCCACGCAGGGCCGCGTCGAATACCCTGGCGGAAATCCCCTGTTCCAGCGCACGTGGGCGGAAATCGCGCAGCCAATCCTGGAAACCCGCTTCGCTGGCCTGTCCCACCGGGACGCTCGGGATCAGACCCGCCGGGCGGAGCGTCGGACGCAGGGAAAGCCCCGGCGCCAAAGACACCAAAACAATATCCGAGCGCGTCACCGTCTCGGACAAAGGCATAAGATCACCCCGAGCGACGGGGCGGATTGAGGACAGATCCGCAAGCCCCGCCGATGCTGGGATTGCCGTGATCACAAGGGCACCAAGGCCAGAGAGGATTCGCTTAAACATGCCTGAACACTGCCGCCATATTGTTGCCAAAAAGTTTAATCAAACCCGAGGCAATTGCGAAGCTCCCATCCCATTTAAACGCGAAAACCCGCCGTCCCAGCCGTCAAGCGGTTGAAAGATTTACGATTTCGAACGCCGCTTGCGCGTAACTTTGCGCTTTACCTTGGTTTCTTTTTTCTTGGCCTTGGCGGCTTTGCGCTGGGGCGAGGCGCCTTTTTTCCCATAGCTGCGGCGCGCTCCGCGTCCGCGCATCCGCCCGCCGGGGCCACCCTCAAAGGGCTCTCCTTCAAGTTCGAGCATCTCAAGCGCGATCCCGCCGGTAACGGGCGCGGCCTCAAGCAGTTTGACCCGGGCCGCCATTCCAAGCGCCAGAATGCGCCCGGTCGTACCGCCCATCAAGGTGCCGTTGTCGCGGTCAAAATGGAAATACTCATTCCCAAGGGTCGAGATTGGAATCAACCCGTCTGCCCCGCTTTCATCCAGCTTTACAAAAACACCGAACTTGGCGATGCCGCTGATCTTGCCCGTGAATTCAGCGCCGATGCGATCCGACAGAAAGGCCGCCAGATAGCGATCCGTCGTGTCGCGCTCGGCCAACATCGAGCGACGTTCGGTATCGGAAATATGCTGCGCCGTGGTTTCAAGGTTTTCAATGTCTTGCGCGGGTAACCCATCATCACCCCAGCCATGTGCGGCAATCAGCGCACGGTGCACGATCAGATCCGCATAGCGGCGAATGGGCGAGGTGAAATGCGCATAGTTCATCAGCGCCAGCCCGAAATGCCCAAAGTTCTGCGGATTATAGTAGGCCTGCGTCATGGACCGCAGCGTCGAGATATTGATCAGCTCGGCGTCCGGACTGCCCGCGGCATCCGCCAGCAGCTTGTTCAGATGCCGCGTTTGCAACACCTGCCCCTTGGCCAGGGTCAGCCCGGCGGCCTTGGCGGTTTCCCGCAGACTGTCCAGTTTTTCAACCGGTGGCTCTTCGTGCACGCGGAACAACAGCGGCTGCTTTTTGGCAATCAGCGTCTCGGCTGCGGCCACGTTTGCGAGGATCATGAACTCTTCGATCAAACGATGCGCGTCCAGCCGCTCGGTAAATGCGACCGACGTGACCTTGCCGTCCTCGTCCAGCACGATTTTGCGTTCGGGCAAATCCAGCTCAAGCGGCTGTCGCGCCGCGCGCGCGGTTTTCAGCGCGTCATACGCCGCATAAAGCGGGCGGATCACCGGATCAAGCAGCGGTTCGGTGCGCGCATTCGGGGCGCCATCCATGGCGGCCTGCACCTCTTGATAGTTCAGCGACGCAGGCGAGCGCATCAGACCACGCACAAAGCGCTGCGACAGCTTGTTGCCATCGGCGTCAATCTTCATGCAGACTGCCAGACAGGCACGCGGCACCCCTTCGTGCAGGCTGCACAGATCACCAGACAGGCGGTCGGGCAGCATGGGCACCACGCGGTCCGGGAAATAGCTGGAATTGCCGCGCTTTTTGGCCTCACGATCAAGCTGTGTTCCCGGGCGCACGTGATGGGCCACATCGGCAATCGCCACCCAGATCAGATGGCCGCCGGGGTTCTTGGGATCGGTGTCGGGCTCGGCAAAAACCGCATCGTCGTGGTCCCGCGCATCCGCCGGATCGATGGTGACAAGCGGCATATCCCTAAGATCGGTCCGGCCAGACAGCCCCGCAGGTTTCTGCGCGTCGGCCTCGTCCAGCACCTCTTGCGGGAAATCATCGGGAATGCCGTGCTGATGAATCGCGATCAAAGACACGGCGCGCGGCGCGGTCGGATCGCCCAAACGCATGACAATCCGCGCCAGTGGCAGCCCCATGCGGGACTTTGGACCGGCCTGCTCTGCTTCGACCAGTTCGCCCTCTTTGGCGCCGGCGGTATTGTCGGGCGGCACGCGCCACTCTTTGTCGTCGCCTTTGTCGATGGGCACGATCCGGCCACCTTCGGCCCCTTTCCGATAGATCCCCACGATCTTTTTCGGCGAGGCCCCGATGCGCCGGATCAACCGGGCCTCATAGTTGTGATCATCCTCATGCACCACCTGAAGCCGGGCCAGGATGCGATCCCCTTCGCCCAGCGCCGGATCCGTGGCCCGGGGCACATAAAGCACCGTCGGTTCAACCCCTTCTCCGTGCCACTCAAGCGGGCGCGCGAATTGATCCCCACTGTCGTCCGGCCCCTTCATCTGCAATACGCTGACCGGTGGCAGGCGATCCGGGTCGCGATAGGTCTTTTTGCGCTTTTGCAAATGCCCCTCGGCCTCAAGCTCTTTGAGCATACGCTTGAGATCAATCCGCGCAGCCCCCTTGATGCCAAAGGCCTTGGCAATATCACGCTTTGAGGTGAGCGTCGGATTTTCGGTGATCCATTCGAGGATCTCGGGCTTGGTCGGCATACGTGTCATGCCCCCGATTACCACAGGGATCCGACATTGAACACACGTCACGCGATGCGTCAGGCGCTTAGGGTCGGGGGCGCAGGTCTGCGACCGTATCCACGTCGTTCAATGTCGTGGCATAGTCGATCCGTGCCCCGGGGATCGACGCCACCGTATCTAGCAAGGCGCATTCCGTGGACCAGCGCGCCCCGTGAAACAGCCGTTCGGGCACCGCGCGGGCGTTGCGGACCCCAACCAGCCAAAATCCCCCATCCTCAGCCGGGCCAAACACGGCGTCTTGGCCTTTCAGCGCCTCAAACGCTTGGGCGATCACCTGGCGGGTCACCCCAGGAACGTCGCCTCCGATCAGGCAAACCGGCCCAGGAGGCGCCGCGCGCAAAGCGCGTTTCATCCGCGCGCCCAGATCCCCGTGCCCCTGCGCCACACGCGGAACATCACGCGGCCAGTCACCGGAATGCACCGCCGTGTCCGGGGCAACGGCCAAAAGGATGGTCCAACGTGGGTCGCGAATGCGGCGCAAAAGCCCGGCAACCTGATGGCGAAACCACCAAGCAGCGGCGGTCATGCCCATGTCGCGCCCAAGCCGTGTCTTGACCCGCCCGGCGCGCGGCTGCTTGACCATGACGATCAGCGTGGGCTTCACAGCGCGGCCCGCATGTCTTGATGTGGGATACCCGCGTCGTCATAGACCGGCCCAAAGGCCACGAACCCCAGTTTCTCATAAAACGGGATCGCATAGCATTGCGCGCCCAGCTCGACCTGAGAGACCCCGGCAATACCGCGAAAATGCTCTAGGCCAAAACGGACCAGATCCGCCCCCAACCCCTTGCCCCGGTGGGACTTGGTCACACAGACCCGCCCGATCTTGCCAACTGCGCCCGCGCGCAAAAGCCGGGCCGAGGCCACGGCCGTGTCGTCGTCATGGATCAACAGTTGAACCGCCTGATCGTCCAGGTCATCCCATTCTTCATGTTCTGCGATGCCCTGCTCTTCGATAAAGACCTCACGCCGCAGGGCATGACAGGCGGCCAGATCGGTTGTCACTTTGACAGTCATGCGAAATAGCCCTGCAAGATGCGGGTATAAATCGCTTTGAGCTGATGGATCTGCGCCACTTCGACCCGTTCATCCACCGCATGCATGGTCTTGCCCACAAGGCCGAACTCCACCACCGGGCAGTGGTTTTTCACAAAGCGCGCATCCGAGGTGCCCCCAGTCGTGGACAGCTCTGGCCGATGGCCGGTTTCGGCCTCGGCGGCATCGGCAATCAGGTCGGACAACAGACCCGGAGGGGTGAGAAAGCTCTCGCCCGAAATCTTGATGGTCACATCGGTCGCGGTGCCGAAATCGGCATCCACCTGTGCCGCTTGCGCGCGCAGCCAGCCTGACAGGCCCTCTCCGGTGTGGGCGTCGTTGAACCGAATGTTCACGCAGGCAGAGGATTTTGCCGGGATCACATTGGTCGCGGGATTGCCGGTGTCGATGTTCACCACCGCAAGGGTCGACGCATCAAAGTGCTCTGTGCCCTGATCCAGTTCGTGGCTGGCCAGCCGGTCCATCAGCCGCACCATCGCGCTCAGCGGATTGATCGCCCGATGCGGATAGGCCGAATGCCCCTGCTTGCCCTCGACGGCAAACCACGCCGAAAGCGAGCCGCGCCGCCCGATCTTCATCATCTGGCCCATGTAATCCGGGCTGGTGGGTTCACCGACCAGACAATGTGTCATCTGCTCATCATGGGCCTGCATCCAATCCAGCAATGCGGTGGTGCCATCCGTGGCATCGCCTTCTTCATCCCCTGTGATGGTCAGGATCACGGCCCCATCCGGCGGCGTTTGCGTCACGAAATCGATCGCGGCCGCTGCAAAAGCCGCCACGCCCGATTTCATATCCGTGGTGCCGCGCCCATACATGAACTCCCCCACGCGCTCAGCCCCAAAGGGCGCGTGCTGCCAATCTGCCGGGTCACCAATCGGGACCACATCGGTGTGCCCGTTAAAGCCGAAGGTCCGCCCATGGCCCTGATCCCCCCAGCGGGCAAACAGATTGGGCGTGCCGTTGCGATCAACGCGGGTACAGGTAAATCCCGCGCCTTCCAGCAGGTCTTGCAACAAGACCAGCGCACCGCCTTCTTCGGGGGTGACCGAAGGGCATTTCACAAGCTGGGCGGTCAGTTCTGCGGGGTCGATCATGGCGCTCTCCTGTCGTGTTGGCAGATGGCTAACCTGTCTCACGCGCCAAGGCAATTGGGCCACCAGAGACACACCGACCTGGCAGCGAAAAAAATATCGTTAACTATTGACAAGAAACTGTGTTAAGCTGTCCCAAACAAACAAAAATGCCGAGGCAGGCAGCAGTATCTAGGTAACCAGAACCAATCATCATGCAGCGCGCATGATGATGGCTTGTGCCTGTTTCGCCTCGGTCCGAGCAATTGAGGCAGAGATGGTTCAACCAGTTGAGTTGCCCATCAATACGAGCGCAAGCGCCCTGCAAATGGCGCAGACCATCTTTGGTGACGGGGTCACGGTGGTCTCTGCGAGCTATACGGGCGATAGCAGATCTTCGGGGATATTTTCCGACGGCTTGAACACATCGCCGGGGTTTGTCCCCTCGGACGATGGGGTTATTCTGTCGACGGGTCGCGCCACGGATGTCACCAACAGTGGGCCATGGTGGTCAAACAACTCAAACGTGTCCTCTGGCCGCTCGACCAACACATCTGGCCCAAACAACTTGACCGATTTCAACGCGGCCGCCGGCACGCGCACCTATGATGCCTCGTTGCTGGATATCGATTTTGTTCCGACCGGCGACGTGATTTCAATGCAATTCGTCTTTGGGTCAGAAGAATACCCGGAATACACGACGTCCTTGTATCAGGATTTTGTCGGTGTGTGGATCAACGGCGTTCAGGTTGATGTGGCCGTCGGAGACGGCGACGTCGATCCGACCAATATCAACGCGGGCTCAAACGAGAACCTTTTTGTCGACAACACGGGCGATCAGTATAACACGGAAATGGACGGATTCACCGTATCCATGACATTGACCATCCCGGTCATCGCCGGCCAGGTGAACTCGATCCGGATCGGGATCGCCGACGTGAACGATTCCTCTTATGATTCCAACCTGTTAATTGCGGCGGATTCTCTTCAGGCCTCAGTCACGGCCATTGATGATGCCGTGACGATGAACCCCGATGCGACCCGTATTCTGGACGCGCTGGCCAATGACAGCAACAACACCGCGGGCACATTGTCGATCACGCATATCAACGGACTCCTGGTCAATGCCGGGGACTTTGTCCTGCTGAATACGGGTCAGACCGTCACCCTGAATGCCGACGGCACCCTCAGCATTTCCGGCAACGGCGACACCGAGCAGTACAACTTTACCTATACCGCCGAAAGCACGACGGGACAGTCAGACGTTGGCATCGTCAATGTGAATGCCATCCCCTGTTTCGTGGCGGGCACCCTGATGGATACCCCGGATGGGGAACGGCCCGTGCATATGCTTGAACCCGGGAATCTGGTCAACACGCGCGACAACGGCCCCCAACCCATTCGCTGGATCGGACGCCGCGTAGTCGAAGCCCGTGGCGACTTTGCCCCGATCCGCATCGCTGGCGGCGCGCTTGGCGATCACCGCACCCTTATGGTTTCCCCTCAGCACCGCGTGCTGGTTCAGGATGTTCTGGCACATCTGCTGTTCGAAGAACCCGAGGTCCTCGCAGCCGCCAAACACCTTGTGAACGATCACTCGATCCGCCCGATCGAAGGTGGCGAAGTTGAATATGTGCATATCCTGTTTGACGAACATCAGATTGTGCGCGCCAATGGCCTGCTATCCGAAAGCTTTTTGCCAGGGTCCCAGACCGCGTCGATTTTCGAACAGGAAACCCTGGCCGAAATCACGCGGATCTTTCCCGAACTCGATCCTCAGACCGGCAAAGGCTATGGCCCTGCGGCCCGGCGGGTGCTGAAATCTTACGAAGCAAAACTGTTTTGCGAGGGGGCTGCATGAGCTGGATCGCCTATTCCGGTGAGGGCACCTCATGGGTGTGTCCCAAGACCTTTGGCAACACCGCCGCCAAGCGTGACATCCTGGTTCCGCGCGGGTCGATCATGATCGAAACCCGGCTGTCGGACGAAGGGCGCCCCCAGACGCTTTTGTCCTATGAACGCGACCACCCCTGGAAGGGGGGCATTTCGGTGCGGGCCGTGCCGGGCGGGTCGATCATCCTGGTTCTTTGCCAGGGTGAGCAGGTGTTCCATACGGTTCTGCAACACCATCAGGACGGGCGCGCCGACGTGCTGCGGGTGACCTTTTCGTGGGACAGCGAAGACCGCAAAGGCAAGATCGCCGTCGAACGTCCGGAAAGCGACGAAGTCGTGGTGCAGGAAACGCCCGCGCCGCCGCCGATGCTGCTTGAGGACATTTATACACTCACCTGCCGCCCGCAGCTGTGTGAAATGGACCCTGATGTGCTGTTCTTTGCGGTCTCGGATGAAATTGAACCGGTGGGGCCCATGGCATCAGTGGTGGGTCAGGTGCCCGTGCTGACCCCCGAGGGCTATCGCCCGATGCGCGATCTGAAATGCGGGGACCATGTCATGACGCGGCAAAACGGCGCCGTCCCGGTGCTGGCCCAGATTTCGCGGCGGGTCCCGGCCTTGGGGTCTTTCAAACCGGTTCGTCTGCGTGCACCCTATTTTGGGTTGCGCCACGACCTGATCGTCGCCCCGCATCAAAGGTTGGTGATCGGCGGGTCCGAGGTGGAGTATATCTTTGGTCGCCAGGCGGTGTTGATTCCCGCAGCCAGTCTTGTGAACGGGTTTGCCGCCTATTACGAAGAAGGGGTCCAGATAGTGCGCTATCATCAGCTTCTGCTGCCCCGGCACGAACCCTTTATTTCCGCGGATTCCGAACTGGAAAGCCTGTATGTCGGCCGTCTGCGCCGCCGTCGCGAAGAGCTCAAGCAAACCGTTCTGAATGACATTCCCGCCCGGCTGTTGCCGGAACACGCGCGCAGCGGCCTGAAAGTTCTACAAGCCTTCGAAGCCATTACATTGGCCGAGGCACGCGCCGCATAAGCTTTACCTCACGCGTCGCCCGGATTAGCGTGCGGGAAACTTCAAGGTGAGCAAGCCATGCCCGTCAAACGTCTGTTAACCGAATTCGGAATGGGGTCTTCTCTGCGCCGTCAGGACTATACCCAAGCGGCCATTCGCGCCTGTCAGGACGCGCTTTGGCACAATTCGATCAATCTGGCCGAGCTTTTTGGCAAGGCCAAAGAGGACATGATCATCCTGGTCGAGGTCGGAGTGACCCAGCCCGACCAGGTCGATGTCGACAAGGTCGCGGCGGTCTTTCCCTATGGGCAGGTGACGGTTCAAACGCTCCGGGGTGGGCTGGATGCCCCGCGTCCCGACGGCGTGCCCACGGTCATGGCCAATGTGGCGATCTCGGTCTCTTTGGATCTGGAGGACGCGGCATGAGCGAACAGCGTTTCATCATCGAGATGGGCATGGGCAATGACCAATACGGGCAGGACTATACCAAGGCCGCCGCCCGCGCGATCGAAGACGCCCTGCGCCATAGTTCGATCCCCATGTTCGACGCGCTGAATATCGCGCATACGGACATGCGTGTGCAGGTCACGGTCGCGGTTCAGGCCCCTGAACAGGTGGATTGCGACGCCTTGGTCAAACGCCTGCCCCGCGGCACCGCGACCGTCCAGGCCGTGTTCGGCGGGTTGAACGTCTCCAACCCCGACAGCGGCAATGTGATCGTGGTCGCCCAGGCTTCGGTTGAGGCATTCTTGCAAAAACCCCCCGCGCGCGCATGACCAAATCCCTGATGATCCAAGGCACCGGCAGCAATGTCGGGAAATCCATGTTGGTGGCGGGGCTGTGCCGGGCTGCGCGCAGGCGGGGCCTGTCGGTTGCGCCCTTCAAGCCGCAGAACATGTCAAACAACGCCGCCGTGACTTCGGACGGCGGAGAGATTGGCCGCGCGCAGGCGCTTCAGGCGCTGGCCTGCGGGCTGGCGGCCCACACGGATATGAACCCCGTGCTGCTGAAACCCGAGACGGACACCGGATCGCAGGTCGTGGTGCAGGGCAAGCGTCTTGCCACGGTCAAGGCCCGTGAATACGCCCGGCTCAAACCACAGCTGCTGGCATCGGTTCTTCAGAGTTTCGAGCGCCTCAAATCCCGGCACGATCTGGTCATCGTCGAGGGCGCCGGTAGCCCCGCAGAGGTCAACCTGCGCCAAGGCGACATTGCCAATATGGGCTTTGCCTGCGCGGCGGATGTGCCCGTCATCTTATGCGGTGACATTGATCGCGGTGGGGTGATCGCGCAGATTGTCGGATCACAGGCGGTGATGGATGCGCAAGACAATGCGCAGGTTGCGGGCTTTATGATCAACAAGTTCCGCGGAGATCCCAGCCTGTTTGACGATGGCTATCAGATGATCCATGCGCAAACCGGCTGGCCCGGGTTTGGCGTGGCCCCCTGGTTCGATAAGGCCTGGAAGCTGCCCGCCGAAGACGCCCTGGATGTGTCGACCCCACAGCGGGACAGCGGGCTGCACATCGTGTGTCTCAAACTTTCTCGGATGGCGAATTTCGACGACCTTGATCCGCTGGCGCAAGAGCCTTCGGTGCGTCTGACCATGCTCATGCCCGGCGAACCGCTGCCCGGTGACACGGATCTGGTGATTATTCCGGGATCAAAGTCCACCCGCGGAGATCTGGCGTTTCTGCGTGCTCAGGGCTGGGAAATCGACCTCAAGGCGCATGTGCGGCGTGGGGGGCATGTTCTGGGCATCTGCGGCGGCTATCAGATGCTGGGACACACCATCGCAGACCCCGATGGGGTCGAAGGACCCGCCGGCACGGACCCCGGCCTTGGCCTATTGCAGATCGACACGGTGATGACCGGCAACAAGCGTCTAACCGAAGTCAACGCGGTGCATGCGCCATCCGGCAAGGCCTTTCACGGCTATGAAATTCACATCGGGCGCACGGATGGGTCAGACCGGGCCCGGCCCTTTGCCCATGTGATGGGTCAGCCCGAAGGCGCAATCAGCCCCGATGGCCGCATCATGGGCAGCTATCTGCACGGGATGTTCCGCGATGACGGATTCCGCGCCGGGTTCCTTGCGCAGTTCGGCGCGCAGTCGGAAACCGCTTACGATGCTACGGTCGAATCGACGCTGGACGCCTTGGCAGACCATGTGGAAACGCATCTGGATGTTGCGGGGTTGCTGGCGGTGGCGCGCTAACGCGTCTCCCATTGGGTCTGGGTGTTTTCCTGCCAGCCAACACGGTGCAACAGCGGCGTGTCATCCTGGGTTTCGGGATAGCCGATGCACAGCCAACTGGCGAAACACCAGGTGTCGGGCACGTCAAACAGCCGCTCCATCGCCCCCGGATCAAGGATCGAGACCATCCCCACCCCGATGTTCAGCGCCCGCGCCGTCAACATGAGGGAATAGATCGACATGGCAGTGGATTGCACCAATGTCTCGGGCATGGTCGCGCGGCCCAGCCCGTGCCCTTCCTCTGGGGCGGTCTCGGTGAAGATCGCCAATTGCAGGGGCGCGACCTCCATCCCGGCCAGTTTCAACGCCATATAGGCATCGCGTTGCGCCCCGTCATAACTGTCCCGGGCCGCTTGGTTGCAGGTGCTGAAAATCTCTTGTCCGGCTTTGCGCAGGTCGGGGCTTTCGACCCTGATCACCCGCCACGGCCGCGCATTGCCCACAGAGGGGGCCAGATCCATTGCCTGCTGCAGGGCATCTTCGATGTCGCTGTTCAGCGCATCGGGCCGAAAATGACGGACATCGCGCCGCCAGCGAAGGATTTGGGTCAGAATGTCCCGGTCGTGCTCAGCGAAGTCCATTTTGAAAAACCTCTTGCATCCGCTGCCATTCCGGTTCCGCTCCGGCAAGCCCAAGGCGGATCCATGTGGGCGAATAGGGGAAAATCCGCGACCAGATGTGCGCCCGCGCCAAGGCATCCTGCGCCACCTGCGCATCCGACGTCTCATAGGTGCGAAACAGCGGGGTGCCACCAACCAAACGCCATCCGGCGCGCTTTGCCATCTGATCCAACCGCTGCGCATCGCGTTGCAAGCGCGTGATGGTCGTCTCTTGCCAATCGCGGTCATCCAACGCCTTGCAGGCGATCTGGATCGCGGGCCCTGAAACCGGCCAAGGCCCGGCGATTTCGCGCAATTTGTCGGCCAAATCCGGTTGGGCAATGGCAAAGCCAAGCCGCAGACCTGCCAGCCCGTAAAACTTGCCGAACGACCGCAGGATGACCATATTCGGGGCAGGATCCTGCGCCAATGTCAGGTTACTTTCGGTGTCAGCAAAGCTTTCGTCAACGATCAACAGACCGACCCGCGTCGCCAGATCACGCAGTTGATCCGGGGCATAGCTATTGCCATCGGGATTATTGGGGTTCACGACCACCGCCAAATCGGCCCCGGCCAGATTTCCGGTTTCCGACACCTCGGTGACCTCCCACCCGGCCATGCGCAGCGCGGCGGCATGTTCGTTGTAGGTGGGGGCCAAGACACGCGCCCGCCCGGCAGGCCGCAAAAAGGGCACCGCCTGAATGGCGCCTTGCGCCCCGGCAAAGGCAACAGTGGGGTGTTTGGTGCCATACGCACGCTGCGCCGCTTGGGTCAGGGCCGCCATGTCCGATTTGCGCGGCAGAACGGCCCAGGCATCGGATGTGATATCCGGCACGGGATAGGGCAGCGGATTGATCCCCGTCGACAGGTCAATCCAGTCGCGGACCTCACCACCAAAGCGCGCCATCGCTGCATCCAGATTGCCGCCATGATCGCGGCCGGTTTTGCGGGTCAAAGTCATGCCACCTTAGAGCAAGGCAATCGCCGCCAAGGCAAGCCCCAACAGCCCCATTGCCCGAATATAGAGCCAAATGCCGCGCCTCAGATCACTGGGCCTTGGGTCTGGGCAGGTCTCGTTCACCCAGGGTTCATCCACCTTGTGATCTCCGTAGATACGCGGACCAGACAGTCGCACGCCCAGCGCCCCGGCCATGGCCCCTTCTGGCCAACCCGCGTTGGGCGAACGATGCTTGCCCGCGTCGCGACGCATAACGTCAACGGCAAGACGCCAGTGTTTCCCCGCCGCCAGCGCAAACAAGAGCCCGCTTAGACGGGCCGGAATCAGGTTGACCAGATCATCCAGACGCGCCGCCGTTTTTCCAAAGGCCTCATAGCGATCAGAGCGGTGGCCAATCATCGAATCCATCGTGTTGATCGCCTTGTAAATCGCGATCCCCGGCAGCCCGCCAACCACGCCCCAAAAGACAGGCGCAACAATCCCGTCTGATGCGTTTTCGGCCAGGCTTTCCAATGTCGCCCGCGCGATGCCCGGCGCATCCAGTAATGACGGGTCGCGCCCCACGATCATCGACACCGCGTGCCGCGCCTGTTCCAGATCCCCGGCATTCAGCGGGTCCGACACCGCGCGCACATGATCATGCATCGACCGGGTCGCAATCCATGGCCAACACAAGACGCCCCCGATCACGATCCCCGCGGGGCCATCTGGCAACATCAGGATCACCAGCGCGGCGATCCCACCGGTCACGGCGCAAACCACCAGCACGGTCACAGCCCCGGCCAGCAACCGATACAGCCGTCCGTTCTGGTTCAGCCGCCCCTCAAGCGCCGTGATCAAACGGCCAATCCAGACCACCGGATGGCTGATCCGCTGAAACAGGGGCTTGGGCCAACCAATTGCTGCATCCAGCAGAAAGCCGATCAGGGTCATTGCTGCAAAGCTCATGTCGTGCCCCCGGTGCTGAATTCTACGACCCCTTTGAAACCCAGCGCGTTCAACCGGTCCCTGACCCTATCGGGCACGCCCTTGGGCGGGAAAACCAGACCCCGTGCCGATCCTGTATGCGCGCGCACCTCGCCCAGGGCCCCAAAGAGGGGGATCAGATCGCTCAAGGGGCTGACCTGCCCAAGCGTCTTATCACATCTTTGCACCGATTGGCTGGCCAGCGCGGCCATGGCTGGCAGATCCTGGTGTTCAACGGCGTCCTCCCAGTTGTGCAACAGATCAGACACATCTGGGAATGTGCTCTGCCTGGGATCGGTCTTGACCGGAGCCCCCCAGAACCCACCCACGATGTCGCAGCGCGGCAAAGGCCGCGTCGTCGCCAGAACATTGCCCTGCCGTGACGCCCAGATCATCTGGTCCGGAGCGGCAAACATCAAAGGGTCACTGGCGCCTTCGGCACGGATGCAGGCCTGCGCCAGGTCTGTTGGCTCGCCGGTAAACCCCGCCGTCCGCGCCAATGCGATCAGCCCGGCCGTCGAGGCCCCGGCCCCGCCCCCCAACGGCATGTCATGCACCAGGCGCGTTTCCGCAGGGGCCAGCCCCAGGGTTTCAAACAGGGCACGGGTGACATGATCGGGGAAAAGGGTCTTGCCCTGCGGGCTGACCCGCACCTGCAAGACAGGACAGGCAAGCGTGACCAGGGCCACCGGCCCATCTGGCCCCAACCGCCCTTGAATCCACTCTCCGAAATGTCCTGCGACTGCCGTCATTCATAGCGCTCGTTTGCTGACATCACCGATATGGGGCCATCTGGCCCGACACGCAGCGATGTGACCGACAGCGGGGCGATCTCGAACGACAAACCGGCCTCTTGGACACCCAACGCAAGGCCAATCCCCGCGCGAACAACCCCGGCATGCACGACCAGCGCCACCGGCGCCGCAAGCGCCTGCGCCCGTTTGGCATGGTCTTTCAACGCCGGGAAAACGCGTGCGCAGAGATCGTCAAAGCTTTCCCCGTTGTCCCAACGGTGCGCCGCAAGCGCGCGATTGTCCAACACCCCCAGATCCGGCAGGGCGGAATAGGGTTTGCCATCATAGGCCCCAAAATTCTGTTCCCAAAGGCGCGCGTCCGAAAGTGGGGTGCACCCCAGCAGGGCCTTTGCGGTCTGTTGACAGCGCAACGCAGGCGAACAGGCCCATTCGGCCACGCCATCCAGCGCGGCGGCAACACGCGCCACATGCCCCGGCTCAACCCGCGCGGGCGCGTCGGTGTGCCCGCACAAGATCCCCTCGCGCGCGATCGGCGCATGGCGGATCAGCACAAGCTGACCTCCGTGTCGCTTTGCCCCCATATTCCGACGCCCTTCCCGCTTTTCTTTTACCACCAAACCTGCTTTTTCACGGGATCATGAAAAAGTCGATACTGATCACAGGTGGCGCGCGCTCGGGCAAGTCGGTCTTTGCCGAGAAAATGGCGCTTAGCCGCAGCGGGCGGGCCGTGTATATCGCCACCGCCAAGGCCTATGACGACGAGATGCGCGCGCGCATTGCCGATCATCAGGCCCGGCGCGGGGACCAGTGGACCAACCTGCACGCCCCCTTTGACCTGATCACGGCGCTTCGCGACAGCGATGGGGGGGATCCACGGCTTGTGGATTGCCTCACGCTTTGGCTGACAAACCTGATGCTGAACGATCGCGATTGGCGATCCGAGGGCACAGGCTTGGCCGAAACCCTTGTGTCACAAACCGCCCCGGTGATCTTTGTGACAAACGAAGTGGGCGCAGGTATTGTCCCCGAGAACAAATTGGCCCGCGCCTTTCGCGATGCGGCGGGCTGGCTGAACCAAACCATCGCGCAGGCCTCGGACGAGGTATATCTTTGCGTGGCCGGATATCCTGTAAAGGTGAAACCCAATGACCATACTCTCTGATGTGACCTCTTTGGCGGATGTGGCCGCGCTTTTGGCAACGCTGCCCACCGCGGATGACCAAGCCACCGCCGGAGCGCGTGAACGGCAGATGACCCTGACAAAGCCGCCGGGATCGCTTGGCCGTCTGGAAGACCTGGCCGAATTCATGGCGGGCTGGCAGCGCAGCGATCGCCCGGTGATCGAAACCGCGCAGGCCGTTGTGTTTGCAGGCAATCATGGCGTTTGCGCAAAGGGGGTGAACCCCTTCCCGCAAGAAGTCACCATGCAGATGGTCGCCAATTTCCAACACGGGGGCGCAGCCATCAACCAGCTGTGCCGCGCTGCGGGGGCTGACCTGTCGGTGGTGGCGTTGGATCTGGAAACACCGACACAGGATATCTCGGAAGCGCCCGCCATGTCCGAGGCCGAGACGCTGGATGCGCTCAGACGTGGGGCCGCTGCGGTCACCCCGGGCGCGCAGGTCCTGATCCTGGGGGAAATGGGGATCGGCAACTCGACCATCGCCGCCGCGCTGGCATTTGCTGCCTTTGGTGGCGTGGCCGAAGACTGGGTTGGCCCGGGCACCGGGTCAGATGCCGAGGGGCGTTCGCTCAAGGCGCGTGTGATTGATCAGGCGATCACGCGACACAAAGACAGCACCGGGTTCGACATGCTCGCCGCGCTGGGGGGCCGTGAACAGGCCGCCATCTGCGGTGCCGTGATCGAAGCCCGCGCGCGCTCTATCCCCGTGCTTCTTGATGGCTATATCTGTACCGCTGCCGTCGCGCCGTTGTTCAATGACAACCCGGCATGGCTGGATCACTGTCTGGTCGGTCACGCCAGCGCGGAACCGGGCCACGCCAAGCTGCTGAGCGCAATGAACAAAGATGCGATTCTGACCATGCGCATGGCACTGGGAGAAGGGTCAGGCGCGGCCCTTGCGTTGAACATCCTGCGCGCCGCTTTGGAATGCCACAACGGTATGGCCACCTTTGCCGAAGCCGGCGTTTCAGACGGGTAAACCGATGCACGCGCGCCTGAACGAATTCCGCATCGCCATGATGCTTTTGACGCGCCTGCCCATGGGCACCATCAAAGGCAATGTGCCCGGTCTCGCCCAATCCCGCTGGGCGTATCCTTTGGTCGGCGTTCTGGTTGGCCTTGCGGTCTGGCTTGTCTGGAGCTTCGCAACCAGCGTCGGTTTCAGCCCGCTGCTGGCTGCGTTTCTCACCCTGACGGGTCTTGTGCTGCTGACCGGAGCGCTCCACCAGGATGGTCTGGCGGATCTGGCTGACGGGCTTGGAGGGGGGCGTGATTGCGCACATTGCCTTGACATCATGCGCGACAGCCGGGTCGGCAGCTATGGCGTGGTTGCCCTGGTTTTGTGCCTTGGCGCTTGGGTGTTTGCGGTGTTTGAAACCAATCCGAGCCTCACGCAATTCATCGCGGTCGGCGCGGTCAGTCGCTTTGCCATGCTTTGTCTGCTGGATCTGTTGCCACCCGCGCGCGATGACGGGCTGGGCCAATCTGCCAGCGCAAAACCGGGCGCGCCCCTTGCGGTGGGCGCAGCGATCACCTTGGCCGCGTTAATGCCGCTTGGCCTGCAAGCGCTCTTTGTCATCGCGGCGGCCGGTCTCATGGGCCTTGTTGTGGCTTGGCGCGCGAAAAAGCGCATCGGCGGTCAGACCGGCGACGTGCTGGGTGCCACCCAATTTCTGACGGAAACCGCCTGTTGGATGGCGCTCACCCTGGTCTGACCCTTTTCATCAGGCCAGATGGAAACAGGGCAAACCCAGTGTAGGCGCTTGGTCTGAACACTTGGCGGCATCCGGGGGAATTCTCCGCAGGAGAAGGGGGCAGAGCCCCCCAAGGTTTTTCCTTAAAACCTTTCACCCCTTCAGGCGCATCGCGACGTTCTTGGTCTGCACATAGTTCCACAAAGCCTCACGCCCCTTTTCGCGCCCATAGCCCGATTTGCCATAACCGCCAAAGGGCGTTTCGATCCCGCCTGCAAACCATTCATTCACGAACACCTGCCCCGATCGCAGCTTGCGGGCGGCCTGGGTCGCGCGATCCAGATCGCGGGTAAAGACCCCACTGACAAGCCCGAACTCGGTGCTGTTGGCAATCTCGATCGCCTGCGCATCTTCTTGGAAAGGCATGACCGACAACACCGGACCAAACACCTCTTGCTGGGCGATCTCCATCTCTGGCGTCACCTTGAGAACAGTGGGTTCCATGAACGCTCCGTCCCGGTTGAGCTTGTGCCCACCTGCCACGATCTGAGCGCCCTCTCCGATGGCGCGTTCCACCATGCCAACGGCCCGGTCACGCTGCGCCTCTGAGACCATCGCCCCCATCGTGCCGTCACCTTCCGGCTGTTCGATACCCGGCAAGACAGTCAAAGATTTCGCAACCTTTTCGGCCCGTTCCAGCAGCTCCTCGTGACGGCTTTCGTGCACGATTATGCGGCTCATCGCACTGCAAACCTGACCGGCGTTGAAATAGATCCCCCAACGGATATCGTTTTCAAAGGCGTCCAGATCCGCATCTTCGTGCACAATCGCCGCTGATTTCCCGCCCAGTTCCAACACGCAGGGCACAACATTCCCCGCGGCGGCCTTTGCGATGGCGATGCCGGTCGGGACAGAGCCGGTGAACACGATCTGGTTCACGTCCGGATGCGCCGACAGCGCGGCGCCCGCTTCGTGGCCCAAACCACACAGCAGGTTCACAGAACCCTCGGGAAAGCCCGCGTGTTCGGCGGCTTTTACCATCCAAGCGTTTGAAATGGGGGTCATTTCCGGAGTTTTGATCACACAGGCATTGCCCGTCACCAGCCCGGCCGAAAGCGAACGGGCGGTCATTTCCAACGGATAGTTCCAGGGGATGATCTGAGCCGAGACGCCGAAGGGCTCGTTTTCGGTCCAATCGAAATAGCCCGCACCCAGCGGGATCGATTTGCCCTCAACTGTGCTGGCCTGATTGCCGTAATATTCAAAATACAGCGCGGCGCCCTTGACCTCGATATGCGCTTCCCACAGGGGTTTGCCCTGCTCAAGGGTCAGCTCCTTGGCGATTTGGTCAATATTTTCCAATAGATAGCGGCCCATCTCTTGCACCATCCGGCCACGCTCGATCGGGCGCATCGCGGTCAATACGCCAGATTGGTGGACCCGCCGCGCCGCTTGAACCGCACGATCCACATCTGCGGCGTCCGCCAGGGCGTGTTCCGCCAGAAATTCGCCCGTCGCGGGGTTTGTCACATCAATGCGACCGGCGCCACCATCGACCCATTTGCCGTCAATATAGTTCTGCCAATAGGATTTCATCGTTCTTCCCTTCGGGTCCTTTCGGTGCCGCCGGACGTGAAATCCTGGGGCACATTCCCTGCACAATGCATGCAAATGCCCCCTGCGCTAGAGAATTCGCGACCTCTCCAAGTCGTTTCCGGAATTGACCCGCCCGGCAGGGGTGGTTTTCTATCACATGCAAGCACAGGAGGTGCAGATGGACATTCCCAGCACGATGCAGGCCATGGTTCTCAAGGGGCACGGTGGATTGGATCAATACGACTGGCACACGGATTGGCCCACGCCCACCCCCGCAGCGGGTGAAGTTTTGGTTCAGGTCGGAGCCTGCGGGCTGAACAATACCGATGTGAACACGCGCTCTGGCTGGTATTCCAAGACGGTGAGCGAGGCAACGACCGGCGGCGCCTTTGATGAGGTCGATGAAAAAGATCCATCCTGGGGCGGCGCACCCATCCGTTTTCCCCGCATCCAGGGCGCGGATGTCTGCGGGCGCATCGTGGCCGTGGGCGAAGGTGTCAGCACCGATCGAATCGGGGAACGCATCATCACCGATTGCTGGCTGCGCGACGAAGATGATCTGCTGAACCGGAACAGGACAGGGTATTTTGGCTCTGAGCGCGATGGCGGCTTTGCCCAGTTCACGAAAATGCCGTCGCGAAACGGTTCTTGTCCCTGGGGCCTCAGGGGGCGTGGGGGGCGCGCTGGTGCAGCTGGCGAAACTGCGCGGCGCACGGGTGATCGCGATGACCTCTGACGCAAAGCGCGAAGACGTCGCTGCACTGAACCCTGATCTGATTCTGCCCCGCGCCCCGGAAAACCTGCGTGCAGCCCTGGGGAATGAGCAGATCACAGTGGTTGCGGATGTGGTGGGGGGACCATATTGGTCGACGCTGATTGATGTTCTGGAGCGCGGCGGTCGCTATACCTGTTCGGGTGCCATCGCCGGGCCGATGGTTCAGCTGGATCTGCGCACGATGTACCTGCGCGACCTGACCTTTATCGGATCAACCGTGATTGATCCGCAAGTGATGCTGAACCTGGTGGCCTACCTGGAAGCCGGGCATTTGAAGCCGCTTGTCGCCGCGACCTATCCGCTGGCAGAGCTGCGCGAGGCGCAGGCGGCTTTTATTGCCAAAACCCATGCGGGAAATATTGTCGTCACACCCTGAGGGATTGCGCCGCGCTGCGCGCGTCGCCCGCGTGGGGGCTTTGCCCCCACACCCCCAGGATATTTTGGACCCAAAGAAACGGGTGACTGGTGGATCGTGTCCAGAGCCGGTAGTTTGGGACAACAGCAATTCGGGCGGCGATATGAAAACGATCTATCTGTTGAATGGACCAAATCTAAATCTGTTGGGTAAGCGTGAGCCCGAGATCTATGGCGCCGAGACGCTGGAGGATGTGGCCGCGCTGGCGCAAGGGGTCTGTGCGGATGGATATGAGATTGTGTCATTGCAGTCCAATCACGAAGGACAGTTGATTGATTGGATTCATGACGCGCGGGAACGTGCCTGTGGCATTGTGATCAACCCGGGTGCCTATACCCATACCTCCATTGCAATTCTGGATGCGTTGAACGCCTTTGAAGGCCCGGTGATGGAAGTTCATATTTCACAGGTGCACAAGCGCGAGCCGTTTCGACATCACTCTTATGTCTCAAAGCGCGCCGATGGGGTGATCGCGGGGCTTGGCATTGAGGGGTATGCAGCGGCGGTGCGGCGCATTTGCCAGATCGCTTAATAGCGGATCCCAAAGCGGCGATACAGAAAGCTTAACAACCACGCCGGGCCAATCAACAGGAATTGCACATCTTTGAAAAACGAAGGTTTCTTGCCCTCGATCTTGTGGCCCCAGAATTGGCCCAGCCACGCCAGGACAAAGACGATGGCCGCGAATTGCCAAAGTGGCAGGGGCGCCCAGGTCTCGTAGAGGCGGATCAGGCCAACACATAGCGCTGCGAAACCGGCAAAGCCCGCCGCGAGCGGTGGCGAGAGCGTGACATAATAGGCCAGAGCCGCCGCAAGGATCACGATCAGCCAGTTTACCCCGATGGGGAAAACGGCGGGGGTTGGCAAGCTCCAGAGAAAGGCGCTGACAGCCCAGACGATCACCGGCACACAGATCCAATGCACCAATTTATTGGTCTCGTTCTGGTGGCTTTCGCCATACTCCGCCAAAAGCGCGTCGATCCTGCGTGTCATGGCCTGTCCTCCCTTGGGCCAGGGTGGCACGTGTGGGCGATTTCGCCAAATGTGACCTTGGGTGAATACCTGCTGAAACCGCGCAAAGATCGCTTTGGGCTTGATAAAACCCACTTCCGGGCGTATATGAACTTCAACAGCGGTGCGCTGGGGTCCAAACCCAACACACTACCGAAGAGATGTCGCGGGCCGCTGGCCCGTTTTTTTGTTTCGGGTCAGCGCCGCTAACCGCCTGAAAGGCAAAGTGAATGACCGACCTGATTGCCAAGACCAGCATGGACCAGCGTCTGGCCGAGATCATCACCCCGGTGATCGCGGACATGGGGTTCGAGCTGGTGCGAATCCGTCTGATGGGGGGCAATACGCCGACGCTCCAGATCATGGCTGAGCGCCCGAACGGCGGGATCGAAGTTGACGAATGCGCCCAGATTTCCACCGCCGTCAGCGCGGTTCTGGATGTCGAAGACCCGATCCTGGATGCCTATGTACTGGAAGTGTCAAGCCCCGGCATCGACCGCCCCCTGACCCGGCTCAAGGATTTTGAGACCTATGAAGGCTATGAAGCCAAGCTGGAGACCCAGAACCTGATCGACGGGCGCAAGCGTTTTCGCGGTGTGCTGGCCGGGGTTGAGGATGGCGAAGTTCTGCTGAACCTTGACGAGGGCACCGTCGGGCTGGAATTCGGCTGGCTGGCCGAGGCCAAGCTGGTCATGACCGACGAGTTGGTCAAAGAGATGCTCAAGGCCCGCAAGGCCGATGCAATTGACGAAACCAAATTTGACGAGATCGAGACCGAGGCGTCTCAGGACGAGGAGTAAGAGATGGCAATCACCTCTGCAAACCAGCTGGAGCTTTTGCAAACAGCCGAGGCCGTCGCCCGTGAAAAGATGATCGACCCCGGTCTGGTTGTCGAAGCGATGGAAGAGAGCTTGGCCCGCGCGGCCAAGTCGCGTTACGGCAGCGAGATGGACATTCGCGTGTCGATCGACCGCAAGACCGGCCGCGCCACCTTTACCCGCGTGCGCACCGTGGTCGAAGACGAAGAGCTTGAGAACTATCAGGCGGAAATGACCGTCGAAACGGCCAAGCAATACATGGCTGATCCGCAGGTTGGCGATATCTTCTCGGAAGAGGTGCCGCCGGTGGAATTGGGCCGGATCGCGGCGCAATCGGCCAAGCAGGTGATCTTGCAAAAGGTTCGCGAAGCGGAACGGGATCGTCAGTATGACGAATTCAAGGATCGCAATGGCACCATCATCAACGGTGCGGTCAAGCGCGAAGAATATGGCAATGTCATCGTTGACGTGGGCCGTGGCGAAGCCATCCTGCGCCGCAACGAAAAGATTGGCCGCGAAAGCTATCGCCCTGGCGACCGCATCCGCTGCTATATCAAAGACGTGCGCCGCGAGACCCGCGGCCCGCAGATCTTCCTGTCGCGCACCGCGCCGGAATTCATGGCCGAGCTGTTCAAGATGGAAGTGCCGGAAATCTATGACGGCATCATCGACATCAAGGCCGTCGCCCGTGACCCCGGTTCGCGTGCCAAGATCGCCGTGATTTCGCATGACGGCGGCATTGACCCGGTTGGTGCCTGTGTGGGTATGCGTGGGTCGCGCGTCCAGGCGGTTGTGAACGAACTGCAAGGCGAAAAGATCGACATCATCCCTTGGAACGAAGATGTGCCGACCTTCCTGGTGAACGCGCTTCAGCCCGCCGAGGTGTCCAAGGTGGTTTTGGACGAAGAAGCCGAACGCATCGAAGTGGTGGTTCCCGATGAACAGCTGTCGCTGGCCATCGGCCGTCGCGGTCAGAACGTGCGTCTGGCGTCTCAGCTGACCGGTCTGGATATCGACATCATGACCGAGGAAGAAGAATCCAAACGTCGTCAGGCCGAATTCGAAGTGCGCACCAAACTGTTCATGGAGACACTGGATCTGGACGAATTCTTTGCCCAGCTGCTGGTTTCCGAGGGCTTTACCAACCTCGAAGAGGTGGCCTATGTCGAACAGGACGAATTGCTGGTGATTGACGGTGTCGACGAAGGCACCGCCGAAGAGCTTCAAACCCGCGCCCGCGAATTCCTTGAGGCCCAGGCCCGCAAGGCGATTGAACGGTCGCAGGAACTGGGTGTTCAGCAGAACCTGTTCGATTTCGAAGGCCTGACCCCGCAGATGATCGAAGCTCTGGCCGAGGACGGCGTCCTCTCGCTCGAAGATTTCGCAACCTGTGCGGATTGGGAACTGGCCGGTGGCTGGACCACCGTCGATGGTCAGCGCGTCAAGGATGATGGCCTGCTGGAGAAATTCGGCGTCGATCTGGAAGAAGCGCAGAACATGGTCATGACCGCGCGCATCCTGCTGGGTTGGGTCGACCCCGCCGAGCTGGAAGCAGAAGAAGACGACGCGGAAGAACCCGAAGACGAGCAAGAGGCATAATCCATGAGCCGAGGGGGCCACAAAAAGGATCATTCGGATGGACCGGGTCGCAAGTGTATCGTCACCGGCGAGACACAGCCGAAATCCGGCCTGATCCGCTTTGTCCTGGGCCCTGATGGGCGCGTGGTGCCGGATCTGGCAGGAAAACTGCCCGGTCGCGGGGCCTATGTCGCTTCGACGCGGGATGCCTTGGGCAAAGCCAGTAAAAAGGGCCTGTTCGCGCGGGCCATGAAACAACAGGTCACCCTGCCCGAGGGTTTGGATGATCTGCTGGAACAGATGCTGGCGCGGCGCGTGGTTGATTTGCTTAGCCTCGCGCGCAAATCCGGCGGGGCCGTGGCGGGCTATGAAAAGGTCAAGGATTGGCTGATGAAAGAAGAGGCCCGCGTGCTTTTGCAGGCCTCGGATGGTTCAGAGCGGGGCAAATCGAAACTGAGCACGCCTTATGGCGGCAGTTTCATTGGCTGGATGACCGCAGATGAATTGGGAATGGCGTTTGGGCGACAAACTGTGATCCATGCAGCGCTTGGTGCTGGCGGACTCACGCTACGTGTTGTAGAGGAAGCCCAAAGACTGAAAGGTATGCGCGTCAGTGCGTCTGATGCGGATCGCGGTGGCAGGGGCCACCGGAAAGGATGATGTAGCTTTATGAGCGATAACGACGGCAAAAAGACACTGGGACTGCGTGGCGGTGCGCGTTCGGGCAATGTGAAGCAAAGCTTTAGCCACGGGCGCACCAAGAATGTCGTGGTGGAGACCAAACGCAAGCGCGTTGTGGTTCCCAAGCCGGGTGCCGGCGGGGCCGCAGGCGGCAAGGGCGCCGTGGGTGGCGCGGGCAGCAAACGTCCGGCTGGCATCTCGGACGCGGAAATGGAACGCCGCCTGAAGGCGCTTCAGGCTGCCAAGGCGCGCGAAGCCGAGGAAACGGCCAAGCGTGAAGCCGCAGAAAAAGCCCGCGCCGAAGAGCGCGAGCGCATGCGCGCGGAAAAAGAGCAAAAAGAGCGCGAACAACGCGAAGCCGAAGAGCGCGCCCGCGCCAAGGCCGAGGAAGAAGAGCGCAAAAAGAAAGCTGCCGAAGAGGCCGCCAAACGCGCTGCCGCCGAGGCCGCCGCAGCGCCCAAAAAGGCCGAAGAAGCGCCGGCACGTGGTGCCAAACCCTCAAGCGGTCCGCGCCGCAATGAGCGTGAAAACACCAACAATAACAACGATGATCGTCGTGGCAAAGGTGGTCGCAACGACAACCGCCGCTCGGGCAAGCTGACCCTGAACCAGGCGCTGTCTGGTGGTGAAGGTGGCCGTCAGAAATCCATGGCCGCAATGAAACGCAAGCAAGAGCGCGCGCGCCAAAAGGCGATGGGCGGTCAGCAACAGCGTGAAAAGGTCGTTCGTGACGTCCAGCTGCCCGAGGCCATCACCGTGGCCGAGCTGGCCAACCGCATGGCCGAGCGCGTGGCGGACGTTGTGAAAGCCCTGATGCAAAACGGCATCATGGCGACGCAGAACCAGACCATCGACCAGGACACCGCCGAACTGATCATTGAGGAATTCGGCCACAAGGTGACCCGCGTTTCCGATGCGGACGTCGAAGACGTGATTCAACAGGTCGAGGACAAGGAAGAAGATCTGAAACCGCGTCCCCCGGTCATCACCATCATGGGCCACGTTGACCACGGTAAGACCTCGCTTTTGGATGCGATTCGCAACGCCAAGGTCACCGCGGGCGAAGCCGGCGGCATCACCCAGCACATCGGTGCCTATCAGGTCACAACCGACAGCGGCGTGACCCTGTCGTTCCTGGATACGCCCGGCCACGCGGCCTTTACCTCGATGCGCTCGCGCGGTGCTCAGGTGACGGACATCGTGATTCTGGTGGTTGCGGCGGATGACGCCGTGATGCCTCAGACGGTTGAAGCCATCAGCCACGCCAAAGCGGCGGGTGTTCCGATGATCGTCGCGATCAACAAATGTGACAAACCCTCGGCGAACCCGACCAAGGTGCGCACCGACCTGCTACAACACGAAGTGATCGTGGAACAGCTGTCAGGTGATGTGCAGGACATCGAGGTTTCGGCACATACCGGTCAGGGCCTGGATGAACTGCTCGAAGCCATCGCGCTGCAGGCGGAAATCCTGGAACTGAAGGCCAACCCGGATCGCTTTGCCGAAGGCGCGGTGATCGAAGCCCAGCTCGACGTGGGCCGCGGCCCGGTTGCGACCGTTCTGGTCCAGAAAGGCACGCTGCGTCAGGGCGATATCTTTGTTGTGGGCGAGCAGTACGGTAAAGTCCGTGCACTGGTGAATGACAAGGGCGAGCGCGTGAAAGAAGCGGGCCCCTCGGTTCCCGTCGAGGTTCTGGGCCTGAATGGCACACCCGAAGCGGGCGACGTGCTGAACGTGACCGAAACCGACGCACAGGCGCGCGAAATCGCGGAATATCGCGCCCATGCCGCGAAAGAAAAACGCGCGGCGGCCGGTGCAGCGACCACGCTGGAACAGCTGATGCAGAAAGCGAAAGAAGACGAAAACGTCTCTGAGCTGCCTGTCATCGTCAAGGCTGATGTGCAGGGCTCGACCGAAGCCATCGTTCAGGCGTTGGAAAAAGTCGGCAACGACGAAGTCCGCGTGCGCGTGATCCACTCGGGCGTTGGCGCGATCACCGAAACCGATATCGGCCTGGCCGAAGCATCGGGCTGTCCGGTGATTGGCTTTAACGTGCGTGCGAACACACCTGCGCGAAACTCGGCCAACCAGAAAGGCGTTGAGATCCGGTATTACTCGGTCATTTATGACCTTGTGGATGACGTAAAAGCGGCGGCCTCGGGTCTGCTGTCGGCGGAAATCAAAGAGAACTTTATCGGTTATGCGTCGATCAAAGAGGTCTTCAAGGTATCCAACGTCGGCAAGGTTGCGGGCTGTATCGTCACCGAAGGCGTGGCGCGTCGTTCCGCGGGCGTCCGCCTGCTGCGCGACAACGTGGTGATCCACGAAGGCACGCTGAAGACGCTCAAGCGCTTTAAGGACGAAGTCGCCGAAGTGCAGTCGGGTCAGGAATGCGGTATGGCGTTCGAAAACTACGACGACATTCGCCCCGACGACGTGATCGAGATCTTCGAACGCGAAGAGATCACCCGGACACTGGACTGATCCAAACTAAGAAAAGGCCCCCAAATCGGGGGCCTTTTTCATGTGTCATACCTGTGTTCGCCCATCTCAGGTACGGGACCCGGCGAACCGTATTGATTTTCAGGCGGCGCGCGCCACGGGACGACCCACATAAATGCGGTTGCCCACACGCACCGAAATCCGCCCGTCAGGCAGCGTTTGTTCAAGTAAACCCTGAATCGATACACAACTTCCGATAGTGATTGTACGCAGCATAACATCCCCCAATGTATCTGTGCTACGACAAGATGTAGCCCGAGAACGATCCTCGCGCTAGAAAAACCTGTCACAAACGTGTCACTTTTTCGGGCGTTTTGCGCGGGTCAGGTTCAGTTTTCAGGCGAACCCTGTCTAAAGCCAGTCGCGCAGGATCGGGATAAGAGGCACATCCGCGGCGGGCATCGGGTAGTCGCGCAGCTTATCGGCCGCGACCCATTTCAAGGTCTGCCCTTCACGCGGCTGCGGCGTACCTTCCCATTTGCGACAGGCAAAAAGCGGCATCAGCAGATGAAACTCATCATAGCTGTGCGACGCAAAGGTCAAAGGCGCAAGACAGCTGGACCAGGTGCCGATGCCCAGCTCTTCGTGCAACTCGCGGATCAGCGCGGCTTCCGGGGTTTCGCCCGGTTCGACTTTGCCGCCCGGAAACTCCCACAGACCGGCCATGGATTTCCCTTCGGGTCGCTGCGCCAAAAGCACACGGCCCTCGACGTCAATCAAGGCGACAGCAGAGACAAGCACGGTTTTCATCACGACAGATCCATTTGTGGTCGGCAGGGGCGAAGGGCCCGCCCCGCGCGCGCTGTTGCGGATGTTCTGGGACAGGTCATCACGATCGGTAATCGGCGTTGATGCTGATATATTGATGTGTCAGATCGCAGGTCCAGACGGTCGCTGCCCCCTGACCCAATCCGATATCGACCTGGATCGTGATCTCAGGCTGTTTCATATGCGCGGCGCCATCCTCTTCGCGATAGCTGTCCGCCACCCATCCTTTTTCCGCCACCAGCACGTCGCCAAAGCGGATCGACAGGGTGTCACGATCAGCGACAGCGCCGGATTTGCCCACCGCGGCCACGATACGCCCCCAATTGGGATCTTCACCAGCGGCGGCGGTTTTGACCAAGGGCGAGTTGGCGATTGACAGGGCATGTGTACGGGCGTCCGCATCGCTTTTGGCGCCGGTCACCGCGACGGTGATAAACTTGGTGGCCCCTTCTCCATCGCGCACGACCTGATGCGCGAGATCAAGAAAGACCTGCTGCACCGCCTCTTCAAAGGCGGCGTTGCCGGTGACATCAACCCCGGACTGCCCGGTCGCCCCCATCAACAGCGTGTCCGAGGTCGAGGTATCGCTATCGACGGTGATGCAGTTAAACGTCTGGCCATTGATACGCGACACCAGCGCCTGAAGATCCGCGCGGGCGATTTTGGCATCGGTAAAGATATAGACCAGCATGGTCGCCATATCCGGCGCAATCATGCCCGAACCCTTGGCGATACCCGCGATGGAAACGGTCTGGCCCCCGATGTCGAGCTGCGCTTTTGATCCCTTGGGAAAGGTGTCGGTGGTCATGATTGCCTGCGCCGCATCATCAAGTCTGGTCGCGTCAAGCGCGGCCACCAGATCACCGACTTTTGAGGTGATGCGCTCATGCGGCAGGCGTTCGCCGATCACGCCGGTCGCCGAGGTAAAGACGCGGGTCGTGGGCAGGCCCGTCGCCTGCCCCACGGTTTCACAGATCGCCGCGACAGACCCATCCCCGAACCGCCCGGTAAAGGCGTTCGAGTTGCCCGAGTTGACAAGGATCGCCGCACCCTGATCGCTATCAAGGCCAATTTTATCCTGGCAATCCAGAACGTTGGACGATCGCGTTGCCGAACGGGTGAAAACCCCCGCAATTACGCTGCCCGAATCCAGCAACGCCAGCATAACGTCTGTGCGGTTCTGGTATTTGATCCCGGCCTCGACAGCGGAAAAACGCACCCCCCGGATCACCGGAAGATCGGGAAAAGACGCGGGTGCGAGCGGAGAAACGGGTAGGCTCATTTACTGCTCCAGAAGGTCGATATTGGACAGGATGGAAGGATCGATTTCAGAGGCGGTCACGCGGGTGATCTGACCGGTGCGAACAAGTTCATCGATACGGGTCTGAACCGCGTCTTGCTGCAATTGCGCCTCTAGTTGAGCGCGGACCTGTTCCAGCGTCGGGGCCTCTTTGATGCGGCTTTCGTTCAGCTTGATCACGTGCCAGCCAAATTGAGTTTTGACCGGGCCCGAGATCTCACCCGCCTGCAACGCTTCTACGGCTTTCTGGAACGGCTCGACCATCATTCCTGCGCTGAACCATCCAAGGGACCCACCGTTCGGCCCGGTTGGGCCCGTCGATTTTTCCTTGGCGGTTTCTTCGAAATCTGCGCCTGCGGTGAGCTCGGCCACGATGGCGGTGGCCGCCTCTTCGGTTTCAACCAGAATATGCGACGCGTTGTATTCGCGCCCCTGCTCACCGGATTGGTATTCCGCGTCATAGGCCGCTTGCACCGCTTCGTCGGTCACGGCGGATTTGGCAATCGCAGCCACGGCCTCGGCGGCCAAAAGCGAGCGGCGTTCATTGTCCAGCGCCAATTGCATACGCTTGGTTTCCTCGGCCTGGGGCGTTTGCGCCAGCGCCTCTTGCTGAACCAGTTGTTCAACGATTCCATCCCATAGGGCGGCATCTGGCAATTGCTGGTACTGCTCGGGCAGTGAGGCCCGCGCCATCAACATGTGGCCCAGCGTGATCTCGGTTCCATTTACGGTCGCGACAACGCGGTCCAGCGGGTTGTCCTGTGCAAGGGCGGGCAACGCAAAGGTGATCGCAATCGCGGCAATCGCTGATTTCATGAGGGATTTCGGCATCGGTTTGCCTTTCTAGACAGGGCCGCGGGCATGGGCGGCGTTGACACTGACCCACCTGCCCCTTACATGCCGCAAAGGCGCTGAGGCTGGTCGTTCCCCTGTTTCATATGGGCTGTATGCGAAGCGGGCAAGCCGTTGCCTCACAGATGTTGACAACAGGTGTTATAGACTATGCTCGGAAAACTCGCGCGGAAGGTGTTCGGCACCCCAAATGACCGCAAGATCAAGACAACGCGCCCTCTGGTCGACAAGATCAACGCGCTGGAAGCCGAGTTCGAAAAACTGGACGATGCCGGGCTGATCGCCAAGACCGAAGAATTCAAATCGCGTCTGGAAAAGGGCGAAAGCCTGGATGATCTGCTGCCCGAAGCCTTTGCCAACTGTCGCGAGGGCGCGAAACGCGCCTTGGGGCTGCGCGCCTATGACGTGCAGTTGATGGGCGGTATCTTTTTGCACCAGGGCAATATCGCGGAAATGAAAACCGGTGAGGGCAAGACCCTCATGTCGACCTTTGCCGCCTATCTGAACGCGCTCACCGGGCGCGGCGTGCATGTGGTCACCGTGAACGACTATCTCGCCAGCCGCGATGCGGAATGGATGGGCAAGGTGTTCGCCGCCCTGGGGATGACCACCGGCGTCGTCGTTCCCCGCCAGCCCGAAGAAGAAAAGAAAGCCGCCTATCAGGCGGATATCACCTATTCGACCAACAATGAGCTGGGATTTGACTATCTGCGCGACAACATGCGTTCAGAGCTGTCGCAGATCCATCAGCGCGACCACTATTTCGCCATCGTCGACGAGGTCGACAGCATTCTGATCGACGAGGCCCGCACCCCGCTGATCATCTCTGGCCCCGCGCAGGACCGGTCCGAGCTCTATGTCGCGATTGATGCCCTGATCCCGTCCCTGACCGACGAACATTACACGCTGGATGAAAAAACCCGCAACGTGACCTTTACCGACGAGGGCAACGAGTTCCTCGAAGAACAGCTGATCGCCCGGGGTCTACTGCCCGAGGGGCAGTCGCTCTATGCGCCCGAAAGCACCACGGTGGTTCACCACGTCAACCAGGGCCTGCGTGCGCACAAGTTGTTCCAGAAAGACAAGGATTACATCACCCGCAACGGCGAAGTGATTCTGATCGACGAATTCACTGGTCGCATGATGCCGGGCCGTCGCCTGTCAGATGGTCTGCATCAGGCCATCGAAGCCAAGGAAGACTGCAACATCCAGCCCGAGAACGTGACGCTGGCCAGCGTGACCTTCCAGAACTATTTCCGGCTGTATGACAAACTGGGCGGCATGACCGGCACCGCCGCCACCGAGGCCGAGGAATTCGCCGAGATCTACGGGCTGGGCGTGGTCGAAGTGCCCACGAACCGCCCCATCGCCCGCGTGGACGAAGACGACAAGGTCTATCGCACCGCCAAGGAAAAATACGAAGCCATCGTCGAGGAAATCAAGGACGCGCATGAAAAGGGCCAGCCGGTTCTTGTGGGCACCACCTCGATCGAGAAATCCGAAATGCTCAGCCAGATGCTGAGCGCGGCCAAGCTCCCACACAAGGTCCTGAACGCGCGCCAGCACGAACAAGAGGCGCAGATCGTCGCTGACGCTGGCAAACTGGGCGCAGTGACCATTGCGACCAACATGGCGGGCCGCGGCACCGACATCAAATTGGGCGGCAACGTCGAATTCAAGGTGCTGGAAGCCATCGAAGCCACCCCCGAAGGCGACCACGCCGCCATCCGCACCCAGATCGAAGAGGCCCACGGCGCGGATGAAGACGCGGTCAAATCGGCCGGTGGCCTGTTCGTTCTGGCCACCGAACGCCACGAAAGCCGCCGCATCGACAACCAGCTGCGCGGTCGTTCCGGTCGTCAGGGCGATCCGGGCCGCAGCGCGTTTTTCCTGTCTTTGGACGACGACCTGATGCGCATCTTTGGCTCGGAACGTCTGGACAAGGTCCTGTCGTCCCTGGGCATGAAAGAAGGCGAAGCCATCGTTCACCCCTGGGTCAACAAATCGCTTGAGCGCGCGCAGGCCAAGGTCGAAGGCCGCAACTTTGACATCCGCAAACAGCTGTTGAAATTCGACGACGTGATGAACGATCAGCGCAAGGTGATCTTTGGTCAGCGCCGCGAAATCATGGAGGCCGAAGACCTCTCTGAAATCACGTCGGACATGCGTGCCGAAGTCATCGACGAGCTGGTCGACACCTATGCGCCGCCCAAGGCCTATGCGGATCAGTGGGACATGCAGGGGCTGTATGCCGCCGTGATTGAAAAGCTGGGCATGGACCTGCCGATCATGGGCTGGGCCGAAGAAGACAGTGTCGATCAGGACACGATCCGCGAACGCCTGGACGAACACTCGGACACCATGATGGCGGAAAAGGCCGAAGCCTTTGGCACCGACACCATGCGCCAGATCGAAAAGCAGGTTCTGCTGCAGGCGATTGATGGCAAATGGCGTGAGCACCTGTTGACGCTGGAACACCTGCGGTCGGTGGTGGCCTTCCGTGGCTATGCCCAGCGCGACCCGCTGAACGAATACAAGAACGAAGCCTTCCAACTGTTCGAAAACATGCTCGATAGCCTGCGTCAGGACGTGACCACGCAACTGACCCGCATGCGTCCCATGACCGAAGAAGAACAGCAGGCCCTGATGCAAGAGATGCTGCAACAGCAGCAAGCCGCACAGGCCGATGCCGTCGAAGGGGATGGAACCCCCGAATTCGAACCGCTGGTCGACGGCTTTAACGAAAATGACCCAAGCACCTGGGGCAATCCCGGTCGCAATGACCCCTGCCCCTGTGGATCCGGCAAAAAGTTCAAACACTGCCACGGCAGCCTTGTCTGAACCGGACAAGTCTGATCCGGACAGACCACCGTCATTTTGAAATCTCAAGGTAGGGCGCCCACGGGCGCCTTTACCCATTGTTCAGACCTGTGCTGCGCATGCTTGGCAAACGCCGAAATGAGACCTTGGGCGCGCCTCAGACTCGCCACGTTTGTCTGCGATTTTGACACTGTCAAAAAGACAGGAGGCGACTATGGCACATGCAAAGAGCTTTGCACTGGCCGGAGCGACCCTGTGCTGTGCATTGGGTATCGGGTATTTCATGCAATACGGTTCGCAGGCCAATGCGCCAAGCGGGCCTGTCACGCTGAGCGCGATCGAGAACACCTCATCCGCGGCGATTGCCCCGCGCCTGCCCTCTGCCGAACCGCCTCAATCCACTGACGCCCCCGCGCCCATGCAGATTGCCGCGCGGCAGGATGCACAGATTGAAACAACGGCCACAGCAACTGTGGCTCCCCCTCCTTCTGTCACCGAAATCCCAAAGGCAGACACATGTGAGCCCGCCCTGACCGCCTATGAAATGGCCGGGGCGATGGTCAAACTGGGTCTCGACGCCCCCTGTCACCCAGGCGAACGCGTGACGCTGCGGCATGCCGGGATGGTCTTTACCGAAACCATGGGCGCCAACGGGCGGCTTACGCTCAAGGTGCCCGCGCTGACCAAGCAAGCCGCCTTTTCCGCGCAGTTCCTGAACGGAGATCGCGTGACAGCCGAAGCCAACGTTTCAGCGCTGGACTTTTACGACCGGGTCGCCGTGCAGTGGCAGGGTGACAGCGGTCTGCAATTGCATGCGCGTGAATTTGGCGCAGCCTATTTTGAACCCGGCCATGTCTGGATCGAGAACGCCGGCAGCCTTGCGTCGACCGCGCTTGGCGAAGGCGGGTTCTTGATGCGGCTGGGACAGGCGGATGTGCCCGATGCCCAACATACCGAAGTCTATTCCTTCCCCTCTGGCACGATTGAGCGCGCCGGTCAGGTCGCCATGACCGTCGAGCTAGAAGTCACCGCTGAGAACTGCGGTCAGACCATCACTGCCAAAACGCTGGAACTGCGGGACGCGGGGGTCTTGCGCAGCCGGGATCTCTCGCTCGAAATACCCGCCTGCGACAGTGTCGGCGACTTTCTGGTGTTGAATAATCTGATCGAAGACCTGACAATCGCCGCCAACTGAGGCGGATCGGGAAAACGGTTATGAAGATCCTGCGTGCGGCGGTTTTCGCCGCACTTCCTATTTGCGGGCCCCTGTTTGGCCAATCCCCCGAGGTCGTCACCCCCGAGGTCGCTCCCGATGTCACGTTGCGCGCGCGCGACGCGGCAATCGAACTGTCCGGTCGTTTGTTGGGGTTCGATGGCGAGTTTTACCGAATCGAAACCCGCTATGGCGAACTCACGCTTGATAGCACGGGCGTCACCTGCGAAGGCGTGGGCTGTCCGTCGTTGATCGACTATGTGGCCGAAATCACGATTTCGGGGTCCGCGACCATCGGTCAGGTCCTGATGCCCGCGTTGCTTGAATCCTTTGCGCTCAGAAACGGGCTCAGAGCCACCCGCACCACCCATGATGAGCAACACTTTGGCTATACCCTGACCGGGTTGCGTGATCACAAGAAAGTGGCCGAATTCAGCTTTCATGTGACCAATACCGACGAAGGCTTTGCCGATCTGTTGGCGAACCGCGCCGATATTGTCATGGCCCTGCGCGAGATCCGCAAAAGCGAGATCGAACTGGCAAAAGAAGCCGGGCTTGGCAAGTTGGATCATCCCAATCGGTCGCGGGTTTTGGCGCTGGATGCGATGGTGCCCATCGTCGCGCCCGCAAACCCCGTCCAGATGATTTCAGTTTCCGATCTGGCGCGGGTGCTGTCGGGCGATTTGAACAACTGGCGGGCCTTGGGCGGTGTTGACGCCCCCATTACGGTCCATCTGCGTGATACGGCCTCGGGCCTGTCCCAGGGGCTCGAAGATCGTGTTCTTGCTCCGGCGAACGCCCAACTTGGGGCGCAGGTTGTCCGGCACAAATCCAACGCCGATCTTGCCCGCGCGGTGGTGCGGGATCCGTTTGGGATTGGGGTTGCGTCTTTCTCTGAGACGGGGAACAGCCGGGCGTTGATCATCGCGGGCAGTTGCGATTTCACGCTGAGCGCCGCGCGCCGCAGCATCAAGACCGAAGACTATCCCCTGACCGCGCCGATGTTCCTGTATCTGCCGGCCCGGCGTCTGCCGAAACTGGCGCGGGATTTTCTGACCTTCATGCGCAGCCCGCCTGCACAAATCACCATCCGCCGCGCGGGTTTCGTGGATCAGGCCCCCGAGGAAATCTCGGTCGACCTGCAGGGGTATCGTTTCGCCAATGCCATCCAGGTGGCGCAGGGCGAGGCCGGGTTGAAGGCGCTGCGCGACATGACCCAAAGCCTGCGCGATATGCGACGGCTGAGCACATCGTTCCGCTTTGAACCCGGGTCAACCCGTCTGGATGCGCAGTCGCGCTCAAACGTCCAGCAATTGGCCCGTGCGCTTGAAACCGGGGCCTATGATGGGCGCAAGCTGGTCTTTGTCGGGTTTTCCGATGGGCAGGGGCCAGCCGAGGGCAACCTGGCGATTGCCCGCAAGCGCGCCAAGGCCGTGCGGGACGCGGTCGAAGCAGCCGCGGAAACCGCCGATCTTGACCGGATCACCATTGAGACCGAGGCCTATGGCGAAGCAATGCCCATGGCCTGTGATGATACCTCTTGGGGGCGACAGGTGAACCGTCGGGTCGAAGTCTGGCTGCAGTGAACGGCCGCAGCCAAGCTGCTAAAGCAGACCTTCAGAGCGAAAGCTCAGCTCAGTTGATTTGCCGATGATCAGGTGGTCATGCAGGGTGATGCCCAACGCATCCGCCGCGATCTGGATCTGCATCGTCATATCTATGTCCGCCTGGCTGGGTGTCGGATCACCAGAGGGGTGATTGTGCACCAGGATCAACGCCGAGGCGTTCACTTCGAGTGCGCGCTTCACCACCTCGCGCGGATAGACGGGCACATGGTCCACCGTGCCCTTGGCCTGCGCCTCATCGGCAATCAGCACGTTCTTTCGGTCCAGAAACAGAATGCGGAACTGTTCCGTGTCGCGATGGGCCATTGCCGTCTGGCAATACTCAATCAGCGCGTCCCAACTGCTGACAACGTGCTTTTTCAGAACACGGCTTTGCGCAAGCCGGTGGGCCGCGGCCTCGACGATCTTGAGCTCGGTCACAACCGCCTCACCAACACCGTTGATCTCGCGCAACCGCGCGGTGGGCGCGGACAGGACAGCGTTAAAGTCACCAAAACGATCCAGCAATAGCCGCGCGAGGGGTTTGACATCCCGGCGCGGAATCGCCCGGAACAAGACCAGTTCCAGCATCTCATAATCCGGCAAGGCATCCGCCCCGCCCACCATGAAACGTTCGCGCAGGCGGGCGCGGTGGTCCTTGATATAGGATGGCAGAATCCTGCTGTCCGGCACGGGGGCAACCGGCGCCTCATCCAGATCGAAGAGCGCGGCCTGAGCGTCAGAAAAATGTGGGCCCCGTGTCATGTCACCAGCTTGCGCCAGCTTGGTTAGCAGAGGGTTAACATGGGTGGCGCGAAACAAAAAAGACCCGGATCACATGATCCGGGCCTTGGGATGGTTTTGGTCGATCGCCTGCGCGTTTTGCGCGTCACCCCTTCATGCTGTCCCAGAACCCTTTCACAGAGGAAAAGAAGCTCGAGCTTTCGGGGTTGTTGTCTTCGCTGAGCGTGTCGAATTCGCGTAGGATATCTTTTTGACGGGCGGTCAGGTTGACCGGCGTTTCAACCGCCAGCTCGATGAACATGTCACCAACACCCCCGCCACGCAGGGCAGGCATCCCTTTGCCACGCAGGCGCATCTGTCGACCCGATTGGCTGCCCGCAGGGATTTTCACCCGCGAACGGCCACCGTCGATTGTGGGCACTTCGATGTCCCCGCCCAACGCAGCCGAGGCAATCGACACGGGCACGCGGCAGTGCAACTCGGTGCCGTCACGTTCAAAGATCTTGTGATCATTCACCTCGATAAAGATATAGAGATCCCCCGGAGGCCCCCCGCGCATCCCCGCTTCGCCTTCGCCAGACAGGCGAATGCGGGTGCCGGTCTCAACCCCTGACGGGATGTTCACGGACAATGCGCGTTCTTTTTGCACACGACCCTGACCACCACAGGATTTACACGGGTTCTTGATGATCTGGCCCAAGCCATTGCAGGTCGGGCACGCGCGTTCAACCGTGAAAAAGCCCTGTGTCGCACGAACCTTGCCCATGCCGGAACAGGTCGGACAGGTGGTGGGCTCTGCCCCGCCTTCGGCGCCGGATCCGTTACATTCCCCACAGGACACGCTGGTGGGAACATTGATGGTTTTTTGCAGACCCGAATAGGCCTCTTCCAACGAAACACGCAGGTTATAGCGCAGATCCGCCCCGCGGGACGCACGTTGACGCCCGCCGCCGCGCGATCCTCCGCCACCAAAGAGATCTTCGAAGATATCGGCAAACCCGCCGAAATCCTGCCCACCGCCAAAACCGCCAGCACCGGGACGTGGACCGCCACCGCCGCCCATGCCACCTTCGAACGCGGCGTGGCCATAGCGGTCATAGGCGGCCTTTTTCTCGGCGTCCTTGAGCACGTCATAGGCTTCGTTCACTTCCTTGAACTGGGCCTCGGCGTCGGGATTGTCCGAATTGCGGTCCGGGTGCAGCTCTTTGGCCTTTTTGCGATAAGCTTTTTTGAGCTCATCGGCAGAGGCCCCTTTGGCCACCCCCAGCAGATCGTAATAGTCACGTTTGGACATGAAGTCATTCCTCCTGTCGCGGAACGTCAAAGGCCGGCCCGGATCCGGACCGGCCTAAAGGGGTTCGCGAAGCTGGGTGGATTAGCTGCGCTTTTCGTCGCCCAGATCTTCGAAATCGGCATCAACGATGTCATCATCGCCTTCCGCCGGGCCAGCCGAGGCATCCGCGGCTTCGGGCTCACCTTCACCTGCTTCGGCCTGCGCCTTGTAGATCGCTTCACCCAGACGCATTGCGACCTCGGTCACGTTCTGGATGCCAGCCTTGAGTTTGTCGGCGGTGATGTCGTCTTTCTCAAGCTCATCTTTCAGCGCAGCAACCGCCAGTTCGATGGCCTCAACGGTCGATGGATCGACCTTGTCGCCATGCTCTTCAACCGATTTCTCAGTCGAATGTACGAGGCTCTCGGCCTGGTTGCGGGCTTCGACCAGTTCTTTGCGCTCTTTATCCGCTTCGGCGTTTTCTTCTGCCTCTTGGACCATCTTTTCGATGTCCTCATCGGACAGACCGCCCGAGGCCTGAATGGTGATCTGCTGCTCTTTGCCGGTGGCCTTGTCCTTGGCGCCAACCGACACGATGCCGTTGGCGTCAATGTCAAAGGTCACTTCGATCTGCGGCATGCCACGCGGCGCGGGCGGGATCTCTTCAAGGTTGAACTGACCCAGCATCTTGTTGTCCGCTGCCATCTCGCGCTCACCCTGGAAAACCCGGATGGTCACGGCCGACTGGTTGTCTTCGGCGGTCGAGAAGACCTGAGACTTTTTGGTCGGGATGGTGGTGTTGCGGTCGATCAGGCGGGTAAAGACACCACCAAGGGTTTCAATACCCAACGACAGCGGGGTCACGTCCAGCAGAACAACGTCTTTGACGTCACCTTGCAGAACACCGGCCTGAATGGCGGCGCCCATGGCGACCACTTCGTCCGGGTTCACACCCTTGTGCGGCTCTTTACCGAAGAACTTGGTCACCTCTTCGATGACTTTCGGCATACGGGTCTGACCACCCACCAGAACGATCTCATCGATGTCGCCGGTGGTGAGGCCCGCGTCTTTCAAGGCAGCCTGACAGGGCTTGATCGAGTTCTTGATCAGGTCCGACACCAGGCTTTCCAGCTTGGCGCGGGTCAGCTTCATCACCAGGTGCAAAGGTGCGCCCGAATTCGGGTCCATGGTGATGAACGGCTGGTTGATCTCGGTCTGAGTGGCCGACGACAGTTCGATCTTGGCCTTTTCCGCCGCCTCTTTCAGACGCTGCAGGGCCATCTTGTCTTTGGTCAGATCTGCGCCATGCTCTTTTTTGAACTCGGTCGCGAGATAATTGACGATGCGCATGTCAAAGTCTTCACCACCCAAAAAGGTGTCGCCGTTGGTCGATTTGACCTCGAACAGACCGTCGTCGATTTCCAGAATGGTCACGTCAAACGTACCACCACCAAGGTCATAGACCGCGATGGTTTTGGTTTCGTCTTTGTCCAGACCATAGGCCAGCGCGGCCGCCGTCGGTTCGTTGATGATGCGCAGAACTTCGAGGCCAGCGATCTTGCCGGCGTCTTTGGTCGCCTGACGCTGAGCATCGTTAAAATACGCAGGAACGGTGATAACCGCCTGAGTGACGTCTTCGCCCAGATAGCTCTCGGCGGTTTCTTTCATCTTGCCCAGAATAAAGGCCGAGATCTGCGAAGGAGAGTATTTCTCACCACGGGCCTGCACCCAAGCATCACCATTGCCGCCATCCACGATTTCGTAGGGGACAATGTCTTTGTCTTTGGTGACTTCCGCATCGGTGGTGCGGCGGCCGATCAGGCGCTTAACGGCAAAAACGGTGTTTTCCGGGTTGGTCACAGCCTGACGTTTGGCCGGCTGCCCCACAAGTCGTTCGTCTTCGGTGAAGGCCACGATTGACGGCGTGGTGCGTGCACCTTCCGCGTTTTCGATCACGCGCGCAGCGGATCCATCCATAATAGCGACGCAGGAGTTTGTGGTCCCGAGGTCGATCCCAATCACTTTACCCATGTTTCGATCCCTTTTCTAACTTCAAGGCGATGTCACGAGGCGTCGGACCCATTATGGCATCCTGCCCCGCATAACTGCGTCGGAAAGGATGCCCCTTCCGGCGCGTTCGCAGGGTATATAAGGATGCGGCATTATCCCTGCAAGCACTGTGAAGTCAGGTTTTGCAGGGAATTCCTTTGGAATCGGCTAATCTGGGGCCGGAAAGGTGAAAAAGGGCCGCAGAATGCAGAAAATCATTCAAAAGGGATTCGAAATCTACCCCGGCCTGTTGCCCCGAAGTGACCAACAGGGTTTGGTCAGCGATTTGCGGGCCTGTTTGCAGCAGGCCCCCCTGTTCGCGCCCCGCACCCCCGGGGCCAAACCCATGAGCATCCGCATGAGCGCCGCCGGGCGATTGGGCTGGGTGACGGATCAGCGCGGCTATCGTTATGAGCCGCGTCATCCCGATGGGATGGGCTGGCCGCCGATCCCCGCTGCGGTGCTTGCAATATGGGCGCAGGTGACCGGGCTGGACAGGCAACCCGATTGCTGTCTGATCAACTGGTATGGTCAGAGCGCCCGGATGGGGCTGCATCAGGACAAGGACGAAGGTGACTTTGCCTTTCCCGTGGTGTCGATCAGCCTGGGGGACGACGGGTTGTTCCGCATGGGAAACGTCGAACGCGGCGGAAAAACCGAATCGATCTGGCTTGGGTCAGGGGATGTGGTTGTCATGGGCGGCGCGGCGCGTCTGGCCTATCACGGTATTGATCGCATCCGCTTTGGGTCATCCACCCTTTTGCCCAAGGGTGGACGGATCAATCTGACACTGCGCGTGGTGCGTTAATCAATATCCAACGTGCAGCAACCGGAAAAGAAACGCGGGTCATCACTGTTCAGCATCAATGCCGCCTCAAGCCCGTACATCTGATCCGACATCCCATCGGAACAATCCCGAGGAGACATGATCAACGTCATGCTGGCCGCCCCCTCCGGCGTTGACCCCACCACCGCATGCGGCCAGGGGCGCCCTGACGCTGCGTGGATGTTGCCCATCAGATAGGTCACATCCTGCTGGTCCGGCCAGCTGATCACCGCCCGGTTTCCAGCTGTCGCATCTAGCGACCAAAAGGGTTCAGTCCCGAAGCATTGATAGCGATAGGCATGCCCAATCGTGCTGTCGATCTGTTCGGTCAGATAAGACATCGACACCCACCCGGCTTGCTCGCCGGTATTGACGCGCCCCCAATTGCCGTCGCGGGCGGTCACTTCGATATGTGTCGCGTCCGGTGCCAGCCCGGTCAGGATCTGCCCCGCGGCACTGGGTTGGCTGCGCACATTCAGCACGTCGTTCACAGCAACCCCGGTGACATCGAAAAGGGCGGGCAGCTCCTGGGCCTGCGCGGCACCGCACAGAACGATTGCGGCCAAGGCAAAAGGCTTCATCTTCAAACTCCCGTTGGGGGATCAACGGCGCGCGTTCCAAGAGGCCGACGCATGTTTGCGTGTATAGAACTCACCCATCAATCCGATAATGATCAGCAGGATAGACAGGTAAAACGCATATTCCCATTCCGTATTTCGCGGATTGTAATTCACAAAGGCATAGCCGCGCGACTGGTCAATCGCGTGGAACAGGGGGTTCCAGTCAAACATCGCCAGCATCGAAGCAGGCAAGGTGTTGGCCACGAACATCTTGCCAGAGGCGATCATGTTTGCGCGTTGGTAAACCTGCATGATGATCGAAACGGGCGTGGGAAACCACGGTTTGGCCGCCAAAAACACCATGCCAATCGCCGCGCCGGAAAACCACGACAACAACACCATGGCCATACAACCGATTGGATCGTGGATTTCAGCCATAACACCTGGGGCAAAGGCCACGTCATAGACAAACAAGATCACCACCAGTGACAGCACCTGCACATAAAGTGTGCTCAGCATCGCCGAAGCGATTGCGATGGTCGTGTTCATCGGGGCGTGCTGCATCATCGGGCTTGCTGGCCCTTCGGATCCCGCCACCGCGCCCAAGGTCTTGGAATGGGTCATGAACAGGAAGATGCCGGTCATGATATACAGCAGGAAATCCCCCCGCATCGCGGCGCCCCGCAATCCAAGCACCGAGAACATCACATAGAACGCCACAACAAAAATCACGGCCTGAAGCAGGTTCATGAAGATCGCCATGAACGCGTTCCCATGCGTTTTACGCACGGCCCGGACCGAGTTATGGTAAATCAGCTCAAAGCTGTACAGGACGGACGACAGGCCCGACCTGGGGGCGGTTGTCTGAAACATGGGCTTACTGCTCCGATTGCACTCAGAAATGACGCGGCATCCTTGCCGTTCTTGATTAAGCGCAGCATAAGACGGACAAGCTTTCAAATCAATAAACCCCGCAAATGGCGGGCAAGGAGCATTTCAATGGACCATTCAGACCTGATCCCCGTCATCCGAAAGCTGGCTCTTGAGGGCGGCGCAAAGATCATGGAAATTTATGACGCCGATGATTTCGACGTAAAGGTCAAATCCGACGAGAGCCCCGTCACCGAAGCCGACGAAGCCGCCGATGCGATCATCTCGGCGGGCCTGCGTGCCGCGTTCCCGGACATGCCGCTGGTCACCGAGGAACAGGCCGACAGCCACGATATTTCCGCCAAGACCTTTTTGATTGTGGATCCGCTGGACGGCACCAAAGAGTTCATCAAGCGCCGTGGCGATTTCACCGTCAACATTGCCCTTGTCGAAGATGGCGTCCCCACCCGTGGCGTGGTCTTTGCGCCCGCACGCAACCGCATGTTCTATACGCGCGCCGATGGTCAGACCGTCGAAGAGATGGGCCCCTTTGAACTGGACACCCCCGGTGAAACCAAGCCGATCAACGTATCCACCCCGGACAACAGCGCGCTGATGATCGTCGCGTCGAAATCGCACCGCGATCAGGCCACCGAAGACTATCTGGCGAAATATCAGGCCAAGGATTCCAAAAGCGCGGGATCGTCGCTTAAGTTCTGCCTGGTCGCCACGGGTGAAGCCGATCTTTACCCCCGCGTGGGCCGCACGATGGAGTGGGACACCGCCGCCGGGCAGGCTGTTTTGCATGGCGCGGGTGGCAAGGTCGTGCGCTTTGACGACCATACCCCGCTTGTCTATGGCAAAGACGGCTTCGCAAACCCCTTCTTCATCGCCTACGCCCCCGGCGTGGAGCTGAAAGACGCCTGATATGGCCAGTCCCCGCGTCAGCATCGTCATTGCCAGCCGTCAAAGGCCCGAGGCCCTGATGCGATGCCTGAGCGGGGTTGCGCAGCTGGATTACCCCAGTTTCGAGATCGTGACCGTGGTCTGCCCTTCGGGTCAGACCGCCGTCGCGGGGCGCGGCGATGCCGATCAGATCAAGGTTGTCCCCTTTGATCAGCCCAATCTGTCCGCGGCGCGCAATCTGGGCATTGCCCATGCCGCCGGCGAGATCATCGCGTTTATCGACGATGATGCGGTCCCAGAGCCGCTGTGGCTGCAGCACCTCGTTGCTCCGTTCACTGACCCGGGGATTGCCTTCACCGGCGGCTATGTGATCGGGCGCAACGGAATTTCATTCCAGTGGAAAGCCCGCTCGGTGGATCTGACCGGTCAGGCGCACGATCTGGTTTTGCCCGATATGGCCCCCATGTCGCCCGCGCTGCCCGCCACTCACGCGCTGAAGACCGAAGGCACCAACATGGCGGTGCGCAGGCAAACCCTGACGGATCTGGGGGGATTTGACCAAGCCTTTCGCTTTTATCTGGATGAAACCGATCTGAATGTCCGGCTGGCGCAGGCGGGGCTGCGTGGCATGATGGTTCCGCTGGCCCAGGTTCACCATGGATTTGCCCCCAGCGTGCGCCGCAAAACCGATCGCACCCCAACAAGCCTGTCCGACATTGCAGCCTCGCAGCAGGTGTTCTTGCGCAAACATTGCCCGAAAAACCAGCAGGCCGACGCCTGGCAGGGCTTTTTGAACGCGCAGACCGACCGCCTGAACAGATTGGTCTATCGACGCAAACTGACGTCGAAGGGGCGGGCGGATCTGTGGGCGACCTTGCTGGATGGGCAAGGTATCGGTGCAAATACCCCCGTTGGGCAATACGCTCAACTCACTGACATAAAAAGCATCTTTACACCCTACCCCGGCAGGCCCAATGCCGAGCGCGTCATCCTGTCCGGCCGCCCATGGCGGGCCGCATCGTTGCGAAAGCAAGCCAGATCGCTGGTGCGGCAGGGAAAAATCGTGTCTCTTTACCTCTTTTCCCCAACCAGCCTGTACCACCATGTTACCTTCACAAACGAGGGCTATTGGTTGCAGACAGGCGGGTTATTTGGGAAAAGTAGGCGCAGTGACCCAGTATTTCGATTAGTTTTATTTCCACATAGGGTACAAAAAGAGGCGCAGCGTGTGCATAGGGCACGTGGCCAAACCCGTTAACATACGCTATAACATGCCAAAAACGCGCAAAGCGTGATCTGGCAGAACATAACAAAGTATTTAGTTTGTCCGCGTATTGGAAACGGAATGCTAAGAACTTTGGCAAGACGACGAAAAGGAACAGGCAGATGCGGAAAAAGGTGACCAAGGCGATCTTTCCGGTTGCAGGGATGGGGACACGCTTTCTTCCGGCGACAAAATCGGTGCCGAAAGAGATTATGACATTGGTGGATCGTCCTTTGGTGCAATACGCCATTGACGAAGCCCGCGCCGCAGGAATTAAGGAATTCATTTTTGTAACCTCACGCGGCAAAGGTGCGCTTGAGGATTATTTCGACCACGCCCCTCAGCTTGAGCAGGAGCTCAGGAAAAAGGGCAAAGATGAGCTGCTTGAAATTCTCAAGAACACCAATATGGACTCAGGTGAGATTGCCTATATCCGCCAACACCGCGCTTTGGGTCTGGGTCATGCGGTCTGGTGCGCACGTCGTCTGGTCCACAATGAGCCCTTCGCGGTGATCCTGCCCGACGATGTGATCGCGGCGGAAAAGCCCTGCCTCCAGCAGATGGTCGAAGCCTACGAAGAAACCGGTGGCAATATGGTTGCCGCGATGGAGGTCCCACCGGAAAAGACCAACTCATACGGCATTCTTGACGTTCAGGAAGACATGGGCGCGATGGTGTCTGTCAAAGGCATGGTTGAAAAACCCGATGCCGGGTCATCGCCTTCTAACCTGGCCGTGATCGGGCGCTATATCCTGTCGCCGAATATTTTCCGCAACCTCAACAAGCTGAAATCGGGCGCCGGCGGCGAGATCCAGTTGACCGACGCCATTGCACAGGAAATCGGCAAAGAGGACAGCGGTGTCTACGGCTACCGGTTCCGCGGCCAGCGATTTGATTGCGGATCCAAGGCAGGCTTTTTGCAGGCCACCGTTGCCTTTGGCCTGGCGCGCGATGATCTCAAGGATGATCTGGGTGCCTACCTTGATGAAGTCATGGCCGTTCGCAAAGCTGCGGAGTAAACGAGAATGACCCATATTCTGGTCACGGGCGGGGCAGGCTATATTGGCAGCCATGCGTGCAAGGCCCTGAAGGCGGCGGGCTATACGCCCGTCACCTATGACAACCTCGTGACGGGTTGGCAGGACGCGGTCAAATTCGGCCCGTTCGAACGTGGGGACCTGACCGACCGCGCGCGTCTGGACGACGTTTTTGCCAAATACCAACCGGCTGCCGTCATGCATTTCGCGGCCCTCAGCCAGGTGGGCGAGGCCATGACCGAACCCGGTCGATATTGGCGCAACAATGTCGCGGGCTCATTGACCCTGATTGAGGCGGCGGTGGCGGCGGGCTGTCTGGATTTCGTCTTTAGCTCAACCTGCGCGACTTATGGTGAACACGACAATGTGGTGTTGGACGAAACCACACCTCAGGACCCGCTGAACGCCTATGGCGCGTCGAAACGCGCGGTCGAAGATATCTTGCGTGATTTTGGTGCCGCCCATGGGCTGCGGCATGTGATCTTTCGGTATTTCAACGTTGCGGGCGCGGATCCTGACGCTGAAGTGGGCGAACATCACCGGCCCGAAACCCATCTGATCCCCGTCATGCTTGAGGCGATCGACGGAACGCGCCCGGCGCTGACGCTGTTTGGGACGGATTATGACACTCCGGACGGCACGTGCATTCGCGACTATGTCCATGTCTGCGATCTTGTTGATGCGCATGTGCTTGGCTTGAAATGGCTTGAAAATGGCCGCGAAAGCCGCGTGTTCAACCTGGGCACGGGCAAGGGCTTTTCCAACCTAGAAGTGATCGATTCCGCAGGCAGTGTAACCAACCGCCCGGTGCCCTACATCGAAGGGGCGCGGCGGGGCGGTGATGCAACCAAGCTGGTTTCCGGATCATCGCGCGCCGAAGCAGAGCTGGGGTGGGCTCCGCACCGTTCGACCATGCCGCAGATGATTACAGACGCGTGGCGGTGGCACAAAAATGGCCACTACGACAAATAATCCAACCCGCCTGTTGGACCTGACCCGGCTGATCCGGCGCGTGGGCCGCCCCATGACCGGCGTTGATCGTGTTGAATTCGCATATCTTGAAAAACTCAGCCGCCTTGGAAATTGCTTTGGCCTGCTCCGATCGTCGTTGGGCTATGTGCTGCTGGACACCGAGGGGTGCAGGCAGCTGGCCCAGCGGCTTGGCACCGACGAATGGGGCGCAGCAGATCGCCTGTCGCGTGTGAAACGCGGGCTTGATCCTATGCGCGCGCGCGCCGAAGCCGACCTGCGCCGCCTGGCTCTGGACCGTTGCATGCCCCTGCGTTTGTCCCGCATGTTGGCGCGACATCTGCCCATGGGGGTGCACTATCTGAATGTTGGGCATTCGAACCTGACCAATCGAGTCATTGGGTCGCTGCGCGCGCGCAAACCCAAGATCGCGGTGATGATCCATGACACCATTCCGCTGGACTTTCCGCAATTTCAACGCCCCGAAACCCAGTCCAAGTTTCATGGGTTTCTGACCCGCGCGGGTCGGCATGCCGATTTGATTTTATGCAACTCAGAGCAAACCAAAGCGGATGTGCAACGGCATTTGGGACCGGGCTGCCCAACTCTTTTGACGTCCCACTTGGGGGTGAATATCCCACCTTCGGGACACCCCAACCCCTGGCCGCGTCCTTTTTTCCTCGCTTTGGGGACAATTGAACCGCGTAAGAACCACGGGTTTCTTCTGGACCTGTGGACCCAATTCAACGGTGCGGATCTTGTCATCATCGGCGCACGCGGATGGCAGAATTCCGAGGTTTTTGAACGGCTTGATGCAGGCCAGCCCGGCGTTTACGAATTGGGGACCCTACCGGATGACCAGGTCTTTGCCTATCTCGAACACGCTCAGGCGCTGTTGTTTCCCAGCCATGCTGAGGGATACGGCCTGCCCCCGATTGAGGCCGCTGCCCTGGGAACCCCCATTCTTTGCAACGACTTACCAATTTACCGGGAGGTCATGGGCGATATTCCCATTTGCGAAAAAATCACAAATCAGTATGAATGGTTAATGAAACTAAGGGGTTTGATGGTAACTCGGGACACAGGATCAGTGGCTGCAAGCGGCCCGCATCCGTATCAACCGCCCACGTGGGACAGTCATTTCAAGGCGGTGTTAACCCAGATCTGATAACCCGAAAAAAAACGAGGCTTGTCAAAGCCATACAAAGGGCACGCATTTGGGGGCATGGCAATCATATCGGCTTCGGCTTAAACGCAGGCGCTGGCGCATTCGTGCCTTTCGCAAGCGTCGGGATTTGCGCCCGGTCGCGAACCGAACCAAGTCGATCAACCCATCTGACATCTTGCTGTTTTGTACCCAACGCAATGAAGGGGTGCGGCTTCCGTGGTTCTTGAAGTTCTATCGCGAGATGGGCGTGAACCACTTTTTCTTTGTCGACAACGACAGCACCGATGGCTCGCTCGATTATCTGGCAAAACAACCGGATGTGTCCGTTTGGACCACGCGCGCGGGGTATAAACGCGCGCGGTTTGGCATGGACTGGATGAACTGGTTGCTGATGAAATACGGGCACGAACACTGGTGCCTGACGGTCGACCCGGATGAGCTGTTTCTTTACCCGTTCTACGATACCCGCCCCTTACGGGCCCTGACGGATTGGCTGGACGCCAGTTCGATCAAATCCTTTTCGGCCATGCTTTTGGACATGTATCCCAAGGGGCGGATCGACCAGCAAACCTATCTGCCTGGCCAGAACCCTTTGGACATCGCCGCGTGGTTTGATTCCGGCAACTATACGATCCAGAAAAACCCGCTGTTTGGGAACCTCTGGATTCAAGGGGGGCCGCGCGCACGCGTCTTTTTCGCTGACCAACCCGAACTGGCCCCGGCACTGAACAAGATCCCGCTGGTCAAATGGGATCGGCGCTATGCCTATGTGTCATCGACCCATAGCCTTTTGCCGCGCGGCCTGAACCAGGTTTACGACGAATGGGGGGGGGAAAAGGCCAGCGGGATCCTGCTCCACACCAAATTCCTCTCAACCTTTACCGAAAAGGCCGAGGAAGAGCTGTCACGCGGTCAACACTATGGCGCCAGCCGTGAATATATTGCCTATGCAGATGGGGTTCAGGAGAACCCCGACCTGTGGTGCAAATGGTCAGAAAAATACATCAACTGGCGTCAGCTTGAGATCCTCGGGCTGATGTCCAAGGGGAACTGGGCATGAGCGTCGGCATCGTCATGCTGGTCCACACGGCCCTGCATCGCGCCGAACAGGTCGCCCGTCACTGGGCGCGGGGCGGTTGCCCCGTGGTGATTCACGTCGACCAGAATGTTGCAAAATCCGCCTATGACAGCTTTGTGCGCAGCCTTGGCGGTCTGCCATCCGTGCTGTTCTCGCGGCGCCACCGCTGTGAATGGGGCAGTTGGGGGCTGGTCGCGGCCAGCCAATCTGCATCCGAACTGATGCTGGAACGGTTTCCCGAGGTCCGGCACGTCTATCTTGCGTCGGGGTCTTGCCTGCCACTGCGTCCCGTCGAAGAGCTGATCGACTATCTTGCTGAGCGCCCGCGCACCGATTTCATCGAAAGCGCAACAACCGCCGATGTGCCCTGGACCGTTGGTGGGCTGGATCAGGAACGGTTTACCCTGCGGTTCCCGTTTTCCTGGCGAAAACAGAGATACCTTTTTGATAAGTTTGTAGAATTTCAAAGGCTTGTCCATTTTCGTCGCCGCATCCCAGCGGGCATTACCCCCCATATGGGCAGCCAATGGTGGTGCCTGACCCGCCAGACACTATCGGCGATTTTGCAAGATCCGGAACGGGCCACCTTTGACGCCTATTTTCGCAAGGTCTGGATACCCGATGAAAGCTATTTTCAGACGCTCGCCCGGCTGTATTCGACCAATATCGAAAGCCGGTCACTGACGCTGTCCAAGTTCGACTTTCAAGGCAAGCCGCATATTTTCTATGACGACCATCTCCAGCTTTTGCGCCGGTCCGATTGCTTTGTCGCGCGCAAGATCTGGCCACATGCCGGTCGCCTATATGAGGCGTTTTTAACCGACCCCAATCGCGCCATGTCGCGGCAAGAGCCCAATCCAGGCAAGATTGACCGCATTTTTGCCAAGGCGGTTGATCGCCGAACACGCGGGCGCGCCGGGTTGTACATGCAATCTCGGTTTCCCAATCATGGGTGGGAAAATGGGGTCACCGCCGGGCGGTACTCGGTTTTTCAGGGCTTCACGGAGCTCTTTCAGGATTTTGAAAGCTGGCTCACACGGGCAACCGGGGCGCAGGTGCATGGGCATCTCTATGGGCCAGAACGGGCCGAATTCGCCAATGGTCAGACCCATCTGAACGGCGCCCTGTCAGATCAGGCCAAACTGCGCGACGCAAACCCAAAGGCCTTTTTGGCCAACCTGTTGTGGAACACCCGGGGGGAGCGCCAGTGCTTTCAATACGGGCCGCATGACAATCCGAAAATCAACTGGACCTTTTCACATGATCCCAACGCCCAGATCAGCGTGATTTCTGGCGCCTGGGCTGTCCCGCTGTTCAAGTCGAACGCCAATTTTGCCGACATCCGTGCCGAGGCGGCCAAATTGCAAAAAATCGAAAGCAAGATGCTGGATGAGCTGCGTGATGCCGATGTCAAAGCGCGCGTCCGTATCTGGACCATGGCGGAATTCATCGAAGCCCCGATGGAGCCCTTGCAGGTCATTATTGACGAGATCGGCCAGAAATCCATGCGACGTCTGGCCGAGGCACCCCGGCTGGAAAACCTCACCGGTTTTGGGCAGTTTCTGCAAAATCTCAAGAACCAGGGAATGCACCCCTATCTGATGGGCGATTTCCCGGTGGACCCCGCGCCCAGAAACCTGCACTCTCAGGGGCGGAAACCCTATCTGATCAAGAAGTAAGGCCTTTGGATGTCTCATAATTTCGACTGCTTCGTCGTCTTTGCGGAAATGCGAACGGGATCGAATTTCCTTGAGGCCAATCTGAACGCCTTTGACGGGATCACCTGTCACGGAGAGGCCTTCAACCCGCATTTCATCGGCTATCCCAATTCCGAAGACATTCTGGGGATCACCCAGGAAGAGCGTGAAATTGACCCGATGCGGCTGGTCAACCAGATCCGGCTGGCAACCCCCGATGGCATCGGTGGATTTCGCTATTTTCACGACCATGATCCGCGCATTCTGGACGCTTTGCTGGCAGATCCGAAAATCGGCAAGGTCATCCTGACGCGCAATCCTGTCGACAGCTATGTCAGCTGGAAAATCGCCCAAGCGACCGGTCAATGGAAATTGACCAACGTCAAACGGCGCAAAGACGGACAAGCGGTATTTGACCCACAGGAATTCGAAACCCATATGGCCGCGCTGCAGGCGTTTCAGGTCAAACTGTTGAACGCGCTGCAAACCACGGGCCAGACAGCATTTTATGTCGCCTACGAAGACCTGCAGGACGTGGCGGTCATGAATGGATTGGCCCGCTGGCTGGGCGCGCATGCCGAATTGGACAGTCTCAACACCGCGTTGAAAAAACAAAACCCCCAGCCCATCGCAGAGAAGGTTCAGAACTTTTCGGAGATGGAGCAGGCCCTGGCCCGGCTGGATCGTTTCAACCTGTCGCGCACCCCGAATTTTGAGCCGCGCAGGGGGCCGGTTGTGCCCAGCTATATCGCCGCCGCCGAAACCCCCCTGCTGTACATGCCGATCCGCTCTGGCCCGGAAACCGCGGTGCGGCGCTGGCTTGCGGCGCTTGATGGGGTGTCGGAAAGCAAATTGCGCAAGGATTTCAACCAAGGCAGCCTGCGCAGCTGGAAGCGGGAACACCCCGGCCACCGCAGTTTCACGGTCATTCGTCACCCGCTGGCCCGCGCACATGAGGCCTTTTGTTCCAAGATCCTGACCACCGAAAAGGGCAGTTTCAAAGGCATTCGCAAAACGCTGCGGCGCGCGCACAACCTGCCCATCCCCGAAGGTGAGCCGGACGAAGCCTATGATGCCAATGCCCATCGCGATGCTTTCACCGCCTATCTTTCCTGGGTCAAAGCCAACCTGTCCGGCCAGACCGCCGTCCGTGTCGATGGCCATTGGGCAACCCAGGCGCAATGCATCCAGGGCATGTCGGACTTCACCCTACCGGATATGGTGATCCGCGAAGATGAAATGCAGGCCTATCTGCCCGCCATGGCGATGCAGGTGGGCCATCCCGCGCCCCCCGATCCGGAAACGGTGCCCAATCATGCGCCCTATTCACTGGCCGAAATCTATGACGATCAGATCGAATCCCTCGCCCGCGAAGCCTATCAGCGCGACTATCTGATGTTCGGCTTCTCTGATTGGGCCTGAGAAACGCAAAAGGCGCAGTCCATGCTGCGCCTTTGTGGTCCATGTGTCCGTTTGTTTGATCAGGCTGCTTTGACAGATTCGAATTCGGTCAGGATCGTGTAGATCATGGTCGGATCCGGGTTCGCCCGCAGCTTGGCACATAAAGACGCCTCGCGCAGGGTCCGCGACACCAGCGCCAGGGCCTTGAGATGCTCAACCCCGGCCTCTGCGGGCGCAAACAGCCCAAAGATCAAGTCAACCGGCTGGCGATCAACCGCATCGAAATCGACGGGTTTTTCCAGCAGAACAAACGCCCCGGTCACGGTTTCCAGACTGGCGATGCGGGCATGGGGCAAGGCAACACCATGGCCCACACCTGTGGGCCCCAGCGTTTCGCGCTCCATCAACGCCTCAACAGTGGCCTGAGCCGAGAGCCCATAGGCCGCCTCGGCCAGGTCAGAGAGATCATGCAGCAAGCGTTTCTTCGACGATGCCGAAGAAACAACTTTGATGGCCTCAGGCTTGAGGAGATCTATGAACTTCATAAAATACCTGACCACTCGGCGTTTGGGTCTGTTACGGATCGATCCAGCCAATATTGCCGTCATCGCGCCGATACACGACGTTTACGCCATCCTTTTTCTCGTTACGGAAAACCAGCACGGGTGCCCCGGCAAGCTCCATCTGCATCACGGCCTCACCTACGGTCAGCGACGGAATTTTGGTTTCCATCTCAGCGATGACCATCGGTTGAAGCGTCTCCGGCTCGGCCTCGGCCGAATCCGGTTCACTGGCGAGGATATAGGATGCCGCGCCGAAATGTTCAACGGGCTCTGCGCGATCCTTGTGGTGATCCTTCAGGCGCCGCTTGTAGCGACGCAACTGTTTGTCCATTTTTTCAGCGCAGGAATCGAAAGATGCGTAAATCTCGGTCTCATGCGATTTCGCCGAAGCATTCAGGCCGCTGGACAGGTGGACGGTGGTTTCACAGACATATTCATGCGCGGATTTTGAGAAGGTGACCGTGGCGTCCGTAGGTCGCTGGCCGTATTTTTCGAGTATCGCACCCAGTTCGTCCTTCACATGGGTTTGCAAGGCGTCACCGATATCGATGTGCTTACCCGTGATCTGATAGCGCATATGTATGTCCTTTCTTATGACCACCAAAACATCCCGCCGGGGCGAATTGGCCCGACGCAATTGCAGATATTTTGGCTAAGTTGGGCCCCCGCTGTCTTTGGCTTGTCCAAACCCACCCTTTGAACAAAGGGAGGTTTTGACCGGATCAGAAGACAGACAAGTTGCCATACATCCATCAAGCGACGAATACGCAGCAGAGTCAATCGAAACCGTGCCCGCGACAGGCGAATTTCCTGTCGATTTTTCGCAAGAGGATCAGCCCAACCGGAAACTGTCACCCAGATAAACACGGCGCACGTTTTCGTTTTCCACCACCTCTTCGGGGGTGCCCGACATCAGCACCTGACCGTCATGCAGGATATAGGCACGATCGACAATTTCGAGCGTCTCCCGCACGTTGTGATCGGTGATCAAAACCCCAAGCCCACGGGTCTTGAGATCGGACACAAGGTGCCGAATATCCCCGACGCTGATGGGGTCAACCCCGGCAAAGGGTTCATCCAGCAGCAGGTATTTCGGGTTCGCCGCCAGGCAGCGCGCGATTTCGACACGGCGTCTTTCGCCGCCAGACAGGGCCATTGCAGGCGCGCGGCGCAGATGTTCGATTGAGAATTCACCCAACAGCTCTTCCAGCCGGTCGCGGCGTCGGTGACGGCTTTTTTCGGCAATGTCCAGAACGGCGGCGATGTTGTCTTCGACACTGAGGCCGCGGAAAATCGACATCTCTTGCGGAAGATAGCCGATGCCCATGCGCGCCCGCCGATACATCGGCAGATAGGTCGCATCGCGCCCGTCAATGGTGACGCTGCCGCTCTCCGGGTTCACAAGACCCGCAATTGCATAAAAAGACGTGGTTTTGCCCGATCCGTTCGGACCCAGCAGGGCAACCACTTCGCCCCGATCCAATCGAAGCGTCACATCGCGGATGACCACACGTTTGCGATAGCTCTTGCGCAGATGATCCACAACAAGCCCGGACGCGCCCTCGGTCACGGTCAGCTCAGGTTTGGCCATCACTGCCCCTCATCGGCAGGGGGTTCATCGCTGCTTTGCAACACGCTTTTGACGCGGCCGGTCAACTGCGCTGTGCCATCATCCATGAAAACCACCATGCGCTGCGACGTCAGCGCGCTGGCGCCCTGGGTCAACAGAACATCGCCAACCATGACGATTTCGCGTTTTTGAACATGATAATCCGCGCGCCGGGATTCCGCCGCATCATCCCCGCTGACAATGGTCACACCGCCGGTGGCCTCAAGCCGTTCCACGCGGGAATTTTCTTCGGAATAAATGACCAGCACACGCGGCGCGGCCAGACGCATTTCGTCTTGGACCACCAAAACGTTGCCAGAATACAGCGCGGTCCCTGCGTTCTGATCCACCGAAAGCTGGTCGGCCGTGACTTCGACAGGGGCATCCGTGTCTTGCTTATCGTTGCCAAATGCCACCTGCATCTGCGCCATGGCCAGCGCCGGGGTAAAGATCGTGAGAACTGCAAAAAACAATGCGCGGATCATGGATCATCTTTCTCTAATGGTTGCAGGACGTATACCATCTTTACGCCTTCGGTGAACAACAATTGCACATCCTCGGTGGTTTCCAACGGCTGGATGCGCATCTTACCGGCCTCAAGCGTGCCATCCGGGCCCTTACCCGTCACCGGTCCGTGGCTTTCCCCTTCGACACGGTCTGTGCGCACGGTCATCGCCTCGGTGTTCATGATATAACCGGTTGTGCTTTCGATCTCGACGTCGCCTTGCAGCATCAGGTTTTGGTCCTGCTCACGCATTTCTGCGCCGCGCGACGTCACAACAAGACGCCCGCCCCCCACAAGACGCACCTGCGCCCGCAGGTCTTCGGCGGCGATCAGACCCTCTTCCCGGGGGATTGCCTTTTGCGCCGTGATTGTCACCACATCCCCTTGCGATGTCGTGCCCGCGTAGAAAGGGGCGTTGACCTCTTGTTGGGCGACCTCTCCTTCGTCCAGCGTCCCGGCAAAGGTCAGATCCAGATCCGTACGCTGCGCGCGCGACAACAAGAACACCGAAGACAACAAACCCAGCGCCACAAGCGGAAGGGTGACCTTTAACCCGGTGACAATCTTTGAATACACTTGATCCCGGCGCATGACGAAGCCTTACGAATGGGCAAAAATATCTGTATCGGGCCAGCCTTCCAGATCAAGCAGCGCACGGGTGGGCAGGAAATCAAAGCAGGTTTGCGCCAGCTCCATGCGACCTTCGCGCACAAGCATTTGGTTCAATACGTCGCGCAACTGATGAAGATGCAGCACATCCGAGGCGGCATAGGCCATCTGGGCCTCGGTCAGGGTGCCCGCGCCCCAATCGCTGGATTGTTGCTGTTTTGAAATATCCACCCCCAGCAGTTCCTGCGTCAGCGCCTTAAGCCCATGACGGTCGGTATAGGTGCGCACCATGCGGCTGGCGATCTTGGTGCAATAGACCGGCGCGGTCAGCGCCCCAAAGGCATGATACATTGCGGCAATGTCAAAGCGTCCATAATGAAACAGCTTGAGCACCTTTTCATCCGTCAGAAGACGGCACAGGTTGGGCGCCTCGGTCTGGCCCTTGGCAATTTGCACAAGATGGGCATTCCCATCACCGCCGGACAGTTGCACAACACACAGACGATCGCGATTGGGGTTCAGGCCCATCGTCTCGCAGTCAATCGCAACCATCGGTCCAAGATCCAGACCATCGGGCAAGTCGCCTTTGTAGAGATGTGTCGCCATGAGGGGCCTCTTTTATCGTCTTTTCTGCCTTGGACATATCCGCAGCCCCCCCAGCTTTCAATCACCGCAGGCCGCAATCCGCCCAATCCCGGCGATCTGACACGCTATACACCCCTGCGTTGCTCTACGATTCGAGAAAAATGGCCGGATTGATCACGCCTGCGTCTGACGCAATGGTAACAATTGAAACATTGCGTGATCACATCGACGGCGTTTCCGCTCATGGCCGACACCTCCCGTTCCGCGACACCTTAATCAGACGCAGGTCAAGTTCTTTCACCTACGCGCGCCCAACTCAGCCCTCATTGTTTCCAATACCGCAACATAAAATTGACCCATCGCTGCTCTCGCTCGGCCAATCTTGCTGAAACCCCTTATTTAAACGCACAACCAAAGCACGGCAGCACGCAGCTTTCCCCAAAAGACCGTAAAGCCGCAAATATGGAAACAATACAATTGTTCTCGAATTGCAAAAAATCTTCACCTTAAATCCGCATTGCCCACCCGGTCGCAACACATTGATTGCGTCCTTTGGACAAGAATCACCCCGATGGATCGGAAATGCCAGCCCATTATGATCAAAGGATTTTCAGGCGGCGTTTTCCCCGTATGGCCACAGTTGACGCATGCCATCAACGACGGGCATAACGGTTAGAGACAGACGGTTTGTTCCGTGTGTTGGTGTGTAATCAGTAGCACCGGTATCGTTGCCCTTGGGGGTTTGGCGGCGGTTCTGGACGGTACAGAAACTCGTTAAGTTATCGCATATCTGATTTGTTCAGAGTGGATTTGAAACAGAAACCGGCGCCGCATTGTATCTGCGCAATTGGCGGCCTCTGACGGAAAATCCGACTGTGATAGCGTTCAATTGCCCGCGTATCCGCGGGGGTGGGAGGTCACTTTGACACTTCACATTCGCCAACCGCTGCCAACGGCGAAAATGGAAGCCCTGATCGACGAGGCCGTCAGTGTCGCGCCGCGCAGGCCCTCATTTTACCGGGCGTTCTTTAAGCGCGCATTGGACATATTTCTGGTTCTGCTTGCCGCCCCATCTGTCATCATCCTGGTCATGACCTTTGCGGCGCTGATCGCGATGGACGGGCGCTCACCGATTTACATGCAAGAACGTGTTGGTCGAAACGGACGTCGGTTCCGGATGATCAAGCTGCGCAGCATGGTGCCAAACGCCGACCGTTTGCTTGAGGCCTATCTTGCCGATGACCCTGCCGCCCGTGCCGAATGGGATCGGGATCAAAAGCTGCGCAATGACCCGCGCATCACCAAAATCGGCCACATCATCCGCAAGACCTCGATTGACGAATTGCCTCAGCTTTGGAACGTGTTGCGTGGCGATATGTCGTTGGTTGGCCCGCGGCCGATGATGCCCTGCCAGCGGGACATCTATCCCGGCACCGCCTATTACGCCTTGCGCCCGGGGATCACCGGGTTCTGGCAGATCTCGGTGCGTAATGAATCCAGTTTTGCCCAGCGCGCCGAATTTGATGCGGATTACCTGCGTAAACTGTCTTTCCTGACCGACACTCAGGTGATCTTGAAGACCGTCAAGGTGATCATTCGCGGCACGGGCTGCTGATCAGCCGGTCACCTCGGCCCACATGCATTGCCGCCCATCCGGCCCGCGCACCCACATGTGATCGCCTTTCCGACAAAACGACGCTGTCTCAAAATGCATCAAAGGTGAAACCGCGCGAAAGCGGAACCGCTGCACCGGCGCGGTCTGTTCTGCCATCAGCATAAGACGCTGGGCCAACAGCGGCCCATGGACCACCAAACCGCTGTAGCCTTCGACGTCGCGCGCATAATCCAGATCATAGTGAATGCGGTGGCCGTTAAATGTCAGCGCGGAATAGCGAAACAGCAAGGTGGCGTCAAAGCCCTCCTTCTGGATCTGCGTCTCGTCCACCGGCGCCTGTGGGGCCACGGGGCGCGGGGCGGTGGGATCGGGGTCTTGGCGATAGACCAGATCCTGACGTTCGGTCACGCAGTGTTGCCCGTTCTGCCAGATCTCATGTTTGAGCGTGACAAAGGCCAAAGGCCCTGTGCGCCCCTGTTTGTGCGTGGCGGTTTCCACAACCGAGCGTTTCTCGGCCGGGATGCCCGCCAGCAAGGGGGCATGAAACGTCAATTCACCCCCCGCCCACATACGGCGCGGCAGGCCCATATCCGGGATAAGCCCCTGCCCCACCTTGGGGTGCCCGTCCCGCCCCAACCGCGTGGGAGGTTGCGCATCCCAGAAATAGATCTGGTGAAAGAAGGGCGGCAGCGGGCTTTGATCCCCTAGAACCGGATCCCGCCCCAACGCCACCTCAAGCGCACGCGCGCGGGCCACGTCCATCACATCGGTTTGACGGGTCTCATTGATCTGGGCATCTTGCATGGGCCTCTCCTTGCAAGGGTTATTCCAGTCATGTCTCCTGCCGTCCAGTCGCTTGATCATCTTGTGTTGACCGTCGCCGATCTAAAAGCCACCTGCCAATTCTATCACGACATCCTTGGCATGACGCCCGAGGCCTTTCAGCCCGCAGACGGCAGCACCCGTTGGGCGCTGAAGTTCGGGACGCAAAAGATCAATCTGCATCAGGCCGGGCAAGAGTTCGACCCGAAATCCCAGACCCCCACACCCGGCAGCGCGGATCTGTGTTTTCTCACAGATCTTCCCGTGGACGCCTGGCAAGATCACCTGACAAAACACATGATCGAGATCGAAGAGGGGCCCGTCCGGCGGACAGGGGCCAGCGGGCCAATCCTGTCGATCTATATCCGCGACCCCGATCTGAACCTGATCGAGATCGCGCAGCCGCTTTAGCGGGTCGCCTCGGATTTCAGCTTGGCCATCAGCCCATCAATCGCGGCCAGATAGCGGTCATTCGTCAGTTCACCCGCGTCGTTCCATTGCTCATAATTGGCCCCAACCAGAACATCTGGCCCGACAACCAAACGCGGTTGGAACGGCAATAGGGCGTGACGGGCGGTGGCTTGGGTTTGCTCACCTCCAGAGCGCCCGGCGGTCGCTGACAGGACGGCAACAGGTTTGTCGGCCCAAACGCCTCCCGGCACGCGGCTGACCCAATCCAGCGCGTTCTTCAACACACCCGAGATCATCTTATTGTACTCCGGCGTCACAACGATCACCGCATCCGCGGTTTTGATCTGATCCGCGAGGGTCTGAACCTCTGCGGGAATGCCGTTGGCCTCTTCCAGATCGCCGTCATACAAAGGCAGACGCAGATTGGCTTCGATGAAATGGGTGGGGGAGAAGCGCTTGGCCGCCTCATGCATCAACAGGCGGTTGGTCGAGGCCTTGCGAAGTGAGCCACTCAGGCCCAGAAGAGTAAGTTCAGACATGGAAAGCTCCTATCATGAGATTACAGGCAGCTTAACATGTGCGAACGCCACGGCAATCCGCGGCGTTCAACAGGTTTACGTGCGGTTACGCACAGAAATCACACCTGGTTCGGCAAGATCACAATCTCAACCCGCCGGTTCTGGGCTTTGCCTTCGGGTGTCAGGTTGGACGCAATGGGCTGATCCTCACCGGCGCCGATCACGTTCAGACGATAGGCAGGCACGCCCTCGGCGATCACGACATTCGCGACGGATTGCGCACGGCGTTGTGACAGATCCAGGTTATAGGACGCGTCCCCGTCACTGTCGGTGTGGCCGATGATCTGCACGGTGGTGTCCGGATAAGCCAACAGGCTTTGCCCCACATTGCGCAGGTCGGTCATCAACCCCGGACGCAGATCCGAGCTGTCGGTTGCGAACAGGATGTCCTGCGGCATGGTGACAATCAGGCGATCGCCCGTGTTGCGAATATTCGCATCACTGCCCAGCTGCTGGCGCAATTCGGCTTCTTGCTTGTCCAGCTGGTTGCCGATGGCGGCCCCGGCCGCGGCCCCCGCAAGCGCACCAATCACGGTTGCGCGGTTCTTGGATTTTGAATCGTCACCCCGGTTCAGGGTTCGACCTGCCAGCGCACCCAGCGCGGCACCGGCCAAAGCACCGGTTTTGGCCTGTCTATTCGGATCGCTTTCGTCAAAGATCGGGCCCGTTGTACAGGCGCCCAGCGTCATGGCGCCCACCAGCGCCAGCGCGACAGATTTGCGTGCTCGGGTCATGATAACCTCATATGCCTCATGGTTTGGCCCGTTTCGGGCTTCGTTTTACTGTAGCCAAAATACCGGACGACCGCGACCAAGACCATGGGGAAAATCGGCGTCAGCCCGCCGTTTCACGGCCCAAAACCTCACATTTGCGCGACCTTTCGTGCTAGCCGATTGAAACAAGGGCGAATTTCAGGGCCAGACTTATGCGCCAGTTTCCGCCGCTTGATCCGCTCGGGCGCCTTCCCAGGCCAAAAGGGCCCGTTTGACCGGCAATCCCCAGTGGTATCCGCCCAGTGCCCCGGTTTTGCGCAGGGCCCGGTGGCAGGGGATCAGATAGCTGATCGGATTGCGCCCAACAGCGGTTCCAACCGCGCGCACCGCACGTGGCTTACCCACCGCGCCTGCCAGTTCCGAATAGGTCGTCACATGGCCAGACGGAATGCGCATCAGCGCCTCCCATACCTTGATCTGAAGCGGAGACCCGATCAGATAGAGCGGCACCTCACCCACCTGTTGCAGCCCAAACGCCGCCTCGGCCCAGGCACGGAGTTTTTCGGGCGCTTGCACATAGCGGGCCTTGGGCCAGCGGCTGGACAGATCTTGTAAGGCGTGTTCATCGCTGCACTCAGCCCCAAACCCAATGCCGCAGATCCCCTTGTCGGTTCCCATGACCAAAGCGCGCCCAAAGGGGCTGTCAAACCAGCCCCAATAGATGACCAGCCCCGCGCCCCCTTTGGCATAATCGCCGGGACTCATAGCCTCCCATCGCAGGAACAGATCGTGCAACCGCCCGGTCCCCGACAGGCCCGCCGCATGTGCGGTATCCAACGTGGTAAAGCGCGCATCCAAAAGCGCCTTGGCATGGCCCAGCGTCAGATACTGCTGATACCGTTTGGGGGACACGCCCGTCCAGGCGGTGAACAGCCGCTGAAAATGGGCCGGGCTCATATCCATTTCGCGCGCCAGATCCTCTAGCGAGGCCTGCAAGCCAAGCCGGTCCACGGCTTCGATTGCACGGGCCATGACCTGGAAATGATAGTTCTGCGTGTCCTGCATCGGGCTCTCCTGACTGCTTGGGTCACCCTATCGCCCTGCCTTTGGCGGTGCGACCCGCTTCTTGCGCATTGGCTGACCTTTACCCGTCTTGCTGAAACAGGCATACCCAGTTCCATGGCCAAGCAACTTGATTACCAGACCCTGCGTGAGATCTTTACGCGTTTCAAAAACAGCGAGCCCGAACCAAAAGGCGAGCTGAACCACACCAATGCCTATACGCTGGTGGTGGCCGTGGCCCTGTCTGCGCAAGCGACGGATGCAGGCGTAAACAAGGCCACCAAAAAGCTGTTCCAAATCGCCGACACGCCGGAAAAGATGCTGGCGCTTGGCGAAGAGGGCGTGACCGAGCACATCAAAACCATCGGTCTGTATCGGCAAAAGGCCAAGAATGTGATCAAGGCCGCGCGGATTTTGGTCGATGACTACGGCGGAGAAGTTCCCTGTTCCCGCGCCGCTTTGGAAAGCCTGCCAGGGGTCGGGCGCAAAACTGCCAATGTCGTTTTGAACATGTGGTGGGGGCATCCGGCCCAGGCGGTGGACACCCATATTTTCCGTGTCGGAAACCGGTCCGGCATCTGTCCGGGCAAAGATGTGGTGGCCACGGAACGCGCCATCGAAGACCACATCCCCGTCGATTTTCAACATCACGCGCACCACTGGCTTATCCTGCATGGCCGCTATATCTGCGTGGCGCGCAAACCCAAATGCAAGGCCTGCATCATCAACGATCTGTGCCAGTTCGAGGAAAAAACCGTATGAAAAAGTACCAAGTCATGGGCATCGGCAATGCCGTTGTCGATGTGATCAGCCGCGCCGAAGACACGTTTCTGGACCTGATGGGCATCGAAAAGGGCATCATGCAACTGGTCGAACGTGAGCGCGGCGAAACGCTGTATGCCGGGATGAACGACCGGGTGGAAACCCCGGGTGGATCCGTTGCGAATACCATTGCCGGGGTCGGATCGCTGGGGTTGAAAACCGCCTTTATCGGCCGCGTGCACGACGATGCGCTGGGGCGGTTTTATGCACAGGCGATGGCGGATCAGGGCGTCGATTTCGTCAATCCCCCGGTGGAAGGTGGCGAACTGCCCACCTCGCGGTCAATGATCTTTGTATCGCCTGACGGCGAGCGGTCCATGAACACCTATCTGGGCATTTCGGCGGAACTTGGCCCCGATGACGTGGACACATCTGTCGCTGCGGAAACCGAAATTCTGTTCCTCGAAGGCTATCTGTTCGACAAGGACAAAGGCAAAGAGGCCTTTTTGAAAGCCACGCGCACCTGCCGCGCAGCAGGCGGCAAGGCGGGCATCGCCATCTCTGACCCCTTCTGCGTAGAACGCCACCGAGACGATTTCCTGACCCTCATCACCCATGAAATGGATTTCGTCATCGGCAATGAGGCCGAAATCCGCTCGCTGTTCCAAAACGATGATCTGGATGCCGATCTGGCCGCGGTTGCTGCGGTTTGCCCGCTGGTGGTCTGCACCCGGTCCGGCGATGGTGTGACCATTCTCCGCGATGGGGTGCGCACCGATATTCCCGTGACCAAGATCACCCCCGTCGATGCCACCGGTGCGGGGGATCAATTCGCGGCGGGCTTTATCTATGGTCTGGCGACGGGGGCGGATATGGAACTGGCGGGCCGCATGGGCAATGCCTCTGCCGCCGAGGTCATCAGCCACATGGGCCCGCGCCCCGAGGCCGACATGATCGCCTTGTACAAAGAAAAAGGCCTGCTGTAACGCAGGCCCAAAGAGGCGCACGACTCTAGTGCGCCTCAGCCCAGTTCGCACCTGTGCCCGCATCGACAACCAGCGGCACATCCAGTTTGACAACGGGCTCTGCCGCCCCCTCCATGATGGCGCGCGCAGTGCCGATCAGGTCATCCACGGCGGCATCTTCGACTTCGAACACCAGTTCGTCGTGCACCTGTAGCAGCATTTTTGCGGGCAGATCCGCGATGGCCCCGGGCATGCGGATCATCGCACGGCGGATGATATCTGCCGCCGTCCCCTGAATAGGCGCGTTGATCGCGGCGCGCTTGGCAAAGCCCGCGCGCGGCCCCTTGGCGGCGATCTCGGGCGTGTGGATCACCCGGCCAAACAGGGTTTCGACGCGCTTATGCTCTTTGGCGAATTCCGTGGTCTCATCCATATAGGTCTTGATCCCCGGAAAGCGTTCAAAATAGCGGTTGATAAAGCCTTGGGCTTCGGACCGGGGAATGCGCAGATTGCGCGCCAGCCCAAAGCCCGAAATCCCGTAAATCACACCAAAGTTGATCGCCTTGGCCTGACGCCGAATGTCCGGGGTCATGTCGGCCATGGGCACGTTGAACATTTCAGAGGCCGTCATGGCGTGAATGTCCAGTCCTTCACGGAACGCCTGTTTCAACGCGTCGATATTTGCCATATGCGCCAGAATGCGCAGTTCAATCTGGCTATAGTCCAGCGCGACCAGTGTCTTGCCTTCGGGCGCAACAAAGGCCTCGCGGATGCGCCGCCCTTCCTCAGAGCGGATCGGGATATTTTGCAGGTTGGGATCGCTGGACGCCATCCGGCCCGTGTTCGCCCCCGTCTGGATATACGAGGTATGCACACGCCCCGTATCCGCATTGATGTGATCCTGAAGCGCGTCCGTATAGGTCGATTTCAACTTGGCCAGCTGACGATAATCCAGCACGCGGGCGGGGAAATCATGTTCTGTCGCAAGGTCTTCGAGCGTGTCGGCCGTGGTTGACCATTGCCCCTTGGCGGTTTTCTTACCCCCCTCAAGGCCCATGTCTTCGAACAGGATCTGCCCCACCTGCGCCGGGCTTTGCACGTTGAACTCGCGCCCGGCTAGCTCGTGCAGTTCGGCTTCAAGCGCGGCCATCTTTTGGGCGAAACTGTTGGACATCCGCGACAGCGCATCACGATCCACCTGAATGCCGTGCATTTCCATCTGCGCCAGAACCGGCAACAGCGGGCGTTCTAGCCCCTCATAGACACGTGTGACCCGCGCACGGTGCAACAGCGGTTTAAAGGTCAACGCCAGACGCAGGGTGATATCCGCATCCTCGGCGGCATAGGCGGTGGCCTTGTCCATCGGCACGCGATCAAAGGTGATCGCGCTTTTGCCCGATCCCAGCAGGTCCTTGATCGGAATGGGCTTGTGCGACAGATAGCGATCAGACAGCGCGTCCATCCCGTGATTGTGCAGGCCCGAATGCAGCGCATAGGACATCAGCATCGTGTCATCAATCGGCGTAATTTCAATGCCATAGCGCGACAACACCTTGGCGTCATATTTCATGTTCTGGCCGATTTTCATCACCGACGCATCCGCCAAAAGCGGCCTGAGCGCATCCAGAACATCGTTCAAAGGCAACTGCCCCTGCGCCAGCTCATCCGAGCCAAACAGCCCCTCGCCTTCTTCGGCGCGGTGGGTCAGGGGGATATAGCAGGCCTCACCGGGATCAACGCAGAGCGAAATCCCGACAAGGTCACAGGTCATTTCATCCAGCCCTGTGGTTTCCGTATCAATCGCGAATGTCCCACGGGCATGGGCCTTGGCGATCCAGCGCTCCAACGCGGCCATATCGGTCACGCATTCGTATGTTTCCGGATCAATCGCCGGCCATTCCGGCGCATCCTGCGGGGCCTCTTCGGCCTTGGGTTCGGGCATGGCAGGGGCCTCGGCCCCCAGGCTGTTGGCCACGCGGGTGGTCAGCGTGCGGAACTCCATCTGCGCCAGGAAGCCCAACAGCGTTTCGGCATCCGGGTCGCGCACTTCAAGATCGTCCAGCGAAAAGTCCAGATCCATCCCGCAATCCAGCTGAACCAGCTGTTTCGACAGTTCGATCTGGTCGCGTTTTTCAATCAGCGTCTGGCGGCGCTTGGGCTGTTTGATCTCTTCGGCGCGGTCCAGCAGCTCTTCGAGCGAGCCAAATTCATTGATCAAAAGCGCAGCCGTCTTGATCCCGATCCCCGGTGCGCCCGGAACGTTGTCCACGCTATCCCCCGCAAGCGCCTGAACATCCACGACGCGCTCTGGTCCAACGCCGAATTTCTCATGCACGCCGTCCACGTCGATGCGCTTGTTCTTCATCGGGTCAAGCATTTCAACCCCGCCGCCAACCAGCTGCATCAGGTCTTTGTCCGACGACAGGATGGTCACGCGCCCGCCCGCGTCGCGCGCCTGATGCGCCAGTGTCGCCATAATATCATCGGCCTCAAAGCCCTCGATCTCTTTGCAGGCGATGTTAAAGGCGCGGGTGGCCTCTCGGGTCAGGGGCATCTGCGGGCGCAGATCTTCGGGCATGGCTTCGCGGTTGGCTTTGTACTGGTCATACAGATCGTTGCGAAAGGTATGGCTGCCCTTGTCGAAAATCACCGCCACATGGGTTGGCGCATCGGGGCCTGTGTTCCCCTCGACATAGCGCTGAAGCATGTTGCAAAACCCGCTGACCGCGCCAATCGGCAGCCCATCGGATTTCCGCGTGAGCGGTGGCAACGCATGGAACGCCCGAAAGATAAAGGCCGACCCGTCGATCAGGTGAAGATGGCATCCCTTGCCGAATTGGGTCATCACACGTCTCCCTTGCGCTTGGACCTGTCCGGTGTGCCATGGGCACCGCCGTAAGAGCAAGGTGCAAGCGTCACCCGCGCGCGATGCGCGCCGCCCAGCAGTTGTTCCGCGACGACCGCATATCGACAAAGGCAACGTCTAACCGGTCCAGCAGCTTGGCGGCATAGGTCATCACCCCATCTGTCGGGATGATTTGCCCCGTGCCATAGATGATCCGTTCATCCCGCCCATAGGCTTTCACAAGAAAGTCCAGGGGGGTTGTCAGAACCTCGGGGGAGCTGTCCGTGGGCGCCCGGCACGGCTTTGCGCAGATGAACACCGGACCGGATTCCGCATAGGGATTCACTGTCTCAAACGGGCGATAGGACAAGACCAGCATGGGCTGGCCCTTGGGGATATAGCGCATGCAACAGCGGCAGGGGTTACCCCCACCGTCTGATACATGCCTTTCGGACCTCTGCCCATTTGCATCCAATGCACCGGATCGAAAGGCATCGGCGGTGGCTTGGGGCATTCCTGTTCGGGTGATCATGTGGGGCTCCTGTGGTCAGAGACCCCATTGTTCCGGATCCCGCCCCGGCTGACGATCCGAAACATGCGCAATCAGTGGCCGTGATCCTGCGCGCGGATGAAAGTGCCGTTTTGCAAATCCTTCATCGCCTGGCGGATTTCCTGCTGGGTGTTCATCACAATGGGGCCATGCCAGGCGACGGGTTCCTGGATCGGCCGGCCCGCCACCAGCAAAAACCGGACACCTTCGGGGCCTGCCTGCACCGTGACCTCATCCCCGTTGCCAAACCGCACCAATGTCCGGTTGCCCGACAGGTCACGAATGTTCAGCTCATGCCCCCTTAGCTCTTTTTCGACACGCACGCCAATGGGATCGGCTGCATCCGCAAACCTGCCAGCCCCGGCAAAGACATAGGCAAAGGTATTTGCACGCGTATCGACGGGCAGAGTTTTCCTAAGGTTGGGTGGAAGCGAGACATCCAGATACAGCGGGTCAGCGGCGATGCCGTCGACCGGGCCCCGCTTGCCCCAGAAATGGCCGGTCACAACCTTCACCCGCGTGCCATCATCGTCGATGATCTCGGGAATATCGCTGGCCTGAATGTCCTGATAGCGCGGTGCCGTCATCTTGAGCGACGACGGCAGATTGGCCCACAGCTGAAACCCATGCATTTTGCCACTGGCCGAGCCGCGCGGCATTTCCTGATGCATGATGCCTGAGCCCGCCGTCATCCATTGAACCGACCCCGCCCCAAGAACCCCATGGTTGCCAAGACTGTCGCCGTGCGCGACCTCTCCGTCCAGCACATAGGTTATTGTTTCAATGCCACGGTGGGGGTGCCACGGGAACCCCGCCTTATAAAGGGCCGGATCATCGTTGCGAAAGTCATCCATCATCAGAAACGGATCGGTGTGGCTGGGATCCCCAAATCCAAACACGCGATGCAAATGCACGCCGGCCCCTTCCATCGTGGGGCGGGCCTGACTGGTGGATACAACAGGTCGAAATGTCATGGTCGCCTCCTTTCAGCGTTGCGATGAATATAGGCTTGACCGGTGTTTGCGAAAACGCGCAGGAACACACGGACCATGTGCGCAAATGAGGAAACGCGATGCATATCCGCCAACTGACAAAATCGAATGTAAACGAACTGCGTAGCCTGTGGGCCGAGGGGCTGCAGCGCATGCCGAGCGCATTTTTGTTGACCAAAGATGAGCTGTTGGCCGCCCCCCTTGATCGCTTGGCAGATGGCATCGCAAGCGGTGTCTATCTTGGAGCTTTTCGGGCCGAGCAGTTGGTTGGCTTTGTCATCGCCCGTCGCGGCGGTGTTCAGCGCCTGCAACACACAGGTGATATCGGGCCGCTGTATGTCGCGCCATCGGCGCAGAAGCAAGGGGTTGGCAAAGCGCTGATGCAAAGGGCTCTGGATCAATTGGCCCAAGCTGGGCTGCTACAGGTCGAGCTAACCGTGGATGCAGACAATGCACCGGCGGTCACACTGTATCAATCGCTCGGATTTATCACCTTTGGCAGGCGCCCGAGATCCGTGCTGGTTGATGGGGAACCGCGCAACGATCTGTTGATGATCCGCGCACTGGATGGGGCGGACCTGTGCCTAGACCCGGGCGCGGATTAAACCTTGCCCTCAAAATCCTTGTGGACATATTTGGCGTCACAATAGGGACATTCGACAAAGCCCGCTGTCGTGGGAATCTGCAACCAGACACGCGGGTGGCCCAATGCCCCCTCTCCACCGTCACAGGCAACCTTATAGCTTTCGACAATCTTGGTCTCAGGCGCTTGGGTCGTCATGGCTTGCATTCCCTTTCGGATGGCTTTGCTCTAACAGACTGATAGCAAATTCACGGCGCTAGGCAAGAGGACCGCATGACACAGGATGCAATCTGTATTGAAGGTTTAAAGAAAACCTACGCCGGGGGAAAAGAGGCGCTCAAGGGGATCGACCTGACGGTGCCTGCGGGATCGGTCTTTGGCTTGCTGGGGCCGAATGGGGCCGGAAAATCAACCATGATCAATATCTTGGCGGGATTGGTGGTGAAAACATCGGGCAATGTGCGGATCTGGGGCTGGGATCAGGATGCAAATCCCCGCCAATCTCGCGCCGCCATCGGCGTCATGCCTCAGGAACTAAACCTTGACCCGTTTTTTAGCCCCCATGGCGCGCTTGAGGTGCAAGCCGGGCTGTATGGGGTCCCCAAGGCCCAGCGCAAATCGGACGAGATCCTTGAGCTGGTCGGCCTGAGCGACAAGCGCGACGCCTATGCGCGCACCCTGTCGGGGGGCATGCGGCGGCGGCTGTTGCTGGCCAAGGCGCTGGTGCACAATCCGCAGGTTCTGGTTCTTGATGAACCCACCGCCGGGGTGGATATCGAACTGCGGCAGATGCTTTGGGAAAACGTGCGTAAACTGAACCGCGAACGCGGCATGACGATTATCCTGACCACCCACTACCTCGAAGAAGCCGAAGAAATGTGCGATGAAATCGCGATCATCAACCACGGGGAAAAGGTGGCCCAGGACAGCACCGCGAACCTTTTGGGTCAGTTGGATGCCAAAACGATGATCATTTCACCCGAAAGCCCGGTTGCAACCCTGCCCGCGGCCCCCGGGATCACCGCACACGCGCGCGAAGATGGCAGCATTGCGTTGTCGTACCACGCAAAGGAAACAAATGCCGAAGCGGTGTTGGCCAGTGTTCGCGCGGCCGACATTCAAATCCGCGATGTGCGCACCGAACAGGCGGACCTAGAGGATGTTTTCCTTGCCCTGACATCCAGCCGCGCGGGCTGATATTTGATATTTGAAAAGAGATGAAGCCACACGGCCTCATCCCAAATCATCACTTTGCCCGTGCCAGCATCGGCCCAAGGACGCGACCCGCGAGAATGTGCACATGCAGATGCGGCACATCCTGCACCCCCTCACGGCCGGCATTGGCAATCAGACGAAACCCGTTTTCTTCCAGCCCTTCGGCTTTGCAGATTTCACCAATCGCGCGCACGTAATCGGTTATTTCCGGTTCAGAGGCCTCTTGGGCGAAATGGTCAAAACAGACATAGGGGCCTTTGGGAATCACGAGAATATGAGTGGGGGCCTGCGGCTGGATATCCAGGAATGCCAGCGTATGTTCGGTCTCAAGAACCGTCTTGTTGGGGATCTCTCCGCGCAGAATCTTGGCAAAGATATTTTCGGAATCATAGGTATAGGCCATTGGGCGCCTCGTGCTCAATCTGGGTTGCCCCCAAGCCATAGCGCGATGTCAGGTCGGGGATCAATCCGCGAAGAGATGATCCAAATCGACGATCTCGCGCGCGTTTTCCTGCGAAATCTTCAGGAAACCAGCCACGGATTTGGCGTTGTGATCCGGTCCCTCGGATTCGCGCATACGATACAGGTGCTCGAAATTCGCATCGCGAATGCGATCGCTTTCATGCGCCATATCGTTCCGGACCGTGGGCAACAGGCGTGACAGGGTTTCCCTGGGCGTCCGATCCCCCGCCAACCCGACCCGCATGGCATGGCCAATCAGATAGTCATCCGAGAACTGGCATTCGATCTCAAGCAGACGCGTCTGCGATCGGTCATGGGCAAAATCCTCCATCAGATCCAGGTTGCCGGGATCCATGCAGACCACAAGCCGCTCAGTTTCGTAGTAGTCGAACAGCATCCGCATCAGCGCGCGGCGGTGGCGGTGGCGTTTGCCCATGGTGGATTGAATGCCCCCCAGATCGGGCAATTCGCAGCTTTCTTCGTTAAACAGGTATTCGATGCAGGGCACGTTGGTCATCTGACGGATGCGATCCAGCAGGCGCTTGGCCACATGCCATTTCTTGCACACGATAATCAGCATCTCGCGCTCGCGGCCCAGGCTGCTTTCGGTTTCCCAGAAACGTGGCGCAAAGCGGCGACCTATCCGCCCCTTGCTGGACAGGAATTTATAGAGCGAACGCCCCTCGTTCGAGATCTGGAACCGCGTGCCATCGGATGCATATAGCACCCCAAGCCTGCGCCGCAGTTCCGTTGCCTCGGGGCTGATTTTGCGGGCGAACAGGAAATCCTGACTAAGCAACAGGTCGTAGTGATCGTTGTAAAACGTCACTGGCATCCCGTAGTCCGAGAACATAAGGAAAGTCAGCGTGCGACAGTCAATTTCGTGCTCTGGAACCAGATGACGCACGAGGGTCTGAAAGAACGTCTCATCCGGGATCCATGTGGTGGCAAAAAAGCGCATCACATCCTTGCGCCGCTTGGTGAAATCAAGGATCCACTCAACCGTGCGCCGACGCAGACACCACCATTGTGAGCCAATCATCACCTCGATGTCGCGCGGAATTTCGCGGGTCAGGCCAAGGCGTTTTTGCGCCTCGAACATCCAGTAAAACCGGCGTTTTTGCGTGCGTTCGTTAAACCAGTGGCGGTAAATCAGCCGCTCTTCCTTCCAACCGGTTTTGATCCAGTCGGATTGGAAATAATCATAGCTTTCGATGTAATCCCGGTCCTGGCGATCCAGGAATTCATGCGCGTATTCCGCAGATTTGATCGCCATGCAATCGCCTGACAGCATGTAAAAATGCGTCGCGCGGGGAAAGGCATGGACCGCGGATTCAACGGCGTTCAACGTGGCCTGAACCAGGCTCCATTCGCCCCAGCCGCATTTGATGCGTTTCTTGGCAAAGGTCACATTCGGGTTGTCGGCCAGCGCATCGCGGATTTTCTGATAGGCCGCGCGTGACGCACGCGCATCAAAGTGGATGGACATGTAATCCCCCACAGCAGTCAAACTTTGTGCCTGTTTAATGATCGCATCCGGATCTTTGTGGCACAGCAGAATGAAGGCGATTTTTGCCATTCAGGAAACCATTCACCCGTTGTTAAGGCTATTGTTACGTTGATAGAGATGATTGCGCGTTGATTAAACCTGCTTTCTTTGGTTTTTTGTAGCAGGTAAACCTCTAACAAAGAACAAAATAGCAGTTACCGGAGGCAAGGGCATGGGCTTTCCAGGAACCTGGATGACAGAATCTGAAAGCATGGTGTATCGGGTGGTGCCGAAATGCGCCTGTTCGACCATCGGTCAGATCATGTATTATTCCGATCATGGTGAATTCTTTGATGGCGACATTCATGACGCCAAGGGCGGGATGCACAAATGGGCGCTGGAAGAAAGCCAACCGGCGATCAAAGCCAATGTGAAAACCCGCAGTTCCTATGCCTATACCTGCGTGCGCAACCCGTACACGCGCATCTTGTCCAGCTTTTTCGACAAGATCTGCGGCATCCAGCGCAACGGCAAACGCTATCGCGGCAATCTGGTGCCGCTCTTGATCCAGAAATACGGCATCGAAGTGGGCGGAGACGATGGCAAGCAAGAATTTGACCAGATCAAATCGTTCCGCCGGTTCTTGCTGTTCACCCGCGATACCATCCGCTGGCGGCGCCCGATGGAGCCGGACATTCACTGGTCCGCCATGTCAGGCCACGTCAGCACCTTCATCGTGAATGGTGGCCGCTATAACAAGATCTTCTGGACCGAAAAGTTCAACGAAGGCATGCAAGAGGTGCTGGACGCGATCGAGACCCCGCATAAGGTCGATCTATCCGCGATCCCGCGTTTCAATGAATCCGAGGGCCACGGCCCCAAACGCGCGCACCCGGTCAAAGACTACTTTGACGATATGTCGATGCATCTGGTTTATGAAATCTACAAACGCGACTTCAACCTGTTCAAATATGACTTTGAAGATCCGTCCAACAAGATGCCCATTGGTGAGATTGACCTGGACGAAGTCCACGCCAAGCTGGGGGATTAACGCGGATCAAGGTGGCAAAGCCAATCGGCGCTGTCATCTTTCGCCCCGATATATTCGGCCGAAAGCCAACCCTGATAGCCCTCACTTTGGATGCGATCCAACATCCGCCAAAGCGCGTCATCAGGGGCTTCTGGCGCGCCTCGGGTCGCCAGCCCGGCAAATTGCACATGTCGCACCCATGGGGCGCATTGCGTCCATAGCGCGCCCATATCCCCGATCCGCTGGGCATGCCACAGGTCGAATTGCAGCCCAACATTGGGGCGATCCACGGATTTCAACACCTCCAGCGCCCGGTCAAAATCCGCCAGCCAATAGCCCGGCATGTCAATGGGATTGAGCGGTTCGATGGTTAGCGTCAGATCGGGCGCCTGATCCGCTGACCATTGCAGGTTAGAGACAAACGTATCAGCGCCACCCGCAAACACCCCTGCCATGACGTGAATGATCTGCGCCTGACAGGTGCGGGCATAGGCCACCGCCTGGGCAAACTCGGCCTGAAACCGGATCTCTTGCCCCGGTATCGCCGCGCATCCCCGCGCGCCTTGCGCCCAATCGGCAACGGGTGTGTTGATCAGCGCCAACGGCAGGTCTGCCGCCTGCAACGCCTGCGCAAATTCTTTGGCGGACAGCTCATAGGGAAAGAGACACTCAACCCCGTCAAACCCCAGCGCAGCCGCCCGCGCGATGCGGTCCAACAGCGGCAGTTCCGGAAACAGCAGGCTGATATTCGCCGCGACCCTAGGCATCTAGTTCGTCAGAGGGGATCACCGGAAAGAACTGTCCCGACGACCACACGCCAAACCACCCGTCATGATGCGCGCCTTGATCGACAAGGCGGTAAAACGACTTGCGATCAATCAGCGCCTCAAGGTTGGCGCGGATCAGAATATAGGGGGATGGCTCGCCTGTGGCGGGATCCCGCTCAACGCGGATCGGGTGGTCCGGGCCTGCCACGGCCTGATCGCCAACATGGGTGACAAAGGTCAGAACCTGGTTTTCCCCCGTACCCGAAACATCAAAATCCTGCGCGACAAATGGGGCGTCATCAACGGTGATTCCCACTTTCTCGACGGGCGTTACCAGAAAGTAATCCTCACCATCCTTGCGCAAAATCGATGAAAACAGCCTGACCAGCTCAAACCGCCCAATCGGTGTGCCCAGGTAGAACCACGTCCCATCCCGCGCGATACGCATGTCCAGATCGCCGCAAAACGGTGGGTTCCACAGATGCACCGGCGGCATCCCTTTGCCTTTTTGCGCAGCACGGGCCGAAGCCGCCAAGCCATCCGCCGAAGGGGTCACGGTTTTTTGTCCACTCATTGCTTTTGCCATTCCCGCTGAACACGATACAGTCCCCACAAGCATATGCACCGTGACGGAGATTTGAAATGCCCGAGGTTGAAAACTTGGTCGCCGAGATCGAAGCCCTTGAAGACAAGCTGGCGCAGGCCAAGGCGTCGATCAACGCACGCTTTATCGGGCAAGAGGACGTGGTTGACCTGGCCTTGTCGGCGCTTTTGTCCGGTGGCCACGCCCTGCTGATCGGCTTGCCGGGGCTTGGCAAAACCCGTCTGGTGGAAACCCTGTCGACGGTGATGGGCCTCGCGGGCAATCGGGTGCAGTTCACGCCTGACCTGATGCCCGCCGATATTTTGGGATCCGAGGTGCTGGAAACCGGGGCCGATGGCGGTCGCGCGTTCAAATTCATCCAGGGCCCGATTTTCTGCCAACTGCTCATGGCGGACGAAATCAACCGAGCCAGCCCGCGCACGCAATCGGCGCTTTTGCAAGCGATGCAGGAAAAAGAAGTCACCGTCGCCGGTGAGACCCGCAAACTGGACGCGCTTTTTCATGTGCTGGCCACGCAAAACCCGATCGAGCAAGAGGGCACCTATCCCCTGCCCGAAGCCCAGCTTGACCGCTTTTTGGTACAGATCAACGTGGCTTATCCTGATCGTCAGACCGAAAAGGACATTCTTTTGGCCACCACCGGCGTCGAAGAGGCAAAGGCGCATCAGGTGTTCGCCGCCGCTGATCTGATCGCCGCCCAGACCCTGCTTCGCCGGATGCCGGTGGGGGATGGTGTCGTGGAAATGATCCTTGATCTTGTGCGGGCCTTCCGCCCCGAAGACCCGGCTGCACCGGACCGTGTGCGCGATCTGGTGGCCTGGGGGCCCGGACCGCGGGCTGCGCAGGCCCTGATGTTGATGGTGCGCGCGCGTGCATTGCTGCAAGGGCGGCTTGCGCCCTCGCCCGATGACGTGATCCATATGGCCCGGCCGGTGCTGATCCACCGTATGGCCCTGACCTTTGCCGCCCGCGCCCATGGTCAGGATCTGGGGGATTTGATCGACGAAATCGCCACATCGTTTACCGCCTCCGAGGCCGCCGCGTGACCCCCCCCGCCAGCCTCAGATTCAAGGCCCAGACCGAGGCCAGCCGCTTTCCGGCGCTCTTGGCCCGCGCCGAACAACTGGCTGGAACCGTTTTGCTGGGCGAACACGGGCGCAGGCGTTCCGGCATGGGGGATGACTTCTGGCAATACCGGCCGCTGCGCGCGGGTGATTCCCTGCACGACATTGACTGGCGCCGCTCGGCCCGCAGCGACGAGCACTTTGTACGTGAACACGAACTGCAGATCGCGCAAAGCGTGCTCTTGTGGGTCGACCCCGGTGCCTCCATGCGCTTTGCCTCGGACAAACATCTGCCCGAAAAATCCGAGCGCGCCCGCGTGTTGGGGCTGGCCGTGGCAATTTTGCTGTTACGCGGTGGCGAGCGCGTCGGCCTGACCGGCATCGACCTGCCCCCGGCCCGCGGCGACATTCAGGTCATGCGCCTGGCGCAACATCTGTCGAATGACCACGACACGGACCATGCTGTTCCCGATGAACGCGGATTTATTCCCTATGCCAAGGCTGTGTTTTTGTCCGATTTCCTTGGCGATCTCGACGCGACCCGGGACGCGCTGACCAAAGCCGCGGATCGCGGGATCTCGGGTGTCCTGATGCAGGTGCTGGACCCCGCCGAAGAGCGGTTCCCGTATAAAGGGCGGACCATTTTTGAAAGCATCACGGGGGCGCTGCGTCACGAAACGCTCAAGGCCTCGGATCTGCGCGATCGCTATCTGGGCCGTTTGGCCGCGCGCAAAGATGCCCTGAAAGAGCTGTGTCGCCAAACCGGTTGGCAGCACTTTGTCCACCACACCGACCAACCCGCGCAATCCGCCTTGATGTGGATTTACCGGGCGCTAGACGGAGCCCACGGATGACGGTGTTTGGTGCACTTGGCTTTACCACCCCTTGGCTGTTGCTGGGTTTGCTGGCCCTGCCGGTGCTGTGGTTCCTGTTGCGCGCCGTGCCCCCGGCGCCGCTGCGGCGCAGGTTTCCGGGGGTGGCCCTTTTGCTTGGGTTGCGCGACGAGGAGCAAGTCACAGACCACACGCCCTGGTGGCTTTTGCTGCTCAGGCTTTTGGCGATGGCGGCGGTGATCGTGGGGTTGGCCGGGCCCGTGCTGAACCCGCAATCACAGGGCGCGCCCGCCAACACGGCCAACCCGCTTGTAATCGTGGTTGACGGTGGCTGGACCTCAGCCCCGGACTGGCCGGTGCGTCTTGTCACGATTGAGGCGGCGTTAACGCAGGCCGCGCGACGCAATCAGCCAGCCGCCGTGCTGAACCTGTCTGATCCCACCCCCCTGCAGTTCAGTGCCGCCGAGGTGCTCTTGACCCGGTTGCCCGGCCTGATCCCATCCCCATGGACCCCGACGCCAGACCACATGCAAACCGCACGCGACCTGTTGCCGGACCGAGATTTTGATACGCTTTGGCTGTCGGATGGAACCGCGCGCGAGGGGCGGCTCGCGCTTTTGGGTGCGCTTGAGGAAAAAGGCCGCGTGACGATCTCACAATCTGTCCGGAACCGGTATCTTCTGCGGCCCGCAACGGTGCAAAACGGCACGCTGACCCTGTCCGCCGCGCGGCTGGACACAGCCCGGCAAGAGACCCTTGGGTTGGTTGTACGCGGCAAGGACCCCGCGGGGTATGACACCGTTCTCAGCCGGGCAGAGCTGGACTTTGCCACCGACACCCATGAGACCAGCACTCAGGTGACGCTCCCGGCCGAGCTGCGCGCGCGGATCACCCGTTTCGAACTGGAAGGGCACCGCAGCGCCGGGGCCATCGCGCTTGCCGATGATGGGTTGCACCGGCGCGAAGTCGCACTGGTGATAACCCGGCAGGGACGCGAGGGGCTCGAACTGCTGGCACCTCTGCATTACTTGCGCAAGGCGCTTGTCCCCACGGCGGATCTTGTTGAAGGCCCGCTCAGCCAGGTCCTGCCCGCCAACCCCGATGTGATCGTTCTGGCGGATGTGGCCACCCTTGGCCCGACCGAGGAAACGCAGGTGTTGGACTGGGTCGAAAACGGCGGGCTCTTGCTCAGGTTCTCGGGGCCCCGTCTGGCGGCCTCGGATGTGTCGCGCATCACCGAAGACCTGTTAATGCCGGTTCGCCTGCGCAGCGGGGGCCGCAGCGTCGGCGGAGCCATGAGCTGGGGTGAGCCCAAAGCCCTGGCGCCCTTTGACGCAACCAGCCCCTTTGCGGGGCTGACCATCCCCGATGACGTCACGGTGTCCTCTCAGGTCATGGCGCAGCCCGATCCGACCCTGTCAGAGCGCGTGATCGCCCAACTGTCTGACGGCACACCGCTGGTGACACGCAAGCCCATTGGCCAGGGACAGGTGGTTCTGTTCCACGTGACGGCCAATGCCGAATGGTCAACGCTGCCGCTTTCGGGTCTGTTTGTCGAGATGCTCGAACGACTGGCGGTCACCACCTCCACGGCTTCGGAAACCGCGGAAACCCTGAAAGGTACGCTGTGGCAACCGCAACAGGTGCTGGACGGGTTTGGACGCAGCCAACCGGCCGATACCCTGCCCAGTGTCGCGGGGCCGGATCTGGTGGATGGTCCGCTTGGGCCTGATCTGCGGCCGGGGATTTACGCCCACGAAACACGTATGACCGCCCGCAATGTCGCGCAGGCACAGAGCCGTCTTGATCCGGTGCAATGGCCCCCGGGGACCCTGGTCACAGGCTTGGTGCGCCCCCAGGAGCGCCCCTTGGGTGGATGGCTGTTGGCGGGGGCAATGGTGCTGTTGGCCGCCGATATCCTGGCCACTTTGGCCCTGTCCGGGCGGTTGATCCGGCTGGGGGCGGCCATGCTGATCCTTGGCATGGTTATCGGCACGCCGCACGCGGGTCGGGCCCAAGGCGCGCCACTTGATCCCCAGGCCATTCTGGCCGCATCAGAACTGGTCTTGGCGCATGTTCTTACCGGCGACAGCCGCATTGATTCCCTGGCCGAAGCGGGTTTGCGCGGCCTGTCCGATACATTGTATTTCCGCACCTCGGTTGAGCCCGCAGCCCCCGTCGGGCTGGATCTGGAACGTGACGAACTGGCGTTCTATCCCCTGCTTTACTGGCCCATCACCCCCAGCCAACCCACCCCAAGCGCCCAGGCCTATGCCCGGCTGAACGCCTATCTGCAATCGGGTGGGATGATCCTGTTTGATACGCGCGATGCGGATATCGCAGGGTTCGGCGCCGGGACACCCAATGGGCGCAAGCTTCAGGAATTGGCGGCGCCGCTCACTATTCCCGCCCTGGCGCCGGTTCCGCAAGATCATGTGCTGACACGCACGTTTTACCTGCTCAATGATTTTCCGGGGCGCTACGCGGGGCATCAGATCTGGGTCGAGGCCTCGGCGCCCGATGCCCAACAGGTCGAAGGCATGCCCTTTCGCGATCTCAACGACAATGTGACCCCGGTGGTGATCGGTGGCAATGACTGGGCCTCCGCATGGGCGATTGATCAGGCCGGCAATCCGCTGGTTCCCCTGGGGCGTGGCTTCAGCGCCGAGCGCCAGCGCGAAATCGCCTACCGGTTTGGTGTGAATCTGGTGATGCATGTGCTGACCGGCAACTATAAATCCGATCAGGTCCATGTGCCTGCGCTGCTCGATAGGTTGGGCCAATGACCGGAACCATCGTGATGTCCCCCCTCATCCCGCTGCCCCTGATCCTCGCATTGGCGGTGGCAATCGGAGCCGCGCTGGCCTTTGCGATCTGGCGGGGCCTGGTGGGATGGCCCTGGCGTTCTCTGGCGGCGTTTGTGCTGTTGCTTGCGCTTTTGCAACCGTCCTATCAAATCGAAGACCGGTCCCCGCGCAGCGACATCGTGCTGCTGCTCGAAGATCAAAGCGCCTCGCAGCGGCTGGCGGATCGGGCGCAGACCACCCAGGACGCGGCCGATCAGCTTGAGGCGGTTTTAGACGCCCGCCCCAACACGGAAATCCGAAGAATTCCGGTTCCCGATGCGCCGGACAACAACGGCACGGCCCTGATGACCGCTCTGTCCAAAGCGCTGGCCGAAGAACCAAGAGGGCGCATCGCCGGGATCTTTTTGCTGTCAGACGGCCGCCTGCACGATCTTGAGGCCGCCCCGGACCTGCCCGCCCCCATGCATCTTTTGCTGACCGGCAAGGACACCGATTGGGATCGCCGTTTGATTGTCCAGGACGCCCCCGCCTTTGCCATCCTCGACGAAGAACTGGTGCTGCGGCTGCGCATCGACGACGAGGGCGCCGCCCCCGGTGACACCACGACACAAATCCAGATATCGGTCGATGCGGATCCACCGCAGACCTACGACGTTCCGATTGGCGAAGACCTGAACCTGCCGATGACCCTGACCCGTGGCGGCAGGAACGTAATCCGGTTTGTCGTGCCAAAGGCCCAAGGCGAGTTGACCGACCGCAACAATGCCGCGCTGGTGCAGATCAACGGGGTGCGGGATCGTCTGCGCGTGCTTTTGGTGTCGGGCGAACCGCATGCGGGTGGGCGCACGTGGCGCAATCTGCTGAAATCCGACAGCTCGGTCGATCTGGTGCATTTCACCATTCTGCGCCCGCCGGAAAAACAAGACGGCGTCCCCGTGACCGAGCTTTCCCTGATCGCCTTTCCGACGCGCGAATTGTTCATGGAAAAGATCCATGACTTTGATCTGATCATCTTTGATCGCTACAAACGTCGTGGCATTCTGCCCGCGCTCTATCTGGAAAATGTCCGCAGCTATGTGGAACAGGGCGGGGCGGTTCTGGTCGCTGCCGGACCCGATTTCGCCAGCGCGGATTCGATCTTTCGTTCACCCTTGGGGGATATTCTGCCGGCCGAACCCACGGCACGTGTCGTTGAACAGGCGTACCGCCCCACCGTGAGCGACCTGGGGCTGCGCCACCCCGTGACCGCCGATCTCAAACAGGCGGGGGAATGGGGTCGATGGATGCGCCAGATCGAAGTCGACCCCATCCGCGGTACGGTGGTGATGGAAGGCGCCGACGCGCGCCCGCTGTTGCTGTTGGATCGCGTGGGTGAGGGGCGGATTGCCCTTTTGGCCTCGGATCACGCGTGGCTTTGGAGCCGGGGATTCGAAGGGGGCGGACCGCAGCTTGATCTGTTGCGCCGACTTGCGCATTGGATGATGAAAGAGCCGGAACTTGAAGAAGAGGCCCTTTGGGCCGAAGCCAACGGCCAGACATTGCGCATCATCCGCAGGACTTTGGCGCAGGGCGTTGGCCCCGTGACCATCACCCGGCCCGATGGGGGAACGGAACAGATCACCCTGCAAGAGACCAGCCCGGGCCGCTATGAGGCGCTCTATGAGGGGCCGGAAATCGGGCTGTATCGTCTGACCGAGGGGGATTTGTCGTCGGTGATTGGCCTTGGCCCCTCGGCGCCGCGCGAGTACGAACGGACCATCGCCAGCGGCGACGCGCTTGAGCCCCTGATCGACGCCACAGCCGGGGGGATCGTGTCGCTTGAAGACGGGCTTCCCAGTATCCGCAATGTCCGTGACGGCCGCCCCGCCGCCGGGCGTGGTTGGCTGGGGATCACCCCGCGTGAGGCCTATGACACGCTGGACATCCGCCAAACTCCGCTGATGCCCACATGGCTGGTGCTGCTGTTGGCGGCGCTGCTGATCATGATGGGTTGGATGCGTGAGGGACGGCGCTAGCGCCCGGTTTCGGACATCAACAGAACCGACCGGGATTGTGACATGAATTCGCGCCTCAGGATCACACCAAGCGTGAAGAGCGTGGCCACGATCAGCGGCACCGCCCCCGCAAGCCACGCCGCCGATCCAATCCCAAAATACACCGCGCGCAAACCACGGTTATAGCTTTTGGCGCCGGTCACGTTCAGCTCGCCTGCCTTGTGCGCCCGCGGGCCGGTCAGGGGATCTTGGGGATCGTTGGGAACCGCGGCCATCAAGACCGCGCAATAGCCGAACAAACGGTGAGACCAGACGAATTTCAAAAACGCATTGGCGGCAAACAGCAAAATCACGATCAGCTTGATTTCCCAGACCACGATGGGCGAAGCGGTCTGTGTCAGATCCTGCGCCACATCGCGCAGCCGTTCCGCATTGCCCAACAGCGCAAGCCCCCCACCAATGGCGATCATGCAGGCCGACGCGAAAAACGTTGTTCCCTGCCGAAGGGTCGCGATGATCTGGCTGTCGAAGATGCGCGGTTGGCGGGTGACGAACACCTGCATCCAGTCGCGCCGGTATTGCGCCACCAAAGACGCCATGGACGGGCGCCCGCGCGGCGGGTTTGCAATGATCCAGGTCGATCCAACCCAAGAGATCAGCAACACAGCAAGAGCGGTCAGATCAAGGGCGGAAAAGGCCTCGGTGATCTCGGCCAGGCGCATCTCAGAAGGGCTGTGCAACGACCAGCCACAAAATGCCGATCGCGCCCAGGACGCTAAGCTCATTGAAGATGCGCAAATACATATCCGATTGTTCGAACACTCCGCGCTTGGCGCGCGACACCAACACACCTGTCCAGACATAATGCGCGGCCAACAGGGCCACTGCGGTGATCTTGATATGTGTCCAGACCGGAAAGGCGAACTGCCACGCCAGCCAGAGCCCGGTCAGAACGGCGATCACCGCCAACCCTGCTGAAAACCGATAAAGCCGATAGGTCAGATCGCCCAGATGACCGTTTTCACCGCGCTGCTCAAAATCGCGTTTCCAATAGATCAGCGCGCGCGGCACGGCGAATATCGATGTCATCCAGCCCATGACACACAGAATATGTATGATTTTCACCCAAGTCATGCTGCGCAGATGCCCCCAAATCCGCGTCAAACGCAAGCGCCGGAAATAAAAGACTCGCAAATCCCGTATTTTGGTTATATTTAATTACCAATTCACGGAGTTTCAGCCATGCAAATGCCCCAGCCAGACCCCTCTGTTCTTGCGCGCAAAATGCGGATCGTTGAACGTTTGCAAAGCGTTCTGCCCAAATCAGCCGTAATTCACGATGAGGCCGAAACCCGCGCCTATGAATGTGATGCGCTGACCGCCTATCGCTGTCCGCCCTTGGCGGCTGTGCTGCCCTCAACCACCCAAGAGGTCGCCGATGTGCTGCGCATCTGTCACCAAGAGGGGGTTCCCGTGGTGCCGCGCGGCGCGGGCACGTCGCTGGCGGGGGGCGCCCTGCCCACGGCCGATAGCGTGATCCTGGGGGTCGCGCGCATGACGCAGGTCTTGGAAACGGACTATGACAACCGCTTTATCCGTGTTCAGACCGGCAAGACCAACCTGTCTGTGACCGGTGCGGTCGAAGACGAAGAGTTCTTTTACGCCCCAGACCCCTCAAGCCAGCTGGCCTGCGCGATTGCGGGCAATATCGCCATGAATTCCGGCGGGGCGCATTGCCTGAAATACGGGGTCACCACCAACAATCTCATGGGTGTGACCATGGTTCAGATGGATGGCACGATTGTCGAAATCGGCGGGGCGCATCTGGATGCGGTCGGGTTGGACCTGCTGGGGTTGATCTGCGGATCTGAGGGCCAGCTGGGGGTCGTGACCGAAGCCACCCTGCGCATCCTGCGCAAACCCGAAGGCGCGCGCCCAGTGCTGATGGCCTATGACAGCAATGAGGTGGCCGGGCAGGTGGTGTCGGATATCATCAAGGCCGGTATTCTGCCTGTCGCGATCGAATTCATGGATCGCCCCTGCATCGAAGCCTGCGAAGCCTTTGCGAAAGCGGGCTATCCCATGTGCGAAGCGCTTTTGATCGTCGAGGTCGAAGGCAGCGACGATGAAATCCGCGAGCAGCTTGATCTGATCCTGGCGATTGCCAAACGCCACAACCCGCTGGAACTGCGCGAAGCCACCGATGCGGATGAGGCCGGGCGCATCTGGCTGGGCCGAAAATCCGCTTTTGGCGCCATGGGGCAGATCAACGATTATATGTGCCTTGATGGCACGATCCCTGTGAACGAGCTTCCCTACGTGCTGCGCCGCATCGGTGAAATGTCCCAAGAGTTTGGTCTGGGCGTCGCCAATGTCTTTCACGCGGGCGACGGCAATATGCACCCGCTTATTTTGTTCGATGCGAACAAACCCGGCGATCTGGAACTGTGCGAAGCCCTGGGGGCCGAGATTCTCAAGCTCTGCGTTGATGTCGGGGGATGTCTAACCGGGGAACATGGCGTGGGCATCGAAAAACGCGATCTGATGTGGGATCAATTCGACCCTGTGGATCTGGATGCCCAGATGGTTGTGAAAGACGTTTTTGATCCGCAGTGGCTGTTGAATCCGGCCAAGGTGTTTCCGCTGGATGCCTCACAAACCCGCCGCGAATCGGGTTTGGCAGCCGAGTAAGGGGCTCTGCCCCAGTCCTTCGGACTTCCCCGGGATATTTTGAAAGAGATGAAGATGCGACCTGAAAGCGAAGCAGAGCTGGCGGAAATGATCGCCGCTGCCACCGATCCCCTGCGGATCTTGGGCGGGGGGACGCGCCCGATTGGACGGGTGGGTCAGGGAAATCCGCTTGAGACAAGCGGAATGGCCGGGATCACCCTGTTTGAACCGGGCGCCTTGACGATGGTTGCCCAGGCAGGGACCCCCCTAACCGAAATCGAAGCCGCGCTGGACGCCGAAGGCCAGAGGCTGGCGTTTGAGCCGATGGATCATCGCACCGTGTTGGGTATCGCCGGGGAACCCACCATCGGGGGCGTGGTGGCCGGAAACATCAGCGGTCCGCGCCGCATTCAGGTTGGGGCCTGTCGCGACTTCGCGCTTGGGGTGCGGTTTGTTGATGGGTCGGGTCACATCATCAAGAACGGCGGCCGGGTGATGAAGAACGTTACGGGCTATGATCTGGTGAAACTGATGGCGGGCAGTTGGGGCACCCTTGGGGTGATGTCCGAAGTCAGCCTCAAGACACAGCCCAAACCGGAAACCCAAGCGACGCTTGTGCTTGAAGGGGTCTCTCCACAACAGGCGGTTGCCGCGCTGTCACAGGGGCTGACATCGCCCTATCAGATCACGGGAGCGGCCTATGACACCAAGGCGCAAGCGGCCTATCTGCGGATCGAGGGGTTTGAGGGATCTGTCGCCTATCGGATGAAGCAGTTGATCGCGATGTTCCCGGACCACGCACATCGGATGCTACAAGAGCCAAACGAGGTTGACAGGCTGTGGCGCGACCTTCGCGATGTCATCCCATTGACCACCGGCGATGGAGATATCTGGAAAATCTCGTGCAAACCCAGCGACGCGCCCGATCTGCTGGCGCGGATGAACGCGGCGCAAACCCTGCTGGACTGGGGCGGAGGGCTGATTTGGGCGCGCCTGCGCGCGGGGACTGATCTGCGCAGCCAACTGGGGGCATATGACGGACATGCCACCCTGATCCGGGCGTCTGATACCACCAGGCAAACCATAGCGCCGTTCCAATCAGAAACCCCCGCTCTTGCGCTTTTGACCCAAGGGCTGCGGCAGAAATTCGATCCCAAGGGCATCCTGAACCCAGGCCTGATGGGCTGAGGCACACGAGGACATCATGCAGACCCATTTCACCGAAACACAGCTGAAAGACGCAGGCACCGCGCGTGCCAATGAAATCCTGCGCACCTGTGTGCATTGCGGCTTTTGCACCGCGACATGTCCGACGTATCAGGCCCTTGGGGATGAGTTGGACAGCCCGCGCGGGCGGATCTATCTCATCAAGGATATGTTGGAAAATGAGCGCGTGCCCGATGAAAAAACCGTCCGGCACATCGACCGCTGCCTGTCTTGCCTGTCGTGCATGACGACCTGCCCGTCGGGTGTGCATTACATGCATCTGATCGACCATGCGCGCGAATATATTGAACACAATTACAAGCGCCCTTTCACGGACCGTGCGCTGCGTTGGACCCTGGCACAGATCCTGCCTTATCCCACGCGCTTTCGCCTTGCGCTTTTGGCGGCCAAGATCGGGCGGCCCTTTGCCTTTTTGATGCCTGACGCCCGGCTGAAAGCGATGCTTGAGATGGCGCCCAAGACCATCCCGCCCGTGTCGCGCAACGATGACCCGCAAAGCTTTGCCCCCCAAACCCCGCGCAAGAAACGCGTGGCGCTGATGACCGGTTGCGCGCAAAAGGCGCTGAACACCGATATCAACGATGCCACCATCCGCCTGCTGACCCGGCTGGGTTGCGAGGTCGTTGTGGCCAAGGGCGCGGGCTGTTGCGGAGCGCTGTCGCATCACATGGGCAAAAGCGACGCCAGCCATGCCTCGGCGGGCGCGAATATTCGGGCCTGGATGGATGAGATCAGGGGGGACGGTCTGGACGGGATCATCATCAACACCAGCGGCTGTGGCACGACGGTCAAGGACTATGGGCATATGTTCCGTGAAACCGAACTGGCGGAAGACGCGGCAACCATCGCGGGCCTTGCCATGGATATCTCAGAGTTCCTGCAAAAGCTGGACATGCCCGCCAGTGATCCCAAAGATCTGACGGTGGCCTATCACGCGGCCTGTTCGCTGCAGCATGGGCAACAGATCAAAGACGCCCCCAAGGCGCTGTTGAAGAAGGCCGGTTTCAAGGTTGTTCAACCCGAAAACGGCCATTTGTGCTGTGGGTCCGCGGGCACCTATAACCTGATGCAACCCGAGATTTCGCAACAGCTTAAGGGATGGAAGGTCGCGTCGCTTGAGGCGAAGCACCCGGATATCATCGCGGCCGGCAATATCGGCTGCATGATGCAGATCGGATCGGGCACAGACGTGCCGATTGTACACACTGTCGAACTGTTGGACTGGGCGTTTGGCGGGCCCAAGCCCCCGGCGCTGGAACAAAGTTAAAACCGCCGCAATTCCGCCTTAAACTTTTCATAAACTGTCAGGCAGCGAACAGACCCGAGGGCAGCGTGCGGTTTCTACTGTCATTCGTATTGATAATCTGGAGCTCTTGCGCCACGGCGCAGGGGCTTTTGTCGATGAACACCCTGCAAGAGGGCCGCGCATGGGAGGCCGTCGGGCGTCTTGAGATCGCTGGCACCGCGTTTTGTACCGGAGCGCTGATCGAGCCTCGGATCGTCTTGACCGCCGCCCACTGCCTGTTCGATCCCGACACCGGGGCACGGGTGCCCGTCGATGACATCCAGTTTCTCGCGGGGTGGCGCAACGGCCGGGCGGCCGCCTATCGGCGGGTGCGCAAGGCGGTGCAGCATCCCGACTATCGCTATGACCTGGCAGGTGGGCCCGAACGGGTGCGGGACGATATCGCCTTGATCGAATTGCAGCACCCGATCCGCAATACGACCATCACCCCCTTTCCCACCGATGAAAAACCCCCTCAGGGCGCGCGGGTGGGGGTGGTGTCCTATGCACATGACCGGTCTCAGGCGCCCTCATTGCAGGAAATGTGCCATGTCTTGTCCAAACAGGACGGCATTCTGGTGCTGACCTGCTCGGTCGATTTCGGCGCGTCTGGCTCGCCGGTCTTTACGTTTGATCTGCATAACAGACCGCACATCGTATCCGTCGTATCCGCCAAGGCCGAAGCAAATGGCCAAAAGGTTTCTCTTGCCACCGATCTGCAAGCGCCCCTTGCCGTGCTGCGCAGAGAGCTGGATCGCAAGGCCAACCCCGGCGTCGGACTTGAACGCATGCCAGCCGGTCAGAGGCGCAACACCGGCGCCAAGATCGTGCGCCCCTAGGCAATCGAACCGCCCCTTGAAACCCATCGGGCCACTCCCCAAGTTTCAATTATCCGGATGCCTGATCAGGGTTCGGACCCAAAACAGCCTGTCCCCCAGGGAAGGCCCAATTCGGTTTCGCTCAACGGAGGATTCCATGCGACATTTCGATTTTTCCCCCCTGTACCGCGCCACTGTCGGTTTTGATCAAATTGCGGATATGATGGACCGCGTTTTGGCCAATGATGCGCCTCAGGCCGGTTATCCCCCTTACAATATTGAAAAAACCGCTGATGACGCCTATCGGATTTCGATCGCCGTGGCGGGCTTTGGCGAAGACGATCTGATCGTCGAAGTCAAGGAAAACGCCCTGGTGGTGTCCGCCAAGAAAGCCGATGAGGACGCGGCCAGATCCTATCTGCATCGCGGCATTGCCACCCGCGCGTTCGAACGCCGGTTCCATCTGGCCGATCACGTCCGGGTGACGGGCGCCGTGCATGAGAACGGTATGCTGCACATCAATCTGGAACGTGAGATCCCCGAAGCGCTTAAACCGCGCCGGATCGAAATCGCCCGCCCACAGGTGGCCCAGATTGAAAAGGATGTGGTCGACGCCAAATCGGTGAACTAGGGCGTTCGTTCTGATAAAACGTCCTCATTGCGCAGTGACGCTTGTGCAGGCCCCGGAGGAAACTTCGGGGCCTTTTAGCAAAGAACACGCGCCTGTTGCGCGCCATGATCAAGACCAGTCAATCCTTGGCGAGGCCCGGCTTGGCCTGCGGTGCGGGTTCGGACACGTCGCCCGAGCTGCCGTCTGATGTGCTCTCTGACCTGCTCCAGGCAAGATATCGATCCACCAAAACATGTTCGCACAGCTTGAATGTGACCCAGCACAACAACGCCAATGCGCCCCAGCCCAGCAATTCGACCATCTGCCAAATCGCACCGTGGCGCAGCGCCTCGATCCCGTGTTCGCGGATAAAACTGGCGTTGGCCATGGCGTAAGTGAACAGGTTGACCGTCACAAAGGCAAACACCGTGGCGACAAACCCGGCCAGGACAAAAACCAAAACCGTGGGCAAGCGCGCGAGGTTCAGATATCTCCGACAAAATCCCATGCGACCTAGGCTAGATCGCCACCCGTGGTGACGCAAGCGACCGATCCTTCAAACCTCTGCGATACCAGCCGGGCCAGAAACCGGGCCAGCAGCCGGGCCGGGATCAAAACAAAAGGGCCTAAAATACAAAAGCACACCCGCCAGCTCTGGCAGGTGTACCTTGCGTTTGGGTTTCGATCCTGGGCTTATTCGACCTTGCCAATCGACCAAAAGAACGTCTCGCCCGAGCTGTCATCGACACCATCGTTGTCGGTGCTGACATAGGCCGTGCCATCCGCCATGATCGCCAGCCCTTCGACCTTGTCGGTCACATAGCCGTTGAAAGCCTGCAGATCCGGGATCAGGTCGCGCACCTCTTGTTTCGATACAACCGGCAGCTCACCCCCAAGAGGGGCAGGCACCATTTCAGAGGCAGGGATCCGATAGATCTTTTTGGTCACGACATTGGCGCCGATCTGGTTGTCGCGTTCGATCACATAGACCCAATCGCCATGCGCCACGATTTCGGACAGCCCAACCCAGCCCTTTGCGGGCTCGGCCTTGGGATAGTGCACCGCGCCCCATTCCTTGGTTTCAAGGTTGAAGGCCACCAGTTTCACGTGGTTCGCCGGATCGTCTTTCCATTCGCGCTGAACCGCCATCCACAGGGTATCGCCAATTTTGGTGATCCCCTCGAAACCAAAGCGTTTTTCAACGGCCATCAGCTCGGCAGGCAGGCCGAATTCCTGTTTGTGGCTTTTGATCAGCCCGTCACTGGTGACGTGATAGATCGCATGGGGGATGGCGCGGTCCGTGCGCCCTTCGGAGGCCAGATAGAACCCGCCCTGACCGTCCAGGGCGATGCCTTCCAGGTCCAGTTTCTGGGCCGGTTGGCCATTGGCACGGTGGACGCGGATCACATCCACGATGCGGGCCGGGGTTTGGCCGGGATCAATCTTGAAGATCGAGGGTTGAAAGCCATAAAAGCTGTCGTTGACCGCATAGATCATGCCATCGTCACCCGCGACCATGCCCGAAATCGCCCCCCAGCCGATCAGCTGGTCCGCGCCGGCGCTGGTCAGGGTCGGATACTGGGCCGCGGCGTCTTGCAGTGCGTACACCATGACATGGGCGCGCGGGCCCTTGTCTTCGATCAGGTCTTTTTCATTGGCGGAAATCAGCAATCCGCGCGCAGGCAGTGCCACATAGCCCTCAGGCCCAACGCCCGAAGGCAGGATCTGTTTCAGCACCGGATTGGCCAGATCGGTGACGTCATAAACGCCCACCGCCGAACCGCGTTCCGAGCCCACAAACACATAGGGGGTATCGCCAAATTGCGCGAACTCGATGCTTTCGGGCTCAACCCCTTTGCTGTCCGAACGTTTATCCGGATAGTGGCCGATCTGGATCAGCGCGTGCTCAAAGCTTTCAGCGCTTTCATACACGACCGAGCCATCTTTGCTAAAGATCGTCCAACCGCGCGATCCGCCGTCCATGTCGCCTTCGTTGGCGGTGGCGAAATGCATGTCGTCGATCCATTTCACGGCGTCGGGCTCGCGCTTGCGCGCGGATTGCGCCTTGTCAAAATCAAGGCTGCCGCGTTCATCCAGCGTGTCGATGTTCTTCAGATCAACCGCACCGGCCGAAAAATGGTTCACGATCGTCCCATCGCGCGCCACAACCACCAAATGGTTGTTTTCCTGCATCGTCACAATGGTTTCGCCCAGGGCGTTGATGTCGACAAATTCAGGTTCGGGATCTTCGGGCGACACTTGGGCCAGACCGGTCAGATCCACCTGTTTCAGCGTGTCACAGGCCAGCGCGCCACCCTTGATCTCCGCCATGGCAAGAAAACCCGCGGGCAGCTGACCGGTGCGACCATCGCCCAGGTCTTCGTCGCGCTCATTTTCGATGGCAACCGCCACAAAGGAGCCATCCTTGGCCACCGCGACGCTGTCGGGCTGACCCCCCAGATCACAGCGCGCCTGCTCGGCGCCCGAGGTCACGTCAAACACGGCCAGATAGCCAGACGGCGCCGTATAGCTTTCCGAGGTGTTCACACCGACAAACGCCGTATTGCCGATCACGCCCACGCTGGTGGGTTCACCGTCCAGCGCAATGTTGCCCAGCGCCTTGGGGGCCTTGGCATCGGTGATGTCGATCCGGCCCAACACACCCAGCGGGCTGTCGGTATAGATCAACGTGTTGCCATCCGCTGTCGCGGCAATGATCTCGGCGCTGGTTTCGCGCTTGCGATCTTCGCCATCCCCCATGTTGAGCGTAGTTTCAAACGACGCGATGCGGTTAAAATTCATCTCGGCGCTGGCGGCACCCGCGATCAGCGCAGCAGCGCTGGTCAGACAAAGCGTGCGAAAAAGCATGGTCTTCCCCTATCTGGTCTTTGCCCGCCTGATTGGCGGCGCGAGGTAACAAGAGGGTGACGCTTTGGTGACAGAGGTTTGAAAAGGCGCGGGGCTTGACCCTATGTATTCTCGAACGCGTTCGGGTTACGACGCTCCAGATAGGCGTTCAGACGGTCCCCATACGCCTGCGTTCCGATTTCCAAATTATTGGCCGACAAAACCAATTCATGGGAACGAAACGCATAGTTCATCCACCCCATAACCCGCCCGTAGACCGTCAATTTAAGGGCCTGGCGTTGTTCCGGCTTGATTTTGATCCGTATCACGCGGGCCAATCCACTTTGATGCACCGCAAGCGTGTCGATTGCTAACCAAGGCAGTTCCGTGTGGAAATAGCGGCTGTCCAGAAACCCTGTCTCGGTTATGCGAACCGGGGATTTTGGGCCCGCAACAAGGGAAACACCCTGGACAACACCAACCACCAGAAAGATCACCAAACCCGCCCAGCCAAGCGGAACTGTCAAAGCGCCGCGTCTGGTATCAACAAATTCCCCTTGGGCCAACAAAAGGTTCAACCAGACCAGAACACCGCAACACACCAAGAGGACCAGGCTCTTGGGGACAGAGCGGTGAATGATCTGGTCGATTTGTGTGTTCATCACTCGATTTCCGTCGCTTAAACCCCTTCGGATGCGGGGCAACATGCCCCGCCTGGTCTTAACCCACGCCTTATTGCAAACTCTGCGCCAGACGCATCAGGTTCACCGCCTCTTGCCGATAGCCAAAGGCATCTTTGCCCCGCGATTGCACAGCCAGGTCGATGGCGTCGCCGATGTTCCAGCTTCCGATCAGATCAGAGCCACGCAGGATCTGACCAAAGCCCGCAATCGCCAGCGCGAAATTCGCATCGGGCAGAGTGGCCGTATCTGTCAGGATCGGCGTTTCGATCAGCTGGCTGTCATCGGCACCGGGCGCTTTGTAGCGCAGGCGCAAAAAGCCCAGCTCATGCGCATCGCCCCCTTGCGGCGCGGCGCCATAGCGCAGCGGATCAGTCAGGCGGGCGTCTGACCCCACGGGTGTGATTTCATAGAGGGCGGTCACCTGATGACCTGCGCCAATCTCACCTGCGTCAACCTTGTCATTGTTGAAATCCTCACGGTTCAGCGCGCGGGTTTCATAGCCGATCAGGCGATATTCCGCGACTGTGGCCGGGTTGAATTCCACCTGAATTTTCACGTCATCCGCAATCGGCACCAGCGCGCCGGTCAGCTCATCCACCAGCACCTTTTGCGCCTCGGACAGGGTGTCGATGTAAGACGCATTGCCATTCCCTGCCTGCGCCAGCGCCTGCATGGTGGCGTCATCCAGATTGCCCCGGCCGAAACCCAACACCGACAGATATGTCCCGCTGTCGCGCTGATCCGCGATATAGTCTTCAAGCGCCTCGGGGTCATGGATGCCGATGTTGAAATCCCCATCCGTCGCCAGGATCACCCGGCCAATCGCCCCCTCTCGTGCCATTTCAGCGGCGGTGGCATAGGCCTGTTGCAGGCCCTCTTGCCCGGCGGTGCCGCCCCCTGCATGCAGGTTTTCCAACGCGGCCATGATCGTGTCCCGCTCAGATGCCGGGGTCGGGTCAAGCACGCGCCCGGCACTGCCCGCATAGGTCACGATCGACACTTGGTCATCCGCATCCAACTGTCCCAGCATCAGACGGAAGCTCTGGATCAGCAGCGGCAATTTCTGCGGGTCTTCCATGCTGCCCGATGTGTCGATCAGGAACACAAGGTTCAGCGGCGGGCGTTCCGCGGGCATCGCACCTTGCAGACCAATATGCACGATCTGTGTACCCGCGCGCCACGGGCTGTCCATCACGCCAACCGAGGTTTCAAACGGCGTATCCCCCTGCGGCGCGGGATAGTCGTAGGGAAAGTAATTCACCATCTCTTCGATCCGCACCGCGTCTTTGGGTGGCAGGCTGCCCCAGTTCAGTGAATTGCGGATCACGCCCCAGGACGCGGTATCCACATCGACCGAAAAGGTGGAAACCGGTTCATCGGCCACAACCTTGATTGGATTGTCTTCGACCTCGGGGAAGGCCTCGGAATTTGGTTCGACCAGGATCTGCGGAGTATCATGCGCCGCCATCCCCGCCACGGGGGCTGCGCGTTTGGCCATCAAACCGGGCGCCGCCTGATCCATCGCGATCATCGGCATAGGAATCGGTTCCATCAGCGGTTCGGCTATCTCTTCGACAATGATGACCGGCACCGTCTCAAGCGCGTCGGTCGCGGGGTCTTGTTGCACGATCTGGTCGGGTTTGGGCAGCATCGGCGGTGTGTCCCCGGTCCACAGCGCGGGTGTCACCATCACCAGCCCCACGGCCGCCACTGCGGTGGTGGCGGTCAAGACGGCTTTGTTCGAAAGCAGGTTCAACATGGATTGCACTCCTTTGAAAATCAGGCCCCTCTTGGGGTGTTCAGAGGTGTGACGCGCGTCATCCGCCATTCCTTGGGAAGACTTTTGCAAATGCGCAAAATTTTTCGCAGCCTGCGCAATTGCCTGAGCGCGTTTGTCGGGATCAGGCGCCGGGGTCGCCGCGTCCAAAGCCCTTTTGAGATCGTCAAAATCGCTCATACCGCATCCCCTTTCATCGCTTTCAGCTTTGTCTTGGCCTCGGATATCCGCCAACTGATCGTCCCCTCAGAAACGCCCATGACCCCGGCGATTTCCGCATGGGTCAGCCCTTCCAGCATCAGCAGAACGGTTTCGCGCAATTCGGGTGGGGTCAGCGTGTCCATCGCCAGCCGGAGCCAAGCCAGCCTCTCGGCCTCTTCTGACATCTCGGCCTGGCGGGAAATTTCCCAATCCCCCCAGCCATTCGTGGCCTTGGCATAGGTTTTCTGGCGTCGAAACCGATCCCGCGCGGCGTTTAACGTCAGGGTATACAGCCAGGTCGACAGCCGCGATTTCCCCTGAAACGAGCGCAATTTCACCGGCAGGGCCGCGCAAATATCCTGCGCAAGATCCTCGGCCTCATCGCGCCGCCCGGTGATCCGAAAGGCAAAGGCAAACACCCGGTCATAGACCCGCTCAATCAACTGGCCAAAGGCATCGCGGTCACCTTCAGCGGCGGCCCGGGCCAAGCTTTCATCCGATACGCTCATATCCATCACATGAATATGACGCGCGGGATTTGGCAATCCTTGGCCCGGATCTGAGAGTTTTTTCGCTTAGTCCAGCAACAGCCGCTGTACCAGTGCGGAATTCGGCTGTTCCAGACAGTCGATCACGTCGAAATGGTGCTTGCCCGGTTCCACCTGCAGCCCGCAGTCCCAGGCCGCCGCCAAATCACGCGCCTGTTGCACAAAGACCGGGCGTTCATCAGCACCCACCCAGACCGTCACGCGGGTATCGGGCTTGGGCTGGTGGATCGGGCTTTCAGACCGGGCCTCATCCGCGTCCAGTTTCAGCTGTTGGTTCATCAGCGTATCCATCAGCGGGCTCAGGTCGCCCAGGGGCGAGATCGGCATCACATGCGCCAAGCGCGCGCGCACATCATCGGGCAAAACGCCGGGCGCGCACATCCGCGCCACCAGATGGCCGCCAGCACTGTGCCCCGCCAGACGGATCGGCCCGGAAATCTCGCGCGCTGAGACCGAAATTGCCTGAGCAATCTGCCGCGTGATGTCGGAAATCCGCACCCGTGGACACAGATCATAAGACGGCATCGCCACCGCCCAACCATTGGCCCGCATGCCTTCGGCCAGATGCGACCAGTCGGTGCGGTCGAATTTCATCCAATACCCGCCATGCACAAAGATAAACAAACTCTTTGGGGTGCCTTCGGGCAGGAACAGATCCAGCACCTCTCGGGTGCCGTGACCATACATCAACCCCGGCCTGACGCGCCCCGCAAAGGATAGTTGTTTGCGATAGGCATCCGCCGATTTTGCCCAGGCCGCCGGATACCCTTCGGCCCCGTCAATATAGGGTGCATTGGCGTAGGCGTCGTTCAGGTCCATCTTTTTCTCCCCTTTTGACCCTGACCCAACAATTTTGGATCCAAAGTCTATACAATTCAGCACACAAGTGCTTTGCCTATGTCAAACGGAATCCCAGCGGAGGAAACATGTCTGACACCGTGACGAATCTCTCAGCCCTGCTCAAAGACCCGAGCCTTCTGGAAACACGCGCCTATGTGAACGGCCAGTGGATCGCAAGCGACACGCAATTCGACGTCGACAATCCTGCGCGCGGCGACGTGATTGCGCAAGTCACCGATTTGTCCCGCGCTCAAACCGCCGAGGCGATTGATGCCGCCTATATCGCGCAAAAGGACTGGGCCAAACGTACGGCAAAAGAGCGGTCGAATATTCTGCGCACATGGTTCAACCTGATCATGGAGAACCAGGATGATCTGGGCCTGATCATGACCGCCGAACAGGGCAAACCCCTGCCCGAAGCCAAGGGCGAAGTCGCCTATGGTGCGTCGTTCATCGAATTCTTCGCCGAAGAGGCCAAGCGCATCTATGGCGAAACCATCCCCGGACATGCGCCTGACAAACGCATCACCGTGATGAAGCAACCCATCGGTGTGGCCGCCTCGATCACGCCGTGGAACTTTCCCAACGCCATGATCACCCGCAAGGCCGCGCCTGCTTTGGCGGCGGGATGCGCATTTGTTGGGCGCCCCGCGTCTGAAACCCCACTGTCGGCGCTGGCCCTGGCCGTATTGGCCGAACGCGCCGGCATTCCTGCGGGCGTGTTCAACATCCTGCCGTCGATGGACGCTGCGGGTGTCGGGCTTGAGTTCTGCGAAAACGACAAAGTGCGCAAACTGACGTTCACCGGATCGACCCAGGTGGGCCGCATCCTGCTGCGCCAGGCAGCGGACAGCGTCAAGAAATGCTCGATGGAGCTGGGTGGCAACGCGCCCTTTATCGTGTTCGACGACGCGGATCTGGACGAAGCCGTCGAGGGCGCCATCATCTGCAAGTTCCGCAACAACGGTCAGACCTGTGTCTGTGCCAACCGCATCTATGTTCAGGCCGGTGTCTATGACGCCTTTGCCGAAAAACTGTCAGCCCGCGTGGCCCAGATGAAAGTGGGCGACGGCATGGAAGCAGGGACCGATCTGGGCCCGCTGATCACCGCCAAAGCCATCGCCAAGGTGCAAGAACACGTCGCCGATGCCACTGGCAAAGGGGCCGAAGTTCTATACGCGGGCGAAACGCCCCAAAGCCCCGGCAACTTCTTGGCGCCCACCATCGTCAAGGGCGCAACCCGCGACATGGCGGTCGCCACCGAAGAAACCTTTGGCCCGCTTGCCCCCCTGTTCAAGTTCGAAGACGAAGATGAGGTGATCGAACTGGCCAATGACACGATCTTTGGCCTGGCCTCTTATTTCTATGCCAAGGATCTCAGCCGCGTTTACAAGGTGGCCGAGGCGCTGGAATACGGGATCGTAGGGGTCAACACCGGCATCATCTCGACCGAGGTCGCGCCCTTTGGCGGGGTCAAACAGTCCGGTCTTGGCCGCGAAGGCAGCCACCACGGCATCGAAGACTATCTTGAACTGAAATACATCTGCATGTCTGTGT
>JAOARX010000032.1 GCA_025210345.1 Pelagimonas sp. | reverse complement strand
TGCGAGTATGCCAGCCCCTCGGGACACCTCACCGCCAAACATGACTGCGATAGGAATGAGAATGAATGGTGCAGTGCCGACCCATGGCAACCACTTCGACTTTTCCAGCTTCTTAAAAAACTCAATCAACATATGTTCTTGCTACCATCGGATTTGACAGCAGACAGCCCCTAATGGCGGCGTAAGCCGTCATTGTCAAAGCCCTTGGACTTTCTTCCAATCGAGATATTGGCCATAGACAGAGACCACCAGCACACATTGACGCCTTCACTGCATGTGCCTGGCCGAAAATGATAGAACCGATGAGGCCGTTTCGGTCTATTTGAAGCACATAAGCCGATCATTGAGGGGACTGCAAACTGCAGGAAAAGACATAACTCCCATTTTAGAACAAGGTCAGCAACTTAATCGGCAAAGTGGTTGCGACGGAAGACGAAGGTTGGGATTTCTAAACCCGCTGCACCCCAGCATAAAAGTAAGGGCGGCCCATCGGGTCGCCCTTTTTCGTTCAGATTTCGACAGCAACTTTGCCGATCGGGTTCGAACAGCAGGCCAGAATGTAACCTGCCTCGATATCCTCTTCCGAGATGCCGCCATTGTGGACCATATGCACCTCGCCCTCGGTTTTCTTGACCTTGCAAGTGCCACAAACACCAAAAGTACACCCTGATGGGATGTTCAGGCCAGCAGCCTTTGCAGCAGCCAAAACTGTGTCTGTTTCTGTGCATTGGTGGGTGACATCCGAGGCGGTGAAGTAAAGCTCGGCTGTGGCGGTGTCGTCAGGCACCACATCGTCCAGTTCGGGCGCTTCTTCCTTGGTCTCAATTGGTGCGCCAAAGCTTTCCTGATGATAGCTGTCCATGTCAAAACCCAGGCCTACAAGCGCCTCGCGCACCGCCTGCATGAAGGGTTCTGGCCCGCAGCAATAGACCTCTCGCTCAAGATAATCCGGCGCCATCAGACCCAACATCAGCTGATTGAACTGACCCATGTAGCCGGTCCATGGGCGATAACGGTCGGCTTCCTCGACGACGAATTTCAGGTCTAGACCGTCGGTGCGACTTGCCATCTGTTCGAGCCGTTGGCGGAAGATGATCTCGGACGGGCGGCGCGCGCAGTTGATGAATACGATGTCCAGATCGCGGCCTTCGTCCCACATGCAGGTGGTCATCGACATCATCGGCGTGATGCCAGACCCGGCCGAGATGAACAGGAACTTCTTCGCCACGCTGCGCGCGTTGGTGAACAACCCGGCCGGGCCGATTGCGCGCAGGGTCATGCCGGGCTTCAGATTGTCCAGCATCCAGCGCGTGCCAATGCTGTCGGGCTGCGCCTTGGCCGTGATGGTGACCAGTCGCGGACGCGAGGGCGAGGACGAGATCGTATAGGTGCGGTGCACCACTCCGCCAGGTTCACCGGGCGCTGGAATCTCCAGCGTCAGAAACTGCCCTGCTTCATAAGCGAACAGCGCACCCGACGGGGCGCGGAATGAAAAGCTGGCGGTGTTCGGCATCTCGGGCACCACCGAGACACATTCCAGAATCTCGCTGTCCGACCAAAGTGCGGCGCCGTGGGTCATATCATTCATGCGCTTTACTCCGCCGCGATCAGGTTGCGCCCGGTCAGGCGGCGCGTCAGGTGGCTGGCATACCAGTCGACAAACTGGATCACGCCATCTTCGTGGGTCGGCGAATATGGCCCTGGCGTGTAGACGGGCGAGTTGATGCCTTTTTGATTGTCCTCGACTACGATCCGGTCTTCGTCATTTGTGGCGATCCAGACTTCGGTCAGGCGCTTCAGGTCGTAATCCACGCCCTCTTGCGCATCCTTGTGGACAAGCCATTTGGTGGTGACTTCGGTTTCGGTCGGGCTGATCGGGGTCACACGGAACACAATGGAATGGTCTGGCAGGAAGTGGTTCCATGTCGTCGGATAGAGGAACTGAACCAGCGGTCCGGCATCAGCAAAGGGAATGCGCCCCAGCGGCTTGGACACAGCGGGTTTTCCGTCCATCGTATAGCTGACGGCCCCATCCAGCAGCGGCATGCGCGCCACGCGGAATTGACCACCTTTGTCGAGTTGGAACCGTGCGGGAACGCCTGCGGCCTCGTTCCGGTCCCAATGGGATTGAACCTGCGGGGAAACGCCCTCTGCCGAGACACCCGTGACCGAGGGATCCTCGGGATAGGTGCGGCACAGCGACGGGTGGTTGCCCGCACAGTGATAGCATTCGCGGTTGTTTTCCCAGACAAGTTTCCAGTTGCCATTCTCGATGATCGAGCTTTCAAACGCGACCTTTGCATTGCCCAGATCATGGGGCGCAAGATAGGGGCGCGCAGTGTCGGCAAACGCTTCAAAGTCCGGGGCGTCATCGGCCAGACAAATATAGACCAGCCCCTCAAGCTCGCGGCAATGCACGCTGCGCAGGCTGTGTTGCTTGGGATCGAAATCCGGCCCCATGTCACGCGCCCACAAAAGCGAGCCGTCCAATTCGTAGGTCCATTGGTGATACGGGCAAACAAGCTTGGGCGATGTCCCCTTCTTCGCCTTACACACGACCGATCCGCGATGGCGGCAGGCGTTGTGGAACGCCCGGACAACGTCATCCGTTCCGCGTACGATCACGACATTATAAGCGCCAACCTGATGGGTGACGAAGTTGCCCGGCTTGGGGATTTCACAAGCCGGAATCGCAAACAGCCATTCGCGGTAAAAAATCTGGCGCATGTCCAGATCAAACACCCCCGGATCATTATAAAACGACTGTTCCAAAGAATAATTCTTTTGGCGGCCCATCAATTTGGCCAAGATCTCGCTATCGAGGAGCATCAGTTCTCTCCTGTGCCGCAACCCCGCGGCAGTTTGCTGGAGCAGATGAACAGGAGGACAGATCGAGCGTTGGCGAGGACCACGACCGATATAAGCGCCCCCACTGCCACCCGCAGTTTGACATATGCACAAGGCTGGTTTCCGGACTTGGAAGGGGCTTTCGCCCGGTCGCGGCACCTTCCCGGGATCCTCGTCCCAGTGGTTGTCCGCCGCGCCTGACCTTCATTACCGTTGCGGGGGCAGTGCCGGAATTACACCGGCTTCCCAATTCTCCGCCAACCTATTCGGGCAGGCGGCACCTTACGGTGCTCAAGTTATTCTGAGCACTTGTATGTTCTGAGATAGAAACGACGTCTTACAGACGAAAAGCGCATCGAGGCCGGGTAACCCCACATTTTGCATGAGACGGGCTGAGACAGTTTTTGTATACAGTGACACAAATTGATCTATAAGTAATTGAAAAATAAAACATTATTGGGGTGACTTGAGGCAGGTTGAACGACGCTGGAACACGCAAAGCGGGGACGGGCCTCCGCCATTTTAATTCTCAACGATCTGCTTGTTGGGTTTCGCATATATATGTTGCGTGACCGCTGATCCGGGGCGAATAGGGATGGGTCTTGTTCGATCGAAAATCAGGGCCTTGGAAAAATTTGGATTGAATGAGTGATCCAGGTTTCCCCAGGCTTCGTAACCGGTTTATGCTGACACAAACGATTGTCCAACCCAACGCCACCTCTGGGGCCGCCCCTAGGGCCAACATGGCGCACTGTCACGAAAGACGTCCTGTGTCTGATAGAAAGACCGAGATTTCGCAACAGACACAGTGGCTGATCGCGGTTCGGGACCACCGTGATCGAGCTGCATTCGCTGCGCTGTTCGATTATTTCGCGCCGCGATTGAAGGGCTTTATCATGCGATCCGGGGCCTCGGCGCACAAGGCCGAAGAGGTTGTTCAGGATGTCATGCTGACCATCTGGCGCAAGGCTGGGCAATTCGATCCGCATCGCGCACAGGCCTCTGCCTGGATCTATCAGATTGCGCGCAACCGACAGATCGACATCGCGCGCAAGGAGCACCGCCCGATGCCGGAAGAGCTCAAGATTGAGCCAAACCAGGAACCGGATGCGAGCCAGATACTAGGGCTGGAGCAAGAGGTCGACCACTTGAAACAGGCGCTTGCCGATCTCAAACCCGAGCAGCGCGAGGTCATAGAACAGGCCTATCTGGGCGAGATGTCCCACCAAGAGATCAGCAATCAGACCGGGTTGCCCCTTGGTACGATCAAGTCACGCATCCGTCTTGGATTGAACCGCCTCAGACACGAGTTGAAGGACCTGTCCCAATGAGTGCCATCACCCATCATATTCCGGATGCCATGCTGGCTGCCTATGCCGCGGGCAACCTGCCGCATGCTTTTGCGGTCGTGGTGGCCAGCCATGTTTCGATGTGTGAGCACTGCCGTGTGGCCTTGGCGGCGCATCAGGCGGTTGGCGGTGCGGTCCTGGACGAAACCCCTACGGAACGGGTGTCCACATCGTTGAAAGAAAGCGTCTTTGCCCGGCTTGACGCGCCATTTGTGCCCGAGCCGGTTTTTGATCGCAACGGGATCTACCCCGGCCCGGTGATGGAAGCGAAGAAGGGGCGCGCACCTCTCTGGAAGACCCTTGGCATGGGGGTGCGGCAGGACATTTTGTCGGCGGACAAGAACGGTTCGGTGCGATTGTTGTATATACCGCCGGGGCAGGCGGTGCCGGATCACAGCCACAATGGGTTAGAGCTGACACTTGTGTTGCAAGGCAGCTTTAGCGATGAAACTGGTCGTTTCGGTGTGGGTGATCTTGAGATTGCCGATGAACACCTGGAGCACACCCCTATCGCCGATCCCGGCGATGCCTGCATCTGCCTGGCTGCAACGGATGCGCGATTGCGCTTTCGGGCTTTGGTTCCGCGTCTGTTACAGCCCCTGTTTCGCATCTAGGGTCCGGAATACCCTCCTTGGGAAAGCCGCCGTTTGGGCGGCTTTTCGTTTTCTGGGGCGTCGGATCTGGATCACGGGACACGTTTTTGTGAGGGCCAGATCCATGCCCCCGCCGCCGCCGTATCCCTTTTACGATCCTCAAGAAAACCTGGGTACCATGCCCACCCACTAGGAGTACCACCATGACGACGACCTTTAAACTCGCCATCGCTGCCGGTGCATTTGTCCTGTCGGGCGCTTCGGCGCAGGCCAATACCATTGTTGATATCGCCGCCGGAGATGCGCGGTTCTCGACCCTTGTTGCGGCAGTGACAGCCGCTGACCTGGCAGACACCCTTTCGGGACCGGGTCCCTTTACAGTCTACGCACCGGTCAACGATGCCTTTGCAGCACTGCCCGAAGGGACGGTGGATACCCTGCTTGAGCCCGGAAACAAGGATCAACTGACCAATGTGTTGTTGTACCACGTCGATGACCGCAAGTTGACCGCAGATATGATCCCCCATGGCTCGAACTATTTCAAACCGATCCTGAACAGCGAACGCATGTGCATCACCTCAGACGCGACCGGGGTCAAGATCGCGGATGGCTCGGGGCAAATGGCCAATGTAATCGTTGCAGATATTCAGGCGGAAAACGGTGTCATTCATGTGATTGACAAGGTCTTGCTGCCCGGAACCCGCCCGGCCTGCCACTAAGCGGCTTTGCCAATCTGGCCTGCCTGTTTTGGGCTGGTCGTCGAAAAGGGGGCTGTCGGGTTACCGACAGCCTCTTTGGTTCGGGAGAGAGGGATTATTTGCCGCGATAGATGATCGCGTCCGGCAGATAGGCCAGCGCGCGAATGGCCCATGAGAAAGGTGCGGGAAAATCTGTGCGAAACCGGCGTTTGGTCATGGCCTTCAGCACGCGGTGGGCCGCATCTTCGGGCGTCATCAGCATGGGCATGCGGAATGTATTTTTCTGGGTCAGGCGGGTTTTGATGAACCCGGGATTGACCAACCGCACCCGCACACCCGTGCCCCTCAGGTCAAAGCGCATGGTTTCCGCAAGGCTGATCAGCGCGGCCTTGCTGGCCCCATAGCCGACGGCCGCAGGAAGCCCACGATACCCGGCCAAAGAGCCGATCAACGTAATGTCGCCCTGTCCCCTGTCAATCATACCGGGGAGGGTCTCACCCAATACGCGCAGGGCGCCGGTGAAATTGACATCTACCATGGTCAGGGCCGCGTTGCTGTCCCACTCTGTGCTGCGCATGGGCTGATAGGTGCCGACGTTGTAGATCACACCATCGACCGGACCGATCAAAACTGCGGCCCGTTGTACCGCGCCGCGGTCGGTGACGTCCACGTCCAACACTGTTGCCTGGCTCAGCTCTGCCTTCAACGTGATCAGCCGCTCTTCGTTGCGCGCCGATAAGATCAGCCGCGCGCCCTGTGCATCCAGCGCCTTTGCCAAGGCGCGGCCCAGACCTTCGCTGGCGCCAATCAACCAATAGGTCTTGCCCTTGAACGCGGTCATGATCCGGTTTCACCTTGCGATTGACATGAACTGACCGCCGTGGCCGGAGCGGGTTGTTTCCTGAGAAAGGGGGCGCGTTTGACATATAGGATCGCCGCCTGCCAATGGATCAGCGCAAGAACCCGCAGCGCCCCCATGGGGCGGCGTAGGGCCGCGCGCAGCAGGCTTGTATTGGTGGCCATGTGGCGATCCCCGGCCAGGGTGGCCAGCACGCCCTGATCGCCGTTTTCATAAGAAATGCGGATGTCGACCCGCGCTTCCGTCAGGCCGAAATTGAACCGATACTGGCCTGCGATCGTCTGAAAAGGCGACACATGCATCAGCTTTTTTGCAGTCAACCTGTGGTGCCTTTCGATCGGGCCAAAGCCCTCATGGGCACAAAAATAGCAATGGCGCTGTCCAAATGTGCTGTTCACTTCGGCCACAAAGGCGCGGGGGTGTCCGTCCACCAGAGCAATCCAGAAACTGACCGGGTTGAAGTGGAACCAAAGAAAGCTGGGTTGCGTCAGCAGCAGGATTTGCGCGCCTTCGATTTCGAACCCCTGTGCTTTCAGAATCTCTTCAAACCATGCACGGCCTTTGCCCTGCGTGCGCGGGCCGCCGTGATGGCGATCCCACACGGACCAGAGATTAAAGCGGTTGCGCGACAACAAGGCGGGTGTTACCCCGCGCAGGTCGGTCAACACGAAATCCACCCCATAGCGGAACGCATTCTTGATCTTGCCACGGCGCGCGTGCCGTGTTTCGGCCTGAATATGCTGTGTTTTCATATGTTCACTACGCAGGGTTGACCCCCTTGGATCAGTTTAGATTGGCCGATAATCTTTCCTTTGTGATCCAATTCAACCAGTGCCCCGTATCCCTTTCATAATGTGACAAATGCGGGGAAAGCATGTTCGATCAGACACAGGGTGCGCGCAAGAAAATTGCCATCATCGGCGGCGGTATATCCGGCCTTTCGGCGGCCTATTACCTCGCGCCGTATCATGACGTAACTCTTTTTGAATCCTCGGACCGGCTGGGGGGGCACGCGCGAACGGTGATAGCGGGCAGGCAGGGCGATCAACCCGTCGACACCGGCTTTATCGTTTTCAACTATGCGACCTATCCCTATCTGACGCGCCTGTTCAAAGAGCTCGACGTGCCCGTGATGAAAAGCGAAATGAGCTTTGGCGCGAGCATCAACAGCGGGGCTCTGGAGTACGGTCTGAATAACATGGGCGCCATCACCGCGCAGAAAAGCAATCTGTTGCGGCCCCAGTTTTACAAGATGATTGCGGATATCCTGCGCTTTGGCAAACATGCCGAAGCGGCCGCAACGGACGATGACAAAACCATCGGTGAACTGGTGGATGAGCTGCGCCTTGGGAATTGGTTTCGCGACAACTATCTGATGCCGATGTGCGGAGCGATCTGGTCGACGCCCGTCGAAGATGTCAGCCGCTTTCCAGCCAAATCCCTCGTGCGGTTTTTCCGCAATCACGCGCTTTTGGCCGGGTCCGGCCAGCATCAATGGTGGACGGTTCAGGGGGGCAGCATCGAATATGTGCACCGCCTAGAGGCCGCGCTTGTGGCGCGGGGCTGCACCCTGCGCAAGGGCACACCGGTGCGCCGGGCTTTGCGGGATGGGCAGGGGGTGCACATCTGCACCGATGACGCGGGGCCCGCACCGTTTGATGAGCTCATTTTGGCCTGCCACACGGATCAGGCTTTGACCATCCTGGGCGAGGGGGCGACGCCCCCCGAAACGCAGGCCCTTGGGAGCATTCAGTATCAACCCAACACCGCGGTCTTGCATTGCGATGCGCGCCAGATGCCCCGGCGTCGTGCCTGCTGGTCCAGTTGGGCCTATCGTTCGCAGGACGGTGAAATTGGTTTGACCTACTGGATGAACAGACTGCAAAATATCCCCGAGAGTGACCCGTTGTTCGTGACGCTGAACCCGTCATCAGAAATCCCTCAGGACAAAATCTATGACGAGGTCAGCTTCTCTCACCCAATGTTCGACAAGGCCGCGCTGAAGGCGCAGCAGGACATCCGCGCCATGCAAGGCCAGAACCACACATGGTTCGCGGGGGCATGGAACCGACACGGATTTCACGAAGACGGCATCGCCAGTGCCATGCGCATTGTGCGCGCTCTCACAGAACGTCAGAAAATCGAAGGAACGGATCATGCGATCAACGGACAAAGCGCTCAAATCGAACTTTCTGGCCACCTGCGAGCATCTGCGTGACGGCCAGCTGACCCTGCGTACCCCGGAAGGCGAAAGATATCAATTCGGCCAATCCGGTCCCGAGGCCGAGATGGTCATTCGTGACTGGTCGGCGGTATCGGCCTTTGCCGCGCATGGGCAAGTGGGGCTTGGCGAAGCCTATGTGCAGGGCCTGTGGGACACGCCATCGGTCGAGGGGCTGGTTGCCATGGCCATGCGCAACCGCGATCACCTTGGCGCGTTTGACCGGGCCAATGCGTTTCACCGAACCAAGTTCCACTTGGTTGACACAGTGCTGCGCGCCAATTCGCGCCGGGGTTCGCGCAAGAATATTCGCGCGCATTATGACGTCGGAAACGAATTTTATGCGCTTTGGCTGGACGAAGGCATGACCTATTCGTCCGGGCTTTTCTCACAGGGGGACACAGATCTCGCGCGCGCCCAGACCCGCAAGAACGCGCGGGCACTGTCGCGTCTGGGGGACGGTGAGAGAACGCTTGAGATCGGATGCGGTTGGGGCGGGTTTGCAGAACACGCAAGCGAAGAGGGGCGCGCCGTGACCGGCATCACCATCTCGCGCAACCAGCACAGCTATGCGGAATGTCGTCTTGATGGCCGCGCGGACATTCAGCTGTGCGATTACCGCGACATCAATGGAAAATACGACAACATCGTCTCGATCGAGATGATCGAAGCCGTGGGAGAGCGCTATTGGCCAAGCTATTTTGCGACCCTCAAACGCAATCTGGCCGAAGGCGGCCGCGTTTTGTTGCAAGCCATCACGGTCAAGGACAGCTTTTTTGACAGCTACAAGACCTCGTCCGATTACATCCGGCAGTATGTCTTTCCCGGGGGCATGTTGCTTTCGGATCGGGTGATCGAGGATCAGGCGCGGCAATCAGGCCTCACGGTTGTAGAGAATTTCGCATTTGGGCAGGACTATGCCCGCACCTGCCGGATCTGGGCCGAACGTCTGCTTGCGCAAAAGCGACGGATTTCCGAATTGGGCTATGGCGAGGGGTTCTTTCGCAACTGGCAATACTATCTGGAAATCTGCGCCGCATCTTTTGCGGTGGGCCACACCAATGTTGTTCAGGTGGACCTGAGGCATGCTTAGGCTGGTCGCCATTCTTGCGCTTTTGGCGCCGTCCTGGGCCACGGCCTCAGCGATGGACCGGGTTTTGCCGGGGGCTGAACTGCGCGGTGTGGCGACCTTTCGGTATGTCGGCTTTCCCGTTTACAAGGCCCGGTTGTTCACCCCCTCTGGGGCAGCGTTGGATTGGCGCAAGAATTTCGCGCTTGAGCTGACTTACCTGCGGAAGCTGACGGAATATGACCTAGTCGAAAGTACAATGCGCGAGTTAGAGCGCACCGGAGCGGCCCTGCCGATCCGCGATCAGCTGACCGTGTGCTTTCGGGATGTGCGACGGGGGGATCGCTTTTTGGCGGTGTCCAAAGGCCCGGACCAGATCGTGTTTTGGTATAACGGAAACCGGGTCTGCACCCTGAGCCATCCGCAGATCAAAACCCGCTTCATGGCGATTTTCCTGGGCGATAACACGCGTTCAAAGCCCTTTACCCAAAGGCTGAAGGGCGAGTGATGGTCTATCCGCGTGTCAGCCTGTATGCGCTGATGCTGGCCGCGGCTGGTATCCCGCTGTATATCCATTTGCCCCGGTTTGCCTCGGTTGAGCTGGGGCTGGGGTTGGGGGGGATTGGCGCGCTCTTGCTGGCGATACGCGTGGTGGATCTTGTGCAGGATCCGCTGATTGGCTGGATGATTGATCGGTGGCCGCAGGCGCAAAGCCGGTTTGCGGTGGCCTGTGTGCTTGGTCTGGCGCTGGGATTTCCGCTGCTTTTTACCACGCAGCCCGGCCCGAATGTGGTGCTGCGTCTTGGGGGCACGCTTGTACTGCTGTTCTCGGCCTATAGTTTGGGGATGATCTTGCTGTATGGGCGCAGCGCGACTTTGGCAGGCAGCCCGACGCGGCGGGCGCTGATGCGGCTGGCGGCCTTTCGCGAAGGTGGCATGCTGGCGGGTGTGATCCTTGCGGCGATGGCGCCGGCGGTGCTGGTAGCGCTGGGTGCGGGCGGGCAGGGGTATCCGGCCTTTGGTCTGTTTCTTGCGGCTCTGGCCGTGGCGATTGGGTGGATCACCTTGCCGATGTGGCGGCGCGACCCGATTTCAGGGGAGGGGTTTTCCCTGCGGGGCCTGCGACAGGCCGGGGCCGTGCGCCTGTTGGTCCTGGCGCTGGTCAACAGCCTGCCCGTCGCGATCACATCCACGTTGTTTTTGTTCTTCGTCGAAGATCGGCTGATGCTTGAGGGGCGCGCGGGGCCACTGCTGATCTTGTTTTTCCTAAGCGCCGGGCTCAGCGTGCCGGTCTGGGCCATGATGAGCGAGAAGACAGGCCCCAAACCTGTGCTGTTGACGGCCATGCCGCTTGCCATTCTCGGGTTTGTCGGGGCTGCGTTTTTGTCGCCCGGAAACCTGTCGGGCTTTGCCGCGATTTGTCTGGCTTCGGGCGCGGCACTGGGGGCCGACATGGTTGTGCTGCCTGCGATGTTTTCCTTTGCCTTGACCCGCGCTGGTCTGAGGCCGTCATTGGCCTTTGGGATCTGGTCCTTTGCGGGCAAATTCGGATTGGCGCTGGCGGCCTTTGCTGTGCTGCCCCTGCTTGAGCGCACCGGGTTCTCCCCGGGCGCGTCAAACGACCCGGCGGCGCTGACTGCGCTGAACCTGATGTACGCCGTCCTTCCCTGTCTCTTGAAACTTGGCGCCCTGGCCCTTGTGCTTGCGCTTCCCACAGAGGATCAAACCCTATGAAACTCCTCACTGCTTTGCTGGTGATTGTCGTGTTGATCATGGCCGCTAAATCCATGTTTCTTAGCTTTCGCAGCCAAACCCCTAAGGATTATGCCGATACTAATCCGGCCTTTTCGCTTAAGACACATCTGTCCGGTGAGATCCTTTCAGAAGGTCTGATTTATGGACCAAACGGCAAGATGACCAACAGTTTTGTCGCTCGAATGGTGGGCGAATGGGAGGGGGACACAGGCACCCTGAGCGAAGAGTTCACCTATTCGAACGGAAAACAGCACCGCCGCAAGTGGTTCTTGAAGATCGGTGAGGGTAATGGGTTTACTGCAACGGCAGAGGATATTGTCGGGGAAGCCCGTGGCACCGTGTCCGGGTCGACGATCAAGATGGAATATCAGATCATCCTACCGCAAGAGGCCGGGGGCCACAGGTTGCATGTCACCGATTGGCTGTATCTGACCGAAAGCGGCGTGATCATGAACAAGTCGGAAATGCGCAAATTTGGCATCAAGGTCGCAGAGCTGATCGCAACTATGCGGCCTGATCCATCATCGGGGCGCTGACGACGCGCGCCCCGGGTCATGGGCCGAAGTGCCCAAAACGCTGCGGGGGCTGGCGGGTTTTGCTTTGGCTTGCGAAACCGCGTGTGGAGGTTCACATTGTCTTCGTTGCGGCTATGCTTGGGGCAGGTGTGGGCGATTCATCGCGCATAGGCAGCCATGACAAAGGTCCATCTGGCGGAGGCCGCCGCTCAGCGATCATGGGAGCCAGGCTATGACGAAACCGGTCTTGTTCGACTATTGGAAATCTTCAGCAAGCTACCGTGTCCGGATCGCCCTGAACCTGCTGGGAGAGGCCTACGAAGTTCGGGCGGTTGATCTTTTGGCCGGGGCGCAGCGCAGCGACACTTATTTGAAATCACACCCGCAGGGGCTTGTGCCGGCTCTGATGGTGGACGGGCAGACCCTGACCCAATCCCTGGCAATCATCGAATACCTGCACGCAACCCGGCCGGGATCTGGCCTTTTGCCCGAGGATCCGATGGGGCAGGCCCGCGTGCGGCAGATCTCTTATGCGATCGCCATGGACATTCACCCGATCTGCAATCTGAGCGTGGCAAATCACGTCGTGACCCTTTGCGATGGCCGGGATGTCGCCCGCGTCGCATGGATGCGCCATTTCATTTCCAAGGGCCTGTCCGGGGTCGAAGGGCTGTTGGCGCAGGGCGCGCCTATGGGCTTTTGTGCGGCGGACACGCCGACGATGGCCGATTGCTGCCTGATCCCGCAGCTCTATAACGCCGACCGATGGGGCGCGGATTATTCCGGCCAGGCCAACATCTGCCGAATTGCGGCGCATGCGGCGGATCACCCGGCCTTTCGCGCCGCCCACCCAGATCAGATCGGACCCCCAACTGCCGGATAGCACGGCGAGGCGGACAGCGATCCAGGGCGAGGGATGACGATAACATCGTGCAAGGAGAGGCAGGCGACCCCGCCCAAGCGCATGCTGGAAAGCCGGGATTATCCCCCCCGTCCCAGCAGGTCCAACAGCCAGGCCTTGTACCCCCGGGCAAGCGGGTTTTCCGCGTCCACGGACAGGAAATACCCTTCGTTTCCCGCAATGTCCGCCGGATGCACCCGTTCCAGAACCCCCGTACCAAAAGCATGCTGAACCAGCAGCTCGCTGACCAAAGCGATGCCGTTGCCGTGGGCCGCAAATTGCAGGGCGGCGCCATAGGAATCGGCAAAGATCCTGGGGTCCGGGACCTTGCCGACCTTGGCGGACCAGTCCTTCCAGCCGTTCGACGTGCCCACGGCTTCTATCAGCGGCAGATCCTGTAGCCCGCCGTGCACAGCCGGAGACTTGACCGCAATCAACCGGGTGGGTGTCAGCAATTCGGCGTTTTTCCCAACCTGCTTGTGCGAGCCAAACCGAATTTCGACATCGGCGCGCGCGGTGTTGAAATCGTCTGGCCAAATGGCGCTTAGGAAACGGGTGCGGACCCCGGGATTCTGCTGGGCAAACTCTGCGTGGTTGGGGGCGATGATCCATTGTGTGACGCTGATGGACGCGGCGATGGTCAGCAAATTGCGGGACGGACCGGCGTCAAACGTATCGGTCGCGGTTGAGAGGATCCCCAGCGCAGATTCAACCTGTGGCAGCAGCTTGCGGCCGTCATCGGTCAGGGACAACCCCCGCGCCTGGCGGGTGAACAAAGCCACGCGCAGCCGGGTCTCAAGCGCTTTGACCTGCTGGCTGACCGCCGATTGCGTCAACCCGATTTCATTGCCTGCCGCGGTGAAACTCAGATGCCGCGCGGCGGCCTCAAAGGTGCGAAACCAGGTGAGTGGGGGGAGGGATTTCTTCATGCATCAAGCCAGCTATTAGTCTTTCTAATACCTAAGCCCATAAATCATTCGTTTGTCAAAATCCCCGCGTCTTTCGAAGATCTCCCCAGCGAACAGGAGACCCAGATGCAGCCCGAAATTCGAAAAATTGTCACCTATGATGAGGAAGTGCTCATCGAGGGGTTCAAAGCCGCCAGCCAGCCGTGGCGCATGTTTGCGGTGGCGGCGGTGGTGAAAAACCCCTGGGCGGGGCGATTTGTTGAAGATCTGAAACCAGAAATTCAGGCCTATGGGCCGGTTCTGGGCGAAATGATGACGGATCGGATGATCACGCTTGCGGGGGGTGGCGATGCGATCGAAGCCTATGGCAAGGCCGCCGTCGTCGGTCTGAACGGCGAGGTCGAACATGCCTCGGGGTTGATCCACACTCTGCGGTTCGGAAATTTCTACCGCGAGGCGGTGGGCGCGAAATCCTATCTGGCCTTCACCAACACGCGCGGCCCGGCCAATGCGCCGATCATGGTGCCGCTCATGGACAAGAATGACGCAGGGCGCCGGTCGCACTATCTGACCATCCAGTTCTCGATCCCCGACGCGCCGCGCGACGATGAAATCGTTGTTGTATTGGGCGCGGCGACCGGGGGGCGGCCGCATCATCGGATCGGAGATCGCTATCAGGACCTGAAGGATCTGGGACATGACCTGGACAACCCGGCAGCGGTCTGAGGTCGGCGCGCTTGCCGCCATCACCACCGGAGCGGGGCCAGATGTGCTCATGATCCACGGGGTGGGGCTGCGGGCCGAGGCCTGGAACGCGCAAATGGATGCTTTGGCGGTGGATCACCGCGTGGTCGCGGTGGATCTTCCCGGACATGGGCATAGCCCGCTGCCGGCGGGGGATCTTGATCTGGCCGCCTACACCGATGCGATCGCCGCCGGTATGACGGGCCCCGCCATGGTGATGGGCCATTCCATGGGGGCGATGATCGCGCTGGATCTGGCCATCCGGTATCCGCATCTGGTGACGGGCGTTGTTGCGCTCAATGCGATCTATCAGCGAAGCACAGCCGCCAAACAGGCGGTCAGGGCCCGCGCCGCCAGTCTTGACGGTGTCACCATGGCCGATCCCAGCGGGACGCTTGATCGCTGGTTTGACCCATCCCCTTCACCCGAACGGCAGGCCTGCGCCACATGGTTGCAAGAGGTCAATCCAGCGGCCTATCGCATGGCCTATGACATCTTTGCCCGCGAAGATGGCCCGGCCCCCGCCAAGCTGGCAGATGTGGCCTGCCCGGCGCTTTTCCTCACCGGTCAAGATGAGCCGAACTCAACCCCGGATATGTCGCGGGCCATGGCCGGGATCGTCCCGCAGGGCCGCGCCCAAATCATTGAAAACGCAGCGCATATGATGCCGATGACCCATGCGGATGAGGTCAATGCGCACCTGCGCCGCTTTGCAACGGAGATCCGCAGATGAGCACCCTTGACCCCAAGGCCCTGCGCCAGGCCTTTGGCCGGTTCATGACAGGTGTGACCGTGGTAACAACCCGTGCGGATGATGGCACGCCCCTTGGCTTTACCGCCAACTCGTTTTCCTCTGTGTCGTTGGACCCGGCCTTGCTGTTGGTCTGCCCCGGTCGGTTTTTGTCCAGCTTTGACGCCTTTGCCAGCTGTTCCCATTTCGCGGTCAACATTCTGGCCGAAGGGCAAGAAGAGGTGTCCAACACCTTCGCGGGGTTCAAAGGCGACCGCTTTGCCCGCGTGCCGCATCACTTGGACGCCCATGGGGTGCCGTTGATTGATGGCGCCATCGCCCGGTTTTCCTGCACCACCTGGCAATCCCTGCCAGCGGGGGATCACCAGATCCTAATCGGAGAGGTTCAGGCCATGGCGCAATCAGAGGCCCCGGGGCTTGGATATGCAGGGGGGCAGTATTTCAGTCTGGGGCTGGAACGCGCCGCGCTGGAACCCGCGTCGGGACAGGCGATTTGCGGAGCGATCATTGCCCAGGGCGATGCGGTTCTTCTGGAGAAAACGCCGCAGGGCTATCGCCCACCCCAGGCTCAGATGCAGGCCCGCGATCACTTGCGGCAACATTTGAGCGACGCCTTGGCCGCGCGGGGCGTCGTGACCCGACTGGGGCCGGTCTATTCCGTGTTCGATGATGCCAAAAGCGGCACCCATCACACCTATCTCTTGGCGGACAGCCCGCAGGGCAAGGGGGACACCCTGCAGCGCGTCGCGCTGACGGATCTTCCTTTGCTTGATTACACCAGCCCCGCCATCGCGCAGATGATGGCGCGCTATGGGCGCGAAGCCCGCACACGCAACTTTGGTCTGTACCTCGGCGATACACACCACGGCGACATCCACACTTTAACCGAAAGGACCTGATCCATGGAGTTTTCGCTTTTTGCGCATATGGAACGCATGACCCCTGATCAGACGCATGAGCAGTTGAACACGGAGTTCCTCACGCTGTGCAAAATGGCCGATGATGCGAAAATGCGCGCGGTATGGACAGGGGAACACCACGGGATGGATTTCACCATCACCCCCAACCCCTTGCTTGCCTTGGTCAATCTGGCCAACCACACCAGCCACGTCAAGCTGGGCACTGGCACCGTGATCGCGCCGTTTTGGCATCCCATCAAACTGGCGGGCGAAGCGGCCTCGGCGGATCTGATCACCAATGGCCGGATCGAACTGGGCATCGCGCGCGGGGCCTATTCCTATGAATATGAACGCCTGATGCCCGGAATGGACGCATGGGAGGCCGGCCAGCGCATGCGCGAGATCGCCCCGCTTTTGCCGCAGCTCTGGGCGGGGGACTGCGTCCACGACGGTGAATTCTATCAGTTTCCCGCCACCACCTCGGCTCCGAAACCGGTGCAAGAGGGCGGCCCGCCGATCTGGATCGCAGCCCGCGATCCCAACAGCCATGAATTCGGCGTCCACAACGGGTTCAACATTAAGGTCACGCCGCTTTGGCAGGGCATGGAAGAGATCGAAACCCTGATGGGACGGTTCAACGCCGCCTGCGACAGCTATGCGGGGGATCGGCCCAAGATCATGCTGTTGCACCACACCTATGTGGGAAAAGACGCGGCGGATGTGGATCAGGCCGCCCGAGAGCTGTCGCGGTTCTACTGCTATTTCGGCGCGTGGTTCCAGAACAAGCGCCCGGTGAAACAGGGGCTGATCCAGGAACTGACCCAAGAGGAACTGGACGCCAACACCATGATGGCCCCCGAAAATATGAAACGTGATCTGACGATTGGCACCGCGCAAGAGGTGATTGACCAGATCAAGCGCTATGAGGATCTTGGCTATGATGAGTATTCCTTCTGGATCGACAGCGGAATGAGCTTTGAGCGCAAGCGGGAATCGCTTGCCCGGTTCATCGACGACGTCATGCCGGCATTTCAGTGAGGGGCGAGATGGGACAGAAACCACATTACCAATTGTTCATAGATGGCGCTTGGGTTGATGGCGCCGACGGGCAGGTCATGGCCTCGCAAAACCCGGCCACGGGTGAAGACTGGGCCACCTTTGCCTGCGCCGCGCCCGCGGATGTCGACCGGGCGATTGCCGCCGCGCGTCGGGTGCTGGACGATCCGACATGGCGCGACATGACGCAGACCCAGCGCGGCAAGCTTTTGTATCGCCTTGCGGATCTGATCGAAGAAAACGCCGCGCACATCGGCCAGATCGAAACCACCGACAGCGGCAAGCTCTTGGCGGAAACGGCCACACAATCCGCCTATGTGGGGGATTATTACCGCTATTACGCGGGCTTGGCGGATAAGATCGAAGGCGCGGTTCTGCCGATCGACAAGCCCGACATGCATGTGTTCACCCGCCGCGAGCCCATCGGCGTGGTTGTTGCCATCGTTCCGTGGAATGCGCAGATGTTCCTGACTGCGACCAAGCTGGGTCCGGCTTTGGCGGCGGGCTGTTCGGTGGTGCTGAAAGCCTCTGAGATCGCCCCGGCCCCCATGCTGGAATTCGCCCGCCTGATCGAGGCAGCGGGCTTTCCGCCCGGTGTGGTTTCGGTCATCACCGGTGATGCCGAAAACTGTGCTATTGCGCTGACGCGCCACCCGGATGTGGACCGGATCGCCTTTACCGGCGGGCCGGAAACCGCCCGGCATGTGGTGCGCAACTCGGCCGAGAATTTTGCCGTCACGACGCTGGAACTGGGGGGGAAATCACCGATCCTGGTGTTCGACGATGCGGATCTGGATGGCGCGGCCAACGGGTTGATTGCGGGCAATTTCGGGGCCTCGGGGCAAAGCTGCGTTGCGGGCAGCCGCGGGTTGATTCACCGTCCGATCCTGCAGGATCTGATCGCGCGCATCCAATCCAAGATGCAGGGCATTCGCATTGGTGATCCGATGGATGCCCAGACGCAGATCGGCCCGTTGTGCACGGCCGCACAGGTGTCGAGGATCGAGGAAACGCTGGACGCGGCGCGGGCCGGTGGCGCGCAGATCCATTTTGGTGGCCAAAGGCTGGACCAGCCGGGGAATTACATGGCGCCGACGCTGGTGGAATGCCCCGATGCCAGTATTGAAACCCTCAAGGTCGAGATGTTCGGCCCGGTCATGTCGCTTTTGCCCTTTGACACCGAAGAAGAGGCCATCGCCCTCGCCAATGCCACGCCGTTCGGGCTTGGCTCGGGGGTGTTCACCCAGAATGTCGCGCGCGCGCATCGGGTGTCTTCGCGGCTCAAGGCGGGGATCTGCTGGGTGAATACCTATCGGGCGGTGTCGCCGATTGCGCCCTTTGGGGGATATGACCAGTCCGGCTATGGGCGCGAGGCAGGACTGGAGGCGGTGCTGGATTATACCCGCACCAAAACCACCTGGATCAGCATGTCAGATGCCCCCATGGCCAACCCCTTTGTCATGCGCTGAGCCGGGGTTTGGGCGGCCCCGTTGTCTGGTCAGAGCCGGGCGTTCCAAAGCCGCCCGATCCCCTGCACACCCTCGCACAAACCGGCCAGCCGGGCTATGTGCCAGGCAAAGGTTTGATTTGAACTGAGCACGGGCAGCCCCAGTTCGTCTTCGAGCCGGGGAATGACATCCAGCGTCTGCAAATTGGTGCAAGACAAGAACACCCCGTCGATCTGGCCGTTTCCGGCCAGCGCACGGGTGGCTTGGGTGATGGATTGGGCGGTGATCCGGGCGACCCTGGCTTCGCGCTCTTCGCCAAAGGACAGGGTCTGCGGCACGGCAACCCCGTTGCCTTCAAAGGCGTGCTGCAAGGGGCGCGCCACGCTTTCGATATAGGGGGTCAGCAGGCCAAGCCGCTGGATCTTCAGCGTTTTCAGGGCACTGAGGGTTGCGGTGAAAGGATCGGTCACGTGATCGGCGGGCAGGGTGTCGGTGATCAGCCGCCGCACCTGATCCGCGCCGATCATCATCGCGCCGGATGTGCATCCATAGCCGATCACCTTGTAATGCGGCGCTTTGGGCAAAAGATCCGCCGCGACGGGGATTGTCGATTGCATCGCGGTCAGCGTCTGAGGGGTCAATTCGGCGCGCGACGCCACGCGGCTGATGTGCAGGCGGGCGGTTGTTGGCGGGAAAATCCGGCGCAGGTCTTCCTCTAGGGTTTCGTCGTTCTCAAGGACCAGAACCCCAAGGCGGGGCAGGGGGGGCTCGGCTGTTTGGCTGGGAAAGGGGGGCATGTCAGAGCTCAGGCAGGGTTTCGGGCGCGCGGGGGCTGAGCAGTTCTGCGCCCTGCGGGGTCAGCAGCAGGTTCTCTTCGTGCACAATCCCCTTGCCGTCGGGATCAAAGGCGCCGGGCTCCAGGGTCAAAACCATCCCGGCGCGCAAGACCGTCTGGTCCCGAGCGGTGAATGAGGGCCATTCGGTCAGCGTCACGCCCAATCCATGGCCAAGCCGCCCCGATCCGGGATCGAACCCGCCTTTGCGGATGTCCTCGGACAACATCCGATGAACATCGGTCGCCCGCAGGCCCGGTTTCAGATCCTGCAAACAGCGTTCGGTTGCCTGCCAAAGCGTGTCATGCATGCGTTTGGCTGTATCGCTGGCCGGGCCAACCGCATAATTGCGGTCAAAGTCGCAAAAGTAGCCATCACAAACCGCGCCTGTGTCCAACATCAAGATGTCGCCTTTCATCAGGGGTTGCGCCGTGGCGGGTGAAATCACATCGTCATAGCCCCCTTGGCCTGCCCCCCCGGCCACATAGCTGACCCAATCGGCGCCTTCCTGCAGCAAGGTGATCTGAAAATCCCGAAACACCGCATCCAGCCCACGCCCGGCGCTTGCGAATTCTGGGACGCGGGCAAAGGCGCGGGCGGCAATGTCACAGCTGTGGCGGATTTTGTCGACTTCGGCGGGGGACTTGATCTCGCGCACGCGTTGGATGGTGTGGGTCGCATCCACCACCTGCCGCCCGCCCAGCCGCTGCAACAGGCGATGATAATCGGCCAGCGGCATGCGCAGGTGGGTTTCCAGCCCCATCGGCACGCCGATCCGGGCGCTCTCTGGGGGGATTGCGGTCAGGGTGTCCGCCAAAAGGCTGATCCCGTCATCCTGCGGATCGGGCGCATTCCAGGTGCGGATCTCGGAAATCCACGTCCGGCCCATCAGATCGGCGCCAATGGCGGGGATCACCGCGATGGGATCCCCCTTGGCGGGAACCACAATGAACCAGGGGCGTGCGGGGCTTTCCCAAAAGCGGGTCAGAAACCCCGAGATGTAGAAAATATCCGCAGCAGAGGTCAGCAACAGCGCCTCCAGCCCGTCTTCGGCCATCTGGCTTTGCAATCGGGTCAGGCGCTTGCGAAATTCCTGGGAGGGAAAGATCAGCGAAGGCTCAGTCATCCGTCGGCCCTTCGCTGAGCACCGTAAGCACCCGCGCCGTTTCATCCAGATCCAGCCCCGCCACAAGCGCAGCCAGCCCCGCCCCGCCAGAGGCCGAGGTCGCAACGCCATGTTCAGCCAGCTGCGCAATGCCATCGGTGGCTTCCGTTTCGGAAATCGTGACAAAGACATCCGCATCGCGTGCCAGTCCGTTCAGCGCGATCAAAGAGGGCACCTTGCAATCCAGACGCCCCATCGCGGAAACCGGGCCGCTGGTCTCGACCACGTGCCCCGCGCGGATGCTTTCCATCAGGGCCGGGGCGGCGTCGGGTTCGACAACGATGATTTGGGGGGCATCGCCCCAGCGGGCGCGAAACAGCGCGGCGGCGGCCCCGGCCAATCCGCCCACGCCCGCCTGCAGCAGGATATGGGTTGGGGGCTGGGGCATGTGATCGGCTGCTTCGGCCGCCAGCACAAGATAGCCTTCCATCACGCGATAGGGGATTTCGGTGTATCCCGGCCATGACCCATCCGAAAGCAGAGTCCACCCCCGGGCCTGCGCCGCGGCAGATGCGGAGGCCATGCTGGCCTCATAGTCGGCCCCCTCGACAACCACATCGGCCCCTTTTGCGCGCAGGCGATCAGCAAAGCCAGAGGGGACGGTTTCGGCAAGATAGATGATGGCGCGCGCACCGAACAGCGCCGCCCCGGCCGCAACAGACATGCCGTGATTGCCCGCGCTTGCGGTGACATAGCTGCGCCCCTCTAACGCCCTGGTCAGATCACCGCCTGCCAGATCATCACCCGCCGCGACCGCTTCGCGGGCAATGACATGGGCCGCCCCCAGGGCCTTGAAGCTGCCCAGCCCCATACGGTTGCGTTCATCCTTTGCCCAGACCTGCGCCACCCCCGCCTGCCGCGCGACCTGTTCGAGGGGGATCAGTGGCGTGGGCGCATGGGCCGAGCAGCGCGCCAGAAGATCAAGGACCGGCTGGGCATCATCGCAGGGCATCGGCGCCTCAAGGCCAAGTCCCTGACCGCGCCATGGGTTTTGCAAGATATGTGGCATCGGGCTTCCTTTGGTCGATTGAGCGAAATCCTATCAGCTTTGGGGGGATCACATCAGGATCATTCAGGGCAATTTCGGCGTCTTTCACGCTTATTTCCATCATACTGGGCCGAAATTCGGATAGCGTGTCCCGTGGCGCTTTCAATTGGTCCCAATATCGGCCAGCATGCCCGCATGGATAGATTCGACGCCCTCATTTTGAATGCCATTCAGGAAAACGCCCGGACCACCGCCGACAAGCTGGCCGCGCACGTGGGCCTGTCCGCCGACGCCTGCCGCAAACGGCTGGCAAAGCTGCGCGCCTCGGGGATCATCGAGGCCGAAATCGCCATCGTCACCCCCGAAGCCGTGGGCCGGGATCTGTTGTTGATTGTCGAAGTGTCTTTGCAAAACGAAAAGCTCACCGATATTGACGCCTTTAAGGCGCGGATGCTGGCCGCCCCTGAGGTGATGCAATGTTACTATGTCACCGGTGATGCGGATTTCGTTTTGATCCTCTCCGCGACCAGCATGGCCGACTATGAGGCTTTCACGCGGCGCCAGTTCTTTGCCGACGAGAATATCCTAAAGTTTCGCACAAGTGCCGTGATGGACCGGGTCAAGGCGGGGTTTGCCCTGCCGGTCAAAGCCTCCTGAGCCCCCTAAAGCCACAGAGACACCCAAAGCACACGCGCGTCTTCGCTGGTTGAAATCGACCCGTGCCTCATGCAGGCGTCGCAATAGACCGAATCCCACGCTTTCATGTGCAACGGTCGGTGGTGTTTTGGAACCGTCTAAGCTCATTCGACCTGACGACATATTGGCACATATCGAAGAATGTTAAGTCACACATGGCTGTACGGCTGGTAGTGCGATGGCTCGCTTTCTGAGGTTCCCAGAGGCGAATGCCGCGAATTTGATGGTAAGCACTTGCTCTACACCGGTATTGCACCTCCGAAGGACCGATCGACAAGTCCGGGTTCAGTTAAGGTACCCAAAAACATGGGCGACCATTCGGGCATACGCTTAATTTTTTGGGTGAAGATCCGCGCAAAGTGTGGGTCGTGAAGTCCGCGCAAGAGTACGCTGGTTTCTTATTGGGAGCGGCAACTTCTCTACTTACGGAAACCACTGGTTTCCATGGGACGAGTTTTAGTATTCAGGAAGCGCCCGATGTGGACATATACGATCTGCAAGCTCTGCTTCCTATTGCTCAAGATGCTGCTCAAGCTTCGGTATGTGTTGGTGAAGATTTTGAACGTCTCGTCGTATTTATCAAAGGGGCTACATCTTTGTTAACAAAGCCCTGAGCCTAGGAAATTGAGAAACTGCATGCCGCGCGGTCGTGCTCAAAGGGATCTGATGAAATTTTAGGCGTTTGCCCAATGCTGCGGGCGGCAAGCGTGCGGTGTCTTGTGCTTGTTGGCGGGCGACACAATAGTCGCCCCATGTCGGAAAGATTGACCATTGTCGTCGTCGAACAAGACCATGACCGGGCCGTCGCGATTGGCGATGCGCTGCGCGAAGCCGCTGCCTATGACGTGCATGTCATCGGCAGCGTTGCTGGGCTGGCCCGCAAGATCGCGACATTTGCCCCCGATGTCGTGTTGATCGACGTCGACAACCCGACCCGCGACATGATCGAAGAGCTGACCCTGGCCTCGGGGCCATTGGATCGCCCGGTGGCGATGTTTGTCTCGCAGGCGGGGGGAGATCTTGCCCGCACCGGGATCGAGGCGGGGCTTTCGGCCTATGTGGTGGATGGGATGCAGCCTGAGCGGCTGAAACCCGTGCTGGATGCGGCCATCGCGCGGTTCCAGATGCTGCACCAGATGCGCTGCGAGTTGGAAGAAACCAAGCGCGCCTTGGAAGAGCGCAAGGTCATCGACCGCGCCAAGGGGCTGTTGATGAAAGCGCGCGCCATCCCTGAAGAAGAGGCCTATGCGCTATTGCGCAAGGCGGCGATGGATCAGGGGCGTCGGGTGGCTGATGTGGCCGAAGCCCTGGTCACCGCTTCGGGGTTGCTGTCATGAACATCACAAAGCTGTCCATTGCCTATATGCCTCTGGTCGATGCCGCGCCGTTGATTGTGGCGCAGGAAATGGGTTTTGCGCGCGCAGAGGGGTTCACCCTGGATCTGATCCCGTCCCCGTCCTGGTCTTCGCTGCGAGATATGCTCAGTTTCGGGCGGGTTGACGCGGCGCAGCTGTTGTCGCCCATTCCGGTTGCCATGGCGCTGGGTCTGATGGCGGCCCCGCAAGTTCTGATGCCGGTGCAGGTTCTATCGACCAACGGAAACGTCATCGGTGTCAGCCGGAGCCTTGAGGCCCAGCTGCGCGAGGCAGGGCATGGGTTTGGATTTCATGATGCGGCTGTGGCGGCGTCGGATCTTGCCCGTGTCGCAAACCGGCCCCCGGTGTTTGGCGTGCCCTTTCCCTATTCGATGCATGTGGAGCTGTTGAAACACTGGTGTGAAACCAGTGATCTGGCCCGCATCGGCATCGAAACCCGGACGATCCCCCCGCAGATGATGGCTCAGGCGCTGGCCCAGGGCGAAGTCGATGCCTTTTGCGTTGGTGAACCCTGGGGTTCGATCGCGGTGGAAACCGGCGCCGGGGCGCTGTTGCTGCCGGGCTGTGCGATCCGCGCGGGGGCCCCGGAAAAGGTATTGGCGGTGCGTCAGGATTGGGCGCGGACCGAACCGCACCTGCTTAGCCGTCTGCTGCGCGCCACCGCGCGGGCCAGCGCCTGGCTAAGCCGAGAAGACAGCCGGACCGCCGCCGCGGAAATCCTGTCGCGCGGTGGCTATCTGGATATGCCGTCCGAGGTGATCGACCGCGCTTTGACCGGGCGTTTCGTGATCTCGGGTCAGGCCGAACAGCGGGTGCAGGCCGGGTTTGTCGGTTTCGGCGACAGCGTCGATCTGGACGGTTCCGCGCATCTGATGTGGATGGCGGAACGCATGGCGCGTCGCAACGGATTGGCGATGGAAACGGTTCATTCACGAATCTCTTCGCTGCTCGTGCGGGCAGATGCGGGTTCAGGAACAGCCTGAAATTTGAGTAAAGTCCGCCCGAATTGCGGGCAATTGCATAAAGTTTTTGCATTGAGGCGCCGGGGACGCCGCGGTGCAGCAAAATATCTTGAGCCATGCCGCGCTTGCAGCAACACTGATCCTATCAACACGCAACGGGGTGTGTTGATCGCCTTTCTCCCTTCGAATCGGGACAAGCCGAGCAAAGCTGCTCTCGCGCTGAACATCTGTCTCAGCCGGTGCCTGCGGCCGTGTCTTTTGCCTTTCGCAATATGCCACAATCGCCCGTTTCAAACCTGACTTCCTGCCCATCCTCCCGGGCGTTTTAATAAGGACAGCACATGAAAAAGCCATTCCTTGCGGCCCTTCTGGCCACGACCATGTTCAGCCCCGCGCTGGCGGAAACCCTTGAGCTTGAAAAAGATGAATTGACCTTTGGTTTCATTAAGTTGACCGACATGGCGCCTCTGGCGGTGGCCTATGAACAGGGGTATTTTCTGGACGAAGGCCTGTTCGTGACACTGGAAGCGCAGGCCAACTGGAAAGTTCTGCTGGACGGTGTGATCGACGGCCAACTGGACGGCGCGCATATGCTGGCGGGCCAGCCCCTTGCGGCCACCATCGGCTTTGGCACCGAGGCGCATATCATCACGCCGTTCTCCATGGATCTGAACGGCAATGGCATCACGGTTTCGAACGAAATTTGGGAAAAGATGCTGCCGCATGTGCCGAAGATGGAGGACGGCCGACCGCAGCACCCGATCAGCGCCGCGTCGCTGGCACCCGTGGTCGAAGAGTTCAAGGCCGAGGGCAAGCCCTTTAATATGGGGATGGTCTTTCCGGTTTCGACACACAACTATGAGTTGCGTTACTGGCTGGCCGCCGGTGGGCTGCATCCGGGCTATTACAGCCAGGAAAACATCTCGGGACAGATTGGCGCGGATGTCCTCCTGAGCGTCACGCCTCCGCCGCAGATGCCCGCAACCCTCGAAGCGGGCACGATCTATGGCTATTGCGTGGGCGAGCCGTGGAACCAGCAAGCGGTGTTCAAAGGCATCGGCGTTCCGGTGATCACCGACTATGAACTGTGGAAGAACAACCCGGAAAAAGTGTTTGGTATCAACGCGGAATTCGCGGCTGAATATCCCAATACAACCAAAGCGGTGACCAAGGCGCTGATCCGTGCGGCCATCTGGCTGGATGAAAACGACAACGCCAACCGGGAAGAAGCGGTCAAGATCCTGAGCCAGCCGGAATATGTGGGCGCTGACTATGATGTGATCGCCGCCTCGATGACCGGCACCTTTGAATATGAAAAAGGCGACAAGCGCGAGGTGCCCGATTTCAACGTGTTCTTCCGCTATAATGCAACCTATCCGTTCTACTCTGACGCGATCTGGTATCTGACCCAGATGCGCCGTTGGGGCCAGATCACCGAGGCCAAGCCGGACAGCTGGTATGATGAGGTCGCCAAAAAGGTCTATCGCCCGGATATCTACCTGGAAGCGGCGCGGATGCTGGTAGACGAGGGGCTCGCCAACGAGGCAGATTTCCCTTGGGATAGTGATGGTTACAAGGCGCCGACCCCGGCTGAAGACATCATTGACGGCATCGCCTATGACGGCCGCACCCCCAACGCCTATCTGGATAGCCTGCCCATCGGCCTGAAAGGCGACGAAGTTGTGAGCGGCGGCTAAGCGCCCCTGGTGTTTCTGCACTCGCATAGGGTGCAGATCCGGAACCAACTTTGAAACAAACTGCCGGGGCACGTTCACGCATCTTGCATCCACGGCGTGCCGTGCCCCGCGATCCCCGCTGCATCGCAGAAATCACCGCGAAATCTGACCTGCCCGATCCGCCAGGAGAGCTGAAATGACCACCATCGACCCCGACTTTGACGCACAGGCCCGCGAAGCGCGCCGCGCGCGGCTTTTTACGCGCATCAACGCCGCAGACAAATGGTTCAACGTTCTGGGCCTTGCCTGGCTGACGCCGATCCTCAAGGCCGCCGCGGGCGATAACCCCAAAGCCCAGATGAAAGAGATCTGGACGCTGCTATTGGTGCCGCTGCTGGCCATCGCGGTGTTCTTGCTGTTGTGGGGCAATCTTGCGCCCAAGGTGCAGACCTCGCTTGGGGCGGTGCCGGGTCCGGCGCAGGTCTGGGCTGAGGCGGTGAACCTGCACGAAGACGCGCAGGCCAAAGCCGCCAAGAAAGAGAAATTCGAGACCATGGTGGCCAAGCGCAACGAAAAGCTGATCGCAGCCGGTAAGGCCGATCAGGTCAAGACCGTCGCTTACACCGGTGCGCCCAGCTATTACCAACAGATCTGGACCTCGATCACCACGGTGTTCTTTGGGTTTCTGATCGCGTCGATTGTGGCCATTCCGATTGGCATCGCGGCCGGGCTGTCGCCCACCGCAAACGCCGGTATCAACCCGCTGGTGCAGATCTTTAAACCGGTGTCGCCGTTGGCGTGGTTGCCGATTGTCACCATGATCGTTTCGGCGGTGTATTCCACCAATGATGGCCTGTTTTCCAAAAGCTTTCTGATCTCGGCCATCACCGTGACGCTGTGTTCCCTATGGCCGACCCTGATCAACACCGCGCTTGGCGTGGCCAGCATCGACAAGGATTTGGTCAGTGTTTCCAAAGTCCTGAAGATGAACACCTATACCAAGATCACCAAACTGGTTCTGCCCTCGGCGCTGCCGTTGATCTTTACCGGGCTGCGCCTGAGCCTGGGTGTGGGCTGGATGGTATTGATCGCCGCAGAGATGCTGGCGCAGAACCCGGGTCTGGGAAAATTCGTCTGGGATGAGTTCCAAAACGGGTCAAGCCAGTCGCTGGCCAAGATCATGGTCGCGGTCTTTACCATCGGCATCATCGGCTTCCTGCTGGACCGCGTGATGTATGCGCTGCAGTCGCTGTTTACCTTCTCGAACAACCGGTGATCGACATGGGCCTGATGAAATTTGACAACGTAAGCAAAGGCTTTGGTGAGGGCGAGCACCGCACCGAAGTGCTCAAGGGGATCAATCTTGATGTGCAAGAGGGCGAGTTCCTCGTCATCCTCGGGTTTTCCGGCACGGGCAAGACGACCCTGATCAACCTGATGGCGGGGCTTGAACAGCCCTCGACCGGTGATGTGACATTCAAGGGCGCGCCGATCGCCGGGCCCGGCCCCGAGCGCGGCGTGATTTTCCAAAGCTATTCGTTGATGCCGTGGCTGACGGTGCATGGCAATGTCAAGCTGGCGCTGGATTCGGTCTTTCCCTCGATGCCCAAGGCAGAGAAAGAGGAAAAGGTCAGCCATTACATCAAGATGGTCGGCCTGAGCCACGCCGCCACGCGCCGCCCCTCTGAGCTGTCGGGCGGGATGCGCCAGCGGGTCAACGTGGCGCGCGCGCTGGCGATGAACCCGGAAATGCTGCTGTTGGATGAGCCGCTGTCAGCCCTGGATGCGCTGACCCGCGCCAATCTGGCAGATGAGATCGAGGCGATCTGGCAGGCGGACAAAAAGACCTGTGTGTTGATCACCAATGATGTGGACGAAGCCATCATTCTGGCGGATCGCATCATTGCCTTGAACCCCGATGGCACCCTGGGCGCCGAGTTCCGGGTGACGCTGCCGCGCCCCCGCGACCGGATGGAAATGAACCACAACGAGGTGTTCAAATCGCTGCGCATGCAGGTGACGAACTACCTGATGGACGTGGGGATCGAGGCCAAGATCGAGGGGGCGAAAACGCTGCCGGATGTGACACCGATCCACGCGGTGCCTGCGGCGGTGAAAGAGGCAGGCGGGTCAAGCCGGACCGATAAGTTCCTGGAATTCTCGCAGCTGCACAAGATCTATCCCACCCCCAAGGGGCCGCTGACCGTGGTCGAAGATTTCGATCTGAAACTGGAAAAAGGCGAGTTCATTTCGCTGATCGGCCATTCCGGCTGTGGCAAATCGACGGTGCTGACCATGGCGGCGGGGCTGAATGAGATCTCGAAAGGGGTCATCAATCTGGACGGTCGCGGGGTGCTGGGCGCCGATCCCGAACGCGCGGTCGTATTCCAGTCGCCCAACCTGTTCCCCTGGCTCACCGCCAAGGAAAATGTCTCGATCGGGGTGAATAAGGTCTATCCCAAAGCCAGCCAGTCCGAGCGACAGGACGTGGTGGAATATTACCTTGAGCGCGTCGGGCTTGCGGATGCGATGGACCGTCCGGCGCATAGCATGTCCAACGGGATGAAACAGCGGGTGGGCATTGCGCGCGCCTTTGCGCTTTCGCCGAAACTCTTGCTGCTGGATGAGCCCTTTGGCATGTTGGATAGCCTGACCCGCTGGGAGCTTCAGGAAGTGCTCATGGAGGTCTGGGACCGCACCAAGGTCACGGCGATCTGCGTGACGCATGATGTGGATGAGGCCATCTTGTTGGCCGACCGCGTGGTCATGATGACCAACGGGCCGCAGGCGACAATCGGCAAGATCGTCGATGTCGATCTGCCCCGGCCGCGCAGCCGCAAGGCCCTGCTTGAGCATCCGGATTACTACAAGTTCCGGCAGGAAGTTCTGGATTTCCTTGAGGAATACGAACACGGGGCCAAACCCAAACCGAAAAAGCCACAAGCCAAACCCATCGCGGCGGAGTGAAAGCCATGACCCAGAAACTGATCGTCATCGGGGCCGGAATGGCATCGGGGCGCGCGCTTGAACATCTGTTTGACGCGGCGCCGGATGCCTATGATGTGACCCTGTTCAACGCGGAACCGCGCGGCAATTACAACCGCATCATGCTCAGTCCGGTTTTGGCGGGCGACCAGACCTATCAGGACATCGTCACCCACGACGCGGCCTGGTACGATGACAACAACGTCACCTGCCGTTTTGGCGAAAAGATCACCAGGATCGACCGCGCGGCCAAGACCGTCACGGCGGAAAATGGCGATGTGCTTCCCTATGACAAGCTGCTGTTTGGCACCGGGTCCAACCCGTTTATCATCCCGCTTCCCGGGCATGATCTGGAGGGGGTGATCGCCTATCGCGACCTCGAAGATACCGAGCGCATGATGGGCATGACCCAGGGCAACAAGGTGGTGGTCATTGGCGGGGGGCTCTTGGGTCTCGAAGCGGCGGCGGGCATGGCCGCGCGTGGCGCCGATGTGACCGTGGTGCATATCATGGGCCACCTGATGGAGCGCCAGCTGGACCCGGCGGCGGGCTATCTGTTGAAGAAATCGCTAGAAGACAAGGGCATCACCGTCTGCCTGAACGCCAACTCCAAGGAAATCGTCGGTCAAGATGGCAAGGTGCGCGCCCTGGTGCTGGACGACGGGACCGAACTGCCCTGTGATCTGTTGGTCATGGCGGTGGGCATCCGCCCCAACACTGCGCTGGCGCAGGCCAGTGATCTGGCGGTCGGGCGCGGGATTCAGGTCGACGACCAGATGATCACGTCGGATGAAAACATCCTGGCGGTGGGCGAATGCGTGGAACATGACGGCGCGGTCTTTGGACTGGTCGCGCCGCTCTATGATCAGGCCAAGGTTGTCGCCAAAACCCTGATCGGAGACGCGGCCAAATTCGAACAGCGCGAAGTCAGCACCAAGCTGAAAGTGACGGGGTGTGATCTGTTCAGCGCTGGCGACTTTGCCGAAGGCGCAGGCCGCGAAGACATCGTGTTCCGCGACCCGGCACGCGGGGTCTACAAGCGCCTCGTGATCGAAGGCAACGCCTTGGTCGGCGCCGTCCTGTATGGTGACACGGCGGATGGCAGTTGGTTCTTTGGCATGATCCAATCGGGCGAAGACATATCTGAGATGCGCGACACGCTGATCTATGGTCCGGCCTTTCAGGGGGGCGGTTCCGCGGACCCTCTCTCAGCCGTTGCAGCCTTGCCTCTTGATGCAGAGATCTGTGGTTGTAACGGCGTTTGCAAACAAGACATTGTGCAGGCCATCGAAGCGGGTGCGGATGATCTGGGGGCCATTCGCGGCACCACCAAGGCCAGCGCATCCTGCGGGACGTGTACCGGTCTGGTGGAACAGCTTTTGCAGGTGACGTTGGGCGATGAATTCAAAATGCCCACGGCCCAGCCCATGTGCGGCTGTACCGATCTGACCCACGAGGACGTGCGCCGCCTGATCAAGAGCAAGGAATTGAAATCGCAAGAGGCGGTCTGGCAAGAGCTGGGATGGAAAACCGTCAACGGCTGCCACAGCTGCCGCCCGGCGATCAACTATTACCTGCTGGCGGATTGGCCGCTGGACTATCAAGACGATCCGCAAAGCCGTTTTGTCAACGAACGCAAACACGCGAACATCCAAAAGGACGGCACCTTTAGCGTTGTGCCGCGCATGTGGGGGGGGATCACCACCCCCGATGAATTGCGCGCCATTGCCGATGCGGCTGACAAATACAATGTGCCGACCGTCAAGGTCACCGGCGGGCAGCGCATCGACTTGCTGGGTGTCAAAGGCGAGGATCTGCCAGCGATCTGGTATGATCTGAACCAGGCCGGAATGGTGTCGGGCCATGCCTATTCCAAGGGGCTGCGCACGGTGAAAACCTGTGTCGGGTCAGACCATTGCCGCTTTGGCACGCAGGACAGCACCGGGCTTGGCATCAAGCTGGAAAAGCACCTGTGGGGATCGTGGACGCCGCATAAGCTCAAACTGGCGGTTTCGGGCTGCCCGCGCAATTGTGCCGAAGCGACCTGCAAGGACATCGGCGTCATCTGTGTCGACAGTGGCTATGAGATCCATGTGGCGGGGGCCGCCGGGATGGAGATCAAGGGCACGGAAATCCTGTGCAAGGTCGAATCCGAGCAAGAGGCTATCGAGGTGATTTCCGCCATGACACAGATCTATCGTGAAAACGCCCGCTATCTCGATCGCATTTTCAAATGGGTCGACAAGGTCGGACTGGATTGGGTCAAGGCGCAGGTGGTCGACGACCTCGACAATCGGCGTGCCCTGGCCGAGCGGTTCGAGATCTCGCAAAGCGTGTACCGCCATGACCCATGGGCCGAACACGTGGCCGATAAGGCCCAGACCTATGCACCCATCGCTGATTTGACACTGGAGGCCGCACAATGAGCTGGATTGATATCGGAGCCCTCGAAGATGTGCCCGTACGCGGAGCGCGGCTGGTCAAGACCCGGCATGGCTGTGTGGCGCTGTTTCGCACCGGGCCGCAGGAAATCTTTGCCGCGACAAATACTTGTCCGCACAAACAGGGCCCGCTGGTCGAAGGCATCGTCCATGGTCAAAAGGTGACCTGCCCCTTGCACAACTGGGTGTTTGATCTGAACACCGGCGAAGCGCAGGGTGCTGACGAAGGTCGGATCGAAACCTATGCGGTGCGGATCGAAGCGGGGCGCATCTTGATGGATGCGACCCCCCTGATGCGCCGGAGCGCCGCATGAGCCCGCAGGCGGTTCGCTCAACCTGCCCCTATTGCGGGGTGGGGTGCGGGGTGTTGCTGTCGCCTGACGGGGCAGGGGGGATCACGGTCAAAGGCGATCCCGACCACCCGGCCAACCAGGGGCGGCTGTGTTCCAAGGGCACGGCGCTTGGGGAAACCGTGGGGCTTGGGCACCGTCTTTTGGCGCCGGTGGTGGATGGGCGGGAAACCGGCTGGGATCAGGCCTTGCAGACCGTGGCCGACCGGTTTTCGCGCACCATTGCTGAACATGGGCCCGATAGCGTTGCGTTTTATGTCTCGGGGCAATTGCTGACCGAAGATTACTATGTGGCCAACAAGCTGATGAAAGGGTTCATTGGCTCGGCCAATATCGACACCAACTCACGGTTGTGCATGGCGTCGACCGTGGCGGGGCACAAACGCGCCTTTGGCACGGATACGGTGCCGGGCACCTATGAGGATCTCGATGAGGCGGATCTGATCGTGCTGGTTGGATCGAACCTCGCGTGGTGCCATCCGGTGCTGTACCAGCGCATTCTGGCGGCGCGTAAGGGGCGGGGCACCAAATTGGTGGTGATTGACCCGCGCCGCACGGCCAGCTGCGACGGGGCGGACATGCATCTGGCGCTGGAACTGGGATCGGATGTAGCGCTATTCAACCGGCTGCTGGTCGAAATCCACGAGGGCGGCCTGGTGGATCAGGCCTTTATCCGCCACACGCAGGGCTTTGATGCCGCGCTGACTACCGCCTACGCCGACGACGGGGTGGTCACCGGGCTCAGCGAAACCGAGATCAGCGCCTTTTGTGATTTGTGGATACAGACCGAGAAGGTCGTGACCATCTTCAGCCAGGGGGTGAACCAATCCAGCAGCGGCACCGACAAGGTGAACGCCATCCTGAACTGCCATCTTGCCACCGGACGGATTGGCCTGCCAGGATGTGGGCCGCTGTCGGTCACAGGGCAACCCAACGCCATGGGCGGGCGTGAGGTGGGGGGGCTGGCCAATATGCTCGCCTGTCATATGAACCTGGAGACCCCGGAGCACCGCACCGCCGTGCAGCGCTTTTGGAACGCCCCCGCCATGCCCGAGGCCGCGGGTCTGAAGGCCGTCGATATGTTCCGCGCCATTGGCGAGGGCAAGATCAAGGCCTTGTGGGTGATCCACACCAACCCGGCCGTGTCCCTGCCGGACGCGGAACAGGTGCATGATGCCATTGCGGCCTGTCCCTTTACCGTGGTCAGCGACATCACCGGGGCCACTGATACTGCGCGGCTGGCCGATGTGCTGTTGCCCGCCGCGGCCTGGGGCGAGAAAAGCGGGACGGTCACAAACTCGGATCGCACCATCAGCCGCCAGCGCCCGGTTCTGCCGGTGCCGGGGCAGGCGCGCGCGGATTGGAAAATCCTGGCCGAGGTCGGCCAGCGCATGGGCTGGCAGGCGGCGTTTTCCTATGAGACCGAGGCCGAGATTTTCCGCGAATACGCCGGGTTGTCAGAGATCGCGGCGGGCTTTGGCCTGGATTTTGACATTTCTAGCCTTATGGATTTAGGCGACAAAGCCTATGACACCATGCCCCCGCAGCGCTGGCCGATTTCTGAAACCCGCAAGGGGGGGCGGTTCTTTGCGGATGGGCAGTTTTTCCACGGCGATGGCAAAGCCCGTTTGCTACCGGTCAGCTGGCGCCCCCCGGCCTCCAAACTCAGCCCACGCTATCCGTTTCGGTTCAACACCGGGCGCATCCGGGATCAGTGGCACACGATGACGCGCACCGGGCTATCGCCGCGTCTGTCGGCGCATCTGCTTGAGCCATTTGTGGAAATCCACCCGGAAGACGCGCGCGTGCTGGGGCTGAAACCTGCGGATCTGGCGCAGCTCACCAGCCCCGAAGGCCAGGCGATCTTGCGGGTGAATATCACCACGCGGGTGCAGCGCGGACAGGTGTTTGCACCGATGCATTGGACCGGAGAAACCGCCCCCTCGGCACGGGTCTGTCGGCTGATTGCGCCCCAGACCGATCCGATTTCCGGCCAACCGGAAAGCAAGGCTTCGGTGGTGCATATCGCACGGTATCAGGCCGCGTGGTACGGCTTCGCCGTCTCGGCCAGCCCCATCGCGGCGCAAAGCGCCTATTGGGCGGTGGCCCCGACCCAAGCGGGATACCGGATCGAACTGGCAGATCAGGGCAAGGTCACGGATTGGGAAACTCAGGCGCGGGCGATGTTTGGGCTGCCGGACGCAGATGTCCTGTCGGTGCACGACCCGGTGCAGGGGGTCACGCGGCTGGCGTTTCACCATGAGGGCAAATTGCTTGCGGCGCTGTTCGTCGCCCCCGAGCCGGTGGCGGTGATGCGTGACTATCTTGCGCAGCTGCCTGAGGCGGCCGGGGCCGGGGTTCTCAGCGGTCGCGCGCCGGGGGATGTGCCCGACGTGGGCCCCATTGTCTGCGCCTGTTTCGGGGTTGGGCTGAACACCCTGCGCCAGGCCATCGAAGGCGGCGGCATCATGAGCGTCGATGCGATCGGCGCCGCCCTGCAGGCGGGCACCAACTGCGGATCGTGCAAGCCCGAGCTTGCGGATCTTTTGGCGCAGATGCAGGTCGGCCCGCTGCATGAGGCGGCGGAATGAGCCTGTCAGACCATGTGCGCACGCTGGGGCGTGGGCCGGGGCGGTCACGCTCGCTGACCCGCGAAGAGGCGGCGGATGCGATGCGGATCATGCTGTCCGGTCGGGCCGCGCCCGAGGCCATCGGGGCCTTGCTGATGTTGTTGCGCACCAAGGGGGAGACCCCCGATGAGATCGCCGGGCTTGCCGGCGCGGCGCAGGCGGACCTGGGTGGGGTGCCACCGGTGGATCTGGATTGGCCCTGTTACGCGGCGGGCCGGTCGCGGGGGCTGCCGTGGTTCTTGCTGGCAGCCAAACTGGTGGCGGCGCGGGGGCACCGCGTTCTGATCCATGGGTGGAACGGCACCAACCCGGCGGTGCGGGACGCCCTGAGCTTGCTGGGAATTGCCTGCGCCGAGACACCCGACGACATCGACAAGGCCCTGGCACGGGGTGGCATCGCCTATGCGCCGCTCGAGACCCTGCATCCGGCGCTGTTTGCCCTGCTGAATCTGAGGGATGTTCTGGGGCTGCGCAGTTGCATCAACACGGTCAGCCGGATGCTGAACCCGGCCTCGGCCCCGGCCAGCGTGCAGGGGGTGTTTCACCCCACCTATCGCGGACTTCAGGCCGAGGCCGCGCGCCTGTTGGGCTGGTCCAACCTGACCGTCATCAAAGGCGGCGGCGGCGAGTTCGAGCGCCACCCCGGCAAGCCTGTCAGCGCCTTTGGCCTGCGGGCGGGGCAGGCGTGGGACGCGGTCTTGCCGGCGCTGTGTGACGACACCCGCCGCCTGTCGGACCTGGACCTGCCCATGCAGGCGCTGGCGCAGCTTTGGCAGGCGGATCAGGCCCCGCCCTTTGCCCGCCACCTGACCATGGGCACCGCGGCGCTGGCCTTGCACACGCTGGGGGACACGGCCGATCCCCAGACCCTCTGGGCTGAACGCCCCAAACTGGAACTGCCTGACAGGAGCGCGATATGAAAAGCTTTCCGATGTTCATCAAGACCACCAACCGCAAGGTGGTGATCTTTGGCGGGGGGGACCTGGCGGCGCAGAAAGCCCGGATGATGCTGGTTTGCGATGCCGAGATCGTGGTGATTGCCACCCAGCTGGATGCCGAATTGCAGGGGTTGGTGGACGAAGGCAGGGTGACGCATCTGCCGGAGATCGCCGATGAAACACTGCGTGCTGCGGCCTTTGCATTTGTCGTGACCGGGCAGGCGGCTGCGGACCGTCGGACCCTCACCCGTTTGCGAGCGCTGGGATGTCCGGTCCACGCGCCGGGTTTTCCCGACCTGTCCGATCTCGCGACCCCCGCGCTGGTCAACCGCGACCCGCTGGTGGTGGCCATCGGCAGCGAGGGCATGGCCCCGGTTTTGACCCAGGACACCAAGGCGCGGATTGAAACCCTGTTGCCCGTGAACCTCGGGGGATTGGTGCGTTTGGTGCATCGGCTGCGTGCGGGGCTGCCGGGGGACATGTCGCGGCAAACGGTGCGCGCATTGATGTCATGGGCGCTCAAGGGCGCGCCGCGGCGGGACTGGGCCCTGGGCAAAGAGCGTGCCACCGCAGCCCGGATCAAGGCGGGGTTTGCCACTGGCCAGGCCGATCAGGGCCGGTCGGGGCATGTCTCTCTGGTGGGGGCGGGGCCGGGGGCCAAGGATCTCCTGACCCTGCGCGCGGTGCAGCGGCTGCAAGAGGCGGACGTGGTGTTTTACGACCGCCTGGTTGAGCAAGAGGTGCTGGATCTGGCCCATCCAGAGGCCGAAAAGGTCTTTGTCGGCAAACACGTTGGGGCGCATTCCTGGCCGCAGGACCGCATCAATGCGGTGATCGTGGCAGAAGCGAAAAAGGGACGTCATGTGGTTCGCCTGAAATCCGGTGACCCCAGTGTCTTTGGCCGCGCCGGAGAAGAGCTGGCAGCGGCGCATGCGCAGGGGATCACCACAGAAATCGTGCCCGGCATCACCGCTGCGTCGGCCGGGGCGGCCGCCATGGGCGCGCCTTTGACCGAACGCGGGGTGGCCAATACGCTGGTGCTGACCACGGGCATGTCGCGCGAAGGCGATCCGCTGCCCGACAGCACCCGCCTGTGCCAGCCCGGCACCACCACCGCGTTCTACATGTCGGTCCGGCAGGCGGCGCGCATCCGCGATGCCCTGATCGCCAAGGGGTTTGCGCCCACACAGCCGGTGCGCGTTGCGGTGGACGTGTCGAAACCCTCTGAGCAATTGATCGAATGCCCGTTGGGTACGCTTGAGGAAACCCTGAGCGCGCAGGGCTGCACGGGCTGCGCCGTGATCCTCGTGACATGGCCGGGTTGCGTGTTCGAAAGCCAGACCACAGGCGCAGACGCTGCGTCGGCTGAGCACAGGCAACAGGTGCCTGGGCTCAGGTCTGTTTCGTCCTGAGAGGGACGATGGCGCCGATCAGGGGGTGGGTTGCGCCAATGCCGCGTGATCAAACCCCTTTGCGATGCGGATCATCTTGGCCAGCGGCGTGCGACCGGGGCAAAGCTCTGCGGTCTGACCGATCAACTTTGCGGGCACCGTGGTCGCTGCGCGCAGGGCGGCAACCGGGGGTATGCCGACCGCGTTGATCATCACGTGCAGGGCGCGGGTCAGATCCAGATCGGCCCCGGCCAAAGTGCCGTCGGACAGGGTGAGACAGCCGTTTTCCCGGGTGATCTGGCGCCCGCCCAGCTCAAATCGCGTCTGATCGGTGCCAGCCACCGCCATGGCATCGCTGACCAGAAAAATCTGTCCCGGCTCGGCTTTGGCGTCCCAAGCCAGCCGCATGGCCATCGGGTGCACATGCACCCCATCCGCAATAAGACCCGCGCTGAGACCCCCGTTGGTCAGCGCGGCGCCTACCATCCCCGGAACCCGGTTTTGCAGCTGGCTCATGGCGTTGAACAGATGGGTGACACAGCGGGCACCTGCCTTGGCATAGGCGGTGCAGGTTTCAAGATCGGCGTCGCTGTGCCCAAGGGAGACCAAAATACCCGCCTGCGCCAGGCTGCGCACCTGATTGAGGGTGACGTTTTCAGGGGCGATTGTGACCTTGAGCGCCCCCAGCCGTGCCTTGGCGGACAGCAATTGCTGCAAATCGCTGTCGGTCATGGGGCGGATGTGCTGCGCGTCATGCGCGCCCTTGCGGGACACCGACAGATGCGGACCCTCAAGATGCAGACCGGCAATACCCGGCACGCCCTGCGCCATGGCGGCGCTGGTGGCGCTGATGGCGGCGGTGGTTTTCTCGGGCGTGTCGGTGATCAGGGTGGGCAGAAGGGTCGTGGCCCCCAGATCACGATGGGCCAGGGCGATCACCGACAGGGTTTCAGGCGATGGATCATCGTTGAACAAAAGCCCTCCGCCGCCGTTCACCTGTAGATCGACATAGCCCGGAGACAGAATATCGCCTTGCAGATCAATGTTTTGATCTGACCGGGGCGTGTTGCGGTCCGGACCGAGACAGGCTAGAAACCCATCCACGAATTGCGCCGCCCAACCGCTGTGGATCTGTGCGCCATCAAAGATCTGGCCACCAAAAAATGTCACGGAACTCTGGGTCATTTCGGGACTGCCTCTGCGCCTTTTGACGTGCTTGAGAATGTGCCGGGCCCACGGGCGCCCCGCATGGACCCAAAGCCTATGCCCATGCTCTATACAGCTCAAGCGGTCGTGCAAAACCTATACGGATGCGCCAAGATGTGATTGCCTGATGGGGGGGCTGGATTTAAACTGGTCTGGGTGAGACTCGTTTCGCCTTTATTTTAGTTGATTTTGAACATGAGGCCCTGATGGCTTTGCAACGCCTTTCCCGCTCGGTGGAATTCCGGGTTGATAAATACACGACCGCCGCCCGGAACGCGCGGCTGGATGCGGAATTTGCCCGCGATCCCCAGCGTGTTTTAGAGCAGATCGACAGCGCCATCACGCGCGGTGCGGCCTGGTTCGAACCCCAGAGCGATGTGAGCATGTCGGTGCTGTATTGCGCGCTGGGAACCCTGCAGCGCAGCGGCGATGCGCGGTTAGAGTTCGTTTATCCGCAAATGGAATATTATCGAACATCGGTGCGCGACCCGGCGTTTCGCGTGCTGGACATGAGCTATGACGATCAGGACCCGCGCTATGCGGCCCTGCCGGACATCATGGAGGTGCGGCCCTATTTCCCGGTGGAGCTGATGATGATCGACACGGCCTGGGCGGACAAGCGCGACACGGGCGATGTGCTGGCGCGGCTGGCGTCCTTTGACGATCAGGGGGGATACGGCAGCACGCATATCGTGATCGGTGGGCTGATCTTGCTGAACAATGGCGGGGCGGACCCGGACAAGGTGCATCAGCTGATCGCCCCGCAGATCCCGGTGATTGCGGCGGCCAACGACCGGACCACCCGCGCCGAAGATCTCTATGCGGAACGTTGCATGGTGTTGCAGTGGTATGGGCGCTCAGATCTGGTGCGGCCCGCCTGGATGATGCGGCTGTTGCGGCGGCAATTGCCGGATGGGGGCTGGTCTGGGCGCAATATCGCACCCGAGGGGCAGTCGAACCAGCACACCAGCGTGCTGGCGCTGGCGGCGCTGACTTATTTCTTGGCGCAGCATCGTGGCACGCTTGCGGGTGGGGCCTGATCTGCGGGACCTGATCTGCGGGATCTGATCCCAAGTATCTGACCCCAAGCCCCGATCCCAAGTCCCTGATCCCATGAACCGATCCCAGACAGTTGGACAGCCGTCAGGCGGCGGAACCCGATAGGGATTTTGCCGCCCCCCTTGTGCGGGTGTCGGCCTGGTCCTTATTGGCTTTGTCCGCGGCGCGCTGTTCGAGGCGGCGATTGAGCCGGCGCGCCTGTTGCAGGGCCGTCCCGCGCAGACCCGGGCGATAAAGGCGCAGGCTGGAATGCGCGCGGGTGCCGGTGGACCAGCGGGCGAAGAATTCGGTGGTGCCATGCATGTCGATCTCGGCCAGACCGCGGGCGCAGGCATCCTGAACCATGGCGTCAAAGGCCAAAAGGCCCGGGCCGATCTTGCGATGCGCCGCGTCGAAATGCATGGTGTGCACGCAGGTCTTGCGCCCCAGCGTGCCAACCCCGTCGATCATGCGCAGGGCCGCGATGGGGGTGCCATCCAGATAGACCATCCACAGGCGGCCAACCTGATCTGCGGGCAGGCTGTCAAGCAAGAGGGTGTGAAATGTACGGTCTGCCGTGCTCATGGCAGAGCTGGGCGATTGCCCCTGCCAGCTGTGGCCTTCGACCGCGAACCAGTCGTTCAGATGCGCGCGGATTTCATCTGCGCCGCAATGGGCCGTGACCTTTAGCGCACCGGCGTCTTGGGCCTTGCGCCAGGTCTTTTTGATCTGCCAGCGATGATTGCGCGAGCGGGTGGCCATAAAGCGGTCATAGTCCCCGTCCAACTGCGCATAATACAGCGCCCTTGCTGGCGTTGGGCGGTCCGTGGGCGCCAAGAGACCTTGGTTGGCGGCCGTCAGGCAGGCGGCGGCCTGGCCGTCATCTGTGCCGGGCAGGTGATCGAGGATCAGGGACTGCGCCCCAAGCCCATAGGCGCGCTCAAGCAAGGCGCGCGCCACATCGCTGTCGCCATCGCCGTCAAACAGGCAATCATTCACGATGGTATTGGGATTGAAGGGAAATCCATATTCGCGCACCCGCAGCCCCAACCGCACCATCGGCCGCGAGATCAGCGGAAACAGCCCCACTAACCGATCACCACGATAGGCCAGCAGCAGATGAGGGTCATCCGTATCGTGATAGGCCTGAAACACCGCCGATAAATAGCCCTGTTGCGCAAAGGGAAAACTGTCGCGGGGGGGCAGGGCCTGATCCAGCCCGCGCAACGCGGTCATAATTGCTGGCAGGCCGCTGACCTGTTTGACGCGGATGGTGCCATCCGCCGGGGGGGAAATTGGGCCGAAAAGGCTTGGCATTGCGGGTCCTAATGTGGAAACGTTACGGAATTAGATACAAAATCAGAATCATATTTAATCAATTTCATATGGAATATAGCGCAATGGGCGTTCTTCTGAAATCTATTCTGAAGGGGTTGGACCCGCTCAAGGGGAGCGTGCGCGCCGTGCTGCCGCAGGTCGCGCTTGGGCCGATTGAACGAAACTGGAAATCCCTTCAGGCCCGGCGCATCGCCCAAGAACCTGATCGGGTGTACCTGCGCGATGTGATCTTGCCCGAGATGTCCAAGACCGGCGCGCGGCGGATTTTGTTCGTGGGCGTGCGCGCCTATACGGCGGATGTCTTGATCAAGATGGACCAGATGGGGTTTGAGATCTGGACAACGGACATTGATCCGGAGGCTGCGCAATTTGTCCCCAAAAGTCTGCCCCGCGGGCGCCATGTGTTGGCGGATATCACCGCGCCCCCGCCGCCCGCGCTGCCGGATCGGTTCGATTTCATCCTCATGAACGGGGTGTTTGGCTATGGGGTGAATGCCCCGGCGCAATGCGCTTTGGCCTTTGGGCATATGGTGGGGATGCTCAGGGCGGGGGGGCTTTTGCTGGTGGGGTGGAACCCCGAGCGCTGCCCAAATCTGACTGCGCTGGCGTTGGATGCGGGGCTGCGGGCCTGCGATTTTCCTGACCACCCGGGCCACATGTCTTTTCGCGAATCGACCCATGTCTTTGACCTCTATGCACGGGCGAAAAGCGCATGAAATAAAGGCGACTGTGTACCAAACCGGTGCGATGACACAAAAATGCGCATGCAAACCAACATGGAAGAAATCGACACATACTCATGATTTATATTTAACCTTTTGTTTAGCATGACTTTTTTCTCGTTCGGCAGAAGGGGCCTGTTTTCGCGTCAAAGTTGCGGTCCGGATTCACCTACTAGGTGACGCGACGTTGACTGTGTTAGGTTAAGTTAAATTTTTATTACCGGCTGTTCATGCGGGGGGACGCCGGATCTGACGAGTGTTTTTTTTGCTCGATGACTTTTTCCGCACGATTTTATTTTGTGAGAAGCCAATGAATAGAACACTTGTAACCGGCGGCGCTGGTTTTGTCGGATCATTCCTGTGCGAACGCCTTCTGGAAGACGGGCACACTGTTTTGTGCCTGGACAATCTTCAAACTGGATCGGTGAGCAATATCGCGCATTTGATGGCGCATCCGCGGTTCAAATTCTGTGTGATGGACGTTGAGCTTCCGCTCAGCTCGATCGACCAGGTGGACCAGATTTTCAATCTGGCCTGTCCTGCCAGCCCGGTCCACTATCAGACCGATCCGATCCGCACCATGCGCACCAATGTTCTGGGGGCGATCAATGTGCTGGAACTGGCGCGGCGGACCGGGGCGCGGATCCTGCAGGCCTCGACCTCTGAGGTCTATGGCGATCCGGTGCTGCATCCGCAGACCGAATGTTACCGGGGCAATGTGAACCCCTTTGGGCCGCGCGCCTGCTATGACGAAGGAAAACGCGCGGCTGAATCGCTGTTTTTCGACTATCACCGCATGCATGATGTCGACATTCGCATTGCGCGGATTTTCAACACCTATGGCCCGCGCATGGCCCGCGAAGATGGGCGCGTGGTGTCGAATTTCGTGCTGCAGGCGCTGCAGGGGCAGCCGATCACCATCTATGGCGACGGTCAGCAGACGCGCTCGTTTTGCTTTGTGACCGATCTGGTGGACGGGCTGGTGCGGCTGATGAATTCCGATGCGCATATGGTGCAGCCCTGCAATCTTGGCAATCCCGGAGAGTTCACCATTCTCGAACTGGCCGAGATGGTGGTCGAGATGTGTCGCACCAAGAGCGGGATTGTCTTTGAGCCCCTGCCGGTGGATGACCCCACCCGCCGCCAGCCCGATATCACTCTGGCCAAACGCGAGCTGAACTGGGCGCCGCGTGTGGCGCTGCGCGAGGGGTTGGCCCAGACCTTTGCTTATTTCAGCGATGCCGAGGCGATGGCGGCGGAGTGATCTCTGCCATCTCGCACGGTGGTTCTGTTCAGTATTCTTGGCTTGAAAATTCTTGGCTTGAAACGCAGCGAAAATCGCTGCGTTTTGCTTTTGTAGGGGCGAACGGGGGCTATTGCTGGCGGTGGCGTTGCAGGGCGTCGCGCATCTGGCGCAGCGCATAGGCCCGGGGATGCCGGGCCCAGATCACCAGATCCACATAGCGCGCCTGACCGGTGGCAAAGCGGGCATAGCCCGCGCGGTCGGAATAGAAATCCACCCGCCCGGCAAAGCCCTGATCCAACAGATGCAGCAGCACGTTGCGAATGATCAAAGAGCCGACCGAATATTTCTGAAACGCGGTGTCATAGAAGGTTTTTAGACAGACCACGTGGCTGTCATGGCCATAGGTCAGGAACCCGCCCAGGATCTGATCGGCGCTGCGCAGGGTGAACATCTGCGTGCCGGGCATCCGCGACAGATCGCGGTAAAAGCCCGTCGTCGCCTGATCGTGGGTTAACAGCTCGCCCTGTTGGGCTTTCCAGCTGTGGTGTTCGGCCGCGAGATAGGCGTCGATGGTGCTGGCGGGATCGTCTTGGTGAAAGCTGACCGGGGTGACGCGGTTCAGCGCCCGTTCGGATTTGGCCAGACGTTTGAAACCGGATCCGCTGAGCCGTTCAAGATAGCTTTGCGGCGCCTCTCCCAGATCGGTAAACAGGTGCTGGACTTCGTGTTCGACCTTGGCCACCAGCCCCAGCACCCCTGCGGCCTGGGTCAGATCCCTGGCCCAATCGGGGTGAAGCCCCTGAAGATGCAGCATATCCCAGCCGCGCTGCGCCTTGATCCGGGTCAGCAGGTCAAGGGCGTCAGGGCCCTGTGGCGGGTTGGCAAGGCTGCGCTGGGAATGGCCGTTGGTAAAGCTGCGCCAGACCCGCGCGCCCCGGCGCTGTTCGCGCGTCAGGGGCAGGCGGGTGCGGTTGGTTTGCAGGCTCAGATCCTCGGGCGTGCCGAAATGCCGTTGCCAAAGCGCCAGCCACGGATCGCTGGTGGTGGGATCTGCGGTGGGGGCAGGCGGGCCGGTCATGGCCGGGGCGCTGTCCCATTGCAGCCGGGCCAAAGGCGCGTCAGGCGACATGCGCTCCGCCCCCTTTCATCTGGGCAAGGCGCGTCAGCACGGCCCCCCTGAGGCCGGGGCGGATCACCAGCAGATTGTCATATCGGGTTTGCGTATCCGCATAGGGCCGCACCCAGGGCGCGCTGGAATTATAGTCGATCCGGCGCGCGCCGCTGCGGATGGCATGGTCGATCTGCGCCTGCATGACCAGCCGCCCATATGAGGCCGCGCCGCTGCGGGGGCGCTGGAAAATCAGCGATGTAACATGGGTGCCACCGTGGCGAAACGACAGGCAGGCGGCTTCGTCATGGGACACGCCGGCGGCCAGCGTCATCACCGGTGTCAGCCCCGGGGCCTTGGACAGCGCGTCAAAGAACCTCTGTTGTTCACCGGCAAAGGGCACCAGAACGCTTTGACCACGGGCGTTCGCGGTTTGGCGCCCCTGAGCCTTCCAGCTGAGATCGGCCAGTTGCGCAAGCCGGGGCATAAGCGTGCGGGCCGCCGCGCCGCGGTGACAGCTGATCTTGATCTGCTCTTTGTCGGCAAGGGCCTGCGCGCGGCGGATGTTTTGCCGGAACTTGCCGCTTTGCCGCGCCAGGATCTGATCTAGGGGGGCGGGGGTTTCAAGCGTGAAATAGGTCCGGTTCAGCGGGCGCACAAAGGCCGCGCACCCCAGGGAGCCAAAGGCCTGCGCGGCGGTGGCGATTTCGTCCTCGGGCAGGGGGAAGACCCCGATGTCCCAGCCAGGTTGGCGGCGCAGCTCGGCGGCGGCCTGCGCCCAGAACTGCGTGGGATCCCCCAAAGCGCCCCCCAATGCGCCCCGAAGCGCGCTAAAGCGTAGTTGCGCTGCGCCAAGCCCCAGAACCGGGCTGATCTGGCGCAGGGGAAAGGGGGTGCGCCCAAGCCCAAGAACATAGCGCGCATCTTTGGCCAGATAGTCATAGCGCGGCGCAAGGCCGGGCCGCCGCCAGACCCGGCAGCGCATGACAGGCAGGCGCGCATCTGGGCCATGCGGCGCCGTAAGCGTCAGTACCTCCACGGTGGCGCGATCCCCGAACACCTGTTCAAAGGCACGCAGAAAACCCGGGCTGGCAAAGAACCCATCCCGGTCATCCTCTTGCGCGGCGGTTTCGTGTTTCAGGCATTCGGACAGGGGGACGGCGGCCTTGGGGGGCGGGGCGGGCGGGGCCGCAGCCGGGAAAAGATCAGACTTGGGGGACATTACGTGCCCCCGGTGCGTTTGCCCCCTGAAGGTCTGTCACCCCCTGACCGCTGCGCCGGGCCAGGCGGTGCAGGGCCTTGCCCCAAAGGCCAGGCGGGGTGAGGATCAGCGTTGAAAAGGGGCTTTGCGTGTTTGTGTAGGCATCAAGCCAGGTGCCCGTGGCGTTGAAATCGACCTGTCGCAGCCCGCGCGCATGGGCCCATTGCAGGGACATCCGCATCAGCGCGTGCCCAGGGGACAGGTGCCCGCCCGCCGGGTCGAAATAGGTCAGGGTTCCGGTCATCCAACCGTCACAGATGGCCCACATCATCGCCCCGACACACCGCCCCTGATCGCGCAGGGTGGCGATGATGATGTCCAGCCCCTCTTGCTGATCCAGCGCCTGATGAAAGGCGATCTGCCGCGCGGTCAGGGGCAGGTTGACCCCTTGGGTTGTCACGTCAGCGGCATCGCTGCGGGCCTTCCAGCTTTGGGTGGCGCAGGCTTCGAACAGTGCAAAGCCCTGTGTCAGATCCGCGCCTTGCCAGATGTCGATCTGCGCCTGCGCCCCGGCAAGCGCCTGATCCATGCGTTTGATGTTCTTGCGAAAATTGCGCGAGCGCCGGGACAAGAGATCCTCCCAGTCGGCAAAATCCAGATGCGCTTTGAACACCCGCCCGGTGGCGCGCGCGATGGGGCGCAATCCTTGGGCCGCAAGCACGCGCATCAGGGGGGCGCAGCTGTCTTGTGGAACCGGAAATTGCGCGTAGTCCCAGCCGCGCGCAGCCCGCAAGGCCAGCGCCAGTGCCGTGACATTTTCCGGGGTGATCGCCCCGCCGCCGCGCAGGTTTCCGGCCTCAAGCGATATGGCGGGAGACAATTGGCGCAGGGGCAAAAGCCGCTTGCGGCGGTCGTGGACAAAGGCGGCGTCTTCGGGCGCGATGACAAAGCGCTCGCCCAGTTCCAGCACCCGGCGGCTGCGGGTGATCAGGCAGGGCAGGTCAAGATCCGCCCCCCTTAGCGTGAGGTGGCGGGCCTGCGCCCGGCCAAAGTGGTCGCGCCAGACGCGCTGAAACCCCGGATGCGCATGAAGCGCGCAATAGGGCCAGGGGGCCGGTGCCATCTGAGGTGTCGTTGCGGAAGCCGGATCTGACACGGCAGGAGCGGTGGCCCCGGTGGTGGTCTCCCCGGTGGCGGGGGCGGCGGCAGGAGGCGCGGCGGCGGTGGCCTTTGAGAGAGGGGGGGCGCTCATGTGGGGCGCCTCATCTCGCGCCCTTGGCGCCGATCACCACCCGGGCGGTGCGCTGATAGATCTCGGTTTCGCGGGGCAGCGACCAGTTGGCGATATAGTCCAGATCCAGATCCACCCGGCGGTGCAGCTGCGCGGCACTGTCCACCGGCCCGCGCGAGCCATTGACCTGCGCCCAGCCGGTGATGCCCGGCGGCACGGCGTGGCGGTGGTGATAGCGCGGGTCGAGGGCTTCGCACAGCACCCCATCCACTTTCATGCCGCAGGGATGCGCGCGCGGCCCCACCAGAGCCATCTGGCCCAGCAGGACATTCAGAACCTGGGGCAGCTCATCAAGGGAATATTTGCGCAAAAACCCGCCCACCCGCGTGACGCGAGGGTCATTGTGGCCGGTTTGCTGACCGCCGGTGATGTCGCCCAGATCGGTATACATCGTGCGGAATTTATAGATGCGAAACGGCACCGCCCCAAGCCCAAACCGGGGCTGGCGAAAGAACACCGGACCCTTGCTGTCCAGCTTGACCGCAAGAGCCAGCGCCAAAAGGATCGGCGCCAAAAGCAGGGTCAGCACAAGGGCCAGCCCCCAATCCAGCGCGCGTTTACGCCGCCAGGCCGCGCCAGAGGGGGCCAGAGGGACCGGGGTGTCCAGCAGAGTGGTATCGGAAAGCTGTTGGTTCATGCTGCGCACCCCGACAGGCCGTTTTGATCCATGATCTCAAAGATCAGGTCCGTGGTGTCAGGCGCCCCCACCGGGAACATCATGTATGTGTCGTCATGAAAGGCATAGCGCGCGATATAGGTGCCGCGGTCTTCCATTTGTTGCAGCATCGTGTCGATCCCTTCGGGGCGTCGCGCCAGCACATAGGGCGCCTGAGAGGGCAGCGGTGCAAGGCCCCGGGCGCTGAGCCCGTCAAACAGGCGCTTGCGCTCGGTCGAGAATTTCGCGCGGATCTGATCAGCATGCGCCCGGTCCTGGATCGCGGCGGTGGCGGCGGCTTCGGAGAGCGATGACAGGCTAAAGATATTCTCGGTGTTGCGGATCAACTGGGCAATGTCCGGGCGGGCATAGGCATAGCCCACCCGCGCGCCCGCGAGGCCGTAAAACTTTGAGAACGTCCGCAGGCCGATGATGGTCTGATTGCGGCTCTGCACCGCTTTGACCGTGTCAAACAGGTCATCCCGATCGGCGTAGTCGATATAGGCTTCGTCCACGATCACCGGCAGGTTGGGGGGCAGCGCATCCAGAAAGGCATCCATTTCCGATTGTTCGATCGGCGTGCCTTCGGGGTTCGAGGGGTGGATCAGATAGACCAGCCGGGTCTGTGGAGTGATCCGCTCTAACAGCGCCGGCAGATTGTGTGAGGGCTGGCCCGAGTTCTCGCCCAGCATGAACCGTCCGCGCGATTGCACGACGCCCGCGCGCTGGCAGACCAGATTGAACCCAAACCAGCCGGGATCGTGGCTGACCACCTCTTCGCCATGCTTGGCAAACAGCGGCACCAGACGCGCCAGCACCTCCCATGAGCCGGGACCAAGTGCAAAGGCATCGGCGGGCAGATCGTGATAGGCGGCAAGGGCACCGGTCAGCTGGCTGTGGCGTTCTTCGGGATAGTGGGTCAGGGGCGCGCTGTGCAGCGCGGTGGTGATGGCCTCGGCCACCTTGGGGCTGGGCGGATAGGGGTTTTCCGCCCGGTCATTGATGGAAAACCGCAATGGATCGCGGGCGGTGGGTTCGCCTTTGTGCTGGAACGGGGGATAGGCGATGGCGCGCAGGGTTGCGGCAGGCCCGGCCAGACGGCTTTCGGCGGGGGCATCTTGCAAAAAGCGCCACGAGGCAATCACCCGCCCCGAGACATCCGCCGCGGGCGCGGTGGCCGCGTGCATAAAGGCGGGAATCACCACCTCGGCTGGTGGCATCAGCGCGTGCGAGGCCCAGTCATGGGCTTTCTTGCGCTCGGTCTGGACCGAATGCAGGGCGACGGTCACGGTGGTGATCCCGGCGGCGTCGCCATCGGCGGCCATGGCGCGGGTCAGGCTTTCCAGACCGGTTTTCGAGGCGTTGTAGCCGCCAAACCCCTTGCCGTTCATCCCCGTCGAGATCGAAGATACATTGAGAATTCGCAGGCGCCGCCCGGCCTGCGTGGCCTGTTGCGCGCAGGCGCGCGCCATAAGGAACGCCCCGGTCAGATTGATGTCGATGGCCTGGGCGAATTCACCCGGGTCTGCCTGCCAAAAGGGCATGCCCCATGGGCCGCCCACACCGGCATTATTTACAAGGATATCAATGGGTCCGACCTGTTGTTCCGCCTTGGACACCAGCGCCGTGGCATCCTTGGGATCAGAGACATCCCCGGCCAGCGCCGTGGCGCCGGTGACCGATTTCGCGGCCTGGTCCAGCGCGTCCTGGCGGCGCCCCACCATGACCACCCTGGCCCCCGCTTTGGACAGCGCACGACACAGCACAAGGCCCACGCCCTGGCTTGCGCCGGTGACCATGACCACGGCCCCCGCCAGATCCGAGGCCGTGTCGATGCGCGGCAGGTTGGCCATCTGCGTTTCAACGGCGTCAGCGGTCGAGAAATGTTGGATTGCGCGACGGGTCACCATGGTCGCCTTGGCGGCGAAGGTGCGGAGGCGGTGAAATTTGCTCAGGTTGTCCATTGTACGACATCGATTTGTTAAAAATTGAATTCTGCCAGAAAAACGACATAAAAAACAGCGCAATGAAAAAAGCTTGTGCTAGGGTCGTCTTAATTCGAATCAATGTTTTAGACAAATGTTAATTTTATGATGGGTCTGAACTCCTATCTTATTGCATGGCTTGATCTGTGCCACTGGGGTCGGCCGCGTGCCTTTGCCGCGGCCTTGGTGTTTGCGTGTCGCAATGGGGCAACGGGTCGCTGTAGCGGCTTTGGCAAAGGGGCATGAACTTGGCCTCTGGGAAAAGCAAAAATCAACGCGATGGGCGCGGCTCCAAGGGGGGTGTGATGCGCCCGGTTCTCGATCTTTTGGTGCGCATGCTGCGGCCTGCCTGGGTGCGCAGGCGGCTGGATATGGTGCTGGACCCCTATGAGCGCTTTGGCCCTGTGGCGCAGCTGTCGATTGTCGGGGCGCGGCACCTTGCGGTGATCGCTCCCCATCCGGATGACGAAGCCCTGGGCGCCGGGGGGCTGATCGCGGTTGCGCGGGGGCAGGCGACAGGTGTGACGATTCATATGCTGACGCGCGGCACACAGGGGGCTCAGGCGTTAAGAGACCCCGGGCTTTGCGCTGAGGACCGGGCCCAGCTAGAAACCCAGACCGAGCAGACCCGCGCGCGTGAACTGGCGCAGGCGCTTGAGGTGCTGGATGCCGGGTTGCACCAGATGGATGGCACTGATGGGGCGTTGGTTGGCGATGTGGCGCGGCTGGCGCAGGCGCTTGTGGCGCGCTGGCAGGCGGGGCAACCGGATCTGATCGCCGTGCCCTTCCCGACAGATCGCCACCGCGATCACGCGGCGGCGGCGCGGGTGTTGGCGGTGGCCTTGCGGGGCATGGACTGGCCGCGGCCTCCGAGGATCTTGTGTTATGAAACCTGGTCGCCTGCGCCGGTGAACCGGGCTTTGCCGCTTGATCCGCAGGTGGCGCAAAAGAAATGGGCGGCGCTGGCCTGTCATGTCAGTCAGGTGGCCACCACCGATTATGTGAGCGCGGCGCAGGCCCTGACCCGCTACCGCGCCATCAGCCTGCAACAGGCGACGGAGCATGCCGAAGGGTTCTGTGAGCTGACGGCCGATGCGTTTTGCGCCCTGGTCGACGGGGTGCAGGTATGAGCGGTGCGGGCCGGATCTTGCATGTCACCGACAAGGCGCCGGGGGGCGGCGGCATAGCGCAGACCATTGCCCGCTATCAACAGATTGCCGGGGACGGGGGCTGGCAAAGCCGGGTGCTGCGGCTGGTCCCCAACCCCAGCGGACCGGATGAGGCCCCCCTTCGGTTTGGGCGCAGCCGCGACATGGATCACCCCGCGGTGCATGCGCTGGAGCAGGCCGCGCGGGGGGCGGACCTGATCCATTTGCATCTGGGGTTTACCGCGCTAACCCCGGCGGCAATCGCGGCTTTGGCCGGTCTGGCCCCGCTTGTGGTCAGCCTGCATGACGTGTCGTTTGCCTGCGAAAACGGGCTGCCCACCGGGGTCGAGGCCGCGCGGGCCCGCCTGGATGGCTGGGCGCGATCCATGCTGCGCTCGGCCCTGCGGGGGCGGATCAAAGACAGCGCCCGCACGCTGGCCTTTGCCCCGGCGCGGGCTGCGTTGCGCCACGCGCTGGCACAGCACGCCCGCGTGGTCCTGGCCCCAAGCCGCTATCTGGAAGACATGGCCCGCGCGGCGGGGTTGGCCCGGGTGACGCGCCTGCCGCATGCGGTTGCGGCCTGTGATCCTCTGCCGCCGGGTCCGGCGACCTGCGGGCCTCGGGTACTGTATATGGGGCGGCTGAGCGTGGAAAAGGGGGCGATGCTAGCGCTTGACGCCATGGCGCATCTGCCCGGTGAAGCCACGCTGACCCTATGCGGCGCGGGGCCGTTGGACGCGGCGTTGAATGCGCGCGCCCGGCAGGTGGGTCTGTCGGAACGCGTGCAATTTGCCGGGTGGTGTGACCCTGATACCCTGGCGGATCACTTGGCGCAGGCGCGGGTGGTGGTGCAGCCTTCGCTGGTGCCCGAAGGCTTTGGCCTGAGCGTGATCGAAGCGGCGGCGGCCGGGCGGGCCTGCGTGACGCTGCAAAGGGGGGCGCATGCGGAACTGGATCTGGCGGCGCTTGACCCATCGCCCATGACCCCCGCACCAAAACCGGCCACCCCCACAGCCAAAGCGCTGGGCGAGGCCCTGACCCCCTATGTGCTAGATCCGGGGTTTGCGCAGGCGCAGGGGCGTCTGGCGCAGGAACGGGCGAAGAAATTTGATCCTGAAACCCAGGCGGCCGCGCTATTGGCGCTTTATGCGCGTCTGGCCCGGCGCGGCGACGCGCAAGGGGGGACAGATGCGGGATCGGGCCCATTGGGACAGGATGGGCGAGCGGGGGGCACATGCGCAGCTTTTGTTTGATCACCACCTTGGACGTGCGCGGACGCACCAACAATCGGGAACACCATGTGATCCGCTATATGGCGCGCCATTTTGACGAGGTCATCGTGGTCTACCGCAAACGTGCGGACCCAGGTACACCGCTGTCGGCGCAACTGACCTGTCAGATCAGCGAAACACGCGAGGGGCGCATTCGCTATGTGGCGGTTGATCCGCCGCTCAATCCGCCCGAAGGCACCCTGCGCAATGCCACGACCCAGGCCCCCAGGGCCAGCGCGCTGCGCAAGGCCGCGGGCCGGGCGCTGGACGCCGTGGCCATCCTGCGCGACCGGGCGACGATACAGGCCCTGATGCGGGCGGCCCGTGATTCCTTGGCGGGGATTGAGAGCGCTCAGGTGCAGGCCATGGGGCCCTGGGCAGCGCAGGCTGCCGAAACCCTGCGGCGCGGGGGGGTGATTGGCCCCTATGCTTATGTCTATCGCGACTATGAGCCGGGGTTTGTCAGTTCGGCCCTGCGCCGACACTGGGTTGTGCGCAAAGAACAGCGGGCCGCCCAACAGGCGGATCTGACCATCGCCACAAGCAATCGGCTTGCCCGGGCGGCACAGCCGCATGTGGGCGGGCAGATGCTGTTTTCACCCACGGGGGTCGATCTGGATCAGCTGCAAGGCACGCCCCGCGACACGGCGCTGCCCGAGTTGATCTATGTCGGTGAAGTGACGGGCTGGGCCTGTCTGGAACCGGCGCTGACGGCGATTGCCCAGCTGCGCCGCGCGGGGCTTGAGATGCGGATGACCCTGTTGGGGCCAGCGCTGCCCGCCTATGAGACCCACCTGCGCGCGCGCATTACTGAGCTGGACCTGCAAGAGGTGGTCACATGGCCCGGTGCGGTCCCCCGGGCGCAGGTGATTGAGGGGCTGGCGCGCGCGGGGATCGGCTATTGCGTGTTTGATCCCACGCCGCTGCGCACCCATGCCATGCCTTTGAAACTGGCGGAATATATGGCGATGGGCCTGCCCGCCCTGGCGACCCAGGGGACCGAGGCGGGGGATGTGGTGGTGCAAAGCGGCGCCGGACTGGCGATCAAAGCCCACCCCCCTGAGGCCCTGGCGCAAGATATCGCAGCGGCGTTGCAACAGATCCTGTCTGATCCAGAGGCGGCCGCGCGCATGTCGCGGGCGGCGCTGACGGCGGCGCGGGCCTTTGACTGGTCCGCCAATCTTGAGCTGGAATTGCACGCGATGCAGGCCCTGTCGCGCAGGCCCCGTGGGGGGCGGCGATGATCGCGCGGTTCTGGACCAGGCTGACGCGGTCAGACACGGCGCGGGTGACGCTGGGCAACGGCTTGGGCGCGGGGCTGGGGTTTGTTGTGCTGATGGTGATGACGCGCAGCCTTGGGGCCGAGGGCTATGGGGCGATTGCCCCGGCGCTGGCGATCATGGATATGGGCCAGCTGTTGATCGACACGCTTTTGGCCGCTGGCGTGGTCACCGTCGCATCGCGCGCCCAGGAAGCGCCCGAAGGTCAGGCGCAGGCGGATCACGTTCTGGCCACGGGGACGTGGCTGCGCATCGCGGGTGGTCTGATCTATGCCGCCTTGTTTGTGCTGGGGGCCGCCTGGCTGGCGCCTTTGATGTTCCCCGGACAGCCCAACGGCGCGGCGCTGGTGCGGCTTGCGGGGCTGACCGGCGGGATGCTGGCCATGCAAAGCGCCCTGATCGGTGGCTTGCAAATCCGCCAGCGCTTTGGCGCGGTGGCGATCAGCGCGGCGATGAAAAACCTGTTTCGGCTGCTGGCGGTGGGGCTTTGCTTTGGGCTGGGCTGGGTCGCGCCGCTGGCGCTGGGCGCTGCGTTGACCCTGGCGGGGCTGGTGGCGCTGATGGCGGTGGCGGTGGTGGGCGCGCCGGGCTATCTGCGCCGGGTCCGTCCAGAGCCCAACGCGCTGCGGGATATTCTGGGCATCAACAAATGGATGGTGCTGGCCTCGCTGGCGATTGTTTCGGGGCGGATCGACGTTCTGATCTTGAGCGCATGGTCCAGCCCGCGGGATGTGGCCTTTTATGCTGGGGCGATGCAGCTGTGCATCGGCATTGGCATCCTCAGCCAGGCGATTGTCACCACGCAATTGCCCAAGGTTGCGAAATACAGCACCAACCAAGAGGTGCTGGGCTATATCCGCCGTTGGGCCGGGCGGTTGCCTCTGGCGCTGGCGCCAGTTGCGCTGATGCCTTTCGTGGCGTCGTGGATCGTGTCCGCTGTGCTTGGGCCTGATTTCGGCGCGGCGGGGCCGGTGTTTGCGGTGCTGTTTGCCTCTTCGATGATCACCTTGGTGATGAACCCCGTCCTGTTGTTGCTGTTCCCCATGGGCTCGGCGCGGTTGTTCGGGTTAACGGCGCTGGGGCAGGTGGCGGCGAAATGGGGCCTTGCGGTATTGGTGATCGCGGGCTGGGGGGCGCTGGGCCTTGCCTTTGCCGATGTGGTGACCAAGATCGCTGCCTCGGCGCTGGTGCTGGGGCTGTTGATGCGACGGCTGCGCCACGGCAAAGAGGGGTTTGCCACATGAAGATCCTGATCAACGCCATCAATGACAACGCACAGCCGCGCGGGCCGGACCGCTATTTGCAAGAGCTGTTGCTGGTCATGGCCGCACAGGCGCCCGACATCACCTTTCACCTGTGCTGTGCCCCGTGGCAGACCCTGTTTCAACAGGCCGACTATCCCGACAACGTCACGGTTGAGGTGCTGTATCCCGCGCGCAAGCCGCTGGTGCGGGCCATGTGGCAGGCGGCGGTTTTTCCCCGGCTGGCCAACGCCCGCGCGCCGGATCTGGTGTTTTTGCCCAACTACCTGTGGACCCCGGGCCTGCGGGCGCCTTCGGTGTTGACGGCGCATGATCTGTTGCAGTTTCGCGCGTTGGACAAGTTCGGCGGGGTCAAGGCGCGGCTGTTGCAGCGCCTGATCCGCTGGGCGCTGAGACGGGTGGATCATGTGATCTCGGTCTCGCGGTTCACGGCGGGTGATCTGGATCGCTTTACCCGGGTGCCCCGCCACAAGATCACCGTGATCCCCGAAGGCGGACCAGATCCACGCCGCCGCAGCGCGCCCGCCGAGATGCAGTTTCTCTATGTGGGCAAGATCGAGCGCTCGAAGAACGTCGATCTGCTGATCCGTGCCTTTGTTGCCAGCCAAGTCCTTGCCGGGCTGAATGCGCGGCTGGTGATCGCGGGGCCCGATGGCAATGGCAGCGAAGACATCGCGCCGCTGTTACAGCACCCAAGGGTCATCCGCCCGGGCTTTGTATCAGAGGACGCGCTTGAGCACCTGTATCTGACCTGTCGTGGATTTGTCTTTCCCTCCTCTGCCGAGGGGTTCGGGCTTGTGCTGCTGGAAGCCATGGCGCGGGGGGCGCCGGTGATCGCGGCGGATGCCACATCCCTGCCCGAGGTCATGGGTGACGCCGGTCTTCTGGTCCCTGACCAGGATGAGCAGGCGTTGCAACAGGCGCTTGAGGATCTGGCGCAATCAGATGATTTGTTTACGCGCCTGCAGGCGGCGGGTTATGATCGGCTGGCGCAGTTTTCCTGGGACACCGCGGCACAGGACACCCTTGGGGTGTTTCGCAAGGCCGCCAAACACGGGGGCGCAAGAGGACGATGACACAAACCGAGATCTCGGTGGTGATCCCGCTATACAACGATGCTGGCTCGATCGGGGCCGTGCTTGAGGGGCTGGCCCGGCAAGCAGGCGCGCCCGCCTTTGAGGTGATCGTCGTCGATGACGGATCGCGCGATGACGGCCCAGAGATCGCGCGCGCCATGGGGGCGCGGGTGGAAACACAGGTCAACAGCGGCCCGGCGGCGGCGCGCAACCGTGGCGCAGAGCTGGCGCGCGGGCAGATCGTCTTGTTCCTGGATGCGGATTGCACGCCACCCACCGATTGGGTGCGCGCCCTGTCCGCCCCGATCCGCGACGGCGGGTTCGAGGCCTCGGTCGGCACGATCTGTGCCGCCAATGATGGCCCGATCCCCCGCATCGTACAGGCCGAGGTCGAAGGGCGCTATGAGGGCATGCGGCAAGCCACAGATGGGGTGGATTTCATCGCCGCGCCGGCCTGTGGCTTTCGGCGCGATGTCTTTGAGGCGATCGGCGGGTTTGACACCGCGCTGCGGCAGGCGGAGGACGTTGAAATCGCCTATCGCACCCGCGCGCGCGGGCATCGCATCGCCTTTGTCGATACGGTGCCGGTGGCGCATGAGCATCAGACCGGGCTGGGCGAGTTTCTGGCGGTCAAGCACCGCCGCGCCGTGGGTCGCATGGAGGTCTTTGCCCTCTTCCCCGACAAGATGAAATCCGACAGCTGGACGCCGATGGCGTTGAAACTTCAGTTCGGGTTCATGGGGCTGGCGGTGCTGTCGCTGGTGATCTGGCCCTGGGCGGGGGCCATGGGGGTGGGGCTGACACTGGGGCTGTTGCTGGCCTGCGCTTGCACGGGCCTGCCCGAGATCTTGCGCATGGCGCGCGATCTGCGCCCGGTCAGCGGCGCGGTGCGGGCGCTTTTCTATGGGGTGGGGTTTGTGCTGGGGCGGGCCTTTATGATCCTGATCGCCGTGGCGCGGGTCAAGCTGCGCCAGCGGTGGCCGGGGCGGGGGGCCGCACATGCTTAGGCTGGTTTGCGTGCTCTGGCTGATGGCCTGCGCCACCGGTGCACAGGCCCAAGAGGCCCGTCTGACCCTGGGGGGACCGCTGGCGGTCAACCCCGATGTGCTCAGCTTTGGCGGCGGAACCTGGCGCGTGCCCAAGGTCATGCGGCTGGCGCAGCCCGGGCTCGAAGCGCTGGGCGAGGGGGGGACCTACCGTGTTGCACTGGCGTGGGAAATCCTGGCCGAACTGATCCACGCGGACCAGACCCCGGACCTGTTGGCGGCCTATCCGTTGAACGATTTCTTGCAGGCGCGGGCCAAGGCGGGCGGAGAGATCATCGTCTCTTTGGATGCGACGCCCCTGTTCTTGGCGCAAAATCCCGGCGCGGCGGCGCAGGCGGATGGGCCGGGCTGGGCGCGCTCGCCCATCGCGTCCGAGGCCGAATGGGCCTTGATTGCTGAACATACGGTGCGCCATTTCAACCGCCTGGGTGTGGATCCGATCATCGAGGTCTGGAATGAACCGGATCATTCCCTGACCGGCCGGATCGAGGACTATATCCGCCTCTACCGGGCCACCACGTTGGGGGCGCGCCGCGCCAATCGGGCCACGCGGATGGCCGGACCCGCGGTGTCGGACTGGACCGCGCTGACCCCGGATGGCCGCCGCTATGCCGAGATGTTCTTTGCCGGTGCGGCGCTGACACCGGTGCCCCAGCTGGGCCTGTCGCGCCTGCCGGTGGATGTGGTGACCTATCACAGCTTCAACCGGGTGCCCGGTCAGCACCATGCGCGGGTGATGCGCGATATTGCCGGTCTGACGCAGCGATATGGCTATGCCATGCCCCCGGTGATCAACTCGGAATGGAACATCGCCGCGACCCCGCCCTATCCCGAAGGCGATCTGAACGGTGAGTTTCCCGGCGCGGCGCATGTCGGCGCCAGCCTGATCGCCATGGCCAAGGCGGGGGTGTCGGGGCAGGTGTTCCAGATGATGGTCGATCCGGGGGATGCGGGGTATCATGCGGGGGTGCTGAGCCTCGCGGGGACGCCGCGCGCCGCCTATCATGCCTTTGACATGGCTGATGCGCTGTCCACGGGCGCGTTGATCGACGTGGTCTCTGACAGTTCGGTGGTGACGGCGCTGGCGGCGCAGCGCGATGGGCAACTGCGGGTGTTGGTGGCGGGCTTTGCCCCCACCGACCTGATGCTGATCCGCGAGGCCATGGAGCCCCTGTCCATTGCCCAGCCCCAGCTGTTTCATCAGTTGACCAAGATCCCCGCGCAGCGGATGGTGGGCTTTTTCAAAGGCAAGGGCCGCCCCCCCAGCGACGATCCACAGGCCGCCGAGGCCTTGCACATCGGGCGCGAGAGCTTTCGCACGGAACTGGCCCGACGCGAGATCTGGCGCGCGGGCGGACAGGTGACATTGGCGCTGCCCAGACCCATGCGGCTGGTGTCGCATCAGGTGATCGACCGCGGGACCGCACCCAAGGGCGAAGATATTCGCCAGCTGGACGCGCAGACCAACAAGATGCTGCGCGATGCGCTGACAGGGGCCGGTGCGCAATTGCGCGCGCTGGGCGTGGCAAGCCCGTGGATCCAGACCTATGCCGCAGAGTTGACGCAGCGGGTGGACGGGCGCGGGGCGCTGGCCCGGATGCCGGACAGCGCCCGGGCACAATTGACCCCGATTGATCACGGCTGGAGCGCGCCGGTGGTCGCCCGGCTGGATGCAATCACCCAAGATCAGCGCGCCCGTCTGGATCAGCCCACCAAAGGGCCTGCCGCAAGCGAGCACCTGTTTGAAACCCGCCCCTATGCGCTGCATCTGTTGGTGTTTGAACCATGACCCGCCTGCCGCCCCCTTTGCTGATCAGCCTTGTGGTGATCTCGGCCATCGTGGTGGCGGCGGGGATCGTGGTGTTTGATCCGATTTTGTCCAACGCCCTGCCGGGTATGCTTTTGGCGCTGACCGGGTTGGGCAAAGCGCCGTTGCAATTTGTGCCGGTTGTCCTGGGGGGGCTGCTGATCTGGCGATTGGCGCGGCGCGGCCTGATCCGCCTGGGCAGCTTTGAGCAGCAGGCGATTGTGGTGCTGTTGCTGGCGGCGCAGTTGAACGGGCTGTCGGCCGGCCCGCTGGATATGTTCGACCTGGCGCTGTTTGGCTATTTCTTCTTGTGGCTGGGGTCCCGCGCGCTGGACCCAGAGCGCGCACTGTATTTCCCACCGGTGGTGGTGCTGGGGGGGATTTTGCTGGCGGTGAGCGTGGCGCATCTGATGGTGCAAAGCCCGCTGCGTTGGTTCATCGGCACCTTTGGGGTGTTCCGCGCGGTCTTGCTGGCGTTTTTGATTGTCGATCTATGTCGCAGCACCGAAGCGGTGCAGGGTTTCTTGCGCGCGGTGTTTTGGCTGGCGGGCCTGACGGCGGTGCTGGGGATCACGCAGTTCCTGCTGGCCTATCTGAATATCTTTATTTTCACCCTGATTGATCCGCCCGAAACCGCGTTCAAACCCACGCCGATCGGGTTTGTCATGCGGGCCTCGGGCTTTGCCATCACGGCCCAGCATTACGCGTCGTTTCTGGTGTTTTCCGTGCCCTTCATCCTGCTCAGGATCAGCGATGGCCTGCGGCTGGGCCATCTGGCGCTCTTGGGGTTGGTGCTGGGGGGGATCATGGTGTCGTGGAACTTTGGGTCGTTCCTGACCACCGCGTTGATCTGTGTTGTCTTTCCCTTTGTGCGCTGGCCGCAGTACCTGGGGCATCTGGTGATGGCGGTTCTGGCGGTTCTGGCGCTTGCCTATTTCACCGGCATCCTTGAGTTCGCCTATAGCATTTCCTTTGGGGACAACGGGGTGGCCAAGGGGGTGGACCAGCGCAAGACCCTGTTTGAGCTGGGCATCGACAAGGTGATGCGCAACCCGCTGGTGGGTACGGGGCCTCAGGCTTTTGCGTCGGGGGATGGGAATTTCTGGGGGCGGCCGGTGCATAATGCGCTGGGGCAGACCGCCGCCGAACTGGGCCTTTTGGGCACCTTTGCCCTGTTGGCGATCGTGATCTACCTATTGGTGTCGCTGAGCGTGATTGCGGTGACGGGCGGGGCCAATGGGCCGATGGCGGCGGCGGGTTTTGCGCTTGTGCTGGCCTTTACGCAGCTGATGCAATCTGAACCAAACATGGACAATTCGAACACATGGATGGCCTTTGGGTTCGCCCAGGCCCTGGTGCTGCTGCACCGTCGGGGCATCCGGCTTAGGGTCAATGGGTCCTGACCCTAGACAATCAGCGTGACCAGCGCCACCAGCGCAAAGCCGAACAGGGCGAAGAACCCGCAATAGAACAGGAATTGCGCCCAGCTCCAGACCCCGGCCCAAAAGGCACGGCGGCGGTGCGCGGCCAGATCCGCAAGGGCGATCCAATTGCCATCCGCCTCAAGCACAAACCCCGCTTCGAGCGACACAATGGCTTCGTCATAGGTGGTGCGGGCAATAAGCTGCCGGAACTCCTGGCGCGCAGAGGGGGGAGGGGTATCGGACATGTCTACAGCCCCGGGTTGATGTGAAAGACGAGGTTGGCAAAGACGAAACTGGCAAAGATCGCAAAGCCCGCCGCCACCATCGCCAGTGTCAGGGTCAAGATGACCGTGCGGGCGGCGCGGTTCCCCCAACGGGCCAGCCCCCGTGGGGTGCCGCGCGACAGATCCTGCACCAGCTCTTGGCGGGCTTCGTCGGTGACGCGTCGGATATCCTGGGCCAAACGTGCCATGGCTATAGCTCCTTGATGCTGCGGCGCAATTCGCGCAGGCGGGAGATTTCGTCACGGGTGAAGAAGGGCATCTCCAGGTTGGCCTGACGACGGGCGGCGCGCACGCGGTCGCTGTGGCCGATGAACAGCGCGGCATAGAGGCCCAGCACAATGCCGGTGATGGCCGCGACGATGGTGTTCAGGATCGGCAGCGGAAAGGCGGGGCGCGTGGTGGGAAAGGCAGTTTCCACCACCACCAGCGGGGCGGTTGCGTTCTGCGCCTGAAGCTGCGCGGCGGCGAGATTGGTTTCCACCGTTTCAAGCTGGCTGGCCAGTCGCGCCATCAACGCGCGCCGGGTGGTTTCCGCGTCGAGATGTTGCAATGCCTTGGCCAGGTCGGCCTTGGCCTGGGCCAGGCGCGCTTCGTGATCGGGGATCAGCGCCTGAAGCCCGCGCAGATCTGCCTGTTTGACCGCGCGCTGAACGCGCAGCTGTTCGTGCAAAGAGCCGGTGGGTTTGGTGGTCGCATTGGCGAGGCGCAGTTTTTCGTCGGCAATGGCCTTTTCCATTTCTTCCATCTGCGTTTGGATCGCCTTGCGGCGCGGACTGTTGGGGCCGCCTGTGACCGACGCAATGTCGATGCGCAGGGCCAGAAGCTGTTCGACCATCACATCCAAAAGCGGGGTGCTGAGCGCGGTTTCATCGCGTTCAAACGCGCCACGTTCCGTGTCCAAAGTGGCCTCAAGCGCCCCAAGCCGCGCATTGACCGAGCGGATTTCTTCCTGGGCACCTTGCAGGGTCTGGGCCGCGGCCCTTTGATCAGCGGCCAGCCGGTCGATGGTGGCATCGGTCAGACCCGCGCCGAACCGGGCGGTCAGGTCGCTGCTTTGGGCGCGCAATTCGGTCAGCTGGTCACGCAGGGATTGCGATTGGGCGCGCAGCACATTGGCTTCGTCACGGGCCTTGCCGCGCAGGATGTCTTCGTGAAACTGGCGATAGAGGGTGGGCACAAGATTGGCGGCGCGGGCGGCGGCCTGCGCATCGGGGTTGCGCGCAAAAACATCGACCATGAATTCGCCGCTGACGGTGATGTCGACGCGCTTTTGCAGATCGTCGATGGATTCGCCGGTGGCCTGCGACAGGGCGGTGAACATCTCACGCCCCCGCAAGATCCCCACATTCAGCGCCGCAGTTTTTTCGTCCGGCGTGGGGAAAAGCGGCTCGGGTGTCGCGCTATCCGAGCGCACATAACTGGGCGCGCTCGCATTGGTGGCAAGAAAGAAGGTGGCCTTTGATTCGTAGACCGGGGTCAGCAGGGCCGACAGCAGATAGGCCAGCGCCGCCGAGGCGATGGCCACAAGATAAACAAGCCATTGGCGACGCTTGATATCTTGCCAATGGCGGCTTGCCGGGGCCTCGATTGCCCCGTGTGGCCCGTGGGGGGGAGTTGGTGATGCCATGTCCTTTTCCCGAATATCCGGGTTATGCAGAAAGTATAGAATGTGTTAATCTAGGTTTCATAAACATAATTTTTAAATTTGGACAATGAATTCGTATGACTAGCACGCTTGGGAACCTATTTCTGTCTGTGAGCCTGATTGTCTCGCCTATGATGGCTTTGGCGCAGGCTTCCGCCCCGATCATGGTCGGGGAGACAGTGAATATCGACGTATATGACCGCCCGGAACTGTCGGGTGAGCGTCAGATTGATGGGGGCGGTGAGGTTGCAATGCCTCTGGTCGGGCGGTTGCCCGCCGTTGGTCTGACCGCGCCCGAGCTTGAGGACCAGATCACCAATCGCCTGAAGGAAAACGGGCTGGACAGCGACCCGCATGTGGTCGTGACCCTGTCCAAGCGGCTGGACGTGTACATCGATGGTGATGTGAACAATCCCGGCGCCTATCCGTGGCGTCCGGGGCTGACGGTGCCGCAGGCGATTGCGCTGGCGGGCGGACGCGTGGTGGTGGCCGACGACGAACTGGGCCCGGCGCTGAATGCGCTGCGCTCGATCGAATATGCGGCGGCCACCCAGCGGCGCGCGGAAACGGCGCTGGTGCAACAGGCGCGCATCCGTTCGGAAATCGCCTTTGCCCGCGCGGCCTATGGCAGCAATGCCCCGCGCGACGGCGCCGAAGTGGTGGACGCCGAGGCGCTGTTCACCATGCCCGAGACGCTGGAACAGACCCCGGCCATGTCCAGTTTCATCGAAACCCAGCACAGCATCTATCAGCACAATATCCGCAGCTATACCGAACGCCATGCCTCGTTGCGCACGCAAGTGGGCGTCCGGCAGGAACGGGTGAGCCTGCTCCAAGAACAGCTGGAGCATGTTCGCAAGGAAACCGCCTTTGTGCTGGAACGCATGGCGGCGTTTGAAGGGCTGTCGAACAAGGGGCTGATCACCGCAAGCGACATGATGAACATGCAGCGCGTGGCAACCAATTCAAACGGCACCCTGATCGAGGTTCTGGCCGCCATTGCCGACGCCAAGGTTTCGCTTGAACAGGCCGAACTGGAACTCAAGACCTTTGGACTGGATCTGAAGCGGCAGCTGGAACAGGGTCTTATGGAGGTGCAGGCCGACCTGATTGATCTGCGCGCACGTCTGGATCCGGTGACGCGGGCGGGCTTTATCGGTGCGGCCTTTGACCGGACCAGCGCGCCAGGCCGTGGGGCCATCCCCGTGCAGTCCGGCCCCCTGGTCGAAGACAAGCTGGGCGCGGAAACATCGGTCAGCCAGGCGGCGATCCAACAGGTGAATGCCCCGGCGGCGCGCAATGTCACCGCGTCGGTTCAGGAGTTGGTCATGCCGGGCGACACGATCACGGTCTATGCTGATCCGTAACGCCGGGGAGTCCCGTGGAACGCCCCGGAACGCGCGGTAATCTTGGGGCGCAGGCGGCTTATTGAATGACGGCGCTTTCCCATGCGTGGGTAAACGCCTGCCGTTTGAGACGATCGAGGTAGATCATGAGCGCCGGTTCCAGCGGGATCAGCTCTTGTCGGGCGGTGGTCTCACCGGTCAAAAGCTGCGGCAGGGGCACGTCATAGCCGCCGTCCTGTCGGGCGAAATAGGCCAGCAGGAAACTGATGAAGGATTGCGACAGATCCGGCGCATGGGTGTCGCGCGTCACCAGAGCGCTGCGCATCATCGTGGTGGCGAAATCGCTGGGGATGATGACCTTGATCTGATCGTTTTGCTGCGCCTGCGCCGCCGCATAGCTGCCCAGCACGTTATAGGCCACCAGCATCTCGCCCGAGGCGACCGCGTCAATCATATCTCCGGAACAGCAATACAGCCGGGTGCCCAAGGCCCCCATGACTTCGGTCAGGCGCCAATAGGTTTCCGACGTGCGCGCATCTTGGGTGGCGAACAGATAGCCCAGCCCGGATTTGCGGATATCATAGGTGGCCAGCTTGCCGCCGAACACCTCGGGCGTGGCGCGCAGGGTGCGGATCAGCTCTTGGCGCGTGTCGGGCAGCGGGCGGTCCGCAAAGGTGTCGGCATGGACGACAATCGCGGCGGGCTCGGCGGTAAAGCCAAACAGGCTCTGGCGCCAATGCGCCCAGTCGGGCGTGTCGATCGCGGGCAGGGCGCGGGCATAGCCGTCATTGACCAGTTTGATTTGCAGATCCATCGCGCTGGAAATCACGATGTCATAGGCCGCGGGATCCTGGCGGGTCAGGCGATAGATATCCGCGGTGCCCGACACCATATAGTCGATGGTCAGATCCCCGTGGGTTTGCGCGAATTCCGCAAGAACCGGGGCCAGATAGCCCGCGTCGGTGCTGGACAGAATGCGCAGGGTGTCGCGGCCAGCCCCGCTGGTTTCGATCAGCCGGTCCTCCCAGTCCTGCGCGGCGGCAAGGCTGGCGCAGGCGGCGAAAAAGCCTGCAATCAAAAGGAGATATCTACGCATGCGCCGCCCTCATTCGGGTTGGTCAGGGTCATGGTGCCGCCATGGGCGCGGGCCACGTCCTGAACGATGGTCAGCCCCAGGCCAGACCCCACCACGCCCGAGGCATTGCTGCCGCGCTGAAAGCGGGTGGCAAGTGTTGCGAGTTCCCCGGGCGGAAAGCCGGGGCCGCGGTCGCGCACGCGGATGCGGGTGGGGGCCTTGCTGACGGTGATGTCGATGGCGGTCTCATGCGGCGCGTATTTCAGCGCATTGTCGATCAGGTTGCGCAGGGCGTTTTGCAACAAGATCGCGTCGCCGCGCAGCGTGACCTTGTCCGGCGCGTGCAAGATCAGATCGACATCTTTCATCTCGGCGATGGGGCCCATGGATTGCACCAGCTCGCGGGTCAGTTCCGACAGATCAAGGGGATCGCGCCTGAGATTGTCCGCGCGAAAGGTGATCATCGCATGGTCCAGCAATTGCCCCGCCGCGCGCGTGCTTTCGTCGATGGCGCGGATCATGGCGCGCAGGGCCTGGCGGTTCTCGGGCTTGTCGACCCGTTGCAAGGTGGTCTCGGCATAGGTGCGCACGGTGGCCAGCGGGGTGCGCACGCGGTGGGCGGCTTCGGCGATGAATTGTTCGGATTGATTGAGCGATTGTTCCAGCCGCAAGATGAACCGGTTCAAAGCACGCACAAGCGGCGCCATTTCCCGGGGCACCGAGGCGGTGACCGGGCGCAGGTCTTCGGGGCCGCGCCGCCCCACGGAACGTGCAAGCCGTTCCAACGGGCTGATCGTGGCCCAGGCCAGCCAGATCGACAGCACCACCATCAGGACAAAGAACCCGATCCCCAGCAGCGCGGCATTGCGGGAAATATGGTTCAGCACCTCGGTCAGGCTTTCGCGGGTCTGGGCCACGCTGACATGGAGCGTGGTCGGGCCATCGGGCCCCACCAACCGCCGCGCTGCATGGGCCACGCGCAGATCGGACCCGTCAAACTGCCCGGCTTCGAACTGAATTTCACCGGCGTTCACAGGGGTTTGGGGGAGGGTTTCGTATCCCGTCAGAAAACTGTCATCCCGGTAAATCGCATAGAAATAGCGGTCATCCGCCGGGGTTGTCAGAATGGCAAAGGCCGAATAGGGCAGTTCAATCGACAGCTGGCCGTTGCGGATGGCGGCGGCATCCAGAATGGTCGTGACCGAGGCGCTCAGAATGCGGTCCTGCGCCGATTGCGCAATCTGCGCCGCATAGCTGCGCACCACCAGATAGACCAGAACCGCCAGCACCAGCGCCCCGCCGATCAGGGCAACAATCAGCGTGCGGCGCAGCGAGCCGGCGGTGCGGATCTGTTCCGGTGGTGGGGGGCTCATGCGCTTTCCAACCGATACCCAAGCCCGCGATGGGTGGAGATGGTGACGTCACAGCCATCCAGATGTTTGCGGATGCGCCCGACATAGACTTCGATGGCGTTTTCCGAGACATCTTCGTCAAAGGAAAACAGCCGGTCACAGAGTTTCTGTTTCGAAAAGATCTGGTTGGGCGCGTTGATGAACAGCTCAAACAAGCGCAATTCGCGGTTGCGCAGTTTGACCGGCGCGCCTTTGACATACATCTGCCCGGCCACGGGATCAAAGCTGACCTCGCCAAAGGCGATCACCGCCTGGGCCGAGCCGTTCTTGCGGCGCAAAACCGCGCGCACGCGGGCCTCTAGCTCGGCGTGATCAAAGGGTTTGGTCATATAGTCATCCGCCCCCAGATCCAGCAGGCTGATTCTGTCGGAAACCTGCGACCGGGCGGTCAGAACAATGACTGGCGTGTCGCGTTTGCGGCTGCGGTGGTGCTGGAGAAAGCTGCGCCCATCGCCATCGGGCAGCATGATGTCCAGCAAGATCAGATCGTAGTCTGAGGTGTCGCAGAACGCGATTCCATCTTCGATTTTATCTGCATGATCAATGACATGCCCGTCGATGTTCAGGCGCGACGCAACGGCGGCGGCGAGATCCAGATTGTCTTCGATCAGCAGGAATTTCATTTCTGGCCTGTGGGTTGTTCGGGCGCGTCAGGTTTGTGTCAGCTTCGCATGGGAAACCTGCGTTGATTGTGTCGCTTGGCGACCAGTTGTCAAACAGGGAGGAAAACCATGACAACTTTCAAGCTGGGCCGTCGCGCCCTGATCGCTTCTGCCGTTGCGGCTCTGAGCCTGGGCGCCCCGGCGCTGGCAGATGGGCATAAAACCCTCGACAGCATCCACTTTCTGATCCCCGGCGGCGCCGGTGGTGGCTGGGATGGCACCGCGCGTGGCACCGGCGAAGCGCTGACCGGCGCGGGCATCGTCGGCACCGCCTCATATGAAAACATGTCGGGCGGCGGCGGCGGCAAGGCCATCGGTTATCTGATCGAAAACGCCGACAGCAACCACGGCACCTTGATGGTGAACTCAACCCCCATCGTGATCCGGTCGCTGACCGGCGTGTTCCCGCACAATTTCCGCGATCTGACGCTGGTGGCGGGCACGATTGGCGATTACGCGGCGATTGTGGTGGGCAAGGACAGCCCGATCAACTCGATGGCGGATCTGATCGCGGCCTATGAGGCCGATCCGGCCAAGACCGCGATTGGCGGTGGCTCGGTTCCCGGTGGCATGGACCATCTGGTCGCCGCGATGGTGATGGAAGCCGCGGGCAAAGACGCGCTGGGGGTGAAATACATCCCCTATGACGCGGGCGGCAAAGCCATGGCGGCGCTGTTGTCCGGCGAAATCGCGGCGCTGTCGACCGGTTTCTCAGAGGCGGTGGGTCTGGCGGCCGCCGGTGAGGTCAAGATCATTGGCGTGACCTCGGACGAGCGCGTTGATGTGGCCCCCGATGCCATGACCATGAAAGAGCAGGGCATCGACACCAGTTTCGTGAACTGGCGCGGGTTCTTTGCCGCCCCCGGCCTGCCCGAAGACAAGCTGGCCATGTACCAAGAGGCCATCGCCAAAATGTATGACACCCCCGAATGGGAGGCCGTCCGGTCGCGCAACGGTTGGGTGAACATTCACAACCCGGGCGCGGATTTCCAGAGCTTCCTTGAGGGGCAGGAAAAGGTCATCGGCGATCTGATGAAGAAACTGGGCTTCCTTTAAGGGGCCGTTTGGGGCGGGGGTATCCCCGCCCTTTTATATCTTGAAGGAGGGGGCAATGGCGCTGGATCGCTGGATTGCATTGATAATATTGGGGATTTGCATGGCCTATGGCTATGCGGCCTGGTTCATGATGGATGCGGGGATGGCGCCGTTCATGCGCCGCGCGCCGATCTGGCCCAGCACCTTTCCCAAGGTCCTGTCGGTCATCGGCATCGTGACCTGTCTGATCATCCTGCTGGGGTTGGAAAAGGGCCAGGCCAAGATCGGTGAAATCGATTACCGCCGATTGACCGACTACCATCTGGGGCAGGCGGTGCTGTTGCTGGCCCTGATGGCGGTCTATGCGCTGTGCCTGCGCCCGCTGGGCTTTTTGATCTCGACCATGGGGTTTTTGATGCTGGGCTCGGCCATTCTGGGCGAGCGCACCTGGATCCTGATGGCGGTTGTCGCGGCTTTGGCGACGGGCATCGTGTGGTATCTGGTGCAAGAGGTGCTGGGGATCTACCTGCGCCCGCTGCCCGGCTTTGTGGTGGGGGGCTGACATGCTGGAAGGACTTTTGATTGGCCTGCAAACGGCCCTGTCTTTGCAAAACCTGCTGATGGTGATCGCGGGCTGCCTGATTGGCACGTTCATCGGCATGCTGCCGGGGCTTGGCCCCATGTCGATCATTGCGATTATGATCCCGGTGGCGATTTCCATGGGGGACCCCTCTGCCGCGCTGATCCTTTTGGCGGGGGTTTATTATGGTGCGATTTTTGGCGGCTCGACCTCGTCGATCCTGTTGAATGCGCCGGGGGTGGCGGGCACCGTGGCGTCCAGTTTCGACGGCTATCCGATGGCGCGCCAGGGCAAGGCGGGCAAGGCGCTGACCATCGCCGCGATTGCCAGTTTCGCGGGCGGCACCATTGGAGCGATCTTATTGATGATCTTTGCGCCAGCGTTGTCCTCGGCCGCTTTGTTGTTTCACTCGTCCGAATATTTCGCCCTGATGGTGGTGGGCCTGTCGGCCATTGCGGCCTTTGCGGGCACGGGGCAGGTGGCCAAGGCGCTGTTGATGACCGTGCTGGGCCTGATCATGGCCACGGTGGGCGAAGGCGCTCTGTTCAACCTGCCGCGCTTTACCATGGGGATCATGGATCTTCAGTCGGGTTTTGGCTTTATCACGCTGGCCATGGCGATGTTTGCCCTGCCCGAGGCGCTGTTTCTGGTCCTGAAAAAGAAAGAGATGGGCGGCGATAGCGGAGCGATTTCCAACCTGCGCATCACAAGACAAGAGGCCAGGGCCATTGCGCCCGTTGTCGGGCGGCAATCGCTTCAGGGCTTTTTCATCGGAGTGTTGCCGGGGGCCGGGGCGACCATCGCGTCTTTCCTTGGCTATGCGGTGGAACGCAACATCGCCAGCAAGGAAGAACAAGACGCCTTTGGCAAGGGATCGGTCAAGGGCCTGGCCGCGCCCGAATCCGCCAATAACGCCGCCTGTACCGGGTCGTTTGTGCCGCTGTTGACGCTGGGCATTCCGGGGTCGGGCACCACGGCGATCTTGCTGGGGGCGCTGATCGCGCTGAACGTGACGCCGGGGCCGCGCCTGATGATCGACGAGCCCCAGGTGTTCTGGGCGGTGATCATGTCGATGTTCATTGGCAACCTGGTGCTGTTGATCCTGAACCTGCCGCTGATCCCCTATATTGCCAAAGTGCTGTCGGTGCCGCGCAATTTCCTGATCCCCTTCATCATGTTCTTTACCTTGATGGGGGCCTATATCGGGCAGAACAACGCGACCGAGCTGTTGATCCTTGTGGGGTTTGGCATCTGTGCGACGGCGCTGAAATTCGCGGACTACCCGCTGGCGCCGCTGTTGATCGGCTTTATCCTTGGCGGCATGATGGAGGACAACTTTGCCCGCGCCATGCAGCTTTATGACGGGGTGTCCTTCATTTGGGAACGACCGATGACCCTGGGTTTGCTGGCCCTGGCGGTGATCCTTGTGCTGTTGCCAAGCTACCGCGCGCGCCGCGCCCGTTTGCGGGCGCAAGGGGTGGCCGATGGCGATTAAGACCGGGTGGGCGCGGTGATCCGCGCCCAGACCTTTGTGATTGCGGTGGCGGGAAGCCTGGGGTTCGCCCTGTTGGGCTTGCCGTTGCCGTTTCTTTTGGGGCCGATGTTTGCCTGTCTGCTGGCGGCGGTGGCGGGGGTCTCGCTGCAAGGCGCCGGGCAGTTTGGCATGTTCATGCGCACCTTTTTGGGGGTGGCGGTGGGGGCCTCGATCACGCCCGAGCTGCTGGGGCGGATGCCCGAGATCGCCGGGTCTTTGGCGTTTGTGCCGGTGTTCCTATGTGTGATTGCCGCGTTGGGGTATCCGCTGTTGCGGCATGTGTTCGGGCTTGATCCGGTGACCGCGTGGTACAGCGCCATGCCCGGCGGGCTTCAGGATATGCTGATCTTTGGCGAAGAGGCGGGGGGCGATGCGCGCGCCCTGTCGCTGATCCACGCGACGCGGGTGGTGGTTTTGGTCAGTCTCGCCCCGGTGTTGATGCAGATGGTCTGGGGGCTGGATCTAAGTGCCGCGCCCGGCGTGCCCATGGGGCAGATCCCCCCGTCGCAGATCGTCATCATGATTCTGGCGGGGATCGTGGGCTGGAAGCTGTTTGAACGGATTGGCCTGTTTGGCGCGTCGATCCTTGGGCCGATGATCGTGACCACGGCCCTGTCGCTGGGCGGCATTGTGCAATCGCGTCCCCCCGCCGAAATTATCCAGGCGGCGCAGTTCTTTATCGGCATCGCCGTGGGGGCCAAATACGTGGGGATCACCCGGCGTGAAGTGCGCGAACATGTCTTTGCCGGGCTGGTCTATTCGGTTTTGCTGGGGTCGGTGTCGCTGGTGTTTTTTGCCGTCATCCTTGGTCTGGGGCTTGCGCCGGCGCTGGATGCCTTGATGGCGTTTTTGCCGGGGGGGCAGGCCGAGATGGTTGTCATCGCCATCATTGCCGGTGCGGATCTGGCCTATGTGGTGACGCATCACGTGCTCAGGATCGTGCTGGTGGTCATGGTCGCACCAATCATCGGGCGGCGGCTCAATCCGTCGCGACCATGAACGGCAGAAGGCTTTTTTCGAAGGCCGAAAGGAACTCGAGGGTCAGGATTGAGGTGGATTGGTGGCTGGGCCAGACCAGCGACAGGTGATGGACCATATTGGCAGAAAAGGGCCGATAGCTGACCCCGCGATCCGCATAGCCCTGGGCGTCCAGCTCGCTCACCACTGACACACAGACCCCCTTGGACACCAATTCGCAGGCGCAGGTGAATTGACGGGTTTCGATAAAGGTTTCGATCTTGACCCCCGCGTCGGTCAGGGCGTCACGCAGGCGCAGGTGAAATTCGCTGCCCACCCGATCATGGGCAATGCGTTCCCCGGCTAGATCACTGGGGTGAATGACGGATTTCTTTTCCAAAGGGTGGCCTTGGGGAAACACACAGACACAGCGTACCGGAATGGTCTTGCTGTCCAGCGCATGGTGGGCGCGAAACCCGTCAGTGATGCCACAATCATAGTCTTCACCAATGACCCAATCCAGAATGCGCTCGGGGCGGTCGGGTTCAATGGTGACGGTGATCTTGGGGCGGGTTTCCAGAAAACGGGCGATCACCCCGGGCAGGTGGCTGGTGGAGAACCCGGGCAGGCAGGCCACCTTGAGATGGCCGCTGTTGCCCTCTTGGATGTTTTTGCGAAGATTGCGGATCTGCTCCATGGATCCAAAGATCCTCTGGATTTCGGGCAGCAGGTATTGCGCCTCTCGGGTGAGGGTCATGCGCCGCCCCGAGCGAAAGAACAGCGGGTATCCCAGGTCTTTTGACAGATCCGCCAAAAGGCGACTGACCGCAGGCTGCGAAATGTCCATCGCCTTGGCGGTCAGGCTCATGGTGCCGGTTTGTGAAAGAATATTAAGGGCTTGCAGCTGTCTTATCCGCAGGGGTTCGGTTCCGATCATGCTGTGTCCTTTTGCGGTCTGGCTGTCTAGTGGCTCGTGTATAATGCATTGTTATATGTAACAGGAATAATAATGTTGAATTATATCTCTGGCTGCGGCACGGTTTCACCAGACGCCTGTCCCGAGGGGTGAATCGGGGTTGGCCAGACCGGGGAGCGCCACATGAACTTGGCCAAATTGAGTGACACCAAGGTGACTTGGACATGCCTATGTGCATGCCCTGGGCCTGCTTTGGCTGCGCGGCTCGGTCTAATTCTGAAAACAGACACTTACTTGAACACAGACACAAAACAGCATCCTATGGGAGGTTCGCTATGTCCTTGAAATTGAATAAAATCGGCCGTGCCGCGCTGATCACCACCGCCTTGACCGCGCTGCCGATGATGGCCAGCGCCGACACGCTGCGCCTGTTGACCTGGGGCGGCTATGCACCCGAAGAGGTGATCGCCAAGTTCGAAGCGGAAACCGGCCACACGGTCGAAGTCACCACCTCGAACAACGAAGAGATGATCGCCAAGCTGCGCGCCACCAATGGCGGCGGGTTCGACCTGGCCCAGCCCAGCCAGGACCGCATCACCAGCGCACAAGAAGAATTCGGCATTTACAAGCCCATCGACATGTCGCGCATCAACGCCGATCAGTTCATTCCCTCGATGCTGAGCGCGACGGCGGGCAACACCACCTTTGACGGCGACGTCTACGGCGTGCCGCATGTGTGGGGCACCAGCGGTCTGGTTGTGAACACGGCGATGGCGGGCGAAGTGCAGGACTATACCGACCTGTGCGAGGCCTCGGTCGCGGGCAAGGTGTCTTACCGTCTCAAGCGTCCGACGCTGATCGGCTTTGCCTTTTCGATGGGGATGGACCCCTTCGCGGCCTATGGTGATCAGGCCGCCTATGAAGAGATCCTGGGCAAGGTCGAAGCCAAGCTGACCGATTGCAAGCCCAATGTGAAAACCTATTGGGGCGGCGGTGACGAGATCAAGAACCTGCTGCGCTCGGGCGAAGTTGTGGCCTCGATGGCCTGGGACACCGGCGGCTGGCAGCTGAACGCCGATAATGCGGACATCACCTTTGTTGCGCCCAAGGCCGGGGCGTTGGGCTGGATCGACACCTTTGTTCTGCCCGCGCGGGGCCGCGCGGATGATGCGGCTTATGACTGGATCAACTTTGTCATGCGCCCAGATATCGCCGCGATGATCACCAACACCGCCGGCAACTTTACCGCCGCTGTGGATGGCGACGCGGGTGTGAACGCCGATCTGAAAGCGCGCTATCAGGGCAGCTTTGACCAGGCGGCGATTGACAACATCAAGTGGTATCCGCCGGTGCCCGCCGGTCTCGAAGCGATTGAGGGCGCGACCCTCGACCGGATCAACGCGGCCAAGTAAACTGCGGCACACCAAAATACAAAAGGGCGCCGCAAGGTGCCCTTTCTCTTGAATGAGGTCCCCAGTGACACAGACACCTCCTGATTTGGCCTGTCGTGATTTGGTAAAGGATTACAATGGGTTTCACGCCGTTGATCATGTCAGTTTCGACGTGCCCGCCGGGTCGTTTTTCTCAATCCTTGGCCCGTCGGGCTGTGGCAAGACCACGCTTTTGCGGATGATCGCGGGGTTCCAATCCCCCGATCACGGCGATTTGCAGATCAAGGGCAAATCCATGATCGGCGTTGCCCCCAACAAGCGCCCCGTGTCGATGGTGTTTCAGCATCTGGCGCTGTTCCCAACCATGAGCATTGGCGACAATGTGGGCTTTGGCCTGCGCCAGCGCGGCGTCGGCAAATCCGAGATCAAGGACCGGGTCGAACGTGTGCTGGACCGCGTGGGGCTGCCCGGTGTGTCCCACCGGCGGATTTCGTCCCTGTCTGGGGGGCAGAAACAGCGCGTGGCGATTGCGCGCTGCATGGTGCTTGAGCCCGATGTGCTTTTGCTGGATGAACCGCTGGGCGCGCTGGACCTGAAGCTGCGCGAACATATGAAGGTCGAGCTGAAGTCGCTTCAGGCCGAGTTCAACACAACCTTTGTCTATATCACCCACGATCAATCCGAAGCCCTGGTGATGAGCGACACCGTCGCCGTGATGAACCACGGGCGCTTTGAGCAGATCGGCACCCCGCAAGAGGTGTATCACCACCCAAAGACCGCCTTTGTCGCGGGGTTCGTCGGTGAGGCCAATGCCGTCGCCGCCAAGGTCACGGCGGTGAACGGGTCACAGCTGTCGCTGGTCACCGATGCGGGCAGCGAGATGCATGTGCAGGCCCCGCAATCGACCCCGCAATCTGGGCTGACAGTGGGGCAGGCCGCGCAGGTGTTTTTGCGGCCCGAAGCGATCGAGCTGTTGCCCGCAAACTCCGATCGCGGCGACGGGATAAACACCCAAACGGGCGAGGTGCTGTCGATTTTGTTCAACGGCGCCAACAGCACGGTCACCCTGCGCGATCCGGCGGGCAGTGTGATCAAGGCGGCCTTTCCCCAAACTGGCGATCTGACCAATCTGCGCCCCGGCGACAGGGTGCTGACCCGCTGGAACCCGGCGCAGGCGCGCTGTTACGCGGCAAAGGGGTAGGGCATGCGCACGGACGCTTCGAAACTTGGGTTTTACCTGCTTTTGGCACCGATCCTTTTGTGGCTGGTGGTGCTGATCATCTTGCCGCATGTGGGATTGTTCATTGTCTCGATCAGCGAAAAGACCGGCCCGCGCAGCTATGAGCTGGGCTTTGGCAACTATGCGGCGTTTTTCAATGAACCGCTGTATTGGCGCACCTTTGCGCGCACGGCGATCATGTCGATCCTTGCCACGGTGCTGACGCTGGTGATGGGCTTTCCCATTGCCTATTACATCGCCAAGCTGACCCGGGGGCGCACCAAGACCACGTTGTTTTTGATGTGCATGATCCCGTTTTGGGTGTCCGAGCTGGTGCGCACCTTTGGCTGGATGATCCTTTTGCGGGAAACCGGGGTGATTTCCAACCTGCTGCAATCCGTGGGGCTGGTCAGTGGCCCGGTCGAGATGCTGTACAACGATGCGGCCATTATGGTGGGGCTGGTCTATACCTCGATCCTGTTCATGGTTGTGCCGCTGGTCACGACTTTGGACAGCCTGGACGACAGCCTGATCGAAGCGGGCTATGATCTGGGCGGCAACGGCCTGTCGATCCTGCGCGAGATCGTCATTCCCCACGCCATGCCCGGGATCGTGTCGGGCTGTATCGTGGTGTTCATGCTGTCGCTGGGCAACTATCTGACGCCGATCTTGCTGGGGGGCAAAGACAGCCTGTGGTTCACCGGCATGATCTATACGCAGTTCATCACGCGATTTAACTGGGAGCTGGGCTCGGCCTTTGGGTTCTTGTTGCTGATCTTGTCGTCGCTGGTGGTGTTCCTTGGGCTCAAGCTGTCAGGTCAGTCGCTGACAAATACGATGGGGCGCACATGATCCCGACGGTTCCTCAATCCAAACTGGCCCAATGGGGCTATCGTGCCTATGTTGGCCTGTTCTTTGTCTATCTGGCGCTGCCGCTTTTGGTGGTGGGGCTGTTTGCCTTTAACAATGGCGTCTTTCCCGCCCTCCCTTGGGAAGGATTCACGCTGGCGTGGTTCTTTGGCACCGAGGCGCCGTTTATCGGGGTGTTCCACGAACGGGCGATCCTGCGCGCGATCGGGACCTCGGCCTTTGTTGCGCTATGGGTGTCGGTTCTGGCGGTCTTTGTGGGCACCTGCAACGCGTTCCTGTTTGTCCGCCATGAGTTCCGCGGCAAGGCGATCCTCTATATGCTGATGCTGTTGCCGCTGATCATCCCGGGTGTGATCCTTGGGATTTCGATCCTTGTGTTCTCAAGCTCGGTGGCGAACACGCTTGAGGATGCGACGGGCCTGTGGTTTGACGGGCTGCGCCCCGGTCTGCCGCTGGTGATCTTGGGGCAGTTTTCCTTTATCACGACCTTTGCGACACTGGTGATTTCCGCCCGTCTGCAAAAGTTCGACCCCAGCCTCGAAGAGGCGGCGCTGAACCTTGGCGCCAGCAAATGGGGGGCGATTCGTCAGATCACCTTGCCCTTTTTGTTGCCGGCGGTCGTGGCCTCGGCGGTGGTGTCCGTTCTCATGAGCTTTGAGAACTTTAACACAACGTTGATGCTGGTTGGGTCAGACTCGCCTTTGACGATCACCATGTTCGACAAATTGAAACAGGGCTCGACCCCGGTGTTGAACGCGGTGTCCTTGCTATTGATCCTGGTTTCGGCGGCGCTTGGGCTAGTGTCGTTGTTGTTCCAAAGACGGGACGACGCGGCCTAGCCTGCTCCTGGGTGTCCGTACGAAAAAGGGGCCGTCCCTGTGGCGGCCCCTTTCTTGTGTCTGGCGGTGGGATCAGCTGTCTGTGGCTGTGGCTGTGGCTGTGGCTGTGGGTGGGGCCCCGGCGCTGCGCAGCACCAGATAGCCCACGATCCCCGACAGCACCGACCCGGCGATCACCCCCAGGCGCACGGCATTCATCATGTCGTCGGTGCCAAAGGCAAGCGAGCCAATGAACAGGCTCATGGTAAAGCCCACACCGGTCAGGCAGGCCACACCATAGATATGACGCCAGTTCACGCCTTCGGGCAGGCGGGCAAGGCCGCTGAGCACACCAAGGCCCGTCGCCAATAGCACTCCGATCTGCTTGCCCAGGAACAGGCCCGCCGCAATGCCAAGGGTCAGCGGGTTCAACAGCGTGTCCAGCGTCAGACCCGCAAGGCTGACCCCGGCGTTGGCAAAAGCAAAGATCGGCAGGATCAGGAACGCCACCCAGGGGTGCAGCCCGTGTTCCAGCTTATACAGCAGCGCATCGTCCCCGTCCTTGGCCTTGAGCGGGATGGTCAGGGCGATCATCACTCCGGCCAGCGTTGCGTGGACCCCGGATTTCAGCACAAAGACCCACATCAGCACGCCGATGATCACATAGGGGGCCGCCCGCTGCACACCCATCCGGTTCAGACCTGCCGCCAGGGCAAAGCCCAGGAACGACAGGGTCAGCGCATTGGTCGACAGCTCAGAGGTATAGAACACCGCGATGATCACGATGGCGCCAAGATCGTCGATGATCGCCACGGCCAGCAAAAAGACCTTGAGCGCGACCGGCGCGCGGGTGCCCAAAAGCGCCAGGATACCAAGGGCAAAGGCAATGTCGGTGGCGGTGGGAATGGCCCAGCCGTTCAGGTTTTCCGGCGTGCCCCAGTTCATCATGACAAAGATCAGGCCAGGGATCGCCATGCCCCCAATGGCGGCCATGATCGGCAGGACCGCTTTGTCGAAACTGGACAATTCGCCCATCAGCACCTCGCGCTTGATCTCAAGCCCCACGAGGAAAAAGAAGATCGCCATCAAACCGTCGTTGATCCACAACAGCGCCGGTTTCGAAATTTCGAAACCGCCGATGCCCACGCGGATATTGGTGTCGAGAAACCCGTCATACAGCGCGGCCAGCGGGCTGTTGGCGGCGATCATCGCCAAAAGCGCCACCCCCATCAGGATCAGACCCGCGCTGGCCTCAAGCTTCATGAACTGTTGAATGCGTGAAAGTGTTTTTTCCATCATTACCCCGGCAATTGTCGCGTGTTTGTTGGGAAGTGGCATTGTCGTCACATCAATGCAAATATATGTTTCATCTGTTTATCATAGGATCAAACTATAATGCGGCCCACATTGCGTCAGTTGGAATACATCGTTGCGGTGGCTGAAACCGGGCAGGTCAGCCTTGCGGCGGCGCGGTTGCACGTCAGCCAGCCCAGCCTGTCGGCGCAATTGTCCGAGGTTGAAAACGATCTGGGGGTTGCCCTGTTTCAACGGGGGCGGGCCGGGGCCACGATCACCCCCGCCGGAGAAGAGGTGGTGCGCCGTGCGCGCCAGATCCTGCGCGATCTGCAAGACCTGCGCGCCTGCGTGCGCAGCGACGAGATTTTTCATGGGCGGTTGCGGTTGGGGGTGTTGCCCTCGGTCGGGCCCTATTTGCTGCCCGGCGTTGTGCAACGGCTGCACCGCGATCACCCCAGCCTGCGGTTGATCGTCCGCGAAGAGAACACGCCTGAGCTGGACGAAGGGCTGCGCAGCGGTCGGCTGGACATGATCATTTCAACCCCCGAGGCCCACCCGGGGGCGCAAATCGCCCCGCTGTTTACCGAAGGGCTGTGGGCGGCGGTGGCCATGGATCATCCTTTGGCGCAGGGGCCCGTGCGTCTGGCGGATCTGGCGGGGCAGACCTTATTGACGCTGGGCGCCGGGCATCGGCTGTCCAATGCGGTTGCGGGTCTGGCCGCCCGCGTTGGCGGGCAGGTCTCGGATGAATATGAAGGCACCAGCCTGGATGCGATCCGGCTGATGGCGGCCTCTGGTGCGGGCATCGCCATTTTGCCCAGCATCTACGCCGTGACCGAGGCCCGCCGCCGCGACATCGGGGGCGCGGACATTCGCCTGCATCCGCTGGACGACCCGGCGGCCCAGAGAAAGATCGCCCTGATGCAGCCGCAGCGTCCCGATCCGCGCCCGGGCAGTGATCTCTTGATCGAGATCCTGCGCAGCGAAGCCGCGCGCCTCATGTCAGTTTAGAGGCTGCGCGGGCGGGCCGGGGCAGTCCGGAGCAGGCATGAGCAGGCTGGGGTGAGCCGGAGCAGGCCGGGGTGGGGATCAGTGATTATGTCCCGCATGGCTGTGTGCCGTGGCGCCCTCGGCCTCGACCTGAACGTGCAGGGGGATGTGGCCCAGGCTTGTGTTCAGCTCAAGCGGGAACTCATCCCCTTTGTGAAGCTCTCGCGTCAAGCCATCCAAGCGCAGCGCCAAGCCGTTTGGCGCCAGCTCAAGCTCGGCCTTGGCCGGGGCGGGCACCTGGTCAAGCGGCTCATAATGGGCGTGCCCATCTTGCAGGTGGAACCCCACCAGGGTGATCTGGCCCGCCAGCGGGCTTTCGCCTCCGGTGATCATCACGGGCTGATCCCCGCTGTTTTCGATCTCCATGAAGACCAGGGTATGGCGGTCGTGGGTGGCGGCGGTCCAGGCATGCAGCACGCGCAGATCCCCGACCGTGGCCAGATGGGTGTCGCCGGTGTCCTGATGGGTCTCTTGGTGGGTTTCTTCGGCGTGATCATGATCGTGGTCGTGATCATGCCCGTGGTCGCCGGCCCAGGCGGGCAGGGCAGCACAGGCGGCAAAGGCGAGGGCGATCAGGGGACGAAAACGCATGGAATGACTTTTCATGGCGTAACCTTTCATGAACGAAGTGCGGAAACGATGGATTGGTGCCGCGTGCGCCAAGCGGGCAGCAGCGCGGCAAAACTGGCAAGGGTGATAAAACCCGCGATCATATGGGCTTCGGTCCAGCCCAGCGGGGCCTGAATCACGATGTCACTGCGCTGGGTCAGGATGTGGGACAAAACAGTGGTGGCAATCTGGCCAAACACCCCAGCCAACAGCGCGCCAAGCGCCAAAAGACACACCGCATAAGACCAGACCACCGCAAAGACAAAACGCACGGGGGCCCCCAGGGCGCGCAGCGTGGCCAATTGCCGTTGGAACAGGCGGATCAGGATCATCAATCCGATCAGGACGCTGATGGCCACCAGCGCCAAGGACACGGTCGAAAGCACGGACATGGCCTGACGCATATCCCCCAAAACCGCATATAGCCGCGCCAGCACCGCGCCGGGGAAAAACCCCATGCTGTCGCTGTTGGTGAACTCTGCGCGCAAGGAATAGCTGGCCCAAAGCGCCTTGGGCTGGACAATGATTGCAGGTGTGCCGGGAAAGAAATCGGCATCAAACGGCGGGCCAATCTGATCCATACGTTCGGGGGCATGACCATTGGCAAGCCCGTGAACCTCCCAGACGGATTCAACCGGAACCATCAACGCGCGATCCCAGGGGCTGCCGGTTGCGGGAATGCGACCCACCACCGTGATGGGTTGATCATGGGCCTGCGTGTCGGCGGCGCTCCCGTGCCCATGGGCGGGGGTGAATTGATCCCCGATCTCAAGGGGGACCTGGGCGCCGATGATGGCTTCGTGCACGGTCTCGAACCCACGGCCCTGAATTTCCCCATCGCTGAGATGGCGCACAAAGGCATCGGTGGTGCCCACGACAGGCGCGCCTTGATAGCTGTCCCCAAAGGCGAGGGGCGCGGCCAGTTTGACATGGGGGTGGGCTTCGACGGCGTTGTACAGATCGCCCATCAGCAGGGGGACATTCGCGGGTTGCAGATACACGGCGGCCATCATCAGCGTGATGTCGCTGCCGGGGGCCGCGATCACGAGGTCGAATTTCTCGGCCGCCTGCGCGGTGCCGCGCCGCAGACCGCGTTCCTGCGCAAACAGGCCAATCCCCATGCCCAAAGAAACCGCGATCAAAAGCACGAACATGGCGTTGACCCAGCGAAACCGCCACAGCATCGCCCGCACCAACGGCCAGGGGGAAAACCCGCGCAGCACCACGACCGCCAGACCCACACAGGGGCACAGCATCGCCACCAGCAACAGAGGGTTCTGGAGGGCGACGGGCAGGGCATCCCAAAGCGCTATCATTGCGGGGCCTCCTCTGACGGAGGGACAATCCGGCCCTGATCAAGGGTGATCACCCGATCCATCCGCGCGAGCAGCGCGGGATCGTGGCTGACCGTGATCAGCGTCTTGCCTTGGTCGCGGTTTACACGGCTCAGATCATGGATCAGCGCATCGGCGGTGCGCCGGTCCAGGCTGGCGGTTGGTTCGTCGGCCAATAGGATGGGCGCGTCCTGGGCCAATGCGCGCGCAACGGCAACGCGCTGGCGCTCGCCTCCGGACAGGGTTTGAAGGCCTTGTCCCTGCATGCTGTCCCGCGTGTTTCTCTGTGCGTCGAGGCCGCTTAGCCCCAATTTGGTCAGATGCTCCGCCGCGTGGGTGCGGATCGCGGCCCGATCCGCACGGGGCGCGAACAGGGCGGGCAGGGCGGCATTGGACAGGATGTCCAATTCGTCGAACAGCAGAAAATCTTGGAAAATCATACCGATATGCTTGGCGCGAAAGCGATCTTTGCCCCGGGTGCTTAGGGACAGAAGATCATTGTCCCCCCAAAACACGCGTCCAGTGGCGCGTTCAGCCAGACCCGCAAGCGCCATGAGCAGGGTGGATTTTCCCGCACCCGATGCCCCCCGGATGCCAAGGCTTTGACCGGCGGAAAGGGTCAGCTCTGGCAGGTCCAAGAGCACACGGCCACCTGTGCTGGTGATCAGCAGGTTGTTGATTTCAAGAGATAAACCCATGTGCCGTGCTGGTGCCCCGTGGCTGCATTCCTTTGGTAATGTTACATTGTAACGGTTTCTGCATGCCGGAAATTAACGGGCTGCGCAAGCGCTCTGCCCGACATGGGCGTGCCTTTGCCGAAGCGCTGGGGATGCGGGCGCGCCATCTGGATCTTGGGCGGTTCATTGCCTGGGTCCTGACCCTAGGCGGGCTGACCCTGCGGGCGGCAGGAAAAGGCCCCCGTGTGGGGGCCATTGGATGTCTGTACGTCGGAGCTCGTGTCAGATAACGGCCTTGAACAGGGCCGTCACGTTGTCCGTGGTCAGCGCAACCGGGTTGCCGCCGCAGGACGGGTCGTTGAGCGCCATGGACACCAAATCGTCGATGCGGCTGTCATCAACCCCCATCTCTGAAAGCCTGCGGGGGATGGCAAAGCTGTCGTTGAAGTCCTGGACAAACCTGCGGAACCCGTCAAAGCCGCCCTCTACGCCGATATAGCTTGCGGCGGCGTTGAACCGATCGGCAATCAGCGGGGCGTTCAGGTCAAGCACCGCAGGCATGCAAACCGCATTGGTGGTGCCGTGGTGGGTGTTGAACACCGCGCCAATCGGGTGGCTGAGCGCGTGGATCGCCCCAAGCCCTTTTTGAAACGCGGTCGCGCCCATGGCGGCGGCGCTCATCATCTGGGCGCGGGCCTCGATATCGGTGCCATCCGCGTAGGCGCGGGGCAGGTATTTGATCACCAGCCGCATCCCTTCAAGGGCGATGCCCTGGCTCATGGGGTGGTAATGCGGGCTGGAGAAGGCTTCGACACAATGGGCAAAGGCGTCCAGACCGGTGCCCGCAGTGATGAATTTCGGCATGCCAACGGTGAGTTCGGGATCACAGATCACGACGCTGGGCAGGACCTTGGGGTGGAAGATGATCTTTTTCACATGTGTTTGCGAATTGGTGATCACGCTGGCGCGCCCCACCTCTGATCCGGTCCCCGCTGTGGTTGGCACGGCAACGATGGGGGCGATGGCATCCGCATCCGCGCGGGTCCACCAATCTCCGACGTCTTCGAAATCCCAGACCGGGCGGGTTTGACCGGCCATAAAGGCGACCATCTTGCCCAGATCAAGACCCGACCCGCCGCCAAAGGCGATCACGCCATCATGATCCCCGGCTTTGTAGGCCGCGACCCCCGCGGCGAGGTTGATTTCGTTTGGGTTCGGGTCGACCTCGGCAAACAGTCCGCGCCCAAGCCCGGCCGCGTCAAGAATGTCGAGCGTCTGCGTGGTGATGGGCAGATCGGCCAGGCCCTTGTCGGTGACAAGAAGCGGGCGTTTGATACCGGCCTGTGCGCAGGCCTGGGGCAGTTCCTTGATCCGGCCAGTGCCGAATTTCATTGTGGTTGGATATGACCAGTTTCCAACAAGAGACATGAGCGTATTCCTATGATGAAAGCGATGGGGGGGCGGGGGCGCGGCCCCCCTTGATCTGCGATCAATTCCCCCCGGGATATTTGAGACCCAAAGAAGCGGCTTAGGTGGTGCGTTTTTTCAGATGGTAGGATTTGGGGCGGGTTAGATTGTGGAACCCGATGATGGACAGCCCGCCACCGCGCCCGGTGTTCTTGCAGCCGGTCCAGCACAGGCCCGGATCAAGATAATCGGCGCGGTTCATGAAGACCGTGCCGGTTTCAAGCTGATCGCCGATCCGGGCCGCGCGATCCAGATCCTGGGTCCAGAGCGAGGCGGTCAGGCCGAATTCGCTGTCATTCATCAAGGCGATGGCTTCTTCGTCGGAAGCGACCGGCATGATGCCCACCACGGGGCCAAAGCTTTCGTCGCGCATGACGCGCATGTCGTGGGTGACATTGGTCAGGATCTGCGGGGTCAGGTAGGCGCCGCCGTCATCCTGATCAAAGGGGGCGATATGGGCGGTTGCGCCATCGGCGATGGCCTGGGCGATTTGTGCGCGCACCTCTTGGGCAAAGCGCACATGCGCCATCGGACCCAGGGTGGTCTCTTGGTCCAGGGGATTGCCAAGCTTGTAGCCTTTGACGATCTCGACCGCCTTGGCGACGAATTGGTCAAACAGGCTTTCGTGGACATAGATGCGTTCAATCCCGCAGCAGCATTGACCGGAATTGAACATGGCGCCGTCGATCAGCGTATTCACCGCCGCATCCAGATCCGCGTCCTCCATGACATAGCCGGGGTCTTTGCCGCCCAGTTCGGTTCCGACGCCGGTAAATGTGCCCGCGGCGGCGCGTTCCATCGCCTGACCGCCGCCGACCGAGCCGGTGAAGTTGACAAAATCAAAAGCATTGCCTGCAATCAGATCATTGGTCACATCATGTGACAGGAACAGGTTCTGAAACAGATCAGCCGGGAGGCCCGCCTGGGCAAAGGCCGCGACCATTCGCTCGCCCACCAAAAGGGTTTGGGTCGCGTGTTTCAGCACCACCGCATTCCCGGCAATCAGCGCGGGGGCGACGGTGTTGATCGCGGTCATATAGGGATAGTTCCAGGGGGCGACGACAAAGACAACGCCATGGGGAATACGTTTGATATAGCGCTTGAACGTCTCGTCCTCGCCCACCTGGATGTCGGCCAGCGCCTCGTGGGCGATGCTGGCCATGTGGCTGGCGCGTTCGTCAAAACCGCCAAACTCACCTCCGTAGCGCACCGGGCGGCCCATCATCCGGGCCAGCTCGGGCACGATTTCATCGTTCATCTCTCCGACGGCGGCGACACCGGCGCGCACCAGCGCGACCCGTTCGTCCAGGGGCCGCGCGGCCCAGTCCTTTTGCGCCACGCGCGCGCGGTCCACCGCAGCACGCGCCGCGCCCAGGGGCATCACGTCGCGTTCCGCAAACACCGTTCCATCAATCGGTGAGATACATTTCAACATCTGGCCCATGCCAATGCTCCACTTGTTCAAACAGGGACGGGCCCCTGTCATATTTTGCCACAAAACTTAAGGCACCGGGGCTGTGCCCCGATCCGTTCTTTACGCCAACTCAAACCCGCGCGCGATTTCCCAATCGGTCACGACGCGCTCGAACTCTTCGATTTCCACTTCGGCGGCGCGGGCATAGTGGTCCACCACCGCATCCCCCATGGCCGCACGCAGCATGGCCGAGGACCTGAGCGCCGCACCGGCCGATTTGAGAGTGCCGGGGATCATGCCGGTTTCGCCTTGATACACATCACCGGTGGCCGGCGCCTGCAATTCAAGACCCTCTTCGATGCCCGCGATCCCGGCCGCCAGCATGCCCGCCATCGCCAGATAGGGGTTCATGTCAGAGCCCGGAATGCGGCACTCGACCCGCACCGCCTTGGTGCCGTCGCCACACAGGCGGAAGCCCGCGGTGCGGTTGTCCACCGACCAGATGATCCGCGTGGGCGCAAAGGTGCCTTTCATAAAGCGTTTGTACGAGTTGATATAGGGCGCCATGAAATAGGTGTAATCGGGCGCATATTTCAGCAGACCCGCCATGTAGGCTTTCATCAGATCCGACATGCCAAGCGCATCCTCCGCGTCATAAAATGCGTTGGCGCCGTCTTTCCAAAGCGATTGATGCACATGACTGGACGAGCCCACCTTGTCGTGGTGCCACTTGGGCAGAAAGGTCGCGGCATGCCCCTGCTGCCATGCGATTTCCTTGACCGCGTGTTTGGCGATGGTGTGATAGGCGGCGGTGTCCATGGCGCTGGCATATTTGATGTTCAGCTCTTCCTGGCCGGTTTCCGCTTCGCCTTTCGAATTCTCAATCGGGATGCCTGCCGTCCAAAGATGGTTGCGGATCGGGCGCATCACATGTTCCTCACGCGAGGTTTGCAGGATGTGATAGTCCTCGTTATAGCCCGAGATCGGCGCCAGATCGCGAAAGCCCGATTTGCGGATCTCGTCAAAGCTTTTCTCAAACAGGAAAAACTCCAGCTCGGTTGCGGTCTTGGGGTCAAAGCCCATGGCCTCAAGCCGGGCAACCTGCTTTTTCAGGATCGCGCGGGGGGAATGCGGCACCTCTTGGTGGGTGTGGTGATCCAGGATGTCGCACAGCACCATCACCGTGCCCTCAAGCCAGGGCAGGGGCCGCAGCGTCGACAGGTCGGGTTTCATCACGTAATCGCCATAGCCCCCCTCCCATGAGGTCGAGGCATAGCCATCCGGCGTGCCCATCATCAGGTCGGTGGCCAGCAGATAGTTGCAGCAGTGGGTTTCCTCATAGGCGCCCGCCACGAAATGCCCGGCGTGAAACCGTTTGCCCATAAGGCGGCCCTGCATGTCCACAAGGCAGACCAGAACCGTGTCCACATCCCCCGCAGCCACCTGCGATTTCAGATCCTCGAATGTCAGCATATTGCGACCTTTTGATTGATGCGCCCCTTGCCGGGCGTCGCGTGTTGGGGTCTGGCCCATCCCATGACGGGCCAGACCAGGTTCTTTAGCCGTAGCGATACGGGCGGCCCGCTTTTTGCATGTCGGCGTTGTACTTTTTGAAGATCTCGACAACCTTGGCCTTGGTTGGGCTTTCCGATGCGATCTCTTCCCAGAACTCCAGCGCTGCGGCTTCGACCTGGGCCCATTCTTCGTCCGGGATCGAGGTCAGCTCCATCTTGGTGCCGTTGACGCGCAGGTTGGCCTCGCCGCCCCAATACCACCACTGGCGATAATAGTGCGACTGGTCACAGCAGACGCGGAACAGGGTTTGCAGGTCTTCTGGCAGTTCGTTCCAGCGCTCCATATTGGCAAAGAAGCTGCCCGCCCATGCGCCGGAAATATTGTTGGTCAGGAAGTAGTTGGTCACATCGGCCCAGCCAACGGTATAGTCCTCTGTGATGCCGGACCATGCGATGCCGTCCAGCTCGCCGGTTTGCACGGCGACCTCGATGTCTTCCCATGGGAGCGACACCGGAACCACGCCAAACTGGCTGAGGAAGCGGCCCGCGGTGGGGAAGGTAAAGACGCGCTTGCCCTTGAGGTCCGCAAGGCTGCGGATCGGGTCTTTGGTGGCGAAATGGCAGGGGTCCCAAGACCCCGCGCTGATGTGTTTGACGCCAACCTTGGAGTATTCCTCGTCCCAGATTTCGTTCAGGCCGTATTGGTTGAACAGCACCGGCACATCCAGCGAGTACCGCGAAGCAAAGGGGAAATAGCCGCCGAACACGGTGACATCGGTGGGCGACGCCATGGAGTCATCATCGGATTGCACCGCGTCAATCGTGCCGCGCTGCATGGCCTGGAACAACTCGCCGGTGGGGACAAGCTGGTCGGCGTAGAACAGTTCGATTTCCATGCGGTCGCCGGCGATGGTGTTGAACTTTTTGATCGCCGGGTCGATCACATGCTCGGCCAGGGCCGCGCCCGCATAGGTCTGCATGCGCCATTTGATTTTGCCGCTGGCAAGCGCCGGGGTGGCCAGCGCAGCCGCCGGGGCGACGGCGGCACCGGCCAAAAACTTACGTCTTGTGGTCATTTGAGTTTCCTCTCTTCAGTTGGGATCAGCGCCGGGTTGGGCCCGGTCTTCTGGTTATTCCGTATGAGGTTCTGTTGAGTTCTCTCGTGAACGTAGTCCCGATTATCAGTTTCCATAGACATAGCCCGGCAACCATAGGGCGATTTCGGGCATCAGCATGACCAGCGTCAGCGCCAGAACCATCACCATCACAAAGGGCAGGATCGAGCCGTAAATATCCCGAAGCGTGATCTGCGGCGGGGCCATGGCGCGCATCAAGAACAGGTTGTAGCCAAAGGGTGGGGTCATATAGGCGATCTGGGTTGTGATCGTGTACAGCACGCCGTACCAGATCAGATCAAACCCAAGCGCCTTGACCAAGGGCACATAGAGCGGCGCGACGATCACCAGCATGGCGGTGTCGTCCAGGAATGTCCCCATGAGGATAAAGCTCAGCTGCATCAGGATCAGGATCATCCAGGGGTCCAACCCCAGCTTTTCCGTGAACAGGGATTCAATCGCCTTGACCGCGCCCAGCCCGTCAAACACCGCGCCAAAGGCCAGGGCTGCAAGGATAATCCACATGAACATGCAGGTGATGCCCAGCGTCTGACGGACCGAAACCTCGAACACTTCGCGGGTCATGCGGCCCTTGGCGACGGCCGCGACAAAGGCGGTCAGCGCCCCGATGGCCGAGCTTTCGACCAGCGAGGTCCAGCCATTGACAAAGGGCACCATCATCGCCGCGAAGATCCCGATGGGCAGCAGGCCCGCGCGCAACAATCGCAGCTTTTCCGCACGCGGCATCGCGCGGTCTTCGGGGGGCAGGGCCGGACCCAGATCCGGATTGATCCGGCAGCGAATGGCGATATAGGCGATGAACATCGCGGCCATCATCAACCCGGGGACAATCCCCGCCAGCCACAGCTGGCCAACCGGCTGGCGCGCGATCATCGCATAGAGAACTAGCACAACCGAGGGTGGAACAAGAATCCCAAGGCTTGACCCCGCCTGGATCACCCCGGTGACCATGCGTTTGTCATAGTTCCGTTTCAGCAATTCAGGCAGCGCGATGGTCGCGCCAATGGCCATGCCCGCAACGGACAGGCCGTTCATGGCGGAAATCAGCACCATCAGGCCGATCGTCCCGATGGCCAAACCACCGCGCAACCCGCCCATCCAGACGTGGAACATCTTATAAAGATCATCCGCGATCTTGGATTCCGACAAGACATAGCCCATGAAAATGAACATTGGCAGGGTCAGCAGCGGATACCATTTCATCAGCTTCATCGCGCTGGAGAACGCCAGATCATAGCCCCCCCGGTCACCCCAAAGCGCCAGCGCCGCAATCACCGCGACAAAGCCGATGGCCCCGAACACCCGCTGCCCGGTCAGCAGCATGGCCATCATGGTGGCGAACATGAAGATGGCGATCATTTCATACGACATGGGGCACCTCTTCGCCGCGCAAGCGCAGGATATCTTTGAACAATTCGGAAATGGCCTGAAGCAGCATCAAGGTGATGCCAACGCACATGACCACTTTGATCGGCCACATATAGGGGCGCCAGGCGGTTGGGCTGCGCTCGCCACCATATTTGAAACTGTATTCGGTGCTGTCGATGCCGCCCCAAAGCAGCACCCCCAGGTAGAAGATCAAAAAACAAACCGTGACAATGTCCACCGCCGCCTTGCGCCGCGCCGACCATTCGCCATACAGCAGGTCCATGCGCACGTTCGAACCCATCTGGATCGAATAGGGGCCGCCCAGGATGTAGTATCCGACCATCAGGAACTGGGCCATTTCCAGGGTCCAGAGCGACGGGTTGAAAAAGGTCTTTGAGATGGATGACCACAAAAGCACGGCCATAAGCACAAAAATCCCATACATGGCGACCCGGCCAATTGCCCGATTGATCCGGTCGACCAAGGCGATATAGCGCTTGAGCAGGCTCATGCGATTGCCTCCTGTTGTGTTTTCGCGATGGCCGCCAGCAGGGTTTCGGACAGATGATCCGCCACCTTTTCCGCCTTGGCGACCGTGTCGATCAGATCATTTCGAACCTCGACCATGACCGATGCCAGCCCGCGCGCATCCCCATGTTTTTGCAGGCTATAGGTGACTCCGTCGCTGGCGGAATAGGGGGCGTTGACCTGGGCGTTATAGGCTCCGCGATTGGCTTCGATTTCGGTTGCCGCGCGGGCAAGAGCGCCTGCGTCGTGGTGCAGGAACCCGATTTCAACGCTGCGTCGAACACCTTTGAAGACCGGGGTGAAACTGTGCAGCGTGACCAATGTGATCGGGGTGGCGCAGCGGTGCATTTGTGTATCAATCACCTGGTGTACGGCGGCATGAAATGGGGTGTGAACCTGATCAAACCGCGCTTTGCGGGTGACCTGCGGCAAGGCTTCATTTCCCGGAATTGAAAAGACTTCACTGGTGCCGGGGATACAATCGGCGGCCTCAAGCGGGCGATTGCAGTCATAGACCAGACGCGAAATCTGGCCTGCAACCAAAGGCGCCCCAAGCCGCGCCGACATCCTTTGCGCCAGCTCCATCGCGCCGATGTCATACGCCACATGCGCATTTTGCGCCGCTTCGCTTGCGCCCAATCCGTTCAGATCAGGCGGGATGAAACGCGACGCGTGTTCACAAATCAAGACGATCGGAGCCTGACCATCGAGGCCATAGACCGCCACAGCAGGCCAGGCCAGATCTTCACGCTGTGTCATGTATTGTCCCCCGTGGCCCTGCGGTGCTTGGCCGCCCTCATCGTAATTGTGTAAAGATCACTACAGAGTCGGCGCATCTGTCAATATTGTTTCTTTTTTTAACGTATGGTCTAGAATAGACTGGCTAAACTTCGAAACAGGGGTGCTTAGAAAATGCTCATTCGCGACATGCTTCGAGATCAGCAGCCGAATCTGACTGCGGCCGAACGACGATTGGCGGCGACACTTCTGGACGATTCTCTTGTGGTTGGCCTGCAGTCGATCACGCGTTTGGCCGAAAGCGCGGATGTGTCGACCGCATCCGTTGTGCGTTTGGCGCGCAAACTGGGGTTTGATGGGTTTTCCGATTTCCAGGACAGCATGCGCGAAGAGGTTGCCGCGCGGGTCAAGCAGCCCTTGGCCAAACTCGAAACCGCTGAGAAAGAGGGCAGTGAATCCCATTTGATCAGCCGCTTTGCGCGGGCGGTTTCCCAGAATTTGAACGGAACATTGGATCGGCTTGATCCCGTGGAATTCGATCGTGTGGCCAAGCTTTTGTCGGATCCAGCGCGCCAGATTTACCTGTTGGGGGGGCGCATAACGCGCTCAAGCGCGCACCACTTTTTCAACCACCTTCAGATCATTCGGCGCGGAGTTTCGCTTTTGGATTCGTCCCCCAGTGTCTGGCCCCAGGCGGTTTTGGACATGGACGAAAACGCGGTGTTGGTGGTGTTTGACATACGGCGCTATGAAAAACAGCTGGAACGACTGGCCGGGTTGGTGGCCGGGCAGGGGGGGACCATCGTGTTGATCACCGATCAATGGGGCTCGCCGATTGAACAGCACGCAAGCCATTGTTTTCGAACCATGGTTGAGGTGCCTTCAAGCTGGGATTCGACCTTGACGATCCATTTTCTGATCGAGGCCCTGGTCGCAGATATTCAAAGCCGTATGCCAAGCTCTGACCGGATCGCAGCATTGGAAGAGATGATCGGCCTGGCGCGCATTTTTCGCGGGCATGATCCGGGGCGCAACTGAGGGTCCATTGACCTGACTGACCAACGCCGGATGAGACCCGGAATTTGCTGGTTCACTAGGCAGCGGTGTCGCGATTTTCCTCAAGAAGCGACCGAAGTTTGCGCAGGTTCACGGGTTTCGACATATGTTGATCCATGCCCGCCGCGATACAGGCCTCTTGATCGCGGGGGCTGGAATGGGCGGTGAGACCGATGATGTGGCTGCGCCCGCCGTCAGGCGATCCGCTTTCGAATTCTCGGATCGCGCGCGTGGCATCAAGCCCGTTCATGACCGGCATGCTGATGTCCATCAACACGAGGCTCGGACGCGTGATCTGAAACTGCTCCAGCGCCTCAGCGCCGTTGGTGGCGGCCACGTAAGGCAGGTTCATCTTGGCCAGGACCAGTTCAATCACTTTCAGGTTGGTTTTATTGTCATCGACGATCAAAATCGGCCGCGCCGGTGGTTTCCCTTTGTCGTCTTGCGTCGCAGATGCGCAGCCCGCCCCGGTGGTGGGCCGGGTTCCCGCATGCCAATCTGGGGCTGTGCCGGGGGCAAGCGCCTGAACCAACCGCCGGGTCAAAAGCGGTTTGCGGAGTTTCAGAAGCGGCTTTCCTTCGTGCCAGGCAGGGGTGCCCTGAGGGGCTTCCCAAAATTTTTCGAACAAGATCAGCCGTTTGGATGCCGGTTGTTCGGCGTGAATGCGATCAATCAGCTCAAGTCCCGTCATGTCGGCGACGTCGACATCGACAAAAATCACATCGATGTCGGGATCCTCTTTCAGGCATTTCATGGCCGCTGCCCCGGATTGTATTTCACGGACACCAAGGCCGAAACCGCGCAGGCGTTCGCAGAGCGCGGTGCTAAAGGGCGCACTGGCGCTGACCACAAGCGCCGATTGTGCCTGCGCGCCATCCGGCAGGGTGATCCGGCCATCAAGGGGGGCAAGCGGGACAAAAAACGCAAAGCAAGATCCTTTGCCGAGGGCTGACGTGACCTTGATATGGCCGCCCATCAGTTCAACAAACCCCTTGCTGATGGCCAGTCCCAGGCCGGTTCCCTGATGCTCTCGGCTGTAGGAACCGTCCACCTGTGTGAACCGATTGAAGACATGTTCAAGTTTGTCTTCCGGGATGCCACAGCCGGTATCGGATACGCTGATTTTCAGGAAATCGGCACCGGTTGCATCCTGTGCCCGCTCAGCATGGATCAGAACGTGCCCGGATTCTGTGAATTTCACTGCATTGCTGGCAAAGTTCAAAAGCACCTGCTTCATGCGCGCGAAATCACCCTGCACCTGTTCGGGCAGTGCGGGGTCGCACCGCGCGATAACATCGACGTTTTTGACCGCGGCCTGAATGGAAAGCACCCGCGCGGTGTCTTCCACCAGATCACAGATCGCAAAGGGGTCGCGAAGCAGCGTCATATGCCCCGCTTCGATTTTGGAAAAGTCAAGTATATCATTGATAATCCTCAATAATGCCTGACCGGAGCTGCCAATGGTTTCTACCAGATTGGCCTGGTGATCATCCATCTGGGTTTCGGACAGCAGCTCGGTCATGCCCAAAACACCATTCATCGGCGTGCGGATTTCGTGGCTCATGCTGGCGAGAAACTCAGATTTGGCGGCCTCGGCTGTACGGGCCTGGTCAAGAGCCCGGGCCAATTGGGCGTTCTTGTCGTTCAGATCGCGGCCGATTTCCTCAAGCCTGCGCTGCGCTTGTTCATGTGCCGTCAATCGGGATCGCAGGTTTCCCAACATGATGTTGAAAGAGCGTGACAGGCTTTCGACTTCGTCATTGGTGCGGATGTCAACGAATTGCGCCAGATCCCCGGCGGCAGCCTCTTGCGTGGCGCGGTTCAGGCGTTCGAGCGGCGCAGACAGATGGCGGGCAATGTACAGGCTGGTGAATATGCTGGCGGCGGTGAACAGAATGCCAAAGGCAAGATTTCGTTGGAACACAAGGCTGATCCCGCCCTCGCCCGGATCGGTGAGGACACTGTATCGGATCACCCCGAATTGGTGGTCATCGACTGTGACCGGAATGGCGACATCAATGATATTTCCTTGCCAGTGTGTTTGGCGCGTGCCGCTGTCAGCCGCGCGCTTGATCAAGGCATCTTCATCGGGGGACAGCCCGCGGGTATCGTCATGGGAGGACCCGCTTGCCAGCAGATCCAGGTCTGGATCAACCATGAAAACAGATACAATATCGGGTTGTTTTTCAAGTGCCTGATAGAAACCGGCCATATCCGCCGGGCGACCATCGATAAGATAGGGCAGCGACAGTTCACGAAGCAGCGCCCCCATCGACATGCTTTTCTCAAGCACGCGTGCGTTCACCAACTGTGTTTGGGTTTGCGAGTTGATCACACTGAGCAATGCAACGACCAAAAAGGTGGTACCCGCCGTGTATAGCGCGATCCGCCGTCGCAGGCCGCGTGTCACCAAGCTTACAATGCGGTTGATTTTCGACCCAAACGCGCGCGCCACCTAATATCCTACCGTCTGACTGCGAAATGGGTCGGGGCAGGTAGGGCGCATGCCCTCGGCGCCCAATTTCCTGGGCCCGTGCCGATCATGCTTCCCAAGACATCTGTCGGCGTCGGAAAATAGGTCGCCCGGGTGACGAACTGCATTTGGCAAATCTCCTGTCAAATCAGAGACCGTGATAGCGTGCAGAGGTTTCTAGGGGTTTAAACCCACCGGGAAAAACCGCTGGCAGCCCCTTAATCCGAGACGTCATTGCGCGCCTTGGAGGCCAAGGCGTTCTCGATCGCTTGCAGCAGATCTTTTCGCATGACGGGTTTCATCAAACGGATGTCTGCCGTGGATAGCTCTACCCCCTCAACGGTTGCCTTTGAGGCATAGCCAGACATGAAAACCACGGGTAGGTCGGGGGTGATCTGTTTGATTTCATGCGCAAGGCTGGTGCCCTGCAGCCGACCGGGCATCACGATATCGGTCAACAACAGGTCGAATCCCGCGCCGTTGCCGAAAAGGGATTTGGCCTGGTCACCGGAACCTGCCGCGGTCACCCGAAATCCGGCGGTGGTCAGCATTGCGCTCAGCACACGCAGCACCTCTGGTTCGTCTTCTGCAATTAAGATGTGTTTGCTGGCGCTTTGGCTGGAGAGGGGGGACCCTGAGTCTGGCCCCATAGTCAGCCCTAAATTCGGAACCAGATTATGTTGCGCAGCCGCCTGTGGGGGCTGATCTTGCGGCTGATCAGGCGATTGTACGGCGGGGAAAAACAGTTTGAACGTCGTCCCGATCCCTTGTTCGGAATAGACGAGGGCCGCACCGTCCGATTGCCGCATGAACCCCTGGACCATCGACAACCCAAGCCCCGACCCCTGGCCTGTTGGCTTTGTCGTGAAGAAAGGTTCGAAAATGCGGCCCAAGCTGTTTGCGGCGATCCCGCTTCCGGTATCGGTGACAGCAACCATGGCATAGCAGCCGGGCGAGATATCTTCTTTATATGAATTGATATCTACCGCGTCGATCGTGATGTTGGCAGTCTCCAATGTCAGCGTTCCACCATCGGTCATGGCGTCACGGGCGTTCAATATCAGGTTTATCAGCGCGCTTTCTGCGGCCACCGGGTCTGTTTTTGTTTGCCATAGATCCGGCGACAACGCGGTTTCCACGTCGATGGTGCTTGGCAGCGTGCGGCTGGTCCAGTCTTTGGTGTCTTTCACAAGGGTGTTCAGATCCAGCACGCAGGGTTTGAGCGGGGCTTTGCGTGCAAAGCTGAGCATCGAACGCGTCAGATCTGCCCCGCGCAGGGTGGCATCGATACAGGGCTGCACCAGATCATGCGCGGGCGCGCCTATTGTTTCTTCTTGAATAAGTTCAAGGTTTCCCAAGATCACCGCGAGCAAGTTGTTGAAATCATGAGCTACACCACCGGTCAACTGACCGATGGCCTCCATTTTCTGAGAGGCGGCCAATTGAGCCTGTAGCTCTTTTTGGCGCTGCTTGTCAGCGATCCGATCCGAAATATCGATCATGCTGCTGCGGATCAGCTTTTTGTCAAATGGTGGGATGCGCGACAATGAAATCAGGCAGGGGAATTCTTCGCCCTGGGCGTTCAAGTGGTTCCATTCAAAGGTGGGATGCCCCCCCTGCATCGCTTGTTTCAAATATGACAGCGCCATATTCAGGCTTAGTTCGCCCGAGGGTTGATACTCGGGGCTCATGCTGATGGGAGAGGGGCCCGACGTCAGATGGGTCCGCGACATTCCAAACATGCGCTCTGCCGGGGCGTTGGCCATGACATAGCGTTCTTGATCCATGTCGATGATTACGATGGCCTCAGGGGCGTATTCGATAAGGGCTTCGAACTGTTCGTATTTTTCGATGGCCTGAAGATCGGTTTCTCTCCAAGATCTGCGCAGGGCCTGTATCAGCATAATGTTGAACGCCGAAAACAGTGCGATCGTGGCCAAGGTCACGATCCAATTTGCAATCGACGCATTCCAAGCCGTGATTGAGCTGTCCGGTGGGCTTAGGGTTCCGTTTAAGAACAAAACGCCGATTGCAACCATTGGAGTCATCGCAGCGACGAGGATCCAATACCCGATGCGCGCCGAGAAAACGGACGTGGCAACCCCCATGAAAAACGGCAAGACGGCCGTCGCCACAGCCAGCAATCCCAACTGGGACATGCCGGTGTAAATCACGATCAAAAAGGCCGAAATGACGATCGCGGCGCGCCATTCCAAAAAGCGATCCGCACGCAAAAACAGCATGGGAAGAACCGCACTAAGAAGAAGCATCACGATCATCACATGATAGGCCGCCCCGAATTGAAGCAGCCGCGTGATGCTGAGCGACACGGTCAGCAGCGTGGCCGCCCCCAGCGCATCAAGAATATGGTGGATCGTTTGACGCAGGCCGGTGCGAAATGTTGCAGACGGGCGAAAGCCGGGCAGGTCGATCATATCGCTTCCTCGCGCGAAGTGTGATCATGATCCTATTTCGGATGTATGAAAATTCAACCTTTGCGGCATGTATTGATGGGAATTTCACCATTATCGGGCGCTCAGGCCCGCGTGGCAGTCGCCACCAAGAAATTCCCCGGTATCCTCCATGGCGATAAATCCGAACCGAGCCCCTATAGAACGCCTGGATCTGCGGCCGTGTGCCTTGCATCCATTCCCCCCAACGCATAGGTTCCGCCCGAATGACGCGGTGCCAGCCATGGAGCCGCCCCAATTTACGATCGGAGTCTCTCATGGATGCCAACGGCATTGCGCAATTTCTTCCTCTCATCCTGATCTTCGCGATCATGTATTTCCTGCTGATCCGTCCGCAGCAGAAAAAGATGAAAGAACATCAAAACATGGTCGAGGCTCTGCGCCGCGGTGACCAGGTCGTGACCCAGGGCGGTGTTGTCGGCAAGGTGGTCAAGGTCAAGGAAGGCAATGAGATCGAGGTCGAAATCGCCGAGGGCGTCAAGGTCCGCGTGATCAAGGCGACCATCGCGCAGGTTCTGTCGAAAACCGAGCCGACCGAAGGCTAATCCCACATGTTGCAGATCGATACCTGGAAGCGGGTTCTGATCTGGAGCGCGGTGGTGCTGGGGTTGATCCTGGCAATGCCCAACGTGTTCTATGGTCGGGTTGAAACCCACAATGACGCCAACAAGGCCATCGAGGCCGGATTTGACACCAGCGAAAACCGCGAACTTGCGGCTGGCTGGCCGTCTTATCTGCCCTCGGGCCTGGTTAATCTGGGGCTTGATCTGCGTGGTGGTGCGCATCTTCTGGCCGAAGTGCAGGTGGGCGATGTCTATGCCGCCCGCATGAAAGCGCTCTGGCCCGAAGTGCGTGATGTGCTGCGTCCCGAACGCGGCACCGTTGGCACCATTCGCCTGCAACCGTCGGGTGAAGAGGAACTGCGCGTGCGCATCTCGAAACCCGAGGGTGTGAACCGCGCGTTGGAGCTGGTGCGGGGGCTGGCCCAGCCGGTGGTCTCATTGACCGGGGCAGGGGCCACGGATTTGCAGGTCAGTGCCGATGGCTCTGACATCATCGTGACATTGTCTGAGGCGGAACGCACCGCCACCGACGAACGCACGATGCAGCAAAGCCTTGAAATCATTCGCCGCCGCATCGACGAGGTCGGGACACGCGAACCGACGATCCAGCGTCAGGGCTCTGATCGCATCCTGATCCAGGTGCCGGGGCTTGGCTCGGCGCAGGAACTTAAGGACATCATCGGCACCACCGCCCAGCTGACATTCCAGCCGGTTGTGGGCCGGGCCGCCAGCGCCGATGATCGCGCCGGTGTGGGCAATGAAATCCTGCCCTCGCTGGACGAAGAGGGCGTGTTCTATATCCTCGAAGCGGCGCCCGTCGTCACCGGCGAAGAGCTGGTCGACGCGCAGCCAACCTTTGATCAAAACGGCCGCCCGGCGGTGAACTTCCGCTTTAATCCGGCCGGTGCGCGCAAGTTTGGCGATTACACGGCCGAAAACATCGGCTCGCCTTTTGCCATCGTTCTGGACGGCGAAGTCATCAGCGCCCCGGTGATCCAATCGCACATTCCCGGCGGCTCGGGCATCATCACCGGCAACTTTACGGTCGAAGAAAGCACCAAGCTGGCGGTTCTGTTGCGTGCGGGCGCCCTGCCGGCGCAGCTGGAGTTCCTCGAAGAGCGCACCATCGGCCCAGAGCTGGGACAAGACAGCATTGATGCCGGCAAGGTCGCGACGATGGTCGCCTTTGTCGCGGTGCTGGTCTTTATGTTCCTCAGCTATGGGCTGTTTGGTCTTTTTGCCAATATCGCCTTGATCGTGAACGTCGGGTTGATCTTTGGTCTCTTGTCGATGATCGGTGCGACGCTGACCCTTCCGGGGATTGCGGGCATCGTTTTGACCGTCGGCATGGCGGTGGACGCCAATGTGCTGATCTTTGAGCGGATCCGCGAAGAGCTGCGCAGCGCCAAGGGCCCGGCCCGCGCCATTGAACTGGGGTACGAAAAGGCGCTTTCGGCCATCATCGACGCCAATATCACCACCTTTATCACCGCCGTGATCCTCTATGTCATGGGCTCTGGCCCTGTGCGCGGATTTGCGGTGACGCTGGGCTTTGGCATCCTGACTTCGGTCTTCACGGCGATCTTCGTCACGCGTCTGTTGATCGTGATCTGGTTCGAACGCCGTCGTCCCAAAACGCTGGAGGTGTAAGATGCGCCTGAAACTGGTTCCTTCCAACACCTCTTGGGATTTCTTTTCGAAATCAAAGCTGTGGCTTGGGTTTTCGCTGCTTATGGTGCTGGCCTCGCTGGGGGCATTTTTCACCCAAGGGCTGAACTATGGCATCGATTTTCGGGGCGGCACGACCATCCGTACCGAAAGCACCGCTCCGGTCGAAGTGGGCGCCTATCGCGATGCGTTGGCGGCGCTTGATCTGGGCGATGTGGTGATCTCTGAGGTCTTTGACCCCAATTTTCGCGATGACCAGCACGTTGCCATGATCCGCATTGGTGCGCAGGATGGGCAAGAAAGCGTTGCCTCGGAAATCATCGAGACCAGCCTTGCCGCCCTGAAAACCATCGCACCGGACATCAAGTTTGTGTCGGTCGAATCCGTTGGGCCCAAGGTCTCGGGTGAGTTGATTCAGACCGCTGTGATCGCCGTTGCCCTGGCGATTGCCGCTGTCCTGTTCTACATCTGGCTGCGGTTTGAGTGGCAATTTGCCATGGGCGCGGTGGCGGCGTTGGTGCATGATGTGGTTTTGACCATCGGTGTGTTTTCGATCGTGCAGATAAAGTTCGATCTGGCCATTATCGCCGCGCTTTTGACCATCGTCGGCTATTCGCTGAACGACACCGTGGTTGTGTTCGACCGCGTGCGCGAGAACCTGATCCGCTTTAAATCCAAGGACCTCAAAGAGGTGCTGAACCTGTCGATCAACGAAACCCTCAGCCGGACATTCATGACCTCGGTCACGACCCTGCTGGCGCTGATTTCGCTGTTCGTGCTGGGCGGTGACGTGATCCGGGGCTTTGTCTTTGCGATGATCTGGGGCGTTGTGGTCGGGACCTATTCTTCGATCTTTGTGGCCTCGGCCATCCTGCTGAGGCTGGGTGTCAAGCGCGATTGGTCCAAACCCACGGACACCACGGGCAACCAGTTCGGCAATATTGATGCCTGATTTCCTGTCCAGCCTGCCCATGGATGGGGTGGGCTGGATCGCCCTTGCGGCGTTTGCCGGGGGGCTTGCGCGCGGATTTGCGGGGTTTGGCACGGCGCTGATTTTCCTGCCCATCGCCGCGCAATTCATGCAGCCCTTCTGGGCCATTCTCACCCTGACACTCATGGAACTTTTGGGCCCGCTGCCCGCCCTGGCCAAGGCGCGCAAGGATGTTGACCGTGGGGATTTGCAACGCATGTTGTTGGGCACGGTGGTCATGCTGCCCGTGGGCCTGTTCATCTTGGGCTATGTGACGCCTGACCTCTACCGCTATGGGGTAAGCGGTCTGTCTTTGATCATGCTGGTCGTGCTGATCTCTGGCCTGCGCTACCGCGGAGCGGTCACGTCGCGTATGGTGACGGGCATCGGCGGGGCAGGTGGCTTTCTGGGCGGGCTTGTGGGGCAACCCGGCCCCCCTGTGATCGTGTTTTACATGTCGCGCCCGCTGGGCCCGCAGATCATCCGCGCCAATGTTACGCTTTATCTGTTTTTCTATGACCTGCTGATCCTTGGATATATGGCGCTGTTTGGCCGGCTTGAGGTCGCGCCCGCAATGCTGGGCCTCTTGCTGGTCATTCCCAATTTTCTGGGCAATACGCTTGGGGCCTATCTGTTCCGCCCCGAGCAAGAAAAGCTGTTCAGGGCGGTGGCCTATGCGCTAATAGGAGCGGCGGCCCTTTCCGGTCTGCCCATCTGGAACACGGGAGACACACATGCAATTCAATGAGATCACCTTTCGTGACGCGGTGCCGGTTGACGGCTATGGCGCGGGGTTCTTTCGCGTGGGGGGCGAGGTGTTCGAAGGCGCGCTGTTGATGTTTGGCGCCGGGCCAAATGCCTGGGGCGGGCTGGCGGATACCGACAGCCTGCTGGCGCTCAAGGATCATGTAGACGTGATCTTGTTGGGCATGGGCGCCGAGATGCGCCCGCTGCCCGCCGCACAACGCACCCTGCTGGAAGAGGCGGGATTGGGTGTTGAGATCATGACCTCGCCCTCGGCCTGCCGCACTTACAACGTGCTGCTTAGCGAAGGGCGCCGGGTGGCCCTGGCGGCTGTCCCGGTTTGATCACAACACGCTGAGGATTTCGCTCAGCGGCTTTTTGTATTTCGCGACCTTGGGCACGCAGGCGTCTTTGGCCGGATGGCCCACAGCAATGATCATCAGCGGCTTTTCCTGATCCGGCCGTCCCAGCAAGTCGCCCAGGAATTTCATGGGGTTCGGCGTGTGTGTCAGCGTCACCAGCCCGGCCTTGTGCAAGGCGGTCAACAGCATCCCGGTCGCGATCCCGGTGCTTTCGGGGACATAGTAATTCTTGTACCGCGTGCCATCGTCAAACTCGCCCCAGCGTTGGGCAAACACCACGATCAGCCACGGCGCGACGTCCAGATGCTCTTTTTCGGGGCCGGTGCCGATCGGCTCCAGCGCCTTGATCCATTCGTCCGACGCACCACCATCGTAGAATTTGCGCTCTTCTTCCTCTGCGGCCGCCCGGATCTGCGATTTTATGGCGGGGTCCTGGATCGCGACAAAATGCCAGGGCTGATGATTGGCCCCGGACGGAGCGGTGCCCGCAGCGGCGATGCAGGCCTCGATCACTTCGCGCGGGACGGGGCGGTCGGAATAGTCACGCACCGTGTGGCGGCGTTTCATCTGATCATAAAAGGCCTGCGCGGCGGCGATCATATCCGCGTCGGTCAGATCGGCGCGATCGGGCAGCGGAACCGCTTCGTAGGTGAGATTGTCCTTGGAAAACATAATGAGTCCTCTTGTTTGCGCGCAGGATAGGTGGCTGGCTGGCATGGGCAAGGCGTTTTGTCGCTTTTGCAAAAGGCGTGGCTGGGGTAAGCCCTTGGACATGGAATTGACTGTCACAGATCTGGCCGTTGCGCGCGGCGGTGTCCCCGTGCTTGAGGGGCTGAGGTTTTCGCTTGCGCCGGGGCGGGCCTTGGTGCTGCGCGGCCCCAATGGTGCGGGCAAGACAACCTTGCTGCGCACCATCGCGGGCCTGCAACCGCCGCTTGAGGGCCGGGTTGAGGGCGCGGGCGAACGAATTGCCTATGCGGCGCATTCCGATGGGTTGAAAGCCACATTGACCGTCACCGAAAACCTTAGGTTCTGGGTGCAGGTCTTTGGAAAGAATGATATTTCCGCCGCGCTCACGGCCTTTGATCTAGAGGGGCTGGCGGATCGACCTGCCGGGTCGCTGTCTGCGGGTCAAAAGCGGCGGCTGGGCTTGGCGCGGCTGATGGTGACCGGCCGACCGGTGTGGGTTCTGGATGAGCCGACGGTCTCGCTTGATACGGCATCGGTCGCGCTGTTCGCGCAGGCGGTGCGCGGGCACCTGGCGCAGGGGGGCGCGGCCCTCATGGCGACCCATATCGATCTTGGGATTCCCGAGGCCGAGATTTTCGACGTGACCCCGCACCGCGCTAAACCGCGCGTCGCGCTGCAAGATGAGGCCTTTTTGTGATTTCCCTGCTGACACGCGATTTGCGCCTTGCCATGCGGGCCGGAGGGGGCTTTGGTCTTGGGCTGGCGTTCTTTTTGATCGTCACGGTGTTGATCCCCTTTGGCGTGGGCCCCGAAACCGGGCTGTTGTCCAAGATCGCGCCCGGGGTGCTTTGGATTGGGGCTTTGTTGGCCTGTTTGCTGTCGCTGGATCGCATTTTCGCGCTGGACTGGGAGGACGGATCGCTTGATCTGTTGGCCACGTCGCCCTTGCCGATGGAGGGGATCGTGTCGCTTAAGGCGCTGGCGCACTGGTTGACGACCGGGCTTCCTCTGGTGCTGGCGGCTCCGGCGCTGGGGGTGTTCTTGTCTTTGCCCTCAGGGGGATACCTGTGGGTGACCGTGTCATTGGCAGTGGGCACGCCGGCCTTGTCGGTGATTGGCACCTTTGGTGCGGCCCTGACCGTCGGATTGAAACGCGGCGGTCTATTGATGTCGCTTCTGGTGCTGCCGCTTTATGTTCCCACGTTGATTTTCGGCGCCGAGGTTGCCCGTCGCGGAGCCGAAGGGTTCGAGGTGCAAACAGCCTTGATGATGCTGGGCGGGATCAGCTTTGGCGTGATCGCATTACTGCCTTTTGCGAGCGCCGCAGTTTTGCGCATCAACCTAAGGTGATCCACCTGCGGTGATTTGGCCCGCTGAATTGTGCTCATAGCGGGTGCAACATATTGCGCGAAGACCATATTTGGGGTGTAACCAAACGGTACGAAAAACACGGGATAGCCATGTCGATCTGGGAATACGCCAATCCGGTCAAATTCATCAAGACCACGGACAAGTTCCTGCCCTGGCTGGCGCTTGGGTCTGTGATGTGCCTTGTCACCGGGTTGATCTGGGGTTTTTTCTTTACGCCTGATGACTATCGTCAGGGATCGACCGTCAAGATCATCTATCTGCATGTGCCAAGCGCGCTTATGGCGATCAACGCGTGGATGATGATGTTGGTGGCCTCTCTGGTCTGGATCGTGCGGCGCCATCATGTCAGCGCCCTGGCGGCCCGGGCGGCGGCCCCGGTTGGGGCGACCATGACGGTGATCGCGCTGGCGACTGGCGCCATCTGGGGGCAACCGATGTGGGGGACTTATTGGGCCTGGGATCCGCGCCTGACGTCCTTCCTGATCCTGTTCCTGTTTTATCTTGGGTATATCGCCCTGTGGGAAGCGATCGAAAATGATGACACCGCAGCGGATCTGACCAGTATCTTGTGCCTTGTTGGGTCGGTCTTTGCGGTTTTGTCGCGATATGCCGTGAACTTTTGGAACCAGGGCTTGCACCAGGGGGCCAGCCTGTCGCTGGACAAAGAGGAAAACGTCGCGGATGTGTTCTATCACCCACTGTTGGTTTCCATCGCGGGCTTTGTCCTTTTGTTCATTGCGCTGGTGTTCCTGCGGACCCAGACAGAAATCCGCGCCCGCCGGACACGGGCGCTTTTGGCACGGGAGCGCGCGCAATGATGCCGGAACTTGGAAAATACGCCGAAGCTGTGCTGAGCTCATACGCCGTTTCGATCGGGTTGATTGTCTTGCTGGTGGTGGTGTCGGTCGCGCGTGCGCGCAGGGTGCGCTCTGAGCTGGAGCAGGTCGAAGAAAGGCTGAAACGTGGCTAAGATTTCTCCTTTGATGGTGTTGCCACCGGTGATTTTCGCGGCGTTTGGTGCCATGGCCTATATGGGGTTGGGGCGCGAAGGGGCGAATGATCTTGAATCCGTGTTCATCGGCAAACCCGCCCCCGACGTCACCACCCAAGCCCTGCCCGGGTATCCGGCGCTGACCCGGGATATGTTGGAAAGCGGAGAGATCAAGCTGGTCAACTTTTGGGCCAGCTGGTGCCCGCCCTGCCGGGCCGAGCACCCCCAGCTGCTTGAGATGCAGGCGGATGGGCTGACGATTTTGTCGGTCAATTTCAAGGACAAGGCCGCCCAGGCGACCAAGTATCTGGAAGATGAGGGCAATCCCTTTGCTGCCGTGGCCTTTGATCCGCAGGGGCGTACAGCCATTGATTGGGGTGTGACCGCCCCGCCCGAGACGTTTATTCTGGACCGCGATGGGACGGTGCTGTTTCGCTATGCCGGGCCGCTGATCGGCGCGGACCTAGAGCACCGCTTTTTGCCTGCGCTTGAAAAGGCGCAGGGCGAATAGCAGAGCTATTGCTGCCAGAAACCCGCCGGAAACCCGCCTGACAGGCGATGTCCGGCTTAATTCCCGTTCACGCAGCTTTGCGTCAGGTTAAGGCCATCACACGGTGCCTGTGCCTCGTCAGCATAGGCAGCCCCGATCACGGCAAGTAAAAGCAATGCTCCGGCCTGGAGCAGGGTAATTGTCTTCATTTGTCTGCCTCACACAGTTGGTTACGCAGGACAGCGTTTATTATCTGTCTAAATGTGGCCCCACGCGGGTAGATTTAAAGGGTTGCTCCGTGTTTACGAAGCTTTCTGAAATTCAAATTGTTCAATTCTCCGGCAAAGCTTTGCCCAAGGCCTTTGGTTTCAGCGTGAATATGCTGATTTTCTGTCGTGACGAAAAATATGATACAGTCACCCTATCACAATTTGACGATAAATGCAGGTCAGGAAATCCAGCGTCTAGGGGCAGGATGAATGGGTCCTGGCCTGGGATCGGGACCACAGTCTGCGGCCATTCACCGGGTCTCGCAAATCAGTGATTGGCATGTCAGCGGTCTGTCCTTTAGATCTAAGGCATGATGATGAAGACACATATGCGCAATATCGCGGCCGCTGGCCTGATGGTTTGGTCCTTGATGGCAGGGACGGCCAGCGCCCAGTCGGCGCAAAACGCCGTGGTGGTTGAGTTGTTTACCTCACAGGGGTGTTCGTCCTGCCCGCCGGCGGATGCGCTGTTGGCAGAGATGGGGGAACGTGATGACGTGATCCCGCTGGCGCTTCATGTCGACTATTGGGATTATATCGGCTGGAAAGATCGCTTTGCCGATGCGCGGTTTTCCAAGCGACAAAAGGCCTATGCCCGGGCCGGGGGATGGCGCCGGATCTACACCCCGCAAATGATTGTGAACGGTGAGATCTCGGTTGTTGGGTCGAAACCCATGAAAGTGGCGATGGCGCTGCGGGACGCGGCGGCAACCCCATCAGACGTTGCGCTTGAGATTGTGCGAAATGGCAATAAAATCAAGGTTATGGCCCAGGCAAAGGGATACGCGGGGGCGCATGATATTCACCTTGTGCGCTATGTCCCACAGCAAAAGGTGCGGATCGAGCGCGGGGAAAACGCCGGTCATCTGCTGACCTATACACATATCGTGCGCGACTGGACGCGCGTCGCAAAATGGGATGGTCAGGGTCGGTTTGAACGCAGCTTTGCGGTGAGCGGCTCAGAGCCGGTGGTCGTTCTGGTGCAAAAGGCCCGTCACGGTGCCATTTCGGCGGCGGCGCGTTTGCGCTGACGTTTCGCCTGCCGCTTGGGCTTCCAACGGCGGTGCATCCACATCCACTGTCCCGGGTTTTCTTCGATGCGCGCCTCCAGGCGACGGGTGGCTTCTTGCATCATTTCAACGGGATCGCCATGCGGGATTGGGGCCTCGAAGGTTGGGGTGAACCCATAGCCGTCCGAATGGCGGATACCGAAAAACGGCACCAAAAGCGCGCCCGTGCGCAGGGCGATATCTGCGGCAGAGGTCACGGTGGGCGCGGGCTTGCCCAGAAAGTCGATCGGCACACCAGAGCTGTCGTAGAGATCGAACAGCAAAACCGCCATGCCCCCCGCCTTGAGGTGTTTCATCAACCCCAAGGTTCCCTTGCGCCCCTGGGCAAAAGCGGGCTCGCTAAGGGCGTGATAATTATTCGAAAAATGCTCGTTGAAATAGGGGTTCGACATGGGGCGATAGAGGGCGCCAACGGTGTATCCCTGATCCACCAGCGCGGCGCGGGTGCATTCGACGCTGCCGAAATGGGCCCCCAGGAACAGCACCGGTCGGCCTTCGGTGCGCGCCTGTTCGATGGCGGCCAGCCCGTCGCCCGTGGCGCCAAAATGCGTGGCGCGTGCACGCAGTTCGGGGACATCATAGCCTTCGATAAAGTTCCGGCTGAGGTTGTCGATGGCCTGATCCGCGATTGCGCGGCGCTTGGCCTGCGGGGTCTCGGGCCAGACATGTTCAATGTTGGCGTCTACACGGGCGTGCCATTTGGTCAGCGGCGCGACGAGTTTGCGCACGATCCAGCTGACCAGAGACAGGCGTGTCCGGATCGGCAGGCGTGTTGCGCTCCAGATCACGCCGCGCAGGATGCGGTCGCTTAGCCAATCCTGCCAGGTTCCCTGCACCATTTTCTGTGTCTTTCCGGATGTGGCCACCTGATCCCCCAAGCTCCTTGCCGTAGGGGGTTTTCTAGGTTTATGACGCCCAATGGGCAAGGGCTACGTCACGCTCATTCGTCCTCATCAGGGTTCAGAAGTTCAATCTCGCCGACGCCGACCAGATCGCGAATGACCCCTACAACGGCCCCCATCGCCTTTTCAGCGACCTTGGGTTTGATGGTGCCCTTGGCTGCGGCTTCTTCGCGGATGTTTTCGGCCATGCGTTTCGACATGTTCGACAACAGGAATTCCACTGTGGCTTTTTCTTCGTCGGTGGCGGCCCCTGCGACCGCGATGGCCAGTTCGTCGGGGTCCACGTCGCGGGTGATTTTCGGCACGTCGATGGCATTCAGGCGCGCCGGGATATTGGCGAAGGTAAAGATCGCTTTGCGGACGGCTTCGGCGAATTCCTTGTCGTCTTCTTCGAGATTGGTCAGCAGCTCTTCGCGCACGGCTGTGTTCGAATAGTTGAGGATCGCCCCCAGCCGTTCGTCCGGGCCGGCCTTGAAGGCCTTGGGTGGCACGGCGTCCACCTGTGTTGCCAGGCTGATTCCGATTCGGTCCACCGCCTCGGGTGTGACGCCGGTTGTCATCGACACCGCATAGCTGATGCGGCGGGCCTTGTCGCCCGGCAATCGGGCTAGCACGAGGGCCGCCTTGCCCACGTCGATTTTGGACAACATGACCGCAGCGACTTCGGTGCTTTCGCTCAGAACCAGCTCTTCGATCTGTTTTTCTTCCAATGCGTTGATGCGCTGCCACGGGTCGCCGGTCTGGCGTACCCCCGCCTCTTTGCGCAGGCGCATCGCGGTGCGATCGCTGATCTTTCCGTCCAGCGCGGACAGGGCCCCGGCCATGTCGCCCGGAAAGGACAGGCCAACGGATTCCAACTCATCAGCGAATTCCATCACGACCGTATTCAGCGTCTCACGATCCACATAGCGCATGTTGCCCATCAAAAGCGTCAGTTCGGCCTGATGTTCTTCGGGAAGGGCGGACAGGGGTACATCTGAATCCTCATTGAGCAGAAACTGCACGATGATTGCGGCCTTCGCCTTACGGGACAGGCCCTCGGGGCCTTTGACGGCGGGGGCGGGCAGGGCAAGGGTTTGCATCTGGGACATCGTGGGACGCTCCGAACGAGGGACTTTCTCTCTGGGTAGCGTCACAAGGTTTCTGGCGCGTTAAGCACGTGCAATGAAACTAAAAAACGGGCGGTTTTTTCGCCGCCCGCTTTAGAAAGCTTTTACATGTTCCGCCGCAACAGCGGGGTTGGATCAGTCTTCGCCAAAGACGCGGGCAAAGATCGTGTCCACGTGTTTGGTGTGATAATCCATGTCGAATTTCTCGTTGATGCCGTCTTCGCCAAGGGCCTTGACAACATCCGCATCCGCCAAGAGCAATTCGCGGAAATCAACGCGGTCTTCCCAGACCTTAAGCGCGTTGCGCTGCACCAGTACATAGGCGTCTTCGCGCGATACGCCGGCCTGCGTCAGCGCCAGCAGCACGCGCTGCGACATGACCAGACCGGGGAATTTGTTCATATTGTCCAGCATGTTCTGCGGGAACACTAGCATCTTGTCGATGACGCCGGTCAGACGCGCCAGGGCAAAATCCAGCGTGACACAGGCATCGGGGCCGATCATGCGTTCAACGGAAGAGTGCGAAATATCGCGTTCATGCCAAAGCGCCACGTTCTCCATCGCGGGGACCACCGCCATACGCACCAGGCGCGCCAGACCGGTCAGGTTTTCCGTCAGAACCGGGTTCTTTTTGTGCGGCATCGCCGACGAGCCTTTCTGACCCATCGAAAAGAATTCTGCACCTTCCAGCACTTCGGTGCGCTGCATGTGGCGAATTTCAATCGCGACGTTTTCGATCGACGAGGCAATGACGCCCAGCGTGGCAAAGAACATCGCGTGGCGGTCACGCGGGATGACCTGCGTGCTGATCGGCTCGGGGACAAGACCCATCTGTTCGCAGACATGTTCTTCGACGGCGGGGTCGATGTTGGCAAAGGTGCCCACCGCGCCCGAGATCGCGCCGGTGGCGATTTCCGCACGCGCATCGCGCAGGCGCGACAGGTTGCGGTCCATTTCGGCATAGAAACGGGCAAAGGTCAGGCCCATGGTGGTGGGCTCGGCGTGGATGCCGTGGCTGCGGCCCACGCGCACGGTGTTCTTGTGCTCCATCGCGCGCTTTTTCAGCGCGGCCAGCAGCCCATGCATGTCTTCGATCAAAATATCCGCGGCGCGCACCAGCTGGACGTTCAGACAGGTGTCCAGCACGTCCGACGAGGTCATGCCCTGGTGCACAAAACGGGCTTCTTCGCTGCCGACATGTTCTGCCAGATGGGTCAGAAACGCGATGACGTCATGTTTGGTGACCGCTTCGATTTCATCAATGCGCGCCACGTCGAATTCGACGTCCTTGGCTTTCCAGACCGCATCGGCGTTTTCCTGCGGGATCACGCCCAGCTTGGCCTGAGCGTCACAGGCATGTGCCTCGATTTCGTACCAGATGCGGAACTTGGTTTCTGGCGACCAGATGGCAACCATGTCGGGGCGGGAATAGCGGGGGATCATCGGCAATCCTTATGTATTGAGACCAGATGCAGTCGGAACCAGCGAGCGAGGGCGTCATAAACCGCCAACCGTCCGGGAACAAGGGTTTCGGCCTGAGGCTTATTGCCCTGCCTGGGCCGGATCGGGGCAAATGGCGCATTTTGACCGGTATCGGCGTGGAATGGCTGGGCGCGGCCCCGATTGGCGGACTATAAGCTAGGTGGAGTTTGGCGAAGGGGAACGCGCGGCCGTGGTTGGATTGACCTTGAACGATTTTCTGGGGGACTGGCATCTCACGCGCGAGATCCAGCACGGCGACGGGGCGCAGGCCAGCTTTGAGGGGCAGGCGCGCTGGATCGCGGATGCAGGGGGGGCGGACTATCGCGAAAGTGGGCAGCTGCAGATGCCGGGGCAGGGTGCTTTTCAGGCTGAGCGGCGGTATCGCTGGGATGCGGATTTGCGGGTGTTCTTTGATGATGGGCGCTTTTTCCATTCGGTGCCTCCCCTGGGGGGCGATAGCGCGCATTGGTGTGACCCGGATCAATATGATGCCACCTATGCGTTTTGCGATTGGCCCAACTGGTCATGCCGCTGGCGCGTGCGGGGGCCGCGCAAGGATTACACCATGACAAGTCGCTATTGCCCAAAATAGCGGCGCGACGCGGATCTGGTTGGCTTGCATACCGATGCATTCCGTTAAGGTTCTGATATAGAACAAGATTTCACTTTACTTGCGATGTGCTTCCACTAGGTTGCCAAAAAACCGCAGGACCCAGCAGGACCCAGATATGCCGCAGATCCAGGATCATCCGCTTCGCTATAATCTTGCCAATGAATTGCACGCGCGGCCTTTTCCGTCGCTGACGCCCCCGTGCCGGGCGGTTTTTCTGGCCATCAAAGCCTCGCAAAACGCGGCGCAGCGAGACAGGGATTATGATCTGAAACACCTGGTTGCCTTGCTTGATCGCTATGGCGCGCCGCACCCGCAACCGGGGGCCACGCATTTCAGCACTCAGATCGGTCAACATACGTTGAAATGGGAACAGCACACAGAGTTCGTGACCTATACGGTGTTCCTGTCCGGCAAGGGGACACGCGCCTTTGATCCGGTTGATTTTGACGTGTTCCCCGAGGAATGGCTGGCCGAAGCCCCCGGGGTACGCGTCACCTCGGCCCTGATCCGGGTGGTCCCGCGCAAAAGTGACGAAGAGGTCGCGCACCGTCTCAAAGACTGGTTCGTGGGGGAAAGTCTGGCGGTGTCTGACGTGTTGGATGGCGAAGCGACGGTGGCGGCGGATTTTCGCATTGATCCGGCGGGGCATCAGCGCATGGCGGTCTTTGTCCGCGACGGCGTGGGGGCGCGGCGCGTGGGTCGCGTAACCCAGCGCCTTTGCGAAATCGAGACGTACAAAGCCGTGTCGATGCTGGGATTTTCCCGTGTGAAAACGCTTGGGCCGCGCATGGGCCAGCTGGATACCGAACTCAACGCCCTGATGCGGGACATGACCGCGGCCACCGGGGCCGAGGGCGGCGATGAAAAGACCCTTGGGGATCTGTTGCAGATCTCAAGCGAGCTTGAGCAGATCTCGGCGGATACCTCGTTTCGCTTTGGAGCGACAGAAGCCTATGAGGCCATCGTCCATCAACGTATCCAGGTGCTGCGCGAAACCCGGTTCATGGGGCGGCAGACCTTTCGTGAATTCATGATGCGCCGCTACGATCCGGCCATGCGCACGGTGAATTCGTCACAGCGGCGTCTGGACAGCATGACCCAGCGCGCCACCCGCGCCGCTGATCTGCTGCGCACCCGTGTCGAGGTTCAAAGATCCGCGCAAAACCAGCAACTGTTGGAAACCATGAACCAGCGTGCTGAGCTTCAGCTGCAGTTGCAGAAGACGGTTGAGGGGCTCTCGGTTGTGGCGATCAGCTATTACGCGGTGTCGCTGGTCAGCTATCTGGCCTATCCGCTGGCCACGCCCCTGGGGCTGTCCAAGGGCATGCTGACGGCGATTGTGACCCTGCCGGTGGTGCTGGTGGTCTGGCTGATGGTGCGGCGCATCCGGCACCATGTTGAAGGGGCCGGACCAGATCTGTAGCGCCCGGAATGCCAGAATGCCGGTATGCCGGTTATTCAGCCTATTCAGCCGGGATGGCCACGGCAGAAGATCCGCGAAGATTGAGCGCAGCATTCATGGCATAGGCGCCCGCTGCAATGGCACCCAGGGCCAGGATCGCGGCAAGGGACAGGGTCGGCACCCCCGCCAGACCGGCGCCCACGGTGCAACCGCCAGCCAGTACACCGCCGGTGCCCATCATGGCTGCTCCTGCCGCATAGCGGCCGGTTTCACGCGGGCTGGTAAAGCTCTGCCACGCGAGGCGGCGGGCCGAAAGAGCCGATAGGAAACTGCCCAGCAACACGCCACCGATCAGACCAACACCAAAGTTGGCCGAAATCGAGCTGGCAGCAATGCCCCAGAACAGGCTGTCGCCCCAAGGTTGGGTAAAGGCGAGGCTTTGCAGCGCAATCGGGTCAAAGTCATCATACAGCACAAAGCCCGTGCCGATCCACGCGGCGGGCACAAGCGCGCCGATTAGGGCCGCGCCCAGCAGGGGCAGAGCGCGGTTGCCGGACCGCAGGGCAATCGCAAAAGCCGCAAGGGCGATCATACCGGCCCAGAACACCCCGCCACCGGGCAACGCGGCCAGCGAGGTCGCAGCGCCAAGGTCAAGGGTTGCTTCGCTGATCGCCACACGCAGCGGCGCCAGCACGCCTTTCATGGTCGCATGGGCGACGACAGCAAATACCACCAGCACCATGGCGGCGCGCAGGTTCCCCGTCGCCGACAACACGGTCAGGCGCGAGGCACAGCCACGGGTCAACACCATACCGGCGCCAAACAGGGCGCCTCCGATCAAGATGGCAGCCAATGGCAGGTCAGATGACAAAAAGCGGTGCTCTTCAAACGAGATCAGCCCATAGGCTACACCCGCCTGCGTGCCCAGAACCGCAACACCCAGCGCGATGGCCCAAAGGCCCAGGGCCTGTTTGCGGTCTTCACCGATCAGGCTGCGGCGAAAGCAGAATTTCGTGCGCTCGGCCAAGGCCCCGAAGGTCAGACCAATGAGCAGTGCAAACCAAACCGCAGCCTGTGGCGCGGTCAGGGTTTCAAATCCAAAGTCTTCATACATGGCAGCCCCCAGATCGGGTGTGGAACGGAACTCCATTCCAGATGCGTGGGGTTTCTAAGGAAATCAAGTTTATGAATGGGTGAATGTCTGGGTCTGGGTGGAACTCTGTTCTGATCCCGCCCTCGAATCCGGAAACCTGTTTCGCGTTTGCAAACGAATAACGGCCCGCATTTGCCTGCGGGCCGCTTGATCATGGTGGTGTCCTTATTTGCGCTTACCGTCCGCGAATACGCGGATCCAATGCGTCGCGCAGACCGTCGCCCAAAAAGTTCACCGACAGCACCGTCAGCGAAATGGCGATCCCGGGCAGCATCACGCGTTCGGGAAAGCGCTCCATCCGCACCACGGCGTCGGCCAGCATCTTGCCCCAGGTGGGGAAGTCCGACGGAAAGCCCACCCCAAGGAAGGACAGCGCCGATTCCGTGATGATCGCCGTGGCCAGACCCAGCGCCGCCGACACCATGATCGGCGACAGCACGTTGGGCAGCATGTGACGCCGGATGATCTTGAACGGGGATGTGCCGATCGAATGGGCGGCCAGAACGAACTCGCGCTCCTTGATCGCCAGAACATCGCCGCGGACGATCCGGGCCGTGGGCATCCAAGAGGTGATCGCGACAATCGTGACAATGAGGATGAACATTCCCCCTTCCGGCCCGAAACTGGCCCTCAAGGGTTGTCGGAACAGTGTCACGGCCACCAATAGCAATGGCAAGATCGGCAGCGACAGGAACAAATCCGTTAATCGCATCAACGGCCCGTCCAGCTTTTTGAAATAGCCCGCGACCACCCCCACGGCGGTGCCGATGACCAGAGACAAAAGCATCGCGGCCCAGCCAACGGCCATGGACGCGCGCCCACCCGCCAGCATCTGCGCCAGATGATCGCGACCCAGTTGGTCTGATCCAAGGGGCTTGGCCCAGCTGACCTTGGCGTCACCATCCCAGATTGCTGTATAGATCGGGCGCATGTCCTTGTTGCGGATGTCCAGTTTCTGCGGATCCGCCGTCCAGATATAGGGGCCGATCAGCACGGCCAGCGTGATGAAGATCAGGAACCCCAGACCAAACATCGCGCCCTTGTGCTTGCGCAGCTGGTCCCAGACGTCTTTCCCGCGCGAGCGCGGTGGCTTGGAGGGTTCTTTGTCCTGAAGGGCCTCGATGGGTGCAATGGTATCAGTCATAGCGAATCCTCGGGTCAAGCAGGCCATACAGCACGTCTGCGACCAGGTTGAACAACACGATCAGGACGGCAAAAATGAAGGTCAGCGTCATGACCATGGGCAGGTCGTTGGCAAAGAGAGCGGTGATCAGCAACTGGCCGATGCCATTCACCTTGAACACGTTCTCGGTGATGATCGCGCCGCCAAAGATCGACGGGATGCCCAGGGCGATCACGGTCACAACCGGGATCATCGAGTTGCGCAACACGTGCTGCATGACAACAATCGATTCCGACATGCCCTTGGCGCGGGCGGTGCGCACATAGTCTTGCCCCAGATTGTCCAGCATGGAGGCCCGCATATAGCGCGACAACTGGGCCGTGATCTGCAGCGCCAGCACCATCACCGGCATGATCATCTGTTGAAGCTGCACTTTGAACGATGCCCAATCATTGACCACATGGGTGGTGTCATAGATCGACGGGAACCAGCCCAGCTGAACCGAAAAGATCACGATCAAGAGGGGGCCGGTGAAGAAGGGCGGGATCGAAAAGCCGATCATGGTCACGAAGGTCCCGGCCTGATCAAAGACTGAATACTGCCGATAGGCGGAATAGACGCCAACCGGGATCGCGATCAGGATCGCCACAATATAGGCCACACCCACAACCCACAGGGTCTGGGGAATCCGCTGGATCACGATATCCATCACCGGCGAACGGGTCTGCCAGCTGATCACGCGTTGTTTGCCTTCAGAGATGTTGGTGCCAAAGATGCTGTCGATCAGCACCTGGGGTTCCACCCAAAAGACCTGCACCAGCCATTTCCAGTATTGGACCAGCGCGGGTTCGCCCACGCCAAGCGCTTCGCGCATCTTTTGTTTGACTTCGTCAGGCACCGTCAGGGGGACCTGGGACATGGGATCGCCTGGGGCGAGTTGGAGCAGCATGAAAATGACGAAACTGATGAACAGAAGCGTCGGAATCGACAATATTAAACGTCGCGTTGCAAAGGTGAGCATCGGCGCCTCGGGACAGAAGTTTCAGACGTTTTGGGAAAAGCGGGGTGAGGTTGGGCCTCACCCCTTAACGACATTCTGCGGGAAGGCAAGCCCCCCGCAGGTCACATCACTTGATGCGGTGCCAGTCAGCGACGTTCCACAGTTCCGAGTCCCAAACGTTGAGAACAACGCCGCCCAGAGTGTTGGAGTGCGCCGACACACGACCACGCTGTACGAGCGGGATCATCATGCCTTCTTCAAAGGCGATGGTGTTCAGCTTTTGCGCCAGCTCTGCGCGCTTGGCCATATCGGCAGTGGTCGACAGTTCGGCGTGAATCGCGTCGTATTCTTCCGAGCAGAAGCGCGAGATGTTCTCACCCTGCCACTGGGTTGCAGGTGACGGTGCCTTGTCGCACAGACCGTTGCCCATGTAGGACTGCGGATCGGTGCCGTTAAAGGTGTTCGCGTACATTTCCACGTCTGCATAGAACTTCTGGAAGGTGTCGGGCGAACCCGCGTCACCGCCAAAGAAGACCGAGCCTTCGATGTTGCGCAGTTCGGTCTGGATACCAATCATGCCCCACCACTCTTTGATCAGAGCCTGGAAGTCCTGACGCACAGCGTTGGTCGAGGTCTGGTACAGGATCGAGAGGGGAACGCCGTCTTTTTCACGTACGCCGTCACCATCGGTGTCAACGATGCCTGCATCGTCCAGCAACTTGTTCGCGCCATCGATGTCCTGAACGTCGCAGCCTTCGACGTCGATCGCATAGGCCGCCGGTGCGGGAACCCACGAGCACGAGACCCTGCCGGCCTGGCCATAGCCAACTTCAACCAGAAGCGGACGGTCCAGCGCCATCGACATGGCTTTGTAAACCGCGGGATCGCTCAGGAACGGGTGCGGACGGATGACCGAACGCTCGTCCGGGCCAAGCGCCGGGTCGGGGTTGGTGTTGTTGAGCATGATGCGCTCAAGCAGCGGGCCAAAACCTGCAACGGGTTTGCCTTTGCCGCCTTTTTCCATTTCCGCGATGACGTCGGGGGCCAGCTGGAGGTTCCAAGCATAGTCAAACTCGCCGGTTTCCAGAACCGCGCGACCCGCGGCTGCCGCGTCGCCGCCACCTTTGAAGGTCACTTTCGAGAACGCGGGCTTGGCCGGATCACGGTAGTTGTCATTGGCCGACATGATGATCACGTCGTTGGGCTTGAAATCGTCAACCTTGAAGGCGCCGGTGCCGATGGGGCCAAAGTTCTGCTCGGTACAGGTCGAGCCAGCCGCGCCAAGGCAGTTGGCGAATTGTGCCTTTTGCAGGATCGGGCTTTCGCCACCCACAAACGGGCCATAGGGGTTCGGGGTCGGGCCTTCAAAGGTCACGACAACGGTCAGATCGTCGGGGGTTTCCACCGACTTCACACCGCCGAATTTGGTCAGCTGCGCACAGCCGCCTTCGGGGTGGGTGCAGTATTCATGGGTGAACGCCACGTCCGCCGAGGTAAAGGCAGAGCCATCCGACCATGTGATGCCCGGCTTGATTTTCCAAGTGATGGAGGTCAGGTCTTCGCTCACGCCGCCGTTCGCGGTTGTGGGAACTTCTTCAACCAGCCAAGGAACCAGTTCGCCGGTTTCGTTGTAACGCGCCAGCGGCTCGATGATCATCGAAGCTGATTCCACGTCTTTGGTGCCACCAGACAGATACGGGTTCAGCGTCGACGGGGCCTGCCAATAGATAATCTTGACTTCGCCATCTGCGCCGCGCTCGGCGTATGCTGCAGGCGTCAGCGCAAAAGCGGCTGCTGCCCCAAGCATCAGGGACTTGAGTTTCATATGTCTCTCCATGTTGGACAGGGGGTCCCCCTGTGATCACGTGACGGTGAGCTATCGGCCGCCAGATACCCGACACACTAAAACCGGGAACCCCGGTGGCGCTCTCACTCTGGCTGTTATCGAAAACATAAGTGGCCGAAATTGCAAGCCTACCGGAGGGTAATTCTTTACCAAGGGGTTTACACTTGGGGCGGGCTGGCACTAGCGTTGCGGCTCAAACAAGCTTCGGAGCAATGTTTTATGCTTGATTCAACGCCCACCACGCCGATTGCAAAAATCGAACAATTACGGGTCGAGTTCCAGACCAAGGATGGTCCTGTCGTAGGGGTTGAGGATGTTTCGTTCGAAATCAACTCAGGCGAGACTGTTTGCGTCGTGGGTGAGTCGGGTTCGGGCAAATCCGTATCGTCGCTGTCGCTCATGCGCCTGATCGAATACGGAGGCGGCGATATTGCGGGCGGGCGTTTGCTGTTTGATCGCAAGGAAGGTGAACAGATCAACCTTGCCGAGACCGAGCAAAGCCTGATGCGAACGATTCGCGGCAATGAAATCGGCATGATCTTCCAAGAGCCTATGACCGCGCTGAACCCGGTCTTTACCGTGGGCCGGCAGTTGACCGAAGGCCTGCGCGTGCATCGCGGCATGTCCAAGGCCGATGCAACTGCCGAAGCGCTGGAGCTGCTCCGGCAGGTGCGAATCCCGGAACCTGAACGTCGTCTGGCCCAGTATCCGCACGAATTGTCCGGTGGGATGCGCCAGCGGGTCGTGATCGCCATGGCGCTGGCCTGCAAGCCGCGCCTGTTGATCGCAGATGAGCCCACAACCGCGTTGGATGTGACCATTCAGGCCGAAATTCTTGCGCTGATGGATCGCCTTAAGCGGGAAACTGGCACGGCGGTGATGTTCATCACCCACGACATGGCCGTGGTGGCGCAAATGGCCGATCGGGTGGTGGTGATGTTCCGCGGCAACAAGGTCGAAGAGGGGACCGTCGAAGAGATCTTTGAGAACCCGCAGCACCCCTATACCAAGGCGCTCTTGGCCGCGGTTCCCAAACTGGGGGAGATGCGCGGAAAAGATCTGCCCGAACCCATGAAACTGGTGGGCCGCGAAGACCACCCGACCGAGTCGATCAAAGGCTCGGATGAGGTTCTTTTAAAGGTCGACGGGCTGACCACACGCTTTCCGGTCAAGGGCGGATTTTTCCGTCGGACCGTGGCCAATGTGCATGCGGTTGAAGATGTTTCTTTCTCGCTGAACAGGGGGCAGACCCTGTCGCTTGTGGGGGAATCGGGGTGCGGAAAATCCACTGCGGGGCGCTCGATTTTGCGGCTGGTGGAACCGATGGCGGGGCGTGTTGAGTTCGACGGGGTGGACGTGCTTGGTCTGAACCCCAAGGATCTGCACAGCACCCGTCAACAGATGCAGATGATCTTTCAAGATCCTTTTGCGTCACTCAACCCCCAGTTGCAACTTGCGGATCAGGTGGCCGAGCCGCTGAACAACTATAAAATCGACACCGGCGACGCGATCATGGACCACGTGGCGCAGCTGTTTGACCGGGTCGAGCTGCCGCGCAGCTTCATGCGCCGCTATCCGCACGAACTGTCGGGAGGCCAGCGTCAGAGGATTGCGATTGCCCGCGCGCTGGCGCTGCGTCCCAAGCTGATCGTGGCCGACGAAGCGGTTTCGGCCCTGGACGTGTCGGTGCAGGCGCAGGTGATCAACCTGATGATGGAACTGCAGGCCGAGCTGGGGCTGGGATATCTGTTCATCAGCCACGATATGGCCGTGGTGGAGCGGGTCAGCCACCATGTGGGCGTGATGTATCTTGGCCGAATCGTTGAGCTGGGGCCGCGTCGCGCGGTGTTTGAAAACCCCCAGCACCCCTATACCCAGGCCCTGATGAAGGCGGTTCCGATTGCCGATCCGCGGCAGCGCAAATCGGAAAAGGACCTGAATTTCAAACCGATTCCTTCGCCAATCCATCCGGTTGGGCACGAACCGGGGCGGTCGGAATACAAGGAAGTCACCCCCGGCCATAAGGTCTTGATTTCAGATAGCGGCTATTGAATGTGTGGACCTGAAGGGGTCTCAAAGGACATTGCCGTGTCTGGGAACACACGAACAACCCGAATGTGGATGGCGCTGGTCTTTGGATTGGCGCTGTTCGGTTGTACCGCGCTGGATTTTGATGCGGAACATGTGCTTCCGTCGCCGCCGGCCGATGGGCTGCGATTGGCGTCGCACAATGTTCACTTTATTCGGCTGGACAAGGACGTGGGCGCCTGGAGCCTGGCCGATTGGGAACAGCGCAAAGCGGCGCTGGATGCCAGTTTCAAACATCTGAACGCGGATATCGTCGGGTTTCAGGAAATGGTCAGCATAGGTTGATGGCCCGGATCGCATGGTCAATCTGGCCCGGGACTGGTTGCTCGATCGCAACCCGGACTATGGTCTGGCGGCCACGGGCGATTGGCACGTCTTTCCCACACGTCAGCCCATCTTTTACCGCAAGGACCGTCTGACCCTGCTGGATCAGGGGGGGGTCTATTTCGAAGATGACACCGAAGTGGCGCGCCAGACGCAGTATCGGGAGTTCTGGATCTACTATTGTTCCTGGGCGAAATTTGCCGATCACACGGGCGCGGAATTTACCGTCTACAACCTGCATTTTCACTATCACGACCCGAACAAACGCCTCGAGGCCGCCAATCGGCTGGCGGCGCATGTGCGCCCGCTGATCGCAAAGGGGGAAACGGTCTTTGTGCTGGGCGATACAAATTCGCTGGACGATTGGGCCGCGTTGCGGGTGTTGCGAGACGCGGGTTTGCAGATGTTGCAAGACAAAGGCGCCACCTTTCATTTCAACGCGGGGCTGGGTCTGTTCGGAGGCATTGACCGTATCGGTGCGGTCCCCGGTGCGCGGGTGCTGGGGGGACCTTGGGTGATTTCGCGCCGCTTCCAAGGACAGTTTCCATCGGATCACTATCCGGTTGCCGCTGATTTTGCCCTGCCCGAATAGAACGGGGTGACAGCGCTGTGCAATCGGCTAAGCTGCGGAAAAAATGGAAAGACTGGCCATGCCCAAGACCCTTGCTCCGCGTGAAATCCTGGAACACCTGGTGGCGTTCGACACCGTCAGCGCCCGCCCGAACAAGCCCTTGATCGACTGGGTGGCCAGCTATCTTGAAAGCCATGGCATCCCCGTGTTTCGCCATGTCAAAGAGGGGGAGCCGGGCAAAGAGGGGCTGTTTGCCCACGTTGGCCCCCCGGTCGAAGGCGGGGTTGTTTTGTCGGGGCACACCGATGTCGTGCCGGTCAAAGGTCAGGACTGGGACACCGATCCCTTTGTTTTGACTGAGAAAGACGGGCGGCTTTTCGGGCGCGGTTCGACGGATATGAAGGGCTTTGACGCGCTGGCGATCTGGGCCATGGTCGAAGCCCAGCACCGCGGTGTTTCACGTCCTTTGCAGATTGCACTGTCCTATGACGAAGAGATTGGCTGCAAAGGGGCGATTGATCTGGTCGCCGCCATGGCGGGTCTGCCCAAGGCGCGCGATGTGATCGTGGGGGAACCCACCATGATGAAAGCGGTCACCGGGCATAAGGGCGGGTTGGCCTATGATGTGCATGTGCGTGGCTTCGAAATCCACTCATCGCTGCTGCACCAGGGGGTCAGCGCGATCATGTGGGGGGCCAAGCTGATTGACTGGGCCAACCAGGAAAACGCGCGGCTGGAATCCCAGCCCCCCATGGGCATGGCGGGCCTGTTCGATCCCCCCTATACCAATATGCATGTGGGGCCCATTCGCGGGGGCACCGCCCATAACATCGCGGCCAAGGATTGTTGGTTCAAGTTCGGCATTCGCGTGGTCCCCGGCGAAACGCTGGATCAATGGCGGGCGCCGCTGTTTGCCAAGGTGGCCGCGCTTGAGGCCGAGATGCAAAAGATCCAGCCCAACACCGGCATCGATCTGGTCGAGATCTTTGCGCTGCCCCCTTTCGCCCCGGAAGAGAACAACACCGCCGAAGCGCTGGCGCGCCGATTGACCGGGGACAACAGCGATAATTTCGTCAGCTACGCCACCGAGGCCAGCCATTTCCAGACCGGAGGGTATCGTGTCGTGGTGTGTGGACCGGGCTCGATCGAGGTGGCGCATCAGCCAAACGAATACCTTGAAATTGCACAGTTGAATGCAGGGCAGGAATTTATGGACCAATTGGTCGAAGAATTGTCCTGATCCCCCCTGCGGGGACTTGCGGCCAATTCTGTTGGCGCTATCTTCTGCGCATGGAAAACACGCCTGCGGCCCGGCCGACAGGCCTGGCGCAAACAATTGCGCGCGAAAGGAACCCAAAATGCCTGTCAAGAATCGCTTTGCCGAGTTGCAAGATGAAATCACCGCTTGGCGTCGAGACATTCACGAAAACCCGGAAATTCTGTTTGAAACCCACCGCACAAGCGCGCTGGTGGCGGAAAAGCTCAAGGAATTTGGCTGCGATGAAATCGTTACCGGAATTGGCCGCACCGGTGTTGTCGGTGTGATCAAGGGCAAATCGGACTCATCCGGCAAGGTGATTGGCCTGCGCGCGGATATGGATGCTCTGCCGATCCACGAAGCCACGGGGCTGGACTATGCTTCCAAGACCGACGGGGCTATGCATGCCTGCGGCCATGACGGTCATACGGCCATGTTGCTGGGCGCGGCCAAATACCTGGCTGAGACCCGCAATTTTGATGGCACCGCCATTATCATCTTTCAGCCCGCCGAAGAAGGCGGCGGCGGTGGCAAGGAAATGTGCGATGATGGCATGATGGATCGTTGGAACATCCAAGAGGTCTATGGCATGCACAACTGGCCAGGCCAGCCCGTGGGTGCCTTTGCGATCCGCTCGGGCGCGTTCTTTGCGGCGACGGACCAGTTCGACATCACCTTCGAAGGCAAGGGGGGGCACGCGGCCAAACCCCATGAGACCATCGACACCACGGTGATGTCCGCCCAGGCGGTTCTGGCGCTGCAGACCATCGTGTCGCGCAATTCTGACCCGATTGATCGGATCGTGGTTTCGGTCACCTCGTTCGAAACCGACACCAAGGCCTTTAACGTGATCCCGCAGCGGGTGCAGATCAAAGGCACGGTGCGCACCATGTCGACGGAAATGCGCGATCTGGCGGAAACGCGTATCAAAGAGATCTGCGCAGGCGTGGCAACCACCTATGGTGGCAGCGCAGATGTGACCTATCACCGGGGCTATCCGGTTATGGTCAACAGCGAAGAGCAGACCGAATTCGCGGCAGAGGTTGCGACCGCCGTGTCCGGCAAATGCGAAGAGGCCCCATTGGTGATGGGCGGCGAAGACTTTGCCTTTATGGCCGAAGAACGCCCCGGCGCCTATATTCTGGTCGGCAATGGCGACACCGCCGCGGTGCACCACCCAGAGTATAATTTCAACGACGAAGCCATCCCCGCAGGCTGTTCGTGGTGGGCTGAAATCGTCGAGCGCCGCATGCCAGCGGCCTGATTTTCAGCTGTATGACGCATAACAGGGCGGCACGGGTACAGTGCCGCCCTTTTCTATTATATCATTGAAACATGGGCATATTTGACGTTACCCTATGGGCATTGACGCGTTGGCGTATTGATATGACCCGCCGGATTTTGGCGATGTGACACAGGATTTCGACAAAGGTGTTTTCATGGTGATAGGTGTGATGACGGCGATCAAAACCCTCTGGATGCGGTTGGGTCGGTTTTCCCTTGGTCTTGCGGCGCTGATGGCCTGCCTTTCCTTGACGGGATGCTACAAGGTTGAGCGCTACGACTGGATCCAGACCACCACGCTTGAGATCGACACCCCATCGGGCATTGTCACAACATCCGCCGATCTGGCCGTGCAGTTAAAGTACTATCCGGACGGGCTTTTTGCGACGACCACCTCATACGAGAAAGAGCATCGTGGCGATCCTTTGATCATTGATCTGGGCGAGGGCAGGCTGATCTTTGGCATCTTGATGGGCAGTGTGCTTGGGGCGGGCTATGACGATTTCGGTCATGGTCGCAAGAGATATCAGGCCTATACCGCCGATCCACCGCCCGCGCCACGGGAGATCGATCTCACGCGCAATTCCAAGAATGCCAGGTATCCGATGTATGCCTTCATGACGTTCACCGATCTGAATGATCCCGAAAGCTATGAGCTTGTCGATATCAACGATCTCGCGACGCGATTCGGGCCGGGCTATGGGCTGAGGCGGGCTCAGGTCTCGGTGAGGGGCATCGAGATCGAGCAAGAGATCGGACGATCCCCCGAGGCGCTGACCGGAACGATCTTTTCCATCCTGCCCTGGCTGTCCGATCACCCAAAGTATTTCATTATGGGGCCGGAGGATCTGACCACCTATTGGATTTCGCCATCTCACCTATGGTCGGGCCGGAAGAACTAAGCCGAAGAGACTGGGCCGAAGAGACCGGGCCGAATAGGCTGGGGCAGGGGGCGCTTGCACGGGTGCGCCCCCCGCGTTGGGCCTAACGCCGACCTTTGCGTTTCTTTGCGCCGCTTACGGTTTTCTTGACCATCTTGCTAAAGGCTTTGTTGCGGGCGCGTTGACGGGCGATGCTTTCCGAGTTGCGCTCATCTTCGGCCACCAGCTTGCGCCAGCGCTCTAAGCGATCCTCGTCCAGCTCGCCCGCCGCGATGGCCGCCTGAACCGCGCAGCCCGGTTCGCCCATATGGGCGCAGTTGTTGAACTTGCACTGTGTCGCCAGCTCTTCGATGTCTTCGAACACGGCGCTGATGCCGTCTTCCATGCCGGCCAGTTGCAATTCGCGCATGCCGGGCGTGTCGATCAGCCAGCCGCCATAGGGCGTGGGCACCAGTGACCGATGCGTGGTGGTGTGGCGCCCGCGGGCGTCATCTTCGCGGATGTCCTGGGTTTCGGCCTCTGATCCGGTCAGCGTGTTGCGCAGCGTGGTTTTGCCCACCCCCGATGAGCCGATCAGCGCCAAGGTCTGACCGTCTTTGCACCACGGGATCAGCCGCGCCACGTCTTCGGGATCTTTCGAGTTCACGGCCAGCGCCGTGACCAGCGGGGAAATCCGTTCTGCCCGGCGCACATAGTCGTGCGGGGTGTCGCAGCGGTCGGCCTTGGTCAGCACCACCACCGGCATGGCCCCGGCGCTGGTGATCATCGCCAGATAGCGTTCGATCCGAGGCACGTTGAAATCCGCGTTGCAGCTGGTCACCACGGCAATGGTGTCGATATTCGCGGCGATCCGCTGTTGATAAGACACATGCCCCGCCGCCTTGCGGGTCAGGTTCGAAGAGGGCTCAAGCAGGTGCATGGCCTTTGCGCCATCGCTGAGCACCCAATCCCCCACGGCGTAATCCCCGGCGGATTGCACCGGGAACAGGCTGGCGGGGCCGGTCTCAGACAGAACCAGCAACAAATCGCGCTGCACTTCGTACACGCGGGCGGGGGTCAGGTTGGCTGTTTCATCCGTGATCTGATTGGCGAAACGCTCCGACCATCCAAGGTCGGTCAATGTATAGGTATTCAATGGTCTAGTCCCATGAAAGCACAAGAACACCCACCGCCGGTTCGGGGCGGGGGACTATGGCAAAACCGGGCGTCACGCGCTGTGCGATGTGGCCCGGAGGGTTGGAACAAGCTCCATCAAACCTCCTGTGATGTTGGCGTGAATTTACGGCTGGGGCAGGTCGGGTGCAAGGGGCGCTGGTCAAACCCTGTGCGGATTGTTAAGCGGGGCGCTGAAACTGTGACCAAGAGGCCGCTCATGCAAGCCGTCAATATCATGTGCATCAAATGGGGCACGCTGTTCGGGCCGGAATATGTCAACCGGCTGTATTCCGGTGTGCGCCGCAACATGTCGCGGCCCGTGCGCTTTATGGTCATGACAGAGCACGCCCAGGGGCTGCACCCGGATATCGAAGTGATCGATCTGCCGGTTGAACCCTATGCCGAACCGATGAAAGCCGCGCTGGCGGTGGCCAACCGGCAAGGGGCGATGGGCAAGGTCTCCCTGTTCAAACCGGGGCTGGTGCCCGATCTCAAGGGGCCGGTTCTGGGCTTTGATCTGGACGTGGTGATCACCGGCGCGCTGGATGAAATCCACGATCTCGCGCCAGGCACCATCGCCATGCGCCACGACTGGACCGAAGCGCGCAAGGGGCGACCCACCGGCCATGGATCGGTGTTTCGCTTTGATCCCGCGTTGCATGGGTTTCTTTATGATGACCTCGCGGCAAACCCCTATGAAGAGGTGGAAAAGGCGCGCGGATCAGAACAGCGCTATACCTCGCACAAGGCGATGGACAACGATTGTTTCACCTATATCCCCGGCGAATGGGTGGTGTCGTTCAAATACGACTGCAACCCGTTCCCCGGCAACTATTTCAAACCGGCAACCCTGCCCGAGGCGGCCAAAGTCGTCTGTTTTCACGGCCGCCCAAAAATGCCCCAGGCGATTGAGGGCTACACAGGCTCGTTCATCCGCCGCGCCAAACCCTGCGACTGGCTGCAAGAGCACTGGATCGATCGCGCCAAAGAGGATTTGGGCGGGGATTGGGCCTAGGCCGCTGCGATGGGCACGGGAACCTATACAAGCCAGAAACAGCGTCAACCTAGCAGCATCACTTGTGGAATAATTCTCGGGCGTTGGGACAAAACTGCGACGACACCCCAGCGCAGACGCCGCATATGGCTGGCCATGAGTCCAAAGCACACTATGCTTCACCTTGAATGAACGTCAGTTGCAAGTGTATGCGCGGCAAGTTCCCAAGACATGGTCATAATTTAAAGACGGACCGCGTGGGCCATGAATTCCTAAATGGTTGTTTGATATTACTTTGTTTCCTAATCTTGGGGAATTTTATGCCTCACAAAGGTCTGAAATCGTTCTAAATATTGTCATCTGGTCCAGCTAACTTAACCTAAACAGTTTAATACAAAGGTTGATCAAATGGAAATTGCACGCGCGTATCACGAAGGGCTGCAAGATTTGGACAGCAACCAAGCGTATGGAGAGCGCACAGGTGGTTTTCTTGGTGGGTTTGGATCTGTCTTTAAGCAGCGCAGGCTTGGAGCAGATTCTGAACACAGGTATTATTTATTGCCGCTGGCTGTGGCTGGGTATCGAATGCGGATGGGCCAATTCCGGCTCGCGGAACAAAGCTGGCCAGAATTTGGCGATTTGACCTCGCAGGAACAGATGGCCGCCGCTTATTTGCTTGAATACATGGAAGCCGATACCGGCAAAAAAATTGACATGGCCGTCGCGCGCTCTTGGATTCAGGAGCCTTTGCTAGGATTGCGTGATCTCGGCACAAAGCCTCTGCTTGTGAGCCAGCTGCCCCCCCTGAACCAAAGCTGGAGCTCGGACCCGCATAATGCGGTCATATGTGCCGTTGAGGCGCTGGAACGCATGGTCGTGCGGGCGCCCGAGAAAAAAACAGAAGCCTTCGAAATTTCGACGGATTCAGCGGATTTCATGACATGGCTCAGCAAACAGCGAGACCCGAATTTGTGGCATCAAATTGCGTCAGGCGGTCTTAACTGGGGATTGGAGTGCAACGTTGCGACGGCGGCCTGGATTGTCGATCAGCCAGAGTGTGATCCCGCCACTGCCGCAGGTCTGTTCTTGAACTTTCAAGGTCAAGACATCGTTGGCCTTCCTGTCGACGCGGCGCTTGGGTCTGTTTATCCCGCGTTTCTGATCAATATTTGCCAGAATGCACAGGCGCTTGCGGCGAAACCTGCTCGGCTTGCGTTGACGGACTTTGGTTTGAAAAACAATCAGACAAAGTGGGCGCAAGACCTCGATCAGCTTTACGCGGATCGGGCTCAAACGGGAAAGGCCTGTGTTCCCTCCCCATCACCCTTGTTTGCTGCCCCCTACAAAGGCCGCCGTCGGTCCGGATGGAGCGTACATTCTGAAACCTTTATTCAGCGCGATGTCTAAAGCATTCAGATTAAAACGTGCGGCCCAAAGTTGACTTGATACGCTTTGGCATTCGCCGAGCAATGACAGTATTGGAGGTGAAGCAAAAAAGTGCTCGATCTCAAACGCAGACCCTCAGTGAAACCGCACCAAAAACTGTTCGCGATCCGCAACCGGCCATCCATCATGTGGATAGCGAAAGTATCTCTCAAATCATCTGATGGGGGGAACCGCTGCAATGGCGGAAGAGTATTGTGAAGAGAGACAGAAGAAGGCTGCTGAAACCACGCGCCTGCTCTTGCCCCCCATACCCCAGCCGCGCTATGAGCGTGTTTGATAGATAATCTGAGGGAAGGGCAGTTCCATGACACGTCGCGTGGTAGTTACAGGTCTGGGTCTGGTCACTCCGCTGGCTTGCGGGGTCGAAGAGACATGGGAACGTCTGCTGGAAGGGCAATCCGGCGCGGGACCGATCACCAAATTCGATGCAAGCGCCCTGGGCACGACCTATGCCTGTGAGGTTCCTTATGGCGACGGGACGGACGGCACGTTCAATCCCGATGACTATATGGACAAGAAAGAGCAACGCAAAGTGGATGAGTTCATCCGCTTTGGCATCGCCGCCGCCGATCAGGCGGTCAAGGATGCGGGCTGGTTGCCTGAAGACGAAGAAAGCCGCGAACGCACCGGTGTGATGCTGGGGTCGGGCATTGGCGGACTGTCGTCCATTGCTGACACCGCCGTAATGATCAAGGAACGCGGTCCGCGTCGCGTGTCGCCCTTCTTTATCCCTGGCTCGCTGATCAACCTGATCTCGGGCAATGTGTCGATCCGCTATGGTTTCAAGGGGCCGAACCACGCGGTTGTGACCGCCTGTTCGACCGGGGCGCATGCCATCGGTGATGCCGCGCGTCTGATCAAATACGGTGATGCGGATGTGATGGTTGCCGGTGGCGCGGAAATGGCGATCTGCGAGATCGGCATCGCCGGGTTCAACGCCTGTAAGGCGCTGTCCACCAAGCGCGCGGATGATCCCAAAGCGGCCTCGCGCCCCTATGATGCGGATCGTGATGGCTTTGTCATGGGCGAAGGCGCGGGCGTTCTGGTTCTGGAAGAATACGAACACGCCAAGGCGCGTGGCGCCAAGATCTATGCCGAGGTCTGTGGCTATGGCCTGTCTGGTGACGCCTATCACATCACCGCGCCCTCCGAGGACGGCGATGGCGGCCTGCGCTCGATGAAAGCGGCGCTCAAGGACGCGGGCCTTGAAGCGGGGCAATTGGATTATATCAATGCGCATGGCACCTCGACCATGGCCGACACCATCGAACTGGGCGCGGTTGAGCGCCTTCTGGGCGATGCGGCGGGCAGTGTCACCATGTCCTCGACCAAGTCGATGACCGGCCACCTGTTGGGCGCGGCCGGCGCGATCGAGGGGATCTTCTCGATCCTCGCGATCCGCGATCAGGTTGCACCTCCGACCATCAATCTGGACACTCCGGCGGTTGAAACACCCGTCGATCTGGCCCCGAACGCCAAGCGTGAACGCGACATCACCTATGCGTTGTCCAACTCGTTTGGCTTTGGCGGGACCAACGCCAGCGTGATCTTTGGCAAGGTGGACTGATTATGTGGCGGTCTGTCGCCTCGAATGCGCTGACCTTTCTGGTGGTGGCGCTGTTTTTGTTCGGGGGTGTTTTGCTCTGGGCGCAAAATGAATATCGCGCCACTGGCCCGTTGACGCAGGCCATCTGTCTTGAGGTGCCGCGCGGCACGAATATGTCGCGCGTCTCTGAGGATCTGGCCGCGCAGGGGGCGGTGAAAAGCCCCGCGATGTTCCGTGTCGGGGCCGATTATACCGATAAGACCGGGGCGCTTAAGGCGGGCAGCTATGTGGTGCCTGCCGGGGCCTCTATGGCGGAGATCACCGATATCGTCACCCGCGGCGGCGCCTCGACCTGCGGCACCGAAGTGGTTTACCGCATCGGGGTGAATCGCCTGACGATTCAGGTGCGCGAAATTGACCCGCAAACCGGTCGCTATGAACAAAAAGCCGCGTTTCAGCCGGGCGAAGGCGAAGCGCCTGCCATCTATGGCGAGCTGCTGAATGCACCCGACACACGGTATCGTGTGGCGATGGCCGAGGGTGTGACCAGCTGGCAGGTTGTCAACGAATTGTCGGCGATTGACGTGCTTGAGGGCAATGTCGATGTCCCGGCCGAGGGGGCTTTGGCGCCTGATAGCTATGACATCAGCCCCGGTGACAGCCGCGCCGATGTGGTCGCGCGCATGCAAGAGGCGCAAAAGCTGATCCTGGATCAGGCTTGGTCCAATCGCGCCGAAGGGCTGCCGCTCCAAACCCCGGAAGAAGCGCTGATTCTGGCCTCGATCATCGAGAAAGAGACCGGCGGCCCGCAAGAGCGCCTTGAGGTGGCGAGCGTCTTTGTGAACCGTCTGAACAAGGGCATGAAGCTGCAAACCGACCCGACCGTGATCTACGGGATCACCAAGGGTGAGGGCGTGCTGGGCCGTGGCCTGCGCCAGTCGGAACTGCGCAAAGAAACCCCGTGGAACACCTATGTGATCCCCGCTTTGCCGCCCACGCCCATCGCCAACCCGGGGCGGGCCAGCATCGAAGCGGCGCTAAACCCGGCGCAGACGGATTACATCTTCTTCGTGGCCAAAACGCTGAACCCGGCGGATGGGCATAATTTTGCGGTGACACTGCAAGAGCACAACCGCAACGTCGAGGCCTATCGCAAGCTGGAACGCGGGAACTGACCTAAGTCAGACGGGATTTAAACGGGGCGGAGATCGCCCCGTTTTTTCTGGCAAAACCCTGCGTCTGAGCGGGGCAAGAGTTTTCGAAAACTCTTTGGAGCACAGCCCCTTCAATTGTGGCGCACGCCCCTAGCTTTCTGTGTCGATGACAAACCTTGGTCCAACCCCGGCCAGCTTGGCACGGTCGTCGGGATTGTAGAGGGCGCAGCTTTCCAACGACAGGCACCCGCATCCGATGCACCCATCCAGCTTGTCACGCAGGTTTTGCATCTGGGCAATCCGCAGGTCCAAAGCCCGGCCAAAGCGTTTCGATATGCTGGTCCAATCGGATTTGGCCGGGGCGCGGTGCTTGGGCAGATGGGCCATGGCCTCGCGGATGTCAGACAGCGAAAACCCCAGCTGCTGCGCGATCAGAACAAAGGACAGGCGCCGGATATCGGCGCGGCTATAGCGTCGCTGGCCACCCGCTGTGCGCGCGGGAAACACCAGACCTTCGGATTCGTAGTGCCGAATGGCAGAACCCGCCAGGCCCGTGCGCTCTGATATTTCGCTGATTGTCAAACCGTCCCGTGCCATCTTGTTGATTTCCTTGAAAAGGTATCGCTTGGGTTTAAGTGAACTTTAACTTGTAGCCTGTGGTTATCAAGTAAATGAAAGGACAGGCCATGCCAGCGATTTTGGAACATGCGAATATCACCGTCTCGGACATTCGGGCGACGGCTCAGATTTTGGTGGATCTGTTTGACTGGACCATCCGATGGGAAGGCGCGTCGATCCACGACGGCTATAGTATGCATGTGGGAGGAGAGAACAGCTATCTGGCGCTTTACACCCCCAAGGACACGGCCAAACCGCCGATTGAGCGCTATGTCACCGCCGGAAGCCTGTGCCATCTGGCCGTGACGGTGGACGATCTGGATGTGGTCGAAGCGCGGGTCAAGGCCGCCGGGCTGGAACCCCATAGCCATGCGGATTATGAACCCGGGCGCCGGTTCTACTTCATGCTGCCCGACGAAATCGAGATCGAGGTGGTCAGCTATGACTGATCTTCTGTTCTTCAGCGGGTTTCCCGGGCGCTTGGACTGTTCGGTCTTTCGCGCGCGCTATCGGCTGAAATGCCACCCCTGGGGGCGCGATATCACGCCATCGCGGCCCGAATGACCCCTTGCGCGGGCCTTGACAGGGCCCGCGCCTGACGCCATGGTCGCCGCATGATGAACATTGCCGCAACCCTCATTATTTGCTGCATTACCCGCTGAGACAATTCGCGGGCCCATCTTCTATTTCCTAAAACGACCGAAGTTGTTATGCCCGCCGCGAGCCGACGCGAAGGAGAAGGGCATGGAGCTTAGCTTCACCAATTCGAAGACCCGCAAGAAAGAGGTCTTTACCCCGATTGATCCGACCCATGTGCGGCTCTACCTGTGTGGTCCGACGGTCTATGACCGGGCGCATCTGGGCAATGCACGGCCCGTGATCGTGTTCGATGTGTTGCAGCGGCTGCTGCGTCACGTCTACGGCGCCGATCACGTCACCTATGTGCGCAATTTCACCGACGTCGATGACAAGATCAACGCCACCGCGCTGGCGCGCAAAGAGGCCGGGGCGCAGGGCACGCTCGAAGAGCTGGTGCATGAGCGCTCAAATGAGACCATCGCCTGGTATCACGCCGATATGGACGCGCTGGGGGCGGCCCGGCCGGATCATGAACCGCGCGCAACCGAATACATCGGCCAGATGATCGCCATGATCCAGGGGCTGGTTGACACGGGCCACGCCTATGCCGCCGAGGGCCATGTGTTGTTCGCGGTGGACAGCTATAAGGATTATGGCCAGCTCTCGGGCCGTTCCGTCGACGATATGATCGCCGGCGCGCGGGTCGAAGTCGCGCCCTACAAAAAGAACCCGATGGATTTTGTCCTGTGGAAGCCATCCGATGATGAACTGCCCGGATGGGACAGCCCCTGGGGCCGTGGGCGCCCGGGCTGGCATATCGAATGCTCGGCCATGAGCCACGAATTGCTGGGGCCGTCGTTCGACATTCACGGCGGCGGCAACGATCTGACCTTTCCGCATCATGAAAATGAGATCGCCCAAAGCTGCTGCGCGCATCCCGACGCCAGCTTTGCCAACGTCTGGCTACACAATGAGATGCTGCAGGTCGAGGGCAAGAAGATGTCCAAATCGCTGGGCAATTTCTTTACCGTGCGCGATCTGCTGGATCAGGGCGTGCCCGGCGAAGTGATCCGCTTTGTGTTCCTCTCCACCCATTACCGCAAGCCGATGGATTGGACCGAGAAAAAGCGCGAAGAGGCCGAGGCCACCCTGCGCAAATGGCGTGGTATGGTTGACGGGGTCGCGGCGGGCAGCGTCCCCGAGACCGTGGTCGCCGCTGTGGCCGATGACCTGAACACCGCGGGTGCATTGACTGAGCTGCACCGTTTGGCCAATGCCGGAGATGCAGCAGCGCTGAAGGCGGGGGCGGGGATGCTTGGCCTGTTGCGAGATGAACTGGGCGGTTGGGACAGCATTGCCGTGGATCTGTCATCTTACGCTGACGCGCTTGCGGCGGCTCGGGCGACCGCGATGGAGACCAAGGACTTCTCAGACGTTGACCGGATGAAAACCGCGTTGATTGATGCCGGGGTCGAAGTGCGCATGTCCAAAGCCGGGGTTGAACTGGTTCCGGGGGCGGGCTTTGATGCTGCGAAGCTGGAAGGAATTTGACCATCCCGCCCGGCCTTGCGCCGGGCAGCGCCCGACCCTCCCCCCGGGAGGGCGCATTGGCGCGGGAGTGCTCCAAACCAAGATGACAATTGCCGATCTGACCCGCCAACTGTAACCGATTTTGCGCCCACCCAGGGTCGGGCGCTGCCCGAGATGCCCCGTCTCAAAGCTGACAGCCAGAGAGCCAGACCATGACCAAAGACCGTCTCTATATCTATGACACCACCCTGCGCGATGGGCAGCAAACGCAGGGCATTCAGTTTTCCACCGCTGAGAAACTGCAGATCACGCAGGCGTTGGATGAGCTGGGGGTGGATTATATCGAAGGCGGCTGGCCGGGGGCAAACCCGACGGACAGCGCCTATTTCGAAGAGGTCGGCCAGACCGTGGCCACGATGACCGCCTTTGGCATGACCAAACGGGCGGGGCGTTCGGCCGCGAATGACGATGTGCTGGCGGCGGTGCTGAATGCGCAGACCAGCGCGGTTTGCCTGGTGGGCAAAAGCCATGATTTCCACGTGACCAAGGCCCTGGGGATCACGCTGGACGAAAACCTTGAAAGCATCTCAAGCTCGATCACCCATTGTGTGGCGCAGGGGCGCGAGGCGCTGTTTGACGCGGAACACTTTTTTGACGGGTACAAGGCGAACCCGGATTATGCGGTGCGCTGTCTTAAAGCGGCGTTGGAGGCCGGGGCGCGGTGGGCCGTGTTGTGTGACACCAATGGCGGCACATTGCCCGGCGAGGTGGGGCGCATCGTCTCCGAGGTCATCGCCGCAGGGGTGCCGGGGGACCGTCTGGGCATCCACACCCATAACGACACGGAAAACGCCGTGGCCTGTTCGCTGGCGGCGGTTGAGGCCGGGGTGCGCCAGGTGCAGGGCACGTTGAACGGGCTGGGCGAGCGCTGTGGCAACGCCAATCTGACCGCCTTGATCCCGACCTTCCTGTTGAAAGAGCCCTTCGCCAGCACGCTGGAGACCCGCATCACCCCAAAGGCGCTGGAAGGGCTGACGCAAATCAGCCGGATGCTGGACGATGTGCTGAACCGCGTGCCTGCGAAACAGGCGGCCTATGTGGGGGCATCGGCCTTTGCGCATAAAGCGGGGCTGCACGCCAGCGCGATCCTGAAAGACCCGTCAACCTATGAACACATCGACCCGGCCACCGTTGGCAATCGCCGCATCGTGCCCATGTCCAACCAGGCGGGCCAGTCCAACCTGCGCAAGCGCCTGCTGGACGCGGGGCTGAGTGTCGACAAGGGCGACCCGGCGCTGGGGCGGATCCTTGAGCGGGTCAAGGCGCGGGAAGCCGATGGGTATTCCTATGATACGGCTCAGGCGTCGTTTGAGCTGTTGGCGCGCGAAGAGATGGGGCGGCTGCCCGAGTTGTTCGAGGTCAAACGCTATCGCGTGACCGTTGAGCGGCGCAAGAACAAGTACAACAAGATGATTTCGCTATCCGAGGCGGTCGTGGTCGTCAAGGTGGACGGGGTCAAGAAGCTTTCGGTGTCTGAGAGCATGGACGAGGCGGGATCGGATCGCGGTCCGGTGAACGCCTTGGCCAAGGCGCTGGCCAAGGATCTGGGCCCGTATCAGGCGATGATCGACGACATGAAGCTGGTGGATTTCAAGGTGCGTATCACCCAGGGCGGCACGGAGGCCGTGACCCGCGTGATCATCGACAGTGAAGACGGGCAGGGGCGGCGTTGGGCCACCGTGGGGGTCAGCGCGAATATCGTCGACGCATCGTTCGAGGCGCTCCTGGATGCGGTGCGCTGGAAGCTGTTGCGCGACGGGGCGGCCTGAATGGATTGGTCCGAGGGCTCAGATCTGGTCGCCTGCGCAAAGCTGGTTGAGGGGGCAGACCCGGAACGTTTCGCCAGCGTCATGGCATCCCCGGTCATGTGCCGCACGGTCTTGTTTCCGATCTACGCTTTCAATGCCGAGATCGCGCGCATCCCCTGGATCACCAAGGAAGAGATGATTGCCGAAATGCGCTTTCAGTGGTGGAAAGACGCATTGGATGAGATCGCGGCGGGGGGGCTGATCCGCCGACATGAGGTCGTGACGCCCTTGGCGTTGGTTGCGACGCCCGGTGTGATCGCCTGCCTCAAAACCGTGGTCGAGGCGCGGCGACAGGATTTGGATAAATCCCCGTTCAAAGACGCGGCGGCGTTGCGGGCCTATCTGTACGACAGTGGCGGTGCCCTGATGCAAGCGGCGGTTTTGGCGCTTGGGGACACGGGGGATGTGGCACAGGATGTGGCGCGTGATCTGGGCTATGCTGCCGGGCTGGCGTCTTACCTGCTGGCGGTGCCAGAGCTTGTGGCGCGCGGCAAACTGCCTTTGCCGGATGGCCGGTCGCAGGCGATACGGGATTTGGCTCTGGATGGGCTTGAGACCTTGGCGCGTGCGCGTGGGCAACGGGCGCAGGTGTCAAAAGGGGGGGCGGCATTGGCATCCGCCTGGATGGCGGCCCCGGTTTTAAAGGCGGCCGCCGCGCAGCCCGAACGTGTTGGAGACGCTGCGCTTTTGCCATCAGAAGCCGTGCAGCGCATGCGCAGGCTGTGGGTTGGAACCACCGGGCGCTGGTAATGGCGGGAAGGCCGGTAACGCCCGCGGCGTAACTCGATCAGTCTTCGTTCGGGCGCATCACCAGCCAGATCAGCGCAGCCCCGGCCAGGGCAAGGAACGGCACCATCGCAAGGTTCACGGCGACCCAGCCCTGTTGGGCATCCCCACCCGAGCAATTCATCAGCCCGCCGGACGCCAGCGAGGCAAAGGTCACGCCCCCAAAGACGATCAGGTCATTCATCCCCTGAACCCGTCCGCGCTCATGCGGTTCATGAGCGCCCGCAAGCATCGCGGTTGCGCCGATAAAGCCAAAGTTCCAACCGACCCCCAGCAAGATCAGCGCCAGGAAGAACTGTTCGATATTGACACCCGAAAGCCCCACCGCGCCAGCGCCCGCCAATATGGCCAGCCCGGCGGCAATCACCTTTTCCACGCCAAAGCGTGCGATCAGATGGCCGGTGAAAAAACTGGGCAAATACATGGCCAGCACATGCGCCGTGACCACGTAACCGGCGATGTATTTGAATTGCTCGCGGACGCTTCCTTCGGGGATCATATTGAGCAGATAGGCAGGGATCTCGGTCTCGCCGCCGACGCCACAGCCGACCACGGCCAAGGGGGTTGAGGTCATCACGAGGTTCATCAGCGCATAAGACACCATCCCCGACACCACCGCCACGGCAATGCGGGGGGTGCGCAGCAGTTCAAGCCGCGTGCGCCCATGGGGCGCGTCCGCGTCGGGCTTGGGCGGGCGCGGAATGTCCAAAAGCAACAGCACGGGCGCGCCCAGGATATTGACCGCCGCAACGGCGATGTAGATCCCCATAAAGGCATCAACAATCGCGTTGGGCGATGAGATCAGCCCCGAGGCCAGATTGCCCAGTTGCGGGCCGATAATGGCCGCGAACAATCCGCCAGCCAACACATAGGAAATCGCCTTGGGGCGGAACGCGTCCGAGGCGGTGTCCGCAGCGGCAAAGCGGTAAAACCCCTGCGCAGACATGTAGATACCTGTGATCAGGCTTCCCGCCAGAAACAATCCGAAGGATCCCTGGTAGATACCCATGGCCGAAATGATCGCACCGGTCGCCCCGGCACAGGTGCCCAAGAGGAAACCGGCCTTTCGACCATAGCTTTGCATAATGTGAGACACAGGCGTGGCCGCCAGCATGCTCCCCAACACGATCAGCGATATCGGCAGGGTTGCGAAACAGGCGTTTGGCGCCAGGGCCAGCCCGGCAAGACCTGCAAATGTGAACAGCATCGGCATTTGCGCCCCCAAAAGGGCCTGCGCCAGAACCAGCACGGCAACATTGCGCTTTGCGCGGCGATCAGAGGGGGCAACATGTGTCATATGCGAATGCGTAAGAGTGTTTGACCTAAGGTGCAAGAGGTGCAGGTCGCGATGGTGTATCTTTGGCGAAACATTGAGAAAGCACAAGAAACGGTTTGACGGGCGCCGGTTGCACGCTGATAGCTTGGTCCGGACAGGCAGGGACACAACAGACGATGATCGAAACCGAACGGACAGGCCGGATCATTCAATCGGATGCTTGCATCCGCGAGGGCGCAGAATGGCTGTTTCGCCACGAACCGCGCTTTGAAACGGTTTGGCAGGCGACCGGCCCATGGCCCCTGCGGCTGCGTGCGGATGGGTTCGATCAGCTGTTGTCTGCCATCATATCCCAACAGGTCAGCGTTGCCTCTGCCGCGGCCATCACCGCACGCATGCGCGCAGCGGGGATGATCGATGCCGCAACCATCAACGCCACATCAGAAGAAGATCTGCGCGCGCTCGGCCTGAGCCGACAAAAGGCCAGCTATGCCAAGGCCCTGGCAGCCGCCGGGATCGACTTTCCCAGCCTGCGCGATTTGCCCACACAAGAGGTCACAAAACGGCTGGTCGCCGTCAAGGGGATCGGAATCTGGACCGCTGAAATCTATGCCATGTTCAGCCTGGGGCGCGCTGATGTCTTTGCCCCCGGTGACCTCGCCCTGCAAGAAGCCGCACGGGTTCTGTTCGATCTGCCTGAACGCCCCAAAGAGAAAGCCCTGCGTCAGATGGCCGAGGCCTGGTCCCCCTGGCGAGCGGTTGCAGCGCGCGCGCTATGGGCCTACTACCGTGTGGACAAACAACGAGAGGGCGTCTTATGACCCGAGTTCTGACGACCGGCCGCAAGGAAGCGGCCTCTGGTGAAACGCGCTCTTGCGTGGTGTTCCTGCATGGCTATGGCGCGAATGGTGCCGACCTCCTGGGGCTGGCCGATCCCCTAGGCGAACACCTGCCCGATACGCTTTTCGTCTCTCCCGATGCCCCGGAAAAATGCGCCGGTGCGCCCATGGGGTTGCAGTGGTTTCCGATTCCCTGGATTGATGGCTCATCGGAAGAAGAAAGCATGGAGGGCATGGCCCGCGCGGTGAACGATCTGAACGCATTTCTCGATGCGCTGATGGTCGATGAGGATCTCCTGCCTGAACAGGTCGCATTGGTGGGCTTTAGCCAGGGCACCATGATGAGCCTGCACGTGGGGCCACGCCGCGAAGACGAACTTGCCGGGATCGTCGGCTTTTCTGGCCGCCTGCTTTCACCCGAACTGTTGGGTGACGAGGTCCAGACCAAGCCCCCCGTCCTGCTGATCCATGGGGATCAGGATGACGTGGTCCCGGTTCAATCCCTGCCGGAAGCGGCCGAAGCGCTGCAAGAGGCCGGATGGAAAGAGGTCTACGCCCATATCATGAAGGGAACGGGCCATGGCATCGCCCCGGATGGGCTGTCAGTCTGTCTGGCGTTTTTGCGCGACAAATGCGGTTTTTAAACCCGGTCGGGTTGATGGTGGCCCGATCCTGCATCGGGTTCCCCGAGGGGGCCGTTTCTTTGGGTCATAAATATCCCGGGGGAATTCTCCAAAAGAGAAGGGGGCAGAGCCCCAAAGAATTTTCGAAAATTCTTTCCAGCGCGCGCCTCGCATGAGGCGCGCCACAGCTTTGGGGACGTTTATTTTCCCTGACCCAGACCAGGCTTGGACAGACCAGTTTTGGACAGGCCGCGCTTGGACAGGAATTGTTCCACAAACCGTCCATCCCCCAGCATTTTGCCAAACTCTGCGTGATAGGGGAAGTCCGCCAGCACCGTTGAGCGCGCCTTGATCAGGTTGTCCACCAACCTGCCGTTCTTGCATACTTGGGTGGGGCCGTGATTGTCTCGCGGATGATGGCACGGTCATTGTACGGGTTCACAAAGAAATCCTTGTCGAACACGTAGAAATTCACATGCGGAACGGCGGGCAACCAAAGCTCAAGGTGGAGAAAATCCAACGCGCGGCGGTCCGCGCTTTGGGATGGCAGGCCGCTGCGCCAGTGCTCAAAACGCGCCCCATAAGCATGATAGAGATCGGGGTTGAGATCAGAAGAGACCTTTAGCGCCGTGATTCCGCGCGCTGTATCAATGGGTTTGCTAAAGTCCCGGCGCCGCCAGACATGCACTCGCGCCATTTCCGCCACGCCCCCACGCAACAGCACATCCGCCATGGGGGTCACCCCCGCGGCCAACAGGCTGTTGTCACTGATCCCGTTTGATGAATGGCCGCTGGCAAGCGTCTTTTGTGCGCCGACCGTTTCGATGTCGCCGATATCTGGCAGGGTTTTCAACCGTCTGGGATGAATGCCGATATAGCGAAAGCGAATGCCAAACCGTTTGGCGATCTCGAACCCGGCGATGGCATCCACCTGCGTCGACCAATTCACCGCGTAAGCAAAGAAATTGTGGATATGATCCAGATGATTCAGCGCGCCCGCAAGCAATATCCGCGAATCCCGCCCTGCGGTGATCGGCAGGGACACTTTCAGGTTTCGTGCCATGGCACCTATGTCCTGTCTCAGCCGATCCGTGATCCGGCCGTGCCTTGTTTGCAGTTGATATCAGTCAGACAATCCATGTTCTCCGCCGGGGCTAGTGGCGGACCTCTTGTATCGCGGCGAGACCAATATAGTGATTTGAATAGGGCCGCTTGATCCGCGCGTCGGCGGTGGCGTGGAACAGTTAGGTCGCCTTGTGGCGGATCCCCTCTTTTGATGTGGCTTCGGAATTTGGTTCAGCCGCGTGATCCAGCAGCAAAGCCAGCGCAGACACCACGCGCCCAGTATCTTGGCAATACAGGGCACTCGGGCTTGTGCTGGGGTCAAGAAAGACCCTAGCGCCGGATTGGCTCTGTATGATGACCACATACCGCCCCGCCAGATCGGTGATCCAATCGATCAGCGCGGCGGCGTGCTTGTGAACCCCGTTTTCGCCGGTCTGCTGATTTTGCGCCATCTCTGCCTTGGATTGCGCCGGTTTTCGTGGGCTCCGGGCGTCATAAAACCGTTGTCAAAGCAGACTACCCAAAGGGGGACCACTTTATCTTGCGGGTCTTGCCCCCTGCGAAACGCGAGATATAGTAGTGATACAGGTTGGGGCGGTCGCTCCGCCCCGGTCGCTTTGATTTAGGCAGACAGGGCGGAGGATGAGTCCCCCATGGACGGCAGTTTCAGAACGAATTTCACGCGTGACCCCGGTGCGCTCAAACATCACCCGGCTTTGGTGTTGAATGCGGACTATCGGCCCCTGTCCTATTATCCGCTGTCACTTTGGCCCTGGCAGGATGCGGTCAAGGCGGCGTTTTTGGACAGGGTGGACATCGTGGCGGAATATGACACCTGCGTCCGAAGCCCGAGTATGACGATCAAGATACCCAGTGTCGTTGTTCTCAAAGACTATGTGAAACCCCAAAAGCGCGTGGCCTTCACGCGCTTTAATTTGTTTTTGCGGGACGAATTTCGCTGTCAGTACTGCGGTGCCAAAACGGATCTGACCTTTGATCATGTCATACCGCGGGCTGCCGGGGGGATCACCAGTTGGGAAAACGTGGTTGCGGCCTGTTCGCCGTGCAACCTGCGCAAAGGGTCCAAAAGCCTGCGCACCTGCGGGATGTCCCTGCGCAAGGTGCCGCGCCAACCCACCGCGTCCGAGCTGTTGAACATGGGGCGCCGGTTCCCACCCAACCACTTGCACGAAAGCTGGATGGATTTTCTCTATTGGGATGCAGAGCTGGACGCCTAGTTCGAGATGCTCACATTGGCCATGGGGGCGCTGCCCCAAATCAGTTGCCGCGCCATTGGATGCTGGCGCGGCAGGGCGCCGCCGGGCAGGTCTTAGATTTCGGTTTGCGGATCGTCGATCGGGTCCAGAACCAGCACAAGCCGCGTTTCCCCCGTCCCCGCGATGGGCGGCGAGCGATGAAGCAGGCCCGTGTGCGGCGTCTCAGACCACCGCGTGCCGCGCATGACAATAGGAGAGGGGGTTGGCACCGTATAGATCTGATCCGGGTCCTGGCCTTGGATGCCGGTTCCCAGTTGTGTCCCAGTTCCCCGATAGGTGCACACAAGACGGGCTTTGATCACATCGCGGTGGAACCTGCGGCAGGCATCGGTGTTGATCACATCCAATCGCAAGCGCAGATGGTGTGCCTGCATGGTCTGCGCAAAGAGTCGGGCCAGAACCGCGATATCGTCAATCAGGCGCGCGCGCTCGGTTTCATCGCGCCCGGTCTCGTGGAAAATCTGTTCCAGCGCCGGGCGCACCTGATCCGGGGGAAGAATAATGCGCGCCCTGGGCAGGGTTTCGGGCGCAAGGGCATCGATCCATGTTTGAAACGACGGCGCGGCCTGCCGGGTCCAGATGGTTGCGGCGCAGGCCGGATCGTGGATGGCGGAGAGGCTTTCGGGGCGATCCACCAGTTGAACCCCCGCAGGCAAGCGGGGGATCAGGGTTTGAACAGTTGGATCGTGGATCATGACGTGCCCCATTGGGGGAAGGGATCTTGCAGATCGACCCAGGTCTCTGGTGTGAACTCATCCGCATCCACGAGGGCCGCGTTTAATTTGGCGCTGATGGTTTCCTGGTCCAGACCCACACCGATAAACACGATTTCCTGTCGACGATCCCCCCAGGGCTCGGCCCAGTTGCGGGCGACTTCGGCCTGGGCTTCGGGATGTGTCGGCAGGTATTTTTCAGGTACGGCCGCCCACCACCGTCCGAGGGGTTTCATCGATGACAACGCCCCCGCAAGGCTGAATTCCAGCGCCCAGTCTGGCCGCGTCGCGATCCAGAAATGGCCCTTGGCACGAATGACGCCGGGCAGATCCGCGTTCAACACATCCACGATCTTTTGCGGATGAAAGGGCGCACGGGCGTGAAACGAAAAGGAGGTGATCCCATATTCTTCGTCTTCGGGGGTGTGGTTCGCAAAGCCGTATAGTTCTTTGGCCCACATCGGGTGTTCATGCGCGGTGTCAAAGTCAAACAGCCCGGTGTCGAGGATCTTGTCCGCCCCCACATCCGAATGATCGGTCTCGATGATTTTGGCGTCCGCGTTGAGGGCGCGGATGATTTTGCGCGCATTGTCGGTCCGCTCGGGGCCCGCGTCCGTGACCTTGTTCAAGATCACAACATCGGCAAATTCGATCTGCTCGGTCAACAGGCTGACAAGGCTGCGGTCGTCCTGATCCCCAAGAGATTCCCCGCGATCGGTCAGGAAATCGTGGCTTGAGAAATCCTGCAACAGGTTGACCGCATCCACGACCGTCACCATCGTATCCAACCGCGCGACATCCGACAGGCTTTGTCCGGCTTCGTCGCGGAAATCAAAGGTCGCCGCCACGGGGAGGGGTTCGGAAATCCCGGTGGATTCGATCAACAGATAGTCAAAGCGCCCCTCTTCCGAGAGCTGGCGCACCTCTTTGAGCAGGTCGTCGCGCAGGGTGCAGCAAATGCAGCCGTTGGACATTTCGACCAGCTTTTCTTCGGACCGCGACAGCTCGGATCCTTCGCGTACAAGATCGGCGTCGATGTTCACGTCGGACATGTCGTTGACGATCACAGCCACCCGGCGCCCATCGCGATTGTTCAGCACGCGGTTCAACAGCGTGGTTTTTCCGGCTCCGAGAAAACCGGACAGGACGGTCACGGGCAGGCGGGCGTCTGGGGGAAGCATGTTGTTCATGGGGTCGGGTTCGCTTGGGTTGTACAAAGGGACTGTTCAGCTCATGGCTTGGTATAGATATGTTATAATATTACTAAATGTAAAGAGCCGAAATCGCTTGCCACTATCGACCTGCCAGCGCGCCCGCGCCCCAGCCTGTCCTGGCGATAGGCCGCCATCATCAGGTGATGAAATATTCAGCATGTGAGATGTATTTTGATGCAGATCAAATATCGCATTTACATTTTGGAATATGAATCCCCGACCCATGCCGGGCCTGTCCCTGCCAGGTAACGATGCCTTGCGGGGCGCAGCAGTCTCTAGGGAGATACAGAATGTTGAACATGTTGAACCGTCGCCAGCTCTTGTCACTGGCAGCCGGAGGGGCCGCCCTTGCGACCTTGGCCGACGCGGACAAGGCGCAGGCGCAAGTGGCCAGCAAGGCCAGGATCGTCATTATCGGAGCAGGGGCAGGGGGGACCGCATTGGCCAACCGTCTGGTTTCCCGGTTGGACGGCGCGCAGATCACGATTGTCGATCCGCGTAAGGACCACCTGTATCAGCCGGGTCTGTCACTGGTGGCAGCGGGGCTCAAACCCGCCAACTATGTGGTGTCCAAAACCACGGACTGGTTGCCGAAAGGGGTGACACTGATCGCTGAGAAAGCCGCCGAGATTGACGCAGAGGCGCAGGTGGTCACCACCGAGGGTGGGCAAAAGCTTGAGTATGATTTCCTTGTGGTGGCGCCCGGTTTGGTGCTGGACCATGACGCGATCGACGGCTTTTCGCTGGATATGGTTGGGGAAAATGGGATCGGTGCGCTTTACGCCGGGCCGCAATATGCTGCGGCCACGTGGAAAGCCGCTCAGAAATTTTCCGAGACCGGCGGCGTCGGTCTGTTCACGCGCCCCGCGACCGAGATGAAATGCGCGGGCGCGCCGCTGAAACATACCTTCCTGATCGAAGACATCATGCGCACCGCGGGCACGCGCGGCAAAGCCGAATTTGTTTACGCCGCGCCGCAGGGTGCGTTGTTCGGGGTGCCGATTGTTGCGGAAAAGGTGCGGATGATCTTTGGCCAACGCGGGATAGACACGCGGATGAAGCACACGCTCAGGTCCATTGACGCTGGCGCGAAAAAGGCCACATTTGCGGATGCAGACGGGATCGATGTCGAGATGGAGTATGACTATCTTCATGTTATTCCGCCCCAACGTGCGCCAGAGGTGATCCGCCAATCGGGCCTGTCCTGGGCGGACAAATGGACCGATCAGGGGTGGGTGGAATGCCACAAGGAAAGCCTGCGCCATCTGCGGTATGACAATATCTGGGCGCTGGGGGACGTGGCCGGTGTGCCCAAGGGCAAAACCGCCGCCAGCGTGAAATGGCAGGTGCCCGTGGTCGAAGACGGCATTCTTGCGGCGATTGAGGGGCGAGACCTGCGCGAGACCTATACTGGGTATACGTCCTGTCCCATGATCACCCGCGTGGGTCGCGCCATGCTGATCGAGTTCGACTATAACAACAATCTCGTGCCGTCTTTCCCCGGCGTGATCGCACCGCTTGAAGAGCTGTGGATCAGCTGGCTGATGAAAGAAGTGGCCCTGAAAGCCACCTATAACGCCATGCTGCGTGGCCGTGCTTGAGGAGATAGATCATGAAAGACATGACATTTGGAACCATTCTTGCGGTCTTTGAAGAGATCTTTGGCAAGGGATTGTTTTGGGGCATGGTGATTGCGGCCGCGCTGGTGACGCTGGCCTATCTCTATGTGCTGATCCGGGATCGCGACATCAGCTGGCGCAAGTTCCTGCTGGCGCAGCTGTCGATGCCTGTTGGTGCGGTCGCGGCGGTGTGGTTTGTGCAGGTGATGACAAATTCGAGCCTGAGCGATCTGGGCGGTCCGATTGATATCATCATCTTCTTGATGGTTGCCGGGGCAGGGGCCGTGGGGATCGCAATCCTTGTCTACACGGTGCAATCGCTGTTTGCCGCGCGCGACGCAGAGTAAGACCTGTCATACCGACAAAGAAACGGGCGCCCGACACGATCGGAGCGCCCTTTTTCATGTGATACGCCTGCGACGGGCGGTAAAGAGTTTTCGAAAACTCTTTGGGGTGCTGCCCCCTTTTCCTGCGGAAAATTCCCCCGGGATATTTGTAAAGAGATGAAGCAGAGGGGCCTATTCTGCGGCGGTGGCCTGATCGGGCAGTTCACCTGCAACGATGGCCAGTTCATTGGCTTCGGCGCGGGTCAGCTGTTCCCCCTGTTTGCGTTTGAGCAGCACGTCGCGGGCGCGGGCGTATTTGTCGTCCTGCCAGAAGATCAGGCAGCCGTTGCAGCCCTTGCCACAGCAGCCATCGACCCCCACACGGTTGGTTTTGAAGCGGCGTTCATTGTTGTCCTTGGCAATTTCAGCCACCAGATCATCGCGGCGGCGCGCGTAGGCATTGGGGTTGTCTTTCCCTGAATTTTCAATCCCTTGAGTCAGTTTGTCAAAGCGGATGCGCGACCATTGTTCCCCGGTCAAGGCGCGTTCTTTGCGCATGACGGAATAGGCGGGGAAGCGGGCCTTGAGTTCGTCAAGGTCTTCGTGATCGAACAAGGCAAAGGGGATGCGGATTCGGGTTTTGGTTGAGCCGTGTACAACGTCGAGACGTTCCCCCGTATCGGCTTTTTCAAAGTCATACATGCGCAAAAGCACCGTATCGCGCGCGATGGGCGAGACGAAGTCCAGCACCTCACCAGCGGCCAAACGGTTTTTGACCTCGACGATAAAGGCGTCATTGGTGACTTCGGTGACGACGCCTGCGTATTCCCACTGGGCGATCGCGGCGGTGTGTTCGTAGTTGTGGGCGTGATTGGTCAGGCGGCCTTCGTGGAACGCGAGGGTATAGCCCCGGTTCCCGACCGCTTCGAGTTCTTGCATATAGGGTTTGGGATCCCAGCTTTCGGGATCGGCGTAATAGTCATCAATCGCCATGCGATAGGCGCGCGCGACGATAGCGGCATAATATTCGGATTTGCCGCGCCCTTCGACCTTAAGACTGTCGACGCCGATTTTCAGGTATTCGTCCAGCTTGGGCATGATGCAGAGGTCTTTGGAATTCAGAATATAGGACCCGCGATCATCCTCTTCGATGGGCATCAATTCCCCGGGGCGGCAGCCCTCTTCGAGGAGAAATTCGAACATCTTGGCGTTTTCATCGGTCAGGTTCAGATCCTGAACCGTGCCGTCTTTCAACCGGACCTTGAGGCTATAGTTCCAGCGACAGGAGTTGGCGCAGTTGCCCTGGTTGGCACCGCGTTCCGCCATGAAGTTCGACAGCAGGCAGCGACCAGAGTAGGTCATGCACATGGCGCCGTGAATAAAGGCCTCGATCTTGATGTCCGGGCATTTTTCGCGGATTTCAACCAGTTCCGGGTAAGACACTTCGCGCGCCAGAACCACCAGTTCGGCGCCCTGCGCTTTCCAGAAGTCCACCGAGAGCCAGGAACAGATATTGGCCTGGGTCGACACGTGCAAAGGCAGCTCGGGGGCGCGTTCGCGCACGTATTGGAACACGCCGGGATCGGCGATGATCAGCCCGTCGGGGTTCACCTTGCGGACGGTGTCGATGTACTCATCCAGCTTGGGGATGTCTTTGTTATGGCTGAACAGGTTAAGTGTCAGATAGGCGCGTTTGCCGTGGGCATGGCAGAATTCGACCCCTTCGATCACCTCTTCGAGGCTGAACTCGGACTTGGTGCGCAGCGACATATCCGGTGTGCCCAGATAGACCGCATCGGCGCCATAAAGGATCGCCATCTTGAGCTTGCGCAGATTGCCTGCGGGCATCAGCAGTTCGGAACGTCTGTCAGTCATATCAGCCTGCCTTTTGGGTGAGATCGGCTGTTTAGGACATTTGCGGGGATTTGTGAACCAAGGATATAGGTTTTGAACAATATCCTGGGGACGCCTCGAAAGAACATGCTGCGTTGCGCAGTGGCGGCGATTGAGGCACAGACACAGGCGAATGGGGGGCGGACATGTTGGATCTTTTGCTCATATTGGCCGCGGCCTTTGGCGCGGGCGCGCTGAATACCATCGCGGGGGGCGGCACCTTTTTGACCTTTCCGGCCCTGGTGTTGGTCGGGGTGCCCCCCGTGGCTGCGAATGCCACCAGCGCGGTGGCGGTGTTCCCCGGATATTTGGGCGGGGCCCTTGGGTTTCGAAAAGAGCTGGCCGAATTTGACCGGTCGCGCATTGCCCGCCTTTTGGTGGTGACCTTTGTGGGCGGTCTGATTGGGTCGCTTCTGTTGTTGGTGAGTTCGAACAAAGCGTTTTCCCTGCTGGTGCCCTTTTTGTTGCTGGCGGCGACGCTGGTGTTTCTCTTTGGCGATCACATCCGGGACTGGGCCGCAGGCAAGAGCCGCTCGGTCACCCCGTTTGGAACGATCGGCCTGTTGGTGGTCAGCATCTACGGCGGATACTTCAACGGCGGTCTGGGGATTGTTTTGCTGGCGCTGTTTGCCCTTTGGGGGCTGGTGGATATTCACACGATGAATGGGCTGAAAAGCGGGCTGTCCTTAGCCCTGTCGGCGGTATCTGTGGCCGTGTTCGCGCTTGGCGGGCTGGTCGAGTGGCCCTATGCGGCGGGGATGATGGTGGCGTCGACCCTAGGGGGATACGCGGGCGCGCCGATTGCGCGGGTGCTGCCCAAGTCCGTTGTGCGTGGATTGATCGCGCTGGTTGGGTTTTCCATGAGCGCCGTGTTTTTCGGGCGGTTGCTGGGGTAGTGAGTGTTCTTAACCTTATATACCACATTTTCCTCCGTTTTCGGGGGGCGCATCGTGGCGCGCAAAGCTCAGTTCTCTATCAGGAAGTGAAATAGAGAAACCGGCGTTGGACCAAACTCATGTTCCTTGCTCATTCTTGTCCGTCACCACGTCGCAATCATTTCCCATATATATGACTTCGTGTGCCGCCCTGAGGACTGCACCGTTTGAGTTTACGGTGACGACATAAGTGTGTCCCCGAAAGCTTATGGTGCGGATGTTTGTCTGTGCATTTGCCGCTAGAGCTGCAAGCAATATGGGCAAAACAAATAATCTGTTCATGTGAAATTTCTTGCGGCTATCAGGTGTGGGGTAAGCCAAATTAGACAAAAAAGGCGCCCGAAGGCGCCGATTTTGATCTTGTGTTTCGGGCAATCAGCCCTCTTGTGCCGCGGGGGCTGGCGAAGGGGCCGCCGCAGCGGGGGCCGCCGCGCGTGCCTTGCCACCGTTGAGCGGGTCGTCCTGACGCTGAACCGAGCCTTCAAAGTGGGCACCGGATTCGATGGCGATGGTCTTGTGGATGATGTCGCCTTCGACGCGCGCGGTTGCGGTCAGGCGGACCTTGAGACCACGGACACGGCCCACGATGCGGCCATTGATCACCACGTCATCCGCGATCACTTCACCTTTGATGGTGGCGGTTTCACCGATTGTCAGCAGGTGGGCGCGGATGTCCCCTTCGACGGTGCCTTCGACCTGAATGTCGCCGGTGGTCTTGATGTTGCCCGTCACATGCAGGTCTGCGCTCAGCACCGATGCGGGTGGCTTGGCCTTGGGCATGGTGGGTTTGAAATCCGTACCTGCAGGGGCGGCTGCTTTGGGCATTTCCGGTGCGACAGGTTTTGCGGCTTCGTCGGCGCGGGGGCCGGGCTCATTGATTTTGCTTTTAGAAAACATCGTTTGCAGCCTTGATATAGATCATCGGGTTGATGGGTTTGCCGCCGACGCGGACTTCGTAGTGTAGATGGGTCCCGGTGGATCGTCCAGTGTTCCCCATAGCAGAGATCTTTTGCCCGCGCGAGACCCTTTGTCCCACCTTCACATAGAGTTTCGAATTATGTGCGTATCGGGTTTCGATGCCAAAGTCGTGCTGGATTTTGACCAGCCGCCCATAGCCCGAAGACCATCCCGCATGGGTCACAACACCGTCGGCGGTGGCATAGATCGGGGTGCCATGGGGGGCGGCGAAATCCGCACCGGCATGCAGGCGGCCCCAGCGATATCCAAAGCCCGACGTAAACCGATAGGGGTCTTTGAGCGGGTTGGCAAAGGGTGCTTTCTGGGCGGCGATGCGATAGAGGTTCAGACGATCCATCTGCGACAGGATCTTGTTGGCGCGCTTGGTGTCGGCAGAATTCTGATCACCCATGGTCGAAAACGACAGGGGCATCAGCGGCCCACCCCGGCCCGAATAGCCCTTTCGCACCTGTTTGATGATGCTGTCGGGGTTCATGCCGGCCTTTTGGAACATTTTGTCCAGCGGTTTGACAGAAACGGTCATGGCCTCTTCGAGTTGACGGAAGATCCGGTCGTTCTTGTCTTCCATCAATTCGATTTCCGCCTCCATCTCGGCGGCGCGCACCAGGGCTTCTTCGGCGTCCGCGACCACCTGATCGCGTTCCTTGGCGGTGCGGGCGAGGGCATCGGACAACAGGTTCAGCGTGGCGTCGTCTTGTGACATGCCACTTGCGCTGCTGCCCCCATTCCCGTCGATCTGGGCCTGAAGCGCGCTCAGCCGGGTGTTCACCTCTTCGCGCTGTTTCATCGTGTCGCGCAGCGTGGTCTGGATCACGTCGATGCCGGTCTCAAGCTCGCGGCGGCGGTTTTCGCTTCCAAGCAATTCGGCCTGCATGGCTGAAATCTGTTTGAGCGCGGCGTTAAAGCGTTCCTGCGCGGCAACGGCCTCGGCGGCGCGGCTGTCGCGTTCGCTGGACAGGGCGTTCAGACGCTGCTGATAGGTCACCTGTTCACGACGGGCCTGTTCGCGGAAATTCCCGGCACCGATCGAATCCATAAGCAAGATGGCCGTGGCGATGGTGGTCCAGCCAATCACCAGAACCGTGCCAAGGAACCCCACGGCCTGAGTGCCCGGTTTGAGCCGGATAAAGCGCGTGTCATTGTCCGACCGCAGGAACAACCGGCGCTCGGGAAAAAAGCGCTCTAGCGCCGAGTGAACTTTGATGGCCAGACGTGATCGCACCTGACACTCCTTTAAACCCGTCTCAAAACGGTGCTCGATCCCCCCGAATACGGCACCTTGGCAAATGGATTACCCTTGGACAGTCAGGCGCGCAAGAAATTTGGCACCCGATTCGTGCGGCAGCGGCGGCGGGTGGCGGTTCATGGCGCAAATGGCGAAAAACCGCCGATCCGTTAAGGGTTTTGTGGAACAAATGTCCGATTTCGAGAGGGATTGTAGGGTCAGGACCCCAGATCTCTTACTGATCCGCCAAGGGCCAATAGAAATCCGGTGGCAGGCCTGCCTCGGCGCGTTTTTCTTCGTTGAACGGGGGTTTGAGCGCGCCGTGAAAATACTTGCGCACGAGGGCGTGGAACACCTCTTTGGGGTCAAGATCATGGCGGCCGCATAGGAAATGGAACCATTTCGACCCATAGGCCACGTGGCCCACTTCTTCGGCGTAGATCACCTCAAGTGCCTCGACCGCCCCGTGATCCTTTGCGCGCTTGAAAATCTCGATCATGCCCGGCGTGACATCCAGGCCGCGCGCTTCGAGAACCATGGGCACGACGGCCAGGCGCCCCATCAGATCCGCCACCGTATCCTCGGCGGCGCGCCACATGCCGGCATGCGCCGGCAAGGCACCATAGTGGCTGTCCAGCGCCTCAAGGCATCCGCATACAAGATTGAAATGCTTGGATTCTTCGTCGGCGGACTTGACCCAGTCGTCATAGAAACCGATCGGCATCGGGGTGTCGGCAAAGCGCGGGATAATGTCCCAATGCAGGTCCACGGCGTTCAGCTCGATATGGGCAATCGCATGCAAAAGCGCGATGCGGCCCTGAGGGCTTCCGGGTTTGCGTTTGGGGACGTCGCGCGGATCAAGAAGCTCGGGCCTGGCCGGGCGCGACGGGCGCAAAGGCGCATCCGCGCGGCCGATGGGAATGGGCGTTCCGGCCTCGCGCGCGGCGAACCACTGCGCTGCATAGGCACGGGACTTGCGGGTTTTTTCATGGCCATCCGCCGTGGTCAGCACATCCACGGCCATGTCGCTAAGCGTTTGCATCTGGGTCTCCGAACTGGCGTCTTGCGCTGGGTAAATTCCGTCTACGGAATTTGCAAATGCCTTTCGTTAAAGGCATTGCCCCGCACCAAACGAACGGGTCAGAGCGCCTCAAGCGCGGCAAGGACCTCGGCTTCGTGACCGTCGACCTTGACCTTGCGCCATTCCCGGACGATCGCGCCATCGGCATCAATGAGAAACGTCGATCGTTCGATCCCCATGAAGGTCTTGCCGTACATCTTCTTTTCCTTCCAGACGCCATAGGCGGTGCAGACCTCGGCGTTTTCGTCGGATAGCAAGGGCACGTTCAGCGCTTTTTTGCTTATGAATTTTTCATGGCTCGCGGAACTGTCCGCAGAGATGCCAAAGACCTTGGCCCCCGCCGCCTCAAAGGCCTCAAGACGAGACGAAAAGGCCTGTGCTTCCTTGATGCATCCGGCGGTCATGTCACGCGGGTAAAAGAACAAGACAACCGGCGCACCACGCAGATCGGACAGGGTCACCTGGCCGTCTGACCCGTTGGTATCTGAAAGACGCAGCGTGAAATCTGGGGCGATGTCGGACATGTGTGGCTCCTTGCGTGTTTTGTGAGTATGCTGTGTGCCGGATACGAAGTACAAGACCGAATGGATGTCGATCCATTTGGCAAATAAGTCCAAGAGGCCCAGTTTTTCGTGAGCGCAGGCAGTAAGAGCGACATATCTTCTGCATCGGACACACCCTCTGCGGACGGGTCTTCGGTGCGGTCACATCGACGCCGCGGGCGTAGGCTTGGGTTTTGGTGCCTTGGGGTGATTGCCTTGCTGGCCACGCTGTTGGTGGCCGCATTCCTGGCGATTGTCGAGCGCCAGGTCACCGCCCCGGCCTGGGTGCGCGAAAGGATCGAAGAGCGCATCGTGCAGACCGCCCCGGCGATCGGGATCAGCTTTGGCCAGATGAGCCTGCTGGTGCAGCGCTCGGGATTGGCGCGGGTGATCTTGTGGGATGTCGAGATCCGCAATGATCAAGGTGTGTTGATCGCCCAGCTCTCAGACATTGAGGGGGGGCTGTCGCCGGCGGCGCTTTTGCGAGGTCGGCTGGAATTGCAAGAAGCCCAGGTGTCCGGCGCGCTCCTGACACTCAGGCGGGATGTCAACGGGCGTCTGGGGCTGGCACTTGGCGATGCGTTTTCAACGGAAACCCAGGCGCCTGACGCGGGTCAGATCGTGGCGCTGGTCGACCAGGTGATGCAGGATCCACGTTTGGAGCGGCTTGACCTGTTCGAAGCTGATGCTCTGACCATTCGATACGAAGATCAACGCGCCCAGCGTGGCTGGACTGCGGACGGCGGGCGGCTCAGACTGGAACGCCGCGACAATGCCCTGATGCTGACCGGAGACGTGGCGTTGCTGGGGGGCGGCCATGGGCTTGCCACGCTTGAGATCGAAGCCGAAAGCCGCATTGGCAGCACGGCGGTGGAATTCGGTGTCACGCTTAACGGGTTGCGCGCGGGCGATATCGCCACCCAAAGCCCGGCATTGGTCTGGATGTCCGATTTGGATGCTCCGATTGCGGGCAGCATGCGCTCGGGGGTGGATGAGACTGGCGCGCTCACGCATCTGAGCGCGGCGCTTCAGCTGGGTGAAGGGGTATTGAAACCCAACCGCGAAACCCGCGCGTTGAAATTTGATGCGGCGCGCACGGCCTTTTCTTATGCGCCGGATACCCAGCGACTTGAATTCAGTGAAATACACGTGGCGTCCCCGCTTGGGCAGGTGGATGCCCGTGGCGAAGCCACCTTGGTGGGCACCGAAGACGGCTGGCCTGATGCGCTGACCGGGCAGGTCGAGATCGACAATCTCGTATTGGCGGAAGGGGCGCTTTTTGATCGGGACTTCTGGATGAGCGGCGCCGCAAGCGCGTTCAAACTGAACCTTGATCCGTTCCGCCTGACCATCCCGGAACTGGTGGTCTTTGACCCCGAATTCCCGGTCACGGCCAGCAGTGATTTGTCCGCGACAACCGACGGGTGGGATTTTTCCCTGAACGCGCAGGTGGCGCAAACCTCGGTCGCGCAGGTTCTGTCGCTCTGGCCTGAAAGCTTTCAACGAAAATCCCGCACCTGGGTTGCGAAAAGCGTTCTGAAAGGCGAACTGAGCGACGGAGTCTTCGCATTGCGCCTGGCACCAGGGCAGGCCAAACCTGACACATATTTTGATTTCTCCTTTGACAAGGGCACCGTGCAATACGCGCCCGAATTGGCCCCGGTCACTGCCGGTGCGGGCCGGTTGACGATCCATGAGCATCGCCTGGGGCTGGTGCTTTATCAGGGGGAGATCCGCCCCGAAAACACACCGGGCGCAGGCCCGATTCAGGTTGGCGGCAGTTCACTGGTGATCCCGGACCTCAAGGCCAAGCCCCCCCACCTGGATCTGCGCCTTGAGGCGCGCGGCGATTTGCAGGCGGTGCTGGGATATATCGACAACCCGGCCTGGCGGGTGCTGTCGAAGATCGACAAACAGCCGAATCTGGCGCAGGGGCAGGCAAAGGTGTCCGGGCATATTCGCATGCCGCTTCGCAAACAGGTCAAGCTGGCCGAGGTGGACATCGTGTTGGGGGGCGAGGTGACAGATGTGACAAGCGATGGGGCAGTTCCCGGCCGCCGTCTGAGCGCGGATCGTCTGCGGTTTGACATGACCCGCTCCGAGATGGCGCTTGAGGGCGAGCTGGATTTCGATGGTCTGCCTGCAACCGGGACGTGGACCCAGTCGCTTACGGGACAGGGGGGGCAGATCAGCGCCAGCGCCAGGCTGTCCGACGCCAGCCTCAACGGGTTTGGCGTGCAGTTGCCCAAGGGAATGCTGAGCGGCGAGGGGGTCGGACAGGTTGAAATCTCCCTGCCGAATGGGGCTGATCCACAGTTTGCGCTGACCTCGAATCTTGTGGGCATCGGGTTGTCGATCCCTGCGCTTGGGTGGCGATTGCCCCAACGCAGCGGGGGGGACTTCAGCTTGAACGGGCGTTTGGGCCAGCAGATGGAGCTGGATCAAATCCGGCTGTCTGCTGGGGGTCTGGAGGCAAGCGGCACCCTTGATGTGGGCCCGGAAGGCACGTTCCAGAGCCTCACCCTTGATCGCCTCAAGATCGCCAATTGGCTGGATGTCACAGGACAGCTGAGCTCACGCGGGAAAGGGGTGGCCCCGGCCATCAAAGTTGACAGCGGTCGGGTCGATTTGCGGCGCGGCACGATGGACGCCAGCGCCACCGACAGTGCGGATCTGGGGGCTGTGCCCATGACGCTGACGCTTGACGAAGTGCAGATCACCGACACGATTGTCCTGACCCGGTTTCGTGGGCGCATCCAGACCAGTTCGGCCGGGATGAACGGTGATTTTGATGCGTTTGTGGGGCGTCGAAAAACACCGATCCAGGGGGTGGTTGCGCCGCAAAACGGGGCCACGGCCTTTCGCATCACCGGGCGCGACGCCGGGGACATTCTGAAAGGCGCGGGGCTGTTGAAAACACTGCGCGACGGCACGTTCCGACTGGACATGCGCCCGGTGCGCGGCAAGCGGGGCACCTATGACGGGCGGTTGGAGATCCGCGAAACCCGCCTGCGCAATGCGCCGGGGATCGGCGGTCTGCTGGATGCGGTCAGCATTGTTGGCTTGATCGACGAAGCCAACGGGCCGGGCATCTATTTCACCCATGTGGATGCGGATTTTCGCCTCACCCCAAGCCAGGTGATCTTGACCAAATCCGCCGCCTCCGGGCCCTCAATGGGGATATCCATGGATGGGTATTACGATCTCGAAAAGCGCCGCATGGATATGCAGGGGGTGCTTTCACCAATCTATTTCCTCAATGGCATCGGGCAGTTGATTTCAAAGCAGGGCGAAGGGTTGATCGGGTTCAATTTCGAACTCAAGGGGCCTGTTTCGTCGCCGCAGGTCGCGGTCAATCCGCTTTCGGCGCTGACCCCGGGCTTTCTGCGCGAGATATTTCGCAAACCGCCGCCCAAGGTCTCGGATTGACCTTGGGGCCTGCGCAAGGCATCAGGGCGCGATCGTTCCTGTACATCCCCTGTGAAAGCGGCATGCCCGATGAACCTGTCTGATTTCGATTTTGACCTGCCCGAAGCCCTGATCGCCACGCGCCCCGCCCATCCGCGCAGCTCTGCGCGTTTGCTGGTGGCTGAGGGGGCGCAGATCCATGATGGCAAGGTGACCGATCTGTTGGCGTGGCTGCGCCCGGGGGATCGGCTGGTTCTGAACGATACAAAGGTCATTCCCGCACGTCTGTTCGGCACGCGCAAACGGGTTTCCGCCCAGGGCGAGACCGAGGCCAGGATTGATGTCACCTTGCTTGAGCCCGGATCAGACGGCACCTGGTCGGCGCTGATCAAACCGCTCAAAAAGGTCCGGGACGGCGAGGAAATCCGCTTTACCAACGATCTGAGCGCCGAGATGGTCAGCCGCGCCGAGGGGCAGGGGATCTTGCGGTTCAACCTGACCGGCGATGATTTCGACGCGGCCCTGAACGCGGCGGGTGCCATGCCCTTGCCGCCGTATATTGCCGCGAAACGTGCGGCGGATGACCAGGACAAAGAAGATTACCAAACCGTCTGGGCGCGCAACTCGGGTGCGGTTGCGGCCCCTACGGCCAGCCTGCATTTTGACGAAGCCCTGTTGCAGGCGCTGGCCGACAAGGGGGTGCAATTCACCCATGTGACGCTGCACGTGGGGGCGGGGACATTCCTGCCGGTCAAGGTCGAGGATGTGACGACACACAAGATGCACGGGGAATGGGGGCAGGTGAGCGCACAGGCCGCTCATGACATCCGGGAAGCCAAGGCACAGGGGGGGCGGGTGATTCCCGTGGGCACCACCGCGCTGCGTCTGATCGAAACCGCCGCCCGTTCGGGACGGATCGAGGCGTTCGAAGGGGTCACGGATATCTTCATCTACCCGGGATTTGAATTTCACGCCACCGATGCGTTGGTGACCAATTTCCACCTGCCGAAATCCACGCTTTTGATGCTGGTGTCTGCCTTGATGGGAAAAGAGCGCATGGACCGCGTGTATGCGCACGCGATCCAAGAGAGCTATCGGTTTTTCTCTTATGGCGATGCCAGCCTGCTATTGCCTTAAGGATGACATTTGGACGGGGTTGCGGTGTCGTTGGCGCCGAATAGCGCCTGCACCAAGGGCACCAGCAGGGTAAGAATGGCGATCTGAGCGGTGACAACCGCGGGCCACACCAGCGAAATCGCCGGGTCAAAGTACTTTTGCGGTCCATATGAGATCGCAGCCAACAGGCAGGCCACGACGGTCATGAAGGCCCCGGCCTTGCTGTCGGCATCAAGCACCAGCGCAGAAAACGCCGCGCAAAGCGCCGCCGCGATCACCGGGGCCATGCCACCAAAGGGGATGGTCGTCGGCGGATGGGGGGGCACCTGGAAATACAATGAACACAGCATGATCACCTGAACGATCATCAGCGATCCTAGGGCGGCGGTGCGTGTGGGATTGGTCATCTGTTGTCCTTTTAAATCTATGAGTTTCAACCGTACAACTTTGTACGCTTGCATATTGTGTACAAAGTTGTACGGTTTGCGTCAAGACCTATTTTAGGGGAGCAAGATGGATCAGACAGAACGCGAAGCGCGCATCGAAGCCGCAGCCTACGCTGTGTTGCGCGACAAAGGATTCAAAGGGGCGTCCATGCTGGCTATTGCCAAGGCCGCCAAGGCATCAAACGAGACGTTGTATAAATTCTACGGCAACAAGATTGGCCTGTTCTCAGCCATGATCCGCAGCAACACCGCCCGTGTTGAGGACGAGCTGGCGCACATCCGGGGGCAAAGTGGGCAGGGGCCCGACGTTTTGCGGTACGTGGCCCAGGCGCTGTTGCAGATGGTGACGTCGGAACAGGCTATCGCCCTGAACCGGGCTGCCGCCGGAGATGTCTCGGGCGAATTGGGGGCGGAACTGGCACAGGAGGGACGCGCGCGGCTTTTGCCCCTGTTTCAGGACCTTATCCGTGACCTCTATGGCCCGACGGACGACGTGGCAGAACGGGTTGAGTGCTTTATCGCGCTGCTGATCGGCGATCTTCAAATCCGGCGGGCCATTCACGTGATCGCCCCCCTGACCGCGACCGAAATCGACGAGCGCGTCACGCAAGCCCTCACACGGTTGCAAAAGATCTATCCCTTTCCCGCCAATTGATCCCAAACACGACGTAGATATTTCACGCATGTCGCGCATGGTACAGTGACTGAGTCGCCCATGAGTTAGGGCTAACTGATACGTTTGGAAGGACGCACGCATGTTGGATGTGGTCAGGAACGCCTGGGCTTTGCTCTTGGGGATGTTGCTTTTGATGGTGGGGAACGGCTTGCAGGGTACTCTTTTGGGGGTGCGCGGGGCTGATGCCGGCTTTTCCGCCTTTTCGATGTCGATCGTGATGTCGGGCTACTTTGCGGGCTTTTTGTTTGCGAGCCAGGTGGTCGCGGGCATGATCCGACGCGTTGGCCACGTGCGGGTGTTCGCCGCGCTTGGAAGCCTCGTTTCAGCGGCGCTGATCCTGTTTCCGGTTTTGCAAGATCCGATCGCCTGGGTTCTGGGGCGCTTTGTTTTGGGGTTTTGCTTTTGCGGCGTATATGTGACTGCGGAAAGCTGGTTGAACAACGCTGCCAGCAATGAAACCCGGGGGCAGGCCCTATCGGCTTATATGATCGTTCAGATGACGGGCGTGATTGCCGGTCAGGCGCTACTGGTGGTGCCGGACCAAAGCGGGTGGCTTTTGTTCGTCATCCCTTCGGTGCTGGTTTCGGTTTCATTCGCACCGATCCTGTTGTCCATTTCGCCGACTCCCGCCTTTGAAGCGACCAAACCCATGTCCCTGCGCGAACTCTATGCTGTATCGCCCTTGGGCATGGTTGGCATGTTCTTGCTGGGGGGGATCTTTGCGGCGCAATTCGGCATGTCGGCGGTTTATGCAACCGAAATCGGCCTGACCTTGCCGCAGATCTCCAGCTTTGTCGCCTCGTTCTATGTGGGGGCCGTTGTGATGCAGTATCCCTTGGGCTGGTTGTCCGACCGGATGGACCGTCGTTGGTTGATCACGGTCGTTGCTCTGCTGGGGGGCACTGCGGCACTGGTTGCGGCCATGTTTGGCAGCCTCTACCTGGTGTTGCTGGCGGCGGCCTTTGTCATCGGCGGGTGTTCAAACCCGCTGTATGCGCTGCTGATCGCCTATACCAACGATTTTCTCGAAGCCGAAGACATGGCCAGCGCGTCGGCGGGGTTGCTGTTCGTCAACGGATTGGGGGCCATCACCGGACCCCTGGTGATTGGTTGGGCCATGGAGGTCGTGGGCACATGGGGCTTCTTCCTTTTGATCTCGGTTCTGCTTTTCGCGGTGTCAGGCTATGCCCTGTTCCGCATGACCCAGCGTAGCGCACCTTCGGTTGATGACACGGGCGCCTATGCCCCGATTACCCCCACGGCGACCCCGGTCGCCCTGGAATACGCGCAGGAATACGCCATCGAGGTCGCGGAAGAGGCCGAAGCCGAAGAAGAGGAAAATCAATCCCAGGCCGCTTGGTAGGCAAACAGGCGCCTGATTGCGCTAACCTTCTCGGAGTATGTCAAAATTTGACAGAAATCGTGATTGGCCGCGCTACGGATTTCGTGCGTAACATTTCTGTAACGTGTGGGTGACGTAACGGGAGGGTGCCATGTCATCACCTGAGGAGATTCTGAAATTCTGGCTCGATGATGTCGGGCCAGCAGGGTGGTACAAACAAGATCCGGCGTTGGATGATGAGATCCGGCAAAGGTTCGAGGCCGATTGGGAGCGCCTGCGGGACGGCGGATGTGGTCTTTGGATGACCTACCCGTCAGGCATGCTGGCGGCGCTGATCCTGGCGGATCAGTTCCCACGCAACATGTTTCGCGGCGAGGGCAAGGCCTTTGCCACGGATGGCAAGGCGCGGGCGCTGGCAAAACAGGCCATCGCACGCAACTGGGATCTTCGGATTGATGAACCTGCGCGGCAGTTCTTTTATCTGCCCCTGATGCATTCCGAGATCCTGTCCGATCAGGAACGTTGCGTGCGCCTGATGCTGGAGCGGATGCCCGAGGGCGGCGCAAGCAACCTGCTGCACGCGCGCGCGCACCGCGCCGTGATCCGCGAATTTGGCCGTTTCCCCTATCGAAATCCGGCCCTGTCCCGGCGGGCGACTGCTGCGGAACAGGATTATGTCGAAAAGGGTGGCTATGGATATACCTTGCAGGCCTTTCAGGTGGCGGCATAGTTTGATTTTTTGAAAATGTGAAAGAGGGGGCGCCTTATGGCGCCTTTTCTCTTATTATCATGTGTCAATTGTGAATGTTGCTGTGATCCACCATCCCGGCGCAACCATACGCTCTGATGGGATGAAGTTGGGCTAGGGCCTGTTGTGTGGAAGCGCTTTCAGCATGTCACGCGCCCGTGGGGCGAGCCAATCCCAGATCCCTGGGGCGCCCGCCCTGATTTTCTGCGCAACACGCGCTTCAAAGCGCGACCATGTGACCTCGTATTCGATCCAGGAACCACCGCCGGAGGCAATGTTCTGTAGCGGAGGCGCAGCCCGGTCCAGGGCCTTGCCGAACAGGGCGTCGGGGGATTGTGCCGCTTCGAATTCGTCCCAAATGGCGCGCATGGCCGGGCCTTGATCCCCGGGCAAGAGGCCAAAGATCCGATCTGCAGCCGCCAATTCCGCCGCTTCTTGCTTGGCGACCGCCTGATCGGAAAACACCGGAGCGTCCCCTGCGTCGATCTCGACAAGGTCATGTAGAAGGAGCATGGTTATGACACGCGAAACATCGCATCCCTGAGGTGCATATTCCGCTAACACCATGGCCCAAAGCATTACATGCCAGCTGTGTTCAGCCGAGTTTTCATAGCGCGACCCATCACACAGCAGCGACGCGCGGGTGACCGATTTCAGCTGATCCGCCTCGGCCAGAAAACCCAGTTTTTGGGTCAGAACATTCTTGTTGGCGGGCGCACCAGACAGCAAACCCTCGCAAAACGCATTGGCCGTTGGCCAGTCATGCGCCAGGCGTTTGGCTCGTCCAACACGCAGCGTGTGCGCGGCGATCTCGCGGTGTCCCGGGTAGAAAGATGGGGCCATAAGAACCTGAAGAATGGGCTGTAAGTGATCAATTCTTTTAGCATAAATGGCATCGGGGGTGGTTCCCGCCTCGAATTCGCACCAAAGCGCGGTGATCTGATCGCATTGGTCTTTGGGTAAGATCCCAAAGATCCGTTTTGCGGCTGCGGCCTCTTTGCGGGCGATTTCTTGGGCATCGTGACCTTGATCGACCGGGTGGTCCCCGGCATCGATTTCAACGATGTCATGGACAAGAAGCATTTGAATTGAACGGTTTACGTCGCACCCTTTGGGCGCATCGTCGGACAGAACCAAAGCAAAGAGCGCGGCATGCCAGCTGTGCTCACCGCTGTTTTCATGACGCGAGTGATCCAACAGCACATTTGAACGCTCGATCGATTTCAAGCGATCGACCTCTTGTAGGAATTGCATTTGTGCCGTGAGTCTCTCTGACATGAAGTCTTCCCTTTAGTCTGCTGATATAAATAAAAAACCCGCCTTTCGGCGGGTTGTTTACAGGTCTTTGTTATCCGACCCTGGCGCCCTTGCGATGGGGGCCTCTCGTCCCGCTTTTTTGGCCTCCAGCGCGGCTTCGACGTGCTCTTTGAGAAAGGTCCGCGCGCGACGCTCTGCCAAGCGGATGCGCACCGCCGCGCGAAAAATCTCTTCGGAAGAGGGCGAAGACGCCCCGAGCACATTGGCCACTTCGTCGGGCAGGTTTTCGTCGCCAAGGGCGTCCATCGCCTTGATGACATCCTGCGCCAGCTTATCCGCGAGATCGTCGACAACCGACATGGGACGCCCCCTTAGCGCGTGTTTTCAGTCAGGCGGCGTTTTACATAGCCGGTGACATTGTCGATCATCGTGTCCATGTGGGGCTCTTCAAAGAAGTGGCCCGACCCCTCCAGTTCCTGGTGGGTGATCTCGATGCCTTTTTGCTCGTGCAGTTTGTTCACCAGAGTGCGCGTGTCAGCAGGCGGCGCCACGCGGTCGGCGGTGCCGTTGATGATCAGGCCCGAGCTGGGGCAGGGCGCGAGGAACGAAAAGTCATACATGTTTGCGGGCGGCGATACCGAAACAAACCCGGTGATTTCGGGACGGCGCATCAAAAGCTGCATGCCAATCCAGGCGCCAAACGAAAAGCCCGCGACCCAGCAATGTTTTGAATTCTGGTTCATCGACTGGAGGTAATCCAGCGCCGAAGCCGCATCAGACAATTCGCCCACGCCTTGGTCATATTCCCCCTGCGACCGGCCGACACCGCGGAAGTTAAACCGCAAAACCGTAAAGCCCATGTTGTAAAACGCATAGTGCAGGTTGTAGACGACCTTGTTGTTCATCGTGCCGCCAAATTGCGGGTGCGGATGCAGCACGATGGCAATCGGGGCGTCGCGGTCTTTTTGCGGGTGGTAACGGCCTTCAAGGCGGCCTTCGGGTCCGGGAAAAATGACCTCGGGCATGTTTGCGTGGCTCCTACTTGTGGGGCCCGCGCTATGTTGACAAAAAGCCTCGGGCAAATTAGAACGGTTCTATATCGACATCACGTCGATTGTGCTCTGGTTGCAGATATGTAATTGCCGCAGCAAGGTCAATGGCGTGTGGTATTTCGCGCGCGTCTGTATGGGTTTCCGTTAAGGTGAAAGCACAGGGGGTGGGGATCGAATGAAGCTAAGCACAAAGGGCCGCTATGCCATGGTGGCGCTCACCGATATCGCGATGAACGGCGCGGATGGGCTGGTGACGCTGGGGGATATTTCCAAGCGTCAGGATATTTCGCTGCCGTATCTGGAGCAACTGTTTGTCAAATTGCGCCGGGCCAAGCTGGTTGAATCCATGCGGGGGCCTGGCGGGGGCTATCGTCTGGCGAAACCGGCAAGTGAAATCCGCGTGGTCGAGGTGCTGGCCGCCGTCGATGAAACCGTGGATGCGATGCACAAGGGGGCCGGGGCCTCGGGCGGGGCATCGGGCAGCCGCGCACAATCGCTGACCAACCGGTTGTGGCAGAGCCTGTCGGCGCATGTCTATGTTTTCCTGCACCAAACCCGCTTGTCGGATGTGGTCGAGAACGCCATGGCGCCGTGCCCAGCGGTGCCCTCTTTGTTTGAGTTGGTTGATGAAGACTGAGGATGGGGCTGACCTGGCCGATCTTCCTGCGATACGGCTAAAACCGGGGGCAGCTGATTTCGGGTCTGTTTCTGAAACCGGCAAGGCCTTTGCGCGCATCAATCCATTGGTGCGTATGGGGTCTCAGTTCGGTGATGTGGCGGACAAGGCTTATATGTCGCCGGACATTTGTCTGATGCATCTTTCGCGAAAGGTTGGCAGCGCAAAAGACGCGCGGCGTCGGGCGCATTGGATTGGTGGGCGATTTTACAATTGGGCATCCGGAGAGTCGTCTGCGTATGTCGACCTTTCCGGCGCTGTGATCCGTGGCGCGCTGCGCTACGTCGAAGATGAGGTCCCCAATGAAATACATCCGCGGGGTGAGTATCAATTGCGTTTGGATCGCGCGGAACACCTGCTTGAGCGCTTTTTGGCGCGTGCAAAGGAAAACGGGCTGATCACATGAGCCGGACCTTTCTAGACTGGAATGCAACAGCGCCTTTGCGTGCTGAGGCGCGTGACGCGATGATTGCGGCCATGGATTTGGTGGGCAACCCGTCATCTGTGCACGCAGAGGGGCGTGCAGCCAAGGGCTTGGTCGAGCGCGCGCGGGGGCAGGTTGCCTCGGCTTTTGGGGCAGATGGGGCGGATGTGATCTTTGTCTCGGGTGCGACCGAAGCAGCGGCGCTGGCCTGTCAGGGGCGCGGGTTACAGGCGGCGGATGTCGAACATGACGCTGTGGCCGCGTGGGTCGATCCGGTACTGTCGGTCGACAAACGGGGGGCGATTGACGTGCCCGATCCGGCGCTCTCGGCGGTGCAATTGGCCAACTCGGAGACCGGCGTGATCCAGGATCTGCCGCAGGGGGTTGCGGTCGTGGATGCGACGCAGGCCTTTGGTAAGATCCCGGTGGCCTTCAATTGGTTGGGCTGTGGGATGGCGCTGATTTCGGCGCATAAACTGGGCGGACCCAAGGGGGTCGGCGCGTTGGTCATGCCACGCGGTACCGATCTGGCGGCGCAAATCAAGGGCGGCGGTCAGGAAATGGGCCGTCGGTCGGGGACCGAGAACCTGATCGGCATCGCGGGTTTCGGGGCTGCCGCCACAGCGGCTGCGCGGGATCTGGATGCGGGTGTCTGGGACCGGGTGGCTGAAATTAGAAATATTCTAGAATTATCTATTGAGGCCGCCGCGAAAGACACTATTTTGATCGGCAAAGGGGTGCGGCGACTCCCCAACACGGCCTGTATTTCCACCCCCGGTTGGAAGGGGGAAACGCAGGTCATGCAGATGGATCTCGCCGGTTTTGCCATCAGCGCGGGCAGCGCCTGCTCAAGCGGCAAGGTCAAGGCCAGCCGCGTGCTGCGCGCGATGGGATATGATGAGACAACGGCCGCCAGCGCGATCCGCGTGAGCATCGGCCCAGATACAACGGAACAGGACGTGCTTCGCTTTGCCGAGGCATGGACCAGCGCTTATAACCGGTTCGCCAGACGGGCCGGATGACGAGAGGGAAGCACATGGCGGGAATGGATGAGGTGATTGTCAAGGAAGGCGTCGACCAGGAAACGGTCGATGCGGTCAAGTCGATCAACACCTACAAGTACGGCTGGGAAACCGAGATCGAGATGGAATACGCCCCCAAGGGCGTAAACCCCGACATCGTGCGCCTGATCAGCGAAAAGAACGAAGAGCCCGAGTGGATGACCGAATGGCGCCTGCAGGCCTTTAAGCGCTGGGAACAGATGGAAGAACCCAAGTGGGCCATGGTCAACTATCCCGAAATCGACTTTCAGGATCAGTATTACTATGCCCGCCCCAAAAGCATGGAAGAAAAGCCCAAATCCCTGGATGAGGTCGATCCCAAGCTGCTGGCCACCTATGAAAAACTGGGCATCCCGCTGAAGGAACAGATGATCCTGGCCGGGGTTGAAGGCGCCGAAGACATGCCCGCCGAGGGCCGCAAGGTCGCGGTGGATGCGGTGTTTGACTCGGTCTCGGTGGGGACCACCTTTCAGGCGGAACTGAAAAAGCACGGGGTGATCTTTTGCTCGATTTCCGAGGCCATTCGCGAACACCCCGAACTGGTCAAAAAGTATCTGGGGTCGGTCGTGCCGGTCACGGATAACTTTTATGCCACGCTGAACAGCGCGGTCTTTTCGGATGGCTCGTTTGTCTACATCCCGCCGGGTGTGCGTTGCCCGATGGAACTGTCGACCTATTTCCGTATCAACGCGGAAAATACCGGCCAGTTTGAGCGCACGCTGATCATTGCCGACAAGGGCAGCTATGTGTCCTATCTCGAAGGCTGCACCGCACCCCAGCGCGACACGGCCCAGCTGCACGCCGCCGTGGTCGAGATCATCATCGAAGAAGACGCCGAGGTGAAATATTCGACCGTTCAGAACTGGTTCCCCGGGGATGAAAACGGCAAGGGGGGCATCTATAACTTTGTGACCAAGCGCGCCGATTGCCGGGGCGACCGGTCAAAGGTGATGTGGACCCAGGTGGAAACCGGCTCGGCGGTGACGTGGAAATACCCCTCGTGCATCCTGCGCGGTGCGGAATCGCAGGGCGAGTTCTATTCGATCGCCATCGCCAACAACCACCAGCAGGCCGATACCGGCACCAAAATGGTGCATCTGGGCAAGAACACCAAATCGCGCATCGTGTCCAAGGGTATCAGCGCCGGCGTGGCGCAGAACACCTATCGCGGTCTGGTGTCGATGCACCCCAAGGCCAAGAATTCGCGCAATTACACCCAATGTGACAGCCTGTTGATCGGCGATAAATGCGGGGCGCACACGGTGCCTTACATTGAGGTCAAGAACAACTCGTCGCGGGTCGAACACGAAGCCACGACCTCGAAGGTGGATGATGAACAGATGTTCTATTGCCGCCAGCGGGGCATGGACGAAGAAGAGGCGGTGGCGCTGATCGTCAACGGCTTTGCCAAAGAGGTGCTGCAAGCGCTGCCGATGGAATTCGCCATGGAAGCGCAGCAGTTGGTGGCGATCTCGCTGGAAGGGTCTGTGGGATGACGTTTGAGGATCAGCTTCCTGTTCTCGCTGATGATATCCAATGTGATCTTGATCTACTGCGGTCTGATGGATTTAGTTACGAGCTCGGAGCTGATTTTCTCGAGTTCGTTTTTCTTGATCGCAACCGCTTCTGGGTACCACTTATCCGAATTCGCGCTTTTGGAGATGATTTGTTCGAAGTCGTCTCTTCGGCAGGTGGTCGTTCGGGATCACAGTACAATACTTACGAAATGAAGAGATGCGTGAAATTACTGGCTGAGGACGTTGCACGTGATGAAACGCAGTTTGATCATGTCGATAGCGTGAAAGGACTGGGCAGTCGTTTGGGAGAAAAACCATGATCGTGACCACCACGCCTTCGGTCGAGGGCTATCAGATTGCTGACTACAAAGGCATCGTCGTGGGCGAGGCCATCTTGGGGGCGAATGTGTTTCGCGATCTGTTCGCGGGCATCACAGATATCATTGGCGGGCGTTCGGGCGCATATGAGCAAGAACTGGGCAAAGCGCGTGAAATCGCCCTGGCCGAGCTGGAGCAGCGCGCGGCGGACCGGGGCGCGAATGCGGTGGTTGGCGTCGATCTGGATTACGAAGTGGTCAACAACATGCTGATGGTTTCCGCCAGCGGGACAGCGGTGGTTCTGGGCTAGAAATGTTCACTGTTTCTGAAAATTCTACAAAAATGCCGTCTTTTGGCCATCAACCCGGGGCAGACTTGGCCCCGTGGTACTGTGGGTCAAAGGACAGGTCTTATGTCGGATTTTCAGCAAAGCTTTCAATCGCGCATCGCGCGCCTCAAAAGCGAACACAGCGCCATCGAGGCGCAGCGCCCGCAGGTGGCGGTCAACAGCATCTGGCGCAACCTTGGCTATCCGCTGTCCTTTCTGACGGCATTTGTGCTGGGCGCCTTTGCCGTGATGCTGGCGCGGTGGATGCAGTTTCACATGCTGGGGCTGCCAACGTTGGACATCAGCGGAAACGCGCAGTTGGCGGTGGATCTGGGGCTTGGGTCCGTATTGGCGACCATGTTGCACCTGTTGTTTCGCCACGACAGCCGTCAGCATATGGTGTTCAACATGGCCGGGCTTTGGGCGGCAATGATGGGGATGCACAATCTGGTGCATGGCTTTCCCGAGGTGTTCAACGTGATCTACGCGCCCGAGTGGGTGCGCCATGTGATCTTTACCAGCGATCACGGCACGCTGATCTTCCGCGGCGCGGTCTTTGTGCTGTAGCACCGCGAAAGGATTTTGGAAAATCCTTGGGTGCCCCCGGACAGGAGGGTGCCCATGTCTGATGGTCTACAGCGCCCGGAACTGACCCTGCCCGAGGCCGAGGCCGCGCTGTTGCGCCGGGCCTATGAGGCGGCGGGGGTGGTCTTGGAATATGGCTCGGGTGGATCGACGGTGATGGCCGCCGAGATGCCGGGCACGCGGGTCACATCGGTGGAATCCGATCTGACTTGGGCGGCGATGATGACCGACTGGTTCAAGGCCAACCCCCCCGCGCGGGGCAGCGTCGCCAAGGTGGTCTATTCTGATATCGGACCGACCAAAGAGTGGGGCCAACCCTTAGATGAAACGCAGTGGCGCAAATTCGCGCGCTATCCGCTGCAAATCTGGCAGTCGCCCGGTTTTCAACAGCCGGATGTGGTGTTGGTTGATGGGCGGTTCCGCTCGGGTTGCGCCCTGGCTACGGCGTTCATGACGCAAAAGCCGGTCGACCTGTTTTTCGACGACTATGTAAACCGCACGCACTATCAGAAGGTCCAAGAGCTGCTTGGGCCCCCTGAAATCACCGGGCGCATGGCGCATTTTCGCGTAGTGCCTCAACAGATCCCACCAGAGCGCTTGCTCTGGATCATGAAACTTATGCAAAACCCCTGAGGCCAAAGCCCCGGGCACAATCGAACAGACGCGACGCCAAGAGGACACCCCATGCTGAATATCAAGAACCTGCACGTGAAACTGGAAGACGAGGACAAGCAGATCCTCAAAGGGCTGGACCTGACCGTCGAGGCGGGCAAGGTCCACGCGATCATGGGGCCCAACGGATCGGGCAAGTCGACCCTGTCCTATGTGCTGTCCGGCAAAGACGGATATGAAGTCACCGATGGCGAGGCATCGCTGGATGGCGAAGACCTGCTTGAGCTGGAAGCAGAAGAGCGCGCTGCGGCGGGCCTGTTCCTGGCGTTCCAATACCCGGTGGAAATCCCCGGCGTGGGCAATATGACCTTTCTGCGCACGGCGGTAAACGCACAGCGCAAGGCCCGCGGCCAAGAGGAAATGTCAGCAGCGGATTTCCTTAAGCTGATCCGCGCCAAGGCCAAGGATCTGAAGATCGACGCGGATATGCTGAAGCGTCCGGTCAATGTGGGCTTTTCGGGCGGTGAGAAAAAGCGCAACGAAATCCTGCAGATGGCGATGCTGGAGCCCAAGATGTGCATCCTGGATGAAACTGATTCAGGTCTGGACGTCGACGCGATGAAGCTGGTGGCCGATGGCGTGAACGCGCTGCGCGACGCGGGTCGTGGTTTCCTTGTGATCACGCACTACCAGCGTCTGTTGGACCACATCAAACCGGATGTCGTGCACATCATGGCAGATGGCCGCATCATCAAGACCGGTGGCCCCGAGCTGGCGCTGGAAGTTGAAAACAACGGCTATGCCGATCTGCTGGCGGAGCAGGCATAATGGCGGTTCTTCAACAAAAGCTGGATCTGACCGAGGCGCGGATTGCCTCTATGGCAGCGGTCGACGGTGGCTGGAGCGCGCCGGCGCGTGCGGATGCGCTGACCCGGTTGCGCAGCCAGGGATTGCCCCATGCGCGCGATGAATATTGGAAATACACCAAACCCGAAAGCCTGACGTCGGTTGAGGTCTCACCTGCGGATGTGTTCGAAAGCGACGAAGCCCCGGTGTTCGGGGATCGGGATCGGCTCAAGATCGTTTTTGTCGATGGCGTGTTTGATGCGGATGCGTCGGATGATCTGTCGCTTGAAGGGATCACCATTGATCGCCTCGCAGATGCGCATGACATCCATTGGGCCAAAGACATCTATGGTGTGCTGGAAACCAACGGGCAAACCCCGGTGGAGCGCCCTCTGGCGGCGCTGAACACAGCCTTTGCCACCGATGGGGTGCTGATCCATGTGACCGGCAAGCCCTCGAAACCCGTCAGCCTGATCTATCGCCACGAAAAGACCAATTCGGACGCGATGCTGCATCACGTGATCAAGGTGGATGCAGGCGCTGAAATGACCCTGTTGGAAAACGGTCCCGCCGCGGCGCGCTTTAACAAGGTGATGGAGGTCGACGTCGCCGATACGGGTGCGTTGCATCACATTCGTCTGCAAGGTCGCGATCACGAACGCCGTGCCGCGACACATATCTTTGCCCGTCTGGGGGCGCAAAGCGTGTTCAAAAGCTTTACCCTGACCGTGAACGGCGTGATGACCCGCAACGAGGCGGTGATCGAGCTGACCGGGGATGATGCGGTGGCCCATGTGGCCGGGGCCTGCATGGGGGACGGCGCGTTCCACCATGACGATACGGTCTTTGTGACCCATGATGCGCAGAACTGCGAAAGCCGCCAGGTCTTTAAAAAAGTGCTGCGCAATGGCGCGACCGGTGTGTTCCAGGGCAAGATCCTTGTAAAGCCCGACGCGCAAAAGACCGATGGCTATCAGATCTCACAGTCTTTGCTGTTGGATGACGACAGCCAGTTCCTTGCCAAGCCCGAGCTTGAGATCTATGCCGATGACGTGGCCTGTTCGCATGGCTCGACTTCGGGGGCGATCGACGAGGAAGGTCTGTTCTATCTGCGTGCGCGGGGGGTTCCGCGGGGGCTGGCCGAAGACCTTCTGACCATTGCCTTTATCGCCGAAGCGGTTCAGGAAGTGGAAGACGAATCCCTGCAAGAGGAAATCGTTGCCCGTGTCGAAGCCTGGCTGGCGCGCCGCCGCGCCTGATGCCTGCGCAAGAGGCCGGGACGACGGGCCTCTTGTCACCAAACCTTCTGCGCCCTGAACGGGGCGCAGCCAACCAAGATGGCATGCCATGGCATTGACACAGGACATCACCGCCACCTATCGGGGGCCGCGCCGCGTGGTGGCGCGCCTTTTGTCGATGGGCCCCCGCGAAGACCGGGCGCTGGCCTTTGTCATGGGCGCCTGTGCGATCATGTTCGTGGCGCAATGGCCCGGCCTCGCGCGTGAGGCGCATCTGACGGGCCAAGAGCTCAATATGCTCTTGGGGGGGGCTTTGCTGGGGACGGTGTTTATCTTGCCTTTGATGCTGTATGCGCTGTCGTGGATCAGCCATCTGGTTCTGCGCGCGCTGGGGCGCAAGGGCGGATCTTACGGGGCGCGGCTGGCGCTGTTCTGGGCGCTGTTGGCGACCTCGCCGCTGGCGCTGCTGTATGGGCTGGTTGGCGGTTTTATCGGTGCAGGTGCGCAGCAGCAACTTGTTGGGTTGATCTGGTTTGTCGTGTTTATCTGGTTTTGGATCAGCGGCCTGCGTGAGGCCTATTGGGGCGTGTCAGATGGTTGAAATCCTGGTAAATCTGGTCCTTGAGACCCTGAGAACGCCGCGCCGTGCCGCGCAGCGTTTGATGGCGCTCAACCTTTCGAACGAAGCCCTTTGGTCGGCCTTTGGCCTTGTTGTGGTGCTCAATGCGTTTCTGGCGGGGCTGTCGAATGTTTTGCTGCCTTTGCCAGCCGATGCGCCCGCTGCTTTGGATGCGCTGGTGATGGCGCCCCGGGTGTTTCTTGCGATGCAGGCCGTGATTTTGGGGGCGATGATTGCGACCTTTACCTATTCCGGCAATCTGATTGGCGGGACGGGCCGTCTGCGTGATGTCGCGGTGTTGATGATCTGGATGCAGGCGCTGCGGCTTTTGGTGCAGCTTTCGGTGCTGGTGCTGACATTTGCCGTGCCGGTCCTTGCGACACTGGTTGTGTTGGGGGCTGCGGTCTGGGGGCTGTGGATCTTGGTCTCTTTCCTCGATGAAGCGCATCAGATGAACAGCCTGTTCAAGACGGTTGGCGTGATTTTCCTGGGCTCGATTGCGATTGCTTTTCTGCTGTCGACCGCGCTGTCGGTCTTTGGCCTGGTGCCGCCCTTTGATGAAATAAATGGACAGGGCGCCCTTGGCTAAGCCCCTGAAACGCATGTGACAGGCGGGATGTGTTCCGCTTAGATAAGGATCACGCTGATGTTTGATGTGCTCAAAATCCGTCAGGATTTTCCAATTCTCTCGCGCGAGGTGAATGGCAAGCCGCTGGTCTATCTGGACAATGGCGCCAGCGCGCAAAAGCCCCAGGTCGTGATCGACGCGGTGACGCGTGGCTATGCCGAGGAATACGCCAACGTCCATCGGGGGCTGCACTATCTGTCCAACCTTGCCACCGACAAATACGAAGCGGTCCGGGATGTGATCGCGCGGTTTCTGGGCGCGCAGGATGCCCAAGAGATTGTCTATACCACCGGCACCACGATGGGGATCAATCTCGTGTCTTATGGTTGGGGCATTCCCAACCTGCAAGCCGGCGACGAGATCATCCTGTCTGTGCTGGAACATCACGCCAATATCGTGCCGTGGCATTTCCTGCGCGAACGGCAGGGGGTGGTGATCAAATGGGTGGATTGCGATGCAACCGGCGCGCTGGATCCACAAGCGGTGATTGATGCGATCACGCCCAAGACCAAGCTGATTGCCGTCACGCAGATGTCCAACGTCACGGGCACCGTGGTGGACGTGAAATCTATCTGTCACGCGGCCCGCGAACATGGTGTCGCAGTGCTGGTCGATGGGTCGCAGGCATCGGTGCATATGCCCGTGAACGTTGAGGATCTGGGCTGTGACTTCTATGCGATCACCGGGCACAAGCTCTATGGCCCCTCGGCCTCGGGGGCGATCTGGATTCGCAAAGAGCGCATGGCACAGATGCAGCCCTTTATGGGCGGCGGAGACATGATCCGCGAAGTCTCCAAAGACGCCATCACATGGAATGACGCCCCGATGAAATTCGAGGCGGGGACGCCCGGGATTGTCCAGCAGATCGGCCTTGGTGTGGCGCTTGACTATATGATGCAGCAGGGGATGGAGAATATCGCGGCGCATGAGGCCGGGCTGCGCGATTATGCCATGTCCAAACTGGCCGGGCTGAATTGGTTGCAGGTGCAGGGCACGACACCGGACAAGGGGGCGATTTTCAGCTTTACCATGGATGGGGCAGGGCATGCGCATGACATCTCGACCATTCTGGACAAAAAGGGCGTCGCCGTGCGCGCGGGCCAGCATTGCGCCGAGCCATTGATGACCCACATGGGGCTGAACGCGACCTGCCGCGCGTCTTTTGCTATGTACAACACCACCGAAGAGGTCGACAAATTGGTCGAGGCGCTGGAACTAGCGCATGATCTGTTCGCTTAATTGGGGCAGTGGCAATGCGGGGCATAATTCCTTGCCCCGGCCTCTTGCCTGTCTGGGATGAATGGCCTAAGACCCGAGACAGGCACCTTTAGCTCAGCTGGATAGAGCGCTGCCCTCCGAAGGCAGAGGCCAGAGGTTCGAATCCTCTAAGGTGCGCCATCTTTTCAACCACTTAGAAATTCTCGCTTCTCGCTGTTTTTGTTACACGTAACAGAAACCCCTATTTCCGCCCCCGTTCCAACGCTTTTCTGGCCGATTCTTGGAAATCTGGGGAGTGGTGGCCATAGGTCTTTTGGATCGTTTCGGCGCTGGTCGAAAAGAAGCCTGCCGCCTCCCAAATCTCAGCGCCATTTTGTAGTGCCCACGTGATCGACGTGTGCTTTAGCGTGTGCGGTGTGCAATCCACACCGCTTGCTGATACGGCCTTGGCAAAGCCGCGCTTCACATCTCCAACCCGAGTGCCCCGATACTCCACCGCCCATAAGCTCCCTTGTGAGCGCCAGCGCTTGAGGTGGGACAGAAGCTGGCGAGGAATCGGGGCAGGGGTTCTGCGCTTTGCTGTCACGCGCTCGGATTCGCTCATGCGATACATTAGCCCGCGATCCAGATCGAACCAGCCGCCAACCGTATTGGGCTCAAACCCCATGCGCAAAATCGCGTCTTTGCGGGTGCCAGTATAGAGCGCGATCAGTATAAACCGGGCGATGTGTTTCGCTTTGTGTCCGCGGTAGGCCGTCCATAACAGGCGCGCAGCTTGATCACGGGTTAGCCAGTTCTCGCGTGGCGCGGGCTTGTCAGGAAGTGCGACCACTGGCGCAGCGGTCAAATAGCCCTCACGGTGGCAGTAGTTGACTGCTGCTTGCAGCGCATTTAGTTCGCGCCGGATCGTGCCAGGGCTGATATCGGCCCATTCAATCGGTTCTCCATCAGCGTCCCGCTTCGTGACTTTCTTACGGGTCTTCGCATAGCGGCGGCAGGTTGCCCCCTTCACATGAGAGACCTTTAGGCCGCCCCAGAACGGCAACAGGGCTTCGATCGCATATGCCAGCCGTTCAGGATCGGCGACGGTTGGCGCGTGTTCCTCTGCATAGATTGCGAGAACCTCGTCACAGGTTACGTTTTGCGGTTCATTGGCAGAACCGTCCCGCCCTTTTGTTGCGATGTAGGCCGCGAGCGCTTTTTCAGCTTCGTCACGGCTTGTGCAGCCCGTGGAGCGGTCTGCCTGCCCGGTGTCTCGGATGAACCAGTGCGGGCGGTGCTTGAACTTGTGGAGCCTTGCTCCTTTGGCTGGGCGCGGCATTTCCTGATCAGTTCCTTCAAGCTGTCTTTCTCAATCCGTACGGCCCGCCCCATGCGGACAAGGTAGCCGTGGCGCTCTGCCTCAGTGCGCAGGGCTGCGACCGGGATTCCGATTTGTTCGGCGGCTTCGTCAAGTGTGCAAAGCATCTTGTTCCTCCGCAATAAGAGCCTCGATAATGGCGATCAGCCATGCGCGGGCGGGGCATGGATTGGACGCCTCAAACCCATCATCGTGATTGTTTGGACGGGACACAAAAGCAGCAACACCCATATCGCAATCCACATTGGTG
>JAOARX010000001.1 GCA_025210345.1 Pelagimonas sp. | reverse complement strand
GGTGCAAAAACTCGATCAACAGATCCCGCCGGCGCGGGCGGTCCCCCAAAAGCGCCTGAACCTCTGACCACGCACGATCATCAAGCTGACGCCCCTTGGGCGTAACACGACCCTTCCCACGTCCCGATTTCCACACGCCTTTTGTTGCGGTCGTCATTGGTTGGCTCCTCTTGGCACAGCTCCCCGAAGTTTCCTAATGATTAATAATTATTCCTGCCGGTCAAGGGTGATTCTTGGAAAGATTCACGAAATTCTCTTGTTTCTGGATCTTTGTCGGCCGAATAAGTTTCCGATCGGCGCATGGGGTCGGGGCGAATTAACCTACGGATAATTCGGCACAATTTATCCTGAGACGAAAAATCATCATCAGAGGGCGAATCCAAAAAGCAGCGGGAATAGGGCGTGATACGCAGCAGGTCGCGCATCACGCTGTTCGATCCGCCCCCCCGGATGGCAGGTGGGGGCGGATCTGATGTTTAGTTCTTGAGGTAGGCTTCCATGCTGTCATCCAGCGCGTCTTTCCACGGTGTGTGGTGGACCGGCGCAAGAGTGCCCGTGATGACCGAGGTATAGCTGTTGTTGCGGAAGGCCATGATGTCTTCGGCCTTGTGCTTTTTCCACTGGAAGAACGCCTCGCAGGCGCCATCAATGTCAAAGCTAGGATAATCCGTTTCGGCCACCAGTTCCTTGACGTAATCGGCCTGATAACGAATGGCATATTTCACGTCGTCATCCGCCTCTTCACGGGTCTCACGTTCGCTCACATCGGCCAGCATGTCGTCTTTGGACACTGCCGATACGTCGATTTTCCCAAGGATCGCATCACGCACCCACCAGGCCTGGGCGTCAAACATGTTGAAGGTGAACCACTGGTCCTGCATGCCCAGATAGAACATCTTGGGGTTATGCACATAGACCACGCCTTTATACAGGTCGGCGCTGGCCAGACGGTTGGCGGTCTTCAGGCGCAGATCGTCGGGCAGGAAGTTGAAGAAGTGCTTGTAGCCCGTGCACAGGATGATCGCATCCACGTCTTTGGATGTGCCATCCGAGAAGTAAACGGTGTTGCCGCTGACCTTTTCCATGGCGGGCTTTTCTTCCCAGTTGTCCGGCCACTTAAAGCCCATGGGCGCAGACCGGTAGCAGCTGGTGATGGTCTTTGCGCCGTATTTCCAGCACTGCGAGCCAATGTCTTCGGCCGAGTAAGACGACCCAACCACCAAGATGTCTTTGCCAGAGAATTCGCGCGCATCGCGGAAATCATGGGCGTGCACCAGGCGGCCATTGAAGGTCTCGAACCCTTCGTAATGTGGCACATTCGGGGTTGAGAAGTGGCCCGAGGCGCAGATCACGTGATCGAACTCGCTTGAAGTTGTGGTGTCGTTGTTGTGGTCATGCACGGTCACAGTGAACTTGCCCGAGGCATCGTCATAATTCACCCAGCGCACCGCGTGGTTGAATTTGATCCAGTCACGCACATTGGCCTTTTTCACGCGGCCTTCGATATAGTCGAACAGCACGGCGCGCGGCGGGTAAGAGGCGATCTGCTTGCCGAAATGCTCTTCAAAGGAATAGTCGGCGAATTCCAGACCTTCCTTGGGGCCGTTCGACCACAGATAGCGATACATCGAACAGTGGACCGGTTCGCCATTCTCATCCAGACCGGTGCGCCAAGTGTAGTTCCACAGCCCACCCCAATTGTCCTGTTTTTCATAGCAGACGATCTCGGGGATCTCTTCCCCCTTGGCCGCAGCCGATTGAAAGGCGCGCAGCTGAGCAAGGCCCGATGGCCCGGCACCGATGATGGCGATACGCTTATTGGTCATTCTTCTCTCCGAGTTGGCATTTTATTGGTATCATTGGATTGAACCAATTGAAGGCCAGCCAGAGGCTCTTGTCAATAATTTTCATCACGGGGAAATATATTCCCCTGTGAGGCAAGATGATTTCATTTTGACAAGGCTGGTCGCAATGGTAGCAATAGGTATGCTGACCTCCAGTTTCGCCTACCGCATCGCCATGTCCTCTCTCTTGCCCAACACCCGGGTTGAGACCAACGAGCCCATAAAAATCGGTTTTTTGGCGCCTTTGTCAGGGGATGTTGCCTCTTGGGGGTTGCCGGGTTTGAACGGGTGCCGCCTTTGGCAGGATCGGTTGAACAATGCGGGTGGCCTTTTGGTTGGGGCGCGCCGCTATCCGGTTGAAATTATTCCGTTTGATTGTGGCTATGACGCCGGTCGCGCCATGGCCGGAGCCCGTCATCTGGTGCAATCCGAGAACGTGAAACTGCTGTTGATGCTAGGCGGAGATACGTTTTCGCCGCTGCGAAAATTCCTGACCGACAATAAGGTCCTGACATCAACCTTGCTGCCCAGCGATCTGTCCCCGGACACCCGTTACCTGATTGCGCCCTCAGAAGTGCACCCGCTTTACAATGTCACAGGTGTGGATTGGCTGGCGCGACATCACCCCGAAGTGCGCCGGGTTGCACTGTGCAGCCAAAAAGACGCACACGGTCTGCCGTCGATTGCCACCTATCGCGCGGCCTTTGAAGCGGCGGGAATCGAGGTGATTCACGAGGTCAAATATGATCCCCAAGACACCGATGTCGCGGGAATCGTCCAGCCCATGCTGGATAGCAATCCCGAATTGGTCTGCTGGTGTACCAGTTTCACACCAATGGTTCACGCCATGACGGAATATGCCTATGAAAAGGGCTTTCAGGGGAAAATCATGTCCTGCACGCTGGATGATTATCAGCGCCTGATTGAACGCACCTCGCCCGAGTTCATGGAAGGCACCATTTTTCAGTTCCCTGATTTTGACGATCCCAAACTGGCGCGCAATACGTCGTTCCTGATGCGTCCGGCCAGCTTTTACAAGGAATACAACACCCGATACCCCGACAGTTGGAGCGCGGTCAGTTGGGAATATGTCGCAATTTTGGACATCTGGCATGCCGCGGTGGAAAAGGTTGCCTCGGTCCACCCGGTTTCTGTGCTTGCGACCATGAAACAGATGGACCGCGTCACCCACACCTTTGGCCCTGCGCGTTGGTGGGGGGAAAGCATTTTCGGCATCGACAATGCCCTGATTGGCGATTGGCCAGTGGTCACGATCCAGTCCGGCAAGGCCCGGATTGCCGAATTTGTCTCAATCACGGACTGGCTTGATAAACACGAACTGCTGTTCCGCCATCACATGGAACAAGAAGGTCAGCTTTGGCAACAGCGGGTTGAAAACGGTGAACAACCTTCGCAACTTCCGCCCCGCGCCTTTGCCTAGGATCAATGGATCCTGACCCTAGAGTGCCCCCTGCCCTAGCTTTCGTGCATGAACAGTTTTTGCTCTTCGACCAGATGCAGCTTGGTGATTTCCACCGCCGCCTCAAGATCGCGCGCGGCGATTGCGTTGAACAGTGAATTGAACCGTGTCTGATAATCTTGGATGCGGTCCGGGGTCAGATGTTTGCGCATCAAGGCGGTGCGGAAACTGGCGCGGCAGACCTCGATGGTCATTTCGTAACAGGATTCCAGCAAGGGATTGCGCGTTGCCATGGCGATCCAGCGATAGAACTCTTCTTCGAGGCGGATGAATTCGTTCAGATCCGTGCGCACCGCTTCGATTCGCGCAACGATCTGCGCCAGTTTTTCAAGCTGTTTGGGGGTCATGTTCATCACCGCCAGGCGGGTCATTTCGGGTTCGATGATCGACCGCACAATCAGGTGATCCAGCGGGCTTGTGCGTTCGCCGACCGATCCAGGCACTGGGGCCTCGACCTGTTCGCTTTGATATATCACAAAGCTGCCGCTGCCTTGGCGACGGCGGATCATCTTGCGGGTTTCCAGTATATCCAGCGCCTCGCGCACCGTGTTGCGCGACACCCCAAGCTCTGCCGCAAGCGCCCGTTCAGACGGCAAGCGAGAATTCGTCGGATATTCGCCGGACTGGATGCGCGCAAACAGGGTTCCCATGACCACGCGCACTGTTTCGCCAACGTCCTGACCGCTGGGCAGATCCGTATTCAACATCTGGTTCATCTACTCTCTACCATTTCGGGCGCGCCTCCCTGCCTTATAGTACGGCACCTCGTGCACGAAACTCAAGCAAACGCGTTAAAAAAGGCCCCGGCGCAGATGCCCGGGGCCTTCTTTCAGATTGTCAGGGTAATTTGATCACTTGCTGTCGGCATGGGTGACGACATCGGGCTCCAGTTCCCAGATCTTTTCATCAAGACCGTTCACCTGATCCTCTTCGCTGACGCTCAGACCGGTGGTTGCTTTCAGGATCGGAACAAGGATCAACGCGGTTACGACGCCGGCGCCAACACAGACCGCAACGCCCGCAAGCTGCATCATCAACGAAATCTCACCTGCCTGGAAAGCATAGGCGCCCTCTTCGATGCCAAAATAGCCACCGCGCGGGGTGCCCGCCTTGAAGATGCCCAGAACGATCATGCCAAAGACGCCGCTGCCCAGGAAAAGCGGGAACAGCTTGTGTTCGTCGATGCCGCGCTTAAGCGTGAATTCATAGACGGCATAGGCGACAAAGGGCGCAACCAGACCAACGATAAAGGCCTGCCAGGGCAGATACACATCAAAGCCCGACGCACCTGCCGCGTAACCGGCAAGCGGACCAAGCAGGCTGTAGGCATAGTTGCCCGAGCGATAAGCCAGGATCAGACCGGTGATCGCACCGCCTGCCCAGACCAGAGCATAGTTGTTGATGGCAATGCCCACACTGGTGTCGGCCATTGTCACGCTAACCGCCAGAGCTTCTGGATCAAAGAAGAACAGGCAGGACAGGATGACCATGGGCAGACCCGCAAAGATCAGCAGCAGACCCGGAGCACACAGGCCGATGCTTGGGGCGAGATAGGCCGACACACCCGCGTGCGGTTCCATCATGCCGGGGCGTGCGCCCAGCATCGGGGTCAGCACCAGTGCCATGCCCGCAGGGAACAGATATACAAAGCCTACGCCAAAGAAGTCATGAAACCCTGCCAGCGTCAGCGGACCAACCGAGCCCCAGGTCGCCCAGCTCAGCGCCGAGGACACAACCGCGGCCACAACGCAGGTCACGAAATAGGCCGAGGCCTTCATCCGTTCCGAGACCGAGAAATGCAGCAGGATATTGATGATCCCAGCAAAGGTCGCGAGGAAGAAGATAAAGATCTGGAACGTGTTCAACCCGGGGAAGGTGCCGGGGTCGGTGTGATGTGCAAGGGCATTGGTCAGACCACCACCCAGCCACCAGTCCTTGATCGAATCCATCATGGTTGCGCCTTCCATGATGTAATACTGTCCGGCCCAAAGGCCAAAACCGATCACATAATAGGTGGCGAAGCCGATAAAGAACCCAAGGGTTTTTTCGATCGTCGAGTTAAACAGGTTCTTGCGCCGGGCCGTCCCTGCATCAATCAACAGCAGGCCGACGACCACAAGGATCGCCCCCACGGTTCCAGAGGCATATAGGATATTCTGGACTAATGAATTTAAAGTGACTTGTTCAGCGTGTATCGCGCTCACGTCGAGAGTCATGTGTTCTTCCCTCTTGGTTTCCTGTGTCTGCCGAATTTTGTCATCCAGCTTTGAAGCGGTGGGTCCGGCGCTCCTCCAAACAACCAGTTTCCCACTCAGAGAACCTATTCAGACCGGATTGGTGCGGTTGAGTGGCTCAAGTTATCATGGCCCAAAATTGGACCATTTCAAATGTTTATTTGAATGACCGGAATTATCTTTTCATCACAGTGAGATATGAGGCGATTTTGCTTAAAAGCTAGGCGGTTTTTCAAACCAATTTCGTGCCTGTCGGTGATTTTCTTGTAAATTGGTTCGCCATCTTCAAAGGATTCGCGGCCTGTCTGCCCGCCTGATCCAGAAGATCTGAGCCAATTTCGCACACAAACCTGAGCTGGTGCAGCGGGTGAGCCGACAAGGCGCGGACTGTGCCGGGCAACGACGTCTGTGTTGTTTTACCCTTCATGCCGCGTGACCGGCGCAAACCCTAGGGTGCCCTAGCGTCCAACAATGCCCAGGCGGGGTTGTTGAATTTCATGTTTACAGCGTCAGGGGTATCCCTGTTCGGAATCGAATCCGTGTTTTGGGCGTCGTCATCAGGATCGCCATGCCGCCCCGGGTTGCGACTGAGTAGCGCAGCCAGCACGGTTATGTCCACATAGACCGGTCGTAAATACAGCCTCTTCTTCTAACAAAAGATTCCTTTGTGGCGCAGCGGTTCATGATACAAAGCGTGTGAACGCGGGGCGAAACCCTATGGCGCAGCCGGTATCTTTGGGAAGGCGTATAGAAATTGCATCCTATCAATCCCTTGGCTACCCTTTCCCATAATAGGTATCAACCGAGACCGTGACAGGGTATCCTCGTCACGGCTTATCTCACAACAATTTTCGCGAAAGGTGAGGCACTCGCGAATGCGCCTTTGGGCGCAGGTCTGTCACAAGACGACGATAGCTGCCTCGAGGTGGTCCAAGGGAGGAACTTATATGACCATGATGAAGACAACTCGAAACTTTCTGGCGGGAACGGCATTGGCCGTAATCACTGCCACTGGTGCGTTTGCACAGGACGTTACGCTGAAACTGCACCAGTTTCTGCCGGCGCAGGCCAATGTTCCGAAACTTGTGCTCGACGTATGGGCTGACAAGGTCGAGGCAGCCTCTGAGGGCCGCATCAAAATCGATCGTTTCCCGTCGATGCAGCTGGGCGGCAAGCCCCCGGAACTGATGGACCAAGCCATCGACGGAATTGCCGATGTTGTCTGGACCGTGGTTGGCTATACGCCGGGCCGCTTCCCCACCACCGAAGTGTTCGAACTACCGTTCATGGTTGAAGACGCCCGTGCCGCGTCCTGCGCGTACTGGAATATGTTCGAAGAGCACATGCAAGATGGCGAGTTCAAAGACGTCAAGATCCTGGGAACCTGGGTCCACGGCCCGGGCATGTTCCATACCGCGGATCCGGTTGAAACCCCGGACGACCTGAAGGGTATGAAAATCCGCGGTGGTTCGCGCCTTGTGAACAAGCTGCTGGAATTGACCGGCGCAACCCCGGTTGGTATGCCAGTGCCCACGATCCCGGAAAGCCTGTCGAAGGGCGTCATTGACGGCACCACGATCCCATGGGAAGTGACCACCGCGCTGAAAGTGCCGGAACTTGTTGAATTCCATACTGAATTCGAAGGTGCTGGCCTGTATACGCTGACCTTCGTCCTGGCGATGAATAAGGACAAGTACGACGCCCTTCCCGATGACCTGAAGGCCGTGATCGACGCAAATTCTGGTCTTGAGTTTTCGGTCTTTGGCGGCGGCACGCAGGCCGACGCAGATGCTCCGGCGCGTGCAGTCGCTGTCGAAAATGGCAACGAGATCCACACCGTCGCGGACACCCAGCCCTGGCTTGATGCGGTACAACCCATCTATGACGAGTGGGTCGCCGACATGAACAGCAAAGGCATCGACGGTCAGGCCATGATCGATCAAGCCAAATCGCTGATGGCCGGTGAGTGCAAAGGCGCCTCGTCTAACTTCTAAACATATCGCGCGTCGCCGAGCAGGGGTTCGGCGGCGCGTCTTCAATTTGGGGAACTCTGTCATGCACGGTTTCTTCGACCGCCTCGCTCGGCTGTTTGCCCGGCTCGGCGGCTATGTACTAACGGTGCTTATCGTATTGACTTGCCTCTCAATTCTGGGCCGGTCTCTGAGCACGATATTGAACTCTGACATCGTTCAGTCTCTGGTTCCGGGATGGGCTGCCATGATCTTGGATTGGGGGATCGGGCCGATCAAGGGGGACTTCGAACTTGTAGAAGCGGGCATGGCCTTTGCCATCTTTGCGTTCTTGCCACTGTGTCAGTTGAACGGAGCCCACGCAGCGGTCGACATCTTTACCTCAACCCTGTCTTCACGGGCGAACCGACTGCTTCGCGCGATCATCGAAGTGATCTTTGCAGGCGTTCTTGTTCTGATCGCCGTGCAACTGTTCGAAGGGATGCAAAGTAAGCGCAACTCAGGCCAGACCACGCTCTACCTTGAGTTTCCGATTTGGTGGGCCTACGCCTTCAGCCTTGTTGCCGCCGTCGCAGCCGCCATCGTTTCAATCTATATGGCACTCATGCGGGTCGTCGAAAGCGCGACGGGCAGAATCGTACTGCCGCCTAATCTGGAGGCAGACCATTGAGTGATATCATGATCGGGCTGTTGTCATTCCCAGCCCTCCTTTTCCTCATCTTCTTGCGTGTCCCAATCGGGTTGGCGATGTTTCTTGCCGGTCTTGTCGGGCTTGTGATTGTCACCGGGGATACATTGATCCCCTTCGCCCGGCTAAAATCAGAAACCTACGGAACCTTTTCGAACTACTCGTTGTCGATTGTTCCGATGTTCCTGCTGATGGGGCATTTTGCAACGCTCGGCGGTATGAGCCAAGCGCTGTTCAAAGCAGCCGAGGGATGGCTGGGCCATCGCAAGGGTGGTGTCGCCATGGCCTCGGTCGGGGCCTGTGCGGGTTTTGGGGCGATCTGTGGCTCATCTCTGGCGACCGCCGCAACGATGAGCCGTGTCGCTTTGCCTGAAATGAAGGCCTATGGCTATGCGGGTGGGTTCTCAACCGCGACGCTTGCCGCCGGTGGTACGCTTGGCATTCTTATTCCGCCCTCTGTCGTTCTGGTGATCTATGCGATCCTGACCGAACAGAATATCGCCAAGCTGTTTCTGGCGGCCTTTATTCCCGGCATCCTGGCGGCGATTGGCTATATGGTTGCGATTGCGGTCTACGTGCGGATCAACCCGGGCAGCGCGGGAACACGGCCCCGGGTTCCCTATGGTGAACGTATGCGGGCATTGTTCGACGTCTGGCCAGTTCTGCTGGTGTTCTTCCTGGTGGTTGGCGGTATTTACCTGGGCTGGTTCACACCCACCGAAGGCGCCGCTGTCGGGGCGTTCGGCACCGGTCTGATCGCCTGGCTTGCGGGTGGGTTGACCCGTGCAACCCTGTCAGAAAGCTTTTTCGTGACGGCGCGTGCAACTGCCATGATCTTTTTCATCGTCCTGGGCGCAGCCTTCTACAATGGCTTTCTGGCCTTGACCCAGCTTCCGCAGGAAGGGGCGGCATGGGTGGCTGCCAGCGGCATGAGCCCGTGGTTGATCCTGATCGTGATCCTGGTTTTCTATCTTCTTCTGGGCTGCCTGATGGACAGTCTGTCGATGATCCTGCTGACGATCCCGATCTTTTGGCCGATCATTCAGGAACTGGATTTCGGGCTTGTTTCTATGGTGGAACTGCAAACGGCCAAACTCGAAGCCTTCGCGGCAAGCGGCACCGAGGTCTCGGCTGCGCTATTGGACGAAGCCAGGGCAATCCTTGCCAGCGGTCAGGAACTGACCCGCGAAATGACGCGCGAGATTGGCCTGCGCGGCGTCACCCAGGGGGCGCTGAACCGGGTCAACATCGAATATACGGCGATCTGGTTTGGTATTCTTGTTCTGATCGTGGTCGAAGTTGGTCTCATAACGCCACCCGTTGGCATGAATCTCTTTGTGATCAATGCGATGGACCGGACGACCCCAATGGTCGAAACCTACAAGGCGGTACTGTATTTCGTGGGATCGGACCTGATCCGCGTGATGATCCTGGTCGCCTTCCCGTTCATCACTCTGGCTTTGATGCCGCTATAGGCAAAGCGAAACCATAAACATTCCCCAAGCTACACTGATGGCTTGGGGGCTCACAACTCGCGCAGATCAACGGTCCTGTGCAGTTGCTTGGGCATTTTGGGATCGAATTCAAACGCAAACGCGCCTATCGTCTCAGCCAGCCCCGCAACCCAAAGGACCGCACATGTCTGATGACACCCCCCAAGGAGAATTGACCCTGCGTACCGTCGCGATGCCGGCCGACGTGAATGTCAACGGCGATATCTTTGGCGGTTGGGTGCTAAGTCAGATGGATATCGCGGCCGGGATTGTGGCCGCGGGTCGGGCCAAAGGCCGCGTCACCACCGTGGCCCTTGATGCCATGAAGTTCATCCGCCCGGTCAAAGTCGGCAATGTGCTGTGCATCTACGGTGAAATTTCGCGTATCGGGCGGACGTCGATGGCGATCTCGATCGAGGCCTGGGTGTTGCGTGATGTGTACGGCGAACGCGAAAAGGTGACAGAGGCCCTGTTCACCTTTGTCGCCATCGACGCCGAGGGCAAACCAAGACCCGTGCCCGACATTTCCTAGACCAACCAAAGCAAATCCCGAAACAGGACCCCCAAGATGACCATCACCCGGATAGAAACCGGCACCCGTATGAGCAAGATCGTAAAACACAATGGCGTCGCCTATCTGTGCGGTCAGACCTCGGATGCGCCCAGCGTGGCGGAACAAACCCGCGTGTGCCTGGAAAAGGTCGAAGACCTGCTGGCCAAGGCAGGCAGCGACAAGACCCGTATCTTGCAATGCGTCATCTGGCTGGCGGATATGGCGGATTTCGCGGAAATGAACGCCGTCTGGGATGCCTGGGTCCCCGAGGGACACGCCCCCGCCCGCGCCTGCGGCGAGGCAAAACTGGCCCGCGATGTTCTAAAGGTTGAGTTGATCGTCACCGCCGCTTGCGACTAGGGCTTATTCTGGCTCGGGCAGGGGGTCCGGCGTATCGGTCAACGGCAACCAGACCGTGAACTCGGCCCCGCCTTGCGCGGTATTGCGCACGGTGATGATGCCTCCGGCCTGCTGGATCAGGTTCTGTGAGATCGACAGGCCAAGGCCCGTGCCTTCGCCCTGCTTGGTCGTGTAAAACGGATCAAACACGGTCCCCATCTTGTCGGGCGCGATGCCCGCGCCCGTGTCCGCCACAACCAGCGCCACCCCGGGCTGCCCATTGCGGTCCATCGGATACAGCGTCAGATCCAGCTGCCCTGCCCCGCCCATGGCCTGCTCTGCGTTGACAATCAGGTTGATCACCACCTGCTGCATTTCCCCGGGCTCGATCCGCACATCGGGGCAGGGCTGAAAATCGCAACTGACGGTGACCTGTCCGCGCACCAGAATGTGTTCGACCAACACCAGACAATCCTGAACGATGGGGGCCAGCTGCACCCCTTCATGGGTCGAAGAAAACTCGGACGGGCGGGCAAATTTCAACAATTTCCCCACAATCGCCTGTATCCGCGAGACCTGTTGATCCACTAGGGTCAGCTCGGTTTTGACCGGACCAGCGCCCTGCCCCAATGTTTCCCGAATGAGATCGACGTTCCCTTGAATGACCGCGACGGGGTTGTTGATCTCATGCGCCACCCCCGCGGTGATTTCCCCGATCGAGGCCAGCTTTTCGCTCATCACCAGCTGGCGATAGGTGTCTTCCAGCTTTTCATTGGCTTCGCGCAATTCATACGTGCGCTCTTCGACCCTTTGGTTCAGCTTGTCAGCCCAGGCGCGCAGGCGTTGATCGCGGTCCTGAACCTGGTCCAGAAGATCATCCAGATGCGCCGCAACCAGGCCGATTTCATCGCGGGTGCCGGTTCGGCCATTGCGCGCCGAAAGATCCCCCAGCCCCACCTGCCGCATGGTCTGGGTCATGCGTTCCAGCGGCGCAAAGATCCCCTTGGCCAGCCGCAAGAACAAGGGGCCAGAGATCAGCAAAACCACGACAAACGCGCCAATCATCCAAACATAGGCTTCGCGCTTGGCCTGGGTGAAGGGCTGTTCCAGGTAACCCACGTACAGCATCCCCACCCGCTGGCCAAAGCTGTCACTCAGCGGCAGATAGCCCGAAATATACCAGTCATTCACCACAAAGGCCCGCGCCAGCCAGGTTTTCCCCTGTCCCAGCACCTGGTCGCGCACCGCACGGGACACGCGGGTTCCAAGGGCGCGCACGTCTTCGAACAGGCGCACATTGGTCGACACCCGCACATCATCCAGAAACAGCGTAGCCGTTCCCTGTCGGTCGCCCCCCGTGACCGCGTTCAGATAGACCAGCGCGTTGATCGTATCGATGAATTGCAGGTTGCGGTTCAACAAGATCCCGCCCACCAGCACCCCCTCTTGCCCGGACAGGTGCACAGGGCTGGCGGAATGCACCACCATGCCACGGGTTTCGATGGTTCGGTCGGTGGGCACGGCGGCCTCGGTTTCGATCAGGTCAATCCGCGCCTGCTGTTCCAGCTCTTTTGACAGGGCCGCCAAATCGCTGGCCCCGAAGATATCGATCTGCGTGTCGGACTGACCATCCAGCGCGGACAGGATCACCGGCCACTGCCCGGCAATGGTCAGCGCCTCTTCTTCGGGCAGATAATAGAGGAAATCCAACGCCAGCTCTTCGCGCTTTTCGCGGAAATAGGCGTGTTTGGACGTCACATTTTGCTTTAGGATCTCTCCGAACTCGACGGAATCCGCGACGCCCTTAAGCTCGTCGCCGGTGTTGGACATGATCCGGGCAAGGTACTGTTCCGCGATGCGCAGATCGCTTTCGACATTGGCAATCAGAACCTTGTCATAATCCGACGACCACCGCGTCATGCCCAGCAGCAACAACAACGGCATCAGGACAACCAGGGGGGCCAGCGCCAGAACCAACAGCCGCAGCCTGACGGATCGCAGCACCCTGCCCTGCCAGCTCATATCGGGTTCCGTTCGGCAAAACCGCGAAAGAACGCCAAAAAGGCGCGGTCTGGGTCACGCGCCGGTTCGCGGCCGGCAGACCACGCGCGCCATTCGCCTTCGACGTGGTAGATGTCATAGCCCGGATGACGCAGCCGCGCGGTTTCGTAGGTTTCCGTGCGCAGGGCCGCGCCCTTGCTGTCCAGCCACGCGGGCCGGGGTTTGACCTGTTCCGTCTCACCCGACATGCGCGCCTTTCGGCCCACCTTGGAAAAGCTCAGCTCGCGCTCGGCCTCGGCGGTGGATCCTGCGTCTTTGCGCCACCAACGCAATTCAACATGCGTGACCTTGCGCCCGGTTTTGATCGGCGCCAGTTCAACCATGAAATCGGACAGCGCATTGACCTCGGCCACCGCGGGTTCAATCGCCCGCAGCTTGAGATTGGACCAGGAGGTCAGCTTGCCCTTGGGCACCCCAAGAATGCCGCGCAGATCATCCAGGCTGAATTTCTCGGACGAGCGGTATTTCAGATTGCCGCGTTTCTGGATCATCTCATACAGCGTCAGAGCGTATTTCGAACTGAGGGCAAACATCACTTCGCGTTGCAGGCGGGCAAAGACGGTGCTGTCCTTGATAATACGGCGCAGGCGCTGGGGGATTTCATATTCCAACAGCCCATCGCGCCGGGTGGATTCGATATTCCCGCCCAAAAGCTGAACCCGCTCGATCGCGTCTTCTCCGTCGCGGGTGACGCGCACTTTGACAATCGATGCCATCAGCCGTTCGATCGATTCCCCGACCCGGTCATTTGAATTATGCGACCCGCGCAGATCCGCCTTGGCGATCACATGCGTGACGGGCTTTTCAATGGCGTCCCAGGCGTTTTCCAAAAGCTGGTTGTAGATCCTCCGATCCGCCAACGTCAGCGGCGTGACCTCGACCAGGTCGACCAGCTCACCGGGTTTTACGATGCTTTCTGCATTTGGCCGCGCCTCAAGGGTGCGGTAAGGTTTGTTCAAGGCCATGTGTTACCCGCCTGCTCTTACTTATGTATGGCGCTGCGTGTAATTTATCAAAAAGGAATTCCCCCGTCTATCACCCAATTTGTAAGCTTAAACAGGCGTCATTTCCGCGAGGTGATTCGCAGGCCCCTTGTTTTCAAGGCCAAAACAAAGGGAAAAATCCCGGTTTCACCAGCACCCAAAAGGTAAGAGTTTGCCCGCACCCCAACCGTAAGGTTACGGCTCCCGATGCGTAAGTTTAGACGCCCCCAGATGTAAGCCAATGCGCCCCAATACGTAGGTTTTTGTAAGTTAGATCTATGTTTTCAATAATAAATTTTCGCCTGAACAATGAACTTTTAGAATCTTGAACCATGGTTTTTCAATTTTGGTTTTAATGGGGATCCAGACGCCCCCATCCGCGCCTCTTCAGTCCTGAGATCGTTGAAATCTTACGTTTTGGGTGGTTTGATTCGAAACAGCTGAAAAACTCCGGTCATTGCGCTATCAGACATGGATTTGCCGTCCTGGATGAGAGACCGCTGGATTTCCGCTTTTTTCTTGGATTTCCCAAAATATTCGCACTTGAGCGTGAGGGCACAACACGGCATGATTCGCGAAATTCTCTGAAAGAGACCCAAGAGGTTCGCGATGCAGCACTCCGCCCTACCCCCCGTCACTTTGGATGAGCTCGACCAGCTTGCCAATCGTGCCTCAACCGTCATCTCGCGTTTGCGCGACCGGTTGTATGCACCGGGTCATGACAAAACGCTGGATTTACGGTTCAACGTTCGCAAAGCCGCAGAGATGGTCGGGCGCAGCGAAAAACTGATCCGCGATGCCGAGGCCGACGGGCGACTGCCTGAACCGGAAAAAGACCCGGCCACCGGGCGGCGCACCGGCTATAGCCTGACCGAGATCAACCGCATGCGTTCGGTTTTTGGCACCCTGCCCCACCGCGCTGAAACAGACCGCGCCATGGTGATGGCGGTGCAGAACTTCAAAGGCGGTGTCGGCAAATCGACGACGGTCTGCCATCTGGCCCAATATCTGGCGCTCAAAGGGTATCGCGTCTGCGTGGTCGATTGCGACAGCCAGGCCAGCACGACCTCGATCTTTGGTCTCAATCCCGATGTCGACGTGGATGAGGAAGAAGACACGCTCTACCCGTTTTTCCGTCACGGTGGCCCGGCGGATTTGTCTTATGCGCTGCGGGCGACCTATTGGCCGAACATTGCGCTGATCCCGGCGAATCTGGGGTTGTATGATGCGGAATACGAATTTGCCGCCCGCATGGCGCGGGATCAGGCCTTTGTTCTGGATCGCCTGCGCGAAGGGATCGATTCGATCCGCGATCGGTTTGACGTGATCTTGATGGACCCGCCCCCGGCCCTGGGGATGCTGTCGCTGTCGGTGTTGCGCGCGGCGGATGCCTTGGTGATCCCTGCCCCGCCGAACAACATTGATTTCGGATCCACCGCGCATTTCCTCAAGATGCTGGGGGCCACCCTTAACGAATTGGCAAGGGCCGGGGGTGCGCGCGATTATGCTTTCGTCAAGATCCTCGCAACCAAGATGAACGACGGCAAGTCCGCCCATGTGGCCATCAAGCGGATGATGGATGCGGTGTTCCCGATGGATATGTTGCAGGCGGTGCTGAAAGACAGTGCCGAGATCGACAATGCCACGGCGAACCTGTCCACGGTCTATGAGCTGACCGGCAGCGCGACCCGCACCGAGACGCACAAGCGCTGTCGCGCCTATCTGGATGCGGTCGGACGCGAGATCGAAATTCTCATCCGCAAGACCTGGCCCTCACATCATGCGCAGCTGCGCAAGGAAGGTGTTCTATGACCAAAAAGCACGACGCGATTTTCGACGATGTTCTCAGCGGCCTTGACGCCCCGGCCCCTGCTTCGGATGACCGGGCGGGCGCACGGTTTCTCAAGCGCTCAACCACGATCAGCGAACGGCTGTCTGGTGAGCTGGAAGAAAAGACCCTTCGCTGGGTTGATCCCGCGCGCTGCCGCATGTGGGCGCGGCACAACCGCGATTATGCGCTGTTGAACGAAGAAAACTGCCGCGATCTGATTGACGGGATCCGGTCGCAGGGGCGGCAGGAATTCCCCGCCATCGTGCGCCGTGTGGATGATCCTGATTTTGATTACGAAGTGGTCTGTGGCGCGCGGCGTCATTTCGCGGTCAGCTGGCTGCGGGACAACAACTATACCCAGTTCAAGTATCTCGTCGAAGTCCGAGATATCACCGACGAAGAAGCCTTTCGTCTGGCGGATATTGAAAACCGTGACCGCGAAGACATCAGCGACTATGAGCGCGCCATTGACTATGCCGATGCGGTGGATCGCTATTACAATGGCAAACAAAAGGCGATGGCCGCGCGACTTGAGGTTTCGCAGCCGTGGCTGTCCCGCTACCTGCAACTGGCCAAGCTGCCTTCGGTGATCGTGGGGGCCTTTGCCTCGGTGCGGGATCTGCGCGAACGCAATGCGCGCGAATTGAAACCGCTGCTGGCTGATGCGGCCAGCGCCAAACCGATCCTCGAAGAAGCCGCCGCCATCGGGCGTGAACAACTGGCCGCGCGGGCCGGGCGCGGCAGCTTTGTCGACGCGGCGGTGGTGATGCGCCGTTTGGTGCGCGCTGGCAAGCCCGTGGTGCCCAAGGCCCCCGCGGATGTAAAGCTGTACCGGCGCGGCCCCGGTGAGCGCGGCATCAATGTGCGCCGCAAAGGGCGCAAGACCGTGATCGAGTTCGAAGATGGGCTCAGCCGTGATCAGCTTGAGGCCTCATTTGCGGCCTACCTCAGGGACGTCTTTTCCGACTGACCCCTGGAATGATCCATGAAAATTGCCCATGGGCAATTTCCAATCCCCTGCCCCGCGCGCAAGAAATTGCCCGCGGGCAATTTTTTGTCCAATGAGACCAGCCCCAGACAAACTGTCCGTCATTTGGCCGCTGGCATCGCCGCATTGGGACAGACCGGCCCTTAGATGATTTTCTGGTCGACTCCCTCTGGCGGAGGTCGGGAAAAACAGGTTAGCTCGGCGCAAACCAATCGGGGGTGGACGGAGATGACGGATCTTTGGAATGGCATGGCGCAAGCCTTTTGGCTTGTCGTGACATTCGATTCCGAATTGGTCGAAATCTCTGTGCGGTCTCTTCAGGTCACGATCTCGGCTTTGCTGGTCGCCGCCGTGATTGCCATGCCCCTTGCCGCGCTGCTGGCGGTGCGGCGGTTTCGATGGCGGCGCGCGATTATTGCCGTTCTTAATGCGCTGATGGGGTTGCCGCCGGTGGTGGTGGGGCTTGTGGTGTATGTGCTGTTGTCCCGTTCTGGGCCGTTCGGCGTGTTGGGGCTGTTGTTTACCCCGACCGCCATGGTGATCGCCCAGGTGATCATCATCGTGCCCCTGATCGCCAGCATCGCCCATCAATCGTTGCGCGATCTTTGGCAAGAGTATCACGACCTGCTGATTTCGATGAATGTCACGCAGGGGCAAAAGATCCGCACCCTGTTATGGGATGCGCGCCGGGCGCTTTTGACCGCCGCGCTGGCGGGGTTTGGCCGGGCCATTGGCGAAGTCGGCGCGATCATGATTGTTGGTGGAAACATCGACAATGTCACCCGCGTTCTGACGACGGCCATCGCGCTTGAAACCGGTAAGGGCGAATTCGCGCTGGCGCTGGCGTTGGGGTTTGTGCTGATCGGATTGGCGATCTCGGTCAATCTTGCAATCCACATGCTGGGGCGCACAGAAAGAGAGGGCCGGTGGTGAGCAATTTGTTTCCCCTGATTGCGCGCGGCGCGGTGACGTCTCGTCGTGGCAAAACCCTTGTGGGGCCCGTCGATCTGACAATTCACGGCGAAGGCGCGACGGTGGTCATCGGCCCGAATGGCGCCGGGAAAACCAGCCTGTTGCGGCTGCTGCATGGGGCGGCCCGTCTGACCAAGGGCACGATAGATTGGGCCTGTTCCACGCAAGAGGCCCGACATCATCAGGCCTTTGTGTTCCAGCGTCCGGTTATGCTGCGGCGCACCGTCGAAGAGAACCTGATCTATCCGCTTGTGGTCCGTGGCCAACCGCGTGCCAAGGCCCGGGATCAGGCCCGCGAGTGGGCCGAACGGATCGGGCTTGCCCAGATGCTGGACCGCCCTGCCCCGGTTCTGTCCGGCGGCGAGCAGCAGAAACTCGCGCTCGCCCGGGCGCTGATCATCCAGCCAAAGCTGTTGTTTCTTGATGAGCCCTGTAGCGCACTGGACGGCCGCGCCATGCGCGAATTCGAAGATATCCTGAAAGCGGCCAAGCGCAACGGCACCCGCATCATTCTGTCCACCCATGACATGGGGCAGGCGCGCCGTCTGGCCGATGAGGTGGTTTTTCTCTTGAATGGACAAATCCATGAATCCGGCCCCGCACGGGCCTTTTTCAAACTACCTGAAACCCCGCAGGCGCGGGCCTTTTTGAACGGAGACATTGTCGAATGATCAAAGCCATACAAACCGGACTGATTGCCGGAGCGATGATCCTGGGGCTGGGCACAGCCACCCTGGCGGACAGTATGAAACTGGCGGTGACGACCTCTTTCCACAATTCGGGGCTGGCGGATATTCTGCTGCCCGAGATCAAACAGGATCTGGGGCTAGAGGTGCAGCTATTGGTCGTGGGCACGGGCCAGGCGCTTAAACTGGGGCGCGCGGGGGATGTGGATGCCATTCTCGTGCATTCGAAAAAGGCCGAAGAAAGCTTTGTCGCCGAGGGCTATGGCACCCACCGCCGCGAGATCATGTATAACGATTTCGTTTTCATTGGGCCCAAGACCGATGTGGCGCGGCTTGATCTGGCGGACACCGCGGCGGAGGCCTTGACCCGGCTTCATAGGGCGAGAACGCCGTTTGTCAGCCGAGGGGATGACAGCGGGACGCATAAAAAAGAGCTCAGCCTGTGGCGTGCGGCGGGCTTGGACCCAGAGCTCCTGGGCGATTGGTACAAGCCCGTTGGCGCTGGCATGGGCGCCGCATTGAACACTGCGTCGGGGATGAATGCCTATATTCTCTCGGATCGCGCCAGCTGGTTGAACTTTGGCAACAAGGGGGATCTGGCCTTGGTCTTTGCGGGTGATCCAGTGCTGTTCAACCAATATGCGTTCCTGCCGGTAAACCCGGAAAGACACAGCCATGTGAAAACTGATCTGGCGCAAAAGCTGGAAGGTTGGTTGACATCAGAGCGGGCCAAGGAACTGATCAACAGCTATACGATCGACGGGGAAACCCTGTTTGTGTTCAACGCACAAAAGTGACGATCTGCAACACCGAAAAAGGGGGCCTGTTGGCCCCCTCTCTTTTGCCGGATTGGCGCGCTTTTAATCGTCAAGCGATCCGTGCACCGCGAATTGATCCAGCCCCGTGTCCTGCGGTTCGATCATGCGAAAGGCCTCTTTGACCCCGGCTTCGGTCAGTTCGCGCGCGACGGTCAGCAAGGTGTTGGGGGCGTGGTCTTCGCACAGGTCCACCATATGCGCGATCTCGTCTTGGGCGACGGGCAGGGCGGCCTGCACAGAGGGCGCGCCATAAAAGGTGACAAAATGCTGGGCCAGCGCCTGCGCCTGTGCCTCCAGTTCGGATGGTTCGATCTGAGTCACCGCGACAAAGGTCACGCGCCCGCCGGTGTCCAGCCCCAGCCAGCCATTGGCAAAGGCCTGTCGCGCTTTGCCGGTCAGGTCTGCGTCGGTCCAGTTTGAGAACTCGAACCCGCCCGGGACACACCATTCCCCGGTGCGGGCGGGGACCGCGAAAACATGGGTGTCACTTTCGTCAAAATGAATCGCACGGGCCAGTTTCACGGGGTGTCCTCCAACAATGTGGTCAGCGGGATCAGGCGGGTGTCATCCCCCTGACGCAAGAGCATGCCGAAATCTTCGTCGACGCCAAGGAAGGTGCCGCTTTGATCGCCCTGAGTGTGGTCTTGACCCATCCCATGCGCCAGCCCGCGCCAATCTGCATGCAGGGCGCGGTTTCCTTCGGCTTCCCAGCGGGTGATCCAGTTCAGCGTGTGCCGCGCCCAGGCCTCGATCAGGGCAGGGGGGCTGACATCGGCGCAGCCCTCGGCCATCAGCGCGGTTTCGTCCGGCTGGTGGCCGGTGTCGTCACTGGGGGGCAACAGGGGCAGGGTCAAGCCGACGATCAGCCAGTCAGGCACCTGGGTCGGATCGTGATCCGAGGCGGTCACCTGAAACCGCCCGCATTTGGCGCCATTCACGCGCAGCCCGCCATCCCATTGCAGATGCACTGCCACTTCGGGCGGGGCCAGCGCGCCAAGGGCGTTCTGAAACCCGATCCCGCACAGCGGCAGCATGGTCATGGCCTGCCGAAGTGGGACTTCGGGGGCAAAGACCAGCGCCGCCTGGATTTCATGGGCCCCCAAGTTGTAAGCGATCAGACCCGCGTCACAGCCGGTGATCGCGCGCATCTGCGCATGATCCATTGCGCTGCCCGTGGTCTCTTGGCCGGACATCAACGGGGGAAAGGTGAGCGGCTCGCTCATGCGTGGCCGCCTTTGACCAGCGTTTCGGCCAGCGCCTGATAGGCCTTGGCCGGGCCGCTGTCCGGTGCGCTGACGGTGATCGGCGCGCCCCCGTCCGAGGCCAGCCGGATTTGCAGGTCCAGGGGGATCTCGGCCAGCAGGGGCACACCCAGTTTCTCGGCCTCGCGGGCGACACCGCCATGGCCAAAGACGTGCTCTTCGTGGCCGCATTTGGAGCAGATATGTGTCGACATGTTTTCCACCATCCCAAGGATGGGCACGTTCAACTGCTGGAACATGTCAATTCCCTTGCGCGCATCCAACAGCGCGACGTCCTGCGGGGTTGAAATCACCACGGCCCCGGTCACCGGCGCCTTTTGCGCCAGGGTCATCTGCACGTCCCCGGTGCCGGGCGGAAGATCGACGATCAGCACATCCAGCGCGCCCCATTGCACCTGGTTCAGCATCTGTTGCAATGCGCCCATCAGCATCGGCCCACGCCAGACCACGGCCTGATCTTCGTTCATCATCAACCCCAGCGACATCATGGTCACACCGTGGTTGCGCATCGGCAGGATGGTTTTGCCATCCGGCGACGCCGGCCGCCCAGAGACCCCCAGCATCCGCGGCTGAGAGGGCCCATAGACATCCGCGTCCAACAGGCCCACACGCCGCCCCTGTTGCGCCAAAGCGCAAGCAAGGTTCGAGGACAGGGTTGATTTGCCAACACCGCCCTTGCCGCTGGCCACGGCCAGAATACGGTTCACGCCGGGGATGGGCTGTGGGCCCTGGGGCGCGGCCTTGGCGCGGGGTTTCAGATCGGGGGGCGGGGCCTTTTCCGAATGGCCGGTCAGCACCACGGCAACCTGATCAACCCCGGGCAGGGCCTTGACCAGGTCTTCGGCGCGGGCCTTGAGCGGCGTATAGGCATCCGCGTGCTGTGGTGCGATTTCCATCACAAAGCGGACCGCGCCGCCTTCGACGTTCAGCGCGCGCACAACCCCGCTTGAGACAATATCGCCCCCGGCAATGGGATCGGGGATGGTTTTCAAGGTGCTCAGCACCTCTTCACGCTTGGCCACGTGGCTCTCCTTTTGCTGTCGATTGACGCCAGCCTGCCCCAGCGCCTAGGCTGGGTGAATGCAAGGCTTGCGCACATTCTTTTTGGCTTTGATCTGCGCCACGCTGCCGATGATGGCGGTGGCGCAGGATCGTTTGGTCCGAATCTATGCGCCTGACGCGCTGATCGAAAGTGGGTTGCTGAAACATATTTTGCCGCGGTTCTCGCTTAAGACCCAGGTGCGGACCCAAATGGTGCCCCCGGATCAGGCGGACCTGAGCTTTGGCCCCACCGGTCGCGCCGCCTTTGAAGGGCTGGGCGAGACCTGGCATCTTAAGCTGACCCCAGATCACAGGCCCGCCCAACGTCTGGCAGAGTGGATCCTGTCCGACGTGGGTCAACGCACCGTGACGGGCTTTGCCCCCCAAGGCGCAGCACTGTTTACGCCGCCGCAGCTTCGCACGGTCGCGGCCCAGCCCGCTGCCCCGGACCAAGATGCCGTGATCGGGCGCGCGCTGTCCGAGACCAAATGTGGGCGCTGTCATCGCGTGGGGCGCGGTGGCGTGGCCGGGATTGGCTCGACCCCCAGTTTCGCAGTGCTGCGTTCGCTGCCTGATTGGGAGGACAGGTTCAGCACCTTTTACGTCCTCAATCCGCATCAGTCCTTTACCATCATCGAAGAGGTGACCGACCCCTTTCCCATCGACCGACCCGCCACCATTCATCCGGTGACCATGACGCTGGAAGACCTGACCGCGATCATGGCCTTTGTCACCGCCATGGGGGCCGCTGATCTGGGCGCACCGTTGCAAAGCAAATAGGGCGCGCATCAATGATCCCGGCGCTTTGAAAGATAGTCTTCGGTGGTCACGGGGCGGGGGCGATCCTTGCCGGCAAAGGGATTGTCCTGCGTGTGGAACTGCGCGTTGACGCGGCAATCATCACACATCTGGATCATGCGCAGCTTGTCCGCGCTTGCGAACATCGTATGGCTGGCCAGCTTTTCGGTGATCCGCTCGATGGTGGATTTCACCCCGAACAGCGCGCCGCATTCAACACAGGCAAAAGGCTCTTCCTCGTTCAGGACCGTTTGTGACAGGGCGGCGTCGCTCAGGTCCAGCCGTGGGTCATAGGTGATGGCGTCTTCGGGACAGACATTGGCGCAAAGCCCGCATTGCAGGCAGGCGTCCTCTTGAAAGCGCAGCTGCGGGGCATCCGGGTTATCCCCCAGCGCGCCCGAGGGGCACAAAGACACGCAAGACAGGCACAATGTGCAATCGTCCGTGTTGACCAGAACCGCCCCATAGGGGGCATCCGCAGGCAGGGTGAGCGTCTTGGCCTCGGGATGAAGTGCCCGCGCGGCCTGGCGGGTGATCTGGCGGCGGGTGCCCATGGGGCGCACCGGGTTTTGCAGCGGGGCAGGGGGTGTTTCACCATACAGCTGATCAGACAGCGCGTCCGGGTCGTTCAGATCCAGCAGGCGCACCCGGCTTTCCCCGCCAATGGCCTGCGCCAGGGCGATCTGTGTTTGCAATGCCTCCGCGTCGGCCTTGGGTCCGGGCAGAACCGTGACCGAGGCAAAGCCCCCCGCCAGCCCCGCGACGATCTCGGCATGGCCAAAGGCGCCGATGGCGGGCATCTCAAGCGGGATCACATCGGCGGGCAACCCGCGCCCGTGGCGGGCGGACAGGCGGATCATCTCGGCGCCATGGGCATCGTGGACCAGCAGCCGGGGCCCTGTCCCGCCCGCGTCCAAATAGGCTTTGGCAAGGGTCTGAACCCGGCGCATGGTCAGATCTACCGGCGGCGCATCATAGCTGATCGCCCCGGATGGGCAGGCGGCGGAACAGGCCCCGCAGCCCGCGCAGATCATCGGATCAATCGAAACATGATCGCCCTTGGGCGAAATCGCCCCGGTAGGGCATAGATCAAGGCACTGGGTACAACCGGTTTGTTCCGCGCGGGAATGGGCGCACAACAGCGGTTCCGCTTTGATATACAACGGCTTTTCAAAGGTCCCCACCAGATGCGAGGCGGCCAGAACCGCCGCAGACACCGACGGTGGATAAGACGGATCCGCGCGCAGATAGCCTTCGCGCTTTTCATGGGCCGGGAACAGCGGGGTATCGCCGCGCAGATCAAGAATGATGTCGCATTCCGAGCGCCCGCCATTGCGCGGCTGGGTCAGGGTCCGATCGCCCCGCCCGCCGGGTTGCAGCATTTGCAGGCGGTTGATGGTCACAAAGAACTGCCCCAGCGCGCCCGACGCCCTGTGCAGTTCACCGACCACCACGTCAAATCCCCGGTCTTCGGGCAGGCTCTGGGCGCTCTCCAACAGCACGGTGACGCCCAGATGATCCTTAAGCGCCTGCGCCGCCTCAAGCGCGACCTGCGCGGGACCAAGGATCAGGCAGAGCCCCTCGGACACCACATCCAGGGTTTTCTCGGACGGGGCAGGCAGCTGCGCCTCGGCCAGAAGGGCGGACATTTTGGGTAGTGTGGGGGCCTGATCCTCGGTCCAGCCGGCCCGGTCGCGCAGGTCGACATAGGCGGGGGCAGGGCGGCCCAACTCTTCGGCCAGAGCATCAAAAACCCGCGATTCCTGGGTGCAGGAAAAAATTGTGTCGCCGGTCTGAATGGCCTCGGCCGCGAGGTTGATTTGTGTTGTACACAGCGATGAACACGCAGGCGGGGCATCCACCCCCATGGTCTGGCCAAGCCCCTGGGTGTCCAAGGTCTGACTGCCCAAACAATCACATGTTATCAAACGCTTAGACATTATCTTTCTCGCTTTGAACTGGCTGGAATTGCCCCGTGATCGGGGCTTTGTCTGCTGCTAGCTAGACATGATTCGAACCGGTGAACAAGCGTCGGACAGGGCGATCAGCGCCGGAGGCTTGGCCGAAATCAGGCCTGATTCGGCCCGGTGATTCGCGGCGATCCTGTCGATCCAATTTCAGAGAAAAACAATCAAGTTGGACAATTCGTCCGGCGTCTTTTCCTGACCCGGATCGGGCTGCCCAATTTGTCCTGCTTTGCGCCTGAATGCGCAAGGGGCCCAGAAACCGCTTTCGTAGGGTCATCGGGTCGATAGATCATCCTCACCGGAGAGGAACCGACATTTGATCCATAACCCGAATATGTACCGCACGATGCCGGTTGGTGTCGTTTTGCGCAAAGCCCCCGGCGTGACCCGTTGGGTGCCCTGGGTTTGGACGGCGTCGGGGGTGTTGCCCGGCGCGGGGCCTGCGAACTGGCATGAATTGCGCCGCGAAGGGGAGGTCGTGGAATACCACGCCGCCACCGTTACGCTTGAATTGCACGGCGCCGAAACAGAGGCCTATCTCAGCGGTTTGTCCGCCGAAATCCCCAGCCTGTTCATCGTGCTGCGCGAGGCGGATGGCGATTGCCCGCTTGAGGTCGTGCTGATCACCGCGTCGCCCTATGAGGCGCAGGATTACACCGACAGCGGCGAAGAGATCGTCGAAAAGGTCGCGATGCCTGCGGGCATGATCGCCTGGGTGCGCGAGTTCGTCGAAGCCTTCCACGAGGAAGAGGTTTTCGTCAAACGCAAGCGCGACAAGAAACGCGTGGACCTGGTGCAGGACGGCATTGGCGACGCGCGCATCGCCACCGAGGCCGATATCTATGCGTCGCCTGATCTCAAACGCAGGAGGCTTCAGTGAGCGATATCAGCAAAAAGTGGGCACCGGTGTTTGCACCCGAGATCGCGGGGGGGCTGAGATGAGCGATTTCTGGTCCCGCCGCAAAGCTTCCGTTCAGGCGGAAACCCGTGCCGAAGAACAGGCGCGCCTTGATGCGTTGGAACAGACCCGCGAGGCAGCGCTGGCGGAACGCAGCGACGAAGATCTCCTGGCCGAGGCTGGCCTGCCCGTCCCCGAAGAACTGGACAGCGCCGAGGCAGTGCAGGACTTTCTGAAATCCGCCCTGCCGCAGCGTCTGAAAACCCGCGCGCTGCGCAAACTGTGGACCCTGAATCCGGTGCTGGCAAATCTGGATGGGCTTGTGGATTACGGCGAGGATTTCACCGACAGCGCCACGGTGGTTGAGAACCTTCAGACGGTTTATCAGGTTGGCAAGGGCATGTTCGACAAGGCCCAGGAGCTGGCCGAACAGGCCGAGCGCGCCCTGACGGCCGAAGCCGAAGAAGAGATCGCGGAAGACGCGCCGCCATCCCCCGCGCCCGTCGCAGAAGCCCCTATTCCCGTCGCCTATACCGATCCCATTGAAACAGAAGAAAGCGATGCCGCTGAGGGCCTGCCCGCCAGTGTCCGCCGCATGCGCTTTCACTTTGAGCAGGTGTAACCATGACCACGCAAACGCTGACCCCTATCGCGACAGAAGACCGGCTGCGCGCGGATCTGTATAACTTTCTGGGCCTGCTGTTGGCTGGCCCGCCGGATCAGATGCTTCTGGACCAGACCGCCGCTCTGACCGGCGATGAGACCGACCTGGGGCAGGCCATCACCACCTTGTCGAAACTGGCCCGCATCAGCAAACCCAAGGCGGTCGAAAGCGAATTCAACAAGCTGTTTATCGGTCTGGGCCGCGGCGAATTGCTGCCCTATGCCAGCTATTACCTGACCGGGTTCCTGAACGAAAAGCCGCTGTCGCTGTTGCGTCAGGATATGACCGCGCAGGGGCTGGCGCGGGCCGAGAACGTCTATGAGCCCGAAGACAACATCGCCAGCCTGATGGAGATGATGGGCGCGATGATTGTCGGGCGCTTTGGGACACCGGCCACCGTCGAGACGCAAAAAGCGTTTTTCAACAAACACATCGGCCCCTGGGCCGCGCATTTCTTTGCCGATCTCGAAGGGGCCAAGAATTCGGTCTTTTTCGCGCCGGTGGGCACGGTGGGCCGCGCCTTCATGGAGATCGAAGCCGAAGGATTTCGCCTGAGCTGAGGGCGGAAAAGACCGGGGCAACCCGGAAACGAGCGGCGGGCAACCGTCGGAACCCAAGAGGAGGATCCTCATGACGAAAGACCAAGGCGCCAGCCGCCGTGACTTTCTGAAACTGGCCGGAACCACGGCGCCGATTGCGGCGGTGGCGGTTGCGACAGGCGGACAGGCCGACGCGGCTGAACCCGATCTGTCATCGGACCGGATGCAGGATACGGCGCACACCCGCGCCTATCTGGAATCGACCAAGTTCTAGGTTGATCTGACACGCCAGCGTCCGGGGCACTCCCGGGCGAGGGGAAACCGATCCCAGGGCAACTGGTTGCGTGACGCCCGACCGCCCAATGGATCATGAGCCTAACCAAGCAAGCTGGGGACACCCCATGCAAGCAAGGGAGAGAGAAACATGTTGAGGAAAAAGACCAACGGGGTTGCGCGACGCCCCCAGCGGACAAGTATCCTTGCCGAGGCGGCGCATGCCTCGGTGGACCGCCGCGCGTTCTTGCGCGGTTCGGGTCTGGCGATCGGGGGTCTGGCGGCGGTTGCCGCGACAGGCGGCACCGTGACACAGGCCAATGCCGCGACCGCCGCGACCGGCGCGGTTGAGCTTAAGAAATCTGTCTGCACACATTGTTCGGTCGGTTGTACCGTTGTGGCCGAAGTGTCAGACGGGGTCTGGATCGGCCAGGAACCGGGATTTGACAGCCCATTCAACCTTGGGGCGCATTGCGCCAAAGGGGCTTCGGTCCGTGAGCACGCCCATGGGGAACGTCGTCTCAAGTACCCGATGAAGAAAGAAAACGGCGAGTGGAAGCGCATCAGCTGGGAACAGGCGATCAATGAGATCGGCGACGGCATGATGAAGATCCGGGACGAAAGCGGCCCGGACAGCGTTTACTGGCTGGGTTCGGCCAAGCACAACAACGAACAGGCCTATCTGTTCCGCAAGTTCGCCGCCTATTGGGGCACGAACAACGTTGATCACCAGGCGCGGATCTGTCACTCGACCACGGTTGCGGGTGTGGCGAACACATGGGGCTACGGCGCCATGACCAACAGCTACAACGACATCCACAAGTCCAAGGCGATCTTTATCATCGGGGGCAACCCCGCCGAGGCGCACCCGGTTTCGCTGTTGCACGTGCTGCGTGCCAAAGAGCAAAACAATGCGCCGCTGATTGTCTGTGACCCGCGTTTCACCCGCACCGCCGCCCATGCGGATGAATATGTGCGTTTCCGTCCCGGCACCGATGTGGCGCTGGTTTGGGGGATCTTGTGGCATATCTTTGAAAACGGCTGGGAAGACAAAGAGTTCATCCGCACCCGTGTCTGGGGTATGGATCAGATCCGCGAAGAGGTGGCCAACTGGACACCCGAAGAGGTCGAGCGCGTCACCGGCACCCCCGGATCGCAGCTCAAGCGCGTGGCGCGTACGCTGGCCAACAACCGCCCCGGCACTGTGATCTGGTGCATGGGTGGGACGCAGCACACCAACGGCAACAACAACACCCGTGCCTATTGCATCCTTCAGCTGGCGCTGGGGAACATGGGCACCGCCGGTGGGGGCACCAACATCTTCCGCGGTCATGACAATGTGCAGGGCGCGACCGACCTTGGGGTTCTGTCGCACACGCTGCCGGGCTATTACGGCCTGTCCAAAGGCGCCTGGGCCCATTGGGGGCGCGTCTGGGAAGAAGACGGCGATTGGCTGAGCGGCCAGTTTGCCAAGACCACCGGCGCCGACGGCAAGGAAAAGTCGCTGCAGAACCTGACCGGCATTCCCGTGTCGCGCTGGATCGACGGCGTGCTGGAAGACCCGGACAACATGGACAACCCTGACAAGGTACGCGCCATGGTGCTTTGGGGGCATGCGCCCAACTCTCAGACCCGTATGGTCGAGATGAAAAAGGCCATGGAGATGCTGGATATGCTGGTCGTGGTCGACCCCTATCCGACGGTCTCAGCCGTGCTGCATGATCGGACCGATGGTGTTTACCTGCTTCCGGCCTGTACGCAGTTCGAAACCCGTGGCTCGGTCACGGCGTCGAACCGGTCGCTGCAATGGCGTGAAAAGGTTGTTGAGCCGCTGTTCGAATCGAAAACCGACCATGAAATCATGGGGCTGTTTACGAAGAAATTCGGCTGGCATGAGCGGTTCTTCCGCAATATCGCGCTTGAGGATGATGGCATCACCCCGGTGATCGAAGACGTCACCCGCGAGTTCAACAAAGGTTTGTGGACAATCGGCTATACCGGGCAAAGCCCCGAGCGGATCAAGCTGCACATGGAAAACCAGCATACGTTTGACCGCACCACGCTTCAGGCGGTGGGTGGTCCTGCGGATGGGGATTACTATGGTCTGCCGTGGCCTTGCTGGGGCACCGCAGAGATGGGTCATCCGGGCACGCCGAACCTGTATGACATGTCGAAACCCGTCGCCGAGGGTGGTCTGACCTTCCGGGCGCGTTTCGGTGTTGAACGGGACGGGGACAACCTGCTGGCTGATGGGGTCTATAGCGTGGGTTCGGAAATTCAGGATGGCTATCCGGAATTCACCATGCAGATGCTGATGGATCTGGGTTGGGACGGTGATCTGACCGACGCAGAACGCGCCGCCATTGACGCGGTCGCCGGTCCGAAAACCAACTGGAAAACCGACCTGTCCGGCGGCATCCAGCGGGTCGCGATCAAGCACGGCTGTGCGCCCTTTGGCAATGCCAAGGCCCGCGCTGTTGTCTGGACCTTCCCGGATCCGATCCCCAAGCACCGCGAGCCGCTGTATACGCCGCGTCGCGATCTGGTGGCGGATTATCCGACCTACGAGGACCGCAAATTCTATCGTCTGCCGACCATGTATGCGTCGATCCAGAAACAGGATTTCAGCAAGGACTATCCCATCGTGCTCACATCCGGCCGTCTGGTCGAATATGAGGGCGGCGGCGAAGAGACCCGCTCGAACCCCTGGCTGGCGGAATTGCAGCAGGACATGTTCGTCGAGATCAACCCGCGTGACGCCAACAATCTGGGTGTGCGTGACGGGGCGCAGGTCTGGGTCGAAGGGCCCGAAGGCGGCAAGGTCAAGGTCATGGCGATGGTCACAGAGCGGGTCGGCGAAGGCGTTGCCTTTATGCCGTTCCACTTTGGCGGTCATTTCCAGGGCGCGGACCTGCGGGACAAATACCCCGATGGGGCGGACCCGTATGTCCTGGGCGAAAGCACCAATACCGCGCAGACCTATGGCTATGACTCGGTCACTCAGATGCAAGAGACCAAGACGACTCTTTGCAAGATTTCAGCAGCATAAGGAGAGAGAAAAATGGCAAGAGCAAAGTTTCTCTGTGACGCCGAGCGCTGCATCGAGTGTAACGCCTGCGTCACCGCCTGTAAAAACGAGCACGAGGTGCCCTGGGGCATCAACCGCCGTCGGGTTGTGACCATTCAGGACGGGAAACCGGGCGAACGCTCGATTTCCGTGGCCTGTATGCATTGCTCGGATGCACCCTGTATGGCGGTGTGCCCGGTCGACTGCTTTTATCAAAACGAAGAAGGCGTCGTCCTGCATTCCAAAGACCTGTGCATCGGCTGCGGCTATTGCTTTTATGCGTGCCCCTTTGGCGCGCCGCAGTATCCGCAGGCGGGCAACTTTGGGTCACGCGGCAAGATGGACAAATGTACGTTTTGCGCCGGTGGGCCTGAGGAAAACCACTCGACCGCGGAATTCGCGAAATACGGTCGCAACCGTATCGCGGAAGGCAAGCTGCCGATCTGCGCCGAGATGTGTTCCACCAAGGCCCTGTTGGCCGGGGATGGTGACGTCGTGTCGGCCATCTACCGCGAGCGTGTCGTTGCCCGTGGCTTTGGCTCGGGCGCATGGGGCTGGGGCACAGCCTATGACCAGAAAGACGGGTAAGGCAGGCACCCCCTCCTCATGAGGTGCCCAACCCAACCCGCAGGGTGCGCGAGAGATCGCGCACCCCCTATCCCATTCCGAATACCGGGAGAGTTCCCATGCTACGCCACGTGATGGCCTTTATCGTGCTTACCCTGCTGGCCCTGCCTATGAGCGTCCCCATGACGGCCATGGCGCAAGAGCAGGCGGCAACAGCCGACCGAAGCGCCACCGGCGGCGCGCAAACCCTGGACGACATTCTGGCCCGCCAGCGGGGGGAAACGCTGGACGACAGTTTCCGCTCTGAAAACATCGGCGGCGGGGCCGTCAGCGCGCCGGGGCTTGGCCCGCTGGGGGGCGCATCTGACCCCGAGCTGTGGCGCGCGCTGCGCTACAACAAGGCCGACGTGCGCGTTTCCACCCGCAATGAGACCGGCAAGGTTCTGGTGCAGGATGGCGGCATGTGGTGGTATCAGGTCCGCCAGGGGCCGCTGGCCACCTATGGCGGCTGGCTGCTGCTGGGAACCCTCGGCGCGTTGATCCTGTTCTATATTCTGCGCGGCAAGATCGGGATTGACGAACCCATGACCGGCCGCACAGTCACCCGTTTCAAAGCCTTTGAGCGCTTTTCCCATTGGCTGTTGGCCGGGTCGTTCATCCTGCTGGGGCTGACCGGGCTGTTGGTTTTGTTCGGGCGAATGTTCATCGCGCCCCTGCTGGGCAAAGAGGTCAACGCCACCTTGCTGGTTGCGTCCAAATTCATCCACAACAACGTGTCCTGGGCCTTTATGCTGGGGTTGGTGTTCGTATTCCTCTTGTGGGTCTGGCACAATATTCCCGACAAGACCGATCTCAAATGGTTCGCGCAATTCGGCGGGATCATTGGCAAAAATCACCCGCCTGCCAAGAAATTCAACGGCGGTCAAAAGATCATCTTCTGGTCGGTGATCGTGTTTGGCACGGCGATCTCTGTGACCGGCCTGTCGATGCTGTTCCCCTATCAGCTGCCGTTCATGGCGACGGTTCTGGATCTGGTGAACAGCGTGGCGGGCACCGGGTTCCCGACGCAATTGGCCCCGCAGGAAGAGATGCAATACGCCCAGCTTCTGCATGCGCTTGCCGCTTTTGTGCTGATGGCGATCATCATCGCGCATATCTATATCGGTTCGGTCGGGATGGAAGGCGCATCGGCTGCGATGACCACCGGCGAGGTCGACGAAGCCTGGGCGCATCAGCACCATTCGATCTGGCTGGACGAGGTGCTTGAAGCCGAGGGACGCGACCCGCATCAGGTCAAACCGCAGGGTACTCCGGCGGAATGATGCGAAGCCTTGCGTTGCTATTGACATTGGCGCTGCCAGCAGCGGCGCAAGAGTTCACCACGCTCAAGGGCCACGGCGGGCCGATCATGGATATTGCCGTGCACGGCGATCAGGTCGCAACCGCCAGTTTCGACAATTCTGTCGGGCTTTGGCAGGGCCGGGTGCCCACCTGGCTGGAAGGGCATGCCGCGGCGGTGGTGACGCTGGAGATCCCCGAACCTTCGGTTGTGATTTCCGGCGGAGATGACTTTCAGGTTTTGCTGCAAAACCCGGCGTTGGAGGCGCCCATCCCGGTGACGCAGCACAAGGGCAAAGTCAGCGATATCGCGGTGGATCCTGAGCAAGGTCGTATTGCGTCCGCCAGTTGGGACGGGACGGTGCATCTGATGACGCGGGCGCGGGGCTTGCAGTCCGATGGTGCGCCTCGGGTCGATGTCATCCCCCAGATCCTCAAGGGTCACACCTCTGGCGTGAATGCGGTGGCCTTTGCCCCGTCGGGGGGGCTTTTCTCGGCGGGGTCTGACGGCAGTATTTTGCTGTGGGAAGGGCGGGACGGCGACCTGCGCGGTCGTCCCATCGTCAAACATGGGTTTGGCATCAATGAACTGATCGTGACCGACACCTGGATTGCCTATGGCGCGGTGGATGGCGGCACACGGATCGTGGACCACGCGGGCAAAGAGATCCGCGATTTCACGCTGGACCGCCGCCCCATTCTGGCACTGGCCCATCATGCGGGGTCGCATCGGCTCGCGGTGGGGGATGGTGAAGGGTATATCATGATGATCGACACCCGGACCTGGCGCATCAGCCGCGATTTTCGCGCCACCCGAAAGGGGCCGGTCTGGGCGCTGGCTTTTTCACAGGACGGGCGGGTCATCTGGGCCGGAGGGCTGGATGATGTGGCCTATGGTTGGCCGGTGGACAGTCTTGACGCCTATGACCCGGCGATCTCTGGCGCGCGGTCGTTCCTGAAGGCGGCCGAAACCATGCCCAACGGCGAACGCCAGTTCATGCGCAAGTGTTCGATCTGTCATGAGCTGACCCCCGGACCATCGCGCAAAGCGGGGCCGACGCTGCATGGAATATTCAAACGCCGCGCGGGCACCCAGCCCGGCTATCGCTATTCACAAACCCTGACCGGATCCGACATCATCTGGTCAGATACCACCATCGACGCCCTGTTTGATCAGGGCCCCGACCACTATATCCCCGGTTCAAAAATGCCGATGCAGGTGATCAAAGCCGCCTCGGATCGGGCCGACCTGATAGATTTTCTGAAAACCGCGACGCAGGAGACCCCTCAATGAAAGCCATGATGATCGGTTTTGCCGCAACTCTCGTGATTGGACTTGGGGCTTGGTATGCCTTGGGGGAAATGGGGTTTTCTTCCTCATCGGTCTATTCCGGGGTGAATGTCCGGCTGGATTGATTTCCGCCGGTTCGCGCCCGTATCCCCCATTTGGTGTATGCGCCCCAAATGCGGGCAGGCTTGGCCGCGATCCTGTGGATCTTGCATCACCGGGGCCTTGACAGCCCGTCAGAGGACGGTCCCAAGTGGGCGGACACTTTGACGAATTTCAAGGACTTCTTATGCGCCAATTCCTATTTGCCCTGCCGTGTCTTTTGGCGGCGTCTTTGGCTTCTCCGCTTGCTGCACAGTCTGACACCACCTCCGAGCGCGTCGCCAACGGTCAGCGCTTTGGCGCGTGGACGGTGACCTGCGAAGCGATTGCTGTCGGCGAAACCGCCTGTGTGTTGTCTCAGCGGCTGGTGCGCAGCAGTGACAATGCGTTTCTGGCCGAGCTGCTGGCCTTTCGCGCGGCGGACGGAAAACAGACCTATCTAAGCGCGCGGGTGCCCAACGGGGTGTATTTCCCTTCGGGTTTCGCCATCAAACCCGATGCCTCCGACACCTCCGAAGACACAGCCGAAGACGACGGGCGTTATGATTTTTCGTGGCAGGCCTGCACCCGTGATCTGTGCGAAGCCCTGCTTGAGCTGGATGAGGCCAAACTGTCCGCGCTGAGCGCCGAGGGCACGACGGTCATTGGCGGCTATCGCCCGTCTTTGGGGGTTGAGCCGGTGATTTTCAGGTTTGACATGTCCGGGGTGACCCCTGGGCTTGAGGCGCTTGGAACCGCGGATCAGTGACCGCTTTGCGGGCGACACACCCGCGCATAGGCCGGGGGCTGGCCCCCGTGCCGTTGCCGGGTCTGTACGCCTGTCTTGCCTTGATGATCTGTCTTGCGTGGCCCAACGCCCTGGCCGCGCAGGACCCCCAGACGACGCGCCACCGCGATTGGCAGGTGGTGCGGGACGGGAACGGGGGGTGTCTGGCTGCGACCACGGCGGGGCTGGCGGCGGGAAAGACAGGGTTGCTGACCCTGAGCCTCTTGCCTTTGCCAGACCAGACCGGGGCGCGCACGGCGGGCGCCTTGATGAGCGCGCGGGTGCCGCTTGGGGTGAGCCTGACCGAACCGCTGGCCTATAGCCGGGCGCAGACCTCCGAGGCGGTTGGATTGGCGTGGCAACGCTGTGATGCCGAAACCTGTCTGGCCATGGCGCCGATCAGTGCCGAAGAACTGGCGCGCTTGAAACGGGGGCGGCGGGTGCTGTTTGCCTTTCGCCCGCTGCGCGGCAGCAAACCCCTGATTGTTCCGGTCTCATTGATGGGATTGACCCGTGCATGGGGCGCGGTCACGGACTGCCCTTAATCGAACAGCTGTTTCAGGCGCGATACGATTCGCTCTGCGTGTTGATAGAACACCAACTGCCCCGCATCTTCGAGCAGGTCCAGCTGAACCCGGTTTGCATGGCGATCCGCGAACCCCTGAACCGAGCTGACAGAGACCACCGGGTCATGATGTCCGTGGACCAGATGCACGGGGATCGGGGCGCTTTGGGTGACAAGGTCGCTCCAGTCGCGCACCACGTGATAGCTGTCGATGGAAAAGGCCATATGCCCCTGAACCACGGTAAAGTCGTGCCCCGAAAGGATCAGGTCGCGCACGGCGGGGTCCTGCACTACGGCATTGTCAACCGGGGCGTGTTCATAAAGCGCCGCCATAAACGCCGCCGCCCCGCCATTGCGGATCTGACGGATACCGGCCCGCAGGACAAAGGGCAGCACCGACGGGGTAAAGCGCGCGGTATAGGCCACAAGCCGCTGCCGCCGGGTCATCGAGTCAAATTGTGAAACAGAGGTGATCGGCACGCCCCCGGCCACATTGACAATGGCGCGGGCCTGGATCGCGGGCGCCGCCGCAAAGGCATAAAGCGCGCCCGCCATGTGCCCAACGATCACCGGGTGCCGAATGCCCCATGTGTCTGTAAGTTCCTGCATATCTCGCGCGAAATGCGCCGGGGCGTCGGCAGAGGGTCCCCCAGCCCCGGTTGCGGTGCCAAAGTGCGGACGGTGGGGGCAGATAAAGCGCAGCCCGTGCTGGTGCAAAAGGGGCTCAATATGGGTCACGATCTCAAGCCCATCCAGCATGCCATGCACAAAGATCACCGGGCGTCCGTCTTCGGGGCCAAAACACTCGACCGGCATCACGCGGTCAGACAGGGAAACATCCACCCATTGCCCGCCGCTTTGAGGCGAGTCGAGCCGCGCCGGAAGCGGGGTCTCGATGGTTTCGGCCAGGCGGATGATGGCGTGCAGATGCACGATCAGTTCCGATTGGCCGCTTGTGCCGGTCTTGGCGAGGATCTTCTTGATCTGCGTGCGGACCGTGGCGACCGCGCTGCCACGATGCTCCGAGATCTCTGCCGGGTTGCGCCCCTGGGACAGCAGAGCACAGATTTCGCATTCGCTGGGGGTGAGCCCATGGCTGTCCATCAAGAGCTGATCGGCCGCATCGGGCCAGGCGGGGCCAAGCGGGGACAGCAGCACCAGATCGGTTTCCGGCCCTTCCTGCATCTCTTTGAGCTGAAAGCTTAGTGCGCGCTGGCCGGTGCTGTCCTTGATCTGGACAACGGCGGGGCGGCCCACGGCCATCGGGTGCCCCGCCAGGAAATCCTGCACCAGCGCGCGGTGGTGATCGCTGAGGTGCAAATCCCGCAGGGTCCGGAATTTGCCGCGTCCAAGCAGGGTGTCGGCCTCGGCGTTTTGCCATAGGATCTGCCCAGTGCGATCCAGCAGCACTTGCGGACCGCTGGCTGCTTGCAACGATTGGGTTGGCTCTCCTATTTTTTCAAGCAAACGGGTGGCCAAATCGAAATGCGCCACCACACCCGGTGCAGACAGGCCCGGATCGGTTTCCTTGAGATGTTGAAGCTCTTGCAGGCGGGTGGCCAACCAATCATCCCATTCCCCCATGAAATTGTCATAGCCGCGCGGGTCTAGCGCGGCGCGGTAAATGGTTTCGATCAATTTCAAGGAAGGATCGGGGGCGGACATGGAGTTGGCTCAAATTGGGGAGGGACTGGGTGTACCCTAATTGGTGTATGCGTGTCGAAAGTTAACGATTCCGGGCGTTAAGAAGTCAATAAAGAATTTGTTTTGGGGTTTCCCCAATTGACAGGTCAAAGCCGGATCAGAAACCTGATTTTTAAGAAAATTGGATCGCGCCCATTTTGGCGCGGCTTTTGTCGTTGATGCATTTTGCGCGGAAAAGACTGTTGAAAAAACGATTTGTACTGTCTCGGTTCTCAAAAGCTGTCGCGCTTGGCTCGACCGTCCTTTTGGCGTCTGAACCGCTTTTGGCGCAGGTGATCAGCGATGGGCGCACCCAGACCCAGATCCACACCAGCGGCGCGACCACCAATGTCACAACCCAAAGCATTTCTCAGGGGCATGGGGTTAACTCGTTTTCGCAGTTCGATGTAGGGCAGGGGCAAACCGTCAATCTGCATGCGCCCCAGGGCACGCAGGGCACGGTCAACATTGTCAGCGGATCGCAAAGCCAGATCCACGGCATGGTGCGCGGCATGCAGAACGGTCAGGTTGGCGGCAATGTGTATATTGCCAATCCCAATGGGTTCGTCGTTGGTCCAAGCGGCACCATTCGGGGGGGATCGGTTCGGTTGTCGACCCCGTCGCAATCGGCGCTGAACGGGATGTTTGATTCCACCGGTGGGATCAATGGTCAGGCCATGCAGCGGGTCATGGATGGAAGCGCGCCCCTTGGGCCGGGGAATATCACCGTGCGCGGGCAGGTTCTGGCGGATCAGCATTTGGGGTTGCAGGCGGGCGGCTATGTCGAAATTGACGGAGACCTTGTCGCGGGCTCTGATCTCTATCGCGGCCAGATCCATGTGGATGGGCACCGGGGTGTGCGCATCACCGGCAATGGCCGGATCAACAGCCGCCATGGTCAGGGTGGGGGATCGGTGCGGGTGCGTTCTGGTCAGAACCTGACAGTTGCCCGTGGCGCGCGGGTTCTGAGCCAATCCAGCGGCAGCGCCGACGCCGGTGAGATTTATCTCTTTGCCGAAGATTCCGCTCTGCTTCAGCCCGGAGCGGTGATCAGCGCCGTTGCCACGGGGGACGGCGCGGGCGGGATCGTTGAGTTCAGCGCCCGCAACACGGTCGAGGCCTTGGGCGATCTCGAGGCCTGGTCCGCGGCAGGGCAGGGCGGAGAGATCATCATTGATCCCACCGATCTGGTCCTGACATCGCAAAACACGCTGGGCGCGGATCTGACCCTGATCGCGTCGGGGTCGATCACCTTGTCCGCCGGTGAGGTGGTCACCACTCAGGGCGGCGATGTCACCCTGACCGCACCGCGCATCACGCTGGAACAGGATTCGGTGATTGATGCCAGCGTGCTGTCGGGCACGGGTGGCAATATCCACATCGAGGCCCGGCTGGATGATCGGCTGACCGATAACGCCACGGCGCCCGGCGATGTGCAGGGCAATGCGCTGCCCTTTGGTCAGGCCGAGATTTCGATCACCGGAGCGATCCTGCGGGGTGATGCCGTCTTTGTCACCGCCACCGTATATAAGGACAACGTGGTTCAGGCCGACGCGGCGGTGGAAAGCCTCGCGAATGAGCTGAAAGGCACGCTGGGGGACTATCAGCCGATCAGCGATATTCTGGAGCTGGCGATCACCGCGGGGCAGGATCTTCAGGCGGCTCTGGATGATCTGGATATCGAAAACCTGCCGTCCTATCTGGATGCGCGCACCCGCATCACCATTGATGACAGCCATATCGTGGCCGACAAGCTGGTCGAAGTGGTGGCCAGTTCAACCACGCATTTCGAAATTGCCCCGGACAATCTGAACCTCGCGCTGGCCATCGCGGGCAGCAATACGCAGGCGGATGTGCTGGTGCATAATTCGGCAATTGATGCCGAGGCGGCGATCTCGATCCGCTCCGAGGTCAATGAACAACAGATGCTGCAGGCGCGGTCCGGCACGCAAAAGGAGGACGCCGAGGCGCGGGCCTTTAACCTGGCCCTGGCGGCGTCGCTGCGCCGGTCCCGGGCGCGGACCATCGTCAACGGCGTGCGCCCGCTGCGCGCTTATGACGAAAACGCGGATACCAGCAGCAACAGTCTTTATGTTCCGTGGAACCCGAATGTCGATCAGGATGAATACGCCATTTTGACATCCGGCGGCCCGATCGAAATCGCATCGGATGTGATCAAGGATCTGACTCTGACCTCAGAGGCGCTTGTCAGCAGCGATGCCAAGGGCGTGGCGCTGACGGTCTCGATCGAAGACAGCCGCGCGGAAACCCGTTTTGGTGGGGTGATGGCGTCGGAAAGTGGTCATGTCGATGTGCGGGCGGAAACGGTCTATGACACCTATGCCACCCGGTCCCGGGTCAGCGGCGGGTCCGAAGCCGTGACCAATGTGAACACCGATGAAGAGGATCAAGCCGTATCCCAAGAGGATCAGCAGGGGCTTCAGGCGGACAGTGTGAATGCGGCCCTGGCCTTTATGTCCGGGGAGGGTGTGGCGGATACGCTGGCTTTGCCCGGGTTGTCCGATGGATCGGACAGCGGTTCAGATGACGAAGAGGCGGGGCGCTTTGCCTTTGCTGGCACCCTGTCGTCGCATCGCGCGGAGAACATCGCGGCGCTTGGTGGGGATACGACCTATGAGGCCCCCGACGGGACCACCGCCCAGTTCTATGCCCCCTGGATCAAGACCGTGCCGGACGGCAGCTATGGCCGCCATGGCGGCACCTTTTATGCGGATGGTGGGCGCGTTGATCTGGACATGGACCCGGTGGTGACGGTTCTGGCGCGCAACCGGTTCAAGGATCTCAGGGTCGAAACCCTGGCGCAGGTGGGATCGGTGCCCGCCGAAACCCCCGAGGGCGATCCAGAGCCAACAGGCGATCTGACCGGCGAAACCGAAACCCAGCTGGATCAGGCCGGGGATCGGGTGTTGATGATCACCGCGGGCATCACCCACTGGGACCTGTCCGCCGAGGCCACCATAGATGGCGGGGCCGTGGTGGATCACGACGCGTGGCTGCGTGTGCCTTCGGACGTGCAGGTGCTGTCTGAAAACAGCTTTGCCAAGACCGAAGGCCGGGACGATGTCGACACCTGGTGGGAGGCCTACCGCGCGGCGCTTGAGGTCCGCGAAAGCGATGATCCCGAAGATCTGATCGAGGCCCCGGCCAATGACGACACCCCGACCGACACGCCGGCCGACCCGGATGAAGAAGAGGGCAAAGGCAAGTTCGGCGGCCGACTGGGGGGCAAGCTTGGCGGTGTGGGCACCGGGACCAAGGCTTCGCTGACCGGCGAAGAGGAAACCCCCGCTGATCCGGCGGCGGACCCGACGGTTGTCACCCCCACGCAATTGCCAAGCAACACCGGCGAAGATGACGTCCCCGTACCCGAGACACCGGGCGACGCCGATGAAACCCCCGCCACCAACCCCACCGACACCCGCATGTTCGTGGCACAATCCACAGGTCGGGGCAGCGAAATCGGCGCCGGTGTGAATCTCTTGTCGACCCAGATCGGGCTTGAGACCAAGACAACGGTTCAAAACACCCGCATCGAACAAGAGGGCTATTACCGCCTGAACCCCGGACTTGGCCCGATTGATCCCGAGGCCAAGCTGAGCATCATTGCCCGAAACAGCGGGGATATTCTGACGCAATCGGGCCTGCCGGGGAATTCGACTGGCGGCGAAAAAGGCGGCTATGGCGGGGCGCTGTCGCTGACATCGGTGACGGCCCGCGCGCAGACGCAGATCAATCCCAACACGGTTCTGGATCTGCCCACCACCACCATCATATCCGAACAGGATCTGTTGATCGGCAATGTGGCCCGCGCCCATGGGCAAAATGACAGCTCGGGAACGGCAGTGAACATCGCGGTGGGCATCACGCGCTATGACGCGCAGACCGATGTGGCACTGGATCAGGCCACCCTTGAGGGCAAAGAGGCGGTTGAGATCACCGCGCGCGATGCATCGGATGTGGTGACATTGGCGGGGTCGGGTGCGCTGGACGCAGAGACCAGCCTGGCCATCGGCGTCGCGGTCAACCTGACCAAACGGGACAGCTCGCTTGCGCTGGACGGGGCCGAGCTGAACGTCGGCGATGCCATCACCTTGCTGGCAGAGACCTCGGGCGAGGTGCTGGCAGCAGGCACGGCATCGTCCCGCGATGAGCGCCCACCCGAGCCGGAACCGGAAACAGATGAAACCGCACCGGATGCAGATCCGGCTGATCCGCCGACAGACCCCGCTGATCCCGCCGAGGCGGAACAAGAAACGCCCATCACCGAAACAAATGACGGCGCGGTCGACATCGCCGCCTCTTTGTTTGGCGATCAAGCCGACGCCGTGGCGCAATCCATGGGCGATGGTGATGATGGCTCGGCGCCGGATACCCCCGCCGGGGGCGGCGGCTCGGGCGAGGATGACAGCCGCACCTTCAGTTTCGCCGGGGACTTTGCCGGGACCTTTGGCACGGTCACAACCGAACTGTTGCTGACCGACAGTGAAATTCAGACAGATCTGGAAAACAACGTCAGTGCCATTGCCCTAAGCGATATTCATTATGGTCAGGCCGGTTCTGTCACCGCGTCGGCGGTGGATGGCGTGGGCATCACCGGCAGCTTTGGCCTGTCGCTTCTGGATCACATGACCCAGACCCGCCTGACGGATACGAATATTTATCTCTTCGAAGACGACTTGGCCGAAGGGACGGTGACGGAAATCGCGGCGCGGGATCGCAGCGTGTTCGACGTGATCGTGACCGGGCGGGCGGGGCATGCCGAAGACGCCTGGGGGCTGGCGGCCGCCGCCAGCTTTAACCGCTTTGACAGCACCGCTGATCTGGAGCTGTTGCGCAGCAATATCACCAATGGGGTCATCTATGATTTCGGCGGCGGTGGCGAAGATGGTGATCTGGGGGGGGATGCGCCCGGGGATGGCGAACTTTTGGACCCTGGACTAGGGGATGAACTTGGTGACCCCGAAGACGAAGGCCCCTTCTGCATTGATGCCGTCTGTTCGGAAAATACTGTGGGCCGGTCGGTCATCCTTGAGGCCGAGGCCGCACCCACCAGTACGGTCACCGTTTTCGCGGCCCGCGATGTTCAGGGCGCCGAGGCGCAGGGCGGTCAGCAGATGGAGAAGGTCTCTGACCAGTTTGAGCAGGCCGCGCTTCAGGCAGAGACCCCCAAAGAGGATGATCAGGATCCCGCCGCCCCGCCGTCTTCCGAGCCGGCAGATGACGAGGACCGCGGCAAAGGGCGCAAAGGTGTCAGCATTGCAATTGCGCCCTCGGTCGTAAACGCAAAGGCACAGGTGAGTCTGCGCGACAGTTATGTTCTGGCGGATCGCTCGGCTGCGAAACTGGGCGTTTCGGATGATGAAACCGCCGGGTCGATTGCGGTCAACTCTCGGGCTGTCAGCACGGCGAATGTTGATGCGACTTCGGGGACCGTGGGGCTGAGCTTTGTTCTGACGGACACCCGGTCGCAGATCGAAATTGACGACACCGCGTTGATCGCGGGGGGCAATGGTGCGGTTACCGTGACCTCGACGGTTGCGGAAAACCAGACCGTGGGCGCGCGTGTCGCCAGCGACAGCCGGTACAAGGTGGCGGGGATTTTGTCGCTGCGTGAGGCCCAAAACCATGTGATCGTCGATGGTGACGGCATGGGGGGGTCATTGATCGAAGGCGGTGACAACACCGCCGTCACCGCCCAGACGACCCGCGCCCTCGCGTTCGAAGCCTTGGCTTCGGACAGCACAGCGCTGACCCTTGCCGGGGCGGGGATCGTATCGCTGGGGTCTGCGGATACCGCCGTTTTGATGGGGGGCACCGCCGAGACCGAGAAAGGCGAAATCACGCTGTCGGCCTTGGACACCACCACGCAGTATTCCGCGCGCGCGATTGTGACGACAGGTCCGCTGACCGATGCGGAACTGGATGAGACCATCGAAGAGGAAACCGCCGCCCAGGAAGAGGCGGGCACCGGTGAGACGGTCAAAAAACCCAAAAGCCCCTTTGGCAAACCCGCCAAGGCCAAAACGCCCGGAAAAGACGAAGACAGCGGCGCTGACAACAATGGGCTGACCACGGCCTTTGCCAATATCGCGGACAGCAGCCAGGAGCGCGCCGAAGGGGAAGCCGAAACTCCGGCCCCGGATGCCCCTGACAGCGCGCCAGAGGAAAAAGCCAGCAGCGCCCCCAGCTTTGTGATTGCGATCAACGCGGATCGGTCGGATCTGAGCGCGCAGGCGCAGGTGGGGGGCACCTATGACGATGCGGCAACCGGGGATCAACACGACCTGAGCGACGCGGCCCTGCGGGGGGGCAAGGCAACGGTCAGCGCTGGGGTTGATCTGCAATCCTACAGCAAGGAAACCGCAACCAAGGCCGGCAGCATCGAGGGCACCTCGCTTGGCTTTATCGGCACGGTGTCTTACGGCCACATGCAGCACGCGGCCAAGGCGTTGCTGGGCCAACTGGATGCGCCGCTGGCAATTGGAACCCTGGATCTGAGCGCGCAAAACACCCTGCCGCAAAACGATCTGTCGACGCTGGAAACCGCGCTTGGCGGCATGCATGACAGCCTTGACGCTTTGGGCGAAGAGGATGCGCTGAGTGCGCAGGCGCTGCTGCCTGATCCTTCGGTGGATCTGGAACGCGATCGTTGGAACATTATCAACCGCACCGAGGGCGAGGCCAAGCAGAGCTTTGTAGTCGATCTGGGCATTCACACCGCCAATCTGGAAACCATTGCAGAGGTGCAGGATGGCGGCACCCTTCCGGGGGGCGATCTGAACCTGTCGGCCAGGAACAGCGGTGGCCTGACCGCCCTGCGGGACATTCCCCTGGACAAGGCCAAAGCCCCCGAACCCACCGAGGCGGAGGACACAGACACCCCGTCAGATACGCCGGACACTCCGGCAGATGGTGCGGCTGATGCGGATGCGCAAACCGCAGGCGATGATCTGACCAAAGAGGACCGCAAGCAGGCCCGCGCCGAGGCTGAAACCGAACACGGCAGCTTTGGGCTTGGGGCGGCGGTGCAATATCTCAAGATCGACGCGGCGTCGCGGGCGCAGATTGGCCAGGTCGACACCAACGGCGATCCCGCCACCCTGGCGGGTCTGAGCCTGAGCGCCGAGAATGACATGCAGGGCCTTGTCACCACCAAGAGCTTTGGCATTGCCACGGGCTCATCCCTGAACGGGGGGCTTGGGCTGATTGACTATCGCGGATCGGCGCAGGCGCTGCTGGATGCGCGTGTGCCCTATGTGGTGGATGGCGCGACCGGTGTGACCGCCCGTGATGCGGCGGATCTGTTTGCCTTTGGCGGCGCGGGCAGCCAGGCGGGGAAGGTGTCGGTTGGGCTTGGGGCGGGGCTGATCTTTGCCGACAGAAACGCCACGGCCCTGATCGCGGTTGATCCGCTGGCCGAGCTGTTGCAGGGCAAGGCCCCCGGGGTTGGGGCCGATCAGGAACTGGGCGCTCTCACGCTAAGCGCGACCACCGCGGGCCATAGCACGGCGGGGGCCTCTGCCGGGGCCGAGGGGTTGACCGCAAGCGACGACGCCGCAGATCCCGCCAATCCGGACGGGGCGCAGACCGACGATGATCCCGACGCGCCGAAACGGGGCAAAATTGGCCTGCCCTCTGGCCTGACCGCCGCGCGTGAACAAGAGCACCAAGAGGGTCTGGGGGAACAGACCACCAGCGATGAAACCGGTCAGGACGAGGCCTCGGGCAAAAGCTTTGGCTTTGCGCTGGCGGCGGATTTCGCCGGTGTCTTTGGGACAAATGCGGCCTCGGCGCTCTTGGCCCTGGACAATGACGTCAAGTTGGACAGCACCACCATCGAAGCCACGAACCAGGCGGGCGCAACCCTGTCGAGCGGCGCCGCGATTGGTACCGGTGGGGGCGTCGGGCTGTCCGGCTCTGTGTCCTTGTCGCTGATCAAGACGCAGGTGCATGCGCTTGATCTGGGGGGCGCGCGGATGCTGAGCGGCGACCAGACCGTCAGCGCGCGCGACAGCGGTGATCTCTATGCGACGGCGATTGGGCGTGGCGGGGCCGGGGGGACGTTCTCACTTGTTGGGTCGGCGGCGCTGCACCTTGGGCATAGCGATTTGAATGCCCGCATTGAAGGCCGCGAAATTGACACCGATGGCGCGGTGCGTGTCACGGCGGCGCTAAGTGGCAAAAGCATTGCGATTGCCGGATCGGCCGCGCAGGCCGTAGTCGAAGAAGCGCGCGAAGCAAAATTGGGTGATGTCGACGGCGCCAAAGCACCGAGCACCCCGGAAGAAGCCCAAGAGGCCCTTGGCGATATCGGTGACATTCTCGGGCCGGATGAGCCCATTCCAGATACGCCGGATGGGGGCGGGACACCCCCCGACACCAATGACCCGGACCAAGACAGCGCCACCGGTGGAAATATCGGCGTAGGCCTGACCTATACCCAAATCACCCGCCGGGAGACCGTGACAGCGCGGATCGTCGATACGGATATCGGCGCAAAAGAGCTGACGCTGGATGCCAGCAACGCGCGCGTGATCACCGGGATTGCTTCGGCCACCGGCGCCGATCCCAAGATCGGCCTGAGCGTTTCGGCCAGTGTCGCGGTTCTGAACCAGACCACCACCGCCGAAGCGACAGGGGATGTGCTGTTCAACATCGCCGATGCGGTCGAGATTTCTGCAACCAACACGGTGCAAGCGCATCAACAGGTCGGATTTTCCGGGGCGGGATCGGTTTTTGCCCTGGGCATCACCGGGGCGGCCCTGATCGACACGCGCACCACCACGGCCCGCCTTGACCCGCGCGAAATCCGTGCGGTGGGGGGCACGCCGGATATTTCCGTCACGGCCCTGCAGGGGGGATTGGCGTCGGTTGCCGTGAAATCCGGTCTGGCGTCGAACACCTCAGGGGATGAGGACGGTGGCTTTGCCGTGAATATTCCCGTGTCGATCGTGACCACGAACTGGACCACGCGGGCGGATATCTCGGGCGTTGCACAGACGGTCGGGGCCGTGTCCCTAAGCGCGCGCGCGCAGGCTGAACTGCGCAACATCCAAGAGGCGGTGACCGCTTCGGGGCAGGCCGCGGGCGCGGTGGGTGTGGCCATGACGAACTATGGGTCAGACGTGGTGGCGCAGGCCGAGGGCGCCGCGATCATCGCGGACAGCTTTGACGCGACCGCCGAAAGCACCACGGTATTGCGCGCGATTGCCGCGCGGGACGGAACGTCCGAAGTGGGGCTGGACGTGATCACCGCGATTTTGCGGGGCACCGGGGAAACCCGCGCCGAGATCCGCGACAGTCTGATCAACGCCGATGCAATCACCCTGACGGCACGGGATGCGACCGAACATGATGTCTTTGCCAATGGCGTGGCGGAAAACGGCGGCTTTGGGGCCTCGGGTGGGGTTGCGGTTGATCTGTATCGCCGGGATGTCAAAGCCCTTGCCAATGGCAGCACGTTGACAGCCACCTCTGGATCCATCAACCTGACCGCGCTGTCCGAAATCAAAGCCAGCACCATCGTGCTGGGGCATGCGGCGTCCTCTGCCGGGTTGGTTGACAGCTCGGACAGCGTTGCAGGCCTGTTCAATCTGGGATGGACCAGCTTTTCGCGCGATGTGATTGCTGAAATTCGCAACAGCGAGGCGCGCGCGGATGGCAGCGTGCGTTTGCACGCCGAACGTCTGGACAACCTGCTGAGCATTCAGGGCATGTCTAACCGCGCCGGAACCGGGCTTGGCATCGGGGGCGGCGTGGCGAAATTTGACGGCACCACGGCGGCGCGGATCCTTGGCGACGCGCCTTTGATCGCCGGTGGCGATGTCATTTTGACCGCCCGGGATGCCACCAAAACCCTGCAACTGGCCATTGGCGTCACCGTGAATTCAAGCTTTGGGGGCGTGGGCTCGTTTGGCTATGTCGACTATGGCCAGCGCGCGGATGCGTTGGTGCAGGTGGATGGCGATGAACGCGGCGTTCTTTTGCGCGATGTGGCCGAGACTGCGGTGAATTCGGTGGCGGATGGGATTGCGCTGGTCACCGGCTGGGACATCCCCGAGTTTTCGCTGGACCGCACATCTGTCATCGAAGCTAGGCTGGACATCGACCAGGCCGCCGTGACGGTGGATGGTAACCTTGAACTTCTGGCAGAAGACGACCGCAGCGCGCATGTCGTGTCCGGGCAGGTTGCGGCCAATCTGGATCTGATCATCACCAATGCGGTGCTGGATCTCTTTACGGTTGAACGCGATCCGCTGACCGGAAAGTTCAAGATCGCCGTGCGCCCGGTTGCCCCCGAAAGCACCGCGCAGCCCGAAGATGACGCAGACAGCGATGTTGATCCGGGTGACAGCCAAGGCGCCAAGGGCGCCGGTGACAATCTTGCCGCAAGTCCGCAGGCCGATAGCAGCGACAGTGGCAACAGTGGTGGGGGCGGCTCGGACGCGTCGATCGCCCTGGGCATCGGAGTCAGCTGGGTCCGTCTGGGCGGCGTGGTGGATGCGACGCTGGATCTGGACAATGCGGGCGTGACCACTGTGGGGGTGGATACATCCGTGACAGCGCGCTCTGAAACCACCTTGATGACCGCCAGCCTTGGCGCCTCGGCGCTTGGCAATGCGGTGGGCGCGGGCGGCGCAGTGACACGTCAGGCGCAACTGGTGCGCGCGCGGGTCATGGGTGACGGAACGCTGGACACCGATGGATTGCAGGTCAACGGCCTGTCCAACAGCCGCTTCTGGTCGATTGCCGGTGTCATCAGTGTGGGCGAAGACCTGGGCTTTGGCGGCACATTGGCCCTGAACGAGACTCACAGCCGCACGCAGGCGATTGTCACGGACCAGGCTGTTGTCGATGCGGATGGCACCGTTTCGCTAGACGCGCGCGAAGACAGCCGCAGCCTGGCCCTGAGCTTTGCCGGGGCGGCGTCGTTGAACCAGACGGCCATTTCGGCGGCCAACGGCCTGAACTTTTCGCGCGCGGCCGTTGATGCGCATCTTGAGGGGGCGGCGCGGATCAACAGCGGGGGGGATCTGTTGATTTCGGCCAAGCGCAGCCAGGAACTGGCGGCCATGGCCTATCAGGTGACGATTGCCAGCGGTGTCGGCGTTGGCGGGGCGCTTGCCCTGGCCCATGACAAAGGGGTGACGGATGCCCGAATTTCCCAGGCCCGCGCCGAAACCGACGGGGATGTGGCGGTGCGCGCCGCCAACAATTCCAAGGTGGTTTCTTCGGCCATGGGCGGCGGATATTCCGGTAGCGTCGGGGTCATGGGCTCCGCCGCGATCACGCTTAAGGATGATCAGCTGACCGCGCTGATTGACCAATCCTCGGTCAACGCCGGTGACAGCGTGCTGGTCCAGGCCCTGAACGGCGGGCGGCTGGACAGCGTCGGCGGCGCGGATGAGACCTTTTTCGGCAGTCTGGATCAGGTCACGGGCAGCATCACCATCGGCAATTCGGCTGCGATCGGCGTTTCGGTTTCAATCATTGAAAGCACGTCAGACGTGCTGGCTGCCATCCACGACAGCGATGTCGTGGCGGATGCCCTGGGGGATGGGGTCGCGTCGCAAACCCGGACCGAAGCCGATGACACCTGGCTGGACCGGACCGCGGCCACCCGTACAGGCGTTGCTGTGGTGGCGGACACAACGACCCAGTTCAACACCTTGACCCTGTCAGGGGCGGTGTCCGCCGGGGTCTCGGTTTCGGCGCAACTGCCGGTGGTGCTGGTCAAAGACGGCGTCATCGCTGAAATCGCACAGAATGCCGATGTGACCAGCGGCGCGGATGTGGATGTGTTTGCAGGAAATGCCACGCGGCTGAACCTGATTTCCGCAACAGCTGCGGTGGGATCCACCGTCGGGGTCGGCGCGGTGAACGAAGCCTTTATCATATCCAAGACCACCCAGGCCCGGATCATCGATGCCACTGTACAGTCGGATCGTGATATCCGCGTGCAGGCTCTGACACCTGAATATATCCGTACCCTGTCGATGGCCGGGGCCGGGGGCGTCTGGGCTGGGATTGGCGGTGTCAATCAACTGGGGCTGACGCGCTCTGTCACCATGGCGCAGGTCGCCAATGCTCGTCTGATCTCCGGGCGGGACGTGGTTGTTCACGCGCGCGCACCGCGCCAGATGCAGCAGATGGCCGGCAGCCTGGGGGTGGGTTTTGTCGGTGTGGGCGGGACGATCCTGATCCTGAACTCGCGTGATCAGGTTCTCGCGGAAACTGTGGATGGCAGCGCGCAGAGCGACAATGTGCATATCACCTTGGCGCGGCATCTTTCGGTCGAGGCCGAAGCCCGCATGATCCCCTTTGGCAGCGGGGCGCCGATCTTGCCCCCCACCGGAAACGGCGGCGTGGCTGCCAATCAGGCGGTGGCGGGTTTTGCAGGGGGCTTTGTCGGTGTGGCCGGGGCCGGTCTTTACACGGAATCGCGTCAGACCGTCTGGGCCCGATTGGGGGATCTGACCCGCGTTGACGGCGGCGCGGCGCGCGATGTGAGCGTGCGCGCCCTGCAAAGCTATGGTCAGGATGTCTATGTGATCACGCAATCCGGTGGGGCCGGCGCGCTGGGGATCGCCGGTGTGATCACAGCGATGCGCAATTCGGTTCTGGCGGAAATCGGCGATGAGGTCGACCTGAATGTCGGCGGCGAGGTCGTGGTCGAAGCCCTGGGGGATCGCAGCTTTGGCGGCACGGTGATCGCCGGGGGCGGCGGCATCTTGTCGTTCCAGGGTTCGGGCATTTTGCTGACCTATGGTCGCCCGCTGACCATCGAAGATGACGAAGACGACCTGCCCAGCTGGGGCCCGGCGATTGCTGACGCTAATGATGATCTGCAAGACGACCCGTATTCCCATAGCGATCCAAGCGGGCAGGACCAGGATTACGTGATCGGTCTGGGCGATGACCTGATCGAACGCATCCTTGGTGATGTCGTGACCGATCGCAACGGGGTGGACCTGCAAGACAGCTTTGAAGGCGCGGCGCGCGATACCATCGTGGCGCGGATCGGCTCGGACAGCCGGATCGACGCGCGATCCATAGACGTGAGCGCACGGGAAACCGGCGCGCTTGAGATCCTTGCCGGGGGTGTGTCTCTGGGGGGAATCGCGGCCACGCACGGGGTGGCGCTGGTGCGCCGGGGCACCGAAGTGCGCACCGAGATTGGCGCAGACAGCACGCTGATCGCGTCTGGGGATCTTAGCATCGTGTCCGAAGCCGACGTCGATGACGGCAACCCCGAGGCCATCGCTGGCGCCGGGGGGATCATCGGCTCGGCGGCGGCGGTTGTGGATATGCGCGTGGGGCGTGTTGTTCAAACCGATATCGCGGATGGGGTAACGTTGACCGCGCAGGGGGCCCTGACCGTCGCCGCGCGGGAAACGGCCGCCACGCGGGCCAAGGTGACCTCGGTGCAGGTGACGGGCATCGGTGCGGGTCTGGCCGTGGCCAATGCGGTCCGGGACAGCCAGATTGGCGTTGTCCTGGGGCAATCGGTTCTGACGGGGCTTGGCGACATTCAGCTTGACGCCACGCGCATCGGTGAAACCCGCGCTGACGTGGATCTGCTGGCGATCAGCGCCGGAGGCATGGGCGCGACCTATGCCCGCGCACGCGATCGCGCGGTGGTTACGGTGGTGCTGGACGCGGCGCAGATCAGCGGGCGTGACATGAACATCCACGCCATCAACGCCGGAGACGTTCTGGCCGATGCCAAGGGCAATGTTGGCGGCGGCGGCACCACGGGTGTCAATGTTGCACTGGCGAAACGCACCGCCCGGACCGGCATCACCGCCAATGGCGCAGGGCTGACCGGGGATGACCTGTCGCTTTTGGCGACGGACAATGTGCTGTCGGGATCGCGGTCACAGATCTTTGCCTCAAGCCGGTCGACCAATATTTCGCTGGCGACGCTGGCCGGGTCCTATACTCGCGCGGTCAACGCCTCGGAGGTCATGGCGGATCTGTCGTTCGACCAGTTTGACTTTGCCGGCAATACCTTGATTGAAACCCGCAACGCCACCAATGTGGAATACCTGTCCAAAGGGCTGGTGGCCGGGCTGGCCGGGTTTGGCCTGAACCGCGCCAAGGGCATCGACGAAAGCATATCGCGCCTGACCCTGAGTTTTGCACAGGCCGCAACCGTTGGCGGAACCTTCGAAGTCACCAGCACCGGCCGCAGCTATCTGTTTGGCAATGCCATTTCCGGGCGTGGGGGGCTTGTCAGTGTCGAAGGCTCGATCCACGAGTTAGAGATTGACACCACGACCGAGCTGACCCTGACCGGTGCCGCCATCACCGCCGACACCATCCGTGTCGCGACCGAGCGTGACGTGATCTTTGAAAGCAACTCGGACAGCATCGCCGTTGCCTTGGTGGGGGCGGGCGCAACCAAGCAAACCAACACCGTCGACAGCGGCGCCCTGCTGCGTCTGGGCGCGGATCTGACCGCTGAAACCATTGAAATCGCGTCGGAAAACCGCTTTACCAAACGGGCGATCGACTTTAACGGGGTCACGGGCCAATACGGCGGGATCAACGCCGCAGCGCTGTTGTCCCAAACCGCGGTCGACAGCGACGCGCGGCTTGAAATCCTGTCGGGCACAGATCTGACCCAGACCGGCCTCACCGGCGATCTGCGCATTTCCATGCTCAGCGACTATCGCCTGACCGACCGTCTTAGTGCCGATATGGGTGGGGTGGTACAACTCCCCAAGGCTGAATCGCTGGTGGTGGTCGGGGATCTGACCAACACGGCTGACCGGTCCACCGCCGTGATTGATCTGCAAGACACCAATCTGCGCGCCGACGGCAATGTGGTGATCAGCAACCGTGCGGATGCCCAGCTGACGTCAGAGGCCTATGTGCGCACCTTTGGTCTGGCGGGCAAGGGCAAGGCCATCAGCAAGGCCAAGTTGCGTCATGACGGCACAATCCTGCTGGGCGGTGGCACGATCGAAAGCCTGTTCGGCAATGTCCAGATCCATGCCGGCGCGGATGACAGCACCTTGCAATCGCAGCAGGTTTTCGCCGAAGCCCGGGTGTTCAACGCCACCGCCGCGCCCTTTGCCGAAGACGCGCAGGCGCTTGCGCTGCTTTACGGTGACTCGGTGATCGAACAGGCCTCTGGCCAGACAATCCGCGCCGGGGGCGACGTGGTGATCGAGGCCACCAATGGCCTGACCGATCCCTATGCCTATAGCGTGGCCATCGACACCTTTGATGAGCTGGGCGAAGCGGTGGTGAACTTCTTTGGCGGCCTTCTGGGCGCGGATGAGGTCTCTTATGCCGATGAGGGGGGCGAAGTGCTTGAGGCCCACACCACCGGGCTGCGCCTGAACGGTCAGATCACCGCCGGGGTGAATTCGGTCCGCCGCCTGTCGCTGGACTATGCGCCGGGTGTCAGCCCCGAAGATGTCAACGGCCCCGAAGATCTGATCATCACGGTCGAAGGTGACGTGCCTTATCAGCTGCAATTCGACAGGGTCGTGGGTGACGCATTGGTTGATTTCATTGCCGACCTGACCGCATTGCGCGACGGCTATCCGGTGGCCTCGGCGGTTTATGACACGCTCAACACCCAGATCGAAGCGCTGCAAGCGCGGCTGGCGTTCCTTGAGACCATTGGCACCGCCGGGCTGACCACGGATTTTCTGTTGATCAACGGCGTGTCAGCGCAGGGGGGCAATGTGGATCTGGTGGGCGACTTTGCCGTTGGAACCGCCCAGATCACCGCCATTGGCGACGCGCTGATCGAAGTGAACAACGCCACCCATCTCAGCATGGACGTGGCCGATATCACCATCCCCTTCACCAACGAAGGGCGCATCCGCTTTAACGGGAACGAAGTCGAAACCAATGCGGATCTCAGCGCGCTTGGCGCAGCCCGCAGCGATCTGTTTGCCGGGCTTGAACTGCCGATCTTTGGCCTGACCGCCAGCAATTCGGACGTCGCCCGCCCGGAAATCCTGTTGAACAGCACCTATATCGCCGATGAAACCCTGCCTGCGGATATCTATGTTTCGGGCCTGGTCGAAAATCTCGAAGGCCGCGTCGATATCTTTACCCAGGATGGCAGCGTCTATGTCTTTGGCGGCGATATCAACGCCCGCGCCGTGACCATCGATTCCGGCGGGGATTTTTTCCTGGCACCGTCGGATCCGACAACCCACCTGACCCAGGACCCGCGTGGGATTTACGAAAACCTCTTTGCCGAACAAGAGGCCTATTACAACCAGGTCTATGACTATGCGCTGGCAAACGGGATCAGCTTTGACGCGGCCCTATCAACCTTTGTGACCCTGCTGGGGCGGGTTCCCCCGGCGCAGGTGTTGCCCAATACCCAGGCCGGTGGGAATGTTACCGCGCTGGGGAATATCTTTATCTATGCGGATGTTCTGAACATCAACGGGCGCATTCAATCCGGCATCACCGATTGGTCGCTGACCGTGGATGCCAGCATTGATCCCTTCCTGAACGCGGTCAGCTGGCACACCGATCCGCTTGAGATCTATCGCCCGCTGCGCGGATCCCCGGTGGGCAGCGATGCGGACAGCTCGAATGTGGAAATCGTCGGGCTGAACGCGCCAACCCCGCTGTTGGGGGATAACCACATGAGCGGCAATGTCTCGGTCAACTTTGATCCCGTGGCCAACCGGCTTGAGATCGCGCCGATCCTGACGCGGGGGGGCTATATCGAGATCGCCGGGCGCATTGCCTCGACCGGCGGCGGTGAGATCGTTGCGGCACATGGCTATGGCCGTCTGAACGTAGACAATAATTCGTCGCGTGATCTGGTCTTTTCGCATGTGGATCTTGGGCCGGATGGCGGGGTGCAGGGCACCATTCGTCTGATCGACAAAACCGTCGAGCTGCCGTCCCTGAAGGCGCCGGGGGATGCGCCGGTCTATAAGACGACGACGATCCAGCCGGGTGTGAATGGGCAGACGGTCTATGATGTGACCGATGGGCTGGCGCTGGAATTCAGCAAGGGTGTGACATCCCATGTGCTTGAATACACGACCAATTACGAAACGCGGCGCTTCCTTGGGGGGGGCGGGTATGCCTCGGGGGATCCCGAAAGCCAGATCGCGTCAAGCTTTGCGACCCCCGTCGCCGATAGCCCTGAAACCGGTCTTTTGGTGATGGCGCCGGGTGCCCCGGACTATGAGTTCGTGCACAGCGCGATCATCTTTGACGAAAGCAGCAATGTCGTGCCGATCCCCAATGCCGAAAACGGGGACTGGGAATCCACCGGCCTGTTCACATCGCGCCGCCCGGTGTCGACCACCGTGCACCAGTTCACGCAGACCCGTGTCCTGACCCACCGTGTGCGGGCCGATCACGACATTGCGGTCCGCGCGACCGGCCATGATGCGGCCGCGGCCGATATCACCAGCACCGGCAATGTCTATTTCACTGAAAACCTGCGTGTTCCCGAAGGGCGGCTTGAGGTCAATACCGGGGGGGATATCCTGACCACCTCGCGCGATGCGACGATCACCTCCAGCGCCATTTCCTTCACCACAAACGGCGCCGTGGGCGGCACGACCCCCAGCCGCTTTGTGACCCGTCAGACGCTGGTCTCTTCGGACATTGATCTTCCCACCATCTTTGGCCGTCGCACGGGGGCGGATCTGTCTGCCGGGGCCCAGGCCTATGAAAACGCCCTGCTGGGGCAGGCCAACAGCTCGGTATCCGAGGTCATGCAGCTGTCCGGCGATGAGATCACAACCTATGTCCGGGCCGAAGGCGATGTCCGCCTGCGCAACACCAGCGGGGCCCTGGAAATCAGCGTGGTTGAGACCGATTTTCTGGGGGATATTCAACTGGAAGCCGCCGGTGACATTCGTCCGGGGGCCTTTGGGGGCTTTGTCGAAGGGGCCAATGTGATCTTGTCTTCCGAAGGGGGCGCGATTGGTGTTGCGGATCAGGCCGGTCCTAACGGGGTGCCCACCTTGCATGTGGATGCCGCCGATGACCTGATCGCCCGCGCCTTTGGGGACATCGACATGACCGCGCGGACCCTGTCCATGCGCGTGAACGAAGTCACCTCGCAGACCGGTGATGTGCGCCTCGTGTCGCAACAGGGGTCGATTCAGGATGCCGACGACTTCCAGATCGCGGACCGCCGGGCCCAGGCCGATATTCTTGATGCGCTGTGGAACGAGTTGCAGCTGCTGGACAATGCGTCGCTCAGGGATGTGACCAAGGCCGATCTGGAACAGGCCGAAGCCGCCCTGATCGACGAGATGACCCAAGCCTATTTCGATTGGTGGTCTGCCCTCGTGACTTATGATGACGCAACGGGCAAGCCGGTTGAGGTGCGCGACTATCACCCGGACCTGGTGCTGGATGTGAGCGAACAAGAATTCCGCACCCTCGTCAGCAAGCAGGGCATGACCGAAGCCGAAATCGCGACGCTTGTGGCCGAGCGCACCGAGGCCTTCCACGATCGCGCCGCGCAATACCTATCGGATGACTTCAACCCCGAATTCGTGCATACGCTGAGCGGTGCAGACAAACAGGCGATCAGCGATCAGCTGCAGCTGGACAAGCTGAATGCCGACCCGGTGATCCAGCGCGAAAACGACCGTTTGACCGCGCAGTATTTCGAATGGTGGGCCAATCTGCAAAAACGCGATCCCGCCACCGGCGCGGTGCAGGCGGTTCAAGACTATGACCCGGGCGTCAACCCCTATGGCTATGACGAGCAGGCGCGCGCCGAGATGCGGGCCAACGGTATGAGCGACGCGGATATTGACGCCTTGGCCGATGCGCAAAACGCGCGGTTCCACGCGCTTGCAACGCTCTATGCCGGGACAGCGTTTGATGCGGGGTATCGCCATAGTCTGGATGCAGACGCGGCACAGGTGCTGCGAGATCAGGCCTATTTCACCACCACCGAACTCGAAGCGGCCTACCGCCGGGATCTGATCCTGCCTGTGGTCGACACGCAGATCACCGTCGAAAACGCCAATGTTTCAGGCCAGAATGTAACGCTGGAGGCAGGCATTGATATTGGTGTGGCGGTTGATCCGATCATCAAGCAAGCCGGTGACACCCTGACGCGGCAAGAGCGGCTTGCCCTGTTCTCGGCCAACCGTTCGGATGTCGAAATTCTGGCTGATCGCGTGATCATTCGTCGCAACGATGATCTGGATCTGGCCGTGGGTGGCGCCCTGGATGCCAGCGCCGGGCGCCACATCTGGCTGGGCAGCGAAACCGACGTTGCGGTTGATCAGATCGTGAGCGCCGGGAACACCTATCTGCGCAGCTCTGGCAGCATCTCGGCGATGGCTGGTGCCGGGCAGGTCACAGGCGAACGTGTTCTGCTTGAGGCCTCGGGCGGGGATCTGGGGGCGGCTGATCAGCCTGTGGCGATCAACCTTCTGCCCTCTGGTGATCTGTCTGCCCGCGCCTCGGGCGATGTCTATCTGACCAGCGCGGACACGCTGGCAGTTCAAGAGATCTATACACCCGGCACAGTGCATGTTGACGTGACACAGGGGAACCTGATTGGTGCGGGGCAGGGGGTTGATATTCTGGCCGGTGGCCTGCAGGCCAATGTGCTGCGCGGCGTCTCGCTTGCCTATGAGGCGACACAGGCCAATGCGCGCCTGCATGTGGTGGCGCAAGACGACAGTGATCTGACCCTGCGCGGCCCCACCCCGGTGGATCTGACGCAGGTCTCTGTCACCGCTGGCAGTCTGGACCTGACGTCAGAGGGCAGCCTGCGCCTGGTGCCTGCCGCCGGCGCGGTGCCCTCGGCCCGCTCGGGCCTGTTGGTGGCCGGGGATGACATCACGCTTGAAATTGGTGGCGACCTGATCGTCACCGATCCGGCGCACAATGGTCTGGTGGCCAATGGCCGTGTCACGCTGGATGTGGACGGCGACATCGGGGCAACCAACCGGCCCCTGGTTCTGGCTGCGTCGGGCTTGTCGTTGATCACCGGGGGCGACCACGCGGTGCTGCAGGCGACCGAAACCCTGACCCTGCACGGGATCACCGCGGCGCAGGGGCTGGTTGATCTGGTCACGGCTGGCGCGATTGACATCGCAGGAGACCTGCGCATGGCAGGGGGTGGGCGCATGATTGTGACCGCGCGCGACGGTGACATCACCGCAGACCCAGCCGACAAGGTCGATCTGGCCGGGGAAATCGCATTTACTGCCCTGAACGGAGCGATCACCGGGTCTGGAAACGGCGCGCCCTTTGCCTTCACCCAGGAAACGCCCACGGACACGCTGGATTTCGTGGCGGCGGGGGATATTTCTCTGGATGCGCCGGGGGCCTTGGGCCTTGGGCGGGTCATCTCGGAAACCGGTGATGTGGCTGTGACCTCGGGCGGGACATTGCGGATTGATCTGCTCGCAAGCGCCAATAACCCGGACCTGCAGGGAACAACCGTGTCGGTGGCGGCCTTTGCCAAAGAGCAGACCCTGGGCACCCTGCCAGATCCAAATGCACAGCTTTCAAGCCTGTACCCGCAATGGGCCTTTGCGGGCGGAGGCGATCCGGCAACCGATCCGGGCACCGACGGTGGAACCGGGGGCGGAGGAGGCACCCCGACGGATCCCGGCACGGGTGGTGGCTCGCCCGGCGATCCGGGTACCGGGGGTGGAAGCCCAACAGACCCGGGCACCGGAGGAGGTGGCAGCGGTACGCCCACAGATCCCGGCACTGGCTCTGGTGGTGGTACGCCGACGAACCCGGGCAGCGGCACCAAACCCGTCTTTGTAAAACCCGCTGACTTCGTCCGTCTTCCGCTGGTGCAACGACCCGCCGCGCTGATCACTCCGAACCCCGGCGGCTTTGGGATCGGCCCCATTGGGCGCATGCCGCGCCAGACGCGCGGGTCATTGCCCGGGCGCACACAGGTCTTTGATCCGGGCGCGGGCAAGAAAGAGGAAGAAGAGAAACAGCCTTGATGCTTTGCGGCAACAAGGTCAGCCTAGCGGCAAATACCAGTACAAAAATTCACGAAATGCTGTAAGTTCAGGCGCGAGGTAGGCGCCGAAAGAGCGCTTTCGAGCAAGAAGAAGATACAAGATGCTAATCCAAAAGTTTCGGGCAACCGTCGCGTTGCCTCTTGTGATTTTCGCAGGCGCGCTTGCAGCGCAGGACATTGATCTGGACGCTGCCGACGCGGTCGATACGCAACAGCCCGCCTCGGAAACATCCACTGCGGTGCCCGCAGAAGCGCAGGCTGCCGCGCAGGCCACGCAGCAACCACAGCCGCAGACCGCGACCGCGCAACCGGCGCAGCCAAAGCCGCGTCAGCCAAAACGACGGGTGATCCCCGGCTTTGTTTTGCGCGACATCGTCTTTGCCAACGGGTCCGAATTGCTCAGTCATGATACCCTGCAACAGGCCGAGGCGGGGTTGGTTGGGCGGCGCTATCTGCACCGCCAATTGGGGGATCTGGTGGCCGCGCTGTCCGGGCTTTATGGGCAGCAGGGGCATGAACACAGCCGCTTTGTCGCTGAAAGCATGGATTATACGCGGGGCGTTCTGACCGTGCGCCATTATGAGCCCCGCCTGGGCCCCGTCACGGGTGGCAACAAGGTGGTCAGCCAGAATTATCTGCGTTATCGCCTGCAAATTCCCGAAGGGGCGCTGGCGGACACCACGCCCTATCAACAATCTGTCGAACGTCTGGCTGTCACCGATGGTCTGGCGCTGGCCCTGACCCCCGAAGACCAGGGCAACGGCATCGTGACGTTGAACGCGCAGGTCCCAGACATCAAACGCCACCTGACAACGCTGTCTTTTGACAACTACGGATCTGCGGCCCAAGGTCAGCAGCAAGCCACGCTGACACACCGGATAAACGGGTTGAGCGGGTGGAACGATCCGCTGATCCTGAGCTATGTGAGGCGCGAAGGCCAAGACAGCGTCTCTCTGAGTTATTCGCGTGTGATCCATCCCGATGGGGCGCGGGCCTCGGTCAGTTGGACCGGAAGCCAGTCCAAAAGCGTCACGACCCCCTCGATCAAAGGCAAGGTGCGCAGCGCCAGCCTTGGTCTGAATATCCCGGTCATTGCCCGCCCAACCCGGCAACTGTCGGTCAACCTCGCGCTGCGCGACTATCACGAAACATCCGATCTGGTCGGTGTGCGCACGCTGGATCATCGCGGGCGGGAACTGACACTGGGCGCCAACGGCTTTACCCGGGGTGACAACTGGACCTTGTCCGGTGGGCTGGGGATCACTCGGGGCACGTTTGACAATGCGGTCACCGGCGTGTCCAAATCCACCTATACCGCGACAAATGCCAACCTGTCTTATGCGCTCAGCCTGGGTCAGGCGGCCTTTGTGTCTGCGGCGGTTCAGGCGCAAAAGAACCTGGATGGCCTGCAATCGTCTCAGGGGACTTTTACCGTGACCTCGCCCTTTGCGGTCCGTGGTTATCCCACCAGCCTGTCGGTGGGCGATTCCGGCTACGCGGTGCGGGTTCAGCTTGAAAAATCCGCAAACATCGCCCTTGGCCCGAGCTTCGCCATCCGCCCCTTTGCCTTTGCGGATGGTGGCAAGGCCTTTGACAGCACGGATACGCCGCTGGGTCTGGCCCGTTCGGTTGGGGCGGGTTTCAGCTTTGGTCTGGCCGGATCGGTGTTCGGGGATGTCTTTGTCGCCAAACCGCTGGACACCAATATCATCGGCTGGACTGATCCCAACACCGATCCCATCTTGCGCGGGTCGATGTCCGTCCAGTTCTAGGCGCAGCCCCCATAGTGATCATCCAAGGGCCATGTTATGCACGCATGATCAAAGCCGGGCTTGCGCGGGCTTTGGGTTGCATGTGCGGGAGGATCTGAAACATGGCCGATGAGTATGGGAATACCCTGTCGGGGGCGTCGATCCTGGTGATCGATGACGAGGTGGGCATGCGGCATTTCCTGACCAAGATCCTTGAGCCACGGGTCAAACGGGTCGAACAGGCGGCCTCTCCGAAAGAGGCCTCGGAACGGCTGGACGAGACGCATTTTGATCTGGTGATCCTCGACAATATCATGCCCGGGGGGACGGGGCTGGACTGGATCACGGAACAGCGGCGCAAGGGCTTTTTCGCCGATACGATCCTGATCACCGCCTATGCGGATCTGGAAACCGCCATTGCCGCGTTGCGGGTGGGGGTCAGTGATTTTGTGCTCAAACCCTTTCGCGCCAATCAAATTCTCGGGGCTGTGGCCCGCACCCTTGATCGCAAATATCTGCGCCGCGACAACGCGTTGCTGCGCCGAGAGCTGTACCACAGCGCCGACAACAGCCAGCTGCTGGGCAAATCCGCCGCGTTGACCGATATCCGCGGCATGTTGGCCAAGCTTGCCCCCCTGCCCACGCCGATCTTGTTCACCGGTCCCAGCGGCACCGGCAAAGAGCTGGCGGCGCGGCATCTGCATCACATTTCCGATCGCGCGGATCAGCCCTTTGTCGCGGTCAACTGTGCAACGCTTTCACCCGATCGTATCGCCCAGGAACTGTTCGGCCGGGTCGAGGCAGACGGGCGTCTGATCCCCGGTCTGTTTCTTTTGGCGGACGGCGGAACCCTGTTCCTGGATGAGGTCGCGCAGCTTCCGGATCAGCTTCAGGCGGCGCTGTTGCGTGTACTGGAAGAGCAGCGCGTGCGCCCCATCGGCGGTGAGCGCGAGATCCCCCTGAACCTGCGGCTGTTGTTTGCCACCAATGCGGATCTGCCCGACAAGGTTGCCCGCGGGCAATTCCGCGCCGATCTGTACCACCGGATCAATATCGTCAATATTGCCATGCCCCCGCTGATGGGTCGCCCCGAAGACGTGGTCGAACTGGCCGCCCTGTTCATGTCGCGGTTCTCATTGTCGCTGGGCATGCCCGCGCTGGATCTGGATCAGGAAACCCTGTTGAAACTGGGGCGCCATGATTGGCCGGGCAATGTGCGCGAGCTGAAGAACCTGATTGAACGGTCTGTCATATTGGGGGAATTCCCCGAAGAATTTGCCGGATCCGGCACCGTGACCGGGGCGCAGGCCATCGAGAACCTGGATCTTGTGATGCAACGGCATATTTTGCATGTGCTTGACCAATGTGACGGCAACCGCGCCGAAGCGGCCCGCCGGCTGGGGGTGTCACGCAAAACCATTGATCGCAAAATGGCTGTCTGGGACGCCTGAAACCGGCCGGTTTGTTCGGGATGTCGCGTTGACATGCGCGGGTGAACCCGATCAATTCCCGTGAAACGCGCGCCCAGACAATGGGCACTCAACAGAAAGGAACGCCATGTCCGAGGTTGTCTCAATGCGGATCGAAGGCTCGATTGCCTTGATTACAATCGCAAACCCTCCGGTGAACGCCTTGTCGCAAGCGGTACGCCAGGGGCTTTGGGATGCGGTCACTCAGGCCGAGACCAACCCACAGGTGCAGGCCATGGTGATCCTTGGCGACGGGCGCGCCTTTATTGCCGGGGCGGACATCAAGGAATTTGGCAAACCCCCGCAACAGCCCCATCTGCCCGATCTGTGCACCAGGATCGAAGCCAGCATCAAACCGGTGATCGCGGCGATGCACGGCGTGTCGCTGGGTGGCGGGCTTGAGGTGGCGCTTGGCTGTCACTACCGCATTGCGACCGCCACGGCCAAGGTGGGTCTGCCCGAGGTGAACTTGGGCCTGATCCCCGGCGCGGGCGCGACCCAGCGTTTGCCGCGACTGGTGGGGACCGAAGCGGGGATTGATCTGATGGTCTCGGGCCGCCCGGTCGATGCGGCCAAAGCGCTTGAGATGGGGATCGTTGATGAAATCGGCGACGCGGATCCGCGCGCCAATGGGCTTGCGCTGGCCCATGCCGTTCTTGACGAAAACCGCGGCCCGCGTGCTGTCAGCGCCCTGCCTGCGCCTGCAGCGATTGACTGGGATGCCAAATATGACGCGGTGCTGAACAAGGGACGCGGCCAGATCTCGCCTGCGCAGGTGGTGCGCGCGGTTCAGGCGGCGTCAGAGCTGCCGTTTGCCCAAGGTCTCAAACGCGAACGCGAAATTTTCCTTGAGCTGATGCAATCCGACCAGCGTCAGGGCATGATCCACGCCTTTTTCGGTGAGCGCGCGGTTGCGACCCAACCGGATCTCAAAGGGATCGAGGCGCGCGGCTTTGACCACATCGGCGTGATTGGCGGCGGCACCATGGGGGCGGGCATTGCCACCGCCGCGCTTTTGGCGGGTCTTTCGGTGACAGTGTTGGAGATGACTCATGAGGCCTCTGATGCCGCCAGGGGGCGCGTGATCGGCAATCTGCAAGGGGCGCTTAAGCGCGGGAAAATATCCCAGGCGCAGTTCACCAAGATGACCGAAGAGGCGCTGACCCTCAGCACCGATTACGCCGCGCTGGCGCAGGTTGATATGGTGATCGAAGCGGTGTTCGAAAACATGGATGTGAAAAAGCAGGTCTTTGCCAAACTGGGCGAGATCTGCAAAGCGGGCGCGGTGCTGGCGACCAACACGTCGTATCTGGATGTGAACGAAATCGCGGCGGCGTCAGGCCGGGCCGAGGATGTGATCGGGCTGCATTTCTTTTCGCCCGCGCATGTGATGAAGCTGTTGGAGATTGTCGTCCACGATCACACCGCCAAAGATGTGATTGCCACCGGCTTTGCGCTGGGGAAACGTCTTGGCAAGGTCAGCGTGCGCGCGGGGGTCTGTGACGGGTTTATCGGCAACCGTATCCTGGCGGCCTATCGCGCGGTGTCGGATCACATGGTGCTGGATGGCGCCAGCCCCTTTGACATTGACCGCGCCGTGACCGATTTCGGGTTTCCCATGGGCCCCTTTGCCATGACCGATCTGGCGGGGCTTGATATCGCTTGGGCCGCACGCAAACGTCGCCGGGTTGCTGGGCTGCCCGAGGGGGCGCGGGATGCGACCTATGCCGATAAACTCTGCGAAGCCGGGCAATTGGGGCAAAAGGCCGGGAAGGGTTTTTATACCTATGAGGCGGGCAAACGCGGGGGCACACCGAACCCGGCGGTCATGGATTTCGTGTCGCAAGATCGCGCCGAACAGGGGCTGACCCCGCGCGGATTTACCCAAGACGAGATCATCGACCGCTATATGGCCGCCATGGTCAACGAAGCGGCGCGGATTGTGGATGAGGGAATCGCGCAGCGCCCGGTGGATGTGGATATGGTGATGCTTTTCGGCTATGGGTTTCCACGATACCATGGTGGGCCATTAAAATGGGCCGATCTACAGGGATTGGATAAAATCCTTGCGCGAATCGAAACCTATGCGAAAGAGAACCCGCAGTACTGGGAACCTGCGCCGCTGCTGGTGAAACTGGTGGCCGAGGGACGCCGTTTCGCCGATCTGAACGGCTAGCCGCATCCATGGTGGACAACCTGTCACGGGGTTGTGCCTTGAAAACATCCGGCGATTGGTATACCGCCGCATACAATAATTCTGGCACCGCGTATCGGCGCTGTGCCTGTTTCGATCAGCTTGATCCGATCGCCATTCGAAAGGGACTGTCATGAGCTTGTACACCGACTACCTAACCGAGATTGAGACCCGCAAAGAGCAGGGCCTGAACCCCAAACCCATCGACGGCGGCGATCTTGTTGCCGAGCTGATCGCCCAGATCAAGGATACCGGGAATGAGCATCGCGCCGATTCTCTGAATTTCTTCATCTACAACACCCTGCCGGGCACCACCTCGGCGGCAGGCGTCAAGGCGGCTTTCCTCAAAGAAATCATTCTGGGCGAAACGACCCTCGAAGAGATTTCGCAGGATTTCGCGTTTGAACAGCTGTCGCACATGAAAGGTGGCCCTTCGGTTGAGGTGCTGCTGGATCTGGCGCTGGGGGATGATGCGGGCATCGCGGCCAAAGCGGCTGAGGTTCTGAAAACCCAGGTCTTCCTCTATGAGGCAGATACCGAACGTCTGGACGCGGCTTACAAGGCGGGCAACGCCGTGGCGAAAGAGCTGCTGGAAAGCTATGCCAAGGCCGAATTCTTTACCAAGCTTCCCGAAGTCGAAGAAGAAATCAAAGTCGTGACCTATATCGCCGGCATCGGTGATATTTCGACCGACCTTCTGTCGCCCGGTGCCGAGGCGCACTCGCGCGCGGACCGCGAGCTGCACGGCAAATGCATGTGCACGCCCGAGCAGCAGGTTGAAATCCAGGAACTGCAAAAACAGCACCCCGATGCACGTGTGATGCTGATCGCAGAAAAAGGCACCATGGGTGTTGGCTCGTCTCGTATGTCCGGCGTGAACAACGTGGCGCTCTGGACCGGCAAGCAGGCGTCGCCCTATGTGCCTTTCATCAACATCGCGCCGGTCGTGGCCGGCACCAACGGCATTTCACCGATCTTTCTGACCACCGTGGGTGTGACCGGCGGCATCGGCATTGACCTGGACAACTGGGTCAAGAAAACCGACGCGGACGGCAATGTCGTGGTCGACGAAGATGGCGAAGCCGTGCTGGAAGAGGCCTATTCCGTCGCCACCGGCACCGTGCTGACCATCAACACGAAAACCAAAACTCTGCATGACGCGGATGGCAATGTGCTGAAAGACGTCTCAGCCGCCTTCACCCCCCAGAAGGTTGAGTTCATGAAGGCGGGCGGTTCTTACGCCGTGGTCTTTGGTAAAAAGCTGCAAACATTCGCAGCCGGTGCACTGGGTCAGGATCTGAAATCCGCCTATGCCCCGTCGAAAGAGGTCTCGGTCGAAGATCAGGGCCTGACCGCGGTTGAAAAAATCTTTAACCGCAATGCTTTGGGCACCACTCCGGGCGTGACCCTGCACGCCGGTTCGGATGTGCGCGTTCAGGTCAACGTGGTTGGTTCGCAAGACACCACCGGCCCGATGACCGCACAAGAGCTTGAGGCGATGGCCGCCACGGTGATTTCCCCGTCGGTTGACGTGGGTTATCAGTCGGGCTGCCACACCGCGTCGGTTTGGGACAAAAAGGCCCAGGCCAATATCCCCAAACTGATGAAGTTCATGAATGACTTCGGTCTGATCACCGCACGTGACCCCAAGGGCGAATATCATGCGATGACCGACGTGATCCACAAGGTGCTCAACGACATCACCGTGGATGACTGGGACATCATCGTCGGGGGCGACAGCCACACCCGCATGTCCAAAGGCGTGGCCTTTGGCGCGGACAGTGGCACGGTTGCGCTGGCGCTGGCCACCGGCGAAGCGGCGATGCCCATCCCGGAATCCGTCAAGGTGACGTTCAAGGGCAAGATGGCCGATCACATGGATTTCCGCGATGTAGTGCACGCCACCCAGGCGCAGATGCTCGACCAGCATGGCGACAACGTGTTCCAGGGCCGCGTGATCGAAGTGCATATCGGCACGCTGCTGGCCGACCAGGCCTTTACCTTCACCGACTGGACCGCCGAGATGAAAGCCAAGGCCTCGGTCTGTATTTCCAATGACGAAACCCTGATCGGGTCGCTGGAACTGGCCAAATCGCGCATCCAGGTGATGATCGACAAGGGCATGGATAATGCTGGCCAGACCCTTCAGGGCCTGATCAACAAGGCCGATGCACGCATCGCTGACATCCGCTCGGGTGCCAACCCGGCCCTGACCCCGGACGATAACGCCAAGTATTTCGCCGAGGTTGTGGTGAATTTGGATCAGATCGTCGAACCGATGATTGCTGACCCGGACGTAAACAACGAAGACGTGTCCAAGCGCTACACCCACGACACCATCCGCCCCGTGTCCTATTACGGCGGCACCAAAAAGGTGGATCTGGGCTTTGTCGGGTCGTGCATGGTGCATAAGGGCGACATGAAAATCGTCGCTCAGATGCTGAAGAACCTGGAAAAAGCCGGTGGCGAGGTCAAATTCAACGCGCCGCTGGTTGTGGCCGCGCCGACCTACAACATCATCGACGAGCTCAAAGAAGAGGGCGACTGGGACATTTTGCAGAAATATTCGGGCTTTGAGTTCGACGATCTGTTTCCAAAAGCGCAGGCCCGCACCGAGTACGAGAACATCATGTATCTCGAACGTCCGGGCTGTAACCTCTGCATGGGCAACCAGGAAAAGGCCGCTAAAGGCGACACGGTTCTGGCCACCTCGACCCGCCTGTTCCAGGGCCGCGTTGTGGGCGACCTGCCAGAGAAAAAGGGCGAAAGCCTGCTGGCGTCGACCCCGCTGGTCGTGCTTTCCGCCATTCTGGGCCGCACGCCCACGCTGGAGGAATACAAGACCGCAGTCGAAGGGATCGACCTGACCAAGTTCGCACCGCAGACCCCCCCGGAAGGCGCCAAGTCGCTGCACTTCTAAGATCATGTAAAACAATAGAAACGCCGGGGATTCCCCCGGCGTTTTTGTTTTGTCTGATGGCAGACATGAAAAAGGGCGCCCCTGTCAGAGCGCCCTTTTCCTTAAACCGACAGGTCGATTATTCGTTGGGCCGCACCCGTGCCGCGGTTTTATTGGCAAAGGCTTCCAGCCGCGCCCGCGCGGCGGGCTGGGTGTTGACGATCCCGCCCACCATGGCCTCGGCATAGGCCGCATCCAGACCGGACATATTGTTCATATGGCTGATGGCGGAACAGATGGCGAAATTGGTCAGCGGCAGGTTCTGCGCCACCTTATCCGCCAGTTCCAGGGCCCGATCCATCGAAGCGCCTTCGACAAGATATTGCGCCAGACCCAGATCCGCCGCCTCTTGACCCTGATAGACGCGGCCCGTCAGGATCATGTCGATCATGCGGTATTTGCCGATCATGTCCGAAACACGGATGGTCGCGCCACCCCCGGTAAAGATCCCGCGTTGGCCTTCGGGCAGGGCGAAATAGGTGGTATTGTCCATCACCCGCACATGCGCCGCGCTGGCCAGTTCCAGGCCACCGCCAACAACCGCCCCTTTAAGCGCCGCGATAATCGGCACGCCGCCATATTCCATCTTGTTAAAGGCTTCGTGCCAACGCAGGCAAACATGCATGAAATCGGCGGGGCTGCGGTCTGCTTTCCAGTGTTCCACCAGATCCAGCCCGGCACAAAAGTGATCCCCGGCCCCCGCCAGGACAACCGCGCCGACCTTGGCCTGATGCGCGCCACTGAAAAAGCGTACCAGTTCTTCGACGGTCAGGACGTCCAGCGCATTGCGTTTTTCCGGGCGGTTCAGCGTGACAACCACCACGCCATTGTCCCGCTCTTCCAGATCGAGACGCTCAAAACCTTGCAAGAAAGCCTGGTCAACCATTGTCAGTTCCTTTTCTTTACGCTCGGTTCACAGAACAAGTCCGTCTTCATACATGGCATCCGCACCTGACTGGATGCGTGCCGCTTCGGTTGCGGCTTCAACCAGAATGTGTTGGGCATAGAATTGCGCCATCGCCAGTTTGTCAGCCATAAAGTCCTTGTCCTCGCCAGCGGCCAGTTTGTCTTGGGCAACCAGCGCAGCGCGGCCCATCTGCCAGCCAGCGGCCAGATTTCCGGTCAGCATCAGGAAGGGCACGGTGCCGGCAAAGGCAAAGTTGGGGTTCTCGCGCAGGTTGGACAGCAGCCAAGCCAGGCTTTCGTCAAATTGCGCCTTTGCCTGGGCCAGCCCTTTGGCGATGACCTGCGCCTGCGCGCCCCCTTGCGACAATGCATCAATGGTGTCCTGCACCATGGCAGAGAACCGTTGCGCGGTTTCTCCACCGTCGCGCAGCACTTTGCGCCCCAGAAGGTCATTGGCCTGAATGGCGGTGGTGCCCTCATAAATCGGCAGAATACGCGCGTCGCGATACCACTGGGCCACGCCGGTTTCCTCGATAAAGCCCATGCCGCCATGGCATTGCACACCCAAAGACGTCACTTCGAGCGACTTTTCTGTGCAGAACCCCTTGACCAGCGGCACCATGAATTCTGCCATATAGGTTGTGGCCTGATCCCCGGTGTGATGCGCAAGGTCCAGCCAGCCCGCGGCCGCCATTGCCAATGCGCGGCCCCCTTCGGTCATTGCGCGCATTTTCAGCAGTATGCGGCGGATGTCCGGGTGATGGATGATGGCAACCGCATCTTTGACGCTGCCATCGACCGGGCGGCTTTGAACACGGTCCTGCGCATAGGCCAGGGCGTGCTGATAGGCGCGCTCTGACACTGCAACCCCCTGAACACCAACGGAAAAACGCGCTGCGTTCATCATGATGAACATATACTCAAGGCCGCGATTCTCTTCGCCGATCAAGAATCCTTTGGCCGCGTTGTACTGCAAAACCGCTGTCGGGCTGGCGCGCACACCCAGTTTGTCTTCGATGCTGACACATTCAACGCTGTTGCGATCCCCCAGCGAGCCGTCGGCTTCAACCATGAATTTCGGCACGATGTACAGGCTAAGCCCCTTGGGTCCGGCCGGTCCGTTGGGGGTACGGGCCAGCACCAGATGCACGATGTTCTCTGCCAGGTCGTGCTCACCGAAGGTGATGAAAATCTTGGTGCCCGTGATGGCAAAGGTGCCGTCCCCGTTTGGTTCGGCTTTGGTACGCACGCGGCCCAGATCACTGCCGGCCTGCGGTTCGGTCAGGTTCATGGTGCCGGTCCACTGACCCGAGATCAGTGGTTCCAGATAGGTTGCTTTTTGCTCATCCGACCCGGACAAAAGCAGAGCTTCGATGGCGCCATCCGTCAACAGAGGGCACAGGCCAAAGCTCATGTCGGCGCCATTCACGATCTCGGCTGCGGCGCCGCCAACCACCTTGGGCAGGCCCATGCCACCGTGATCGGCCGGATGCACAAGGCTCTGCCAGCCCATTTCAACGAATTGTGCGTAAGCGTCGTGGAACTCCTGCGGCAAGATCACCTTGCCATCTTTGTGCTGGGCGTGGGCTTCGTCGCCGATCTTGGCCAGTGGCGCGATCTGTTCTGCGCAAAAACGGCCCAAGGCCTCAAGCGCCGCGCCTGCATCCTCTTGGGTGATGTCCTCATAGTCGGGCAGGGCGGTGACCTTGTCCCACTGCGAAAGGTGTTCGAGGTTAAACAAAATGTCTTTGAGCGGGGCTTGGTAGGTCATTTGTGCCTCTTTAGAAATTGGTCTCCTGTCTGATACCGACAGGTTTCCAGCGGATCTAGGTTCGGACAGGACAGATGGCTTTCCAAAAGTGACACAAGCCGGTATGATGACCCTATGGCCGACAGCAATCCCACCAATTTGTCCACGGTTTCCGCTGCCTTTATCCAAGATTGGTTAGAGGGGATCATGCGCTGTGCCAACCGCGAGCAGATGGACCAGATCCTGCACCAAACCGGCCTGAACGCATCTGGGCAGCGGGTGACGCTGGATCAGATCGTGTTGCTGTATCAGATTGCAGCCCCCAAGACCCAAGACGAGATGACCGGGTTGTGGAGCCGCCAGATCCGCCCCCGGGCGTTGCAACATTTGTTGTCGACCGTGCGCGATGCGACCTCTTTGTCATCGGTGCTGTATCGCTATTCGACCTATTGGAACCTGTTGCTGGATGACTATCAGTTCCAGCTGACCCAAACCGGGCATATCCTGACCCTGTCGCTGCATGAACAGGGCCCACAGACGCCGCAGCGCTTTGGCCATCTGCTGATCCTCAAGCTGGCGCATGGGTTGCTATCTTGGCTGGCCGGGCACGAAGTTCCCGTCGAAGCGGTGCAATTCGCCTTTGCTAGGCCTGCTTTTGCGGCAGATTATGCGGTTATCTTTCCGGCGCGGGCCAGTTTTGACGCCCCGCATTCCGCCTTGTCCTTTGACGTCGATCGGCTGGGGCCCACACAGGCCCGGAGCGCCGCCGAGATGGATGAATTCCTGTTGCGCGCCCCGCGTGACTGGATGTTCACCAACCTGCGCGAACACACGCAATCGCTGCAAATTCGCGAATTTCTATATCAATCCGATTGGTCAGACTGCCAGTTGGTCGAAGCCGCCGCCTGGGCCAACATCACGCCGCGCACCTTGATGCGGCGGCTGGATGCGGAAGGCACCTCCTTTCAGGCGATCAAAGACGCCCTGCGCCGCGATCTGGCCATCCGTGATTTGCAGGCGGGGCGCAAAAGCATTGAAGAGATTTCGCAAGACGTGGGGTTTTCTTCGGCGGCGAATTTTCACAAGGCCTTTCGCCGCTGGACCGGAACCGCGCCCGGGGCCTATCGGGTGCGTCTGGATCAAACCCGATCTCCTGACTAGGCCTAGTTTAAAATAACATGAATCTCATTATGCGCCAAATCATGATCTGGGTTGATCAACAAGGATCGATCTTATGAACAACTCAAGAATTGGGCCCCAAGAATGTCAATTCTGAGCCTCACATACAAATTACAAACCAATTTATCCTGTAACCTGTAATCGCTCAGACGACCCCAGATCGGCGCATCTTCGGCACTGAAATCCAAAATGCGATCCGCAGAAAGAACTTTGATGTCGATCAGGTGAATTCAGAAATCCACGTCGCGCGGTGTGGCCTGGGCATGTTCGATTTCGGGAACCGGGAAGGTAAGCAGATGATCGGCAAACTGTTCACGTGATTCAACAGCCTGCTCGACCAACCGTTGATAATCTGCGTCGCTTAGGACCACGATAGCGGTCTTGCCCCGGCGGCTGACCCCTTGTGGAGTGCCAGTCAAAGCCGCATCGACCACGGTGGAAAACTTGTGCTTGGCCTCCTGCAGGGTCCAAACCATAGCATGCCTCCTATGCCCATCTTGCTATATGGTTAGATTGGCAAAAGATTACGGTACGATGTCCCTCCATGGTTTCAATCACGCTGCTTTGGGCAGAAGGGAAGGGGCGAGCACGGTTTCGACGATATGGACCAGAGTCCGATTTGAGCCCTGAATTGACCGAATTGGGTCGGCACATCTGGCGAATTTTTAGGGAAAGTTGGTCCAAAGGAGTCGGATTCAATGCGCTATTCTGGACTGAAGGTCATCAAAGAGGCCCTCACAGGTCATCGCGGTTGGGGCCCCGCTTGGCGGGATGCGACCCCAAAGGCCGCCTATGATTATGTCATTATCGGCGGGGGGGGGCACGGGCTGGCCACCGCCTATTATCTGGCAAAAGAGTTTGATCAGGCACGGATCGCGGTGATCGAAAAGGGATGGATTGGTGGCGGAAATGTCGGGCGCAACACCACCATCATCCGTTCAAACTATCTGCTGGACGGGAATGAGCCCTTTTATGAATTCTCTCTCAAGCTGTGGGAAAACCTTGAACAAGAGCTGAACTATAACGCCATGGTCAGCCAGCGCGGTATCTTGAACCTGTTCCACACCGATGCGCAGCGCGATGCGTTTGTGCGGCGCGGCAATGCGATGTTGCTGAACGGGGCCGACGCAGATCTATTGACCACCGAACAGATCGTTGAACGTTATCCTTTCCTCAATGTGAACAACGCGCGTTTCCCGATCAAAGGCGGGTTGGCGCAGCATCGCGGTGGCACCGTGCGCCATGATGCGGTGGCCTGGGGCTATGCCCGCGCGGCAGATCAGCGGGGCGTGGATATTATCCAGAACTGCGAAGTGACCGGTTTCAAGATTGAAAACGGGCGTTGCACCGGGGTCGAGACCTCGCGCGGGTTCATCGGTGCAAAAAAGGTCGCGTCCTGCGTGGCGGGGTCGTCTTCGCGGTTGATGAGCAAGGCGAATATGCGCCTGCCGATTGAAAGCCACGTGTTGCAAGCCTTTGTTTCCGAGGGGCTAAAGCCGATCTTGCCGGGCGTGATCACCTTTGGGGCCGGGCATTTCTATTGCAGCCAGTCCGACAAGGGCGGGCTGGTTTTTGGCGGCGATCTCGACGGGTACAATTCCTATGCCCAACGCGGCAACCTGCCGGTGGTCGAGGATGTCTGCGAAGGCGGCATGGCGATTTTCCCCAGTTTTGGCCGCGCGCGGCTGCTGCGCATGTGGGGCGGCATCATGGATATGTCGATGGACGGATCACCTATTATCGACCGCACCCATATCGACGGGCTCTATTTCAACGGCGGCTGGTGTTACGGCGGCTTCAAGGCCACCCCGGCCTCGGGATTTGCCTATGCGCACCTCTTGGCAACGGACACGCCGCACAAGACGGCCACCGCCTATCGCTTTGATCGTTTCGCCAAGGGGCGGATGATTGATGAAAAAGGGATGGGCAACCATCCCAATCTGCACTGAGGAGGTCCGAATATGCTGATCCCCCATCCGATCCTTGGGCCGCGTGATGCCAGCGAATTCACCTATCTGGGTGATACGTCCTTGATCAACCGCCCCGATTGGCAGGCCGAAGACGCGCTGGCCCAATTCGTCGACTATGGCTATCTGCGCGACAACCCCGCCGGGGCGCATCGTGAATTGTGGTTCCATGAACAGGGTGACCGCAGCTGGCTGGTCGTGACCCGCGACACCACCACCCATGAAATTCTCGGCGCCGAGCTGGCCCGTGATGTGGCCCGCCGGGAAGGACGTTCGAAATGACCCAGGTAAACCGAGTAAACGGCGGTCTGATTGATCGCTCTGAAACGTTCAAGTTCCACTTCGACGGGCAGGAGTATACCGGCCATAAGGGTGACACGCTGGCCTCGGCGCTCTTGGCCAACGATGTGCGGCTTATGGGCCGGTCGTTCAAATATCACCGGCCGCGCGGGCCGATCACCTGCGGATCCGAAGAACCCAACGCCATGGTCGAGCTGCGGACCGGCGCGCGGCAAGAGCCCAACACCCGTGCCACCACGGCGGAACTGTTTGACGGGCTGGTCGCCAACCCGCAGAACTGCTGGCCCTCGCTGAAACGGGATTTCCTGTCGATCAACGACCGGTTCTCGAATTTTCTGGCGGCAGGGTTTTATTACAAGACCTTCATGTGGCCCAAGGCCTTCTGGGAAAAGCTCTACGAACCGATGATCCGCAAGGCGGCGGGTCTTGGCTCGCTGAGTTTGCAGGACGACCCGGATGAGTATGACAAGGGGTATCTGCATTGTGATCTGCTGATTGTGGGGGCTGGCCCTGCGGGTCTGGCCGCTGCGCGTGCGGCTGCCGCGACTGGCGCGCAGGTCATTGTGGCGGACGAAGATTTCCTGCCCGGCGGGCGTTTGAACGCCGAGACCTTTGAAATTGCGGGGCAGGGGGGGCACGACTGGGCCGCCTCCGAGGCCGCAGCCTTGGCGACCATGCCCAACGTGCGCCTGATGACCCGCACCACAGTGTTGGGCGCCTTTGATCATGGGGTGTATGGTGCCCTGGAACGGGTGAGCGACCATCTGGCGGTCCCGGCTGAGGGCAAACCGCGTCAAGTGCTGTGGCGGATCTATGCGCAGCGCACATTGTTGACAGCAGGCGCGATCGAACGGCCTATCGTCTTTGAAAACAATGATCGTCCGGGCATTATGATGGCGGGGGCTTTGCGCGCCTATGTGAACCGTTGGGCGGCGGCGCCATCGCGGCGAGTGGCGGTCTTTACCAACAATGATGACGGGCATCGGACGGCAGTGGATCTGGTTGCAGCGGGCATCAGCGTCGAAGCGGTGATTGACACGCGCCCGGACGCGCCCACCCATGCGGATTACGAAACGCTCGCGGGGGCCCATGTGGAAAACGCCCATGGCAAGCTGGCGTTGACGTCGGTAGATGTGCGGTTGGCCAATGGTGGCCTGCGCACCTTGCATTGCGGGGCGTTGGGTGTATCAGGCGGGTGGAACCCGAATGTGCATCTGACCTGTCACCAACGCGGGCGGCCCACTTGGGACGAAAGCCTGCACGCCTTTGTGCCCGGTGGCGATCTGCCCATGGGCATGACCGTGGCGGGCGCGGCGCAGGGGCAGTTTTCCACCCACGCGGCGCTTCAGGGCGGCGCGGCTGAGGCCCTGCGCATCTGTGGTGATCTGGGGTTCACCGGCTCTGCGCCGGACCTGCCCACAGCCGAAGACGCGCCGGTCAACATCACGCCGTTCTGGCACGTCAAAGGCGCGAAACGCGCCTGGGTCGATCAGCAAAACGATGTAACCGCCAAGGATGTGAAACTGGCCCATCAGGAAAACTTTGTCTCGGTGGAGCATCTCAAGCGCTATACCACGCTGGGCATGGCCACCGATCAGGGCAAGACTTCGAACATTCCGGGCATGGCGATCATGGCCGAGGCAACGGGGAAATCCATTCCGGAAACCGGGACCACGATTTTTCGCCCGCCCTATGTGCCCACGGCGATGGGGGCCTTTGCGGGACGGGCGCGGGGGACGGATTTCCGCCCCACCCGCAAGACGCCCAGCCATGTCTGGGCGGAAGAGCAAGGCGCGGAATTTGTCGAGGTTGGCATGTGGCTGCGCGCCCAGTGGTTCCCGCAAAAGGGTGAAACCCATTGGCGCCAATCCGTGGACCGCGAGGTGCTGCAAACCCGGAAGTCGGTCGGTGTCTGTGACGTGACCACGCTGGGCAAGATCGACGTGCAGGGCGCGGACGCGGCCACTTTCTTGAACAAGATTTACTGCAACGGCTTTGCCAAACTGGCGGTGGGCAAGACCCGCTATGGTCTGATGCTGCGCGAAGACGGCATCGCCATGGACGACGGCACCGCCGCGCGTCTGGCCGAAGACCATTTCGTGGTGACCACCACCACCGCCAACGCGGTGGGTGTCTATCGCCATATGGAATTCGTGCGGCAATGCCTGTTCCCCGATCTCGACGTGCAGCTGATTTCCACCACCGAGGCCTGGGCGCAATATGCGGTGGCTGGCCCCAACGCGCGCAATCTGCTGCGCAAGATCGTGGACCCGGAATTCGACATCTCGAACGAGGGCTTCCCCTTTATGGCCTGTGGCGAAATCACCGTGTGCGGTGGGCTTCGGGCGCGGCTGTTCCGGATTTCGTTTTCCGGCGAGCTGGCCTATGAAATCGCCGTGCCAACGCGCTATGGCGATGCGATGATCCGCAAGCTGATGGAAGCGGGCAAGGAATTCGACGTGGTCCCCTATGGCACAGAGGCCCTGGGCGTGATGCGCATCGAAAAGGGCCACGCTGCAGGCAACGAGCTGAACGGCACAACCACCGCGCTGAACCTTGGCATGGGGCGCATGGTGTCCAAGAAAAAGGACAGCATCGGCTCGACCCTGTCGGAGCGCGAAGGCCTGAACGAAGATGATGCGCTGAAACTGGTGGGCTTTGCCCCGGTTGATCCCGCCAATCCGGTGCCTGCGGGCGCGCATCTGATGACCAAGGGCACGGCGGTGGATGCGGCCCATGATCAGGGCTATGTGACCTCGGCCTGCTATTCGCCCAATCTGGGCCATCACATCGGGATTGGTTTCCTGAAACAGGGTGACGCGCGGATGGGCGAAACCGTCCGTCTGGTCAGCCCGCTGACCGGGGTTGACCATGATGTTACCGTGGTCAGCGCCCATTTTGTCGATCCAGAGGGGGACCGTCTTCGTGCATGATCTTATTGCCATCACTCCGCTTGGCGGGCGCGCGCCCAAGGTGGACCGCCACGGCCCCGTTACCCTGACCGAAGTGGTTGATACCGCGCTGGCTTCGGTTGCGGCCCGCCATGGCCGTGACACCGACACTGCTGCCATGATGCAGAGCCTGCTGGAGGCTCCGGCGCCCGCGCCAGCCAGGGCCGCGGGGGGGGCGCTCGAAGCCTTTTGGACCGGTCCCGACCAGTGGATGGTCGAAGCAAGCTTTGCCAGTCACGAAGATCTGGCCAGCCGGATTGCCGATCTGGCAAAAGGCTGCGCCAGCGTGACCGAACAAACCGATGCCTGGTGCCGGTTTGACCTGCGCGGCGAAGGCTTGCCCGATCTGTTTGAACGGTTGTGCGTGGTCAACACCCGCAAGTTCACCGGCGGCGAGGCAACCCGCTGTTCCATTGAACACCTGGGGTGTTTCCTGATCTGCCGCGCGGTGGATCACTATACGGTCTATGGACCGCGCAGTTCAGCTGGGTCGCTACATCATGCGCTGCTGGTTGGAATGCGCTCGGTCTTTTGACGGGGTCAGACAGAGGGAACCGGCAGGTTCCCCTCAACCCGATACAGGTTGATGCGGTGCCGGTCCTCTTTCGGGGTCAGTCCAAATGCCTCACGATAGTGGCGGCTGAAAAGGCCTGAATTGCTATAGCCCACCGCAGCGGCAATATCCTGAATCCGGTCATTCGAATACATCACGATCTGCCGGGCCGCTTTCATTTTCAGCGCACGGTAATAGCGGCTGGGGCTTTGCCCGGTCGCTTTCTTAAAGCTGCGCTCAAGATGGCGCGGCGTAATGTTCAGCGTATCGGCGGTCTCGGCCATTGAAATGGGGTCTTCGAGGTTCTGGGCAAACAAGGCACTGGCGCGGCTGACAATTTCATTGTTTGGGGTAAGCGGCGCGTCGCTGTCTTGTTGTAGAATTGGCACGGCTTGTGCCACCCCGGATTTTCGCATCATTGGGTGCTGGAACCAGCAGGCGACTTCGGTGGCGATGGGTTCGCCAAGGGTGCTTTCCACCAGGTGCAACGCCAGATCAAAAGCCGCCGCCGCGCCCGAGGCGGTGATGGTGCGCCGACCGAATTCGATCACCTGTGAGCTGGCCTCGATCCGGGGAAACTCGGCGTGGAACGCGCTGGCGTAACACCAGTGCACTGAAAGCGGTCCATCCAGAGCCACCCCGCAACGCACCAAGGGAAACACACCGCCGCTGATTGCCCCCAACACCGTGCCGTGACGCGAAAGCCTGCGCAAGATCCCGGACGAGGACGGGGCCGCAGAACAGGTTGGCGCGGCCAGCAACAACAGATGCGACAGATCCGTTGCGTCCGACAGGGCACAATCCGCGTCAAAGGCCACCCCGGCGCTGGAGGTAACCTTGGCCCCGTCTTCGGACACCAGCACCCAGCGAAAGCGGGTTTCGCCCGAAATCTCATTTGCGGCGCGTAGGGGTTCGATCACTGAGGTCAGGCAGGCCATTGGAAATCCCGGGAAAATCAGGAATCCGATTCGCAGTTCGTTTTTCTCCATGATGGCCTCCTTTTGCCTAAGGACTATCTACTGTGGGGAATAATTTTGCAATTGGATGAAACATTGCCTATGGTTGTGACAACTTGGGTCTTTACGACCCATGCTGAACGAGGCAGACCTACGGGAACCGTATGAGTAAAGCGAAGAGCAGACCCGTGAAATTGACGCAAGATCCCCACGCCCCAAGCAGCGGCGAGCGGGAAAAGGTTCTGGAAGTTGCGATCGGGCGCGAAGTGCGCGCACATCGAAAACAGCAAAACATCACGGTTGCTGAAATGTCCCGTCTGACGGATCTGTCGATTGGCATGCTGTCCAAGATCGAGAACGGCAATACCTCGCCTTCATTGACCACCTTGCAGACCCTGGCCAAGGCGCTTTCAGTGCCGCTGACCGCCTTTTTCAAAGGCTACGAAGAGCGGCGCGAAGCGGTGCACACGCGGTCGGGCGAAGGGGTCGAAATCGAGCGTGAAGGCACCCGCGCCGGGCATCAATATAATCTGCTGGCGCATATCGGATCGAACTCCAGCGGTGTGATTGTCGAACCCTATCTGATCACGCTGCAATCCGATGCGGATGTGTTCAAGACCTTCCAGCACGATGGGATCGAGATGATCTATATGCTTGAGGGCGAAGTGGATTATCTGCACGGCAGCGATATTTATAACCTTCAGCCGGGGGACACGCTGTTCTTTGACGCGGACGCCCCGCACGGCCCCGAAAAGCTGATCACTTTGCCCGCGCGCTATCTGTCGATCATCAGCTATCCCGCCGCCAAGGGATAGGCTTTCATTGCCGCAAACGCCTGCGGTCTGATCCTGCATCACAAAGCTGATGACATGCGCGGCTTTGCGCAATGGCATACTCATAATATATTGAAATTTTAGGAATTTTGTGATGAACCGCGTTTTGGCATTTGGGCTTTCGATTTTCCTTCAGACGTCCATGGCCTCCGCCGGCGATCTTCGTGCCACACCTGATATTCCGGGCTGCGACTATGGTTTCACGGGTGTCGTCGAAAGAGGGGACGCCCGGAAAATCCGCTCGGTCATTCAACCCTCGTCTGAGGGGGTGACCCTCTGCCTCGATAGCCCCGGTGGCAGCTATATCGAAGGCATCGCGATGTTCTATGCGATTTGGGACAAGGATTCGATCGAGACACGGGTGCGCAATGGCCATTTGTGCTTTTCTGCTTGTGCGCTTGCCTTTCAAGGTGGTTCGCGGGTGGTTGGCACCGGTGCCATTCGAGGTAAATTCGCATCTATCGACGCGGGGGCCCGTTTGGGTTTTCATGCGCCAACTCTGGCGCTGCCAGACAGCCAGAACTATGCGCCCGAAACGGTAAAGGCGGCCTATGACACGGCCGTGCAGGGGGCGGCGCAGCTTTTCGTGATGTCGCGCATGAAAGAACACGCCGCCCGCGGTATGTCCGATTTTCTCTACGCGCGCACCCTGGCGACGCCGCCTGACAGCATGTATGAAATTGACACGATCGGTAAGGCAAGCCTTGCCGAGGTGGCTGTGCGCCATGTGCCGATACCGGAAATCACATGGCGCGGAATCCGAAACGTTTGCGAAACCGCATTGGTCATGACCGGCGATCACCTGTCCGGATTGGCGGATCTGACGGACAGCTTCAGGGGGTTTCAGGATACAGGTGATGATGGAACCGGCAGGCCGATCTTATTAAAAGACCGCACCTGGAGTTGGTCGACGGATTATGAGCTGAACTTTGTTGTCCGAGGTTATCCGGCGCCACATGTCAATGAACGGTTCTGCAAAGTGTCCATGAGCAAGATTGCCTTGAACCGCGAACTTGGTCTGCCCCTGGGCCATCGGGATCCGATGACACAGTGGTTCACAGTATCGCTTTGGAATGATGCCTATGTGCCAAATGACGGCTCCTTTGGCCAATACGCAACAGGTGATTTCAAGATGGACGAGAGAGTAAGCGTGCCGTGGACGGCCCTTTGGGATCCCATGACTCCTCTCGCGGATTTTGCGCGGTGACATTGGTGGCCAAGCAACCAACGATTGCCCGGTGTTCATAGGGGGATCGTCCATCCCCAAAGAAAAACAGCCCTCTTTGAGAAGGGCTGTTTCTTGCGCGTGGCGGTTTATTTCTGCAAGGGCGGCTCGGTTTCCTGATCAGGCCAGATGCCCGGCGAAGTGGGCAGGCCGTCGTCGAACTGGCTGAGATAGTCCAGCATCATCGGACGGTTGTCGATAAAGCCCTTATAGGTCGCCAGTTCTTCGGGCAGGTCGCGGATCACGCGATGCAGGCGGCGGCCCCATTTGGGCATGGTCATCAGGTCCTGGAACGAACACAGATAGCAACGGATCGGGAACAGCAGGGCGTTCGAACGCGGCAGGCGATAGAACGTTTGCAACTCAACCCGCAGGTGCTGTTTCGAGCCGATATTTTCCGGGGTCAGCTGGGTCTTTTGGATGCCCCATTTGTGATAGTTTTCCGGGCTGGTATCCAGCAGCGGGTTCACCGTCATGGTCCAGTTCAAACGCCGTGCGGGGGCCCCTTGCTGAATGTTCAGCAAGAACTTCAGCGCGCGTTTGAAGATACCCATCTCATGGGCCATGGGCACCGGGGCGTGCCATTCGAAAAAGTTCATGCCGATGTCGAAATCCAGCGACCAATCCGCCTGGGTGGTCACCATGCCTGCGTCCATCCACAGCATGTCATCGCGCTGATCCAGCACGGCATAATCGCCTTGGGCCTGACGGGTGATATATTCCAGCGGGCCACAGGGCAGGGTGGTTTCATCAAGAAAGGTGAACTTGTGATCAATGCCCATGGGCTTGTTGATCCAGTGCCACTGATTGCCGTCCCGATGCAGTTCAAACAGATCCGGGTAATCCTCGGATTTGGACACCATGATCAGTTCCAGCGTGTCCCACCCGGCCAGCGTCATATGCGGCAGGGACTGGCAGCGCAGCGGATCTTCGGCCAGCACCTTGGCGCGGTCCTTCATTTCCGAGACGTAATGTTCGTCCACATCGAACCGTTTTTCATAGACCGAGCCCTTGGGCCCGCCACGGTGCTGTTCCATGTTGACCGAATACATATAGCTGTCTTCGTGGAACGGGAACGGAAAGCGTTTGATCGCCCAATCCGAATTACGGAAAGAGTAATCGTCGCGGAAGGTTTCTTCGTTGAATTGAATGGTCATGAGCCTCTCTCCTTAGCGGTCCAGCACCAGCGATTTACCTAGAAAACGGCTGACGCAGGGCATGATTTTCTTACCCGAGGCATGGTCTTCGTCCTCAAGCCAGTGATCGCGGTGGATGAATTCCCCGTCGCTTTCGATCACATCGGTTTCGCATTGGCCACAGGCCCCGCCACGGCACAGAAAGGGGGCATCGACACCGCAGCGTTCCATGGCTTCCAGCAGGCTTTCGTTTTCGCCCACATCAATGGTGATGTCGGATTTGCACAGGCGCACCTGGAACGGTTTGCCGGGCTGCGGGGCAAGGAATTCTTCGGAATGGACGTTATCCTGGGGCCAGCCAAGTTCTGCGGCGGTGTCGTGGATCCATTGGATCATCCCGGCGGGGCCACAGACATAGGCGTGGGTGCCAAGCGGCTGCCCATCCAGAAGGTTTTCCAGATCAATCGTCTCGCCTGCGCTGTCATGATAGACATGGACATTGGCGGGGTGCTTGGTGCTTAGGTCAGTTGCGTAACTGGCCAGTTCCGGCGACCGGGCGGCGTAGTGCAGTTCCCAATGGCCGTTTGACCGCTCCAACTGTTCGATCATCGCCATGAAAGGCGTGATGCCGATGCCGCCGGCGAAAAAGATGTGTTTGCGCGCGCGCAGATCAAGCGCGAACAGATTGACCGGATAGGTGATCACCATGGGATCGCCCTCGGACACGTTTTTGTGCATGAACAAAGAGCCCCCGCGCCCTTCGTCATCCCGGCGCACCGAAATGGCATAGGTGGTGGTGTCCGCGGGATCGGACATCAGCGAATAGGGGTTCAGCCGCGTGCGACCGTCGTCGTTCATTTCGACAACAGTATGCGCACCCGCTGAGAAGGGCGGGAAATCCTGACCGTCGGTGCGCTTGAATTCGAACCGGGTGACCAGCTCGTTCAGGGGCACAACGGCGCTGACGACAACGTCAAGTTTTTCAGCACCTGCTTTGGCTTTGGTGGGGGATGCGCTCATTTGTACAACTCCACGGATTCAGGAATATTTCCGGGGTCTTCGGCGTCAATGCAGACACCTTGAAAGGCCGCCAGACGACGCGAGTAATGGTCGCGTACAAACAGGTTCAGCCCGCAATGCGAGCAGACAAAGGGATCGGTCATCACATCTTCGGTGATGCCTTTGCAGTGCACGCATTGCATGCGTCGGGCGACGGAACCGCGATGTTCGGTTTGAATGGCGGTGTGCGGGATGCCCGCGCCGGTGGCTTCGTTCATCGCCTGACCGATCAGCCCCTCGGTGCCTGCCAGATAAACCTGCAACCCCATATGCGCCTCGCCCAGGACGTGACGGATACGTTGGGTTGCCGCGGCGAAACTTGGGCCAACATATAGCTGGGCTGGGCCAGCCTTGCGGAGCTTGTCCACATAGGTTTCGCCGGTGTCCTTGGGAATAAAGATGATATGGCTTTTCGCCATGAGCCCATCGTCCTGAGCGGCGAGGTCAAGCAGCGCTTCGGCCCCTTGCGCATCAGCAATCATCAGATGTGTTTTGCCCTTGCGCGGTTCAAGCGTGCCATAGGTGGGGCGGCTCGTAATGCTTTCCGGAAATTTGAATGTGCTCATGCCCGGAACCTCCCTTGCTGGGTGTCAAATCGGCCGGGCGGTCATGGGACCGCCCGACGGGGTTCTGGATCAGCCTTTCGCGGTGCGGATGGCCTTGTCTTTGTCGTAGAAGGGCATTTCTTCGGCGACACAGGCGATTTCAGTGCCATCTTCGTTGCGCACGGTCATTGCGGTGCCGGGGACGGCACAATCGGCAGGCATACGGGCGATGCCAACGTTATGGCTGTTCAGGTCCGAATTCATGCCAAAGGTGACGACGCCAACCTCTTTGCCATCTTTCAGCAGGGTTGCACCCTCGCTTGCGGGCGTGGTCCCTTCAAGACGGACACCATAGATTTTAAAGCGCTCTTTGCCTTGCATGGCATAGTGGTTTTCCGCGCCACGGAAGCCCGTCTTGCCGGGTGAAACGGTGAACTCCAGCCCCAGTTCCCACAGCGAATCACCACATGCGGCATCAACAAAGGGATAGGTTTCCGAATTGTCGCCGGGATAGAACAGCAGATAGCTTTCGGTGCGCAAAAGATCGAGGGTCGAGAACTGAACCGGGACAATGCCCATGTCCTTGCCATCTTCGAGGATCGCGTCCCAAAGCTCGATCGCGTGGCGACCTTCGCAGAAGATCTCATACCCGCGTTCCCCGGTATAGCCCGTGCGTGAAATCATGACAGGTTTGCCAAACAGCTTGGTCTGCATGATGCCGAAATAGGCCAGATCGCGAATCCCCGGCACGTGTTTTGCAAGGAAATCGACCGCGACGGGGCCTTGCAGCGACATATCGTGCAGGTCGTCATCGAACAGCATGGTGACGTTCTTGCCATAGGCCGCCATGGCCAGGCTTTCGTGTCCGGTTCCGGTGCCGTGGACCAGCAGCCAGTTGTTGACTGACAGGCGATAGATCACACAATCGTCGATGAACAGGCCGCGATCGTCCAGCATCGAGGCATAAACCGCGCGCCCCGGCATGATTTTGTCGACATTCCGGGTGGTTGCGCGGTCGATCACGGCAGCGGCGTGGGGGCCGCTGAGGTGAACCTTTTTCAGGCCGGACACGTCCATAAGACCGGCCTTGGTGCGGACGGCTTCGTAGTCGGCTTTGGCGCGCTCATCCGAGCTGTCATAGAACCACGCGGTCCCCATACCGTTCCAATCTTCCAGCTCACCGCCGATTTCTTTGTGGCGCTGTGCAAGTGCGGAAGTCCGATAGATGATGGCCATTGTTCTCTCCCTATTGATCCATTGTTGGACCACATTCAGACCGATACTGATCCAAAAATCAACACTTCCGTGCAAATAGATTTCCTAATGGGAAATAAACTTCTCCTGTGAGTGCATTTTTTAAGCTATCTTCAGAAGGGACGATCCCCGCGCCCATCCAAAAGGCACCATTTCAACCAGATGGGTTGAGGATCGCAGAAATGCCCCCTGACATACAAAAATATTGACTCATGGGAAAATTTACGGCCCGCTGAAAGAAAATAAATTTACTGAAAGTGAAGTGAACGATAAAAGGGAGAGTGTAATGGATGGCAATCTTAATGCGATCACGACGGTGTTCACCGAGTTCTACTACTGGGTCACGGTCGTCTTCATGTTTCTTATTCATGTGGGGTTCTGCATGTACGAAGTGGGCGCAAGCCGCCGACGCAACCACATGCACACACTGATGAAAAACGTCATGGTGATCCCGTTGGTCACTGTGACGTTTTTCTTTTTCGGCTGGTGGATCTATTGGGCCTTCCCGATGTTCCCCTTCTTTGGCGGGCTGGACGCTGCCGGAGACGCTAATACGCCCTGGTCGCAAACCATGGGCACCAACCTGAGTGATCGAATCACTGGCGTGTTCTGGGCGGCCTTCTTGTTGTTCAGCTGGACCGCGGCTTCGATCGTTTCGGGATCCGTGATCGAGCGCATTCGCTCGTCGGCGCTTTGGGTGCATGCTGTCATGATCGGCTCGGTCTGGTGGATCATCGACGCGGCCTGGGGCTGGCACTATGGCGGGTGGATGGTCAAATATCTTGGCTATCACGATGCCTATGCCTCTGGTGTGATTCACGCCATCGCCGGTGGCTATGCGCTGGGGGTGATCATGGTGTTGGGGCCGCGCATCGGGAAATTCAAACGTGACGGGACACCGCGCGATATTCCACCCCATAACCCATGGATGCTGACCATCGGGATTTTCCTGATCTACACCGGGTTCTGGGGGTTCTATGCGGCCTGCAACGTGCCCATGATTTCACCCGAAGTCATCGACGGCCAAATCACGGGCACCACATGGACAGCGACGAATATCTATCTTGCGCCGACCTCGCTTTCGGCGATCACCTTCAACTTTCTGATGTCGCTGTCCGGCGGTCTGATGGCGGCTTATGTGGTTTCGCGCGGGGATGCCTTTTGGACCTTCTCGGGCGGTCTGGCCGGGGTGATCACCGCCTCTGCGGGCAATGATCTGTACCACCCGATTCAGGCCATGCTGATCGCCGCCGTGGGCGTGGTGATCGTGTACAAGCTGCACTTCTGGGTTGAACGCAAGTTCAAGCTGGATGACGCGGTGGGTGCGGTGGCTGTGCATGGTTATTCCGGTGTGGTCGGGCTGATCATTGCGGGTTTCATGCTATGGGGCGCGCCGTCTTCGCCATTCGAAGGTTATGCCACCATCAACCCGCTGGGTCAGACCATCGGCGCGGTGATCATGTTCTTTGTTCTGGGCTTCCTGCCCGGTTGGGCGCTGGCCAAGATGCAGGCCGCCGCAGGCGTTTTGCGCATCCCCCAAGAGGTGGAGCTGCAGGGGCTCGATTACGCGGAACACCATTCCTATGAGGACGCCAAAGCCGAGATCATCGACGCTGACAAGCGCTATCTCGCAAACAACATCAAACCAGCAGAATAGGAGACAACGACATGTCTACGATTGGATATGAAAACTGGGCCGTTGATCTGGCCGACGTGGGGCCGGTCTATCCGTTCCAAGGGTCCGAAGTCCTGATGGTCGTGTTGGGCGTGGCCTTTTGGATCGGGTGGCACCGCATTCAATACGTCCGCGAGGGCAAGCACCTGGAAGAGGCACGCAAGCAGGCCATCGACCATGCCAAAATTCAGGAAAGCGTAGAACGGTACTAGCCGATTTATGCCATCCCCGGGCGATTTTCCTGCGCCCGGGGTATTGACTGTCAGGAAATATATTTTCATTTTAGTTTGAGTGGCGGCCTGCCGGATGCTAGCGTGAACGCAACTTCCTCAGAGCCGAATCAATATACGGAGCAACTAGAAAATGTGCGGAATCGTCGGACTATTCCTGAAGGACAAAGCACTTGAGCCGCAGCTTGGCGCGATGCTGACTGACATGCTCATCACGATGACAGATCGTGGGCCCGACAGTGCCGGGATTGCAATTTACGGCGGTGACGCAAATGACGGTGAGGCAAAGCTGACCGTTCAATCAGACAATGCGGATACTGATCTTGAAACTCTTGCGGCTGATCTGGGCGCAGCCATCGGCGCCGATGTGTCAATGGCGCGCAATGACACCCACGCGGTGATGACCCTGCCCGCAGACAAGGCCGAAGCAGCCCGCGCAGCCGTGCGCGAATTGCGCCCCGGCATGCGTGTCATGAGCGATGGCGACACCATTGAAATCTACAAAGAGGTCGGCCTGCCCAAAGATGTGGCGGCGCGTTTCGACATCTCGTCGATGGGGGGCACCCATGGCATCGGTCACACCCGAATGGCCACCGAATCCGCGGTCACCACTGAGGGCGCGCACCCATTTTCGACCGGTGCAGACCAGTGCCTTGTGCACAATGGCTCGCTTTCGAATCACAACTCGCTGCGCCGCAAATTGCAGCGCGAAGGTGTGCGGATCGAATCCATGAACGACACCGAAGTGGGCGCGGCCTATCTGACCTGGAAAATGCGCGAAGGCGCGTCTTTGGGTGAGGCGCTTGAAAGCTCGCTGGATGATCTGGACGGGTTCTTTACCTTTGTGGTGGGCACCAAGGATGGCTTTGGCGTCGTGCGTGACCCGATTGCCTGTAAGCCTGCCGTGATGGCGGAAACCGATCAGTATGTCGCCTTTGGCAGCGAATATCGCGCGCTGGTGAATCTGCCCGGTATCGATGAGGCCCGCGTTTGGGAGCCCGAACCCGCAACCGTTTACTTCTGGAACCACTAAGATGCAGACATATGATCTTGAAGCCGACGGCCTGCGTGGCCTGAATTCCGCCCTGCACGCCCAGAGCGAAGACACCACCCAGACCGAATGGGACATCGTGAACCCCAAGGGCAGCCATGCGATTGCCGTCGGTCTGAACGCCCCGATCGAAGTCACCGTCAATGGGTCGACCGGCTATTACTGCGCGGGCATGAACCAGCAGGCGACCGTAAAGGTCAAAGGCTCGGTTGGTCCGGGTGTTGCGGAAAACATGATGTCCGGCACGGTGATCGTCGAAGGTGACGCCAGCCAATATGCCGGCGCCACCGGTCATGGTGGGCTCTTGGTGATCAAGGGCAACGCCAGCTCGCGGTGCGGGATTTCCATGAAGGGGATCGACATCGTGGTACATGGCAACATCGGCCACATGAGCGCATTTATGGCGCAGGCGGGCAACCTGGTTGTCTGTGGTGACGCGGGCGATGCGCTGGGGGATTCGCTCTATGAGGCCCGCCTGTTCGTGCGCGGTTCGGTCAAGAGCCTCGGCGCCGACTGCATCGAAAAAGAAATGCGCCCCGAGCATATCGAGATCCTCAAGGATCTGCTTGCGCGTGCCGGTTCCGACGCCAAACCCGAAGAGTTCAAGCGCTACGGCTCGGCCCGTCAGCTCTATAACTTTGATGTTGATAACGCACAGGCTTACTGAGGATCAGGATGAAAGACATGGATAATAAAATCCCGCAGACCATGCCGATCCAATCGGCCACCTTTACCAACCCGATCAACGCCGAAATCCGGCGTGCGGCGGCCACTGGTATCTATGACATTCGCGGCGGTGGTGCCAAACGGCGCGTTCCGCATTTCGACGATCTGCTGTTTCTGGGCGCCTCGGTGTCGCGTTACCCGCTTGAGGGCTATCGCGAGCGCTGCGATACCTCGGTGACGCTGGGCACGCGTTTTGCCAAAAAGCCCATTCAGCTTGATATTCCCGTGACCATCGCAGGGATGAGCTTTGGCGCGCTGTCCGGTCCGGCGAAAGAGGCCCTTGGCCGTGGCGCAAGCGCGGCAGGCACGTCCACCACGACGGGCGATGGCGGCATGACACCTGAGGAACGCGGCCATTCAACCAAACTGGTCTATCAGTATCTTCCGTCGCGTTACGGGATGAACCCGGATGATCTGCGCAAGGCGGATGCCATCGAAATCGTGGTGGGGCAGGGCGCCAAGCCCGGCGGCGGCGGCATGCTGTTGGGTCAAAAGATTTCCGACCGCGTGGCCGAAATGCGCACGCTTCCCAAGGGGATCGACCAGCGGTCAGCCTGTCGTCACCCGGATTGGACCGGACCGGATGATCTGGAAATCAAGATCCTCGAACTGCGCGAAATCACCAATTGGGAAGTGCCGATCTACATCAAGGTCGGCGGCACGCGCCCCTATTTCGACACTGCGCTGGCGGTGAAAGCCGGGGCCGATGTTGTGGTTCTGGACGGGATGCAGGGCGGCACCGCTGCTACGCAGGATGTGTTCATTGAACATGTGGGTCTGCCGACCCTGGCCTGTATTCGCCCCGCCGTTCAGGCGCTTCAGGATCTTGGGGTGCACCGCGAAGTGCAACTGGTCGTCTCCGGCGGCATTCGCACCGGTGCGGACGTGGCCAAGGCCATGGCGCTGGGGGCGGATGCGGTTGCCATCGGCACCGCCGCGCTGGTTGCGCTGGGGGACAATGATCCGCGTTGGGAATCCGAGTATCAAAAGCTGGGCACCACAACTGGCGCTTACGATGACTGGCACGAAGGTCAGGACCCGGCGGGCATCACCACGCAGGACCCCGATCTGATGCAGCGCCTCGATCCCGTCGAAGCGGGGCGCCGTCTGCGTAACTATCTCAAGGTGATGACCCTTGAGGCACAGACCATCGCCCGCGCTTGTGGTCACAACCATCTGCACAATCTGGAACCCGAAGATCTGTGCGCCCTGACAATGGAAGCGGCGGCCATGGCCAGAGTGCCCCTTGCAGGAACCGAATGGTATCCCGGCAAGCCCGGCACCGGCTACTAAGAATTCAGGGCGCGCGGGCAACGGTCTGCGCGCCCTTTTCAACAAACAAAACAAGACCTACAGGGAGCCACCCAATGACGATTGATCTCGCCAAGTTTGCCGAGGAAAAAGGCGTCAAATACTTCATGATTTCCTTTACGGACCTGTTTGGCGGCCAACGCGCCAAACTTGTCCCGGCACAGGCGATCGCGGATATGCAAGAAGATGGCGCAGGCTTTGCCGGTTTCGCCACCTATCTTGATATGACGCCCGCCCACCCCGATATGCTGGCCGTGCCAGACCCGTCCTCCGTGATCCAGCTGCCCTGGAAACCCGAGGTCGCATGGGTTGCGGGCAATTGCGTGATGGAGGGGCAGGACGTGGCCCAGGCACCACGCAACGTGCTGCGCCGCTTGATTGACGAAGCCGCCGAAGAAGGTCTGCACGTAAAGACCGGCATCGAGGCCGAGTTCTTTTTGCTGACACCCGAGGGTGACGAAATCAGCGACCCGTTCGATACCGCCGCCAAGCCCTGCTATGACCAGCAGGCGGTGATGCGCCGCTATGATGTGGTGCGCGAAATCTGCGACTACATGCTGGAAATGGGCTGGGGCCCGTACCAGAACGACCACGAAGATGCGAACGGCCAGTTTGAAATGAACTGGGAGTTTGACGACGCGCTCAAGACCGCGGACAAGCACAGCTTTTTCAAATTCATGACCAAATCGGTTGCGGAAAAGCACGGTTTCCGCGCGACCTTCATGCCGAAGCCTGTCGAGGGTCTGACCGGCAATGGCTGTCACGCGCATATTTCCGTCTGGGATGCGCCCGGCCCCGACAGCAAGACCAACGTGTTCGCGGGTGATGCCGGTGGTCAGGTGGGCGAAGTTGGCCTGTCGGAAAAGGGCGGTCACTTCCTTGGTGGGATCATGAAACACGCCAGCGCTCTGGCGGCGATCACCAATCCGACGGTGAACAGCTATAAACGCATCAACGCACCGCGCACCATGTCGGGTGCGACCTGGGCGCCCAACACCGTGACCTGGACCGGCAACAACCGCACGCATATGGTCCGCGTTCCGGGGCCGGGCCGGTTTGAGCTGCGTCTGCCCGATGGCGCGGTGAACCCCTATCTGTTGCAGGCGGTGATCATTGCCGCAGGCCTGTCTGGCATTCGCACCAAGTCCGATCCGGGCAAGCGCCACGACATTGACATGTATGCCGAAGGCCATTCGATCACCGATGCGCCGAAACTGCCGCTGAACATGCTGGATGCGCTGCGTGCCTATGAGAATGATGCCGAGCTGGTCAGCACCATGGGCGAAGAGTTCTCAAGCGCCTATCTCAAGCTGAAAAACCAGGAATGGGATTCCTTCGTCAGCCACTTCTCGCGTTGGGAGAAAGAGCACACGCTCGATATCTGATCAGCTGATACGTTAAATCCTCACTTGACGCGCGGCCAAACGGTCGCGCGTTTTTTGTTGAAATCAAAGGAGACGGGCTCAGTCTTCGATGACCTCTATACGCCATGGGGAACCTGGGGCTGAATGGTCTTGGTTTTCATCGCCAATGCGTTTGTCTGAGGTCAGATCCTCGATCAGTTGAAGACCCAACACAAACGATTGAAGCGGGTCGATGCCGTACACCCGTCGCTGCTTGACAACCCCTTTGACCGAGACAGTGGCATAACAGTCGTCATTACCCACGTGGCGGCCATCTGACGAGATCGTCGCCTCGACACCGGAATCAGATACGATCCGTAAGTTGATTGGTTCCATCTCTTTGTTCGACCTCATAAATCTTATAATGATGATTATGTTATAATTTATTCCGCACCTCACCCTCCCAGATACGCGATCGCCCCGAACACAACAACAACCGCCGACCACTGGTCACGGCGCATCCCTTCGCGCAAAAACAAGGCAGCCAAGACTACGGTGATCAACCCAAAGGCCGAGGCCGCGACGCTGGCGAACTCTGGGTTTGGGGCGCCTCCGGCGAGAATGATCACGCCAAGTGCGAGCGCGTCCAATGCCCCCATCAGCAGCAAAATGGGGGCCAGTTTGACAGCGGGTATCGGAGATTGTCGCAACGCCAGAGCCAGCCCTAAAATCGTGATCAATGCCGCGATGCGGGTTGGTAGCAAAAGGGCCACCTCGGCCCCGTCCGCGGCCGCAGCTTGCCCCGTTGCAAACGCTGCCGCAAACCCCATCGCAGCAGCAAGCGACCAGAGCACCGCCGGCGAACGCGGGGTCTGGGGGTCTTTGGGGTCGTCACTGCGGCCCACGACGAATCCCACCCCGGCGACAATGATGAGAACCGCCAACCATTGATCCAGGCTTGCGGGTTGACCCGCGATCCCGGCCCAGGCGACGGATAAAACCGGATAGGCACCAATTATCGGGGCGACCAACCGCACTGGACCAATCGAAAACGCACGGTATAGGGCGTATCCAGCCAGCCCATATAGAACCCCGGCCATCAAGGCCAGAGACAGCGATGCCCCATCGGGCTGGACCGCCGTCGTCAGGCTGAACGGGGCCACCATGAGCGTCCCAAACGCCATCACCCCTGTCAAAGGTGCAATGATTCCAGTGTTTTGGCTGACATGTCGCACGCAGAGATCATGAAATCCCCAGGCAAAGGCCGCAACAATACCCAATCCCAAGCTTAGCATTTCACCCCCTTTGAACCGTGTGGCTGTTCGAATGGATCAAAGGGCCAGTTAAAAATAATTGGTTCAACTGGTTTCTTTTCTTGTCCGAAAGCCTGCTTTATGGATATTCTTGATGTTAAATTAATATTCCGCGCATGCAAGTGATGGATCAACCAACAGGGGGAGAGATGCTCGACAATCGTTACCCGGACATTGTACCCGGGCCGCCCAAGCCAAGTCTGATAACCCAGCCACAGGTGTTTTCCCTGCCGCCAGGTACCGAACGCTATGTCGTGGAAGGCGCTGGCGCAATCCTGATCCGTATCGAAACGGGTGACAAGCTGACCATATCCAACACCGAAGGTGGACAGCCATGCGAAATCGTCGCGGCCGGGTCTGATGGTGTGGTCGATCCCGCGATACTGGGGCATGCGGGCACTGGCACCGCCGAAGGGCTCAAGGCATTGCTAACTGGTTCAGACCAATCCTTGCGTGGTCTGCGCATGGGGATCGAGGCGCGGGGCATCGACCTTGGTCAGGCGCGTTCGATCAATATCTTTGGAGAAGCAACGCCAGCGGGTGAAGAAAGCTTTTATACCGCCACCCGAGATGGCGTAGTGATCATCGCCGCGCCCGGTGGCGTGATGGATTTTGAGCGACAGAATACGGTCACGCCCTTGACCGTCTGGGTCAAGCGCGCGGTGATCAAACAGCACGCGCGCTTTGAGTTGCCCGACCCGCTGGCCGATCCGGTCGCTGATATTCGCATCCATTCCGCCACGGCGCAAAGCTATTTCGTCAAGGCGGGCGACTATATCCAGATCCTTGATGTGGACGGCCGCCAATGCACTGATTTCCAGTGTTTTGATGCGCGCAAACTGGACAAGGGCATCGCGCATCCTTTGGATGTCACCACGACGCGCACCATCCAGCATTGCATCTATCCGCATCCCGGCCTGCATGGAAAGTATTACGATCAGGATGGCACGCCGCTGGTTGAAACGATTCAGGACACCTGCGGGCGGCATGATGCCTTTGCCATGGCCTGCGCGGCAAAATACTATGATGATCTTGGGTATCCCGGCCATGTGAATTGTACCGACAATTTCAACGGGGCGCTTGAACAGCACGGTGTGCCGGGCCGCCCGGGCTGGATGGCGATCAACTTCTTTTTCAACACGTTCCTCGATGAACATGGGGTGATGTATTCTGACGAGCCCTGGTCCCGGCCCGGCGATTACGTGTTGCTGCGCGCTCTGACCGATCTGGTCTGTGTCAGCTCGGCCTGCCCCGATGATACCAGCGCCGCGAATGGCTGGAACCCGACCGATATCCATGTCCGCACCTACAGCGGCGAAGAGACATTCCAACGTGCGGTGGCCTACCGCCCCACCCCCGACGCCGAGGCGAAAATGACGAAACAAACCGGCTTTCACGACAGCTTTGCCAAGTTCACTGATAACTTCATTGAATATAACGGGTTCTGGCTGGCCAATTGCATGTCCACCGCTGGCCCGATCGAAGAATACCACGCCGCGCGTGAAAAATGCGTGGTGATGGACCTGAGCGCCCTGCGCAAGTTTGAGATCACAGGACCGGATTCCGAGGCGCTGTGCCAGTACATCTTTACCCGCAACATGAAGACCCTGCCGGTGGGCGGCGTGGTCTATACCGCGATGTGTTATGAACATGGTGGCATGATTGACGACGGGACGGTTTACCGTCTGGGCAAGGATAACTTCCGCTGGATTGGCGGCTCTGACTACGGTGGCGAATGGATCCGCGAACAGGCGGAAAAGCTGGGCCTCAAGGTTTTGGTACGTTCGTCAACCGATGTGCAGCACAACATTGCCGTGCAGGGCCCCGAAAGCCGCGATTTGCTGAAAAAGATCGTCTGGACCCTGCCGCATCATCCGAATTTCGATGATCTCGCATGGTTCCGCCACACCCCTGCCCGCCTGCATGACCATGACGGTGTGCCGATTGTGGTGTCGCGGACGGGGTATACCGGTGAGCTGGGATACGAGATTTTCTGCCACCCCAAAGATGCAGGTGCGGTGTTCGATGCTGTCTGGGAAGCAGGCCAGGACCACGGCATCCGTCCCATGGGTCTTGAGGCGCTGGATATGCTGCGTATCGAATCCGGGCTGATCTTTGCGGGCTATGATTTCTCAGATCAAACCGACCCGTTCGAGGCCGGCATCGGCTTTACCGTGCCGCTGAAATCCAAGACCGACGATTTTATCGGCCGGGATGCGCTGATCCGGCGCAAGGAAACCCCGGCGCGCAAGTTGGTTGGCCTGGATATCCATTCCAATGTTGATGTGGCCCACGGAGATTGTGTGCACATTGGGCGCGCACAAATTGGCGAAGTGACCTCTTCGATGCGCTCACCGATCTTGGGCAAGAACATCGCTTTGGCACGGGTTGACGTGGCGCATCACGCGGTTGGAACCGAGGTTGAGATCGGCAAGCTGGACGGGCATCAGAAACGCTTGCCCGCAACCATCGTGCCCTTTGCCCATTACGACCCGCAGAAAACCCGGCCGCGGTCTTAAAATCATGCGGTTGACCTGAATCAAAGCCCTTGGCTGACGTAACGATAGGCTCTTTTCATGAGTGCATTGAACGATATCGGCGGAGAAGAGCGGCTGCGGGATCTGGTCAACCGCTTCTATGACCGCATGGAAACCGACCCTGAGGCCTATCCGCTGCATCGGCTGCATTTTCGGGGTCATGGGCTGGAACATATTCGGCAGGCACAGTTTGAATTTCTGTCGGGGTTCTTTGGTGGGCGGGCCTATTACCGGGAACGCTTTGGTCATATGAATCTGCGTGAGCTACACGAACATGTGCCGATCCGTACAGAGGACGCCGAGTTGTGGTTGCAAACCTTTGACAAGGCGTTGGAAGATTGCGGGATGATGGGCATTCCGGCGGTCGAGCGCATCCGCGCCACGCTGCGGCGCGCAGCGCATATGTTGGTAAATGACGTGCATGATTGGCGGTTGGACAGCCCGGTCAATCCGCATGCAGACCAGCCGGGCGTCTAGGACTTAGGGTCCTGACCCTAGGCGATCAGGGCGATCTGAACATCCGCAACATTGGTGCCTGTCGCACCTGTCATCAGGTGGTCGCCCGCCAGGGACAGTGCGGCATAGCTGTCGTTGCGATCAAGAAAGCTCGCGGCGGTTTTTCCCTTTGCAAGTATGCGCTTACAGGTGTCTTGATCGACAATCGCACCTGCGGAATCCGTTGGCCCGTCGCGGCCATCTGTGCCGCCGGACAGAAACACCCAAGGGCGTGGGATTGGCTGGGCATCGGCCAGGGCCGCGACGCGCAAAGCCATCTCTTGGTTGCGCCCGCCAAGACCGGAACCTTTGACCCGCACCGTGGTTTCGCCACCCCAGACCAGGGCCTGGGGTCCCTCTTGTAAGGCACGGGCGCAGGTCTCTCGGAACACCCGCATTGCCGCGTCGTGTAGATCTCCAACCAATGGCGCCTGGGCGACCGTCACGTTGTAGGCGTCCGACAAAGCCCGCACCGCGGCGGCGACGCTTTGGGCATTGCTGCCGATCAGACGATTGTCTGCGGGGGAATCGGGGGGCGCGGGGCGATCTGCGCGGCTCAGATGCTCATGGATGCTGTGCGGCAGGCGGTCTTTGATACCTGCGTCGTACATCAGCGCCAGTGCGTCCCCCACAGAGCCGATCGGTGCGACCGTTGGGCCGCTGGCAATCGCGCGCAGGTCGTCGCCAATGACATCAGACAAGATCAGCGCCGTGACCGGTGCCGGGACGGCGAGCCGGGCAAAGCCCCCACCCTTGAGGTCGGACACCTGCTGACGGATCAGGTTCATCGCGTTTATGTCCAGCCCGCTGGCCAGCAGCAGCCGGTTCAGGGCCTGCTTGTCCTCCAGCGAAACGCCGTCTGGCGGCGCTGGCAGCAAAGACGACCCCCCGCCGGAAATCAGGGCCACCACATGATCCTGCGCTCTGGCCCGGGCCAACAGATCCTTGACCGCCGCCGCGGCCTGCATACCAACCGCATCCGGCACCGGGTGCCCTGCGCGAAACACCTGGTCAGCCTGTATATCGGCCGTGTTTTCCCGATGGGTGACACAGATGGTTTCCGTCGGGCCGTCGATGGATTGCATCAGCGCGCGCAGCATGGCGGGCGCCGCTTTGCCAAGCGCAACAACACGGGTCACGCCCCCCTGATCAGGGGGACGTATCGGCGCGCGCGCCAGATCGGCACGCACCGCCCCCTCGGGGTCAGCGCGCCGCACCGCTGCATCAAAGGCTGCGCGGGCGTGATCCCGAAGATGACTGTTCATATCAGTCACCAGAAATCTGCCGGGCCTTTTCGACCAGCACCTCGGCCTGTCGGATCGACGCATAGTCAATCAGGCGACCATCCAGCGAAACCGCACCTTTGCCTGCGGCCTCGGCTTCGGCCATGGCTTCGAGGATGCGCTGCGCTTTGGTCACTTCGGCCTCAGAGGGTGACATGACCTCGTTTGCCAGTTCAATCTGGCTGGGGTGGATCGCCCATTTGCCTTCGCAACCCAGCACCGCCGCGCGTTTGGCCGCCGCGCGATAGCCGTCGGGATCCTGGAAATCGCCAAACGGACCGTCGATGGGACGAAGGCCGTTGGCGCGGGCCGCAACGACCATCCGCGCCAAGGCATAGTGCCACATGTCGCCCCAATGGGTCATGCGCGTGCCGTCATCCAACGGATCGGTCAGCACCGAGTAATCCGGGTTCACGCCGCCGATGATGGTCGTGCGCGCGCGGGTTGAGGCGGCGTAATCCGCCACGCCGAAATGCAGGCTTTCGTTGCGCTTGGACGCGCCCGCGATTTCGGTCACGTTTTGCATGCCAAGCGCGGTTTCAATGATGTGCTCAAACCCAATCCGCTTTTTCAGGCCCACCGCGTCTTCGACCTGGGTGGTCAGCATATCGACGGCATAGACGTCGGCGGCGGTGCCCACTTTGGGGATCATGATCAGGTCAAGACGTTCGCCAGCCTGCTCAATGATGTCGACCACATCGCGATACATATAGTGCGTATCCAGCCCGTTGATTCGAATCGACATGGTCTTGGTGTTCCAGTCGATGTCATTCAGACCCTTGATGATATTCTTGCGGGCCTGTTCTTTTTCGTCGGGTGCGACCGCGTCTTCGAGGTCAAGAAAGATCACATCCACATCGGATTGCGCTGCTTTCTCAAACATTTGTGGCTGGCTACCCGGGACGGCCAATTCGCTACGGTTCAACCGACCGGGGGCTTGTTCGATGGGGAAAAAGGACATGGGGCGTCTCCTCGCGCTCAGATTCTCTGTCTATTTCAAATTCTCAAATCTAGTTTCACTGTCAATAAATTTTTCTGCATACTAATGAATGCAGAGTGTCTAAGCAGATCCTCCCTTGGCCTTATGAGCATAGTAGTATGCGATCGCTTGTGCGCGGTTTCGGACCGACAATTTATCGAAAATATTCGACAGGTGGAACTTTACCGTATTGGTTGAAATGCCCAGATCCCGGCTGAGTTCCTTGTTTGTCAGGCCCGTCGCCAGCGCATCCAAAAGCTGTTTTTCTTTTCGAGAGAGGCTTTCGATCGGGTCGTTACGCAGTTCCCGGATGTCCAGAAACGGAAAAACCATTTTACCGGCGGCGACGTCCAAACAGGTTTGAATCAGCGTTTCTGTTGATCCGGATCGCGTCGCATATGCTGCGGCTCCGGCGGCTATCGCCTTTTGAACAAGGGATTTATCGTCATTTCCATATATGATCAGACGTGGTGCGCTTTCTTGGACGCGCAGCACCTCTGACAATTTTTCAGCCCCCAGAACCGGCAGATCCCAGTCGATTACGCCGATGTCGACCGGTACGCGCATCACCGCGCCGAGAAAGCCTTCGGCGGTGGCGCTGGTCGCCACCAAAGAGAATCGCGAATCACGATCGAACATCTCGGACATGGCCGAAAGCACCAGGGGATTGCCGTCGGCCAGCATGATCGAGATCGGAGCGCTGATTTCTTTAGCCATTGTTTTTCCTATAAAAATCAGAATAAACCACCCATTTGAATGGGCCATATCTGCGTATACAACGGGATACTTACCCTAATGGGTGGGTAAATGCCCATCCATTTAGATACACAAAAGCAGGATCAAGGTGCGTTTTCTTAAAATCAAAGGCAAGTCATCATTTTTCGAAATTCGAAATATAAAATGCCTCGGGAGGAGACCCCAATGCACAGTGAACAGATTTTTCCCAAGCTGGAGATCCCTGCAACCATCGCGGCGGGCCCGGGCCCCGGCAACACCGACGCCCGTGTCCTGGCGGCCTTCTCGGGGGCGGGGATTGCGGACCACATGCACGGTGACGTGCTGCGCGGCATGATTGAATGCAAACACATGCTGCGGGAAATCTGGGGCACGGAAAACACGCATACCTTTGGCGTGGCGGGCACCGGTTGGAGCGGTCTGGACGTCATGTTCAGCGCAGTGATGCCCGGTGACAGCGTGGTGATGTTCGTGAACGGGACGTTTTCCGGTATCGACGGTTTGACGGTACGCATGAAGGCCGCCACCGCCGATGAACTGGCCGCCAATCCGCTTGATCCTCAGGCGGCCTCGGTGACCATCATCAACGTGCCCCATGGCGACTCTGTGACCGGCGAAATCGTTGAAAAGGCGCTGGCCGAGCACAAACCGAAATGGGCGGCCATGGCGCATTGGGAAACCGGTTCGGGCCGCATCAATGACATTCAGGGCTTTAGCGATGCTTGCGAAAAGCACGGAACCATGGGGCTGGTTGATGCGGTCTCGTCGCTGGGGGTCGAGGATTTCCGCATCGACGATTTCCCCGGAGTGGCTGGCTGGGCGTCTTGCCCGCAAAAAGGGATCTGCTGCCTGCCGCTGACCTATGCGCCGGTTTCACTGACAGATCGCTATATGGTGGCGCTCAAGGCCACGGGCACCCGCAGCTTTGTGCATCACCCGGTGATGGAGGCCCGCCATTGGGGGATCATCGATGGCAAGGACGTTGAAAAAGGCACGTATCACCGCACCCATTCCGCCTATGCGGTCGCCGCATTCCACGAGGCGTTGCGGATCACGCTGCAACAGACCATCGCCCAGAGGGCCAAGGATTATGCCCATCACGAGGCGGCGTTGCGCAAGGCCGTGACCGCCATGGGCTGTGAGGTCACGTCAAACATGACCTCGCTGGTGGTGCTGAACCTGCCGGGTGATCTGGCGGGTCGCGAAATGGAGTTGGTCCAGAACTGCCGCGCCCGCAATTTCGGCATCTGGCCCACCCTGTCCGAGCCGGTCCAGGTCCGTATCGGCATCCTGAACCTGCTGAGCGAAGCCACGGTTGCGGATATCGTCACCCGCTTTGCCCAAGCCATCGAAGAGCTGGGCGGTACGGTTGATCACGCCGCCGTGGATGCCGCGCTCGACACCCATTACCGCGCCGCATTGGCTGCGGAATAATCATCCATCACGCATCTTGGGAGGAGCACCATGGATATTCATGAGTATCAGGCAAAAGAGATCCTCGCCGGTTTTGGCGTGGATGTGCCCGCAGGCGCATTGGCCTATAGCCCGGAACAGGCGACCTATCGCGCGCGTGAGTTGGGCGGGGATCTTTGGGTTGTCAAAGCGCAGGTTCACGCCGGGGGCCGCGGCAAGGCAGGGGGTGTCAAAGTCTGCACCACCGAGGCCGAAATTCAAAACGGCTGTGAAGAGATGTTTGGCCGCAAGCTGGTGACTCATCAGACCGGTCCAGAAGGCAAAGGCATCTACCGCGTCTATGTCGAGGCGGGCGTGCCAATTGAGCGCGAGATCTATCTGGGCTTTGTTCTGGACCGTTCAAGCCAGCGGGTGATGATCGTCGCCAGTGCCGAGGGTGGTATGGAAATCGAAGAGATTTCCGCCGAAAAGCCCGAAAGCATCGTTCGCGCCACCGTCGAACCCGCGGTTGGTCTTCAGGATTTCCAGTGCCGTCAGATTGCGTTCAAACTGGGCATTGAACCCGCGATGACCCAACAGATGGTGCGCACGCTTCAAGGCTGCTATCGCGCGTTCCGCGAGCACGACGCCACAATGGTTGAAATCAATCCGCTGGTCGTGACCGGAGACAGCCGCATTGTTGCGCTGGACGCCAAGATGACCTTTGACGACAACGCGCTGTTCCGGCACCCGCAGATCGCCGAGCTGCGCGACAAAAGCCAGGAAGACCCGCGCGAAAGCCGCGCGGCGGATCGTGGTCTGTCTTATGTCGGGCTAGAGGGCAATATTGGCTGCATCGTCAATGGCGCCGGACTGGCCATGGCCACCATGGACACGATCAAGATGGCCGGGGGCGAGCCCGCCAACTTTCTTGATATCGGCGGCGGCGCCACGCCCGAACGGGTTGCCAAGGCGTTTCGTCTGGTCATGTCCGACAGCAATGTGCAGGCGGTTCTTGTCAATATCTTTGCGGGTATCAACCGCTGTGACTGGGTGGCCAAAGGCGTCGTTCAAGCGCTCGAAGAGGTGCAGGTTGACGTGCCCGTGATTGTCCGTCTGGCCGGCACGAACGTCGAAGAGGGTCAAAAGATCCTTGCCCAAAGCGGGCTGCCCATTATCCGCGCCTCGACCCTGATGGAGGCTGCAGAACGCGCCGTCGGTGCATGGCAAAACGATTTGTCCCACGAAACCAATGTGAGGGTTGTAAAATGAGCATCTACCTGGACCGCGAATCCCGTGTCATCGTTCATGGAATCACTGGCAAGATGGCCCGGTTTCACACCGCAGACATGCTGGAATATGGCACCAACGTCGTGGGTGGGGTTGTGCCGGGCAAAGGTGGCCAAGAGGTCGATGGCGTGCCGGTTTTCGACACGGTCGAAGAGGCCGTCGCCGAAACCCAGGCCGATTCCAGCCTTGTGTTTGTGCCCCCACCCTTTGCCGCCGACAGTATCATGGAGGCCGCGGATGCGGGCATCCGCTATTGTGTCTGCATCACCGACGGCATCCCGGCGCAGGATATGATCCGTGTGAAACGCTACATGTACCGCTATCCCAAAGAGCGCCGCATGGTGCTGACCGGGCCGAACTGTGCGGGCACGATCAGCCCGGGCAAGGCGCTTTTGGGCATTATGCCGGGGCATATCTATCTGCCGGGGAATGTGGGGATCATCGGGCGCTCGGGTACGCTGGGCTACGAGGCCGCGGCGCAGCTCAAGGCGCATGGCATCGGGGTTTCGACTTCGGTTGGTATTGGCGGTGATCCGATCAACGGTTCGTCTTTCCGTGACATTCTGGAAAAGTTCGAGAACGACGATGAAACCGATGTGATCTGCATGATCGGTGAGATCGGTGGCCCGCAAGAGGCCGAAGCCGCGGATTACATTCGCGACCATGTGACCAAGCCGGTGGTGGCCTATGTGGCCGGTCTGACCGCGCCCAAGGGCCGGACCATGGGGCACGCGGGTGCCATCATCTCGGCCTTTGGCGAAAGCGCCAGCGAAAAGGTCGAAATTCTCTCGGCTGCCGGGGTGACGGTCGCGCCCAACCCGGCGGTTATCGGCGACACCATCGCCAATGTCATGAAGGAGGCCGCCTGATGTCTGCGAAACCCAATGTGCTTGTCACCCGCCGCTGGCCTGCCGCGGTCGAGGCCCGGCTGAAAGAGAACTTCAATGCCGAGTTCAACAAGGCCGACACCCCCATGAGCCACGCGGATTTCCGCGAGGCTCTCAAGAAATATGACGCGATCCTGCCCACGGTCACCGATAAACTGGACGCCGAAGCACTGGACGTCTCGCGCCCCAGAACCGAGCTGTTGGCGAATTACGGTGTGGGATTTGGTCATATTGATCTGGACCGCGCCAAGCACCACGGCATCACCGTGACCAACACGCCTGATGTGCTGTCCGATTGCACTGCCGACATCGCCATGACGTTGCTTTTGATGGTGGCGCGCCGTGCGGGCGAAGGCGAACGCGAGCTGCGCTCGGGCCAGTGGACCGGCTGGCGCCCGACGCATCTGGTGGGCACCAAGGTCAGCGGCGCAACGTTGGGGATCATCGGTTTCGGGCGTATTGGCCAGGCGATGGCACGGCGCGCGCATCACGGCTTTGGCATGAAAATCGTGGTGCAGAACCGCTCAAAAATCGCGCCCGAAGTCCTGGCCGCCTATGGGGCGACCCAGGTCGATACGGTCGAAGATCTGCTGCCGCAATGTGACTTTGTTTCCCTGCATTGCCCCGGTGGCGTGGCCAACCGGCATCTGATCAACGGGACGCGTCTGGGCCTTATGAAACCTGATGCCTTTCTGATCAACACCGCGCGCGGCGAGGTGATCGATGAACATGCGCTGATCCAGGCGCTGAGTTTCGACATGATCGGCGGCGCGGGCTTGGATGTTTTCGATGGCGAACCCCGCATCGCCCCGGACCTGTTGCAATGCGACAACCTTGTCATGCTCCCGCATCTGGGCAGCGCCACCCGAGCCACGCGCGAGGCCATGGGCTTTCGCGTGCTGGACAATCTCGAAGCGTTTTTCAACGACGGCAACCCAATGGACAAGGTACAGTAATGCAACAGCGGGCGCCCGATACGATCCCCTCCAACGCCACCGCCTCAGATCAGACCGAGCGCCTGCGCGATCGGCTGAAACAGGCGTGGACCCATGTCCTGGCGCGCCGGGCGCCCGACCTCTTGAATGATCAAGATGCGCATCGCGCGACCTGGTCGGCGGACCAGGCGTCGGATCATCTGCAGGCCGCAACCATCTGGTTTCACCTGCAGCAGATCCTGGACGAAAACGCATCCATTCGCAGCGGGCGTCAGGTGGAACGCCTGAACGGTGCTGCCGCGCGCAAGGGCAGCTTTGCCCAGGCCTTGGAGTCCGCAACTGCGGACGAACGCAGCGCCATGCAAAACCTGATTGCCCAGAACCGGCTGAGCGTGGGCCCGACCCTGACCGCCCATCCGACCGAGGCAAAACGCGTTTCGGTTCTGGATATTCACCGGCGGATTTATCGCTGCCTGGTGGAGCTAGAGACACGGCGCTGGTCGCCCCGCGAAGAAGCCCAATTGCAGCGCACGCTGGAAATGGAAATCGACCTGCTTTGGATGACGGGGGAATTGCGGCTGGAACGCCCGTCGCTTGATGCCGAAATTGACTGGGGTCTTCAGTTTTACCGAACCAGTCTGATTCAGGCTGTGCCACGTGTTTTCGAAAGCTTTGCCTCCGCGACGCAGGACGTTTTTGAAACGCCGCTGCCCGACAGCTGCTGTTTGCGCTTTCATTCCTGGATTGGTGGGGATCGCGACGGTAACCCTCATGTAACCGCCAAAGTCACGGCCCAGGCGCTTGAACGGGCGCATGACATGGCGCGCGATCTTTACCTTGAACGGCTGGATGAGATCGTGCGCAAACTGTCCATTTCGGCCAGGCTGGCCCCCCTGCCCCAACCCACCGCCGAAGCGCTGAACCGTTTGATTGATGCGCGTGCCAGTGACGCAAGCGCCCTGCGCCAGCGCAACCCGAACGAGATCTTTCGACAGGCCATGGCGGCGATCCGATCGTGCCTGTTTGATGGGCGCTATACCCACGTCAGGGATTTTGAGAAAGATCTGACCAAGGTCGAGACCGCCCTGCACGCGATGAATGCCACGCTTTTGGCGCAAGATCTGATCCGCCCCCTGCGCTGGCAGGTTCAGGTGTTCGGGTTGCGGATGCACACCCTGGATATCCGTCAAAATTCAGACGTGGTCACCCGGACGCTTCAGGCCATCTGGCAGGCGCAGGGCGAGACCCCGGCCCCGGGCACCGCGCAATGGGGCGCGCGTCTGCGGCGCGAGCTGTCCCAGACAGGTTTGGTTCATATCAGCAATGATCGCCTGACCGACGAAGCGGCTGAACTGATGGATCTCTTGCGCTTGATGCACGACTATCAAAGCGGCGTTGACCCCGAAGCCCTTGGTCCGTTTATCCTGTCCATGACCCGATCCTCGGACGATATTCTCGCGGTTTACCTGTTGGCGCGCTACGCCGGGTTTGGTGGTGAAACCCTATCGCTCAAGGTGGTGCCGCTGCTCGAAACCATTTCTGATCTGGAAGCAGCCCCGGATATCCTGCGCGATGTGCTCAGCACGCCGCTGGCCCTGCGCAGCCTGCGCAACAGCTCTGGCCGGATCGAGATCATGCTGGGATATTCAGACAGCAATAAGGACGGAGGGTTCCTGCGGTCTGTCTGGTCGCTGGATCGTGCGCAACGGGCCATCACCCGCGCGCTTGCGCCGTTCCGGCTTAAGCCCGTGTTCTTTCATGGGCGGGGTGGTTCGGTGAGCCGAGGCGGGGCACCAACGGGGCGCGCGATTGCCGCTCAGCCCCGTGGCACGCTGGATGGGGCCCTGCGCATGACGGAACAGGGCGAGGTTGTCAGTGCCAAATACGCCAACACCGGGACCGCCGCCGCACAATTAGAGCTGCTCGCGTCTTCGGTTCTTAGTCACAGTGCCACAAGCGGGCTCGAACCCGTCGACCCGGAACAAGACGATGCGCTCGAAGCCCTGGCCAGCCTAAGCCAGACCGCCTATGTCGCGCTGATATCCGACCCCGGTTTCCTAACCTATTTCAATCAGGCCAGCCCCGTCGACGAATTGGCGCTTTTGCGCATCGGTTCGCGCCCCGCACGCCGGTTTGGCGCCGCATCTTTGGACGATCTGCGGGCCATCCCCTGGGTGTTCGCCTGGTCGCAAAACCGCCATATGATCACAGGCTGGTACGGGGTGGGTAATGCGCTGGAAACCTTTGTGCGTATTCGCGGAACACGGGGCAAAACCCTGCTGCAACGGATGTTCCAGCACAACGCCCTGTTCCGCCTGATGATCGACGAAGTCGAAAAGTCACTGCTGCTATGCGATATGGATATCGCGCGCCGTTATGCCGAGTTGGTCAACGATCGGGAGATTTCGAAAACAATTTTTGATCGTATCAGCTCGGAATATGGACAGGCGCAGCAGATGATCCGCTCGATCACCGGCCAGCCGGTGGCAAACCGCTTTCCACGGCTGCGGGCCCAAACCCATCGTAACGATCCTGTCTTGCGCGCAGCGCATGACTTGCAGGTTGATCTCTTGCATGAGGTGCGCAGCAATCCCAACCCCGCGAACCCGGCCCGCATCCAGTTGATGCAATCGATGAATTGTATCTCGGCTGGATTGGGCTGGACCGGTTAAACCTGATAGGACACACCATGACAAAAGACTCTTTTGACACCCCAAACGCGGGCTTTTTCACGGAAAGCCTATCCACCCGTGACCCTGAGCTTTTTGGCTCGATCACCAATGAACTTGGCCGCCAGCGCGATGAGATCGAGCTGATTGCCTCGGAGAACATCGTGTCCCGCGCGGTGATGGAGGCGC
>JAOARX010000031.1 GCA_025210345.1 Pelagimonas sp. | reverse complement strand
CGGTGTGTCTCAGTAGCGCCTCAGCGCCGCCGGTGAAGGGGGTTCTACGGATAACAACAAACACCCGCAACCCCTAAATGCACAGAAATCGCAAAAAAACGCAGATTTCTGGTTTTTCGCATGTTTTCAATGGCTTGCATTTCATTTGTTGCGCGCAGGGCGGTGATATTGAAACTTTCATTCTGCGGCGCAGCGGTGCCTGCGCCCTATGCGTGTGGCGCTAACAGATCTGGCGGCGCTCTAGGTGCGATTCACCCTGGAATCATCCGATTCACTTGACTGAATCGCGACCGCACCGCCAAGAGCGCCAGAATCGCAGCCATATATAGGACCGGCTCAAGCGAGAGGCTTTTGACCAGCATGATGTAGTGCAGGCCACCCAGGAACACCGCCGCATAGGTCAGCTTGTGCAGCGATCGCCATTTGGGGCCCAGCTTACGGATCGACCAGGTGTTCGAGGTGATCGCCAACGGCAGCAGCAGCACCAAGGACAACATGCCAACCGTGATATAGGGACGTTTCACAATGTCGGCCCAGATGCGGGACACATCGCCAATATCCAGAACCAGCCAAGTCAGCAGGTGCAGCGATACATAGGTAAAGCCGACAAGCCCCAGCATCCGACGAAAACGGATCAGGTTAAGCCCGGCAAATCGTCGAAGCGGCGTGATCGCCAAACCTGCAATCAGGAACCACAAGGCCCATTCGCCCAGCGCGCGCTCTAATGCATTGATCGGCTCAACCCCAAGCCCCCCGGTCGCCCCCTGATAGACCAGCCAAGGGGCGGGCAGGAGCGACAGTATATAGAGGGGCCATGTGGGCAGGCGGCGGGCGGCCTGATTGATGCAGTCGATCACTTAGAAGTTCTCCGCCAGATCCATGCCCTGGTAAAGCGAGGCAACCTCGTCATAGCCATTGTACATCAGGGTTGGCTTGCGCTTGGCAAAAAGGCCGCCGCCGATGGCGCGCTCTTGTGATTGCGACCAGCGCGGATGATCCACATTTGGGTTCACGTTGGCGTAAAAGCCGTATTCAGAGGGTTGCAGCATGTTCCATGTGGTAGGGGGCTCTTTGTCGGTCAGGGTGATGCGCACAATCGATTTGATTGATTTGAACCCATACTTCCACGGAACCACCAAACGGATCGGCGCCCCGTTCTGTTTGGGCATGGGTTTGCCATAGATCCCGGTCGCCATAAGTGTCAGGGGATGCATCGCCTCGTCCAGACGCAGACCTTCGCGATAAGGCCAGTCTATGCTGCTGCGGCCTCCGCGCATCTCTTCGGGACGATAGACGGTTTCAAAGGCCACGTATTTGGCATCGGATTGCACCCCCGCGAGGGTCAACAGATCGGCCAGCTCAAACCCGTTCCACGGCACGACCATGGCCCAGGTTTCGACACAACGGAAACGATAGATCCGCTCTTCGAGCGTCATCTGCGAAAGAATGTCGGACAGCGCATAGTCCCCGGGGTTGTCGACCATCCCGTCAATGGTGATCGACCAGGGGTCAATGGTCAGCTTGTGGGCATATTTCGCTGGATCGCTTTTATCAAAGCCGAACTCATAAAAGTTGTTATAGCTGGTGATCTCATCCCAACTGTTGGGTTCCAGCGTCTCGGCCTGTGCCGCGCCCGCGATCCCGGCCAAAGAGGTCCCGCCAAGACCCGCCATCACCTGACGGCGATTCCAAAACAGGGTTTCCGGGGTCACCTGGTCATGGGTCAGATCATTTTTCCAGCGATGCGCCATATGTGTCTCCTATCTGTTGCACGAAAGATGGCGCTGAGGGCGGGCTGGCACAAGAAACGCTTTCTCACTTCCGCGTGCCAGCGCTGTAACAATCACTCCAACGGAACAGAGGGGCGCAGATGGTTCATCTGGACCGAGCTGCCATCGTCGCGCACCAGACGCACATGCCGCCGACGCATGAGACGGGGTTCCGCCACGCCGACCGAATGGGCAATGGTTTCGACCTCTTTGATGACCGAGGTGGCGTATTTCGCCACCCGCTCAAATTTGTCTTCGACCACCAGGCCGTGTTGCAGATGCGGGTCATGGGTGGTGATGCCGGTGGGGCAGGTGTTGCGGTTGCACTTGAGCGCCTGGATGCAGCCGAGCGAGAACATAAAGCCCCGCGCGGATGTGACAAAATCCGCCCCCGCGCAGATGGCCCAGGCCACATCACCGGGGTTGATCAGCTTGCCGCTGGCGATGATCCGGATCCGGTCGTGCATTCCGTGTTTGTCGCGCAGGTCAACCATCCGCACCAGCGCCTCGCGCAGGGGCATGCCCACCAGATCCATCAAGGGCATGGGCGCGGCCCCTGTGCCCCCTTCGCCCCCATCCACCGTGATGAAATCCGGGGCGCATTCCGGGCCACGCTTGGCAATTTCTTCGAACAGCTCCTCCCAGGGGTCGGCGGACCCGATACAGGCCTTGAACCCCACGGGCTTACCTGTGACCTCGCGAATATGGTTGATCAGGTCCAGCAGCTCGGGAAAGCTGTTCACCTCTTTGTGCCGATTTGGGGAAATGCCGTCCTGCCCGACACGCAGCCCCCGAATGCGGGCGATGTCCTGGGTGACTTTCTCGCCGGGCAGAATGCCGCCTTTGCCGGGCTTGGCCCCCTGCGACAGCTTGATCTCAAACATCTTGACCTGCGGCTTGGCCGCCATCTCGCGCAGCTTGTCATCAGACAGGTTGCCATCCTCATCGCGCACCCCGAATTTGGCCGTGCCGATCTGATAGACCACGTCGCAGCCCCCTTCGAGATGGTAGGGGGACAGCCCCCCTTCCCCGGTGTTCAACCAAACCCCGGCCTTGGCTGCGCCCTTGGACAGCGCCTGCACCGCAGGTTTCGAGATGGCGCCATAGCTCATACCCGACACATTAAAGATCGACCGCGCGGCATAGGGCTCGCGCGCATGGGGGCCGATCACCATCGGTTCGGTCGAGGCATATTGATCGTCCAGCGGCGGAAAGACCGCGTTCATGAAAATCGGCGTGCCGGGCACGTTCAGATTGCGGGTCGATCCAAAGGCGATGGTGTTGCTTTTCCCACCACACGCCCGCGCCACCCAGTTGCGTTGTGCGCGGTTAAAGGGCATTTCTTCGCGGTCCATGGCGAAAAAATACTGGCGAAAGAATTCCCCCAGCTCTGTGAACAAATGGCGGAACCGCCCGATCACCGGATAATTGCGCCGGATCGCATCGCCCTTTTGACGCTTGTCGATCACGAAGAACACAATCGCCAATGCGCTCGCCATTCCGATCAGGAAAACAAATATAAGCGCCAGGTATTCCAGCGCGGCCATTGCGTATCCCATATGATGCCCTTTCATATACGTTTTTTAATATATGTCTTCGCTTTCACAGCCGACTATGCCACTATCCCCGCCAATAGACAGCACAGCTATCCATTTCGTGAAGGGGAGAGAGAATGCACAAATTTCTGGGCGCAGCCGCACTGGTGTTCGCCGGGTCAATGGTACAGGCATCGGACATGATCACCTATGATACCGATCAAAGCTTTGATGACGTGACCTTTGGGCTTGAAAGCGCCATCACCGATGCCGGGCTGGTGATTGATTCCGTGTCGCACACCGGTGAGATGCTGGAACGCACCAAGGCGGACGTGGGTTCAGACGTGAAGATCTTTGAACACGCGGACATCTACAGCTTTTGTTCAGCCAAAATATCGCGCGAAGTGATGGAGGCCGATCCGATGAACGTCGTGTTTTGCCCCTATGACATCTTTGTCATCGTGCGCCCGGAAACCCCGGATGTGACCACCATCGGGTTCCGCAGCTATCCCGACGGCGCGATGAAAAAGGTCGAAGCCCTGCTGGATGGCATCGCCAAGGCGGCCATTGCAGAATAACGCCCGCGCTCGGGGTGGTATAATCTACTGCCCCGAAAGCATCGCCGACACATCCACCGCATAACGGTCGGTCATGCCCGAAACGAAATCGGTCATCGCATGCAGCGCGCTATAGCTGTCGGTGATGCCGCGCAGATCCAGCTCAAGCGCCCGAACGATCTGTTTTTCATAATCCGGCAGGTGCTCTTCGTCCCAGCCGTTTTCTTCCAGCGCATCGAACACCGGCCGGATGCCGTCCAGCACATTTCGGATCACATTGCGCCCGCGCACCTCCAGCTTGGTCTTGCGCGGGGCTTTGAACAGCTGGGCATTGGCGATGGATTTGATCTGGGCAAAGTCGGCACCCAGATCGGAATCCTTGATCAGATCATTGGAATAGGTACCCGCAAGGATCGCATCATGATGCGTCTTGAACGCGTCGACACAGGCATGGATCGCCCCGCCGATCGCCAGCGCCCGATAATGCGAGATCTTTTCATAGTCTGAAAACCCGCCCAGTTCGTCGTCATTGGGCTTTTTGAACAAAAGCGGCCAAAGCAGGTCGCGCACCTTTTCAAAGCTCAGATCCCCGGCGGTATAGCCATCTTCGAGGTCGACGATATTGTAACAAATGTCATCTGCCGCCTCGACTAGAAAGACAAGCGGATGCCTGCGCCACCATGTGTCGCCATTGGGCGCGGTTTCCTGCGCAAGGCCCAACAGGTCAGCCGCCTTGGCATAGGTTTCGGCCTCACCCTTGAAGATCCCGAATTTCTTGGCCCCCGCATACCCGGCCTCGGGCGCAGCCAGGGCCCGTTTCGTGGCCGCCGTCATCGGGTATTTGGTGAACGCCCCAAGCACCGCCGCCGACAGATCCATCCCGCGCTCGCCGCGGTACATTTCAAGCCGGGTGAGAATGCGAAAGCCCTGCGCGTTGCCCTCGAAGGCTTCGAATTCAGGCCAAAGACCGCGGTCAACGCCGCGAAACACGCCTTTGGGTTCCTGGAACTTCTGTTGGAACCACTTGCCGATGCTTTCTTCGCCAGAGTGGCCAAAGGGCGGATTGCCAATATCATGCGCCAGACAGGCCGCATGCACGATGCCAGCCACCTTGTGCGCGTCGCCCGGTTGAATGTCCCCCCTGGCCTCAAGCCAATGCCCCACCTGCATACCAATGCTGCGGCCGACGCTGGCGACCTCGCAGGAATGGATCATGCGGTGGCGCAGATGGTCGTGGCCATGCAGGGGATGCACCTGCGTTTTATTGGCCAATCGCCGGAACGGGGCACAAAAGGTGATGCGATCCGCATCCACCGTTGCATTGGGGCGTGCGGGGTCCTCGGGTTGCCCCGGCTTGCCCAAACGCTCCGTATTCAACAGCCTGCCCCACTCCATCTGCGCACCTCACCGGTTCAATTTACTGATCTGTAATAGAAAAAAGCCCGCTGCAAAAGCGGGCCTTTGTGGGTTAGTGCACAACTGCATCATCCGGCTTGGGCCGGTTCGTCGCCCCGATCTTTTCACCGATCAACAGCCCCTCGGCCCCGGCGCTGACGACAACCGTTTCGCCGTCGCCCACATCCCCGGCCAAAAGCATTTCTGCCAGCGGGTTTTGCAGGGCGCGCTGGATCACGCGCTTGAGCGGGCGGGCACCGAACACCGGGTCATAGCCCTCATCCGCCAGCCAGGTCTTGGCGCTTTCGTCCAGCGCAAGGGTGATCTTGCGGGCCGCCAGTCGTTTGAGCAAACGCGCCATCTGGATATCAACGATGCCATCCATGTCCTCGCGCTTGAGGCGGTCAAAGATGATGGTTTCATCCAGACGGTTCAGGAATTCGGGGCGGAAATGTGCCCGCACCGCATCCATCACGTCGCGTTTGGCCTGCGCGCTATCTGCACCTTCGGGCAGCTGGCTCAGTGCCTGGGACCCAAGGTTCGACGTCAGGATGATCAGCGTCTGCTTAAAGTCCACGGTGCGGCCCTGACCATCGGTCAGCACGCCGTCATCCAGCACCTGCAACAGCACGTTGAACACATCCGGGTGCGCCTTTTCGACCTCGTCGAACAGCACCACCTGATAGGGGCGGCGACGCACGGCTTCGGTCAATACGCCGCCCTCATCATAGCCCACATAGCCCGGAGGCGCGCCGATCAGACGGGCGACCGCGTGTTTCTCCATGAATTCGGACATATCAATCCGCACCATGGCGCCGTCGTCATCAAACAGGAAGTCCGCAACGGCTTTGGTCAGCTCGGTCTTACCCACGCCGGTCGGGCCAAGGAACAAAAATGAGCCCAGCGGGCGATTTTCATCGTTCAGACCGGCCCGCGCGCGACGCACCGCATTCGCAACCGCAACCACGGCACTGTCCTGACCAATGACCCGCTTGTGCAGCTCATCTTCCATGCGCAGCAGCTTTTCACGGTCCCCCTCAAGCATCTTGGAGGTGGGAATGCCGGTCCAGCGTTCGACAACGGCGGCGATATGTTCGGGGCGCACGGCCTCTTCGACCATGACGTCATCGCTGTTTTCCGCGTCAGAGAGCTGTTTCTCCAGCCCCGGAATGATGCCGTATGACAGCTCACCCGCGCGGCCAAGATTGCCTTCGCGTTTCGCCTGTTCCAGCTCGGCCCGCGCGCGGTCCAACTGTTCCTTGATGTCGCGCGCGCTGGCCAGCTTGTCCCGTTCGGCCTGCCATTTGGCGGTCATCTCAGCCGATTCCTGCGAAAGATCCGCAAGATCCGCTTCCAGTTTGGCCAGACGATCCTTGGACGCCTGATCATCCTCAAGACGCAGGGCTTCGACCTCGATCTGCTTTTGCAGAATGTCACGATCCAACGCGTCCAGTTCTTCTGGCTTGCTGTCGACTTCCATGCGCAGACGGCTGGCCGCTTCGTCCATCAGGTCGATGGCCTTGTCCGGCAGGAAACGGTCGGTGATATAGCGATGCGACAGGGTCGACGCCGCCACCAGCGCGCTATCCGAGATCCGCACCCCGTGGTGCAGCTCGTATTTTTCCTTGATCCCGCGCAGGATGCTGATCGTGTCCTCGGCGGTGGGTTCTTCCACCAGAACGGGCTGAAACCGCCGCGCCAAAGCCGCGTCTTTTTCAACGTGCTTGCGGTATTCGTCCAGCGTGGTCGCGCCAACGCAGTGCAGCTCGCCACGTGCCAAAGCCGGTTTCAGCAGGTTCGAGGCATCCATCGCCCCATCCGCCTTGCCCGCGCCAACCAGCGTGTGCATTTCGTCGATGAACAAGATGACTTCTCCGGCCGCTTCGGTCACTTCGGTCAGAATGGCCTTCAGACGCTCTTCGAATTCACCGCGATATTTCGCACCGGCAATCAGCGCGCCCATGTCCAGCGCCAGCAACTGCTTGTTGCGCAGGCTTTCCGGCACATCGCCGTTGACGATGCGCAGGGCCAGCCCTTCGGCAATCGCGGTTTTACCCACGCCCGGCTCACCAATCATCACCGGATTGTTTTTGGTCCGGCGCGACAGTACCTGCATGGCGCGGCGAATTTCTTCGTCCCGGCCAATGATCGGGTCAATCTTGCCTTCACGCGCCGCTTCGGTCAGATCGCGGGCGTATTTCTTGAGCGCATCATAGCCCTCTTCGGCGCTGGCGGTATCCGCTGTGCGGCCTTTGCGAATGTCGTTGATCGCTTCGTTCAGTTTCTGCGGCGTCACCGCCCCGGCCTCAAGCGCATCTTTGGCGGGGCTTTTGACCATCGCCAAGGCCATCAAGATACGTTCAACCGGCACAAAACTGTCACCCGCTTTGGTCGCGATTTTTTCGGCCTCATCCAGCACCTTGCCGGTTGCGCTGTCCAGATAGACCTGCCCGGCGTCGCCCGAAACCTTGGGGATCTTGGTCAATTTGCTTTCCAACGCCTCGACCACGCGCCTGGGCGTACCACCCGCGCGCGTTATCAGGTTCGAAGCCATCCCCTGATCATCATCCAACAGTGCTTTGAGCAGGTGTTCGGGCGCCAGTTTCTGATGGCTTTCCCGCATCGCAATGGTCTGCGCTGCTTGAATAAACCCGCGCGACCGCTCCGTGAACTTTTCTAAGTTCATGGCATTTCTCCTTTTTCCAAGCGCCCCACTCGGTTGGTCCGCCCGCATTCGCAGCACGGACCGATATCGGGGCCTCACGAAAAAGATGGGACCGAAACGGACGGACTTCAAGGGCCAAGCGCCAGAATCTGCGACTTGGGATGCACCGAATTTTAGGGGGAATCAGACATACCGTTTTCGATCGAAAGGGGATGTCATGCATATCGAAAAGATCGAATTTTCCGGGTTTAACAGCCCGCCCTCTGATGGCATCAGTGCGGGCGCTGTCACCTTTGTTACGGATGGAACACGGCTGCAAATCCCGCTGACGATGCCGCGCCGGATTGAAATGGGCAAAAGCCGCGATCGCCTTTTGGTACTGGCCGAGGCCTTGAAAACCGCCCGTTTGCTGCCTGAGTATCGGAAAAAAGGGGAACTTCGGTTTGCCCCGGGGGTTTTACCGCAGGAATTGCGGCGCAAGGCTTGACGGGCAGGGCCGGGGCGCTCATGACAGGTGAAATCCCAAATATGAGGTCTGCCCCATGTCCCATGCCGTCGCTGATGACCGCCTGATTGTTGCGCTTGATGTTCCCAATGTCCTTGCTGGCCTGGATCTGGTCGACAAGCTGGGGGACAGCGTGTCTTTCTACAAGATCGGATTGGGCATGCTGACGGGTGGCGGGCTGGCCCTTGCCAATGAATTGAAGGGCGAGCGTGGAAAGCGCATTTTCCTGGATATGAAGTTTTTTGACATCGGCGCAACGGTCGAAGCGGCGGTGCGCGGCATCGCGCAGTTTGATCTGGATTTTCTGACGGTCCATGGCGATCCCCATGTGGTGCGCGCCGCCAAAGAGGGTGCCGCCGGAACCGACCTGAAAATTCTTGCTGTGACAATCCTGACTTCGCTTGATCGAGACGATCTGGATGCCTCTTTGATCCAGGCGGGTGACATTCCCGATCTGGTCGCCACCCGCGCCGGTCGTGCCTTTGAGGCCGGAGCCGATGGTGTCATTGCCTCTCCGAACGAAGCGGCCATGATCCGCGCGCTGCCCGAAGCCAACGGTCGTTTGATTGTCACCCCCGGCGTGCGCCCCACCGGTGCGGCGCTTGGGGATCAAAAGCGCGTGGCGACACCGGCCCAAGCCATCAAGGACGGCGCCGATCATATCGTTGTCGGTCGCCCGATCCACACGGCGCCCTCTCCGCGTCAGGCCGCACAGGCCATCGTCGAAGAACTGCGCGGCCTGTAAACGGCGGAAAATCGCGCGCGGATCACGCTTGGGTGAGCGGGATCTTTAAAAAGGGTAAATGCCTCCCCAAATCTATCTTATCCACAGGGCGCACGGCCCCTGGATAAGACAGGAGGCACCCATGTCGCACATCAAGACCCAGATTTCAGGCATTCGCTATAACGCTGCGGATGCCCGTTTCGAAGCGCTCGTGACCTTTCACGGCCCTTTTGGTCAAACCAGCGTACCGGCCTTTAGCCATGCGCCGATCGACGCAGATTTTGACACCCTGTCTGATGAGTTTCTGCGTGATGCGCTGACGCGGCTTACCGCGCCATCCGCCTTGCGCATGATCAGGACACAGACCGCAATCCAGACCCCCTCCACTCAGGACTATCCCCACGCGGCCTGATGTCCCCCCGTCCTCGGATGTCCCCCCCGAGGACACTTAGACCGGGGTGGGCTGCTGCGGCTCTGCCCCGGTTTTTTCTTTGGTATTGGCCAGATAGGATCTGACGATTTCCGCGAATGGTGGAATGGCATCCGGATGCGCAACATAGGCCTGCGGCGTCATAAGCCACCAACCGATGCCCTCGTTTCCGAATGAGATGTCGTGCTCTGTGTGTTTTGGCAGATGCGCTGCAAAGAAATGACTGGTGCCTGCCGCGCTTTGGCGCCGGTGAACGTGGATCAGATCCTGTCTTCTCAAAGCAATGCCGACCTCTTCGCGCGTCTCGCGGATCACGCATTCAACCGGTGTTTCGCAGCCTTCACGCCCTCCCCCAGGAAGATCCAGCCCCCCGGGCCAGGGAATGCCCGGTGTGTGATCACGGCGCAGAACCAATATCCTTGGTCCGATGAACAGCATCACCTTGGCGCCGTGAAAGCCGTCATTCATTGATGTCTGAATCCCAGACCTTGACCTGCCCCTTGCGTTCCCCGGCCAGTTTACGGATCACCAGCCACGCCACCAGCGACAGCACGGCAAAGATCAGCAAGGTGACCGGCAAGGTCCCCACAAGGCCGCCCGACATGGCGACGATCAAGCCAACCACAACCGCGCCGACGGCGAAGCCCAGGAAAATAAAGCCCGGGGCGACCACCTCGAAGATCATCAAAGCCAGGCCCAGCGCGATCCAGACCCACCATTGGCCAAGCCAATCCGCCATCACTTGCCTCCCTTGAGCATCTTGAACGCATCGCCAAAGGCATCCATTGCGTTGGCGGGCATGAGGATGGTTTGCTTGCCCTGCCCTTCGGCCACTTTGGCCAGCGCTTCGACCTGTTTCAGCGCCACCTGGTATTGCGCCGCTTCAAGACCATTGTCAGCAATCGCCTTGGCCACGACCTCGGTCGCATAGGCCTCTGCGTCGGCTGCGATGCGGCGGGCCTTGGCGGTCTGTTCAGCAGCGTACAGTTCGGCATCAGCGGCCAGTTCCACTGCCCGGCGCTGGCCTTCGGCTTCGGTCACTTGTGCCCGGCGCGCCCGTTCGGCGTTCAGCTGCTGAAGCATGGCTTCGCGGGTGGCCTGATCCAGGTTCACATCCAGAATCTCGGCGCGCGTGACCTCAATCCCCCAGTCATCCACCGCGTCTTCCACGCTTTCCTTGATCTGGGAAATCAGCTGCGCACGGTTCGACTGAACTTCGTCCAGCTCCATTTTACCGATATTGGCGCGCACAATCCCGGCGACGGTGGTGGCAATGGCGGCATCCACGTCGCGGATCCGATAAACTGTCTTTTCCGGTTCAAGAATGCGATAGAACACGCTGGTTTCCACTTGTACCAGCACGTTGTCCGACGTGATCGCATCCTGAGTCGCATTGGGCAGCTGGCGTTCAAGAATTGAAATCTTGTGACGGACTTTATCCAGGAACGGCACCACGAAATTGATGCCAGGCCCCAACACCGAGCGCAGGCGGCCAAAGCGTTCCACCACATGCTTTTCCGACTGCGGCACGATCCGTACACCCAGGAAAATACAAAGGATAATGAAAGCAACCAAAAGCAAAATGACAATGCTGCCGCCTTCGGTCTGTAGAATAATGTCTTCCGGGTTCATGGCGTCCCCCTGTTGGAATGTCCCTGCTGTATAAATAGGCGTTCGGGCGCCGTTTAAAAAGAGCTTTCGACCGCGGCCGCGAATTGCGAGGGGCGGGAAAACCCATTAGTTTAGCGCCATGCCCACCCTGTGCCGAGACTGCCTGACCCAATTTCAAAGCGGGACGCGCTGCCCCAAGTGCGGGCGGCCACGCGTGGTTGCACATGATGAGCTTTTTGATCTCAAAATCGCCCATATGGATTGTGATGCCTTTTACGCCAGCGTCGAAAAGCGCGACAATCCGGAGCTGGCGGACAAGCCCGTGATCATTGGCGGCGGTCGGCGGGGCGTGGTCTCGACCGCCTGCTACGTGGCGCGTGTGCGGGGCGTGCGATCGGCGATGCCCATGTTCAAAGCGCTACAGCTTTGCCCGGACGCGGTGGTGATCAAGCCGCGCATGGAGATCTATTCAAAGGTCTCGCGCAAGATCCGCGCAATGATGGAAGAGCTGAGCCCGGCAATCGAACCGCTGTCGCTTGACGAGGCCTTTCTGGATCTCACCGGCACCGAACGCCTGCACGGCGTGCCGCCCGCGGTGATGCTGGCGCAATTGGTGAAACGGATGAAAGACGAACTGGGGGTCACGGGGTCTATCGGCCTGTCCCACAACAAGTTTCTCGCGAAAATCGCCTCGGATCTCGACAAACCGCGCGGCTTTGCCGTGATTGGCAAGGCCGAGACAGAGGCTTTTTTGCGCCCGAAATCTATCCGTCTGATCTGGGGCGTGGGCGAGGTCACGCAGCAGTCTCTGGAACGAGCGGGCATTCGCACCTTTGACGATCTTCTGCGCTGGGACCGTCAGGATCTGAACGCACGCTTTGGCCATACGGGGGACCGGCTTTGGTTCCTGGCACGGGGAGAGGACCGGCGCCGGGTCACGCGCAATGCGCCGATGAAAAGCATCTCAAACGAAACCACCTTTCACGAAGACACGTCTGATCTCGATATTCTGGACGGCCATTTGTGGCGAATGAGCGAAAAGGTTTCCGACCGCGCCAAGGCCAAGGGGATGGCCGGGCGCGTTGTGACGTTGAAACTTCGTCAGGCGGATTTCAAGATTTTGACGCGACGGGTGGCGTTGACCGATGCGACCCAGATCGCAGACAAAATCTATCGCACCGCGCGCGGCCTGTTCGAGCCGGTTCAACGCAAGGGCCCGTTTCGTCTGATTGGCGCAGGGATTTCCGACCTGGTCCCCGAGGCACAGGCGGATCTGGCCGGGGATCTTCTGGACCCCCATGCCGAAACCCGCGCCCGGGCTGAGCGCGCCACCGATGCGATCCGTGAACGCTTTGGCAAGGATGCGATTGTCAAAGGCCGCGCGCTGCGGTGATCACATCACCGCGTCTTCTTCGTCGATGGCATCATACCCAAGCGCCTCAAGTCCGGATTCAAGATTATCGACCACATGGGGCGTACCGATCAGGTAATCCGCAGTCGGCGTCGACGCCTCGGCCATCGCGGTGCGATAGGCTTCGGCCCATTCTTCGGCCTCGAAGGCACCGCGCCCAATCCACATGATGGCAACCAACGCGGCCTGCTCTTCTTCGTCCATGCGATCGATGAAAGCCCTCAGCTCACCCTCGGCACGATCCAATTCGCGGGCCATGACGATGACGGCGGCGACTTTTCTAACGCTGATCTGTTCCATTTCGCGCTCCTGACTTGGTTTCAATCATGAGTTTGCGATGAACTCAAAGCGGTGGCTTTGATCCTGAACAAATAGGGGCGCTGCCCCGTCATGGACCCTGCTCATGCCCCCGGGATGTTTCCCAAGAGATAAAGCAAAAGGGCCGCCCGGTGAGGGGCGGCCCGATAGGCTAGTGTTTGCGCTTTTTCGGCGGCATCAGATCGGTGATCGTGCCCTCGAACATCTCAGCGGCAAAATTCACCGTTTCCGACAGGGTAGGGTGCGGGTGGATGGTGTGGCCAAGATCCACCGCATCGGCCCCCATCTCGATCGCCAGCGCGGCTTCGGCGATCAGATCGCCCGCATTGGTGCCCACGATACAGGCACCGATAACGCGTTGATCCGCCGGGTCAAACAGCAGCTTGGTCACGCCCTCGCTGCGGCCATTGGCCAGTGACTTGCCCGACGCGGCCCAGGGGAAAACGCCCTTTTCGTATTTGATGCCTTTAGCCTTGGCCTCGGTTTCCGTCAGGCCGCACCATGCGACCTCGGGGTCGGTATAGGCGACGGATGGGATCAGCTTGGCGTCAAAATGGCGGTTCTCGCCGGCACAGACTTCGGCGGCGACTTTGCCCTCGTGGACCGCTTTGTGGGCCAGCATCGGCTGACCAACCACGTCCCCGATGGCAAAGATATGAGGCACGCCGGTGCGCTGCTGGCTGTCCACGGCGATAAAGCCGCGATCATCCACGGCAACGCCTGCTTTTTCCGCATCAATCACCTTGCCGTTGGGCTTACGCCCCACCGCAACAAGGACCTTGTCAAAGACGTCACCAAAGCTGTCGCCCTTGTCATCCTCAAAGGTCACATGCAGCCCGTCATCCTTGGCCTCAACCGCGGTGACCTTGGTTTTGAGATGGATGTTTTCATACCGCCCCTTGATGCGGGTCATGAGCGGTTTGACGATGTCTTTATCCGCGCCCGGAATGATCTGGTCCATCAGTTCAACCACCGTGATCTTGGACCCCAGCGCATCGTAGACCGTCGCCATTTCCAGCCCGATGATCCCACCGCCCAGCACCAGCATGCGTTCGGGCACGTCCAACAGCTCGAGCGCACCGGTGCTGTCAATCACACGCGGGTCATCATGCGGGATAAAGGGCAGGGCAACGGGCTCCGAGCCAGCGGCGATGATACATTGATCAAAGGACACGGTGGTCAGACCATCGTCCCCCGTGACCTCGATCATATTGGGGCCGGAAAAGCGCCCATAGCCGCGCACGACCTGTACCTTGCGCGCTTTGGACAGACCATCAAGGCCGCCGGTCAGCTTGCCAACCACGCTATCCTTGAAATCGCGCAGCTCATCCAGATCGATTTGCGGCTTGGCAAAGGTCACACCATGCGCCGACATTTCTTCGGCCTCGGTGATAACTTTGGCGACATGCAACAGAGCCTTGGACGGGATACAGCCCACGTTCAGGCAAACGCCACCCAGGGTACTGTTGGCCTCGATCAGGACAACGTTTTTGCCCAGGTCTGCGGCCCGGAAGGCCGCTGTATACCCGCCCGGGCCCGAGCCCAGAACAACAACCTCGGCATGCACATCACCGGGGCCCGTGGCACTGCCGGTTGCGGCGACAGCCTGCGGAGCGGCCGGGGCCGCATCCGCCGCGGATGGGGCGGTCTGGATGGCCGCCTCAGACGCGCCCGCCCCTTCCAGGCGGATGATCGGCGTGCCCATCGAGACCTTATCACCCTCTGACACGAGGATTTCGGTCACTTTGCCAGCCGCTGGTGAAGGCACTTCCATTGTGGCCTTGTCGCTTTCGATCTCGATCAGCGGGTCTTCGGCAGCGACCTCATCGCCGACCGAAACCAGAACCGTGACCACGGGAACGTCGGTAAACTCACCGATATCAGGTACTTGAATTTCCATGATCAGCCCCTCACCACATCAACTTGCGCATATCGCCCAGCAGGGTCTTGAGCGTCACGCAAAAGCGTGCGGCCAAGGCTCCGTCGATGGCGCGGTGATCGTAAGACAGCGACAGCGGCTGCATCAGGCGCGGCACGAACTCTTCGCCATTCCACACGGGCACCATTTTCGAGCGGGTCAGGCCAAGGATGGCCACCTCGGGGGCGTTCACGATGGGGGTGAACGATGTCCCGCCAATGCCACCCAGCGACGAAATGGTAAAGGTCGCACCCTGCATATCGCCGGACTTGAGCTCACCCGCGCGGGCCTTGGCCGAGAGATCCATCAGATCCTTGGAGATTTCCACGATGCCTTTGCGATCGGCGTCTTTGATCACAGGCACAACCAGACCGTTGGGCGTGTCTGCGGCAAAACCGATGTTGTAATAGTCCTTTTTGATCAGCTTATCGCCATCAGGATGGATCGACGAATTCACTTCCCAATGCTGTTTCAGCGCGTTGACCGACGCCTTGATCACAAAGGACAACAGCGTCACGCGATAACCCTCTTCCTTGGCCATCGTGTCCATCTCTTTGCGGTATTTGTCCAGATCGGTGATATCCGCTTCGTCATTATGAGTGACATGCGGGATGTTCAGCCACGACCGGTGCAACGCAGGACCGGACAGCTTTTTGATCCGGGGCATTTCCACATCTTCGACAGGTCCGAACTTCGAAAAGTCCACCGCCGGGATCGGCGGGATGCCCATCCCGCCCGCAACGGGGGCTGCGCCTGCCGCCAGAGAGGCGGATTTCAAGGCCTTTTCAACATCTTCACGCAGGATACGGCCCTTGCGGCCCGAACCGTTCACCTTGTTCAAATCAACCTCAACCCGGCGGGCGAAGGCACGTACCGAAGGTGACGCATGGACCTTGGAAAAGCCCGCATCCATGACCGGGGTCGGCGCTGGGGCGACCGCCGGCGCAGGCGTCGTGGCAGCGGGCGCGGTTGCCGGGGTGGCGGGTGTCGAAGCCGGGGCGCTGGCCGCGGCTTCGCCTTCGATCTTCAGGATCAATGAGCCCTCTGACACCTTGTCACCCTCGGACACCAGGATCTCGGTGATCTTGCCTGCAACGGGCGACGGGACTTCCATGGTTGCCTTGTCGCTTTCCACTTCGATCAAGGGATCTTCCAGGCCAACATCATCGCCCACACTGACCAGAATGGTCACCACCGGCACATCTTTGAAATCGCCGATATCGGGAACTTGTACTTCGATTGTCATAATCTGTCCTCCAATCCGCGATCAAACCAGACGCGGGTTCGGCTTGTTGCCGTCAATGTCGTATTTGCTAAGCGCGCTTTCGAGATCCTTCTTGGACACCGCACCTTCGCGATACAGATCCACCATGGCCGCCGCCGCGATGTGGTTTGCGTCCACCTCAAAGAAACGGCGCAGGTTGACCCGGCTATCTGAGCGGCCATAGCCATCTGTGCCCAGAACCGTGAAACGCCCCGGCACACAGCTGCGGATTTGCTCAGCGTAGTTCTTCATATAGTCGGTGGCCGCGATGACCGGACCTTTGACCCCATCAAGCAGCTGAGCCACATAGGACGTCTTGGGCTCATCCAGCGGGTTCAGACGGTTGTGGCGCGCCACATCCTGACAGTCGCGGGCCAATTCGTTGAACGAGGTCGCCGACCAGATGTCCGATGTCACGCCAAAGTCCTGCTTGAGCATCTCGGCCGCCTTGATTGCCTGCACCAAAATGGTGCCCGACCCCATCAGGTTCACATGCTTTTTCCCCGGACGCGGGGTTTTCGACATGCGGTAGAGGCCCTTGATGATGCCCTCTTCGGCGCCCATCGGCATCGCCGGATGGCTGTAGTTTTCGTTCATCAGGGTCAGGTAGAAATAGACGTCTTCCTGATCTTGATACATCCGCTTCATGCCATGCTGGACCAGCACTGCGACCTCATAGCTGAAGGTCGGATCATAGCTGATGCAATTGGGAATGGTGCCCGCAAGGATATGGCTGTGACCATCTTCGTGCTGCAGACCTTCGCCGTTCAGCGTCGTGCGCCCGGCGGTGCCACCCAGCATAAAGCCGCGCGCCCGGCTGTCGCCCGCCGCCCAGGCCAGATCACCGATCCGCTGAAAGCCGAACATCGAATAATAGATGTAGAAGGGGATCATGGGCACGCCGTGATTGGAATACGACGTCGCCGCCGCGATCCAATCGGCCATGGCGCCCGCTTCGTTGATGCCCTCTTGCAGCACCTGACCGTTCTCGGTCTCGCGGTAATACATCATCTGGTCGGCATCTTCGGGCGTGTATTGCTGCCCCTTGGGGTTATAAATCCCGACCGAACGGAACAGCCCTTCCATGCCAAAGGTGCGGCTTTCATCCGGTACAATCGGCACCACCTGTTTGCCGATCTTCTTATCACGCAGCAACGTGGTCAGGATGCGGACAAAGGCCATGGTGGTTGAAATTTCACGCTCGCCCGTGCTTTCCAGCTGCGCTTTGAAGGTGGTCAGTGGCGGGATCTCCATCGGGGGCACATCGTGGTGACGCACGGGGAACGATCCACCAAGTTCGCGACGACGCTCGGCCAGATAGGCCTTTTGCGCGTTATTCAGACTGACAAAGGGGATGTCCTTTTCCAGCTCTTCATCGGTGACCGGGATCTTGAACCGATCGCGCATATCCTTGAGCTGATCCAGCTGCATTTTCTTTTGCTGGTGGGTGGTGTTCTGGCCTTCGCCAGCGGACCCCATGCCATAGCCCTTGACCGTTTTGACCAACAGAACCGTTGGTTGACCCTTGGCTTCGGTTGCGCGTTTGAAGGCGTTATAGACCTTTTTGGGATCATGCCCGCCCCGACGCAGCGCCCAGATCTGATCATCGGTCCAATCCTTCACCAGCTCGGCGGTTTCCGGATATTTGCCAAAGAAATGTTCGCGGATATAGGCGCCATCCTTGGACTTAAAGGTCTGGTAATCGCCGTCGATGGTTTCATCCATCAATTGACGCAGCTTGCCGCTGGTGTCCTTTTCCAGCAGACCGTCCCAGCCTTTGCCCCAAAGCAGCTTGATCACATCCCAGCCCGACCCGCGGAAGTTGCCCTCGAGCTCTTGCACGATTTTCGAGTTGCCGCGCACAGGCCCATCAAGGCGTTGCAGGTTGCAGTTCACCACGAAGATCAGGTTATCAAGCCCCTCACGCGCCGCCAGATGGATCGCGCCCAGCGATTCGGGTTCGTCCATTTCACCGTCACCAAGAAAGGCCCAGACCTTGCGGTCGCCCATGTCGATGTGGCCGCGGTTGTGCATGTATTTCATGAACCGCGCCTGATAGATCGCCATCAGCGGGCCCAGACCCATCGAAACAGTGGGGAACTGCCAGTAATCGGGCATCAACCAGGGGTGCGGATAAGACGACAGCCCCTTGCCATCGACCTCAGAGCGGAAGTTTTTCAGGTCTTCCTCGCTCAGACGCCCTTCCATGAAAGAGCGCGCATAGATACCGGGGATCACATGACCCTGGAAAAACACCAGATCCCCACCGTGGATCGCGGATTTTGAACGCCAGAAGTGGTTCAAACCCACGTCATACAGGGCTGCTGACGAGGCAAAGGATGCGATGTGCCCACCATATTCGCTGCTGACCTTGTTGCGTTTGACCACGGTCGCCATCGCGTTCCAGCGGTTGATCGTCCGGATACGCCATTCCATTTCGGAATCGCCCGGCATCGGCACTTCGTCGTCGGGTGAAATCGTGTTCTGATACGGTGTGGTCGCGGAAAACGGCAGCTTGGCCCCCGCCGCGCGTGCCCGCTGGACGGCTTTGTCCAACAGGAAATGCGCCCGATCCGCACCATCGCGTTCGATCACGTCCTCTACGGCTTCTTGCCATTCCTGGCTTTCCACCGGGTCGATGTCATGAGCTTTGTTCGTCATAGGCCCTCTTCCCTAGCCGCAGATGCGGTGTTGAATTTTTGGTTTAGCATTAAACCAATTAAGTTCTCAGCGGGAGAGACGTCAATCTGCACGCTCATCCCAAAGCTTTTCTTGCTGACTTGGGTAATATCAAGCCAATTTACCTTAAGGCAGTCAAGCCAGCGCATAGCCTCCATGCGCCACGCGCATGACGGTAGTTCAATATTAAACAATAATCTCTTTCACCGTAATCTGGTGAAAGGAAATTACTTTCCCGATCCTGAATGTTCAGAGATGGCCTGCCAAAGACCTGCTGCCAGGGCATAGTCACCCGCAGCGATTCCCCGAAACATGAAGGCGCGTGGCCCATTGGCAAGCGTGACTCCCTGATCCAGCATCTCGGCCAGATCCGCAGTGATCCGCGCGGGGGGGACCATGGGATTTGGCATGCTTTCTTCTTGCTCGCGATCATCGACAGCGATGGTTTCAAAGGCGTTAAGACCGTCGGCTATCCACGGCTTGCAGGCATCGGTGATGATGGCCATGGACCCGGGCTTCATAAGGCGCGCGTCCAGATAGGGCTCACCGGCGTAGGTGATCGGGATGGAGGACACCACAATATCCGCCCCCTCAAGCGCGGCCTCAGGCGTCTTGGCCACCTCGGCCTGCAATCCCATGTCCTCGGCCATCTTGCACAGCCGGTCGATATTGGCCTGCCCCCTGCCAAAGGCGCGGATCGTCGTCAAAGGATAGAGACCCGCGAACATCTCAAGATGCGAGCGCGCCTGGACACCACACCCCACAAAGCTCATCACCCGTGAATTCGGATCGGCCAAGGCCCCAGCCGCCACCGCCGACAGGCCTGCCGTGCGCACACCGGTGATCCACTCTGCATCCATCAAGGCCAGACATTCGCCGGTCTGCGCATCCAGAACCATGATCGCCCCGGTGATCGACGGCAAACCCCGTAACGGGTTTTCGGGACAGACCGTCACCGCTTTGACCACCGTCAGATCCGGCGCTTCGCCGGTGGCCAGCGTGGTCATCATATAACGCCCGTCACCGGGTTGAATCACCGATTTCGGAGTGACCCTCAGACGCCCCGCCGCCTTGTTCAAAATCGTCTTGGAAATCGCCTGAACAATGTCATCCTGGCTTAGCCCCAGATCCTTAAGCGCGTCGTCACTCAGAACCTTGGGGGCAAAAGTCATGTCTATTCTCCGGGTTTCACCAGTTGGGGCTGGCCTGTGTCTTCGGCCAGTTCTTCAAAATCAAAGTTATCCAGACGCCGCGCGCGTTTACCAGCCTTATCGGCAGAAATTTTGATTTCTTCGATATCTTTTGAGGCCTGACCAAAATGCCGGTCCAGATTGTTGACCCGTGTCCCCAGCCGTTCAACATCTGCGGACAGCAGGTGCAGCTCTTTGCGGATGGCCCCGGCCTGTTCGCGCATCCGGGCATCTTTCAGAATGGCCCGCATGGTGTTCAGCGTCGCCATACAGGTGGTGGGGGATACGATCCACACCCGCGCATTAAAGCCTTCGCGCACGATCTCGGGGAAATTGGCATGCAATTCGGCATAGATCGCCTCGGAGGGCAGGAACATCAGCGCGCCATCGGCGGTTTCCCCTTCGATGATGTATTTTTCGGAGATGTCCTTGATATGTTTGCGCACCGAAGTTTTCAGCAGCCGAACCGCCTCAAGCACCTGCGCATCGGTCTGCGCGACGCGCAGGGCTTCATAGCCCTCAAGCGGGAACTTCGCATCGACAACGATCGGCCCCGGCGGGTTGGGCAGATGGATCAGGCAATCGGCCCGTTTGCCGTTCGACAGGGTCGCCTGCAGGCTATAGCTGTCCTTGGGCAGGGCCTTGGAGACAATGTCGGTCAGCTGAATTTCCCCAAAGGCGCCGCGTGTCTGTTTGTTGGACAGAATATCCTGCAAGGACAGCACATCGCCGGACAGCTTGGTGATGTTTTCCTGTGCCTTGTCGATTGTCTGCAGCCGCTCTTGCAATGCGGTCAGTGAGGTCGCCGTGCTTTTTGCCGTGCCGGTCAGGGCGGTGTTCATCTTTTCCTGCATATCGGTCAGGTTGCGCGCGGTCTTCATCTGCAGATCCGCCATGTTTTCCTGCAGCCGCATCTGGTTCTGACCCAGCGTTTCCGACAGTTTCAACTGCTGTGCGGCCATATTGTCTGCAAGGCTTTGCTGCATATGCGCAAGGTTCTCGCCGGTGTTGCGCTGCACCTTGGCCAGATCCTCATGCAGGCGCAACTGCACCTCGCCCAGACGTTGCTCCATCAGCACGGTCATCTGCGTTGCCGCCTGGGTCTGTTGCTGGGCCACGGAATGCAACCCGCCCTCAAGCTGCCCCTGACCATGCGCCAGATGCTCAACCCGGCCGGACATATCCGTCAGCGCATGGGCCAGTGTTTCGGCGGTGTGCGCGGTCTGCCCGGCACGGCGCAGGCTGACCAACAGCAGGACCAACATCACCAAGAGCGCCGCCCCCGCCGCCAGAACCAGCACCGTCACATCTATGCTATAGTCTCCAATCTGGATCATGTGCGTCCAAACAACCTTTCGATGTCACTAAGCTTGAGCTCCACATAGGTGGGGCGCCCGTGGTTGCACTGACCGGAATGTGGCGTGGCCTCCATTTCGCGCAGCAGCGCGTTCATCTCTTCGGCGCGCATCCGGCGGCCCGAGCGGATCGACCCGTGACAGGCGACACGGCTTAGGATTGCTTCGATCTTTTCGCGCACCAATTGGCTTGAGCCTATGTCGGACAATTCGTCCAATATGTCCTGGATCAGCGCGGTGGCGTTGACTTCGCCCAGGATCGCGGGGGTTTCGCGCACGGCCAGCGCGCTGCCGCCAAAGGGTTCGATCCCGAACCCCATCTGCGCCAGATCATCGGTTATCGCCAAAATACGCGCCAGATCATCGGCGGACAGTTCCACGATCTCGGGGATCAAAAGCGCCTGCGCCGCCACCCCGTTTTCCGCCATCTGGCCTTTGAGTTTCTCATAGACCAGTCGTTCGTGCGCGGCGTGTTGATCGACAATCACTATGCCGGTTTCGGTCTGGGCGATGATGTAATTCTCATGCACCTGCCCGCGCGCCGCCCCAAGGGGAAGCTCGGTCGGGCTTTGGTCCGGCGTTTCGTCAATCGGTTCAACCACGCGACCCGAATAGGCCTGTCCCAGATCGGCAAAACCCGGCTCGGGCGCGGGCATCGGGGCCTGAGACATGTAAGAGGCCTGCCGCGCCCCAAGGCTGGGGCGGTCCATCTGATACACCCGCGGGGCGCCTGTCATCACGTCGGACGCGCGGCCCAGCGGGGCCTCGGGGCGCATTGCATCCAGGGTCGCCGTGGCCACGGTGCTGGACGCGCGGTGCCCTGCCTCGCTCAGCGCATGACGCAGCGACGATACGATCAGGCCGCGCACCAGACCGGGATCGCGAAACCGCACTTCGGACTTCGCGGGATGGACGTTCACATCCACCTTATGCGGATCGCAATCGACAAACAGCGCAACCGCGGGGTGCCGTTCGCGCGACAGAAAGTCGTGATAGGCACCACGCAGCGCGCCGATCAGCATCTTGTCACGCACGGGGCGTCCGTTCACAAACAGATGCTGTGCCACCGCCGTGCCACGCGAATAGGTGGGCAGCGCCGCATAGCCGGTCAGACGAAACCCCTCGCGCTCTGCATCAATGGGAAGCGCGTTTTCGACAAACTCATTGCCCATGACCCGGCCCAAACGCCCCCGCAGCGCATCAAACAAATCGCCGGTTTCCGGGTCGACACGAAACGTCACCCGATCCCCGCCCCCAGACACATCGCGCAGGGTAAACCCGACCGAGGGCTCTGCCATGGCCAGCCGTTTGATCACATCTGAAATGGCCATCATCTCGGCCCGGTCAGAGCGCAGGAATTTCAACCGCGCGGGCGTGGCAAAAAACAAATCGCGCAGCGTGACCACGGTCCCGCCGCTTAGCGCGCAGGGTTTGATCGCGGATTTCTGCCCCCCTTCGACGGACAATTCGCAGGCATCAAACCCTTTAGCACGGCTTTGAATCGTCAGGCGCCCAACCGCCCCGAGGCTCGGCAGGGCCTCGCCCCGGAACCCGAACGAGTGGATATCCAGAAGATCCGTGCCATCAATTTTCGAGGTCGCATGACGCGACAGCGCCAGCGGCAGCTCTTCGGCGCTCATGCCACAGCCGTCATCGCGCACGCGGATCAGGGTCTTGCCCCCATCAGCGATTTCGATGCCCACACGCCGCGCCCCCGCATCAATGGCATTTTCCACCAGTTCCTTGACGGCGGACGCGGGGCGTTCGACCACTTCACCGGCGGCGATCCGGTTGATGGCGGCATCGTCAAGTTGACGGATCACTGGGCGCACATCTGCGCCTATATGGGGGGACGGCGTGTTCATTCCACGATATCTAGCAGACGCACCGCGATTCTAAAACGTGCAATGTTCCGTTTTGTTCCGGCAATTCACGGGGCCTACCCCCCTTGTTTCAATGCTGCCTGATACCATGCGCGGATGGCCGCGCGGTCTTCGTCTTCCATGTAGGACAGGTTTGCCGGAGGCATGGCGTGGCTCACCCCTGCTTGCAAATAAATCGCGCGCGCCTGGGACGCGATCTGCGCTTCGGTTTCAAGCCGCACCCCCTTGGGGGCCCACATCAGACCATCCCAGGCGGGCTCTTGCGCGTGGCACATCGAGCACCGGCCCAGCACAATGTCATGAACATCTTCAAACCCTTCGGCCTGCGCAAACCGCAGAGCGGGGCCGCTGGCCTCTTCGGGTTCGTCCGCGCGGAACATGGGCGCAGTCGAAAGCGCCATGATGATGATGAACAAGATCGCTGTTGCCGCCCAGGTCCAATAGGGCCGCCCCTTGCGCGCATGCATCGAGTTAAAGAAATGCCGGATCGTCACCCCCATCAGGAACACAAGGCTGGCGATGATCCATGTGTATTCGGTCGCAAAGGCCAGCGGGTAGTGGTTCGACAACATCAGGAAGATGACCGGCAAGGTCAGATAGTTGTTATGGGTCGATCGCTGCTTGGCAATATAGCCATATTTCGCGTCCGGTTTGCGCCCCGCGATCAGGTCGGCGACGACGATCCGCTGATTGGGGATGATGATATGCGCCACATTGGCGGTCATGATCGTGGCGGTAAACGCGCCCAGATGCAGCATCGCCGCGCGCCCGGAAAACACCGAGGTGTAGAAATAGGCCATCGCCACCAGCACCCCGAACAACACCACCATCAGCGCGTTCATATTCTGGCCAAGACGCGATTTGCACAGCTGGTCATAAACCACCCAGCCCACCAACAGCGATACAAACGAGATGCCGATCGCCTGCCACGGCGCCAGATCCATCACATTGGGATCAATCAGGTAGAACTCTGATCCAAAGTAATAGACCACCACCAAAAGCATGAAACCGGACAGCCACGTCCAATAGCTTTCCCATTTGAACCACACGAGATCCGAAGGCATCTGCGCCGGTGCCACCAGATATTTCTGCACGTGATAGAACCCACCCCCATGCACCTGCCATTCTTCGCCATCCGCGCCCGAGGCCAGGTTGCGATCGCGGTGCAGGCCCAGATCGAGGGCGATGAAATAAAACGATGATCCAATCCACGCGATCGCGGTGATCACATGCAGCCAGCGGACCGCGAATTCCACCCAGGCCCCAATCGTGGCGATATCATACATAACACGGCTCTCCTGATTTCTCTGCGCGCGTCGCTGCCCAGACAACCGGACAAACCTGTCATTCTATTTGCCCGCCGCGCAAGACAAAAATGGGCGGACCGCACGGGCCCGCCCAAAATCGCATCGGATTTGAGGATCCCTTGATTACTCAAACAGCCCTTCGGCCAGGATCCGTTCATGCGCCTCATTCAGGCTGAGCCAGGCGCGTTCGATCAGCGTGTCGATTTCCTCTTTCGAGATCACCAGAGGGGGCGAAATAATCATCCGGTCACCAACGTGGCGCATGATCAGATTATTCGCAAAGCAACGCTCACGCGTGATGAAACCGATGGTGCCGGCGTCCGCCTTGAACGGGGCGCGGGTTTCCTTGTTCGGGGTCAGGGCAATCGACCCCATCATGCCCACGATCTTGGCCTCGCCCACCATGGGATGCGCGGTCAGGCTTTCGAATTTTTCCTTGAGATAGGGCCCGGTCACGTCGCGGACGGTTTCGACGATCTTTTCGTCTTCCAGGATGCGCAGGTTCTCCATCGCGACAGCGCAGGCGACCGGATGGCCGGAATAGGTGTAGCCATGGTTGAACTCGGTTCCCCCGATGACCTTGGCCACCTCGTCCGAAACAATCGACCCGCCGATGGGCATATAGCCCGACGACAGGCCCTTGGCGATGGTCATGATATCGGGGCGGATATTGATTTTCTGCGACCCGAACCATTCGCCGGTGCGGCCAAAGCCACAGATCACCTCATCCGCGATCAGCAAAATGCCGTATTTGTCGACGATCCGCTGAATTTCCGGCCAGTAGGTTTCCGGCGGCACAATCACCCCACCCGCCCCCTGGATCGGTTCCGCGATAAAGGCCGCAACCTTGTCTTGGCCGATTTCCAGGATCTTGGCTTCGAGCTCTTGCGCGCGCTTAAGACCAAATTCTTCGGGCGTCATATCGCCGCCTTCGGCCCACCAATTCGGTTGTTCGATAAATTCGATACCGGGGATCGGAAGGTCACCCTGACCGTGCATCCCCTTCATCCCACCCAGGCTGGTGCCCCCGATGGTCGATCCGTGATACGCGTTCCAGCGCGAGATGATGACGTTCTTTTCCGGCTGCCCCTTTTCCGCCCAATAGGTGCGTACCATCCGCAGATTGGTGTCATTCGCATCCGATCCACCATTGGCGAAAAACACGTGGTTCAGATCACCGGGCGCCAGCTGGGCCAATCGCGCGGCAAGGTTCAGCGCGGGCACGTGGCTGGTTTGGAAAAACGTGTTGTAGTAGGGCAGTTCCTGCATCTGGCGCGCTGCGGCTTCGGCCAATTCCTTGCGGCCATAGCCCACGTTCACACACCAAAGCCCCGCCATCGCGTCCAGAATGCGGTTGCCGTCGCTGTCATTCAGCCAGCACCCATCCGCGCGTGTGATGATCCGCGCGCCTTTTTCATTCAGCCCAGCGCCCTGCGTAAACGGGTGCATGTGGTGCGCCGCGTCAAGCGCCTGAAGATCAGCGGTCGGGGAATTGGGGGTCAGGATATTCATATAAGCCTCCGGCGGTAGGGCCGATCAAGGCCACAGACAGGTTGGCGTCAGAATATGATCAAATTTTTTTCTGTCAATCGAATCGCAGGCAAATCAGTTTTTGGGCCCGGTTTCCTCCGATTTCACAGGCTTTGCGCGATCAAATCCATACCCTGCGTCACATCCCCTGACATCGCGTTCGAAGCGGCTTCGATATTGCGTGTGCTTAACGCCGAAAGCAGATCCTTGTGCAAATCCGGAAGGTTCCGCGTGCCCACCTGCCCGCAAACAATGCGCAAGGACGGCCCGAACCTAAGCCACAAGCTCTCCACCAGATCGGTAAGAATTGGCGCATCGGCCATCGCGTTCAGCGTGGCATGAAATGCATGGTTTTCCTTAAGGTAAGCGGCCAGATCCCCCTGAGAGATCGCGTCATCCAGTCGGGAATCGATTCGCTCTAGCTCGGCGATTTCTTCGGGTTTCGCGCGCGCGGCGGCCCGCGCAGCCAGTCTTGGCTCTAACGCGAGACGGGCCTCTGTCAGCTCAGTCAGGGCCTTGTGATCCAGAACCGGAACAACAATGCGACGATTTCCCATGGCTTGCAGCGCCCCCTCGGTCGTCAGCCGTCTTAGCGCTTCGCGAACCGGTGTCATGCCCACGGAAAGGCGGTCAACAAGACCTTGAATTGTAACAGGTTCTCCGGGTGTCAAGGCCCCGAACAATATCATATCCCGCAACTCTCGATAGACGCGTTCATGCGCCGGAAGCCCCGCACGCCCGGATTTCTCCGCCTCATTTTTGATCAAATCTATCATCTCGATCCCCGATGTCTCACGACAACTCTTGCACGGTTCGCCCCATCATGAAAACATTAGAAATGTTGCCAGATCGGGCAACATATGATCAAAATCCGGGGACGGGGGCGAAAGAACCCCGCGACCAACGGGAGCCTCTAAATGACTAAAACTTTCCTGAGTTTTACCGCAACCCTCGCCCTGGTGGCAGGCATGGCATCTGCCGACGAAGTCCGCGTCTACAACTGGTCGGACTATATCGACGAAGAGCTGCTGGCCAAGTTCGAAGCCGAAACCGGCCTGAAACTGGTCTATGACGTGTTCGACAGCAACGAAGTTCTGGAAACCAAGATGCTGGCAGGCGGATCGGGGTATGACGTGGTTGTGCCCACGGGCAGCTTCCTTGCGCGTCAGATCCAGGCAGGGGTTTTTCAGGAATTGGACAAGTCGAAACTGTCCAACTACGGCAACACATGGGATGTGATCGCGGATCGCGTGTCACGTTTTGATCCTGGCAACGCCTATTCGATCAACTACATGTGGGGCACCACCGGCCTTGGCGTAAACACCGCCAAAGTGACCGAAGCCCTGGGCGAGGATGCCCCCATCGACAGTCTCGCGCTGATCTTTGACCCCGCCAACATGGAAAAGCTGGCGTCCTGCGGCGTGCATTGGCTGGACGCCCCGGATGAGCTGTTCCCCGCCGCGATGGTCTATCTTGGGTTTGACCCGAACAGCCACGACAAGGACGAGCTGCAAAAAGCCGCTGACCTGATGGCATCGGTGCGTCCGCACGTGCAGAAATTCCACAGCTCGGAATACATCAACGCGCTGGCCAATGGTGATATCTGTGTGGCAATCGGGTGGTCTGGTGACGTGCTTCAGGCCCGCGACCGCGCGGCAGAGGCCGAGAACGGTGTGGAAATCGCCTATAACGCCCCCAAAGAGGGCGCGCTGATGTGGTTTGACCAGATGGCCGTTCCCGTTGACGCCCCCAACCCGGAAGGCGCGCATAAGTTCCTGAACTTTATCCTGGATGCCAACAACATGGCGGCCGCGTCGAATTATGTTTATTATGCCAACGGCAACAAGGCCTCGCAAGAGTTCCTGGCCGAAGACGTGATCGGCGACCCGGCGATTTATCCCACCGACGAGGCGATGGCCAACACTTATATCAAGGACGGCTACCCGCAAAAGGTTCAGCGTGTCGTGACACGCCTTTGGACCAGTGTGAAATCGGGCATCTAAGCCTTTGATCTTATCGACCCGCGCGCCCAAACCGCGCGGGTTTTTCCCTATTGGAAGTGCGCATGGCCGAAACCGTATTTGCCCCGTGGAACGATCCACAGGAAAAACCGCTGATTCAATTCAAAGGCGTGACCAAGCGCTTTGGCGAGTTCACCGCGATTGACGATCTGACGATCGACATTTTCGAACGCGAGTTCTTTGCCCTGCTTGGGCCTTCGGGGTGCGGCAAAACCACCATGATGCGTATGCTGGCCGGGTTTGAAACCCCGACCGAAGGGCAGATTTTGCTGGGTGGTCAGGACATCGGCCAGGTGCCCCCGAACAAACGTTCGGTCAACATGATGTTCCAAAGCTATGCCTTGTTCCCGCATCTGTCGATCTGGGAAAACATCGCTTTTGGCCTGAAACGTGAAGGCCGGGACAAGGCGTATATCGGCGACCGCGTACAGGACATGCTGCGCCTGACCCGGATGGAGAAATTCGCCCAGCGCAAGCCGCATCAGGTCTCGGGCGGGCAACGTCAACGCGTGGCACTGGCCCGATCGCTGGCCAAGGCGCCCAAACTGCTGCTTTTGGACGAACCGCTGGGGGCGCTGGATAAAAAGCTGCGCGAAGAAACCCAGTTCGAACTGATGGACATTCAGGAAACGACGGGAACGACCTTTGTGATCGTGACGCACGACCAGGAAGAGGCCATGACTGTCGCAAGCCGTGTGGCGGTGATGGATCACGGCAAGATCATTCAGGTCTCGACCCCCGATGTGATATATGAAGCACCGAATTCGGTCTATGTGGCGGACTTTATCGGTGACGTGAACCTGTTCCGCGGCAAGGCAACCGCCCGCCCCGAGGCACCGGCCACGCCCGCACCTCAGGTCGATTCGACACCCGAACACACCCCCGACCCGGCCCCCGAAGAAACCCAATCCGCCCCGCAAGAAGCCCCCGCGCGCGTCGCACAGCCCAATGATCTGGGGAAATGGTTGCACGACAAGATCTTGCACCCGGTCCTGGGCAAACGCATTGACCACACGCCGGCGCTTCCTGCGCCCACGGCGCAAGAGCTGGCCAACCCCATGTCCCCCCCCGCCGTCGAACCGGCCTCGGCCCCTGTGGCACAGGTTGAAATCCCGGCGGGTGGCATTGAAATCACCTGGGCAGAGGGGCAACCGTCCGTCATCGCCACCAACGGCGACCCGACCCATGACGGGAAAGAGGTCGTTTTGGCCCTGCGTCCCGAAAAAATCGCGATCTCAAAAGACAAACCCACGGCCCCCAATGTCTTGCAGGGCAAGGTGATCGACATTGGTTATCTTGGCAATATCTCGACCTATCATGTGGAACTGGCCGGGGGCCTGATGGTAAAAGCGCAGGTCACCAATACGCGCCGCATCTCGCGCCGCCATATCACCTGGGAAGACGAAGTTTGGCTGTCTTTCTCCTCAACCGCTGGCGTGGTGTTGGAGAAATGACGCGCGCCGCCCCCATGTCACAGGAGGCCCCCGATGCGTAAGGCCTTTGTGATCACCGTTCCTTATGTCTGGCTGCTGGCGCTGTTTTTGGTGCCCTTCCTGATCGTTCTGAAAATCTCTCTTTCGGACGCGGCCATTGCCCGGCCTCCGTATTTCCCGCTGCTTGATCTGGCGGATGGCATCGCAGGGATTCGCGCCTTTCTGTCCGAGCTGGACTTCGAAAACTTTGCCTATCTGACCGAAGACCGCCTTTATGCGCTGGCCTATGTGTCCTCTCTGAAGATCGCGGTCGTATCTACGATATTGACGCTCTTGGTCGGCTATCCCATTGCGCTTGGCATGGCGCGCACCAGCCCCGAATGGCGCCCCACGCTGCTGATGCTGGTGATCTTGCCGTTCTGGACCAGCTTTCTGATCCGCGTGTATGCTTGGATGGGGATCTTGTCGAACGAGGGTCTGCTGAACCAGTTCCTGTTGATGGTTGGAATTATTCAGGAACCTCTGGTCATCCTGAACACCAATATCGCGGTCTATATCGGCATCATTTACACCTATCTGCCCTTCATGATCCTGCCGATCTATTCAGCGCTTGAGAAACTGGACGAAAGCCTGTTGGAGGCAGCCGAAGACCTGGGCTGCAACCGGTTTCAGGCCTTTTGGCTGGTCACATTCCCGCTGTCGAAAAACGGCATCATCGCGGGCAGCTTTCTTGTCTTTATCCCCGCCATGGGCGAGTTTGTCATTCCGTCCCTTTTGGGCGGCTCAAAGACGCTGATGATCGGCAAAGTCCTGTGGGAAGAGTTCTTTTCCAACCGCGATTGGCCCATGGCCAGCGCTGTGGCGGTCATCTTGCTGTTGATCTTGATCATCCCCATCGTGCTGTTCCAGCGCTCTGAAGAAAAAGCACGCGAGGCCGAGAGATGAGACGCTATAGCTGGTTCAACGCAACCGCCCTGACACTGGGCTTTGCGTTTCTCTATCTGCCCATGATCATCCTCGTGATCTACAGCTTTAATGAAAGCCGTCTGGTGACGGTCTGGGCGGGATTCTCGACCAAATGGTATGGCGAGCTGTTGCAAAACGATGCCTTCCTTGATGCCGCTTGGGTGACGATCAAAGTGGCCGTCATATCCTCGACCATCGCAACCGTGCTGGGCACGATGGCAGCCTATACGCTGGTGCGCATGGGGCGGTTTCCCGGGCGCACACTGTTTTCCGGCATGATCTATGCGCCTTTGGTGATGCCCGAGGTGATCACCGGTCTGTCCCTGCTGCTTTTGTTCATTGGCATTGGCTTGGACCGTGGGGTGATCACCATTGTGCTGGCGCATACGACCTTTGCCATGTGCTATGTCTCGGTTGTGGTCAGCTCGCGCCTGACCAGTTTCGACCAGTCATTGGAAGAGGCCGCGCTGGATCTGGGGGCGACACCGTTTCAGACCTTTCGTCTTGTGACCCTGCCGATCATTGCGCCTGCGGTGATTTCGGGGTGGCTCTTGGCCTTTACGCTGTCGCTGGATGATCTGGTCATTGCCTCCTTCACCACGGGCCCTTCGGCCACGACTCTGCCGATCAAGATCTTTTCGGCGGTGCGTCTGGGGGTTTCGCCTGAAATCAACGCGCTTTCGACCCTGATGATTGCCATCGTGACCCTTGGGGTGATCTCGGCCTCGTTGATCTCAAAACGCGCGGCGGTGAAGCAGCAACAAGAAGAGCAAGCCGCCGTTCGATCATGAAACGCCTCTACGAGGCCCCCGCCTATGGGCCCCAAGGCGCGTGCTATTGGGCGGATACGGTGGCCGCGCCCACCACCGGCGAACCCTTTTCCAGGTCCGCGGCCACCGATGTCGCCATCATTGGCGGCGGCTATACGGGGCTGAACGCGGCCATTCGGCTGGCAGGGGCCGGACTAGATGTGACCCTGCTTGAAGCCGAGCACCCCGGCTGGGGGGCCTCTGGCCGCAATGGCGGGTTTTGCTGTCTGGGTGGCTCTATAGTGCCCGAAGCGGCGCTGGCGCGCAGATTTGGCGCCGATGCGCCGACCCAATGGGAGACCCTGCAAGATCAGGCCGTCACCCATGTGGACGACCTGATCCGCGCGCAGGGCATCGAGGTGGACCGGCACTCCGACGGTGAAACCGTATTGGCCCACAGCGCCAAAAGCTGGGCGCGTTTGAAGAAAGCCAACGATGCAAGCGCCAGGTTGATCGAGGCCTCAGACCTGGCTGAACATGGGCTGGGTGGGGATTGGTTCGGGGCGATGACAACACCCACGGGGTTCGCTCTGAACCCACGAAAATACCATACCGGATTGTGGGATCTTGCCGCGCGCAGCGGGGTGCGGCTGTTCTCACATAGTCCGGTGACGGGATTGACCAACGGCAACAGCTGGCACCTGACGACGCCAAAAGGCGTACTGCGCGCAGATCAGGTGGTGCTGGCGACCAATGGCTACAGCGCAGATGATCTGCCCGACTGGCTGCGCGCCCGTTATCTGCCGGTGCAATCCAGTGTCATCGTCACCCGCCCGCTGACCCGGCAGGAGCAAGAGGATCAGGGCTGGTGGTCGGATCAGATGGCCTATGACACACGGCAGCTGTTACACTATTTCCGCAAACTGCCGGATGATCGTTTCCTGTTCGGGATGCGGGGCGGGTTGACGGCCAAGGCGCGCGAACAAAAGGCCATTTCCACCCGTATCCGATCGGATTTTGCCCGGCTGTTCCCGGCCTGGGCCCAGATCGACATCACCCATGAATGGTCAGGGCTGGTGTGCCTGATGGCCGATCTGCTGCCGTTTGTTGGCCCTGTGCCGGGCCACGCTGGTCTGTTCGCCGCCATGGGGTATCACGGCAACGGGGTTGCGATGGGCAGCTATGCCGGGGATCTTTTGGCGCGGCACATGTTGGAAAAGGCGCCCCTGCCCGACATGCTGTGCGCACCTCCGGGGCGCTTTCCTCTGGGTCGCTTTCGGCGGCACCTTCTGCGCCCCGCCTATCTGATGGCGGATCTGTTCGATCTGTAACGCGCCTTGCTAGCCCTGCGGCGTCAGCCCCGGCCGCGCCTTGCCGCGCTGCAAGCCCAGCTGCCGTTCGCGCCAAACAACCAGCAGCCCGGCCAGCACAACGATGCCCGACCCAATCAGCACCGACACCGTCGGCCATTCGTCAAACAGCAGCATGCCGAACACGATCGAGAACAAGATCGCCGCATAGTCAAACGGCGCCACAACCGAGGCCTCGGCATAGCGATAAGACGAGGTCAGGAAAATCTGCGCTATCCCCCCCATCAAACCCGCACCGATCAGCATCACCACCACATGCGGCGCAGGCCAGACCCAGCCAAACGGCAATGTCAAAAGCGCAAGACAGGTCGACGACAAAGAAAAGTAGAATACGATGGCCGAGGTCTCTTCGGTGGCCACCAATCTGCGAATGTGGATTTGCGCAAGCGCCCGGAACACGGCCGATGTCATCACACAGACCACCCCCAAAAGCGCCACATCGCTCAGGTTGTCCAAGGACAGCCGTGGCCAGATCACGATCACCACCCCGAACAGACCAAGGAACACGGTTGCAAGTCGGAAAAGCCGCAGCCGTTCCCCCAGAAGCAGCGCGGCAAACAGCACGGTCAGCAAGGGCGCTGCATAGCCAAGCGCGGTGACTTCGGGCAGCGGCAAAAGCCCCAGCGCCGCAAAGTTAAACCCCATGCCCATCACGCCAATCAACCCACGCCAGACGTGTCCCATGGGGCGCACGGTGCGCAGACCGGTGCCCAGATCCCCGCGCCAAGCCAGCCACCCGATGATAATCGGCAGGGCAAAGAAAGACCGAAAGAACACCGCTTCGCCCACGGGCACGTGATCCGCGCTGGCCTTGATCAACACCGCCATGATCGAAAACATACAGATCGCCAATAGTTTATAGGCGATCCCCCGCAGCGGTGACATCACATTCCCCTATCGCATGGTCTCAAGGCAATGTCGCCGGAACGCCCGCTTTAACATGTCCAACTCGGCGCGCAACAAATCAACCTCAGAGCGGAAGTCATCGTCCAGCACCTCGCCTGCGATGATCGAAAAACTGCCCAGCACCGCGTCTTCGTTCATGTCCGAAATCAAAAACGTCTGCACACCGTCCCCCACGGCCTCGATCGGCACCGGGATCTGGATCACAAAGCGCCCCTCTTGCGGGGTTTTGCTTACGGTGATGCCATGCAGTGGCTTGTCGTCCAGGGTCACGGAAACCTCGGGCGGCGCGGCATGGTCGGCCTGCGCGGTCAGCAACCCTTCCCAGACGCCTTCCTTGAAGCGTGTTTTGGTCAGCTTGTAGGTGCTCATCCCGGCCCCCTCAGAGTTCTGCGCGCTTGCGACGGCTAAAGGTGAGATCGCGCAAGATCACCTGGTTCATTTGCGGTCCCTCAAAAATCAGGTCCATCCAGATCTTTTCCAACCGCTTTTCGTTCAGCTTGGTATAGGCCAGATCGAATTCAACAACGATGTCCTCTTCGTGCAGCGGCAGTTCGCGCACGATCTGTTCGGTATTTGGCCCATGCTTGATGTTGAGACGTGCAAAGATCTCAAGCGGTTTTTCCATCTCGACAATGGTTTCCACCCGCATCAGATGCTTGCGTGTCAGGCCCCGGCAGGCCTCTTCTGGCATGTCGATGGCCAGCGACAGGTATGAGCCGTCAAACTGGAACACATCCATGCGCAGCCCAAAGGCCGCCAGATCCGCCTCGCGCGTGTTGCGCAGCTGGCGCAGGGTCAGTTCGGACTGGGCGCAATCATGGAACAGCGTGACCTCATCGCCCAACATGGATTTGGTCGGAACCGAGGAAATCCCCTTGACCGGCAAGGGTCCGCACCACAGTTGCGGCCGCCAGGCCCAATCCGCATCAATCGGACGTGGAAAGGTTTGGTTGCCAAGGATCGGCAGCGCCAATCGCGAATCCGCCGTATAGATCAGTTTGTCGACCTGATGTTTCAGGGCCCGCGCCTTGGCCCGTTGACGGCGCAAGACGGTCAGATCCGTATCCGCTGCCGCATCCGCCGCACGGGTCCAGCCGCGCAAAGAGGCCGCGTGCAGCGTTCGGTCCAACCATCGTTGTTTGTCGCCCGACATGCTCTGCCTCTTGCCCGTTGGATGTCAAATTGTTTCGTACATGGAAACTATTATGACAACTCTTAACGTTTGAACAACCCGGCAAGAAGCCCTTCTTTTTTCTTTGTGTTTTTTGGTTGGGGCGCCGTGTCATGCCCGCCGCGCACAGAGGCATGGCGAATGCGATCCCGGGTTTCACGCAACAGATCGGCCCCTGCCATCCCGGCCAGCGGGCTGCCTTTTGGCGCATACAATCCCAGACCCACAAAGCGGTCGTTGAGCTCGAACACCGCGCGCCAGTGGCGACTGTCGGCGCCCTTGAGAACATGGTTGGTTTTCCCATCCAGATGCACGGTCACGAAATCTGCCGCATTCTGCCCACCCAATACCCGCGCGTTCCGCGCAAAATCACTGGCAGAGGGCAGTTGCCTCGAGGAATCCGCCGGGGTCACACTTACGGTTATAATCGCCGGATCGACCAGGACACCGGTGGTTCCGTTGGTCAGCGCCCGACAGGTCACGATGATCGCAAAATTGCGCTGCTGGCTATCGCGATCAATGCAAAAGCCCGAAGGCCCGGACACAGCAACCGCGCCACCGGCCAGCACCGCCCGGGATAGGGGGGGCTGTGCGGCCCCGCCAGAGGGCTTGGTCAGCCCTGAAAACAGCCCCGCCGCAGCGGGACCGTCGGACGGCGTGGGTGACATGCACCCCGCCAAGCCTGATATGGCCAACACACCAACAAGGCCACTTACGACACGCATAGATTACAGATCCGCGTAGATGTGCTTTTCTGCCTTGCCGCCCGGATGGGTCACGGCACCTTTATAGGTTTCACCCACCAATTGCGCGAATTTCCACAGCGCACCGGATGCATAGATGGTGTCCTTGGGCCCTTTCCAGTTGGCTTTGCGCGCGGCCAGCTGTTCATCGGTAAGATCAACACTGATGTCGCCGGTCAAGGCGTTAATGGTGATCATGTCGCCATTTTCCAACAGCGCGATGGGGCCACCCTGCGCGGCTTCGGGACCAACGTGGCCCACACAGAACCCGCGGGTCGCCCCCGAGAAACGGCCATCGGTGATCAGCGCGACCTTCTTGCCCATGCCCTGACCGGACAAAGCCGCGGTGGTTGCCAGCATCTCACGCATACCTGGGCCACCTGCGGGGCCTTCGTTGCGGATCACGATCACTTCGCCTTCTTTGTAGGCGCGCTCTTTGACCGCCTCAAAGGCGTCTTCTTCGCATTCGAACACGCGCGCAGGGCCGCTAAAGACCTGCTGTTCTTCGCTCATGCCCGCGACCTTCACGATGGCCCCCTGGGGCGCAAGGTTGCCTTTGAGACCAACAACACCGCCGGTTTTGGTGATCGGATTTTCGATCGGGTAAATCACCTTGCCGTCCGCTTCGCGGTCGATCATGTCCAGCTCTTCGCCGACCGAACGGGTCGACGCGGTCATGCAGTCTTCGTGAATCAGACCGGCTTTGCGCAGTTCTTTCATGACAACCGGCAGACCGCCCGCGTCATACAAATCTTTCGCAACATATTGGCCGCCGGGTTTGAGATCGACGAAATAGGGCGTATCGCGGAAGATTTCGCAGACGTCTTCAAGGAAGAAATCAATCCCCGCCTCATGCGCAATCGCGGGCAAATGCAGACCGGCGTTGGTCGAGCCACCGGTACAGGCCACAACCCGCGCAGCGTTTTCCAGCGACTGACGGGTGACAATGTCACGGGCGCGAATGCCCTTTTCCACCAGATCCATCACCGCACGGCCAGAGGCTTCGCCATATTGGTCGCGGCTTTCATATGGCGCCGGCGCACCAGATGAGTTGAACAGCGCCAGACCGATGGCCTCAGAAACACAGGCCATGGTGTTTGCAGTGAACTGCCCCCCACAGGCCCCCGCCGACGGGCAGGCCACGCGTTCCAGCATATCCAGCGCGGCGTCGGACATTTCGTCGTTCTGGTGGCGGCCCACCGCCTCGAACATATCCTGCACCGTCAGATCACGGGTGCGGAAATCCTCGGGGATTTCGTCCACCTGTGGCGCTTTACCCGGAAGGATGGATCCGCCGTAGATGAACACGGACGGCACGTTCAGACGCACCATGGCCATCATCATCCCCGGCAGGGATTTGTCACAGCCCGCAAGACCCACGATGGCGTCATAGCAGTGGCCGCGCATGGTCAGCTCAACCGTGTCGGCAATCGCTTCGCGGGATGCGAGCGAACTGCGCATACCTTCATGGCCCATGGCGATGCCATCGGTCACAGTGATGGTGGTGAATTCGCGGGGGGTGCCCCAGCCCTGTTTCACACCCATCTTCACGGCCTGCGCCTGACGGTTCAGCGCGATGTTACAGGGCGCGGCTTCGTTCCAGCAGGTCGCCACACCAACCAACGGCTGGTGAATCTCTTCCTCGGTCATACCCATCGCATAGTAATAGGACCGATGCGGCGCGCGCTCGGGGCCCTCGGTGACGTGGCGGCTGGGCAGTTTGTTTTTGTCGAACGGACGCTTGAGCATGCTGGCTCCTCCCGAAGAATGGCTTTGCGAATGGCATAGCGAAGCGTGCAGGGGCGCACAAGCGCAAGCGCACAGCATTCCCACCCTTGCGGGCTTTCACCGCAGCGAAATACCGCGCGCAGCGGGACGGTGGGCGGGGCGATATCGCCCATAGGGCGAGGAGCGCCGTCAACCGCTCCCGATCAGCGCGCCCGCCGCAAAGACCAAAGCGCCCCCCAACACCACCTGAAACGCCGCCCGCCAGAACGGGGTTTCCATGTATTTGTTCTGGATCCACGCAATGGCCCACAGCTCAACAAACACCACCACAAAAGCAACCAAAGTCGCGGTCCAGAAATGCGGGATCAGATAAGGCAACGCATGCCCCATGCCCCCCACCGTGGTCATCACCCCGGATGAAATCCCCCGCTTGACGGGCGACCCGCGTCCAGACAGGTGCCCATCATCTGACGCGGCCTCGGTGAACCCCATGGAAATTCCGGCCCCAACCGAAGCGGCCGCCCCCACAAGAAACGTGGTCCAGGTATTCTGCGTCGCAAAGGCCGTGGCAAAGATCGGCGCCAGTGTCGATACCGACCCATCCATCAATCCGGCCAAACCCGGCTGGACCCAGGTCAGCAAAAACTGGCGCTTGGCTTTCTCCGCTTCGCCCGCCAGCGCGGCTTCATCCAAATGACGTTCTTCAAGCGTTTCCGCACTGCGCTGATGATCCGCTTCGGCCGCCGCCAGATCACCCAGCAACCGCCGCGTCTGGGCGTCCTGCGTACGTTTGGCCGCCTCCTCATAGAACTGCTGGGCCTGCGCCTCCATCCCCGCGACTTCCGCCCGGATCTGCTCAACCGACCGGTTTTGCATCAACCAAACGGGGCGGCGCGCATAGAAACCAGCCACATGTTCCCGCCGGATCAAGGGAATCACTGCGCCAAAACGCACCAGAAACTGATCGATCAGCGCCTGTCTGTGCCCATCCTCTTGCGCAGCCATGCCTTCGAACACTTGCGCGGTTTCGGGATAGTCCTCACGTAACAGTTCTGCATAGCTTCGATAGATTCGCGCGTCATCCTCTTCAGATGAGATCGCCAGCGCCAGAATTTCCTTTTCCGACAAATCCTTGAACCTACGGCGATCGGCAAAATAGCGCATTCCGGCCCTCATGTTTGCTACTGCTCTTTCTTACCAAGGTCCTCAAAAAATCAAAAGTGAACTGATCGGTGCAGTTTCACATTGCAATTATAAACTAAACCGTTTAGTTTGATATCACTGATTCAACTAGGACATCAATCATGAAACCCCTCCTCCTCGCCTTATCACTCACGTTTGCCGCCTCTACTGCCATGGCCGGTCCCGGTTTCGGCGTTCCCGATCTTGACTTTCCGTCACCGATCCAGACCCCCGACAGCGAAACCACAACACGCGATTGCACCTGGGTGCTGTTCTGTTCCTGAACGGAATTCTTGCTGCGCAGCGGGCGCTCGCTATACTTACGCCACCAAAGGGAGGGCCCGCATGACCACACAAGCCACCGTCCGCAAAGGCAGAAAATTCGACCAGGTGCTCAAGGGAGCGCGCGAGATCTTTCTGCGTGACGGGTTCGAAGGCGCCAGCGTTGACGATATCTCTCGCGAGGCAGGCGTCTCAAAGGCGACGCTCTACAACTATTTCCCTGACAAGCGGCTGTTATTCATGGAAGTTTGCTCGGTGCAATGCCACCGCCAAGCGGACGAAGCCCTCCTGACCATGGATTTCACCCAACCGCCCGAAGTGGTCCTAAAGGAGGCCGCCCAGCGCTTTGTTGAATTCATGCTGTCCGACATGGGACAGAAAATGTTCAAGATCTGCGTCGCCGAAGCAGACCGCTTTCCCGAGATCGGGCAGAAATTTTATGAAAGCGGGCCGATGGTCGTCCGTCAGGCCATGGCAACCTATCTCAAAGACGCACAGTCGCGCGGAGAACTGTCCATCGACGATTTTGACATGGCCGCGGATCAATTTGGCGAACTTTGCAAGGCGGATGTCTGGCTCAAGCTTGTGTTCGGCGTGCAAACATCGTTCTCTGACGCAGAAATCGACCGCGTGATTGAAAATGCGGTTGCCACTTTTCTGGCCCGCTACGGGGTGTAACCCGGCGGGCACGTCACTGATGAGGACCCAATGAAGACCCTTTCCGAAAACGCCTGCTTTGGTGGCGTACAAGGCGTGTACAGCCACACCTCCACGGCCTGCGCCTGCGAGATGACCTTTGGCCTGTTCCTGCCAGAGGCGGCCAAGCACATGCAGGTGCCCGTGCTTTGGTATCTGTCCGGCCTGACCTGCACCCATGAAAACGCCATGACCAAGGCGGGCGCCCAAGCCTGGGCGGCGGAATATGGCATTGCGCTGGTGTTCCCTGACACAAGCCCCCGTGGCGAAGGCGTCGCCAATGACGACGCCTATGACCTGGGTCAGGGCGCAGGGTTCTACGTGAACGCCACCCAAGATCCCTGGGCACCGCATTTCCGCATGTGGGACTATATCGCCGATGAACTGCCTGCGCTTTTGGGCGAAAACTTTGCCTTGGACATGTCCCGTCAGGCCATCACCGGCCACTCGATGGGTGGGCATGGCGCGCTGACGCTGGCCATGTCTTTGCCGGATCGTTTTGCCAGCGTATCCGCCTTTGCCCCCATCGCGCATCCCACCAACTCGGACTGGGGTCGCAAGCAATTGGGCGCCTATCTTGGTGCTGACGAAAGCGCTTGGGCCGCCCATGATTCGACACTGTTGATGGCGGAAAAGGGCTTTGACGGGCCGATCCTGATTGATCAGGGCGCCAGCGATCAGTTTCTTGACCTGCTGCAACCCGAAGCCCTCTCAGCCGCAATGGCCGCGCGCCGCCAAGAGGGGACATTCCGCATGCAAAAAGGCTATGATCACAGCTATTTCTTTGTGTCGACCTTCATGCAAGACCACATCGCCTTTCATGCAGAGGCCCTGTTGGCGTGACACTTTACATCGACGCGGATGCCTGCCCGGTCAAACAAGAGGCCGAGCGGGTCGCCACCCGTCACAAGGTGACGATGATGTTGGTCTCAAACGGAGGGCTGCGCCCGTCGCCCAATCCCTATGTCGAAAATGTCATCGTGCCCGAGGGCGCGGATGTTGCCGATATGTGGATCGCAGAGCGCGCCGGGCGTGGCGATGTGGTCGTCACGTCGGACATGCCGCTGGCGGCGAAATGCGTCGAAGCCGGTGCGCTGGTCCTTCGTCATGATGGCAGCGCACTGACACAGGCCAATATCGGTCAACAGCTCGCCATGCGCGATCTGATGGCCGACCTGCGCGCCGCGGATCCCTTTCGTCAGGGCGGCGGCAAGGGCTTTACAAAGGCGGATCGGTCGCGCTTTCTGGATGCGTTGGAACACACGCTTAGACAGGCTGCGAAAGAGGGCGGGACATGACCATACACGCGGTGATTTTCGACATCGGCAATGTGCTGATCGAATGGCAGCCCGAACGCTATTATGATGCGGTGATCGGCAAAGACAGGTGCCGCGCCATGTTTGCCAGCGTCGATCTGCACGGCATGAACGACGAGATCGACAGGGGCGGTGACTTCAAACAGGTGATTTATGACACCGCTGAGCGCTATCCCGCGTTTCGCGATGAAATCCGCATGTGGCACGACAATTGGCTTGATCTGGCCAAACCCGCCATCCCGCAGTCCGTGCGCCTGTTGCGGGCCCTGCGCGCCAAGGGCATCAAGGTCTTGGCGCTAACCAATTTTGGCATTGGCACATGGGCCATCGCGACCCCTGTGTATGACTTTCTCAACGAATTTGATCACGCCTATGTCTCGGGGCACATGGGTGTGATCAAGCCCGATGCGCAGATCTATGAGATGCTGGAACGCGATAGCGGGTTGGCCCCCGAAAGCCTGCTGTTCACCGATGATCGGATCGACAATATCAACGCCGCACAGGCGCGCGGTTGGCGCACGCATCACTTTACAGGTCCACAGGGCTGGGCCGATTGCCTTGTCTCATACGGGTTGCTGACCGCATCCGAAGCCGCATGATCGGCTGGTTGGCGCTTGGAGCTTTGGCGGGACTTCCTGTGCTGCGCGAAGGCCTCAGACAGCCCCGATCCACCAGTCAGGCGCGGGCGCCAGGCCAGTTTGCCAACCTGCGTCAGGGAAAGACGCATTTTCAATGGCATGGCCTAGAGGATGGTCCGATCATGGTCTGCATCCACGGGTTGACCACCGCCTCATATGTCTGGGGCCGTCTTTTGCCTGCTCTGACACAGATGGGCTATCGCGTGCTGGCCTACGACCATTATGGGCGCGGTCATTCGGATGCGCCGTGGGGGCTGCAAGACACAGAGTTCTTTTGCAGCCATCTGAGCGACCTGTTGGATCATCTGGGGATCACCACGCCCGTGACCCTGTTGGGCTATTCCATGGGCGGGGCGATCGCGACCTGCTTTGCCGCCAAACACCCTGACCGCACGGATGAGATGATCCTGATTGCCCCTGCTGGCATGGCGCTTGATCTTGGCGCTTCGGCGCGCATCTTGCCGCGTTTGCCACTGCTGGGCGACTGGCTGTTTCACATGGGATTTCCCAAATCTTACCGCAAGGGCATCGAGGACACGCGTACAGCCGACGGAGCAATAGACGAGATTATCGCGCTCCAATTGGCCGAACCGGGTCGGCGGGGGTTTGTCCCCGCGGTCCTGTCATCCCTACGCGGTGTGCTGTCCGCTCCGCTCGCGGCGCAACACCGCGCGCTACGCGGGCTTCGTGTCACCGCGATATGGGGGGCGCAAGACAGGGTCATCCCCCTCACATCGCGTGATCTCTTGCGGGACTGGAACCCAAACGCCCGCCACGTGACGATCCCGAATGCCAAACACGAACTGACCTTTAGCCACCCGGATGAGGTGGCGCAGGCCATCCGGGACCGTGATTACGCGGGCTGAGGCGACAGCTTTTCCCGGATCGGCAGGTGCACCAGCGCGCTGAAGGCCCCAACACCCACGCCAATCCACCACACCATCGTGTAATCCCCATAGGCGTCATAGAACCGGCCGCCCAGCCACACGCCCATAAAGCCCCCGATCTGGTGCGACAGGAACACGATCCCATACAGCGTCCCCATATAGCGCAGCCCATAAAGATGCGCGATCAGGCCCGAGGTCAAAGGCACCGTCGCCAACCACAAAGCCCCCATCACCGCCGAGAAAATCAGCACCGAGGCCGGCGTCATGGGCAGCAGGATGAATGCTGCGGCAACTACAGTCCGCGCCGCATAGATGCCCGCCAGCAGGTACTTTTTGGTAAACCGGTTGCCCAGCCATCCCGCCATCAATGTTCCAATGATATTGAACAGCCCGATCACCGCAATCGACACCGCCCCCAGCGCCGAAGTGCTGGTGATCCCGATCGCCGCCAGAATGCCGCCCGCCGCGATTGGACCACAGGTCTCGGTGATAAAGGCCGGGAAATGCGCGGTGATGAAGGCCAGCTGATAGCCACAGCTGAAAAAGCCCAGGAAAATCAGGGTGAAAGAGGGGTCTTTGGCCGCCTTCAGCAGGATCTCTGACATGCTTTCTTGCAACTCGGCCTTGGGGGCAACGGGCGCGCGCATCACCGGAAGCGTCAACAATGTCAGCAAAATCGCCGCGGCAAAGACGATAAACACCTGCTGCCAGGGCATCACACCCAACAGGTATTCCGCGATGGGCGGGCCAAAGATCTGACCGGCGCTGCCCGCGGCCGTCACAATCGCCAGCGACATGGACCGGTTCTCGGCCGAGCTGGCCCGGCCCACCACCGCCAGGATCACACCAAAGCCGGTGCCCGCAATGCCAAAGCCCACAAGCACCTCATAGGCCTGCATCGCTTCGGGCGTCACCGCCTGTGAGGTCAGAACCAGACCCCCAGCGTAAACAATCGCACCCAGTACGACCGCCTTGCGATCGCCCAGTTTTTCGGCCATGGCGCCGAACAGCGGCTGCCCAATGCCCCAGGCCAGGTTCTGAATGGCAATCGCCAGCGAAAACTCGGCCCGCAGCCAGCCAAATTCTTGCGCCACCGGGATCTGGAACACCCCAAAGCTTGCGCGGATCGCAAAAGACACGAGGATGATCACGCATCCAACGATCAAAACGGGGGTAAACAAGGGGGTGGAACGTTCCATGGGGCTTCTCCTGTGCGAGCGGGCAAATTGGACCAAGCGGTATACAACGTCAATTCAGATTTCCTGATGCTTCACATCACTTGAATTTACCTTTTTGCGAGTGCTTTCACGCCATGATAAACGGGCGCAAACAAGGGGATGCAGGCCCATGCAGATCGAAGATCTTTACCGTCAGAAAATCGAACACGGCACGCTAAAGGCCGACGATGCGCAGCTTGCGGTTCTGCCTGAATTTGAACGCATCCGTGGCGCTTTGGCACAACCGGTGAAACGTGGCTTTTTCCGCAAGGCGCCCCCCCCGCCCAAGGGGCTGTATCTGTGGGGGGGTGTGGGACGCGGCAAATCCATGTTGATGGATCTCTTTGTCGAAGCCCTCGACGTGCCCGCCCGCCGCGTGCACTTTCACGCCTTTATGCAGGAAATCCACACCGAGATGCACCGCCTGCGTGGTGAAGGTGTCGAAGACCCGATTCAGCCGGTGGCAAAAGCGGTTTCCGATGCGGTGCGCGTCTTGGCCTTTGATGAAATGCAGATCACCGATATCACCGATGCGATGATTGTCGGGCGGTTGTTCGAACAGCTGTTCGCAGCGGGCTGCGTGGTCGTGACCACCTCGAACCGCTTGCCCGACGATCTGTATAAGGACGGGTTGAACCGCCAGCTTTTCCTGCCCTTTATCGAGATCCTCAAGGACCAGCTTCAGGTGCGCGAACTGGTCTCGGACCGCGATCACCGCCAGGATCGCCTGCAAGGCGCGCAGGTCTTTTTCAGCCCGGTGGACGCAACCGCCCGCGCCCAGATTGACACCCTGTGGGAGGAACTGACCCACGGTCTTCAGGAAAAACTGGTACTGCATGTCAAAGGGCGCGAGGTAGAATTGCCGCGCTATCACAACGGCGTCGCGCGCGCCTCGTTTTACGATCTGTGCGGGCGGATGCTTGGGCCGGCGGATTACCTGAAGCTGGCCGAAAGCGTCCGGGTGCTTATCGTCGAAGACATCCCGCGCCTGGGGCGCACCAATTTCAACGAAGCCAAGCGCTTTGTCACCCTGATTGACGCGCTCTATGAGGCCAATGTCAAACTGATCGCCAGTGCCGCGGCTCAGCCGGAAATGCTCTATGTCGAGGGCACGGGCAGTTTCGAATTCGAACGCACCGCCAGCCGCCTGCGCGAAATGCAGGACGCCAATTGGGGCATGGACGCCGAACCGTCCTGACACGGCAAAAATGAGGGGGCCGAAGCCCCCTCAAATCACCGCTCTTTTTTCTTGCCTGTTATGGCAGGTCGGGGATGCGAAGCACCATTCCGGCCTGCATCTCTGATGGACTGCTAATCACATCAGGATTCGCTTGCAGGATCTGTATATAGGCACTCGTGGTGCCATAATGCCGGAACGAAATGCCCGGCAGGCTGTCGCCTTCCTGCACAATATAAGTCCGCCCCGAGGGTTCAGGGAGGGGTTCTGCAACCGGAGCCGCCACGGGCTGGGTCACGCCCGCCAGGCTGGCGCGCTGTTGGCCAGCGGGGGCCGGTTTGTTCAATTCGCGTACGATGCCCATGCTCATCATATGGACCACGTCCATGACCTCATCTTGCTGGACGGGGTCTGGCGCGGCGGGTGCGGTTGCCGTGATCGTTGGCTCGCTTGGGGTGGCGGTGGGCGTGGTCAGAGTTTCGCCGTTCAGCACAACACCCAACGGCTGGGTGCGCGGGGCGATCTCGGCGGTGGGCTGTTCCAAGGCCGCGGGCACAACCGCGACGTTGGCATTGGGCGACGTGTATTGCGGGGCTGCCGGCTGCACCACATCCGTTGCAGGGGTCAGGCCAAGATGGGTTGGTGTTGCACGGCTCACCTGATCCACGCGCGGTTCCGGCTCATTGAAGCCGCCCAGGCCGTACAGCAAAGCAGCGGTCGCCGAAACAAAGCCAAAGCCCAAAACGATATAGCGGATCATGCGCGCACCCCCAGACAGGATGCGCCGCCGGGGACACCGGCCATGCAAAACGTCATCTCTATTCCCCCAGTCACATATCGCAATTGGCAGCAGCGATATGACTACCTAGGGTATAAACGAATCACCTCTGGCACGTCAACATTTTGTGTTCACGTCAATCCCTATGCGCAGAATTTCAGGGGTCCACCACAGGTTGGGGTGCTATTTTGAGGGCAAAACCAAGGTCTGACCCGGCTTCAGATCGTCTGGCCGGACCAGGATCGCCTGGTTGGCGGCAAACAACGGGCCGGTCATATTCACATCGCCGTAAACCCGCTGGGCGATCGACACCAGGCTATCTCCGGGTTGCACAACATAGAGCTCGGGCGACGCGGGGGCCAGGCGTTGGGTCACACTCCTTGGAGATGTCGGGACCGGAGCTTCGTTCAGCGAGCGGCGCACGATGGTGTGCAACAAGCTGCCCGGCTGGCCGGGTGCCGTTTCTTTGCCAGTGGCGTGGTTCAGGTTGGACAGCGTATCCCAGGTCATCTTACGCAGCGACTGATCATCCATGGCCCCGGCGCTTGGACGCGGTGCCGCGACCTGACGCGACATGCTGGGAACCTGTGGCGCGACCTGCACGCGTGGCTCGGCGACGGCTGCGGGCACCAGCGCCGGATCCGCACGTGTCACCGCCGGTTCAAAGGTTTCGGGTTGCGCAGCGCGGCGAGACGCACCGGGCTGCAAGACAACCAGCATGATGGTGATCGCGATGAACCCCAATCCCAGAAGAACCATTCTGATCATGCCTGTCTCCTACTCTTTACCGCCCCGACGCGATCGACAGGCCCAGCGCCTGCCAGACCTGCATGCCACCGCGATAATACTTGACCTTTGACGGGGGATAACCTGACCCCACGAGGCTTTGAACCGCTTGCACCACCTGCGCGTCAACCGGGCCTTCGCCAAACAATACAAGGTCGTAGGCCCCGCCAAAATCGCCACCACGCACGCCCAGCGCATTCAGCAGATCATCCCGATAGGGATTGCTGGGGCCAAGCGTCGCCGCAGGCACATTCACGGCACCCGGGATTGTGCCCGCACCGAACCTTTCGGGCAGGCGCGTGTCGATCAGCAACCCCTGCCCCTGCGCGGCAAAAAGCTCAAGAAAATCCATCAATTCGAGTTCGGCAATGGTCGCCACGCCCGGAACCGCCTGCATGGGCTGCAAACACGCCGGAGGACAGGCGGGCCCCTGACGATCAATCGTCACATTCGCGCCGTTCACCACAAAGGAAAAGCTGTCACGATCTGCCGTGATCCGGGTCTGTTGGGCAAAAGCAGGCAGGGCCAGAAAACTGGCGGCACAAAGGGTCGAAATAAGACCTTTGATCATCTGCTCGTCCTCATGGCCCGCTTTTTGGGGCCTTACACCACTGTCGGTCTGGCTTTGGCGCCTGACCTTTTCTTGTTGTTAACCGAAATATAGGGCAAGGCCCGGCTTATCGTCAACATACTGGGCAGCGACCCGGCTGCATTCGCGCCCTTAAGACGCGGTTTTCAGCCGTTTTCCCGCAAAATATGGCCCGCAAGATACAATGAGCCGCAAATCAGCACCCGCGCTTGCGGGGTTTGCGCCAAGATCTGCGACAGCGCCACGCTCACCTCTGGGGCGGTCTGCGCTGTGTGGCCGCTTTCCGAAGCCATTTTTGCGGTATCTTCCGCAGGCAGGGTGTTGGGCTCGCCGGGGATCGACACAGCGGTCAGACTGTCCGCGTAGGGCGCAAAGGGCCGCAGAAATCCCCCCGCATCCTTGGTGTTCAGCATGCCACAGATTACATGGGTCGGGCGCTGTGGCAGCCGCGCAAGCACATCCGCGATCGCCTGACCCGCTGCCGGGTTGTGCCCGCCATCCAGCCAGAGCTCGGCCTCGGGGGCGCTCTGCGCCAGGGGGCCTTCACGCAGACGTTGCATGCGCGCGGGCCAGACCGCATTGGTCATCGCCCCCTCAAACGCGGCTTCGCCCGCCTTCAGCACCCGCAATGCAGCCAGGGCAGCGCCCGCGTTTTGCACCTGATGCGCGCCGGGCAGCGCGGGCAGTGGCAGATCCAGCAGGCCGGTTTCATCCTGAAAGACAAGCCGCCCGTGTTCTTCGCTGACGTGCCAATGCTGACCATAGGCAATCACGGGGGCGCCCATCTTGGCTGCCTGGGCCTCAATCACCTCAAGTGCTTCGTCGGGCTGCGGCCCCACGATCACGGGCACGCCGCGTTTGATGATCCCGGCCTTTTCGCCCGCGATCTTGGCCACGGTATCGCCCAGGAATTGCTCATGATCCAAAGAGATCGGCGTGATGATCGTCAACGCGGGTTTCGCCACCACATTGGTTGCATCCAGACGTCCACCCAGCCCGGTTTCAAGCAATGTGTAATCCGCCGGTGTCCGCGCCATGGCCAAAAGCCCCGCGCAGGTGGTGATTTCAAAATAGGTGATCGCCTCGCCACCATTGGCGTCATAGCATTCGTCCAAAATGGCGCTGAGGAGATCTTCTGAAATCAGGTCCCCCGCCAGTCGGATCCGCTCATGAAACCGTGCCAGATGCGGCGAGGTATACGCATGCACCCGCGCCCCATCGGCCTCAAGCCCGGCGCGGATCATCGCCTGCGTACTGCCTTTGCCATTGGTGCCGGCCAAATGGATCACCGGCGGCAGGGCATCTTGCGGATTGCCCAGCGCATCCAACAGACGCCATACACGATCCAGCACCAAATCAATGACCTTGGGGTGCAAGGCCATCATCCGCTCAAGGATAAGATCTGAACCCTGCCTCATGTCTTGTTGGAATCCTCTGCCGCGACGGGTTTCGGGACATCGGCCTCGGGGGGGGTGTCTGGTGTATCAACCGGCAGCTTGTCTTCGGGGCCGGGCGCAGGCAGCTCGCCCCAAACGGGCGGGGTTTGCTTCATCAGCATTCGACAGATCAGGATCAGCTCTTCGCGCAGTTTCCGCCGGTCGGTCACACGATCCAGCATGCCGTGTTCCAACAGGTACTCGGCGCGTTGAAATCCCTCGGGTAGCTTTTCACGGATCGTCTGTTCAATCACCCGCTGGCCGGCAAAGCCGATCAGGGCATTGGGTTCGGAAATCTGCACATCGCCCAACATCGCATAAGACGCGGTCACGCCGCCGGTGGTCGGGTGGGTCAGGACAACGATATAGGGCAGGTTCGCTTCGCGCAGCATTTGCACGGCAACCGTGGTGCGCGGCATCTGCATCAGGCTCAGGATGCCCTCTTGCATCCGCGCGCCACCCGCGGCGGAAAACAGGATCAGGGGGCGGCCCAGCTTGACCGCCTCTTCGGCAGCGGCCACGATGGCGTTGCCCACATACATCCCCATGGACCCGCCCATAAAGCTAAAGTCCTGCGCCGCGGCAACGATGGGCGTTTTGCCGATTTCACCGGTGGCGACCAGCATGGCCTCTTGTTCGCCGGTCTTTTTCTGAGCCGCTTTCATCCGGTCGGGGTATTTCTTCTGATCGCGGAATTGCAGCGGATCGGCCACCACTTCGGGCACCGCGACCTGATTGAACACACCGCCATCGAACAGCGCATGAAAGCGATCACGCGGCGTGATGTGCATATGGTGTCCACAGCTTGAACACACGTTCAGATTGTCGCTGATTTCGCGATGGAACAGCATGGTTCCACAGCCGCTACATTTCGACCAGAGATTATCCGGCACTTCCCGACGCGAAAAGATCGAATTGATGCGTGGGCGGACGTAGTTTGTGATCCAGTTCATCGAAAACCTGCGTTACAGTGTCGCCAGTCACTTATGACGCCGCGTCGGGAATTGCAAACAAATGCAGCAAATCACCGATCCTCACTCCCCTCACCGGCGCAACGCCAGCCGTGCGGCCAGCCAGCTGATGATCATCACCGCGAAATCCACGTAAAGCAGCGGCCGCAGCGCAAGGTTGTCAGCGGCAATCGGGATATGTCTCAGCGCCAGCCCCGACATGTCTCCGGCCAGGGCCGTCACCGTTATGGCAAACAGGTTGTTGGCCAAATGAAAAGCGATCGCGGGCCCAAGCGTCCCCGAGCGGGCCGTCAAATCCCCCGCCAGCATGCCAAACACCATGGCCCACGCGGTCACCATCCAGGCATTGGCACCATAGGTTTCATCCGAGTGGTGCCCCAGCGCAAAGATCACCGAAGGGATCAGCAGCCAGACCAGCGGATGCTTGAACCGTGTGGCCAGCGCCGGTTGCAGATATCCGCGGAAAAGAATCTCTTCGGACCCTGTCTGGATCAAAAGCGCAATCAGGGCGATTGGAAACAGCGGCAACCATGCGTCAAATGCCAGACCGGGCACAACCGGTTGCCCCATAGTCAAAATCTGGACACCGACGCCCAGAGGCACCAACACCCGGAACACATGCCAGAATTGCCCAAGCGCCAAAGGCATCGGGCCCAGCAGGCTGATCGCGCTGCGCCCGTGCACCGTCTCGGCGATCACAAACGTCGACAGCCCCATCAATCCCATCAGCCCCAACAAAGACAGCATCGCCCAAGGGGTATCCGCGTGGTTCAACGCATCCATCATGATGATCGCGGCCTGCTCGCCCAAGGCCTGTTCACACAGAAACAGGATGGACCGCAAAAGCCCGTACATCACGATCATGATCAGGATGAAACCGACAATCACCCGCCACAGCTGGGCCGAGGGGCGGGCGGGCTCGGTCAACAACTGATGCGGCGCATAGGCGCGCAGATCCGGGGTGATCATGGTTGGGCGTGTCATATCCCGGCAATGGCGGCTTGCCCCCCTGTTCGTCAAGTCCCTCCAGGACGTTTGCGGGAATTCCGCCCCAGTTCGGAAACGATCCCGTTGATTTCCCGGTTTCCCGCCATTTCGGCCCTGCCCCGTGATTGACCTGCGCCACCACCGTGTTAATCAGTTGGAGATGCTGGACATTCTCTTCAAAACTTTGCCCTTTTTCGGGCTGATCGGGCTGGGTTATGGCGCTGCGCGCACCCGCTTTTTCTCAGAAGAGGCTACGGCACATCTGACCAAATTCGTGTTCTACTTTGCCCTGTCGGCCATGCTCTTGCGCTTTTCCGCCAGCCTCAGTTTCGCCGAGATCTTTGATCCGCATCTGACTGCGGGCTATCTGTGGGGCACGGCCTTTGTATATGGTGTCGCAATGGGCGCGGCCTTTGTGCGGGGGATGGATATTCCCACCGCCTCGGTCGAGGCCCAATGCGCCGCCATCGGCAACACCGGTTTTTTGGGCGTGCCGATGCTGGCGCTGCTGCTTGGACAAGAGGCCATCGGCCCGATCATTTTGGTCCTCGCCATTGATCTCGTTGTGTTTTCCTCACTCTTGACGATCCTCGTGACCGGATCGCGCAATCGCAAAGGCCGGGGGGCAGTATTCGGCACCGTGGCATTCGGGCTGTTGAAAAACCCGATGATCGTGTCCATCGGCTTGGGGCTGGGATTTTCCGCGTCCGGGCTTGCGCTTCCCACCGTGATCGACGAATTTCTGCGCATTCTCGGGGCTGCCGCCACCCCCGGGGCGCTTTTCGCAATCGGCGCGTCACTGGCCGCGAAATCCGCCGAACGGATCAGCATTGCGGTCTGGCTCAGCTTTGCCAAGCTGATCCTGCACCCCCTGTTTGTGGGTGTGGCTGTCTATTTTATCTTCCCTGTTGATGCCTTCCGCGCCTCGGTCGCGATCTCAGCCGCCGCCCTGCCCGTGGCCGGAAACGTCTATATTCTCGCGCAGCACTATGGCATCGCGCCGCAACGGGTTTCAGCGGCGATCCTGATTTCGACCGCAGTCAGCATCGTGACCATCAGCGCTGTCATCACCATGGTGCAAACCGGCTAAGGCCCCAAGGCGACCCGCCAAAGGGATCAGCCATCGGGTCAGGAAAACCCGCCCTGCGTCCTGCGCGATCGCATCCTATGCTGTTCGGGATTGTATCACCTCATTTTCAGCAGGCACATCTTATGACATACCCCGAAACCCTAAGGATCGAGACCGGTTTTGCCCCGGTTTTCGAGACCCGTATCACCCCGTTGCTGTCGAGTATGGAGGCCAAGCGCAAGCGCCTCAACCTGCTTGGCTGGCTGATCGTGGCCTTTTTTGCCGCCGTGGCAATCGGCATCAGCGGCTATGTTTTAACCAGTGGCGCGGATTCCACCGGTGCCTTTTTGATCATCGTCTTTGTTGTCGCGCTCTCGGGCCTGTGCGCCTATGTCGGGCGGCTGTGGCTGACCGGGAGCCTGGAGGCCAAGTTGGCCGGGCAGGTCATGCCCGTCATCTGTGACTTCGTGCCAAATCTGACCTATGACCGCGCGGCCAAGGCCAATTTCCCCACCAAGTCTCTTCAATATAACAACTTGGTGCCGCGCCACGACGTCGCCAGTTTCGAAGACCACCTGGCCGGGTCATATCGCGGCATCCCGTATGATGTGGTGGAACTCCACCTGCAGACCCGCGAAACGGACCATGAGGGCACGACAGAATCCGAGACCGTATTCAAAGGGGTTGGTGTGCGCATTGCCCTGCCTTCGGACCGCGCGCTGGACCTGGAAGAAGACAGCCCCCTGCGCGACCTTGCAGAAGAGGCAGGAGACATCGAACAGGACGGGGTTACGCTTTACCTCAGCTGGGATCGCAAAGAGGGCCTGCTGGCCCTTGCCAGCCTTTCGGGTCCGGTTCAGGACAGCATCGCCCAGCAGATCCATCTCTTGTTTGCTGATCTCGATCTGGTGCATCGCATCATTGATCACATACTTGACGAAGCTGGTCAGGGGGTGGCTTGAACTCGGGTCTGAGATGCGTGCTGGCGCATAAGATGCGCATGGATTGCGCCCGTCACCTGTTCGTGATCGCGGGCGGTGCATCGAAATGAACAGGGGCAACCCCAACGGATTGCCCCTTTGTGTCAGGTCGTGGACGCGGTGATTTAGAACACCACAACCGAGCGGATCGATTCACCCGAGTGCATCAGGTCAAACCCTTTGTTGATCTCATCCAGCGTCAACGTGTGGGTGATCATCGGGTCGATCTCGATCTTGCCGTCCATGTACCAATCAACGATGCGCGGCACGTCTGTGCGGCCCTTGGCGCCGCCAAAGGCTGTGCCTTTCCAGACACGGCCCGTGACCAGCTGGAACGGGCGGGTCGAGATCTCGGCGCCAGCCGGTGCAACCCCGATGATGATGCTCTCACCCCAGCCTTTGTGCGCGCATTCCAGCGCCGTGCGCATCACGCCAACATTGCCCGTCGCATCAAAGGAATAGTCCGCACCGCCCTTGGTCAGTTCGACCAGATGCGCCACCAGATCGCCCTCGACATCGCCGGGGTTGACGAAATCGGTCATGCCGAACCGCTCGGCCATGTCCTTTTTGTCATTGTTCAAATCGACGCCTACGATCTGATCCGCACCCGCCATGCGCAGGCCCTGGATCACGTTCAGGCCGATGCCACCCAGACCAAAGACAACCGCGCGCGCGCCGATTTCAACCTTGGCGGTGTTGATCACCGCACCGATCCCCGTGGTGACACCGCAGCCGATATAGCAAACCTTGTCAAAGGGGGCATCGGGGCGGATCTTGGCCAGAGCAATTTCAGGCAGAACCGTGTGGTTCGCAAAGGTCGAACAGCCCATATAATGCAGGATCGGCGTGCCATCGAGCATGCTGAACCGGCTGGTGCCATCGGGCATGAGCCCCTGCCCCTGCGTGACACGGATTGCCTGACACAGGTTGGTTTTGCCCGACAGACAGTATTCACATTGGCGACATTCCGGCGTGTAAAGCGGGATCACGTGGTCGCCCGGTTTCAGGCTGGTCACGCCTTCGCCCACTTCTAGAACAACCCCGGCCCCTTCGTGGCCCAGGATCGCGGGGAACAGACCTTCGGGGTCCGCGCCTGAAAGCGTGAATTCATCGGTGTGACAAATCCCGGTTGCCTTGATTTCCACCAGCACCTCACCGGCCTTTGGCCCTTCGAGGTTAACTTCCATAACTTCCAAAGGCTTGCCTGCCTCCAGAGCCACTGCCGCGCGCGTCCGCATCTCGTGTGTCCTCCTAGGTAACTGATCTTAAAACTGCGCCATGGGACGCGTTGGAACAACCCCGAAACACGACAATATGGTACCTGTATCCGTCATTTGAGATTTCTCTTTTAAGATCAATAAACTGCGTGGCACGGCTGCGCGGTGTTTTTCAAGGCCGCGCCTGATCCCGCCCTGTCCGCCGGGACAAGCCCTAGCCAAACCGTGCGCCCCATGCCAAAAGCCCCACAACGCTGATAAAAGGGCCCGACATGTTGATCGCTTCGCTCATTGCCAAACCCGGAAAACTGGACCCTGCGCTGGTGGACAGCCTGCGCAACGCCTGCGGCGGGGGGGATGCCAGCTGGCTGTCTCCAGACGAAGCGGCCGAATTCACGCTGGAACGCGCGCCCTCGAATATCGAAGACCTCCGTGCGGCGGTTGCCGATCAGGCGGACCTGAACCTGCTTCCCGCCCAAGGCCGCCGCAAAAAGATGCTGCTGGCCGATATGGACAGCACCATGATCCAGCAGGAATGCATTGACGAACTGGCAGAAGAAGCCGGGGTTGGCGCCCACGTCAAAGACATCACCGCACGCGCGATGAATGGCGAGCTGGATTTTGACGGCGCGCTCAAGGAACGTGTTGCGCTGCTTAAGGGCCTGCCCGAAACGGTTATCGACCGGGTGATGGAAACCCGGATCACGCTTATGCCCGGTGGAAAGGCGCTGCTGGATACCATGCATGCCAATGGCGGATATTGCGCCCTGGTTTCAGGTGGTTTCACGGCTTTTACCGCCCGCGTCTCTGCCCTGTTGGGGTTCGACGAGAACCGCGCCAATACCTTGATCATCAAAGAGGGTGAACTGACCGGCGAGGTCGGACTGCCCATTCTTGGGCGCCAGGCCAAAGTCGATGCTTTGGAACAGATTACCGAACGCCTCGGCATTTCTGAAGAGGATGTGATCGCCGTGGGGGATGGCGCGAACGACCTTGGTATGCTGGGCCGTGCGGGCTTTGGTGTTGCGCTTCATGCCAAGCCCAGCGTGCAGGAACAGGCGCAATTGCGCGTGAACCACGGTGACCTGACGGCCCTGCTGTATTTGCAAGGCTATGCAAAAGGCGATTTCGCCGGTTAAGCCACCAATCCCGGCGCCGGGCGGATTTCGCCGGTCACAAGACCATCCCAGTTCTTGATGTCCGGGTTCAGGAACCGCGCGACCTCGGGATTTGCCGCGTCGACGACGCCAAGACGCACCAGCAAGGCTGCAATCGCACAATCCGACGCGCGGGTCGCGCCATCAGCGATCTTGAGCGATATGCCGATGCCACGATTGGGCAAAATCGCGACAAAATACCCTTCGGCCCCGGTTTTCAGGGCAAGGGGCTCATTCGCGGCGCGCATCAGATGGGTGCAGGCCCGCGTTTCCCCGGCAATCATTTCGGGGTGCGAATACATGGCCTGCGCCAAACGCGCCGCGGATTTTGACAGCACGTCATCACGTTGATGCGCCGTTGCGAAAAAGGCCATGGCCCGCGCCATCCCGTGCATTGTCGCTGCCGGGTTCGGCGCAGAGCACCCATCAATCCCGAAACACGGGCTGGTTTCCTGGGTGACCTCGTCAAAGATCTCAAGCGCCGCTTTTTGCACCGGATGGGTTGGGTCAACATAGTTCGGCCCACCGCCCAAGTGCTTGCCCAGGGTCAGAAAACCGGCGTGCTTGCCGGAACAGTTATTATGCACCCTGCACGGGCTGTCTCCGGCGCGGATCATCTGCAGTTTCAGTTCTTTGTCGCGCGAGACCTGCGGGCCGCAACACAGATCATGGTCCCCCAGCCCAAGCTCCGCCAACCAGGCAGTCACCGCGCTCACATGCAACGGCGCGCCCTGATGCGACGCACAGGCCAGGGCCAGCCGGGGCGCATCCAACCCAAAGGCATCCGCCGCGCCCGAGGCCACCAGGGGCAGCGCCTGAATCATCTTGGAGGAGCTGCGCGGATAGACCATCGCCTGCGGATCCCCCCAGGCCTGAACGATCTGCCCCGAGCCATCGCAGATCACCGCATGGCCGAAATGTTGGCTTTCGATCAGCGCTCCACGCAGAATTTCAACCATCAAAGCGGGGGCATTGCTCATTTCGACCTCATATTTAAGCGATAATCTGCCAACGGGGCTTTCACGCCAGTGTTGTTTCAGTCTATGCTGCCGCCGTCGAGAGGGAAAGCTCGGTGCGGATAAAACCAACCGAAACAGGATGGACACCGCGAAAAGGCAGATAGGCTGGAGGCAGCAGAAATGATTTCAGGTCTGGGGCGTATGGCGACAAAGGTCGCTTTGGTGGCGGGTTTGGCGATGAGCGCCCAAGTGGCGACCGCGCAGGAATCAAGCACGAACCGCGTGAACGCCATGACCGATTGGTCGGTGTTCGAGGGCGACAACCCGCGCGAATGCTGGGCTGTCACCACCTATAAGGAAAGCGTCAACACCAAGGACGGACGCGTTGTCGCCGTCACCCGTGGTGAGATTCTTTTGATGGTGTTTTACCGCCCGCAGGCGGGTGTGAACGGTCAACTGGCCTTTACCGGCGGTTATCCCTTTGCCAATGGCTCGACCGTCACGGTCGACATCAGCGGCAACGAATATGAGCTGTACACCGAAGGTGAGTGGGCCTGGCCCGCGACCCCCCAGGATGACGCCAAGATCGTAACCGCGATGAAGCGTGGCGCAAATGCGGTTCTGACCGCCGTGTCCACCCGTGGCACCCGGACCAAAGACACCTTTTCGCTCTTGGGTTTTACCGCCGCCGTGGATGATGCGGAAAAGCGCTGCAATTGATCTGATCACCGCGCGACTGACCGGACCGGGCCCGTCAAACGGCCCGGTTTTTCGTTGTTGCGGCCACAAGACTTGAACGAATCCAAACTGGCCGCTATGTGCAGGGCTTGTTTTCAGGAACAGGCGCGCCATGGAACCGACCAGCCCGATCACACAGGACGTGATGACCATCCCCCGCAAACTGCCGGAGGGAAAGCAGAACCTTGTGGGGCTGACCCGCGCCCAGATGAAAGACGCGCTGCTGGCGGCCGGGACCAAGGAAAAGCAGGCCAAGATGCGCGTGAACCAGGTCTGGCAGTGGATCTATCACTGGGGTGTGCGTGATTTCGCGGATATGACCAATCTGGCCAAGGATTACCGCGCGCTGCTGGCGGAGAACTTTGTGATCGAGCTGCCCGAAGTGGTACAAAAGCTGGTGTCCGAAGACGGCACTCGCAAATACTTGGTCAAGATCGCCGGTGGTCACGAAGTCGAAGTGGTTTACATCCCCGAAGAGGATCGCGGCACGTTGTGTATCTCGTCTCAGGTGGGGTGTACGCTGACCTGTTCCTTTTGCCACACGGGGACACAGAAACTGGTGCGCAACCTGACCGCTGCCGAAATCGTCGGCCAGATCATGATGGCACGCGACGATCTTGAGGAATGGCCCGTCCCTGGCGAACCCAAGGACGAAACCCGCCTGCTTTCGAATATCGTTTTGATGGGCATGGGCGAGCCGCTTTATAATTTCGACAATGTGCGCGACGCGATGAAAATCGCCATGGATCCCGAGGGGATATCGCTGTCGCGTCGTCGGATCACCCTGTCGACCTCGGGGGTTGTGCCGGAAATCGCGCGGACAGCACAGGAAATCGGCTGTCTCCTGGCAATTTCCTTCCACGCAACCACCGATGAGACCCGCGATGTTCTGGTGCCGATCAACAAGCGTTGGAAGATCGAAGAGCTGTTGCAGGCCCTTGCCGCCTATCCCAAGGCGTCGAACTCGGAACGGATCACCTTTGAATATGTGATGCTGGCCGGTGTGAATGACAGTGACGAAGATGCGCACCGTCTGATCGACCATATCAAACGTCACAACATCCCGGCCAAGATCAACCTGATCCCCTTTAACGAATGGCCCGGATCGCCCTATAAACGGTCGTCCAACAACCGCATTCGCGCCTTTGCCAATATCATTTATCAGGCGGGCTATGCGTCGCCCATTCGCAAGACGCGTGGTGATGACATCATGGCAGCCTGTGGTCAGCTCAAATCCGCGACGGAACGTGCGCGGAAATCCCGCAAGCAGATCGAGGCCGAGGCAGGGGTCGCGCAGGGCTAGGGTCGGGGCCCAAGCCATTCTTCATGCGCATGGCCGGGTACCGCCTGCGCAATTCCTGACAATCCTCCTTGACCCTCCAGTTACAGGAGGCCTTATCTGTGCCCAAGACCACAAGGGGCCAGACATGCAGACCTATCGTTTCGAAGTCACCAAGCTGAACTGCGGCGGCTGTGCCGGGCGGGCGGAACGCGCTCTTGCCGCGGTCGAAGGTGTCTCTGAGGCCAGCGTAAACCTTGCTAATAAGGTCGCCACAGTCGAGGGTCCGGTGGCCTTGGACGCTTTGCACGCCGCGTTGAAAACCGCCGGCTATCCGGCGGCCGAAGCCCGCATCTCCCTGGCCATCGAAGGCATGAGCTGCGCATCCTGCGCCGGGCGCGTCGAGGCCGCGTTGCATGCGCTGGACCCGGTTATTTCGGCCCATGTGAACCTGACCAACAACACCGCCGAGGTCACGGTGGTGGGGGGGATGATTGATGGTCCGACGCTGGCCCAGGTCATCACCGATGCAGGTTATCCGGCACACCCATTGACCGCCGATAGCGATCCAGACGCGCGGCACGCGCAAGAGATCCGACATCTCCGCCAGGATCTGATCATCGCAGGTGCATTGACGCTGCCCGTGTTTCTGGGGGTCATGGGCGGGCATGCCTATCCACCGCTGCACCATTGGCTGCACGGCATGTTGGGGCAAAGCGGTTGGTGGATGGTTCAGTTTTTGCTGACCACCGCAGTGCTGCTGGGGCCCGGCCTGCGGTTTTATCGCATCGGTGTGCCGCTGTTGTTCAAGGGCGCGCCCGACATGAACACGCTGGTGGCCCTGGGAACCTTCGCCGCATGGGCCTATTCCAGCGTCGCGCTTTTCCTGCCCGGCCTGCTGCCAGACAACGCGCGAGATGTGTATTTCGAGGCCGCAGCGGTGATTGTCACCCTGATATTGCTTGGCCGTTTTCTTGAGGCCCGTGCCAAGGGGCGAACCGGCGCCGCGATTCGGCGGTTGATTGGCCTGCGCCCGAAGACCGCTCTTGTGCTGGACGGGGATACGCCGGTGGAAACCCCGATTGAGGACATCGCCAAGGGGGATGTGCTGTTGGTCAAAGCCGGTGAACAGCTGCCGGTCGATGCCGAAATCCTCACAGGCCAAAGCCACATTGATGAAAGCATGATCACCGGCGAACCCATCCCCGTTTTGAAAGAACCCGGCGATCGCGTGATTGGCGGCACGTTGAACGGATCGTCTCCGCTGACCATCCGGGCACAGGCGGTTGGTGCTGAAACCATGCTGGCGCGGATCATCGCCATGGTCGAACAGGCACAGGGGGCGAAACTGCCAATCCAGGCCCTGGCCGATCAGGTGGTCCGCTGGTTTGTGCCCGCTGTGCTGGTGCTGGCGGCACTTACGCTGTCCGTTTGGCTGATCTTCGGGCCGGGCATGACCTTTGCCCTGGTGGCGTCTGTTTCGGTTTTGATCATCGCCTGCCCCTGCGCCATGGGCCTTGCGACACCCGTGTCGATCATGGTGGGCACCGGGCGTGCCGCCGAACTGGGCGTGTTGTTTCGAAAAGGGGATGCGTTGCAACGGCTGGATGGGATCAAGGTGGTGGCCTTTGACAAAACCGGCACCCTGACCCAGGGCCGCCCGGATCTGGTGGAGGTGGCACTGGCGCCCGGATTTACACGCGACACCATATTGCAGTTGGCAGCACAGGCCGAGGCGGGATCGTCCCACCCGATCGCAGCGGCGATTTTGCGCGCGTCTCCCGACGCTCCGGTCGCGACCGAGATCCAAGACATGGTCGGTTTCGGCCTGATCGCGCAGATCAACGGACAAGAGGTTCTGGTTGGGGCCAAGCGCTTGCTTGCCCAGAAATCAGTCTCAACCGATGCGGTCGACGATGCCGTTGCCATGTGGACAGCCAAGGGACATACCCCGGTCTACATCGCCATTGACGGGACATGCGCCGGAGCCTTGGCCATCGCCGACCCGCTCAAACCGGACGCGGCCAGCACCATTGCCGCGCTGCACCAACAGGGCCTGAAGGTCGCGATGCTGACCGGCGACAACACCGTTGCCGCACAAAGCATCGCTCAAACGCTGGGCATTGACATTGTTCACGCCGAAATCCTGCCGGAAGACAAGATGACCCTTGTGCGCGCCCTGCGCGACACCCACGGCCCCGTGGCGTTCTGCGGCGACGGCATCAACGATGCCCCGGCGCTGGCCGAAGCGGACGTGGGTCTGGCGATTGGAACGGGCACCGATGTCGCGATCGAGGCTGGGGATGTTGTGCTGGCCTCAGGGCAGGTCAGCGGGGTGCCCGTGGCCGTTGGCCTTAGCACCGCCGTGATGCGCAATATCCGGCAAAACCTGTTTTGGGCCTTTGGCTATAACATCGCGTTGATTCCAGTGGCGGCGGGCGTCCTGTATCCGCTGACGGGGATGATGCTGTCCCCCATGTTGGCGGCCGGGGCCATGGCCTTGTCGTCGGTCTTTGTTCTAAGCAACGCGCTCAGGCTGCGCACTTACGGGGGGCGCCCATGAACATCGGACAGGTGTCTCAAAAGGCCGGGCTGCCGGTCAAGACCATCCGCTATTACGAAGAGATCGGTCTGATCACGCCCCCACGCAGCGACAATGGCTATCGCAATTTTGGCGAGATCGAGCTGCACAAACTGGCGTTTCTGGCGCGGGCGCGGGCCTTGGGCTTTACCATCGAAGACTGTCGCGTGCTGATGGCTTTGTATGAAAACAAGTCCCGCGCAAGCGCGGATGTGAAACGCATCACACAAGAGCATCTCGCACAGATCGACGACAAGATCGCGCAACTGCAATCCATGCGCGACACGCTACAGACGCTTGTGCAAAGCTGCGCAGGGGATGCGCGCCCCGATTGCCCGATTTTGAACGATCTGGCGCGCGATTAAACGGGGGCCTGCACCGCAACCTCCAACGGCAGCGGATCGGGATGCACAAACCGTTCCATCTGCAACCGCGAGGTTTCCCAGTGGTGCAGGCTTTGGTTTGCAGCGCGCTCTGCATTGCCCAAGGCAATGGCCTCGGCGATGGCGGTGTGCTGTTGGATGGTCTTGCGCACCTGCTTTTTGTCTTTCTTTTTCTTAACCTTGAAAAAGGCCTGTGACAGGCGGGTGTGGTCGATCAGCAGGCGGTTCAACGCGGGCAACAGGTAAGGGTTGTGCGCCATCTCACCGATGTGCAGATGAAAACGGTGATCCCACAGGGCGGATTCGGCCGGGTCGTCCAGATCGATTGACGCGGCATATCCGTCTTGCAACACGTCCAGCTCGGCCAGTTGTGACTGCGTCCGGTTTTCGGCAGCCAGGCGTGCCATGGTCGCCAGGACAAATGGCGCTGTCTGGAAAAAGCTGCGCGTCACCGTCAGATCCATCGGCATCACACGCGTGCCACGGTTCTTTTGCAGTTGCAGATACCCTTCGCCCGCAAGCGTCTGATACACTTCGCGCAATGGCGTTCGGGACAATCGGTATTCTGCTGCCAGTCTTGTTTCGTCCAACTCGACCCCCGGCGCCAGATCCATGCGCAAGATGCGGCGCTTTAGATCCTCAAGGCAATCGGTCTTGGTGGCTGGGGCGGTTGCATTGGGCATGGGGTTCTCCTTTGTACACGGATTGTACACAGGGCCAATCCCCGGTCAAGCCCAACCAGCCAAGCCCAACCATCGGGTCGCATCTGCACGCACGTTGCACCTTTCCCCGGAGAGCTTCGGCAGGTATGCAGGGGCAAACCGAAGAGGGCACTCACATGGCGCGCGTTTTTGTCACCGGATCAGCCGGGTTTATCGGATATCACCTGTCAAAGCTGTTGCTGTCCGAAGGTCACACAGTTTTCGGCCTTGATGGGATGACGGATTACTACGACGTCACATTGAAACAGCGCCGCCACGCCATGCTCAGCCAATCACCGGGGTTTGGCGCGGTCGAAGCCATGCTGGAAGATCGTGATGCCGTGGATCGTGCGATCGACGGGTTTGAACCCGATGTGATTGTTCACCTCGCCGCGCAGGCCGGGGTGCGCTATAGCCTTGAAAACCCGCGCGCCTATGTCGATGCCAATGTCATGGGCACCTTCAACATTATGGAAGCCGCGCGCCGCCATAAGGTGGACCACCTGATGATGGCTTCGACCTCATCGGTCTATGGGGCCAATACCGAAATGCCCTTTCGCGAGACCGACAAGGCGGATACGCCCATGACAATCTACGCCGCCACCAAAAAGGCGACAGAGGCCATGGGCCACTCTTACGCCCATCTCTATGATCTGCCGACCACGATGTTCCGCTTTTTCACCGTATATGGTCCTTGGGGGCGCCCAGACATGGCGCTGTTCAAATTCGTCAAAGCGACGCTAGAGGGCAAGCCAATCGATGTTTACAACCACGGCGACATGTTCCGCGATTTCACCTACATTGATGACCTGGTGCGTGCCATCCGTTTGCTGATGTTCGAAGCGGTGCCACAGCGGCCCGAAGACGGCAAAGTGCCCGAAGGCGATAGTCTTTCGCCGGTTGCGCCCCACCGCGTGGTGAATATCGGCAACTCAAATTCCGTACGCTTGTTGGACTTTGTTGAGGCCATCGAAGAGGCGCTGGGCATAAAAACCGAGCGGAACTACATGGACATGCAAGCCGGGGATGTGCCCGCCACCTGGGCCGAAGCCTCTCTTTTGGCAAGCCTGACGGGGTATCGGCCGGAAACCGACATTCGCGAAGGGGTCCAAGATTTCGTAGACTGGTACAAGGACTACTACAACATTCAGAAATAAACTGTTGCGAAAATACATAGTCCTTGCGAAAGCTAGGGCACTTGGTTTTTGAGACCTCGTCCACACGGGGGCATTTGTGTAAACACTTTTGAAAACTGCGCAGGCATCAACCCCGGCGCGAAAATCATTGCATTGCCCCTGTGGCAATCAACTTGAGGGACTTGCTTTGAATATCCTGAAAGGTATCGCCTTTTCTTGTCTCGTCGCTGGCGTTTCTGGCTGCGGAGTCAGCTATAACAGCCCCTCGATCAAAGATCGTACAGGCGAAATGCCGGTATCGGTGGTCGAGATGAACGCGCAGACCGTGGCATCCGCAAACTCTACGGCTTACACGCCCAAATCGCTGCCCGCGGTGTTTTATGCTGCGGCAAGCAACGCCTCGAGCACTCCGGGTGCCGGAGCTTTGCCTGCACAGCCGTTTTTGCCGTCTGAGAACCGTGAAGAGCTGGAATTCCGCCCGCTTCCGGAAACCCCGCCCACACCGTATCGCATCGGAGTCGGGGATGTTCTGCTGCTAGCCACCAAAAGCCCCTCGTCCACGGTTGAACAACTGTCCGGGCTGCTTGCCTCTCAAAACCAGCGCCAAGGCTATACCGTGCGCGATGGCGGCACGATTGCCATTCCAAACATCGAAGCAATCTCGGTTGCTGGTCTGACCCTGCAAGAAGCCGAAGATGTGGTATTCCAGGCCTTGGTGCGCAACCAGTTGGACCCGACCTTCAGCCTTGAAGTGGCCGAGTTCAACTCGCAGCGCGTTGCCATCGGTGGCGCAGTCAAGAGCGAGACCCTCGTTCCGATCACCCTGAACCGACTGACATTAAGCGATGCGCTGACGGCTGCTGGTGGTCTGACATTGCGCGACGAAGACTTTGCGTCGATCCGCATTTTCCGCGAGGGCACCCTGTATCAGATCCCGGTCAAGATGTTCCGCGCCCGTGCTGACCTGCAAAATCGCATTTTGCAAAATGGTGACGCCGTATTCGTCGACACCAGCTATGATCTTGATCGTGCATTGACCTATTACAAAGCGCAACTTGACGTCATCGCCCTGCGCAGCTCGACCCGGTCAAGTGCACTTCAGGCCCTTTCAACCGAGATCGGCATCCGCCGCAGCGCCTTGGACGAACAGCGCCGCATTTTCGAGCTTCGCCAGAAACTTGGATCCGAAGACCGTGACTTTGTGTATCTGACCGGCGAAGTAAACGACCAATCGCGCGTACCGCTGCCCTATGATCGTCAGTCCAACCTGGCCGATGTTCTCTATGGGCAGGGTGGGTTCGACACCACCACAGGTGATCCTTCGGAAATCTACGTTCTGCGGGAAACGGATTCGGTAAGCGGTGCTGTCACGGCCTACCATCTGGACGCGCGCAATGCGGCGGACGTGGTGCTGGCGACCAAGTTCGAAATGCGCCCGAACGACGTGGTTTTTGTCGAAGAGCAGCCCATCACCAAATGGAGCCGTGCGCTGCAACAGGCCTTCCCGTCGCTGCTGCGTGCAGCCGAAAGATCTGCAATGTGATTTAATTGGCGGGCGGCTCCCTCTTGCCACGCCCGCCAGCCCACCACTATCTACATTAGAAATTAATCTGGTTTGATGGTGGAGCCGATACACGATGCGTTGGTTTAAAAAACCACCCCCCCCTAGGAAAGCCGAAGGCTCTGAGCCCTTCAACGCCGAAGTCCTGCCTGACGAAGATTTTTTTGTCATTGGTGATATTCATGGCTCGGTTGAGGTGGTGCGCATTTTGCTTGAACGCATCCAGCTGATTACCGCAAAGCCCAAGATCATCTTTGTCGGGGACTATGTCGATCGCGGCGAACATTCTGCACAGGTTTTGCGCGGTTTGATGCGTCTGACAACCCATGCCCCTGACCGCCTGATCTGTTTGATCGGAAACCATGAAGAAATGTTGTTGAGCTTCCTACGCGATCCAAAAGCAACCGGAGATCGCTGGCTGCGGCACGGTGGGCTACAGACCCTCGCAAGCTATGGCATTTCCACGGGGCAAAGCCGCGATCTTGAAGAGGTACGCGATGAGCTGATCGAAAACATGGGTCAGCCCCTGATCGCGTGGCTCAAACAGCGACCATATCAATGGTGTTCTGGCAATGTGCATGTGGTCCATGCCGGCGCAGACCCAGATGTGCCCATGCGCGACCAATCCAAGGATGTCATGACGTGGGGACATCCAAAATTCCGGCGCAAACCACGCACGGATGGCCAATGGGTGGTCCATGGACACACCATCGTCGACATTCCCCAGGTGGCCCAAGGGCGGATTTCGGTGGATACGGGCGCCTATGCCACCGGCTGCCTAACGGCTGCGCATATCACGACAGGCAACGTCACGTTCCTGAACAGCAAAACGTAAAATGGCCAAGCAACACTGCCCGGCCATCCCCTATTGACGTTGCGTCCGCGCAGTCTGACGCGTGATCACGATCCGGCGCGGCGCACCACAACAGCGATCGTGCGCCAAAAGATCCACGCCTCAAGCATGAAACCGGCGTTGTTGATATAATACATATCAGCCAGAACCTTGCGGCGGGTGGCCTCGACGCCTTCGATGTATCCCAGTTCGGTCTGTGCAAGACCACTGATACCCGGTCGAACCGCATGACGATCACGATAGCCGCGCACCTCTTCAAGGAACTGGATCGCGTGGTCATAATAGTCCGGGCGCGGGCCAATCAGGCTCATGTCGCCGCGGAAAACATTCAAGATCTGTGGCAGCTCATCAATGCGAGACTTGCGCAAGAATCCACCCAAAGGCGTGATACGATCCACTTCAAGCGGGCAATTCGCAGACCGGCTGACCTTTGGCACATCGGTCATGCTGCGGAATTTAATGGCGTTGAACGGCTTGCAATCCCGCCCCATGCGCCGCTGAATAAAGAACAGCTTGCCCTTGTTATAGAAGGGATTCAGCAGCAGCAGCACGACACAAATGACGGCTAGAAATGGCAACAGTACCAAGCTGAACAGGATGTCCGTCGCGCGTTTAGACGCGGTAAACACAATCCCACGTGATGCCCGTTTCCTTACGGGCGATACGGGCTTTAACCCGTTCTCAATATTTTGCGACCCAATAATCATAGTCTCAATGCCTCTCGATGGCTTGTCGACGCGACCGCACATCCAGTACGACGCGTCAACACCTTCGAAAATCGAAGGTATCCCCAACCCTTAATTTCGCGCGGTATCAAACACCACTTAATTTGTCCTCATGACAGAGGACGCCCCAAACATCACTCGTGGAAACACACGCGCATCACTCCGCATACAAATGAGAATCAGTTCTTGAAATCCGTGACGATTCTCGCCCCTCGATCACATTTTACAGCATCCGTAGATAGATAAAATGAGTATTTTATTTCGAACATTTTCTGCACCTGCACAATAACCTACAACAAATTGAAATAAAAGAAAAATTAAAACAGCGACACATGCATGAAGTTTTCACTACACTCGTCGATTGTTGCACCATGTTGCGAAAAGCGCCCAAATTCAACACTTCTTTTCCAACCATGGGATAGCCATTGCTGCGTCAGAGGCCGCGTAGCCCTTGAATTTTCGAGAAAAATCAGGTGTGTTGGCGCAAACATCGGGGAGGAAAGAATGGGTCACGTTTTGGCGATCGACCAGGGGACGACATCCAGTCGGGCGATAATCTTTGATAAGAATCTACAGATTTCGGCCGTCGCTCAGGAGGAATTTGAACAGTATTTTCCGGATTCGGGCTGGGTTGAGCATGATCCCGCCGACCTCTTGAACACCACCCTTCGGACCTGCCGTCAGGCCCTGAAAACAGCGGGCCTTGCTGCTGGCGATGTTTGTGCGATCGGTATCACCAACCAGCGTGAAACCACGGTGGTGTGGGACCGTGCTACGGGCGCGCCCCTCTACAATGCCATTGTCTGGCAGGACCGACGGACGTCGGATATCTGTGCGGCGCTCAAAGACGCGGGCCATGAGCCCCGTGTGAGCCACCTGACCGGTCTGCTTTTGGATCCTTACTTCAGCGGAACAAAACTCAGCTGGATTCTCGACAATGTCGAAGGCGCGCGTACACGTGCCGAACGCGGAGAGCTGGCCTTTGGGACGGTCGACAGCTGGCTGATCTGGCATCTGACAGGGGGTGAACGTCACGTGACAGATGCGACAAATGCCGCACGTACGATGCTGTATGACATCCGATCTGGGCAATGGTCGCGGGAAATGTGCGATCTCTTGAACGTGCCCATGTCGCTGTTGCCAGAGGTTCTGGATTGCGCCGCGGATTTTGGTGTCACCAAACTCGATCTGTTCGGCGCCGAGATCCCGATCCTGGGCGTCGCCGGTGATCAGCAGGCGGCCACGATCGGACAGGCTTGTTTTGAGCCGGGCATGATGAAATCGACCTATGGCACAGGGTGCTTTGCGCTGATGAACACGGGCGACACCCCCGTTGCGTCGCAAAACCGCCTGTTGACCACCATCGCCTATCAGCTTGATGGCAAAGCGACTTATGCGCTTGAAGGCTCAATCTTTATTGCCGGGGCGGTGGTGCAGTGGCTGCGCGATGGGTTGGGCATCATATCGGATGCACGTGAAACGCAGGACTTGGCGCAGGCCGCAGACCCTGCCCAGAACGTGATCCTGGTCCCCGCCTTCACCGGTCTGGGCGCGCCCTATTGGAATCCCCATTGCCGCGGGGCTGTTTTCGGCCTGACACGCGGCACAGGCCCGGCCGAAATGGCCCGCGCAGCCCTGGAAAGCGTGGGCTACCAGACGCGGGATCTGCTTGAGGCGATGCAGGCCGATTGGGGGGTGTCCCGCGATGCGGCGCTGCGTGTCGATGGCGGCATGAGCGCCAGCAACTGGGCGATGCAATTCCTGTCCGACATCTTGGATGCGCGCGTTGATCGCCCTGAGATCCTGGAGACCACCGCCGTGGGCGCGGCCTGGTTGGCGGGACAACGCGCCGGGATCTATCCTGACCAACAGGCCTTTGCAAAGGACTGGGCGCTGGCGCGCAGCTTCGCCCCCGACATGAACGACGCGACGCGCCAGTCCCGATATGCAGGTTGGAAGCGCGCCGTTGAGGCGGCGCAGGCGGTCTGATCAGCGCGTGACCGGGGCCGCCCGCGCAAGCATGCCGAACAGATCGCGCGGATCATCCGGATCGGCCAGCATATCGAGGGGCTCGAAAAAGCGGGTCCCCTCGATGGCCGATTTTACATAGCGCAGGGCCGAGAAGTCTTCGATGGCAAAGCCCACTGAATCAAACAGGGTGATCTGTTTGTCGCTCACACGCCCCGATGCGCGCCCCTGCATGACCTGCCACAGTTCAATCACCGGATGGTCCGCATCCAGAACCTGAATTTCGCCTTCGATTCGGGTTTGTTCGGGGTATTCCACGAAAATATCCGACCGCAACAGGATATCCCGGTGCAATTCGGTCTTGCCGGGGCAGTCGCCGCCGATGGCGTTGATATGGACACCGGCCCCGATCATGTTGTCGGTCAGGATCGTCGCGTTGCGTTTGTCCGCGGTGCAGGTCGTGATGATCTGCGCGCCTTCGATCGCCTCTTCGGCGGTCTTGCAGGACACCACACTCAGACCGTGACCCACAAGGTTTTCGGCGCATTTGGCCGTCGCCTGCGGATCCGTGTCATACAGCCTGACCGAGGTCACACCGCAGATGGCCTTGAACGCGAGGCACTGAAACTCAGACTGCGCGCCGTTGCCGATCATCGCCATGGTGGTCGCGCCTTTGGGGGCCAGATATGATCCCACCAGGGCCGAGGTCGCTGCAGTCCGCAAGGCGGTCAGCAGGGTCATCTCGGTCAATAGCGTCGGATAGCCGGTGTAGACATCGGCCAAAAGACCAAAAGCCGTGACGGTTTGCAGTCCCTCTTTGGTGTTCTTGGGGTGGCCGTTCACATATTTGAACCCATAGGCTTCGCCGTCCGACGTGGGCATCAGTTCAATCACACCATGCGGCGAGTGCGCAGGCACACGCGGCGTTTTGTCAAAGGCTTCCCAGCGTTTGAAATCGGCTTCGATGTCTTTGGCGATGCCTGTGATCATGGCTTCCAGGCCGATATGATGCACCAGTTGCATCATGTGATCGACGGAGACAAAGGGAACAAGAGCCTTTTCCGAAGGCTGTGACGGGGTGCTCATGGTAACCTCCTAACGTCGTGAAAGATAAACGTACTCCGCAACGATCCAGCGGCGGTCTCAGGGGGCGGCGCGGACAGGGACCGCAAGGTGGTGCCTTGCGCAATCCTTGCGCGCTGATCCAGGTTCCGGGCAAAAAGCGGGTGGATCATCACCCATGACGGGGCTTGCGGCGCGCGCATCAATGGCTCCGGGTCGGACGATCAAACACGCGCCGCCCCATCAAAGAGGCCGCCAGGTCCACCATCAGCTTTGCGGTGCGCCCCCGATCGTCAAGGAACGGGTTGAGCTCCACGAGATCCAGCGAACACACCAGCCCGCTTTCATGAAGAAGCTCCATCACCAGATGCGCCTCACGCTCGGTGGCGCCTCCGGGGACCGTCGTGCCCACCGCAGGTGCAACAGACGGGTCCAGAAAGTCCACGTCCAAAGAGACATGCAGCATCCCGTCCGCCTGCCGCACCCGGTCCAAAAAGGACAAAAGCGGCGCTTTGATGCCATGTTCGTCGATGCTGCGCATATCGGCCAGGAACACATCAGTTTGGTTAAGAATCTCATGCTCGGCCGGATCAACAGACCTCAGGCCAATCATCCCCACATTCCGCGTGGGGACCGAAGGGATCACACGGGGAAAGGCGTCAAATCCCGGCTGGCCGGTGAAATAGGCAACCGGTGTCCCGTGCAGATTGCCGCTATCGGTGCTTTGTGGTGTGTGAATGTCAGAATGCGCATCAAGCCAGAGGACAAACAAGGGCTTGTCGCGCTCTTGCGCCACGCGGGCCATTCCGGTCACACTGCCCATCGACAGGGCGTGATCCCCTCCCATGAAGATGGGCAGGCCCATCTGGGCGGCCTGATGGGCGTTGCGTTGAATGGCCCGGGTCCATCCAATGCACTTGGGAAGATCAACCAAATGGCTGTGCTCGGGCGTATCGCAGGCGTCGGGCACCACATTGCCCATATCGGCCACCTCAAAACCCAAATCGCCCAGCGCGCGGGAAAGCCCCGCAACACGATAGGCATCTGGCCCCATGATACAGCCCTGACGGGTCTTTCCCGAATCCATCGGGATTCCCAGAAGAGTGATTTTGCGCGTATCCATATCCGCAATTTGCCGGGATTGTGTTTTCCTGAGAAGCTATCAATATGCTCAAAATGGCAACCAATGGGTCAAAAAGGAAATGCAAAATGGACGAACTGGATAGAGAGCTGATCATGGCCCTGAGCCGGGATGCGCGGGCGCCCATTTCGGAATTGGCGGATCAGCTGGGCGTCACCCGGACAACATTGCGCGCGCGATTGACCCGCCTCAAGGACAGCGGAGAGATCATTGGCTTTACCGTCCAAACCAAAAGCACCATCGCCCAGCGGGCGGTCAGGGGCCTTATGATGCTTGGGATTGAGGGGCGCGGAACCGAGCGGATTATGTCGCGTCTGGCCGCGATGCCGCAGGTTATGGCGGTCCATAGCACCAATGGGAGCTGGGATCTGATCGCTGAAATCGGCACGGACACATTGGAACATCTGGATGCAACACTGTTCGAAATCCGGCGGATGGAAGGCATCACCCGCTCAGAAACCAATCTGTTGCTATCGACCCGAAAGGGGCGCTAATCAAAGCGCCCCGCAACCGACATTAGATCAGGGTCAGCACAAGCCCCATGACCGAACAGGCCAGCGTGGCATAGCCCCCATCGATCAAGGTCAGCTTGGGCGGGCGCATGGCATAAGCGTTGTTCAGCGCGATCCAAGGCGTGATGAAGAACAGCCCAACGCCAATCCCCGCCAACAGCCCCATTCCCGGGCTTGCGATCCCTGACAGGGCAAAAACATGCCGCATCATCCCGGCCACCAAAAGCTGCATCACGAAACCGAACACGAACAGCATTGGGCTTTGACCGCCTTCGGGTTTGCCATCTTCGCCGACGGGCACTTTGGCGGCGGCCATCCACGGTTTGGCCAAGGCTCCGTACCAGATTGCCCCCAATATCCATGCGGCGACCGTGGCCGCGATCACTGTTATCAGTCCCATTTCTGAACCTCCCATTCACGCAAAACCATCAAACCCCGCGTATGGCAAAAGGTCAATTCCGGGTGCCCGCCATCGAGAGGATGATCTGCCATTCGCGTTCCGACACCGGCTGCACCGACAGGCGCGAACTGCGCACCAGCGCCATATCGGCAAGGTCTGGATTGGCCTTGATCTGTTCCAGCGTGACCGGATTTGCCAATGGTTCGATCGCCTTGATGTCCACGCAGTCCCAGCGCGCATCATCGGTAGTGCTGTCGGGGTGGGCCTCGTTGATGACTTCGACAATGCCCACGACGGATTTTTCCTTTTGCGAATGATAGAAAAACCCGCGGTCCCCCTCGGCCATCTCCCGCATGAAGTTGCGCGCCTGATAGTTGCGCACGCCGTCCCATTCCTCGCCTGCGTCACCCTTGGCGACCTGTTGATCCCAGGACCACGTTGAGGGCTCGGATTTGAACAGCCAGTATCTCATCCTATCACGCGCTTCCACGCGGTCAGAGAGACGCTTTCGAACAGCCCTGCGGCGGCATAGGGATCATTGTCGGCCCAGGCTTGTGCGGCGGCCATGTCTTCGACGTCCAAAATCACCAGTGAGCCGCACATCTCGCCCGCGTCATCCAGCAAAGGCCCAGCCTGAGCGACCACACCGGTATCCTTGATATAGGCCAGGTGGGCGTCGCGGTTGTCCAGACGGGTCTGCAGGGCTCCGGGTTTGTCACGGGCCATAAGGGCAATCAGCATCTCATTCATCCTTTAGAGGTCGGGAAAGAAGGTCGCTCATGGCCTGCGGGACGGTCAAGTCTCCTTTGGCCATTTGCGCGACGGTTTCGACGATTGGCATCGGCAGCTTTTGCGCCTGGGCAATTCTGGCGGCGGCGCGGGCGGTGGCGGCCCCTTCGACCGTGACCGTTGGGTCAAACGCCGCCCCCTGCCCCAGCGCATAGCCAAAGCGGTAGTTCCGCGACAAATCCGAGGTGCACGTCAACGTGAGATCCCCAAGCCCGGACAGGCCGGCAAGCGTATCGGAGTGCGCCCCCATGCTGACCGCAAGGCGGGTCATTTCGGCAAAGCCACGGGTCATAAGGGCCGCGCGCGCACTGTCACCCAGCCCCGCCCCCATGCAGGCGCCACAGGCAATCGCCATCACGTTCTTCAACGCCCCGCCCAGTTCGGCACCGATCACGTCCTTGCTGCGATACAGCCGAAGCGTTGGCGTCGACAGGCGATGTTGCAGGCGCGCGCCTGCCTCTTGATCCGTGCAGGCCAGTGTCAATGCGGTCGGCAGGCCACGCGCAATATCGGCGGCAAAGCTGGGTCCGGTCAAAATCGCCGGGGTCGCTTCGGGGCGATAATGCGCCATCAGCGTCGCGGGCCCTTCGAGGGCTTTCAGGTCGATCCCCTTGCAACAGGCCACCAGATGTTTGCCCGTCAGGTCCGTGTGTATGCCCTTGAGCAACCCGTGCAGGCTTTGCATCGGTGTTGAGAACAAGATCGCATCCGCCGCACAGCCCTGGTCAAGGTCTGCGGTGATGTCCACGGTGTCCGGCAATCGGATGCCTGGCAATCGGGGGCTTTCGCGGGTTTCCAGCAAGGTATCCACATTGCGCGCCCAAAGGGTCACCGGCCCGGTCTGGGCCAGGGCCACTGCCAAAGCCGAACCAAAGGCACCGCCCCCCAGAACCGCAACCCTCATGCCTTGGCCCCTTTCTTGCCGGATCCGACCAGCGGTGCCGCCTTTTGATCCAGCGGCCAACGCGGGCGGGCCGACAGGCTCATGTCGTGGCGCACACCGGCCGCGAAAAGCTCGGATCCCGCATAGGCGATCATCGCGGCGTTATCGGTGCACAAGGCCAATGGCGGCGCGACAAAGCGCAGACCCGTTTGCGCGCACAAAGCGGTCAGCGCGCCGCGGATCGCGGTGTTCGCAGCCACGCCCCCGGCAATCGCAATGGCGGGGGTTTGCGGGTTCTCGTCGAGATAAAGGGCCACCGCGCGCCGCGTTTTTTCCGTCAGGACATCCCGCACAGCTGCCTGAAATCCGGCGCATAAATCTGAGCGATCCTGTGGTGTCAGCCCCCCCTGTTCGGCAATCAGAGCATCGCGTTGCCGCATCAGGGCCGTTTTCAAACCCGAAAAGGACATGTCACAACCCGGGCGATCCAGCAAAGGTCGGGGAAAGCGAAAGCGTCTTTCGTCTCCGGTCGCTGCCTCGGACTGAACCGACGGCCCCCCCGGTTGCGGCAACCCCAGCAGACGCGCCGTCTTGTCAAAGGCCTCACCCGGTGCGTCGTCGATTGTCCCCCCAAGTCGGGTGAAATCCTGTGGGCCACGCACGATCAGGAACTGGCAATGCCCCCCCGACACCAAGAGTATGAGATAGGGATAGGGCAGATCATCGGTCAGCCGCGGGGTCAGGGCATGACCCGCCAGATGGTTCACCCCGACAAGCGGTTTCCCAAGCGCCAGTGATAGCCCCTTGGCCATCATCACGCCTGACAAGACGCCTCCGATCAAACCGGGCCCCGATGTCACGGCGATGGCATCCAGATCCGCTAGCGATACATCGGCCTGGTTCAACACCTCTTGGACACAGACGTCCAGACGCTCGGCATGGGCGCGGGCGGCGATCTCGGGGACGACGCCACCAAAGTCCCGGTGGAGCGCGTTTTGCCCCATGACGGTGGATGCCAGGATCTCGCGACCGTGCAACAGCGCCGCGGCCGTATCATCACAGCTGCTTTCCAATCCCAGAATTAGGGGCGCGTCTGTCATAGGTGTTCCCGTTGCGTTGCCTGTCGCCAAGCGATACCACCGGGCAACGCGCCCCACAATGCGCCCCGCAACCCGAAAGCCGTGATCTTGGCCAAATCGCACCCGATCTTGCTGTTGACCCGCCCGGAACGCGCGTCGTTGGACACGGCGCAGGCGCTGCGTCAGATGGGTGCCCGGTTCGATCTGATTGTCTCGCCCTTGATTGGCATCGAATATGTCGCGGCCCTGCCTGCGATCCCGGATGACGCGTTGCTTGTCTTCACCTCGGCCAATGGCGTTCGCGCCTATCAGGCGCTGGGTGGCCCGCCGGGGCGCAAGGGGTTTGCAGTGGGTGCGACCACCGCGGAAACCGCAAACGCCATGGGGTTGGATCTGATATGCGCCGATGGAAACGCGCAAGACCTGATTGCGTTGATCACGGCGATCGCGCCCAATCAGCCCTTGGTGCATTTGCACGGCGAACACAGCCGGGGTGATCTTGCCAATCGTCTCAGACAAAAGGGATTCGCAACAGGCGCTCATGTGCTTTACCATCAACCCCAAGTTCCCTTCTCAGATCGAGCGGCGCAGGCGCTGATGGGATCAGATCCGATCATTGCGCCCATTTATTCCCCTCGAACCGCGCGGATTTTCGCGCAACACCCGGTAAAAGCGCCGCTTCTTGTCGCGGCTTTGAGTGAAGCAGTAGCCAAGCAGGCCCGCGCGCTTCATATAACAGAACTGAGAATTGCACCGCGCCCGGATCGGGACTTGTTTTTGCCCTTGGTGGTGGATCTGGTCAAAGGCGCGGAACGCTATACAGATTAAGACGGGCGCAAGTCCGGTGATTGTAGGAAAGGGTGGCAAGACGTGGCACGCTCGAAAAAACGCAAACCGACACATGCGGGCAAAGCCAAATCCGCAGAGGTTGAAAACGATCTGAACACGACATCCCCGGACGTAACCGAAGTGGAGGCAACGGATACCCCTGATACCGCCGCGCCTGATGCCGCCGCGGATGAGCAAGCCGTGACCGAGACACCGGAATCCCCGGAACCCGCAGCCAAGGAAACCGATCAGGACGCCGCAACAGCGGAAACCGAAGAATCCGCTGCCGATGCTGCCGATGCTGCCGATGCTGCCGAAAATGACTCCTCTTCACAGGAACGCAATGCCTTTGATGAATTGGTCGAAGAAGAGGCCAGTGCCGGGCTTGTGATCGAAGACGTCACCGAAGCAACCACCAAGCCCGATTTGGAACCGAGCACCCCACCCGCGCCGATGCCCTCCGGCGGCTCTGAGCCCGCGCGCAAAGGCGGCTTTGTCCCCAGCCTACTGGGCGGCGTGATTGCGGCCGGTCTGGGTTTTGGTGCCGCACAGTTTGTTGATCTGGGATCCGCTGCAACCGATCCGCTCATCACGCAACAGCAGGAAACGCTGACCTCTCAGGCCCAGACGCTGGATGCCCTGCGCGGCCAGGCGGACCAGCAGGCACAAACGCTTGCGTCGCTGGAAAGCCTCCCCTCGACCCTCGCCGCTTTGACCGATCAGGTTGCAGGTCTCCAAGCCGCCTTGGACGGGGCGGGGGACCAGTTGGCCGGTTTGGAAACCCGTCTGAACGAATTGGAAAAGCAGCCGCTCGCACAATCCGTATCGCCCGAAGCCATCGCCGCCTATGAACGCGAACTGGAAGAGCTGCGCAATGCCATCACGGCACAAAAAGCGGATGTGGCCGCGCAGCAGCAAGACATGAAAGACATTCTTGCCGCAGCCCAAGCCACAGAGGCCAGCGCCGAAGCCAAGGCAGAACTGGCCGCAAGCCGCGCCGCCCTGTCGGAGCTGACCACCAAACTGCAAGCGGGCCAACCCTATGACGGTGCGCTGGCGGTGCTGATGGGCAATGGCGTCGACGTTCCCCAAGCGGTAGCAGCCGCCGCCACTGACGGCGTGCCGGGCTTGACGACGCTTGTGGCAGATTTCCCGCCCGTCGCACGGGCTGCCCTGAAAGAAGCACGCAATCTGCCCGCGCCCGAAGGGGAAGAGGCACCCAAGAAGGGGTTCGGCGCCTTCCTACAGGATTCGCTTGGCGCCCGGTCGGTCACACCGCGTGAAGGTGACGACGCCGATGCGGTGCTGTCCCGCGTCGAGGCCGCCGTCAAATCCGCCGATCTTGAAACCGCGCTCAGCGAAATCAACGCCCTGCCCGATCCGGTCAAAGCCGTCATGCAGGGATGGATCGCCAACGCAGAACTGCGCCGAGACGCTCTGGCAGGTGCCAGCGCCTTGGCACAGGAATTGAATAGCAAATAAGGGTCACGAATAATGCTTTGGTCACTAATCAAGATTGTCGTGTTCGTCGCACTGGTTGCTGCTTTGGCGCTTGGCCTCGGGTTCCTAATCGAAAACCACGACTCGGGTTTGGCGCAGGCCGTCGTCACACTGAACGGGGTGGAATATACGCTGACTCCGCTGATGCTGTTCATCGGATCGGTTGTTTTGATCGCGGCTGTCTGGCTGTTCCTCAAACTGTTCGCGCTTACCATTGCCTTGCTGAAGTTCATCAATGGCGATGAAACCGCCCTGTCGCGCTATTTCGACCGCAACCGCGAACGCAAGGGCTTTGAGGCCATGTCGCAGGGCATGATGGCGCTGGCATCTGGCGAAGGGCGTCTGGCCATCGCCAAAGCCACCAAGGCGCAGAAATACCTGGGCAAGCCCGAGCTGACCGACCTGATTACCGCCCAGGCGGCAGAGATGGTTGGCGACGACAAAAAGGCCGAAGAGGTCTATAAACGGCTGCTGAAAACCGAAAACACCCGCTTTGTCGGCGTGCGGGGTCTGATGAAGCAAAAGCTGGCTGCTGGTCAGACCGACACGGCGTTGCAGCTGGCCGAACGCGCCTTTGCGATCAAGCCGAAACATGGCGAAGTGCAGGACACGCTGTTGCAGCTTCAGGCGGAAAAGAAGGATTGGCAGGGCGCACGCAAGACCTTGTCGGCCAAGCTGAAACACGGGTCGCTGCCACGCGATGTTTACCGTCGCCGCGATGCGGTTCTGGCCCTGTCACAGGCATCGGATGTTGTGGATGACGCCGAGCGCGCCCAGGCCATTGACGCCGCCATCGAAGCCAACCGCGCATCCCCCGATCTGATCCCTGCGGCGGCCATGGCTGCGAAGGGGCTGATTGAAAAAGGCAAGAAACGCAATGCCGTGCGCATCGTCAAAAAGGCCTGGGAAGTGCATCCGCATCCGGATCTGGCCGCTGCCTTTGCCGCGATCGAGCCTGACGAAACCCCCGATGCCCGGCTCAAGCGGTTCGTCCAGCTGACCCGTATTCAGCCCGATCACCGTGAAACCAAGTTGCTGAAGGCCGAACTCAACCTTGCGGCCGAAGACTTCCCCGAAGCGCGTCGGTCGCTGGGCGATTTGGCCGAGACCGATGCAGACGCACGCGTGCTCGCCGTTATGGCCGCGATCGAAAAGGGCGAAGGGGCTTCGGACGCAGTGGTACGCGGCTGGTTGGCCAAAGCCCTGACCGCACCACGCGGCCCGCAGTGGGTGTGCGACAAGTGCAACACGATCCATGCGGAATGGGCGCCGATCTGCACCAACTGTTCGGCCTTTGATACGCTAAGCTGGACAACCCCGCCACAGGCCGAAGTGGTCCTGCCTGCAGGTGCCGATATGCTGCCGCTGATCGTCGGAGCAATCGAGGACAAATCTGACGACTCTCTGCCCGAAGTTGTGGACGTGAACCCAGACACTCCAACTGAAGGCACGGATACCCCTGTTGCCGATGAAATCATAGAAGCAGAAATCATCGACGCGGAAGAAAATCGTTCAGAAGCGGCAAAATAATCTTTTCCGTGGGCGGTCTCAGTGGTATGAGCCCGCCCACCAGTAGATCCGCCCGACGGATCAAGGCGCCGCTGTAGCTCAGCTGGTAGAGCACGTCATTCGTAAGTAGCGGGTCCGCTCGCGATTGACGTTTGATGCCAATGAGTTAGAGAAGGCACGCAGTAACTAGTAGGGCCATAGTAGGGCCGCGGAAAGAGAAGGATGCCGCTGTAGCTCAGCTGGTAGAGCACGTCATTCGTAATGATGGGGTCGTAGGTTCGAGTCCTATCAGCGGCACCATTCTTCTCCACCACCTCCGAAAATTTAGCACTGGAATCAACATCTTCGGCAAGCCCGCAAGGTGATGTTTGCGCTTTCGATTTTCAGGCATCCGGGCTAGGCTACGGTCAGGACTGGCAAGAAGGGCCAGTCTCGGGGCGTCGTAACCCCTCACGAAGCGGTCGGTGCAGACCGTAATGCACCTCCTCGAACCCTATGGTCGGGGAGGCTGTGGCGTATGTCCAGGGCT